>JBGAGF010000002.1:0-543281 GCA_044226855.1 Aggregatilineales bacterium
AGCTCTGCCACGCGCTCCCCTGCCTGCACCTTACGGATGATTTCTTCCTTGATTGCTTTGCTCACACGATATCCCATTCGATACCCCATTTCCATCCATTTTATCCCAGACTGTTGTCTTATTTTATGGGGTACCGATCAACCATCCTTTTTATCTACAGGCCATACCAGGATCAGTTACTATAAAAAAGACCATCGACGCATATGCAATCGTATAATCTCTCATGGGTCAATTACTCGAATCTGGTATTAGATGATTTACTAGGAGTAACTCAAGCCGCCCCACAAGCTAAGGAGGCGTTGCCGCCGGGCAGATATCTTTTACTGTAACTGCCAACGCTGACGTCGTATATTTAACCCAAACGCTGTGTTCCCAATTATCAGTAAAGTCCTTACAGTCGACATGAAGCTGCGGCGTACCTTCGTCTTCAAAACCCCAAGCTTCTAGTCCCATGCGCCAGCGTGTAACCGTAGAGTCAGTCACGACTACCCGAGAGTTGCCCGAGACAAAGATACCTAATGTAACCCCTCCACCATCGCAGCATGTAGCTGGTACATGTATAAGAGTACTGTCATTCACTATTACACTCGCATCCCAGATCTCCAGTGCAGACCATTGCCCGAATCGCAATGTACTCATCAAGCGTATATCGACCTTACATACGGATGCACTCCGCCCCCAATTGCTGGCAACACGTATGGCGCTCTGCCACCCTCCTTGACTAGTGATGTAACCATCGACCCTGATATCCCTAAGTATGGATTGGTCACGCATGACAATACGCGCACCTTCCCCCTGTAATGTCAGCGTCGTCTTATCCTTACCTGAACCTGCTAGTGTTACTCCTGGTCCGACAATCGCTCCCGCGTATGAACCGCCTAGCTCGGCCCAGTTCCTGCCCGACAAAGTGAAACTTCCCTCGCCTAGTTGCACGGTCGTGCCTGGAGTGGCTTTCGCTAATGCGTCCAAGAGGTCTGTAACTGACGAAACCTTAACGATGGGTTCAACAATAGGGGCAGTACACGGATTATCGACCCATGCCCGTACCAAGGGCGTATACTGCCCCTCGGGTGCTGCGAACAGCCGGTCGGCAACAATGATAATAATCTCATCATCGGGGAAAAACGGGATTTTCACGGTTTGCGGGCTGATATCGAGATTCACCGTGATTTCATTTGCGATGCCTTGCGAGATGATTGCGGCAGAGAGTCCCGACACGGAGGAGCTGAATTCGATGTTGAGGCGTCCCACAAGAGCATCGGGCCCGGTCGCGTTGGCAATTTGGTAGGCATTTCCAGAAAGATGGCGGGTAATGATGGCAGGGATGGTGATGGCTCTTGCCTCTCCGTCCCCATCGCCTCCTTTTTTGAGTTGTCGCACGGCGTGATCCGTTGAAGGGGAAGTGAAATACGATGTGAGCTTGCCGAAAGCAGAACCTAAATAGGTATCACTCCATATATCATTGGGGCCAGTTTCATTGTCATCATAGTCTTTCCAATAGAGAGAACTTGCAACAAAATCAAGAAAGGAGAGCGTCAAAGGAGCGACTTTATTGAACTCATCCAAATAGAGAATCCTGAACGGCGTCTCGTGTAATGTTAATCCGCCCGGACCGATGACAACAGGACCAGTCGAAGAGTGACTCGCACTCCAGAATTGAGAAAAGCTGTCTTTTCCCGCATCGGCGATTATCTTTGCGATTAAGCCTGCTTCAACTTTTTCTTCAAGCCATTTCCAAAACGCGACAGTCTGATACGCCCGTTTGTCTCCTGATGTGGTCGGCATGTTCAGACTCTCGAGGAATCTGTCCCCCGTTGGAGCAAAGTACTTCCCATTATCATTGACGGACTCCATGAAGGCATCTTCAGCCCATTTGGCCGTGCCCTCCAAGAACCAACGGTTCTCGGCCAAAGTGGACGTATCTTTGGATATTGAATTCAGGTTCGAAAGCTGGACTAGGTGAAAGTACTCATGTGCAATCGCGGCTCGAACGTCACACGTACCATCTACGAGTTTGAAGGGGTCAACGTTAATCGTGAGTGTCTCATCCGGGTCAACCGATGCGCAACTGTCTGGGTTTGCGGTGCTTTCCAATTTGACTGTGATCGCCTCGGGAAGCGCACTCGCAAGCGTCAGATCGAAGGGATAAAAGAAGCCCCGGTCGTAGAAAAAATTGCTGGCGTCCCTGACAGTTCTCGTGATTGATTTCTCGACACTCAGCTTACCGTCTGAAGTGAGGCCAGGTGGCACTTCTATCCAATCACATAACATCTCGTTTGGTTTAGTGTAAATAAAATAGGGATGGATGGGATCATATTCGTAGCTACAGGGATGAGCCGCGGGCCTCTCGGCGGCCACGACTAACTGAAATGTCGCGTTGGCGTCGGCGGAGAAAACGACTTCATGCTCATAAACGGTGACTGGAAGAGGAACATTCATCTCCACGGTAACGCCCGGCGCGCGAGCGGCAGCTTTCGAGAAATCCTCCGCATAGACGCTTATCTGCTTAACGACCGCCAGATTCTCGATTCCATATTGCTCGGGGATTTCCTTGCTGTCGAAGGCAATCGAAACATTGAGCAGATGAGCGGGAAATCGAGACGCTTCGAACTGGTACGCAGGACCTATCGGTCGGTATTGTTGCATACCCGGGCGTTTGCTTAGGCTGGCTGTTTGAGTAGGGAGTTCTACGACGCTCAGGGTTATTACCCCGTCCACTGCTCCAGGGGGAACGATGATCGTGAAGCGGCCGGTATGCAGAAAGCCTCCCACAGGGCCTACGGAGACCGTTACTCGATCTGTTTGCTGTTGCACCCTAGCTGGCAAAGCATCAGCCAAAGAGAATAGAAACACCAGAATTGGAATAAACCGTACTAACCTTCGTAATCGGCATGAAGTGAGATTTCGCAGAATAAACATGATCTTGCCCTCTAGGTGAAATTTCCACATATCGGACATCAAGATATTGGTTAGGGCTGCGGTATATTGATGCTTAACATCTCTCTAAAATTATAGCACGATTTGGGGCCAAACTGATTGAAGCTTTTGGGCACAAAACCTGACAGGTTCAGAAAATCACAACGGCGTTCCATTTCGGGGTGTATGTCTTTCGGTTGATGACAAAGTAATTCCTGCGGTGAGGTGGTTGTTGACGCTAAGACAAGATTACAGACTATAAGCTATATTACACTTAGTATAACCCGAGGCAATCTCACTCCAGACTTCGCACAATCAAATCTATGGCGACGTGTGTTTGAGGCCAATGTGTTTGTTGGCGAGTCTATAATCGGAAAATTGAGGCAATGGCTGTTCTTGGAATGGCCTGTAGCAAATTTATAAATGCCAACCACCACTAGCTTTCTATAGGTTTAAGTCTGCTGATTATTCGCAGATTCCACACTCCATTTAATGGATTAGCTGTGAGAACCTGTTTAAGTTTGGAAGTGTTTTGTAATGTTGAACATTTATTCCCGTCATTAGAGTAGAGTTTACAGTGAAATTGTAAAGTGAAATCCGCAGTTAAACCTCAAAAACCACGGTAATTAAGCAGCTTATTAGGCACTTATTTCTCCAAATGAGCAACGCCCTGAACCTATGAAGTTAATCGACAATGCTATCCCTAAGGTAGACTGTGACATCGGACTGATGTAACTTACTCTGATTGTGATGGTTTGGGTTTTCCTTCCGCGCTGGTTCCATAGGAGTTTGAAGCTGCTTGCCGATTTGTTGGCTGTAATAACGCAGCGTCGAGATCGGAATATTGAAGTGTTTGGCTGTCGTGCTGATGGCTAAATTGCTGATATGAGCGTGTAATGCCACAAGCTTTTCATAACTCTTGGACTCCTTTAGTAAATCCAACGCCAGCTTTTCCACCGCAGCGGCGCTTTCTGTGGTTAAGGTGAAAACATATTTGATGCGCCGTTCTGGACGGAGTGTTCTCACGGTTGGATCACGCTCCGCAGCAATCATGAGATGTACTCGCTTGTATGCCCGCTGCATCTGATACTGAGGTAAACCATACTTCCGAGCTTGGGTGGATATTTGAATATCTTGCTGAATACCTTCGAGTGCCAACTCATCCTGCTGGCGAGTGTCAGCATTGAGGCTTTCAATCTGCTTTTGTACAGCTTGATACACCTCTGCGTTTACAAGCACGTTTGCTTGGCGGATAGCAGTCATGTCTTGCTGAGGCAACACATCGGGGCCACGCTTTCCAACAGGTTTAGTTTCACCAGAAGGTGCGTAATAGGGCAGCGCAGTTTTCAGCCGCTCACGTACCCGGTTATATGCAGCGTACATCGATTGTTCACGAACATGAAATAAGCGGCTTAATTCACTAGAGCTGACGTGGAGCATGGTTAGTCCATAGAGCGCCCACAAATCATGCTCCACCTGTTTGCCTTTTTCACGGGTCAGAATATGCTGGGCAACCTGAGCAATCGCCCGATGGATGTCGATCCTCATATCCGTTTGGCGAGATTCGGGCGATTGTGTTCCCCGTCTATCAGTTGAGGATCGGCCTTCTGTAGTTTGAATATATTTTTGATAAATCCAATCGTGCCGGATGGCATGAAGGGCTTTGTAGACAATCCCTTTGGCAATCCATACCATTGGTTTATCTTTTAGACGCTCTGGTTCCCGCTGTAGGCGCTCCCACAGGTTGGTATAGCCTGCCAGTAATCCATCATCTACATCAACCGATCGCACATAATGGGTATAATAGAGCACAAACGCTGCATATTTCCGTGTGCGTTCATGCAATTCCTCAAAATTCAGTATGCCTATTCCGGTTTCATAACGCACCTCAGCAGCTTCAGTGGATTTGTTCTCTTCTTCCACTTGAACTTGATTGCTACTTTTTAGAGTACCCAACTTTGACCGCAGATCACTCAACGCTTCTAAGGCTTGCTCGTAGGGTATGCTCAACCGTTTTGCGAGTTCTTCCCGTTGGATTGCTCGCTTGGCTTCACGCGCATCAAAGATGATGCCGCTTTTCTCAGCAGCCTGTTGACTGTTATCGAAGTGAGGTGATTGAAGATGTGTATCTAGAAAAGATGCCGTTTGAGGAAACGGCAAAGGAAGGGATTCGTGATGTAGGGTTGGTCTAGCCCTCTCCACAACCCTCCTGAGATTGTAGAGTTATTATGCAGCTGGAGGTCGCAATTGGCATAGGGAATTTCTAACGTAACATATCCCCGGCGCCCTTCTCAAGAGGCGTTTGTGCCCTGTGGCCTTACCCCGATGAGGTGATGAATGTAGTATTTGTATGAGTTATAAGAAAGTGATCTTTCCAATTGTGGATTGACAATCCTCATAATGGATCCTTATGTTTCATTTTTTATTCCCCATGCAATAATACCCCCGACATTGGCTAACCCTAGTATAGTAATGATTTTTGAAGAAGCTACTTCATCACCTAAAATCCCAACCAGTTTTGACACTGTTCTTATTTCGATGCATGCTCGATCCGCATCATAATTTGGCTCAAATTTATCCCCTAATGCTTTAGCCTTGCGATTCTCAAAGTCTCTAGTGACAGCATCAGCCAAAAATTTTTCGATACTACTTGCAGTCTCTTCAGCAAAAATAGATCTACTTAAAAGATTTGGAATATCGTTCAAAATATTATGCAGTTGATATTTGGCATCAGGGCAGTATTTATTTTCATTTTCAGTATTTACCATTCTCCTCCTCGAAATTTTCTTCACAGAAGAAATTAGCTTTCCCTTCTAATGTGATCAATATTGTTAGATTATTGGTATTATATTCCTAACTCGCGTATAATTCATCTTGGAGAACATGTGAATCAAACACAGGAGCAATTGCTGCAATAGATTGTATGGGGTAGAAAATGAAAACTCCGGTTAAACGAGTAACTATTAGTTATTCACATCATGACGAAATCATCGTCGAAGCCATCAAAGAACTCCTAATTAACGCAAAACTAGAAGTAAATATCGACAAAGATGTTTTGGGGCTTGGGATAAAATGGTTTGAAACCATGTTCAAAACGATTCGAACATCTTCGTGTCTTTTGTTTGTTGTTACGCCTGAATCCTTGGAGTCTGAAGCAGTAAAAAGTGAGATTATTTATGCCCAATTAATAGCTGCTCTGAAGCAGAAAAAAGCGTTCATCCTCCCTCTCATTGTAAAACCATGCGATAAATTACCTCCGTGGCTGACAAATACGGTATATGCGGACTTCGTAAACCATCCTGATGAAGCATCAAATGCATTATTAAAATCACTGGGTTTAATTTGACACTACATAAGGCTAATCAAAAAAGATGGTTGAACATCGAAAAGTATGGGTTTTGTGTGTAAAAGAGGATCATGCTTACATTAAGGTATTAAGGGAGTTGCTACATCCATACGGCATTGATATATCTGGTAATCTCAGTTTAGGAGAGAATGCTCTTTCTGAGTCTATAGAGCAAGTAAAAGCTTCAGATCAAGTTATTCTGATATATAGCGATAATGCCTTAAACGAACCTCAATTCAATGTTGATAAATTAATCGGGTATTTTTCTGCCGCTCTAAAGAAAAAGGATGGATACTTAATACCAATTGTAATGGGTGATATCGAATTACCCCCTGATATAAGAGAGGCAATTGTTGCCGATTTTAACAATGATGGAAAGGCAGCAGAAAAACTTAGTAATGCGATTTTGGCTCGACGCAAACCGAAGGCAAAGCCCAATTTCTCGAATCTCCATATCCTTACCAGCGTTAAAGGAGGGGTTGGTAGAACTTTGGTCGGCTTAGGAATTGTATCTAGCTATGACAATTCTGACATGAAGGCCTTGTCTAGCAGAAAACTTCTAGCTGTTGACCTAAATCACATGAATACAGATTTATTCAATATTCTCCTTCATACAACCAATAACCAATCTAGTCCTGAGCGACCTGCTGAGTGGTTAGGTATCCAGCTCACCAAAAACATACGAGCGGCCTATTTTTTCGACAGACATGTTTTGCCGGATGGATCAAAGGGGTTTTGGAAAAGACTCTCCAAACTTATAAATCAACGGAAGTATCAGAAGTTCGATATATTAGTTGATACCAATCTTAATATTGCAAATCTGTTAACTGGTTTAGGCAAGAAAGATTCGGTGATGACCGGTGCCAACACAGAAACGGAAGTTCATGAAATTGTTGAGGCACTAAAGCATGATGACAGACGGTTATTTTTTTGGGTTTTTTGGACATGGGCGTCCTTGCGTAATGCAATGGTCACAAATGAGGGTAACATAATTGATGATACGGTTGGTAGTGCGTTACAGTTTATTCCACAAGAAATCAAGGATAGAATAACCTTAATTCATGTGTTAAATCCCAGCGCTATGCTGCAACATCAGCCAGACATTGATAAGGTAAAGGAAATACTAACTGAAGCTAAACAAATGATTCAGGCGGTGCATGTGGCTCAGGAGAAGTACTCTATTTCCGATGATAGTTTCAGCAATAATTCGTTTATCGCAGAACAATTTCGTGAAGTAGAAGAATTTGCCAAGAAGAAAATTGAAACTTTGCAACGTCAAATTCTTGAGTTGGTCACAAAACTAGATCACTTAAATAATGAGGAAAAGACTTTTGAAGGGTTACGAAAGCTAAACATTGACTCAAATCTTGATCAAGAGTTTGTTGAGTATGATTTGTTTGTTCAACAGGTGAATAATTTCCTTTCAACTCTTGATCCAAAAGAATTTTTTGCGAACGACTATAGAGGACTATTTGAAGAATTCCACCTGAAACGCCCCATAAATCTATTGGCGATTTCTACTTATGATCCTAATTTGCGTGGGTACACAGATCGACTTGCGCTATACCCTGTCAAATCAATAGAAGATATTCGATTAAACATTAAGTGGATTGAAAAAGATGTTGGAAACTTCTTACAGAATCTCATCGCCAAGTCCTATAAGTAGTATATCTTATAGAGAGGCAGCTATGACAATCCCAAATTGGATTCTGATCTCTTACAGTTTTAACGGTCACAAAATTACGGGCAAGATCAAACCTTACCCTTTACCGGGTTGGTCAAGTGTTTATTATGCTGAATTACGAAAAACACAGGGACAGAATTCCGGTCATTATCTTTTAGTTTTATACACATTCCAGATAGACCCAAATGAATTAGAGCGAGTAATAAAAACGAGTCTACGAACAAAGAAACCATTAGTAATATATTTCCCTGAACAGCACAAGAGACAATTATCGGGCGTATTATTTGAATCGGCAAATTTAGCACTAAAAAAATCAAATAATTTGATAGATTCACCGTCGGTTCAAGAAGTGAAGAACACTATATTAAAATGTGCTGAACCCGGCAAAATTACCGAAACAGATATTATGAATTTAACTCTTTACGACTTGATTTCAGCTAACAATGAAGATGACAGCACAGACTTAAGTCTACTTCATAAGGATATCGATATTGATGAAGACAAAATTGGACAGGTGCTTACTACTGACGAAAAGAACAAGACATTAGATATAGAAGACATTGAAAGCTTGCAATACTATCCGTTAAGGGAGACACAAATGGCTGACACGCGATTAGAAGAACTTTGGAGGACAGACCTCGAAGCTAGACGGGTACTCCTTCTACAGTATATTCTTCAACAAAAAAAACTGGATGAAAATTTTGGCGACACACAGTTTGAGGAGTTAACCACAATCCTATTTGATATAAATGGAACGTTTAATAAAATCCGGCGTATCCGAGCAACTGAATCCAGTAAATATGGTCGCGGTAAGTTTGCTCAGGACATCGAGTCGAGAATCTATAACCTGATTAAGAGTACATTCTTGCCGGACAAATCCGCAAAAATAAATAACAGTTTTTTAACTATGGTATTAGATCTTTCAAAAGGAATTAACTTTTCAAAAGAAGTTCAAACTACACTGAGTGATATGCTAACTAGTGAGCCAAAAATTGAAAATGATTCCTTGATTGGTGGAACAACTTTACTCTATGACGAGGCATCTGTGTATGTTGTAGTAATGGAACATCGTCCAGATAATACGCAGATGTGGTTGCCAGCTCACGCTAAAGCTCTTGCTGGAGATAAAAAAGTTGCAATAATTGCGGCTCCTACTTTCCCGCAAAGTATCATGAGCTATTCAGTGAAGGTTCCTTCTCTCAATTTTTATTTATTGGATGCGGTCTCATTGCTTACTCTAAAAGCAACATTTCCTGAGCCAATTGCAGCCTATCGTTTGCATTTTAAGGACGCCCTTGAGAAACTCGCCCCTGGATTATTTGATGTAACTGACCTAAGCACGGAACTCCAACAAGCGACTCCGAAATGATTGCAGAAAGTGAGGTAAACTTGAATGCGGTACAATATACAGTCTACGTAGATAGCGGGCCAGGAGAATTAGCCGAGATTACATGGGATCTTGTCAATAACGGCGCTAACCTCCAAGATGCTATGCTCGTAAATTGTACAGACACCGAGAATCTTCTGAATTTCACTGCCATTAACGACGATATTGTTCATCAAGTTCTCCAAGCACACAACAAACGTTGGTTTCAAGCACCTATTCAACCAGGACCACAAATTCTTGATATTGCAAACTTCTACGATTTTCTAGGATTGATCCGGCAACGCCATAAAGGCCAAGTTTTGGTCCCTGCACACGGTCCTGTTACAGGTTCGCTTCGTTCAACAATTGTACCAATCCATAATTTTAGTCGCGCTACTGTTACAATCGGGTTCAAAACTGCTTTCGAAGCCAAACAGGCACAGGAAATCTTGAGAGAGTTCCGAGCGTATTCACCGGACAAGTTTGATTGGAACATAAGGCAGATATGGGGTAATGATGTTTCCGGAGAATTTATCGATCTAGCCAGTAAGTCATTAAACATTTCTGATCCAGATGAAATTATTCCGTTACTTTCTTTCAAACTTCGTCGTGGTTCCTATGCGATGGGTGACAGCAATCTGGAGGAATTTTTCTCTGATATTGTGAGCCTTACCGAAGACCTTGATAAGTACCCACGTACATTTGCACTACGTACGATTAATATCGGAGGCTGTGGAGGTAAGGAAACCCCAAACGTTATTCCTCATCATCAAATTGATATTGTTCCTGCATTCGGTGATAATCACGCAACTCTTGATGAATGGATAGAAATCTTACAAACAATAAGTATTCGTCGATGCGAGTGGTTTGTGGATATAGGACCTGAAGGATCACCAATTATTGAGGTAAAAGAACTCATTCAAGTTTGTAATACACATACCATCGGACGTGGAATTAATGAGATTGTATTTGCCGTTTGTATATTATCGCTACGCGGGTTCTCAATAGATGCAATTCATGTAATTCCTCAAAATAATGAAATTGCCCCAACCATCAACTATACGTTACGTGGTGATGCAACGACATGGCCAAAGGCAGTTCAGCCCTAGAGCCTGTTATGAACTATAGACAGTGAGCAAGGGTTTGAAGGAAGCGATGAGCCATCAACATGGCGAAAGCCAGAAAATGCAAGCCTTTGAGCGTTTCAGGGAGCCGTTCATAGTCGAGTGCCAAGCGACGAAAACGGGCCAGCCAAGCGAAACTGCGCTCGACCACCCAGCGCCGAGGCAAGATCACAAAGCCACGTTTGGCATCAGGGAGCTTAACGACTTCAAGCCGAATGCCTTGTTCGGCAGCCGCCTCACCGGTGTAGCCTTGGTCAACAAATACCACTTCGACTGTCTCTCCCGTTACGTCTTGAACCTACTGTGCCAGTTGCCCTACGACCGCGCGATCCTGTTCATCGGCTGCCATGACATGCAGCGTCAGCAACAGACCCAAGGTGTCTACCGCCATGTGCGTTTTGCTGTTAAATGGTGTGCCAAGGGGGCAGATCGTTTGGCACCATGCGCCATTTTATCCCGCCCCGCGCTACATAACGCAATCCATTGAACACTTCACGCAGCGGATACGCGCGCTGTGGCGTTTCCTCTGTCATCAGCGTCAAATAGGGTGCCACAAACACCCATTCGTCATCACTTACATCGGTGGGATAAGCTTTTCTGTTCATCCCTCTATCTTAATCTTCCACTTCTCAAAAGTGCATATCAGGCTCTAGGGCGTTTCGCGTCATATAGCTCTGTTACCCAATCCCTAAAAATGAATTGCTTGAGTTCCCAAATTTTGTAGCAATTAGAAAGTGGGTGTGTCATATTTAAAGATTATATCCGTTTCGGAAGTGATGTTTTCAAACGTAGATATCCTAAATTTTCTTTCTCGTAATCGAGTAGTCTTAGCCCAATTAGACGAGAAAGAAAATGTCCTAGGCATGCAATTAGCCAAGGACATATAATGCCAATTAAGAAAACTCCCGATTCTTAATAAGTCAATCCATCAGGTTAATCGTTGAACATAATATTTGTACGAGTTGTAAGACAGTGGTCTTTCCAATTGTGGATTGACAATCTTCATAATGGATGCGATAGGAATTCGCTGGCTCACATAATGTTCGATGACGGGCTTGAACGGATCAAGCACTCGTTGTTTTTTGTTGCGACTTCCCTGTGGTCTTCCGAGTTGCTTGCCACTAGCCTTTGCAGCAGCTAATCCCTGTTTCGTGCGGATAGAAATAAACTCACGCTCGGTTTCCGCAAAGTAACTGTAGATTGCCAACAACAATTTGCTGTGGCCGCCTGTGGTGGACAGTTCTGGCTGTCGGATAAACGAAATAGATACTCCTTTTAGACTCAGATCATTGATGATGTTGAGGGTTTCGAGCATGTTGCGACCCAGACGCGAGAGTTCGGCCACAATCAGCCTATCCCCTGTTTCCAGTTTCGAGAAGAGTTCATCAATTCTCCGTTCTGTGGGTGTTTTTCTGGACGAGATTTCCACTTCGATAAATTCATCAATTAAGATGTGCTGTGCTTGGGAATATTCCAAGAGGAGATGTTTTTGTTTGGTGAGGTCTTGATCTTCAGTGCTGACCCGAATATAGCCTATAGTTCTCATAGATGAGCGAGTGAAACGAAAAGGTATTCCCCTCTATTCTTTTATCAGTTTCGGATTAAGAAAGTCAAGCGGTTTCGTTTCACTAGGATGAACAATCAAATGGTCGTTTTTATTGCAATGCTAGCCATGAGAATAAGCATTGTTGAGGTAGATGAGTTGAAAGATGTATGTCTATTCTTTAAGGACATAACCGGTAGAATTGCACGCAGTTAAGAGCAACCTAGGCTGGTGCTTTCGGCAGCCAGATGCGGACAGTCGTGCCTTGCCTGGGAACACTATCAATGCGGATCTTGCCCTGATGCGCTTCTATGGCAGCCAGTGCAATGGCTAACCCTAAGCCTAGTCCGCCGATTTCACCGATATTGCTCCCCCGGAAAAAAGGCTCAAAAAGCCGTGCTTGCTCTTCAGGCAAAATCCCGATACCCCTGTCAATAATATTGAGTTCAACCCCTACATCATTACTGGTCAATTGCACCGTTACCTCATCAAATGGCGCTGAGAAATGCACTGCGTTTCCCATGATGTGTTTGACTGCTCGATGCAGGGTGAGGTAATCACCTAGAACCATAGCCGACGGACTCAGATGCAGTTCAAATTTGCTGCGAAGACCTAAATGGGTTTCTAACTCATCCACAACGGAACGGCATATGGCATTCATGTCAAGAGAAACAAACTGAAGATCCGCTTGAACAAATTGTCCGTTCACCGTGAGGTTAATCTCATCCAACATTTCTGTCAGCCGTTCAATTGACTGCTGAATGTCGGAGACTCTCGTTGCCCGCTGATTGGGAGTAAGACGCTCGAAATATGTGGCAAGGGTTTCACTTTTCGCTTGGACAATGGCCAGCGGCGTACGGAATTCATGAGCCATCCGCTGCATCATCCGCGATTTGAGCGAACTGAGTTCCGCCTCCTTGGCAAGTGCGGTTTCCAGTTTCTCGTGTTGGATGAGGGTTTGCTCATAACGTTTTTGCTCGGATAGGTCCCGGGCAATAGCCCAAGTGAAGATGGCTCCCTGACTGTCGGTGAAATCAGCGACCTCTAGCTCAATCGGGAAGCATGAACCATCCCGGCGAACAGAGGTCAGTTCTGCGCGCATGGAAGCTTTGTGCTCTCGCTCCTTCAGGGCAGTCACGGAGCGAGGATCAGCCTTATCGATGAGGGCTCCATATTTAAGCGAGCGCAATTCTTCCTCACTGTAGCCGGACATCTGACAGGCGGCCGGATTGGCAGCCAAAATGAGACCGTTGTTTCCCTTCAGGATAATGCTGTCACGGCTGTTCTTGATTAGATATTGCAGTCGTTCTTCGCTCTGGCGAAGTTGCGCTGTGGTCTGCTTTAAGCGGATGAGATGCCCAAAGGTGCTGCCCAGAAGCGAGATGAACTCGGTTTCGTAGGATCGTGGTGCGCGGTGAGAAACAAAGTTATCGGTCATCAGATAACCGAGCGCCTGATGCCCATCCCACAAGGCTGCTCCAATCTTCCAACCGGAACCAACCGGCTTTCCGTTGTCGAGCAAATCAGCGGCGATCCATAGTTTCACATGTTGAAAGTTGTTCAAAATCTCAAGCGACCAGTGATCGAGCGTCAGCGGTTCGCGGTAATAATGTTCATCGCGAATATGCCCGGCTGAATCCACCCCATAGGTTCCCAGTAGTTGTTGAGAGGGCGGGTCAATGAGAAATAGGGCCAGACGTTCTAAGCCTAACCACTGTTGACCCAGTTCCACCATGTGTTTGAGCAGCGTTAGCTCATCATCTTCACGAGACAGTTCGAGATAGAGTTTCTGCAAGGCCTTCATATCTTCAAGAAAACCTTGGCTGGCCTCTTCCGCCTTTTTACGATCGGTAACATCGCGTAACACCAACATCTGTCCCATGATATGACGGTGCTGATCGACCATGTTGGTGGCGCGGACATCATAGACCTTTGGCAGGGTGTCGTTTGTCAGAACCACCTCAAGACGACCATCGGTGCTCATGGTCGATTGGGCGACTAGTTCAGCCAGCGGTTCGCTCAGTTGTGACACAGGGCTACCGAGGGTGTCATGGAGAGCGTCTTTAAACAGTGCTTGTGCCGCCGGGTTGAAATCCAGCACGAGTTGATCAGCATCAATGACGATAACCGGATCGGGCAGTGTCGTTACCAGCAGCTTCCGAGCTGCCGCCGCCAGATCGGCCCGTCGGACATGATTAAACATATTGGCCGATACGGGAATGATCACCAGCATCGCCAGCGGCAGCAGACGGGGCTGATAGATCGGAAGTAGATTCAAGAGATCAATTAAATAGAAGAGGAAAAGGACAATGAAACTCACCACAACGAGGGTAACGTAGCGCCAATGAAACGGCTTGGAGTGGAACACCAACTGTAACAGCATGCCGGTCGCAGCAAGCTGCAGGACAAAGGCATACAGTGAGAACAGAATAATGGCCGGACCATAAGTACCGTTCAGATAGATGGTCGAGCCGATGCGGACCAGGTGGGTATCGCGTAGGACAAGGGGCAGTGTCCCATCATAAAATGCCAGTGCAATCGTGATCAGTGGTACAACCGCTAGGAGCAGCCAGCGTACACCTTTAAACCATGATGACCGTCTGGTAAATAAAACCGCGAATGCAAACCATGCCGCTGAAATCCACACCCCTCCGAGAACCTGTACCTTAATCCACAACAGCTTGGAGTTGAGATCAACCGCTGCGAACTGAAGTCCGTCTGCGAAGGTCCAGGTAGCAGTGCTTAGTATCAAAATGACAACAATCCGGGCGGATGGCAAGTGTCGGTAACGGAACCAGTGAATTGTCACCCAGCATACACTGGTCATTGAAGCGACAATCAGGGGGAGCAGGTAGGGGGTCAGCTGCCAGAACATTGGTACATCCTCAAATACGGAAGCCGTCGATCAGATTGAAAGACGCGACGGCATGTAGGCTCAATCGCACGGACAAACATCATCCAGTGGATGCCGTCTTCCCATTCGACAGTGATTTAATCCCCGGGTCGAGACATTATGCATAGTTAGTTAGTCACTATCCCCAACTTACAACTGCAAAATGGATACTGTAATGGGCTAATGACGATATTGTAGCCAGTCAGAAGGATAATTGCAGTAATGTTTGTAACATTCTGCGCATGCCCCCTCATTATTGGCTGCTGGTCATCTATAGTTCTTTTGACATGAACAGCGTACGGTTACCTGGTGTCTCCCGGCCAACGAAGTGAAGAATAAATGACTGTCCTTACCACTTGATGTCCAGAAATTCATGGGGCGTCAGGCATATAATACCTTCGTAAACCAGCACGTGTTGTGCCAGTGAGCCGTACGTTATGATGTACTGCGCTTTTCCCTCTAAAGCGGCCGCCAAGAGCCGCAGATTGTCGGGATTCTCGCGGATGGGCATTGCCTTCGTCCCCGGCACGATGGTAGCCAGATCTCTCAATGTGTTCAGATAGTGCTGGGCGCGGGATTGTGTCCAACTCACCTGTTCCAGACTCTTCATTTGCCATTCGCCAATCACCAAATCGACCCGGCCTTTTTCCCATACCTCAAGGACGCGGTTGCAGGGAGCCCCAGCGTTGCTGAGGGCGCAGACGAGCAGCGGAGTGTCCATGAGGATGGCAAATTTCATACTGCACCAGCGATTGCTCTACGGTGTCCAAACATCCGTTGTTGTAAATGGTCTTTCTCATGCGTTGGCAGGTAAACAGAGGCATGGCCGCATTTGTCGATGAAGTCCCTGAAAGTGGAATAGTGCCTTGAAGCATATCGACTATCGACCGGCGACTGTTGGGGCTCAGACTGTGACTGCATACTTCATACAGTATAGCACGCGGGCGCTATACGCCTCGTATTTCGGCGATGGAATTAGAAATGTATTTCGTGACCGATGGGTCGATATGCTCCCAACTCAAGGCTGGATCGAACAGTTTTAAGTGGGCTATGGCCTCATCCAATGTATCAAATGCTCTAAAACGCAGCTTAAACACGGAGGCTCCCAGTCCGGAACCCATTCGGACTAAGCTAGACTTCTCACGAATATTGAGGGTCCATCCGGATCGAGGATGGGGACCCACTTCACGAACAATTCGTAAGGAGTCTTTAAAGGGAACGGGTTGGATAATGTCGCCAACATCGCTGATCGCATGGACCAAAGGGCGGGGACTGCTTTCAATAAACGCTTCCATCTGGGTCAGACAACTGCGGAGTTCCCCCACGGTTATGTTTCCCCAATACCGGACGTACATCAATTCATTCTCAATATACCAATTGACTGAATAGGGCACAGTGATTCCTCTTATCCAAACCACCCAACAATCACCACCGGTGATCGTCGAACGGTGATTTTATGTGTAACGTTATGTTACGTTATAAACGTAGTATAGGCCCATTAGTATCTATAAATAGTTGAGACTTAACACTGATGTCGCATGATCTTAATCATAAAACGATGGAATTCAGGATTTCGAGCAGGTAGGTTCGGCGCATGTTTCACCCAGAACTCCACAACGAGCATGTTTGGAGTGAACTTCTCTAGATCAACGCTAGTCTAGACACTGCACGGCCAATCCATTACCGACAGGACTACTGAACACTTTTGGTTCCCATTTTTCGGTGGGGAGCTCGACTGGAGCCAGTTCTTGTAAGGCTCCCACGACGAAAGTCTTATTGAAGAACTCTACCCGACCGGAATTGAACGTGGCAATCTCACCCAATGTCAACACACCAAAAGGGGGCGACTGGTGATTGGGCAGCTCGGCACGTACAGCATCGAGTTCCTGACTGAACTCATTTTCCAGATACAATACCCGTGAAATGCAATCGACAATCAGAATGTGCGCATCATTGGACGCCTCTTTCAGGGCTTCGCGCGTCGCCATTTGTGCATGATCCACCAAGCTCTGCATGTTTCCCTTCAGGATATAGACCATCGAATTTGCAGGAACCTCACCGACGCAGACCAAGCAGCCATCATCGGTGAAGGCAATGGGATCCCGCACGATAAAATCCATTCCGGGTTGGAAAATCCCGAGCGGATATTCTTTGGCGATTGAGAAGAAATTTTCATGGGTCAACGTTTTGCCCGTTTTTTGTTTGATCAGTTGACTGTATACCTTGAATGCAGGCTGGCTGTTCAACTGGTGAACGATGGTTCGATCCGTCCGATTGGCAACAAAGGGACCGTACAGGTGTTTCCAGCCATGTTGTACTCCGATGCTTGTCGTTGCTTTGACCCACACGATCAGGCCAGCATCTTGGTAGGTTCCATGGTTATCAAACAGGCAGGGCTTTTGTTGAAAGCTCAATGAGCCTGCTCCCCCACCGATGTAACGAACCTTGTTCCCATATTTTCGAAATAGCCGGTCGAGGAACGAAGCGACGTATTTTGTAAGCCCGTCCACGAGTACGAGGGCTGTGTATTGTTGACCGTTGGGAAGATTAGGCAGACTGGAAAGGACAAAGCTCGATGTATCAAGACCTGTAACCACACTCGGTTCAGCCAGCACCGGGAGCACATCAACTACGATACCGGTTTCAAATCGTTCATTGCCATAAATCACGCTGGGGAACACACCTCCGGCGATAGGAATAGCGCACGGTCTGAGGGCTGCCAGCAGTTCATTCAGATCAAACTTAGAGTGTTCCGCTACGAACAATAGAACCTGTTCGTCTTCTGCACGCGGAAGCTGCGTGATTTGCGCGACGAGAGTGGTGATATCAGTATCCATAAAGTATTGTGCGCGGGACATCATGGGGATCCTTTTTTTGAAAATCTGAACTTGCTTCATTACTTCAGTTAACCACACATTACGTAATATTAAGAGTTGGGGGTGCCAAACTTTACGAATTATTAAGTTTGTTTCAATGAATTGTGACCATGCCTCAGGTTCATTAGTGTCTTCGACCGCTGACTGTAAGCCAACAGAAATACCCATTCCACCTACGCGACAAAAGCGATCTTGTCCTCACTCTAAACGGACGCTAGCTGCATCTTGCCGCAACATGAGTATGACCGAGGACAAAACTCAACTGTCAGTAGTCTTACAATAATCGTCGAGCCAAGGAGGCAACTTGTGAGAGTGAAGCCGGTTTGAGCAGGACGATTTCAACCTGATTCTGTACCAGAGCAGCAACATTCGCATCCGCTGTAATAGCCATCACTGGTATCGCATGCAAACGGTTACACCTATGAATGTATTGCAGAATTTCAATACCAGAGACATTGGGTAAGTGCATATCCAGTAGAATAGCATCCGGTGTATATTGGTCTAGCCAATCCAGCGCGATTTGACCATCATTAATGATGTCACAATGTAAGCCATCTTCGGTCAGCAACTCAGCATAAATCTCACAGAGTTCCAAGTCATCTTCAACCACCAATACGCGCGGTTGTTCCATTTGTGAACGCTCCTTGTGTTTCGGGCAGTGGGAATGTAATCGTAAAAGTTGATCCCTTATTGAGTTCGCTTTCAACGGTAACCCGACCATTCATGAGGGTAGTCAGCTGCTTTACGATCGATAAGCCGAGACCTACGCCGCGATTAGCGGCACGCGTAAGTGACCCGTCCACCTGCCAAAAGGCCTCAAAGATCCGTGACTGCGCGGCGGGCGGAATTCCAATCCCCGTGTCGGCTACTTCCAGTGCCCAGTGTTGAGTATCCGGTAAATAAATCCGAACTTGTATCGATCCTGTAGTGGTGAATTTGATGGCATTGTTCACAAGATTCTGCAAAATCTGATCGAAACGGTGTTGATCGACGGTCATTTCGGCTGGAACATCGGGAGCTACTGACCAGCTTAATTCGAGTCCCTTTCGCTCAGCGAGCGGTTGTAATGTTTCGGGAATCGACACAAGTAATTGAGATGGACTGACTTCTTGAGATTTAATGATCAACTTGTCATGGTCAATTTGTGATCCGCTGAGGAGATTCTCGATAAATGAGACCAGTTGACGTACGTTGACCAATATGCTGTTCATGATATCCCGCTGCTTATCCGTAACGGGTCCGTACCGTCCACTCTGCATCATTTCTGCGCGTAGTGAAATGACACTCAATGGTGTTCGGGCATCGTGGCTGACGTTGGCAAGAATCTGGGTTTTCAAGCGAAGGGCTTCTAAGGCTTGGTCCCGTGCTTTTTTAAGTTCGTTTTGCGTCTCCTTATGCTCCACAATTTCGTTTCTGAGCTGGACATTGACATGCTCTAACTCAAAAGTACGGGCGGCAACCTGATCTTCCAAGTTCGCATTTGCCCGTTTTAGCTCATCGCGGGTATGGCCTAGCACAT
This sequence comes from Aggregatilineales bacterium, assembly GCA_044226855.1. Lineage (GTDB taxonomy): Bacteria > Chloroflexota > Anaerolineae > Aggregatilineales > Phototrophicaceae > CFX2. The sequence goes on from JBGAGF010000002.1 coordinate 19,268, forward strand.
GCATCGTTTCGTCAAAAATTGAGGCTAGTTTCGCCAATTCATCCTGGCCTGTGACTGCGATTTGAGCGGAAACATCGCCAGTATCGCGCATGTAGGTCACCGTCTTGGTCAGTTGAGTAAGACGGATGAGCACAATACGGTCTATAAGCCCTAACATCACAACCGTGAAGACTGCGCCTATGATCAGGATGGTGATTACAAAATAGCGGACTGCGATCTGGCCCTGGGCATAGATACTGCGTTCCATAGTAAGCTCGAGGATTCGGACAGGGTTACCCTGTAAATCCTTGAGTAGCGTGTAGCCTGCGATGGTTTTGTCATCCAGTGGTTGACTGACAGTGGTTAAATTCGAGGCCAGAACAGGCGCAGCGGCGTGCAGCTCATTCAAACCCGTGACATCTTCAAGCGGATGAATGGTGAGCGACAAGTTCAGCGACGTCGAAAATGCCGCCATTTGATCCTGATCAAGGTACTTCCCCACAATAAGGATGCCTGCGCTGGGACCTTCGATTCGGCTTGTAAGAATATGCCGCATGGCCACCATGATAACGGTGTCACCACTTTGTACGAAGCCTTTCACACTAGCCGAGGGGTTATTAGGATCTAGTGAACGCCTCTGCTGTATCAAAGCCGTCATCAAATTGATTGGAAACGTCGTTTCTTGGCCGGTGTGTAAGTCAACAACCTTTTTGTAAATGACTGTGCCCGTCTCATTGACGAAAATCATCATATTGACGTCCAGCGTGACCAACGCATTGTCCATCAAGTTAGACTCAATATAGCCGTGGTTATTGCCTTGAATAAACGAATAGGTGTCGTCCCAATAAGCCCAATCCCCAGCGGTCGCATTAAGCCGATCCAGGCGGTTCCCGATAGTATTTGCGGCACGCTCAATATTGTCTTGAACCGATCGCTCTTCCAAAGTCTTGTAGCTGTTCAGTAATAGCGATTGTAAAGCAACGTACAGCAAAACAAATAAGAGGAGAAGAGTTAAGATACTGACGAGGGAAGTCTTATATCGAATAGACATGAGGATTACTTGTCTTTCTGTTAAGTACTGCTACATTACATTATCTTACAAAAGTCCTCCTTCCATTATTGGCTTATCCCCAAGATTACGTAAATATCAGGGATTCTTAGCATGTATCAAGCGTATTTGGTGGTGCAAAGAACTATTGCCATACCGAAGCTTACGGAAGGCGCAGTGGAAACGGCAGGTATGGAGATGTTTGCTGAGATGAACCATTACCGTTACTGGTTCCAAAGCTAAACTCAAATCCTTCAAACCCATGGTGGCGTTCAGTTTCAGTGGTTAAGTCAATTACTGACAGGAGAATTATATCTTCTGTTATTATGCACAGCGTTTGTGTAATCATCTATAATGGTTGTGTGAAATTTCTGTGAGTGATTCGGAGATAGATCAAGCTGGATGCCGACTGTAAAATATTCTAATGTACGATTTCAGAACCCGTGTGCGCATATGAGTCTATTAGTCGTTGTGGGGCATGAAACCTAGGTCAACTTTCAGACCGAATCCAGAATAATTCCGAACCAGAGCTAGGTGTCACGCATTCACCTAATTGTTGATTACACGAAGGCAACTTAAACAACCATAAAGTGGGCATATAAAAATAGCTCAAAACTCGTACCTATACTTTCCGTGTCAGTAAAGTGAGAAAAGGAAACTCGATGGCCACTTCAGACGTCTGCGCACTGATGACACAATAAGGAAACATAAGCTGTCTTCAATTAGGCTTGCCTTGCAGCAACATCGCCAAAATCAGCAAGTAGGGAGGCGCACGATCGCTAGTGGGAGTCTAGAGAGTAGTGAGAATGACACGACCGCATGAAGCCTATGAAATCATTGGGAGAGATTCGCCAGAATCACATTCAAAAGACGACAATCTAGTTCCGCAAAGGAACTTTGTATTGCATATATTGTGCCATTAACACATTCTAGTTATTCAGAGCAAATACCGTGGCGCGACCTATTCAAGTGATTTTGGAAGATGGTATTCTTGACGAAGATACTCCGTCCTACTTTCGGCTCGTATTCAGGAATAGAATGGCTTCTGCCAAACACTTTCAATCGTGGTAACCAAGTGTTCGGCATCAATCGGTTTACGTAGGTAGTCCGAGACCGCCAGTGATTTCAATTCTTCAAGTGTCTCTTCTGAAATATATCCGGATAGGATAATGACTTTCACAGTAGAGTTCTTGCGTCTTAGTTCACGGCACAATTCTAGTCCTCCCATCTCTGGCATAACTAGGTCAGTTAAGATCAAATCTACTTGGGTCTCCAACTGGTCAATTACAGTCAGTGCTTCACGTCCATTCGAAGCTGTCAAGATGTGATAATTCGATAGTTCAAGGATATCGCAAATTGATTGCCTGACATCCGGATTATCCTCAACGATCAAAATTGTTTGCTGATTTCCCCGGAGTGGCGAAGTATGATCGACACCCAAATGAACTTCAACCGGTGAAAGAGGACTCAGCGCCGGAAAGTAGACGGAAAAGGTTGTACCTTGACCAAGCTGAGTGTCTATGTTGATATGACCCCCATGCTGTTGAATGATGCCGTACACTTGAGCCAAGCCCAATCCGGTTCCTTTGCCCGGTGCTTTGGTAGTAAAAAAAGGTTCAAAGACATGAGGCAAGGCATCGGGATGAATTCCTGTCCCTCGATCCGTCACATTTATCCGTAACCATCCGTTATGACTCGAAATGTCGGCTATGTGCATCTCGTCGCCAGAAACTCTTGCCAATTCCACGCAGAGCTCACCACCATTCGGCATGGCGTCACGCGCATTCAAAACTAAGTTCATCAAAAGTTGAATAATGCGGGTTGAGTCACCCTTCACCATATAGTCGTCGGGTAGATAGATGAGTCTAAAGGAAATATCTTCAGGCAGCATCCGTTCAAGCATTTTGGATAATTCTTTGAGCAAGGGCCGCAGATCGATTGGAATCATTTCCATGGCTGATGCTCTGCTAAAATCAAGGATTTGCTTGATGAGGTCACTCGCACGTTTTGCCAGCTGCGTAATGCTGTCAAGACGCTCTAGATTCTTAGGTGATAAATGCGGTTCCGTCCTCTGGATCATATAAGGAGTCAACAGGAGACTGGCGAGAATGTTGTTGAAGTCATGGGCGATGCCTGCCGCGAGTTGGCCAACCGCTGCCAAACGGTCTTGTAACTGAATCCGTTCTTGAATCTGGCGTTCGGCAGTTACCTCTCGAAGCACCAGTACCCACTCCGAAGCATTGTTGCCGGTCGGTGCGGAATCAGGCTGGGCAATTGACAAGATGGCCTCGAAAACACGGGGATATGAGCCTTTGATTTTTATTTCATGCCAAGATTCATCCCCCGACCTATTCAGCAGGTGTTCAATTGAAGTATCTCCCAACCGGTCAACAATATCGCCAACCGACACACCCGCCAGATCGGCAAGGTAAGCCTCAGCTCTGGGATTGACCAGCACGAGGCGGTGGTTGGCGTCGAGCAGCGCAACCCCTTCGGGCACAGTTGAAACGATCCTCTGCAGGCGGGCTGTTTGAGCCTGCAATCGCTTATCCATCTCGATCTTGTAAAGTGCCATTTCGATGGTGCTATGGAGTTCGCGTTCTTCGAACGGTTTGACAAGATAACCAAGCGGTTCCGTCACTTTGGCGCGTTTTAGGGTCTGCTCATCGGCATAGGCTGTGAGGTAGACCACTGGAATATCATACCGGGTACGGAACTGATTAGCTGTCTCGACTCCGTCCATGGTGCCTCGAAGTCGAATGTCCATTAGCGCCAAATCGGGTTGATGATTGCCCGCCATTTCAATCGCTTCCAGACCAGAATCCGAAATGCCAACGACTTCATAACCTAGCCGATTGAGTCTGGTTTGCATATCCAAGGCGACGATACTCTCGTCTTCCACGATAAGGATTTTGGGCGAGCTCATAAACTACCTTTTTCGACGGTTTGCGAAGATACTTCTTGTTTCACAACACATTTTCTTTATATCAACCGAGATTCAAGTCGCTATTTGTAACCCAACCCTTAGCCAGCATGAATTACGTTCGCCTTTGTAATGCAGGCTCATGTGGTCCGTAAGAGATAATCGACGCACGCGCTTGGACGGTCATTGCATCCATGCGATTAAACGGGAATTTACGGTCAATTTAGAAAAGCCTATCCATTCTACGTACAACTTTCATCGACTTTTTGGGTGTTCAATGGCCGACCATAGCCGACGTTCTCATCGTTTACTTTGTGTCAACGGGTTTTCTGTGCAATAACGTGTACACCCATACTTATTGTAGATCCAGTTATGCACTGTAATAATTGCAATTTCACGAATGGTACGTAAACCTTAAGGAAGCGTGTTTAGCAATAAACGCGGAATTGGAATCTTTCATTTGACAAGCTGAAACTTGGGAGTTGAAGTCACCCTAATTTGGAAAATACAATATTGAACCGCGTTCCGAGATGTGTATCTAGTTCAAGCGCCCCACTAATCTGGTGAGTGAGACTGTTAACCAACTGCAAACCGAGCGAAGCTGTTTTTTGGAAATCCACATCTGCCGGGAAACCGATCCCATCATCCCACACGGCGAGTTGGTAGCACGACTCCCCTACGGATCGCATCTCAACGCCAATCATGCCACTGCGCTCATTAGGAAAAGCATGTTTGAGCGCGTTGGATACCAGTTCATTTACCAGCAGACCACAGGGGATGGCTCTGTCAATATCCAGCAGAATGGTATCGAACTCTACCTTTAGCTGAATACTCTGCGCCTGTCCACGATAGGTCTGCACAAGCGAACTAGCGAGATCACGCAGATACGTGCCAAAGTCGATCTGGGCGAGGTTATCAGACCGATACAAGCGCTCGTGGATGAGCGCCATTGATCGTACCCGATTCTGACTGTCTTGGAACTGAGCCAACGTGAGCGGGTCGTCGATCGAATTGGATTGTAAGTTCAGTAGGCTGGCAATAATTTGTAGGTTATTCTTGACACGATGGTGGATTTCTCTAAGCAACACTTCCTTCTCGGTCAGTGACGTGCGTAGGAGTTCATTGGCGCGTACTCGCTCGGTGATATCACGAGCTACATTAACTACTGCAATCACTTCGCCACTTTGAAATATCGGGCTAGAACTAATCTCAGCGATCTTTCGCGTTCCGTCCGCAGCTATTAACTCGTATTTTGCCCCTTCAATTCGTTCGCCGGCCAAGACCCTCATGGCCTCAATTGAGGCTTTTTCGAAGTATTCCGTCGGTAGTACTCCAAGTTCCAAAATAGACTTACCAATGAATGTTTCAGGTTTGAAACCCAGTTGCCTTTCGAGGCTTGGAGACATTGAAAGCAATCTCAGTTGCAAGTCATAGGAGTAAATGACATCGTTGACATGCGCAAAATGTAGACGGTATCGTTCCTCACTTTGACGCAGAGCTTCGGCGATGGTTTCCCGCTCGGTCACATCACGCGCATTGACAACAATCCCCTTGATTGCAGGGTGATCGAGCATATTGCTCGCCACACATTCCAGGATATGCCAACAACCGCTCGAATCGTGAAAGCGCGCCGTAATGGCTTTGGAAGCCTGTGGATCCACCATCGAGTCGGTCATGGATGTTAGCAAACGATTGACGTCATCGGGGTGTATAAAGTCCAGTGTATTCTTCCCTACGGCTTCATCGCGGGTGCGTTGGAAAATACGCTCAAGTGATGGGCTGACATACTGAATAGTTCCACCCAAATCAGTAATAATCGTCACATCGGTCGAGTTTTCAGTTAGCGCCCGGAAATAGCTTTCACTGAGCCGTAGTTTCTCCTCAGTTTCGGTTCGATCTGTTATATCACGGGCATTGATGACGATTCCCCTAACCGCCGGTTGTTGCAGCAGGTTATTGGCAACATATTCGACCGTGCGCCAACCCCCATCTAGATGACGAAACCGCGTGATGGCTGATGGAGCGATACCCGGTTGCTCAATGGATGTTTTAAGAGTAGTCAATACAAGGCTAGTGTCATCTGGGTGAATAAACTCAATTACACTTTTCCCGATGAGATCACTGATTTTGTAACCAAAGCCGCGTTCGATAGATGGACTGGCGTAGCCTATAATTCCGTTACCATCGACAATGCCAACGAGATCTGTGGCATTTTCGGTAAGTGCCCGGAAATGTTCCTCGCTTAACCGAAGCGAATCCTCAGCTTGGACGCGTTTTGTAACATCGCGAAGGACTATCACTTGGCTAAGACGCTGTCCGCGCCAATCGGTCAGGCTAGACCGGCGAACATCAAAAATACGTGCTTGATTGGCCTCGCCGACTCGCAGTTCGTTTCGGTCGCCGAGATCTCCTGAAAGTGCATCGATCCTTCCAACTGAGTCCGGCCAAGCTTCATTGATGGGTTTACCGAAAATATCCTTAAGCGGCAGGCCAATTAACTTCTCGGCTGCCGGATTCGTGTCGATGATCCGATTTTCGACATCCAATACCAGTACCGCGTCTTGCATGATTTGAATGATGTTGTTGCGTGCAATTGGGATGATATCGGCGCGCCGCGTACGAATAATCGTAAATACCCATAATGGGATTGCGATAACCAGTGCCAGTGGGGTGAGCTTAATGTATGGGAACGGGTTAAGCTGACTCCAATCGAGAATATTGGCCACAACCGTTAAGGCGACACCCATCAATATCCAGATGCCTTGCCAACGAAATCCGCGCGAGTAAAGCAGTTTACGGGTGAGGAGATAAGCACCTAGAATTGTGAGTACATATCCATAGAGGTAGAGGCTAACCATAACCAAACCGGGTTTGGTGACCAGATTAGTAATTGAACCCTGAACTTCAAAATGCTCATTCGACACGTAGAGACCATGTGCATCGTTTGTGGCCAGCGCAAGTAGGCTAATGAGTGGAGCAATCCCTAATATTAGCCAATGTTTTCGCGTCAAGAGATGGTAATAGCCGGTAAATTGCAGGGACATGGCGAGCCAAAGCACCGGAACTGGAGCCATCGCGACATTCTCAATCATGAACCAGAATTGAGCTGTTTGCAGGTTCGCGCTGGCGATTTCGAGTGCATTCGCCAGAATCCATAGTGAACCACACCACATCAATAAGGCTCCCGGTCCAGCCGTCGGGCGCATGGTACGCAGTCGCCATCGGGTTAGGGCAAATAAAGCAATTGATACCGACACAAGAATGAGGATGAGGCTGTAGATGGATGGGTGATAGGTCAACATCAACTTTCGTTCCTCTTACTGAGAGCGGTCTTGATAGCAGTCAACACTTCTTCATCCGCAAAGGGTTTCGAAAGGAAAGAGGCCGGTGCAATGAACTCGGCTCGCTGTCTGGTATTGGCATCTGCGTAGGCCGTCAGAAATACCACTTGAACGGTGGAACATGCACAAATCTGTTCAGCAGCTTCAATACCGTCCATTGTCCCCTGAAGTCCAATATCCATAAAAATTAAGTCAGGTTGCAATTGTTCAGCCAGCTGGATAGCTTCCGTACCTGAAGCAGCGGTCTCCGGCACAAGATACCCTAGGCGTCTCAGCCGACTTTGCAGGTCGAGGGCTACGATAGCCTCATCTTCGACTACAAGGATCGTAATCGTGTCAGTCATTTGGATGGCTCCACTTCATTCATACGCGGTCTAGTAAAGTGGATGGCAAACTGTGTACCACCATCCCGACATAAGTCAACGCTGCCACCGATCTGTTTAGCGAGGCTGTTGACCAGTTGTAATCCGAGTGAGGGAGTATTTCGATAATCTACGTCGTCCCCCATCCCTACCCCATTGTCCCGTACCACCAACCTGTACTCTCCCTCACCTTGCTTCTGCCGGATCTCAACGCAGATTTGCCCCGTCAGACCATTAGGAAAAGCATGTTTCAGAGCATTCGATACCAATTCATTCACAATGAGGCCACAGGGTATAGCCGTGTCGATGTCCAACAGTGTCACATCTGCTTCAACCTTGAGCATCACATTCTGAACTTGTCCGCGATAAGTCTGCACAAGCGAGCCGGCGAGATCACGCACGTAGGAACCAAAGTCGATCTGAGCGAGGTCATCAGAACGATACAGACGCTCATGGATGAGTGCCATGGAGCGAACACGATTCTGACTGTCCTGAAATTGAGCCAGCGTGAGCGGATCGTCAATAGAACTGGATTGTAAGTTTAGAAGACTGGCGATAATCTGTAAGTTATTCTTAACGCGATGATGGATCTCTTTCAGCAGTACCTCTTTTTCACGCAGTGAGGCTTGAAGTCGATTTGTACTTGACGTTTGCTCAGTAATGTCCCGTACCACGATGACCCATCCAATTACGGTATGACGCCAATCAACCAGTGGTGAGCAACGCACATCTAGCGTGCGTTCTACGCCCGAGCTTTGCATGACAAAATTAATGAAATGATCTGAAAAGTGCAGCTCATGAGCCAGATGTTCAGCCACCTCTGGCCAGACTTCGGTTATGAGTTTGCCAATATGGCCTTGCTGACCAATCTGGAGGGAGTTCTTCGCGGCAGTATTCATATCCACCAAGCGTAATCCTTGATCAAACACCAGCACACCATCGGATAGACTTTCCATGACTAACTTGCGTGCAATTGGAACAATGTCTCCCGAGCGGAAATGGACGATTCCCCAAACGATCGCTACTACGCTGACAATCATAGCCAGCGGCACAGCATAAAGTCCACCAACGAGATCTTGTCGCGCAACATCCAGTATTCCAACAGCCAGTGGCACGAGCCCCCCCACCAGAAAGGCACTGGCCTGTCCTTTATACAACTCGCGCTCGCGGGTCACGGTTCGAAACAGCATAATCACCGCACAGGCGACGAGAATTGAAGCGTAGACGAAATACACCCAAAAAATTATTCCGCGTTCATTTATCAAGACAGAGAAAGAACCCAATTGTCGTAGTTCGTGGCTGGTCCATACCAGTCCATGCCTCTCGTTTGTCCACACGGCTATCAAGGTGAGCACGGGTATGAAACTAAGGCCCATAATGCGCATGGGCTTTATCCATTCGGAGTATCCCAGTACACGCAGGGTGAGCAACAACCATCCGAGTGGCACAAAAACCGATCCGAAATACTGGACTTTATTCCAGAATATTTTCGTCGATAAGTCGCCTCCCGCCAGTTCGAGTGTTACGGCTATTAACCAGAGCGCATCAGCTAGAAGAAGCAGTGCTGCATGACGAACGATGGGAGTACCCTGCAATACCCGGAGGTAGATCGCTAGGAATATCACGATAACAGCGACCATCAACAGGGGGACAGTCAGCGGGGTATATTGCCAAGTCATTGCTTCGATCCTTGATTCTTGAAAGGCACTCTGACAAGTTTCTGCAAATCGGGCATGACGGTGAACTTGTCTTTTTCAATGAGATTTCTATTGCCAGTCATGTTAATCGCGCCCCTTCGTTCTTTCTCGGCCCCGAAAAACGGATGACGAACTGTGTACCACCCTCCTGGCACAAGTCAATGTTTCCACCGATTTGTTTACACAGGCTGTTAACCAACTGCAAACCCAGTGACGGTGTATTCCGATAATCCACATCCTCCGCCATCCCTACCCCATCGTCCCTTACCAGCAAGCGGTACTGTCCCTGCGTGCTTTCTTGTCTTATTTCGACTCCGATTTCTCCGGTTCGCCCGTCGGGGAAACCGTGTTTCAGGGCGTTCGACACCAACTCGTTTACAATCAGACCACAAGGGATGGCTGTATCAATGTCCAGCAGCACCACATCCGCTTCAATCTTGAGCGTAATGCTCTGTATTTGCCGCCGATAAGTCTGTACAAGGGAGTTCACCAAGTCACGTAAGTAAGGTCCAAAGTCAATCTGAGCGAGGTCATCTGAGCGATATAAGCGCTCGTGAATAAGTGCCATTGAGCGAACACGATTCTGACTGTCCTGGAACTGAGCCAGTGTGAGCGGATCGCTAATTGAATTGGACTGCAAGTTCAGCAAGCTGGAGATGATCTGCAGGTTGTTCTTGACGCGGTGGTGAATTTCCTTTAACAGGATTTCTTTTTCACGCAATGAGGCTCTGATGAGATCTTCTGCTTGCTTTAGTTCAGTTATATCCTGCGTAGTGCCAACTAAGCGCACCGGCATCCTATCTTGGTCGAACGTCACCTGCCCATGTTGTTGAACCCAGCGGATTTCTCCATCAGACCGCACAATACGATGAACGATGAGATACGGTTCACCGTCGAATGCGGCGTAAACGGCTTGTTCTAGACCATCCAAATCATCGGGATAGACTTTCTGAAGAAAAGTATCAAGGTAGAGCTTGAATTCCTGTGGAAGATGACCAAAAATACGATAGACCTCATCAGACCAGTACACTTCGCTCGTGGGGATGTTCCACTCCCAGCTGCCGATGTGGGCGATTGCCTGTGCGTCACGCAGACGCATTTCGCTCATCCGCAGGCTGTCTTCATGCTGTTTACGCTCCGTTATATCCGTGACCATACCCAGGGCAGAAACGAACTGCCCCTGATCATCCATGATTGGATTTGTGGACATGGATGTCCATACATCGCGACCATCTTTATGTTTGAAACGGAATTCATGCTCTTCTTTGATACCCTGGCGCCGACGCTCAAGGTTTCGCTGTGCTATTAGCTGTCCGGCATGGTCCATAAATGCGAACAGGCTGCGCCCGATCATCTCATCGGGTTTATAGCCGAACATCTCAGCCATTTTAGGATTGGCATAGGTTGTGGCGCCCTGGCTGTCGATCAGCCAGATACCTTCCTGTGCTGTTTCAACGATCGTACGATACTGTGCTTCGCTTATGCGTAGCGCAACCTCCACCCGCTCACGTTCAGCGATCTCATTCTTGAGTTCTCCATTGACAGCAGCGAGTTGTTCCGTACGTTCAACTACGCGGCGTTCGAGGTCAGCATTCAAGTACCTGATTTCTTCCTCGGCTTGCCGACGATTAGTAACGTCCCGTCCAACCGACTGAAACTCAACTAAACTGCCGTTGGTACCCGAGATGAGCCGGTCCGTCCACTGCATCCAGCGAACTTCATCATTGCCGATCAATACCCGGTTTTCGCAAGTCGTCATCGGGTGTTCAGGACTAAGGGATCCCAACTGAGCCTCAATATAAGGATGATCTTCAACGGGTATAGGCGCCGTAAAAGGGTATCCTACCAATTCATCACGCGGCTTGCCAAAATAACGGCAGTAAGCATCATTGACGAAGGTCAGCGTTCCATCGGCATGGAAGCGGCAAATCAATTCGGTCTGATCTTCGACAATAGCGCGATAGCGGGCTTCACTCTGGCGCAGTTCAAGTTCGGCTCGCGTGCGTTCAGCGACTTCGCTGACCAGAGAAAATGCTTGAGCAGACAGCTGCTGTTCACGTTCATGCAGATTACTAACCATGGCATTAAGGGCAGTTGCCACGAGGCCAATTTCATCACGCTGTTGAAGATCAATGCGGTGATTCAGATCCCCTTGGCCGATCCGTTCAGCTCCCGAGCGCAGCTTTTCCATTGGAGCTAGAACGGACAGGTGCAGGAAGGCGCGAGCCAAGACCATAATGATGATCATAAACAGCAGAATACTGCCTCCGAGGACGATGGCAGCCGTGTAGGTAGTAGCATATGCCTCTGCTTGTGACAGCTCAGTAATCAGTATCCAGCCGGTGCTGCCTATGGGCGCACTGACAACGACCACCGAATTGCCTTCAAAGTTGACATAATCACCGTACCATTCATGTCCAGCGGCCTTCTCCAAGTCGTAAAGTTCAGGTTGGTTGGAAAGGTTCGTGCCAGCAAGAACAACGGCCGGGTCGGTGTGGGCGATGACTTGCTCATTTTGGTTGATCACATAGGCTCGTCCGCTCGTGCCAAAGCGGATATCGGCCACCACCGTCCACAGCACTTCCATACGCAAACGGGCTGCAATCACTCCCCCCTCAATTGTTGGAAAAGCGACAACGATGTAGGGTTCCATATCCGAGGAGAGCTGAACTCCTCCATAGTACCGCTCACCTGCTTGTGCACGTTTGAACCATTCCGATAAATGAATGGTGAACAAATTCGCCAGCACGAGCCGGTCTCGGGATGCGCTCGCGATCACCTTCCCGTCGTTATCAAGGCGTATCACCTCTAACAATTCCGCGTGTGGCCCGATCTCATTTTGAATCACCACCGAATCGGTCTCCGCAGGATGGAGTTGAGCTAAATAGACAAGGGTGTTCTCCGTGTTCTGAATAATGTCAGCCACAGCGCGGGCGGCAGACCGGGCGGCCTCTCCCTGGCGACCACGCCAAGATGCAGACTCGGATCGGCTGACGAAATAGATGACACTGGTGGCACAAAACAAAAAGGTCAACAGGGATATCGTCCCCAGCAGACTCATCAGGCGTACACGTAAGCTCCTGTTTAGAAACAGTTTGGACACCCAAGTGGGAAATGTGGAGGATCGCGTCTGCATGATGTGCTTTCCTATTGACCCGCAGCCAAAAAGTGTTTCCATAGGTTATCGTATCGTGTCTGCCCTTCCGGACTGAGAGGTAAAATCAGACTGGCATTTTTCAGATCATCATCGTGTGGGTAGATCACGGGATTGTTCAAGATGTCCGGATGGATCAAGCTTCGTGCGGCATCGTTGGCCATTGGATAGCCTTGCTCGTTGACCATCTGGGCGCTGATCTCAGGTCGCAGCATGAAGTTCAAGAACACCTCGGCTGTGTAGGGATGTGGGCTGCTGGCGGGAATGACAAATGTGTCGCCCCAAAGCAATGCTCCCTCCTCAGGCATGACATAACGTATAGCCGGGTTGATTTCATGCCCTCTTATGGCATCAGCGGCATAGCCCATGCTAATCCAGACTTGACCACTGGCCATGACCTTGGACGAATCATTAAGGTCGAAGTCTTCCAGAAAGTGAACATGCGGCTTGATCTTGAGCAGCCGATCCAGCACTGCCGCTAATTCAGTCGGGTTTTCGGAGTTGGCGGAATAACCCAAAGCCAAGAGCGTCAGGGCAATCACCTCGCGTGATTGACCTGCCCATATTCCGATCCTTCCAGCATAGCGCGGATCCCACAAATCAGCCCAGCGCGTCACTGGTTCGGGGATGAGGTCGCTGCGGACGACCAGTCCGGTGGTGCCCCAGTTATAAGGGATGCTATAGCGATTGTCGGGATCATAAATCAAATTGCGAAAGTTAGCTGAAACATTCTTGAAGTTGGGCACATGGCTGAGATCAATCACCGTCAGAATATGTTCTCTGACCAACAGAGGAATGTCGCGACCCTCCATGGTGACGACATCATATGCCTTGCCTGCCCGCATATTGGCTATGGCTTCGTCCTGCGATTCATAAACAATGTACTTGACCTTAACACCATATTCCTGTGTAAACATATCCAGCACCGATTGCGGAATGTCATCTTCCCAATTGTAGAGAATGAGTTCGTCGGCAAGCGGCTGTGCTGTGGGCGAAGGTACTGCGGATCCGGCGCAGCCCCCGAGAATCAATAAGACTGTTATAAAGCAGACGACATTTCTTCTCTGGAATTTCATCATATTCCCCTACGGCTTAGCTCCCTCGAACCGCGCCCAGATGTTGTCGTATAGCCGCTGTCTTTCCGGACTCAACGGCTGATACCATTCACCGTTCCGTATATCCTCTCGTGCTGGGAATAGGATCGGATTGTTTCGGATGGCGGGGTCGACTAAACCGAGGGCTGCCTCATTCGCCGTCGGATAATAATATTCGTTGACGATCTGCGCACTGATCTCGGGTCGCAAAATGAAGTTAATGAACTTTTCCGCGGTATCCTTGTGAGCGCTGTTGGCCGAGATCACAAAGCCATCCCCCCACAGTAATGTGCCGTCCTGTGGAATAACGTACCTCATCGACGGGTTCTGGTCGGCGGCGAGGAGCGCATCCCCTGTCCATCCAAGCAAAATCCAGGTGTCCCCTGTCAAAAGACCTGCGATAGCCAGTTCCGCCTTTACGTCGACGAAGGTGGCGGCCTTTTTCAATTCAATGAGACGCCTGAGTGCCTGTTCCAGATGCGCCGGATCACTTGAGTTGAGCGGATATCCTAGTGACTTCAGCGCGACGTTAATTAATTCCGTCGGTTGTGCCCGGATGGCGATGTGTCCTGCATAGCGCGGATTCCACAGATCAGCCCACCGCGTAGGGAAGGGGTTCACGAGGTCACTACGCACAATCAATCCGGTCGTACCCCAGTTATATGGCACCAAATACCGATTACCCGGATCAAAAGCAAGGTCACGAAAGTCAGCTGAAATGTTTTTAAAATTGGGAACATTATGGTAATCAATTCCTGCCAATGAACCATGAGAAACGAGTCTAGCGACACTATCATGTTCAACTACGGCGATGTCGAAGGCGAGATTGCCGTCAATAATACGCTGCTCGGCTTCTTCCATCGTGTCATAGACGATATAGTTAACCTTGATACCGTATTCTTTGCCGAAAGCATCTAGTACGGATTGGGGCATATACTCGGCCCAGTTATAGAGTGTGAGTTCGTTGACAGGAGTTGTCACCGTAGGGGTGAGCGGTATAGAACTAGAACAGGCTGTCGCCGTAAGCAGGATACTGGCCAAAATGATAGCCAAAACCTTATTAACCATAGCTGTTGCCTCGCCGCTTGCCCAAGATAGTTCTCTCCCTAATCGTCCACGGGGCGATTGAGTGCCGCTGCAATAGTTTCTTGAAGCTCAAATTTCACAAAAGGTTTGCAAAGGAAACCGGCAGGTTGAGTCAATTGTGCTCGTTTTAAAGTATTTTCATCCACATAGGCTGTCAAAAAAATCACTGGGACATGCAACTGGGTTCGGATTTGACGAGCGGCTTCAATGCCGTCCATATTTCCTTGCAGCCGAATATCCATCATCACCAGATCGGGCTGCATTTCGACGGCTTGTTGTACGGCTTGCTCACCGGAAGCCGCAACTCCTGTGACGAAATAGCCCAATCGTCGTAAGGTATTGCTAAGATCTAAGGCAACGATGCTCTCATCTTCGACCACTAGAATTTTGTAGGCGACAGCTTTACTAGGGACTTTTCCGAGTGCTTTGGCGATAGGTTCAGACCCTGTATCGTTCGGGTTTTTGGTCTGCATCAGCCTCGGCATGATCGGTGTCACTTGAGTATCATAAACAGACAGCGCGACAACTACTGCTGGTACCCCCGGCCATGATTTGCGCAGCGTCTGCGGGGTGAAGAGATAGCTATTGAGAGAGTGTGATTGCCGGGTGAGCGATACCATGATCTATTCCTTCACTAACACTACAATTGGGATCTCGATGGCGAACAGAAGCCCGGAAGTTGTTTTCATCTCCGCCGTGCTGCTGGGAGAGGCTGTTAACTAATTGCAAACCGAGGGAAGTTGTGTTACGGTAGTCCATCCCCGCTTGCATCCCCACCCTCTCATAGCGAACCTTCAACCGATATTCCCCTTCATCCCAGCAGCAGGTCTCGACTCCTATCGTTTCAAAGCACCCATTCGGAAAGGTGGGCTTGAGCACCTTGGACAACCGTTCGTTGCCGAGTAGTAAGTAGGGGATGGCGGTGTCGATGTCCATATGAATGTTATCAGCCTCGACTTGGAGACTTATGCTCTGAGCCTGCCACAGACAGGTTCATACAAGTGATCCTATGAGTTCACGCAGATATGTGCCGTAATCGATACGGGCGATGCGGACAGAGCGTATAAGATTCTGCCTGTCTAGGGTATTTTTCCATTCAACAATGCCTAAACCGTCTTTGACATTAATTGACGATCCATGATGGCCTGAGCCTCATCATAATTACCCGCGAAATAGATCGGCTTCTTACTATCTTTCCCGGGATATACCTTGCGGAATAGTCCGATGAAGGCTCTGGCAAATGCATTTATTCCGACCATAACGAGAATACCGGAGTTCGGATGGATATTTCTGTAGGAATTGCTCAGCGCAGTCATAAAGCCATTCGGGATCATTTTGCTGCCGCGTACATCAAGCACCATGTTCACCTGATGGGTGACTTCGTCGAGCAGACTATTCGCTTTGTCGGTTGCTTGGTAAAAGTCATTCAAATCCCAGTTACCTTCATAAACGAACACCAATACAGTTCTTGTCTCATCCTTCCATACAACATTAATAGGCATCATCTTGTTCCCTTGTAAATCTTGTCATCCAGACGATCTCGTCTAGATGAATATAAAGCGACTTAAAGCGTACTTAAGAGCTATATTCCTCCAAATCGGCGTGTCCATAATGAAATCGATCATGCCTTGGAACCTCTTTTGCGGCTTGCAAGCTCGGTATAAATCCTGTCATTGTGCCACGTTTCAGATTTGTTGTTACGAATGCTTTGACTGATACTCATATTCATTGACACCTCTAAAGGCTGAATACACTCACTTTTCTGGACTTTGATGTAGTAATTATGTATTGGCGCTGCTCATAAAAGCATATGTTTATGGTGTAACAAATTGTAATTCTAAAATCATTGTACTCCCTTAATGTATCGCATTGATTGAAATACAATTAAACTACGACATCTTCATAGATATTTCACAAGGAGTTCACGCTACGATAGTTGTTAGGGTTGTCAATGTGCTGCTGGAATGGAGGGCAGACAATCCATTATGACACATTCACCAAGAAGGCAGAAATTCAATATTGAGGGGCAAACCGAGGCTAAACATTATTCATCGAGGTCGAATGCGTTTCCCAAATCCTCTATTTCGCTGAGGGCTCCATCTTCATCCGTTAAGTCAGCGAGTAGAGCAAAAAGCTCTGCTCGTTTAGAGGGTTTCGCGTGTGTGTCCCAACCGAGAACATCCTGCCGTCTGGCCTCAATTTGGGCAAGAGCATCTTCTTTTGAAAGCGGTTGACCATCGAACCTTCGCTGTGAGTCAAACCATGACCATGTACTGGTCAACCATCGCTCTCGCGACTCATGATACCCCATTCCCCAAAAAGTGGTTGTCTGTGCTGCGTTATTCTCGGTATGGCTGGTAGTCACAAAGAGAAATTCCCCGAAGGAATTGGTGCTGAGATCAACCTCGTGAATAACTGTCTGTTCGTTTGCCAATAGTTCAAGGAACCGTGTGTGGCTTATCCGATCAAATAACCGCTCGTTTTCGTTGAAGGCAAATGGTTCATGTGATGAGGGCGATCCTTCCTTACTCATACCGTATTAGGGTTATTCAACCTAACATTCGCCGAATGTATTTTTCAGCTACGAACGATGCCAAGTTTGGATTGTTTCAAGATCAGTTGGTTGATAATACAAATCGCGTTCAATGGGCAATCCTAACGGGCCTCGTATGGCTTCTAAGTCGCCTAAAGTGAAATAACCCAATTCGAGTTCAAAGCCAGAAACTAAGCCGAAGAAAATATCCACCCCATCATATTCGGTTGGATACCACACCCAGCCGCTATCGGGCGAGAAATATTTAACCGGAGCAATAGCTTTTATCCCCAGATGCTCATTCGCATAAAGCGGTGGAAGTACCGCGCGCGTTTCTCCATCCAAGAGTTCCATCGCATATATCGGTCGAAGGACAATATCGCTTAACCGTCTATGGTCATTATCGTATTCAAGATGATAGGCACGATTGCCTTCTTTATTAAAAATGGACAGAAGGTTGTCTTGCGAGGAAATAACCTGCAATTGGTACATCTCAGCGAATTGCGACGCCAATTCATAGGCTTCATTGCGCGTTGAAAAGTAGGGCAGTTGTAGTCCTCTCCAAATACTGATGAAAGGACGATGTGAAATGGGATTATCAACCACTTCCCGCGTCAAACCTGAAGGAAACTCAATCAACGGATAAGCTTTGCCGTTAAAGGTATTTTGATGATATTTTCGGTCAATGGTCTGTCCGTGAAGATAGTGCAATCCCTGAATTTCAAAAGTGTTGAGCGGTGTAGGCTGCTCTTTAGATGACCATGCCATAGGGTCATTTCAAACTAGCACGATCAGAGTCTCAATGCAAGCGATAGGAAATCCCACTGGTTAACGTCAAGTGCAAAGGGATGCAACGTTCCATGTGACACGCGCATAAATGAGAACTGCATCCCCCTCGCTAGACATCCCCGAGCCGATTTCTTGCCTATTCATAATCCGACAAATCAGCTTTGGGCGGTTCTTCCTTCGGATGATCGGGCGTTTGTGTCTCAGGTGGTGGTGGCGGCTTCGGTACCGCATACCGGGCTTTGAGCCACGCGCGGGTTTCATTTAGGGGTTGAAATCCATATGGCTCAAGCGCTCCAGACTGGATTTCCGCCGGTGTGCCACCACTCGGCTTATCACGGGTTTCCGCCACAAATGCCGGGAGCGTCTTGCCCCCGGCACGCAGCTTGACCACCATCCGATGCTCGCCCAAGTTTAGTAAGGTGTCGCGGGAGATAGCGGGTTCAACCTTGGGGGCCAGCTCGGTCAAGTCAGGCTGGCCGACTTCAAAAACGAATAACGCGCCCTCATTGCCCCAAATACCGGCCAAGGTTTCGGAGGACAGTTGTCCCAAGTACTGGCTGGACAAAGTGAGGGATAATCCGAATTTACGGAGATTGGAATACATATCGGCAACCGGCGATGTAGTGAAGCGATGGGCTTCGTCGACATACAGATAATAGGGCGGACGCGGATTGCGCGATAGTGGCCCAAGCGCTTGACTAGCGAGAAGGAACTGTGTGAAAAAGATCGCGCCGAGGCTATTAACTTCGCTGACAATCTCATCTCCAGCCAGACTAATCAAGATGATTTTGCGTTCTGCGATCATCTGCTTAATGTTCAGGGTATGCGGATGACAGGTCATACTTTCGATCACACTGTTGCCCAAGAATACATTGGTGCGAGATTCAATCGGGCTAAACAGCTTATTCCGCTCCCCCACTGACTTGTGCGCAAAATCCCGCCAGTAGTCCGACAGACTGGTCGAACCTTCTTGGTCTTCGATCAACTCGACGATCTTTTCCTGATACGCGGTATTCGTGAAGAGACGACGGATGTCGCGGGGTGTGGCCTCCGGGTCGTAGAGTAAGGCCGAGAGCACGTTGCGTAAGATCATGTCGCTTTGCCCATCCAGCCAAATCTTGTCGTAGATTTTGTGCAGGGTTTCATAGAGATAGTTGAAAGCGGCGGCTTTGGACAACCCCTCTGGAATGCGGAAGGGATTGAGGGGTACGGGAGGGTCTGCCTGGCCGCAGTCAATCGGGATGACATCGTTGAGGCGTTCAGGCGGAATGCTGCTGGCCAGCAGGTTATCGACCAACTCACCATGCGGATCAATGACTGCCACCCCCCGGCCTGCCACAATATCCTGATGGATCAGGTTATGCAGTAACGTGGATTTCCCCATTTTGGTCTTGCCGACAATAAAGTGATGGGTGTCGCGGTCGGCTTCTGCCAGATAGAGCGGCACGCGCTGTCCGGCCACTTTCCCCTCGCCAAAGACAACGGCATTTGGCCCTTGGGGCTTGGTGACGGCATCCGGCACATCCGAACCGGCCCAAACAATCGTGGGGGAGGTGAAGCTGTCATACGGCAGATGCCAGAGGGTCGCCATCTCAGCCGGGGACAAGACCGAAAGCAGCTGCCGCCAATTGGGTGAACCGGACTGCACCAGCGCGGAGAGCAGCATCTCGAACCATGCGACACTGTCCTCGGCTTCGTTCTGTATGGCACGCTTGACTGCTTTCGATCCGATGAGCGTGATGCCGTTATGGCGTGGCGTAGTAACCAGTTCTAAATCACGGGCGATGACCGCTAATTCGCCTAAGCGGGTTTCGTCGCGGCTTTCGACCGTCATGCCGACAAAGCAGTGGTAAAGGGTCGCATCCAGTTTGGTACTGATCAACGTTTGGTCGAAGGCTGAAAGCGGGTCGTCTTTAGCGTAAAAACCAGATGTTGGCTTGACCATCCCCTCGCGTAAGCGCTGCCCACCTCGATTTTGAGCTTCCATTGTGGGTGTCATGACGAACAGTTGGTAGACTATCCGTTCCTCTAGGGCAGGGTCAAGATGCGAGAGACGCTGAGCAATGACCTTCATCGGGTCAAAGGTCAAGTCATTTAAAAAAGGAATAGGAGCCGGATATTCGTTCTTAAGACCAAACGTCAGCAATTGGCGAAAATACGGAAACTTGCGCGGCTTGACTTCGGTTGGGTCTGTTTGGATCACGGTTGCGCCGGAAAGATAAGTTTTGATGTTACTCACCACGACATTGGGGCTGTAGCGCCCTTCCAGATCCGTGATGCGCCAAGAGGTCACGGTCGGCTCTCCGACAATTTCAAAGGCCAGCCGGGGATGGTCACGCAATAGTGTGGTCATGAATTTGATATGGCTATCCGTGTCGCGCTCCGTCTGCGGTGGATACACGGCGTAGCTCATGGGATTTCCTACCATATGTGGGAATTGAAACGAACTGGTAGGTAAGAGGGTTTTGACCTGCGGACGCTCGTCCGCTGCCCACGATGCTTTGGGACTAAGAGGATCGGACAGATCGACTTTCGGGGCTTTGACTTTGGACCAATCCGTATTCCAAAGCTGCTTAACAACATGACCTACGGCTTGGCTTAACGGCTGGACTTGCTTGGGATTATCAGGGGCTTCGGGAGTGTAAACCGCCGGGCGCGGGCGCAGAGCTTTTATAAGTTCAACTAAGGCACCGGTGGTTAAGACCAGCGCCCATGTCGCAAACTCGTCAGCCGCTTGGTGGTCGTCATAGTAGTACCGGCGGGGCATATGCTTCTCTCCTGTTGGCAGTCGGCGATAATCAGCCACGCAGAAGATCAGTATGAAAGTGGCAATGCTGCGTTATTTTTGAGTATAGCTCAGATTGCGGTTGGCGCTTCTCCAAAACTGGGATATAGTCCACACTACCTGTCTAACCGGGTCATCTCGCACGCTTGAAAGGAGGTGATACGGTGAAGCCCGAAGTCGAGCTCGCTTACGGACTGGTCTTGCTGGTCGTGGTGGATATGATCGTTTTGTCACGACTGGCGCATCGTCTGCGCCGCACGTGTTGGATAGACACGTTATCGCGCTGGGTGGATGAACAGATTGTCACGAAACATCTGCTGCCCCACCTCCGGCAAAACCCGGTCGCGTAAGCGGTTATCAACCGAGAGTATCCCTGCCCACTCTCGTCAAGCGCCTGAGCACTTCGGTTAGACAGCCCCTTCGCTCATGGAGCAGTATAGACCACTGCCCTATCCCCCTTCAACCAGCAGAAGTCTGCCTCTGGAGCAGGGCGCGCCGGGTGTACCCTGATGCACTCCCCCGCTGCGGATAGGATGGCGGTGGGAAAATCAAGCCGTTTAGGCCATGAATAAAATAAGCTAGTCGGGCAAGGCGTGGATACTGGAGTTGGCAGCGGTTGAGGCGGATTTCTTCATCCTGAAGGCGTGTACGATATAGCCGCAACGGTTTTTCAAGCTGCTTCTCTCTTGCCCAACGGATGAGCCGTTGCAGTTCCCTGCGACGGTTATAGTGCCAAAGGATAGCCAATACGATGGAATATTGTGAAGGGTGTGTGTAACTCATAGATATTGCTATGAGTCTAGAACAGGATAAGAGGAGAGTCAAACACAAACTTGAGATCGTGATGATGGCTTTCTTTTTGATGAATAAATCAATCCATCCACCGCACAAGGCACGTCCTTGAACGAGGCAGAAAGTCCCTGTTCCTTTCTGGGTGTCCTGTTCTCCGCGTTGACAGGTATTGACGGAAACCTCAACCTCTTGACCACAGGCTGTCGGCTAGGACTGTCCATACCCCGCGCGGTGGTCATCTTACTATACCAAACCCGTTGACGATTGTTTTACCCTACTGCACCGGAAACAGGGTCGTAGCCACCTCATCCCCACCACGAAACCAGATGGGAGTTGTGAAAATAGTATCCGTAGTAATCCGCTCAACAGTGGTGAAGTAAAACAGTTTGGCATCATTTTTAACACTGTTTTCTGCCGCTTGTTTCATATGTTTCAACCGCCGGTCACTGGTGGTCACGAATAGCCAACGGCCTGAGCTAAAGCCAAAACGCTGCTTGTAGGCGTCGCTCCGGATATAGGCCAAGCCGGGAAGCAGTTTCTCTTTGGTAATTCTGCCGTTGTCTTCGGTTGCTCGATCCACCTCAATCAGGAGACGTGAGGTGTAATCCCCTTTCGAGATAACACAGTAGCCATCGGGGCGGATAAAGCGACTGGCTTTGGACTTGTTGGGCAGCAGATATTCCACTTTGTCAGGGTCGGCATGGAATTCTGATGCCGCGATCCACTGGTTGAGGCTAAAGTGTGGGATGGTTTGACAGGCTTTGGTGATGGTTATCCGCAAATCGTTGACCGCCAAATCATGCTCGACCTGCATCATGCGCGGTTCTTTGCGCCAAGGGAAGTCAGCAAGCGCTTGCCCATTCAGACTGGCGACGTAAGCTGCCCCTTTTTCTGACAACCAATAAATCATGGCTGGTAAAGCGGCCCGCTGCCTCCGATCAGGGCGGTTCAAATAGCCATGTTGATATAGGAGCATCAGGCGGACTTGGGTGGCTGTCCGTCCGGTAAAGAACAGGTGTCGGATTTGCTGTTCGGATAACAAACCATCGTAGGCGTGAACCGTTTCTAAAATACGTCTGTCGCGTTCTGTAAGCCGCATAGGTGGCACATTGGCCGGGTCAGCCCGTGCATAGCGCGGAATAGAAGACACAAGCCGTTTAGCGGTATTAGAATGCGTCACCGATGGTAGAGAGGCCATGTCAGAACTAACCATAGTGCTACGCTAGCAGGTTCAGGTCACGGGTACAAGCGTCCGTCAAACCGCAGGCCAGTCATGGCGATTGGTCTGCTGCTTGGCAGGCCGATACCGTTCTAAGGTACCGTCTGCCAGCTGCTTGAACTGCTGAAACGTGTTCAGGAAATTAATGGGCCAAATCCGCACTTCAATCAAGTCGCCATCTGGAAAAAAGTTGGAATAGGTATGGACATCACTTTCATCCATGATGTTCGAAACGTAGGCCAAATCCGCCTCAATCGCCAGATCATCATCGGTCTCCTGCCCCGTCCAGACGGCACGTTCTTCGTCCTTGCCGTATTCGGCTTCGAGATACTCACGAAATAAAAAGTCATGGATGCGAACGCGTTCTTCTGGTGTGGCAGGACGATTTGTGCTATGTTCATTCATGGTTGATTGAAACCAATGAGTGGGCTTGTTCTTCGCCGAGCATCCCGCTCATTTTTGTTTCACCTCCAAAAGAAATGGTCAATACTCTTATTATTATAGTATAATAATAACAGATTTTCAAGCGGGAAAATGCAGATTGGGCCTATTCTTCTGCGCTAATCAACGGTCGGAGATGACGACTATCTAACTGCTGCCAAATCGGTGCCGTCAAGACGCTTTCTGGCGTAATCTGCTCAAAGGTCGTAAACCAATATTTGCGGTCCCCCTCCACTTTTCGCGCTACAGCTTTCAAGTTCTCCAAGCGTTTGGGTGTCGTCGTGACAATCAGGATGCGTAAACTTTTGGCGTGAAATCGATCTTGATACTGCCCGCTGGCGGTGTAAGCTTCATAGACTTCGAGCTGAGGGATGACTTTTGATAAAACTTCGGTTCCACGATCCAGTTCCAAGAAAAAGCGGGCTTTACCTTTGGGCGTATCCAAACAAAAATAGCCATCGGGCAGCACCGGTTTCTTGTGGGTTCGGTTTCGTTTGTCTTTAATCTCGACGTAATCCGGTTCAGCCCGAAAGCTATTTTCTTCGCGCCACTCCATGAGTGTAATCCCCTGCCGTCGACAAGCCTGCATAATGGCTACCCGAACATCGTTAATCATCAGGACATGTTCCAGCACATGCCAACCTATTGCGTCGTTCTTGACGAGATGAATGTGACTGCGGTCATAGCCTAAGCGCGTGATGAGAATATGCGCTCCCCGCTTCCCCAGACTGTACAAAGCCGGACTGGAGGCCGGGCCGCCAGACACGACCGACAAGAAATGGCGTTCCAAAAACTCGTGGTGAAATAGACGCGCTAATCGAAATTGCGCCGTTGACCGCGACTGGAAAAACAAGGCTTCGATGTGGCTGTTACGGAGGATACGGCACTCGTTGACCAATTTCAGAATGTCGCAGTCGCGGTCAGTTAACACCATGTTGGGACGGTCGGCCTCCGCTACCCGCTGCGAACGGGGCAAGCGGCGTTTTCGCGTTTTGTCCATGTGAACTACTCCGTCTTAAAGTGCGCCACGGTTATCAAATCATGGCGATTATACCCCATATCTAGCCTACGGTAATTGGAGTGAGAGGCGAAATGAGGGTTGAAAATCTAGCATTACTGCAACGCCTACTAACAACGTAAGATCAACCAGTTGCTAGACTAGGTCTATGAAGGTTCAATTAGGGTTTTGAAAGGTATTTAGAAGGTGTTTTGGATATAAAAAGGAAGATTATGAGGTTTGATTGATGATGGGTGTCTGAGGCGATTTGCCGCATCGACAGATGGGCGTGGACACAAAAATGGGGGGGAATATTTCGGGGGTTGTTTTGGCATAATGGGGCATTCGAACGAAGCAGATTATTTGGGCAGCCTTGATATTCGCCGTCCCCGTCGCGCCGTAAGGCCGACTGCCCGCGTCAAGCGTGCGATGGGACGGGCTTGTCCCGTGCCATTGCCGCGACCCGCCAGACGGTACTCCGACTGGGAACCGCCCGAACCAAAACCCAACACACCCCAAAAAGTCAAAAGGCCGCAGCGCGGATTTTTACTTCAAAGGGGGTACTTGGGTTCGGGCGGCGGTGGCGTGGGCAGTCGGGCTTTGGGGTACTCCACAAGGCCCGACGGGGATCACCTGCCGATTCGGGGGTGGGTTTGAAGCGTGTGCAGATGAGGATGGACAGTGCAGCAGGACAGCCTCATCCAGCCGCTTCGGATACCCCCGATGAGAAAGGTGATGTGCTTTTGTTTTCGGCATGGGTTTGTTCGCGTTTGCTGCGGTTTGTCTGAGGGCGAAATGGTGGGCTGCAAAACCAGGCCTTTGAACGGATGATCTGCCATAGTGACATTTCGTATTCGATCACCAAAAGTATTCAAGCCTAAGTAGCAAAAGATCACGAAACTTATCCACAACCTTTTTAGTTACAACAGGGCTGATTTGCTTTCAAGTTGCTTTCGCAACTTGCGTAGATTAAAATATATATTTAGTAGTTAATATATATTGTGATCTATTCGCAAATCTATGAACGGCGCTTCGAAATTTTTCGAGGCGTTGTTTTTTATCCGCCTCAAATTTTCCAGTCATTCATTGTTCTCTGACAGCGCGACCTTTTAGCGTTGGTGTTCAGCTTCAAGCATGGCTTGGGTGGTGGTGTCCCCGTTGACACTATTCCCCGCGCTACCTCTCTTGGGTATTCAGAGGGCAACGGTTCAGATTTTTCCGACCACTATCCCCTACTTACTAAATGGATTTCATCTATCTTGGTCATAGGACGGTTAGCTTGTCAAGAGGCTCTAGAAACGCACATTTGAACACTTGAGCGTTCGTGCATTCGTGCGTTTGCACATCTGTTTATTTCTTGGTTTGAAGTATTTCTTCTAGAAGTTCACGCATCAATTCGCCTTTAGTGATGTGTTTTCCACGCTGTTTTTTGAGGCGCAACCGTAATTCTTCAAAGGCCTCAAGCTGATCAATATAAATGTCGAAACTTTCACGGGTTGTGGTACGGGACGTCGAGTTTGTGCCCGTATTTGATGGTTGTGCGTTCGTGCGGATGTGCATCTGTGCATCTGTGCGGACGCTCATTTGCGCAGGTGTGCGTTCGATCAAATGCTCATTCGTGCGATTGAGCGGTTGTGCAGTTGTGTGTTCGTGCGGTTGTGCATCTGTGCGCTTGAACACTTCTTGGGTCTGCTCAGGAATGGGTGCCGCTTTGCCATCCTGTCGAACGGAAGCTTGCGATAGGGGAATAGGTTTTGTGAAGAATGGACTATCAGCAAGTCCCGACTTTTTCATCGTGTCACAACCTCCTTCACCAAATCTTTGTAGGCGAGTGAACCACCGCTTTTCGGGGAATGGTCAAAAACGTGGGTATGACGCGAATGGGCTTCCTCAAGCGTAATATTTTTCGGGATGACGGTCTGAAAGACTAAGGCGCCGAAGAATTCGCGAAGTTGGCGTTCCACATCACGGGATACATTGGTATGTTCCGAGAACGTACAAAGTACGCCCAGAATGGTGAGTTCAGGATTGAGTTGGGTTTGTTTGACCATCTGGATGGTTTCTTGCAGTTGAACTAATCCGGTTAAGGCGAAGAAAGCCGTTGAAACCGGTATGAGTAATTTGTCACTGGCGACAAACGAATTAATGGTCAACAGTCCTAAAGATGGGGGATTGTCAATGATGACATAATCATACTTATCGCGTATGCCATCAATGGCCCGTTTGAGGCGTGCACTGCGATTATCCAGTGCTTGAGCCAGTTCTAAATCCACGCCTGAAAGGCGAATGTGGGAAGGGACAAAGTGCAGATTGGGGTAGCGTGTCTCAGTGATCACGGCGGAGAGAGGCGCAAACTTCATCAAGACGTTGTAGAGCGATTTTTCGAGGCTAATCTCAATGTCAGGATGAATAAAGACCTGTGTCGTATTGGATTGCGGATCCGCATCAATGAGAAGCACTTTATAGCCCTCAAGTGAGAGACCGGCTGCGAGATTGATCGCAGTCGTTGTTTTGGCAACACCGCCTTTCTGATTAGCAATTGAAATGACCATAAACTAACCTCTGAGTTTGATATATTCCGATACGATGAGACGAAGTAAGGCAGATAAAGAAATATTGCGGGATGCAGCGAGTCCCAACAAATCTTGTTTGAGGTCAGAAGGAACTAACACTTTGATGAGTGTTTCATTTTTACGCTTGGCCGGTTTTGATTTGTCCATAACTAGTACTGAATAGGGCCGAAGTGACCCTAAACCCAACTTAGAGCATGCACAACGCAATGTCAACAAGCAGTCATTTGTGTATGCCAAACCGTATATGTTGTAAGGCGCTGGTTGAAACCGGAATCCGAAACTGCTATGCTCGACATATATGCAAGCCGCTATTAAAACCACAGTGAACTTCAGTCCCGCGTTTCACAATAAGCTTAAGAGAGTGGCTGACGAACGCCGAAAACCGATGAGTCAAGTGATCGAAGAATACTTAACGCCGGTCATTGATAATCTACAAGAACGGAAACGCCGAACAGTCTTTGAAGGCTTGAAGCAGCTTGAAGGAATTGTATCGACTGGAACCGAAGATGCTTCAGCAACCATAGACGAATACCTATACGGATGGGGGAGTGGTCAATCCTCTCAGGAGGAACATGACTAATGGTGCAACCATCTTAGTCGATAGTGATGCCTTTATCGGCTGGTTAATCGCCAATGATGCGCATCATCTTCAGGTCAAATCCTCACTCGAAAAGATTGACGATCTGGCTGGCAAACTCACAACCACCAGCTATGTAATTGCCGAGACCGCTACCTTACTCAGTCGTCGTTATTCTCAAGAGCATGCCTGTCGATTTGTACGGTACATCCACGACAGTGATTTTCCCGTGATTGAAGTCACAGGAGAAGTGAGAAAACAGGCAGAAGAACTGTTTCTAGCTCAGAGAACCGAAAAGATGAGTCTGATTGATTGTGCCAACGTCATTGCAGTTCGTCGTTATGACGTCCAAGCAATTTTGGGATTTGATCGTTTTTATAGCCGCTTTGACATATCGCTGGTCGATTAGTCATCTTTCATATTTCCAGCCCTGCAAAGGGGATTACAGGAGCTAAAACAGGCATTTTCAACACTTCTTCAATGTCTACATATTCAGAAGATTAATCAATTCAATCATGGTCTTCCGAAAGTCAGGGTCTTTCCCATGAAGTTCACGCCATTTCATCCAGAAATCAATCACTGAACCACCTGTTTCACACGCAAAACAATTCCAGAAGTTATGCTCTTGATTAACACCAAAGCTCATTTTCTGGTCATCATGGTATGGACAGTAGCCAAAGCCCTGCGCGTTGAGTTCAATATACTGGCTGACAAAATCATAGACGCTGATTCGGTTCTTGATACGTTCCGATAGCGTATCGCCAATAATTCTATTCTTCGGGCGGGGGATATAGGGTTTGGTCGGAAAGACAGGTTTTGCTTCGGGCGCAACGGCTAGTATCTGGTCTATAAATGTTACAGACACTCGTTCGGGATTGGTGAGGATTTTCATTTGTTCTCGAACCGTCGGCGCAAGCGGCTGACCGTCGCGGTCAACAAAGCCGTAGCGGTATTTGGAAACTTGATGAACACCCAACGGAAGTCGTACCAATGAACCCGTACCGGTGATGAGTTTGTCCTGTTTCGGGTACAGTTCCACACCTTCAATCTTGTACTCACGCAAAAGTTGCATTCCAAAGCGCCTTGCATCAACACCAGTGAGTGGGGGAGTAAAGAACCACAAATGGCAGCCTCGGCGGGATTTTTCAAGATAGGCAGGTACATTTGATTTTGCGAGATCAATTGCCATAAAGCTGAGTTCATAAGCATGATCTTCGTTATCTGCATCCAAGCAAATCCAATGCGCTTCACTGGCTTCATTTAAGGCATATGCACCGATGGTAATATGACCTTTGAGATGCCCCTCAATGATCGGCATCACAAGAGGACGTTTAACTCGAACATAGCTTCCATCTGCATTTTGCATAGGATAGGTGTCAAATCGACTGATGAAGGTACTGGCGTAGGCTGAAACCAGTTCGGGATCAATATCTGGTCTGGTAGACTGTTCTTGTTTCACACTGACTGTAATCTATAGCATGACCAGTGAGTCTGTGCCAAGTCGTGATCATGCTAAACAGGGGAGGGGAATGAAAAGAGTAGGCTTGTATGCCTACTCTTTGCAGTTATTTTAATGCTGTTTGAACCGAAGTATCTGATATACCCGCTGTGGCGAGATACCATATTCACGAGCAAGGTCAGATGGACGTTCGCCCAACTCCGCTCTTTGACGAATAAGAGTATCACGATCTTGGGTATTTAAACGAAAATCGCTGTACAAACGGGCGAGAATGCCCTGTACAGCGTTTCTTAAAGCAGAGGGTACAAATGTAGTCCCAACGGGACTCGAACCCGTGTCTTCACCTTGAAAGGGTGACATCCTAGGCCGCTAGACGATGGGACCAACGGACGGAAGTTTACCAACCAGTTAACTGTGCGTCAAGGTAGAAACCTTAAGGTTGTGACAAGTTCATCAGATCATCTCGTTCGTTTGGACGCAGTAACCCGAGCCGTTCGCGAATGGTGATGAGTTTATTGATGTCTTCTCGCCGAAGAAACGTCTTTGGACCACCTAACTGCTGCACCATATAGATGATTTTGGCGCTATGTTCCAAGTTTTCGAGTCTCAAGTAGGCATCCCATAGACTCTTTGCGACAGTCAACGATCCATGATAAGTTAGCATCAACACATCATGTTCACGGATAGCTTGGGCGATTTGTTCTCGATTTTCATTGCTCGCCGGATTCGCATAAGGCAGCGATGGTACGAGTCCCAAAAGGATGACGACCTCTGGAATGGGAATTTCAGATAAGTTGTATCCGGCAATGGTGAGGGCAACGGCTGTAGGCGGGTGAGCGTGAACGACACCTTGAATTTCGGGACGCTGCCGATAACACTCTAGGTGCATCACGATTTCTGAAGTTGGACGCAAATGAGGATGTATGCTGGTATCAACCCGATTGCCGTCCATGTCAACAACAATGATCTGGTCTGGCGTCATAAATCCTTTTGCAAGACCGCTAGGCGTAGCTAAAAGATGGCTACTATCAAGGCGGGCACTGATGTTTCCGCTTGCGCCATCAATATAGCCGTTGCGGTGCATAAGCTGACCAATTAAGCATATTTGCTCGCGAAGTTCAGCTTCTTGCATTCGGACGAATTCCTCCAAAAACGGCTAACTCGAATATTTTCATAAAGCATGAAACATGTTCGAAACCCATGCTTTTTAACCACTCAAGCTGCAAAGAAAGTGGTGCGAGGATATTGGCATGTTGATCTTCGCGCTCTCTGAATCGTCGTTCTGTCTCTTCGGACCCGATTTCAGGGAGATAACGTTGGTTATGGGCGACCAAGGAGTCAATAAATAATTCACTAAACAGTTCTTCATTCCACGAATCGTCAGGCAATACATGCTCAATATTGATGAATACACCGCCCGGTATCAGAAGATCGAAGATCTCTCTGTAGATTGCTTTCTTTCTGTCGTCCGGTTGATGATGAATGGAGAAACCAGACACAATCGCATCAAAAGGGTAATAAGCATCAACCGCTTTCGTCCACTGAGGATTTCCATAATCCACGGTGAGGAACTGCAACTGCATCCGGTTTGGTGCCAATTTGTGTCGTGCGGCTTCAATCATCGGTTCCGAGAAATCCAGTAGGACACCCTGAGCATCTGGATAATGGGCAAGGATAGTATGACCGAGAATCCCATCCCCACAGCCAATATCCAAGAAAGTTTTCAATTCTGGTCTGGCAGCACGGATAACTCGCATCATGACGTCAAGTTGTTGGGCTGCCAACGGAATTGCACCTCGCACGCCTTCCAAGTATCCGTGTGCAACTTCAGCGGATTACCATACCCGATCTGTTTGCTCAGCCATTTCCGAAACTACTCCCTAGAACTCCAACCGAGTTGACTACCAAATCGCGTAGTATTTTTGACAATCGCCGCCATTTCAGCATGAATCTGTGAAATCACAACTTGTTTGACCAATTGTCCGGTTCTTAGGCTTTGAGTGCTCAGTTCAATCGCTGCTTCGACATCCGAGACCAGTCCACTAAAAAAGACTAAGCCTTTACCATGAAGGCCGTCGGCGAGCCGTACTTCCACGAGTGAGACCTGCGCCCCTTTGACGCCTTTATCAGCGGCTTGGATGGCAGACGAAACAGTCAACGTTTCAACGATACCCAGAGCATCATTGAGTTCAGTTACCCGTCCGCCGCCGATTGCTCGAACCACATCAGGGTGTACCCCCGCCAGAAATACATGGTCGGTAAGTGAGTCTAGCGCATTTTCTTGACCGGCTTTGAGCGCTTCTTGTACTTCAGCAACCGAGCCACCAATGAGGACAAGGTAGCGACCGGGTTGAACCGTTCCGGCATGAATGACATCCAGTTGAGCGCGCTTAATCATGGCATCGCCGGCATAAACACCAGCAGCAATACTGCTAAATTCAAGTAACGCCAAAGCTGGATCAATAATCAGTTTTTTTTCAGGTTCACTCATGACTATTCATTACCAGTCTGCGACAGAACCATCTTTGTGTCGAAGCTGTGGTGTTTCCCAAGTCCCATCATTAATTTGCTGGCTGAGGGCCCCATCGTCGAGTTCGATACCCAATCCGGGTTTCTGAGGAAGGGCGATGTATCCATCAATGATCTGGAACGGCTCTTTAAGGTAACCCGCTCCTGTTGTGACATGTTCCTGAACCAGAAAATTCGGAATACACGCATCGAGTTGTAGACAGGCGGCTAATGCAATCGGACCAAGAGGGCAGTGGAGCGCTATAGCACTGTAATAGGTTTCAGCCATCGCCGCAATCTTCTTACATTCTAGAATACCACCTGCGTGGGATATATCGGGCTGCAAAATAACTGCGGCTTGTTTCTCGATAACTTCGCGGAATCCCCACTTTGCAAAGAGCCGCTCACCAGTAGCAATCGGAATGGTTGTGCTGCGCGCGACTGTGACCATCGCATCGACATTTTCGGGCAGTACTGGTTCTTCGATGAACATCGGGTAGTAAGGTTCAAGTGCTTTGGCGAGTCGAACGGCCATTGCAGGGCTGACACGTCCATGAAAATCAATTCCAATATCGACTTTGGGGCCAACCGCTGCTCGTAAATCTGCGAAGCGCTGCACGGCACTTTCGAGGACTTCCTGTGTGTCGACAATTTCCATCGCGTCGAAAATACCGACCTTCAGTGCCGTAAATCCAGCCTCGGCCGAAACTTTGGCACTGTGGATATAGTCGCCGTAAGTTTCACCACCGACCCACCCATACATGCGAATTTTGTCACGGGTTGCGCCACCAAGTAGTTGATATACGGGCTGGCCAAGCCACTTGCCCATAATATCCCATAGCGCCTGCTCAATGCCGGAAAGTGCGCTGCATAGGATCGGCCCACCGCGATAGAACTGTCCACGATAAATGGCCTGCCAGTGGTGCTCAATGCGGCGCGGATCTTGTCCAATAAGATAACGACCAATCTCATGAACGGCAGTTGCAACCGTTTGGACACGCCCTTCAACTATCGGTTCGCCTAATCCGACGATCCCTTCGTCTGTGTGAACTTTAAGAAACAGCCAGCGCGGCTTAACAAATATTGTCTCAAGTTTAGTAATCTTCATTTTTGACCTGACTAAACAATGCGGAAACTATCTTTAAGGGTGCATCGACGTAAACGGCTGAAACTACGGCAGGTGGTCAACCCTTCACCGGTCGGGCTAGCAATCGTGAATGATGTGTAGCCTTCACCGCCCCAACCAAGTCCAGCCAAGCTCGGCGCATTTTTGACAAAAATTGAGCTATCAATGGCGCGCGCCATTTCGGTAAGGTGATCAATATTTTTGCTGTGCATCACGGCGGTATGGCGGAAGCCATGTTCAGAGCGAACGGCCAGATCAATCGCGGAATGCACATCGGGCATGGGTACGACAGGCATGATAGGCATCATCTGTTCTGACCAGACTAATTGATGATCAGGTTCAACAACCGCTACGATTTGGCGTACTTCACTGCCAACATTCACGCCGATTTCTTTCAGCAAAACGCTGGCATTTTGCCCGATGAATGACTTATTCATGAGCGCGGGTTTGCCCGGCCCGTGATCTTCTTCAAAAATCGACTTCATGAGGCGGCGTAACTGCCAAGAAGTAATTAAATACCCGCCGTGCCGTGTCATCGACTCCACTAATCCATCCACAATCTGCTCGACCGCAATACACGTTTTTTCGGTCACGCAGACTAGGTTGTTGTCAAAGCTACCGCCACGCACAACGTCCCGGCCAGCCTGCTCCAGATCAGCCGTATCATCTACAACCACAGGGGGATTACCGGGTCCTGCACATACGGCACGTTTGCCACTCTTCATCGCTTGCCGGACAACCCCAATACCACCCGTCACTGCGATTAAGCGCACTTGCTTGTGCACCATCAATGCCTGTGCTGATTCGATGGTAGGTTCGATCACCGCAGTCAAGAGATTTTTCGGTCCGCCGGCACTTTGAATGGCTTGATTGAGTAACTGAATTGTAAAGGCGCTGCATTGTTTGGCGTTGGGATGGGCATTAAATGTAACGGCGTTACCCGCACTGACCATACTGATGCTGTTATTGATAATTGTGCTTGTTGGGTTTGTTGTTGGCGCAATCGCCGCAATCACCCCATACGGAGCGAATTCGGTGAGCGTGAGACCATCATCGCCAGTCCAAGCCTGACTTTCTAAGAATTCAGGGCCGGGTGTCTTGTTGGCTGTGAGCAGATTTTTCTGAACCTTATCTTCAAAGCGTCCCATGCCGGTTTCTTCAACGGCAAATTGGGCTAAGACTTCAGCGTGCTCACGTGCTGTGGCCCGCATAGCCGCAACCATTTGCTTACGAAGATCCAGTGGCAAATCACCTAACTGTTCGTAAGCCGAATATGCGGCTGCTACAGCACTGTCAGGATCTGGAAACAGTCCATCACCCGCTGTAGGATGCACAGAGATCGCTTTGGTTGCTTTTGCTGGGGCAGGGACAGAAAATGTGGGTTCACTGAGTTCCCGCATCACGTTATTAATGATGCGATTGATTTGCATATCATCAATTGGATTTTGATCGGCCATTATGTTCTACCTTCAACTGGATTCAACCACAGGTAATGTTATCCTGAATTGCGTGAATCCGGTAGACGTATCGCTCTTGGCACTAAAGATGCCACCGTGCGCTTTGATAACAGCATTTGTAAACGGAATGCCCATTCCAACACTGGAACGGCTTCCGGCCTGTCGATTTTCCCATTGGGGCGCTCGTTCAATCAGAGATTGTTCAAACTCGGGAAAAATCGGTCGACCTGTGTCCATGAACACGATTTCTATCGAATTCTCGACCCGTTTTGCCGTAATTTTAAGCAAATCATCTCGAACAGTGAATTTGATGGTGTTATCAATCAAGGCACTGAAAACGCGGCCAATCAGTTCGATGTCGACGTCAGCAATTAAGCTTTCGTCCGATGGGATATCGGTTTCGATCCGAATCTTTTTGATCTCAATACCATATGCGTCTTCCTCCAAGCTCTGGAGTAGAAGTGCTCCTACATCAGCCATTTCACGATCAATTTGATACTGCCCTAGTTCGAATCGCGCGAGGTCAAGCATATCGCAAACCATGTTGTATTCGCGCTTCGCGGCGACTAGTGCTCCTCGAAGAAGGCGTACCGTATGCGCCATGTCCTCATCATCTTCATGAAGGGCTATAACCATCTCTAATGTACTGATGATGATGGCGGTGGGGCTCTTGAGATCATGACCAAGTAACCATGTGGTACCGGTGATGTCCTTGGCGTTGTTTCCGAGCAAGTTATCTGTCGCCGATGTAAAGTCAGTCATCAATCTTTTGTTCCCACTTATGAAACCAGGGCAAGTGCTTCATAAATCATCACCGGTTCACTGCGTCCTTTTACACTGCGTGTTCCAATGACATTTGATCGAAGAAGATTGCGGAGCTGATCGTACGTAGCTTGACTGAGCAAAATTTGCTCATTGTTGCTTAGGGCTTGCAATCGCGACGCCAGATTGACGGTATCGCCGACTGCTGTGAAGTTCATGCATTGTGGTGTCCCGACATTTCCTACGACCGCCATACCCGTATGAATGCCAAAGTTGATCTTCATTCGGTAAGGTTGCTCAAATTGCTGTGAGAATTGTGCTAATTCATCTCGAATACTTAGCGCAGTTCGGACTGCCCGCAGAGCATGATCTGCCTGCTCTAGCGGAGTATTGTACAGCGCCATCACGCCATCGCCAATAAACTTATCAACGGTGCCCCCTTCGCGCTGGATTATGCTTACTACCAGTTCATGATACCGGTTGAGAATACCGAGCAGCTTTTCAGGTTCTGTTTTTTCTGAAACGCTGGTAAAACCTTCCAGATCGCTAAACATCACTGTAATCTCTTGAAGTTTCCCTCCAAGTTTAATGTCAGAGGGATTCTGAAGGAGTTTCTCGACGACGCTTGGTGATACGAAACGTTCAAAGGTCTGTCGGATAATTTCCTGCGTTCGTCTTAAGGTGTCCGTTTCACTTTTCGCCCGAATGCGTGCCGAGACGCGTGCCGCGAGTTCGCGTGGACTGTAGGGTTTGGCAATATAATCCTCTGCGCCTAGACCCAATCCAGCCACACGGCTTTCAACATCTGTTTGAGCGGTGAGCATCAAGATCGGGATGTGGTTCAGTTTGGGATCATCTTTTATTGCTTTACAAACCTCAAAGCCACTCATTCCGGGCATATTCACGTCGAGAATGATCAGGTCAGGCACTTGAGTTTGTGCCGCAGCAAGCGCACTTGGACCATCGACTGCCAAAATGGATTCGTAGCCGATACTCTCTAAAATATCATGAACAAGTTGGCGAGCGTTCGGATTATCTTCCGCAACTAAAATTCTGGACATTATTTCTTTGCCGCAAGTATAGTAGTGATTTTAACAAGCAAGTCTGGCACATTAATAGGTTTCGACACATAGTCGTCACAACCCGCTTCGAGCGCACGCTCACGGTCACCGGACATGGCATGAGCGGTTAATGCGATAATGGGAATTTTCTTGAGTGCTTCAATCTGTTTGATTTCGCGCGTGGCCTGCCAACCGTCTTTTAACGGCAACGATAGATCCATCAGAATAAGGTTTGGAACTTCTGACTGCGCTAGCT
Source organism: Aggregatilineales bacterium (assembly GCA_044226855.1). Classification (GTDB taxonomy): domain Bacteria; phylum Chloroflexota; class Anaerolineae; order Aggregatilineales; family Phototrophicaceae; genus CFX2. The sequence continues at coordinate 55,287 of JBGAGF010000002.1, forward strand.
TGACACCTTGGTGACCATCATACGCTGGAATAACCGTGTAATTAAGGGACTCCAGAATGTCCGTTATGAGTGTCATATTATCTTGATTATCTTCAACGACAAGTATGCGACTTTTGTCCATCGCTTAATCCTATTTTCGCGAGTTTCACTTCTGACATACTTATCATAACATTAATTACAGTATGCCGCCTGTAATAATCGTTGAAGATTTGATTATGAGGCTTGAGAAACCCCACTTAAGAATTAAGAGAAGGTAAAATATGAGATTGAAATGTAATAAGAGCCGTCAAACAAAAATAGATTGGCGGAGAATTTAGGCTTATATGTAGCTTATATTGTTGTTGATGTTAACCGTTATTGACTAGCGATTGAGGTGACTTATCATAAATAACATTGTTGTTGATCTGCCAAGTATCAATAACCGCCATAATGATTGCGTCTACAGGTTTATTATCTGTGAGGGTGGTTTGTCGTGCGGTGCTGCCGCTTGCGGTCAAGACATACTCGCCGTTATCCGCCCCAATTGCGTCCACCGCCACCATATAAGCGTCTGTCAAATTCCCCTCAGGGGTGATGCGGCGCACAATACGCAGGGGTAGGCCATCCATCGATGACGTTTTGTGGCTAGCAACGACTGAACCGACGACCACCCCAATTACCATGATCAGTTATTCCTTGCGTCCGCCAGAAGCTTCACGTCCGACTACACCTTCAATGGCCGCTAAAGCAGCACCATAGCCCGCCATGATATCCTGTTCTTCGCCACCCAAGTACACACGCCCAAAACTGCCAAAAGCCTGTACTTCAAGGATATTGATGTTGGCGGCCTTTTCAGCGTCGTTGGCTGCCAACGCTGCATAGGCGGCAGGTTCGACTTCCAGCACGTACATGGTTTGTCCGGCGAGAATCATTTGTCCGTGACGCAGACGGTTAATAAGCTGGGTCTGGTCCGCATCAATATTGCGAATAATCTGGCTCGAGACAATTCGGGGTTTTAAGCGGTCCTGTTCTTTTACGCCAAGGGCGTCCAGAATGGCTTCACCGGCAGCTCGTGTTTCCGCTTGGCTGGCAGAATGGACTTCTAGCAAACCGTATAACCGTTCGACGATTTGCATACCGGGACGCACACCGGTCGCTTTCAATGCGACGTCAGTGATGCGATTAATCTCAATGCCGGGAGAAATCTCAATCCAGAGCGAGGCATCACCGGGAACGGGCAAGAAACCGCGTGCGACCGTACCTAAAAATGCTGCATGTTGCGGCTGTAATGTATCCAAAAAAACATAACTTCTTAAGTCAACGGTCACGGTTTAACCCTCCGGGCAGTAGTTGGTTCAGACGGCTCAAGTGAAGTAATTTTAGGCGTATTTCGCTGTAATTCCGGCGCGGTATCCGAAACTCCTAGAAGAGTCTCTAATCGCGCAATCGTCTCGTGCTCAAATTCTTGAAACTGACAAATATCACACTGCCACACCGGCGTGTTCGGAACACTCACTAACATATTGTTATAAATCGTGAGGTAGGTTGTTCGCGTGGGTTGACAAATTCCAATTTGGCAATTCGGGCACGGGAAAGCTGTTATATCTGCCATGTTCCCTCTTTCCGGTAATTTTCAAGGTGAGGAAGCGCCCGTCTCACCATAATTATACGATAAAATTCCCCACATCGCAGGAGGCCACCAGCGCACAATAGCTCTTCCTACAATTTGCTTGCGCTTGATTGCTCCAAAAGCGCGTGAATCGCGGCTGTTATTACGATTATCCCCCATAAAAAAGTATTCATCCGCGCCCAATATCCAGCTTTTAGCTGGACACAAGGTCGCCTTGCACGGTTCTTTCAAATAGGGTTCGTCAAGCTTATTGCCGTTAATATATATGGATTGCTGTCGGAATTCAATTCGTTCTCCCGGCAATCCGATCAATCGCTTGATTAGTCTATCTTCAGTGGATGTGTAGCCATTAGGCTCGAATACCACAATCTCGCCACGCTGCGGCTTGCTGAACATGTAGCTGACGCGGCTAATAAGCAGACGCTGCCCTTCAATAAGATTGGGCTGCATACTGATCGACAAAACGACTGAACGCGGCGCGGCCATTTCGAGAAGGGCATAAACCGCGATAAGGAATATGACTAAGTTGAGCAGTTCTCGTAGTCTACTTTTGCGCCGCAGTACTGGACGAGGAAATGTTTTTCCGGAAATAATCATACCAATTCAGGCCATCATTGTACGAATGGATTGTCAGGATACCGTGAAGTCCCCACCAATCCCCAGTTTTGTGGAGGCCAATAGCGCACCAATGCTTCTCCGATGACACGTTCCCGTTTGACCACGCCAAAGGCGCGCGAATCGCTGCTATGGTTACGGTTATCGCCCATAAAGAAATACTCATCGGGGTCGAGCTGCCAAGTTCGGTTCGGGCAGCGTGCCGGTTCGCAGGGTTCGTTAATATAAGGTTCATTCAACTCTTGGCCGTTGATATAAACCTTGGTATCGCGAATCTCAACTGTCTCTCCCGGAAGCCCGATAACGCGTTTGATGTAGGGCGGTTCATCGGGGGGCTGTCCCGGCGCATTAAAAACAATCACCTGCCCACGTTGAGGGGTTCCAAATAGATAGTTGACCCGGCTGATCATCAAAACCTGCCCGGTGAAGAAAGTCGGCTGCATACTCGGGCCTTCTACAATGAACCGGACGGTCGCTAGATTCACCAGAGCATAAATCGCCCCGATTAAGATGATCGTTTCAAGGATTTCACGGCCGTAGCCACGCTGGCGCAGGTTGGGACGGGTTAGGATAGGTTTTGTCTCAACGGCAGAAGTTGTATTGGGTACAGTTTCCAATGTTATGTTCTCGTTAGTGTGATTGGTTAAAATCGACCATCAAACTGAAGTAATACAGATATCGGAATTTTCATTTGATGGAATTAACTACGGTACAATTATAATCCTGTGGAAGGGAGGCTGACAATCCTATGCCATTTCTCTAATCCTTTACTTCCTTTAGTGCTACTTAAGTGTAGAAATTCGTCGTATGTACTATACTGTGTGTAGAATACTTGATATGACTAAGATAATTTGGTAGGGATCGCGAGGCATATTTTGGCAGGCGAACGCATACTCATTGTTGATGATGGTCGTGAAAATCGCGATTTTATCGTTGAATATGTCATCCAGCCTAATGGCTATTACCCACTCATTGCACGTGATGGTCAGGAAGGTCTTCAGATGGCCCTTCAAGAGCGCCCTGACCTGATTCTACTTGATTTACAGATGCCGAAGATGAACGGTATTGAAGTATTAGAGCATTTGGCCGCGGCTGAGGCAGATATTCCGATCATCCTGATGACTTTTCATGGTTCTGAAGAAATTGCGGTCGAAGTTTACCGGCTTGGTGTGCGGGATTATGTGAAGAAACCTTACACCGTTGAAGAAATGTCGGCTGCTATTGAGCGGAGCTTGACCGAGGTTCGCCTTCGAAAAGAAAAAGAGGCCCTCACTGAACGTCTCCTCCAAGCCAACCGTGATTTGCAGGTCCGTTTAAAAGAACTCGATGTGCTATATACAGTCGGCAAAAGTGTGACCGAACTCACCAATATGAATGAGCTTCTGCCGCGTATCGTGGATGCTGCTTCGCATATCGCGCAGGCAGAGGAAAGCTACATTTATTTGCTAGAAGGGGATCGCCTCATGTGCCGTGCGCATAAGCGGCACAATACTGGACGTGCGCGTTTCGCTGATTTCGAACCGATGGATCCTGTCGCGACACAGGTCATCAAACAGGGAAAGCCCATGCTGCTCGGGCCGGAACAATTGGCGCAGCACAGCCAAAAAACGTATGCAATGGCCTATGCGCCGATGACCCTGCGCAACCAGGTGATGGGTGTGCTCGGTGTGACCAATATCACACCGGACTCGCATATCTTTACCAAGCATGATGCGGCGCTTTTGAGCACCTTGACTGACTACGCCGCGATTGCGATTGAGAATGCGCGTAACTTTGCGGCACTGCGTGAAACCAAGGAGCGAGAAAACGACCAATTACGCGGGACATTCGAACGTTTTGTTCCGCCTTCGGTGGTTGATCGAGTTCTCTCTAATCCCGAAGACTTAAAACTCGGCGGTACACGGCAGGAAATCAGCGTATTGTTTGCTGATATTCGAGGCTATACCTCGTGGAGCGAGAATGCGCCCCCCGAAAAAGTGATCGAGATGTTGAATGATTATCTGAGCCTCGCGGCGGAAATCATTCTGGCCTGGAACGGTACACTCGATAAATTCTTCGGCGATGGTTTGATGGCGATTTTTAATGCGCCGAATGAACAAAGTGATCATATTCACCGGGCGGCAGATGCGGCCATTGCGCTGATGAAGGCCGGTGAGGAAATGCGTGCCCGCCGAGGCGACGATCTTTCCTACAGTATAGGCGTCAATGTGGGTGAGGCGGTTGTGGGCTTCATCGGCACCGACCGTGCTGTGAATTACACCGCGATTGGTGATGTAGTGAATACAGCCAAGCGCTTACAAGAACTCGCTCCGGCTGGAAAAATCTGGGTGGAAGCGGCGGTTGTGGAACGACTATCCGGTATGATACAGGCGCAGCCATTGGGTGAAGTTAAGATGCGTGGTCGTAAGAAACCTGCCTTTGCTTATGACTTGATTGGCTTGAATGCAGACACGCCAGCCAAACCTTAATAGTCAACTTAATCATGATGTTTGTGCAGTAACCACTGCACAATTTGCATTTTGTGCAATACATCCGCTGAAATGGCAGGCGGGACACTGCCGAGAAACCGCCGAATTGTCTTTTTGTGACGGCGGCAAGTCCGGTCATTTCCGCTGATATGACACTCGTGCAGCGGTTCGCTCCCGTAATGCCACCGCCGACATGCAGGTTCGGCGGCAACCTCACTTATTTCCGCTGAATTTACAGTGGTGCAGCGGCACGCTCCCGTGTTGTTGCCACAAAGCATTTGGTATCTGCCGCCGCTTTGGTTACAAGTTTCAATCTGCAAGAAAAACAAACCGCCAAGAGAACACCCCAATAGTATCTTCATGTTGATATAAGTCTATTGTAGAACAAAAGTTCACCAGTGGCAACAGCTAACGGTTCGAGTTTACAAACCTTTGTGGAATAGGTTCAGCGGCAGACAATGTTGAATAAAAAGGCACTTCTAAACGTTTAGAAGTGCCTTTTTTATTTACAATCCCATCTTTTTGGGTTTTTTCGTGTCTTCTAACATACCGTCTCGAGGGCGGAAACTGAGACGAATGGGCGTACCTTCAAACGGAAACTCGTCTCGAATTTGATTTTCGAGGAAGCGTTTATAGGTGAAATGTACCAACCGCGTGTCATTCACATGGAAGAGAAACACGGGTGGGTTGACCGCGACCTGCGTGAGATACAACAGCTTGAGGCGCTTGGTACCCTTGGTTGGCGGGGGATGCTTCTCTACTGCTGCCCGCAGTAAGCGGTTCAGTTCCGAGGTTTGAATCCGTTGGAAGCGCGCCTGCCATACACGGTGCGCGGTTTCCAAGACCTGATGGACGCGCTGTCCGGTGAGGGCACTTATGAAAATGATCGGAGGTTCGGGTAGAAAATCGAACTTCGTCTTAATTTGGTCCATGAATTCGTTCATGGTATGCTCGTCTTTTTCGACGGCATCCCACTTATTCACAATCAACACCACACTTTTGAAAGCGTCTTTGATGTAACCGGCAATATGCTGGTCTTGATCGGTAATCCCGTCTACTGCGTCAATCAGTAGAAGCGCGACATCCGAGCGTTCCAATGCCTGCATGGTGCGGACTACGCTGTACTTCTCGACACCCGGCTCGATTTTGCCGCGCCGACGAATGCCCGCCGTATCCACAAGGCGGACGGTTTCGCCGTGCCAGCTAATTTCGGTATCGATGGCGTCGCGGGTTGTGCCAGCATGTGGGCTGACAATAGCGCGTTCTTCGCCAATCAACAGATTAAGCAAACTGCTTTTGCCAACGTTGGGGCGTCCAACAATCGCAATGCGGAGAATATCGTCTTCGTCATCATCACCGATGTCGGGCAACAGCTTCAACGTTTCGACAACGGCATCCAATAGATCGCCAACCCCTAAACCATGATAAGCACTGATAGCATAGACCTCTCCCAAACCAAGGCCATAAAATTCGAATGCATCATCAGTTCGGGTCAGATTGTCTGCTTTGTTGGCAGCAATGAAAATCGGTTTGCCTTCGTTGCGACGCAGCATCAGGGCGATTTCTTCATCGGCTGCTGTGATACCATGCACCGAATCAACCAGCATGATGATGACATCGGCTTGTTCAATGGCTAAGAGGGCCTGTGCTTTAATTTGCGGTACGAAGTCGATGCTGCCTTCGGCCAGCGGAGACGTGTCACGTGTGCCTTTGGGTTGGTAGACTTCAATACCACCCGTATCCACAACATTAAATGTGACGCCATTCCATTCACATTCGGAGACAATGCGGTCACGGGTCGTTCCCGGAATTGGATCGGTAACGGCCATCCGCTCTCCGACGAGTCGGTTAAATAGGGTGCTTTTGCCCACATTTGGGCGCCCCACCAGCGCGACCAATGGTCTTCGCGCCATAATTACTTTGCCTTTCATCCAATACGAATAGGGTATGCCGAGACATACCCTTTAGCTTATTTTATCAGATGGATGTGACGAATCGTAGATGGAGAGGTTCACTAAGGCGTGGCGGCTGTTTGTTCGGGTAAGGGTGTCACTGTTGTATCGATGATTTGAATGTCCACCTCACCGGGCAAAACAGATACTCCTTCGGTTGGTATCTGACCCTGACCCACAGAAACATTAAGGGGCAGGGTATAGTTGCCGGGCGCAAGACCATTGAGATCTACAACAACCTTCACGTCATCGGCCGTTAATTGGTTGACTGCTTGCTGTGGCCCATTTACGAGTACGGACACCGTATTAGGCGCAATTTTGACCGCGATTTTACTATTGCTTTCGATGCCCAAGACTTTGATGGGGATCGACTCGAACTGCCTGCTGGTCGTGACCGGTTTAATCTCCACATCGACTGTGATATTTTGTCCTGAAAGCAGCACTAAATCCGAACTGGGTAAGATGACCGGAACGGATACTTCGAAACTGGTGCTGTGATTGCTCAGGTCAATCGGCTGAGTGGCAAGCGTATCTTCTAAAGCCGCCAACTGGCTCGGCGTACCGCTGACCAAAACGGTTTGCGGTTCGTAGCTTAAAGTGTTCAGGACATATCCTGTTGGTGGCATGCCTTGTACGTTGGGACGCACGCTCACTTCACGAACATCTTCACGCCGCCGGATGTTGACGTTGACGCGAACGACTTGCGGGTCAAGCGTAACATCACTCACAGCGTTGCCGTCCGAATCTACTGGCGTGAGCTTTAAGTCCACTTCTAGTGGGTTGCGCTGCTGGCGTAAATCAAGCTCAACTTGGGCAGCAACGACTGTGTTTACTTTTGAGGCCGCACCACTTGCCAGTACTTGATTGAGATTGACGTTGAATGTGGGTTCACTGCGGGAATATCCGGCAGGGGGTTCGTTCGTCACCAAAGCGCGCAAAGGCACCTGACGTTGCGCGGCTTCTTCCAAAACGACGCGCATTTGATGAGGTGAAATATCAACGACGGTTGTTTGCTGTCTGGCGAGCTTGGCTTTGAGTTCAACCGTGTGGTCACCGGCTGTCAGACCGCTTAAATCAGCACTGACGACGATTTCGTCACTGGTCAGCAGATCAAGGACTGAGCTTGGGGCGCGGATAACAACGCTGGCTTGTCGATTGGATGTTGTGGGATAGGTGATGAGCAGTCCCGTATCGGCGTTCATTTGGACAGGAACGCGTTCCCGGAAGCGCTGCTGCTGAATGGGATCTGATTGCAGTGTGGCGATCATCCAAATGAAAAACGCCAGAATCATCGAACCGATGAACCACACCAGATTATTTAGTATCAGTCTTCGGTTGCCGCTTCCTAGCCTTTGCATTACGCTTGTTTCCGCCGAGTGCGTCGGGCGGCCAAGAATTCTTGCCCCCGTTCGAGGAGCTGACCGAAAACATTCGGCGTTTTCTCGCGGTCATCCCCATAAAACGCGCTCAATATGGTTCGGAGCCGTTTGCCATCTAACTTGGCAATCATGCGCCCCGCGTTCGTTATGGATATGCGTCCCGTTTCTTCGGATACCACCACACAAATCGCGTCACTGACTTCGCTAATGCCCAGCGCCGCGCGGTGCCGTGTACCTAGCTTGGGATCAGGCAAATTACGACTGGCCGTCAGTGGCAGCACCGACGCTGCTGATGCCATGCGTCCATGCTCGTCGATAATGGCCGCTCCGTCATGCAGTTCGGTCTTGGGCCAAAAGACGGTAAGTATCAGTTGGGAGGTTACATCACTGTTTAGCGGAATTCCAGTCTTGATGTACTCTTCTAGACTGCTTTGCCGCTGCAAAACGATCAACGCACCATGACGTCGCTCGGAGAGCTTTTCCGCCGCTACACTGATTTCTTCAATGACCTTGGCACGAACCGTTTCGGGCGCTTGGCGGTTGAGTAAGGTTCCGGCGCGGCCCAAGCGTTCCAATGCCCGCCTCAGCTCAGGCTGGAAAATGACAGGTATTGCGAGACCCATCACTACCAGTAAATTTTGTGTGAGCCAGCGCAACGCTTGTAAATCGAGGACGCTTGAAACGACGAGCAAGGAAACCAGCAGCAGCAGCAAACCTCGAAGCTGCGCAATCGCCTGTGTTCCTCGAAAGAAGAAACTTGCCCCGAAAAAGACCAACCCGACCAAGAATATATCGAGTATGGCTTTCCATGTTAGGCTATCGATTGCCCACAGCAGTTCCACACCTAACCACCTAATTGCATTAACAACTTACGGTAGTCTTCGATCCCATCGGGATTCAATGCAATAATCTGGCGAATGGTATTGGTTGCTTCTTGATGAGCGCCTGCTTCGAGCTGTAGTTCACCGAGCGCATCCAACTGCCGGATGGCGTCATTCTTGCGTTTAAGCTGCGTATAAATGGCGGCCAAGCGCGAACGTAAGCCGGTATCATTTGGATAGGTCGTCACGAGTTCTTCAAGCAACTGCGTAATCCGGTTGGGCTGCTTATTCTTGGCATAGATGCGGAGCAGGGCATCTAGTTTCTTGATGGCCTCGGTCGGGCTGCTTTGGCGGTAATGTAGATCAACCAGCATGCGGTGTGCACGTTCGTCATCCGGTACCAGTTGGATAATTTCGTCGTAGGTCTTCTGTGCCTTACGAATATCCAGACGCATCTGGTCGATGTCCGCCACACGATGCTTGATGCGTACAATTTTGTCCGGTGTCGCGCCAACGCGGTTCGCCAAGCGTTCGGCTGCACCAAAGATGTCGCGAGACATATCAAAGTTACCCAGTTGGTGATGGGTATCTGCCAGATCAATATATTGATCGAGCGCTTCGTCCCAGCGTTGTTCGCTTTCAAGGAGTTCGATCAAGCTTTCGCGTACGGAAATATCGAGCGGCGCCATTTCCAGAACTTCGCTCAAGATGGACGCGGCACGGTCATTTTCACCGCGTACCAAGTAGGTCTTGGCGATGACATTATATTTGTTAATAGCCTGCCGGACGCGACCTTCCTTCATCATGATCTCGGCCATGCGAACATGAACCGGCAGGTAGAATGGGGAAAACTCCACGGCGCGGTGAGCCTCGTCCATCGCCAGCGTAAATAGTCCTTGTCGCGCGTAACGATCAATGCGAGCCACCGCTTCGGTTAGCTCGTTGCTGCGGTTGGCGATGAGGATATCGACGACACCCTGTTCGCCTTGGCTGCGCAGCGTATCTTCAAGCTGGCGGCGCGTTTCACCAATCCGCTGCTTCCACTCTTTACCGGTCAGCAGATCATTGAAGCGCTTATTGATGGCGGCCAGCGTTTCAACGGGACGGTTCTGTAAAACTTCAAGCAGATGCTCATAAGAGTCGGCAATTTGCATGTCGGTTTCGCTGGACATAGCATGTGCTGAATCGACGGCTTGAGCGGCCTGCAGCAGATAGTTGATGGCCTGCTTGTGCTTATTGAGGGCATGGTAGGCTTTGCCCAGTGCATGGAAGGCACCCGGTGCAAGCTGCGGATGCATGGCGGCTTCGCCCAGATGCTTAATAGCTTCATCGTAACGAGTGGCGATTACCAGTAGGCCACCCAGATTCATCTTAAGCGCGGGATGATTCAAGCGGGCTTCAGCGCGTTGATAGGCTTGGATGGCTTGATCGTTCACACCTTGCCGCTGCAATTCGAGCGCTTGGAGGGCATCGGCACCGGACGCATCGAGTGCACCACCTTCCATCACGAATGTCGCGAGCATCGCCATCGCATAGGTCATGGTCTCGCCCATTGGCCCCAATGGATCAGCATCGGCGACCGGCTGAATCTTCGTTGTGCTGCTCGCAGAGTCGCCTTTCGCTCCTGCACCACCGGCATCTTTTTCGGCAGGTGGCAGAGTCATCTCTGAACCACTTTCGAGCGCTCGTAGGGCGTTCAAAATGGTGACGTTCTTAGGATCGAGTTTCAGTGCTCGCTGTGCCGCGCGCATGGCGTTGTTATTTTCGCCAAGGCGCTGGAAGTTCTGGGCTAATACCAGATACTCACGAACCGACTTGGCTTTCTGGCCCAAGCGCTCATAGGCTTGTGCGAGCTTGGCATGAATGGCGACCATACCGGGCGTCAGGCGGGTGGCCTGCTGCCAGTTGAATATCGCTTTGTCGAGATCACGCTGCACCAAATAGATTTCAGCGACGTTGATGTACTGCTGCGCGGCTTCTTTGAGGCGCCCGACCTTCTCCAAAACGTCAGCACTTTTTTCCAACGGAATGGGATCGGCGGGGTTAATTTGATGGGCACGGGTGTAAACACGCAGCGCATCATCGAGCCGACCCACTTCCAGCAGGGCCAAGCCCAAGTTAATGTGGGCTTCGTGATCATCAGGAAATTCCTGAATCGCTTGTCCATAAGCGGCAATGGCCTGGGCCCAATCCTTGTCCCAAGCGGCATTGTAGCCCATACTCATCGCGCGTTCGTAAAGTTCTCGGTTTGCGGGCATAGCTCTCTATCCAGAATCTATTGACTAACCCAACAACTCAACCAGAATTGCTTTTTGCATGTGGAGACGGTTCTCAGCCTGCGGGAAGATGACCGAGTGTGTGCCATCGGCGACATCGTCGGTGATTTCATGTCCCCGGTGCGCGGGCAAACAATGCATCACAATCGCATATTTGCCTGCCTTATCGACCAGCTCTTTGTTGACCTGATATGGTTTCAGGGTTTCGATCCGTGCGGCTGTTTCTTTTTCCTGACCCATGCTGACCCATGTATCCGTGTAGATGATGTCAGCATTTTCGACTGCCTTGACCGGATCATTAAACACTTCTATTTTACCGCCATTTCGTTCGGCGATGGGCGCGGCCATTTCCAACGCGTCTTCTGACAGCATATACCCGTCCGGTGAGGCTGTGGTGAAATGCATGCCGAAGTGCGCTGCCGCCAGTACAATTGACGCCGCCACATTGTTGCCATCCCCAATATAGGCGATTTTGAGCCGTTCTAACCGTCCGTAGTGTTCGTAAATGGTCAGCATGTCGCCCATTGCTTGGCAGGGATGATGGGCATCACTCAAACCGTTGATGACCGGCACATCTGACCATTTTGCGAGTTCTTCCACATATTTGTGGTCGAAGACCCGTGCCATAATCCCTTGAGTATAGACCGCCAACACCCGCGCCACATCGGCCACGCTCTCACGCTTCCCTAAACCAACTTCATCGGGGCCAATTCGAATGGCATCTCCACCCAACTGACGCATCGCCACTTCAAAAGAAACGCGGGTTCGTAGGGATGGCTTTTCAAAAACCATCGCTAGCACCTTCCCATTGAGAACAGGACGGTTGCCTCCGGATTTCCACTCAAATTTTAAATGTACAGCAAGATCGATTAGCCCCCATAGTTCTTTGGTCGACCAATCGGATAGGGTGATGAAGTCTTTCATGTTGTTCCGTGTTGTTGAGAAAGAAACGCAAATACATACTCTACTATGAGGCGAGTATAGCATAGATATAGGGTTGGCGAAACGTGAATGCTGACCGTTTCTTAGTGTTTTATAGGAAACAGATGCATTATACGCTGCTCATATCCCGCCAGTTGTCACCCACATTGGCATTCGCGCGCAATGGTGCATCCAGTTTGTAGGCGTTTTCCATCACGCGGACGACCATCGCACTAGTTTCTTGAACTTCATTTTCAGGTACTTCAAGCACCAATTCGTCGTGTACCTGTAAAATCATCTTGCCGCGCAGCTTACTCGCTAGCAGTTCGTGATACAGGTTAATCATGGCCTGCTTCATAATATCTGCGGCGGTACCCTGAATCGGCATATTGATCGCGACACGCTCTTCTCCCTGAATCGCGACTTTATTGCTGCCTTCACCCGCATTTCTTAAGACCGCAAACTCACGCTGCCGCCCGAAGAGAGTCTTGATCGGCCCCTTACGCGCGGCTTGTTTGGTATCTTCGAGATATTTTTCGACGCCCGGCAGCCGCTCAAAATAGGTCTTAATGAACTCTCGTGCTTCGGACAGCGTAAGGTTGCTGTCCCGTGCCAATCGGAACGCGCCCATGCCATAAATCAAGCCGAAGTTGACACGCTTGGCGAAGTTGCGCTGTTCCTTGGTGACTTGTTCAACAGGGATATTGTTCACGGCGGCGGCAGTCGCAGCATGAATATCCTGTCCCTGCGCGAACGCTTCCAACAACGTTTTGTCTTGACTGATGTGTGCCAAAATGCGCAATTCGACTTGGCTGTAATCCACTGACAGCAGTTTGTTTCCCTCAGACGCGACAAATGCACGCCTCACTTCACGTCCGAGTTCGGTGCGGATGGGAATGTTTTGCAAATTGGGGTTGCTGCTGCTCAAACGCCCGGTGCTGGAACCGGCCTGATTGTAACTGGTATGGACCCTGCCTGTGTGGGGATTGATCAGCAGGGGCAGAGCATCCACATAAGTTCCCTTGAGTTTGGATACTTCACGGTAATTCAGAATTTTATCGACGACAATGTGCTGGCCGCTCAGGGCTTCGAGTACAGTGGCATCTGTCGAATAACCATGTGTGGTCTTTTTGAGTCCCTCGGTAGACAACTTCAACTTTTCGAACAGCACATCATTCAACTGCTTAGGGCTGTTGATGTTGAATTTGCCGTAGCCGCTGACGGTATAAATGTCCTCTTCAAGCTGGCTTAACATGGCTGTGAGTTTTGTGCTCAAGTCGCCCAAGTAATGGGTGTCCAGCACCACGCCAACCCGCTCGATCGCTGAAATTACCGGAATAAGTGGAATTTCTAAATTGTTGTACAAATCTAGAAGATCAAGTTGTTCCAGCTTGGGGCGCAGGAAATCGACCAGACGATACGTAATTGCCGCGTCAGCCGCCGCATAGGGGGCAGCCCGTTCAATCGATACGTCATCCATGGTGATCTGTTTCTTGCCCGTGCCGATCAGTGTACTGATTTCAGTCATGTCCACTTTTAGTTCTTGCCGTGCCAGATTCTTCAGTCCCAAGAATTTACTATCCGGGCTTCGCATCCATTCGGCGATCATGGTATCAAATATGACAGGTGATACATCTACCCCATAGCGCTGCATCATCAGCAAGTCATAATCGGCGTTGTGACCGTATTTGCCGATGGAGGGCTTGCTCAGCGGTTCGCGCAGAGCATCCATCACGGTTTGTAAGGGGAGTTGGTCGCCAGATTTATGCCCAACCGGAATGTAGAAGCCGCGGTCACCATCGACGGCCAGCGAAATGCCAACCAAGTCAGCGCTCATGGGGTCGGTTCCAGTAGTCTCCGTGTCCCAACTGATGGTGCTTGCCGCATTGAGCGTGTTCACCAATGCTTGAAGGCCAGCTTCATCCTGCACGATCACCGTTTCGACAACCGGCGGACGTTCGGTTTCTTCGGCGGGAATATCGCTGATGATTCCGGTATCAAACAGGCTAAGCTGCGCGCCCGCTTTTGGCAATCTGTCCCGCAATGAACGGAACTCCAATAGTCCGAAAAGCTCGTCAACTTTTCGCGCGTCGTAGTCGTGGGTGTGGCAGGCTTCCAAGGTCAGTTTGATCGGCACATCTTTCTTGATGGTGGCTAAGTTCTGGCTCAAGAAGGCCGAGTCTTTTCCATCGATCAGCTTCTTCTGGTTCGCGCCTTTGATCTCATCAATATGTTCATAGAGATTGGCAACCGTCTGGTAATCTTGAAGCAGCTTGGTGGCGGTTTTGTCACCGATGCCCTTGACACCCGGAATGTTATCCGAAGTGTCGCCGACCAATCCCTTCCACTCGACCAACTGCCACGGCTCCAAAAGATATTCTTCGCGGAATTTGGCGACGTCATAAACAACATCCGCCTCACCTTTGCGAGGGAGCTGCACGGTTACATGTTCCGTCAAGAGTTGAAGTATGTCGCGGTCGCCGGTCACAATGCGCACCTCAACGCCCTGTGCTTCTGCTTGTGGCGCAACTGTCCCGATGACATCGTCAGCTTCGTAACCTTCCAGCGCCAGCAGCGGCATGTTGAAGGCTTCGACCAGTTGGACGATGCGCTCCATCTGGCTGCGTAGTTCATCAGGCATCTTCTCGCGCGTGCCTTTGTATTCTCCATAAAGCAAATCGCGTCCGCTCAAGCCTTTATCAAAACTGACCGCGATATATTCCGGCTTGTTCTTCTGCATGATGTCCAACAAGGTGCGCGCGAAGCCATAAACCGCATTGGTCGGTTCGCCGCTGCGGGTGCTAAATCCAGCCTGTGGAAGTGCAAAATATTGGCGATATGCTAACGCATGACCATCAATGACATAGAACATGGGACGCGAAGCCATAGGATATCCTTAGATGAGTGTAGTTGAACATTTGGGCTAATTTTACTCGGTTTGCAATAGATCGGCAATGATCGTGCTATTGCGCAACCGCTTTATAGGGTAGGACGACAGGTCGCCGTCCTTTACATCATGCGTTGGAAATCGAGAAATTCCTGTATCTCATCCGGCGCAATTTCACGCCCCGGAGAAAGCACCAAGTAGCTGTCGGCCCACAGCGCTTGTGGTTCAAGGTTGACGTCCTGCTTCTTGGCGATGGTCGCTGCACGCTGCTTCAGTTCCTTGATAATGGTGTACGAAGGGGTTTCGCTAGGCACTTGAGCGTACAAATAAATGTACTCGTCTTGCACCTGCAATTGTTCGATCTGCCAGTGCATTTCGCTAAGCTGGGTTGTCAGCCCCGCAGTAATCGATTGGGCAACCGCACTGCTCAAAGGCTGCTCGGGATCACGCACCAGCCAAACATAGGCATAAGGTTCAAGCGCCAGTTCGATGGGTTGTACTTCGCGGCGCGGCGCTGATGTGATCGCGTTTGCTGGCGCGGGTTCGGGGACATTGCCGAGCGCTTTAATCAAACGCTGGCCCTGCTGCCGGATCACGCGCAGCGGAGTACTGCCTGCAAAAATCATCGAGAGGATAAGGTTATCCTCGGTGCCCGTCGAATACAGCATGTATTCTCTGTTACTGCTGGGTAAGGTAATGAAACGCAGCCGCGCGCCATCGCCGCCTGTGCCCCAATCATTGTGAATGACATTTTGCAGTTCGATAACATCTTCTTGAGAGAGGTGCCCTGCCAGTGCGATAATCTGGTTGTCACGGGTGAGGATGGTGCCTTCTGCGCTGAGTTCGAGCGAAACCTGCGTCAGATTAAGTGCTAACTGGGCAACACGCGCTTCTTCGCTGAGTGCCGCCGCATGAGTCTCAACTGGTGGAATGGCCTCTAGTGCCGCTTCAGCAGGTAGATCCCACTCATCAGCAACACTTTCAACAGGTGTTTCGGGTGCGATTTCTGAGGGGGCCCAATCTGTATTCCAACTGTCTGTCACAGCTTCCGGCGGTGCAGGGATTTCTTCGGCAGTCCATGAGCCAAATTCCTGTGTACCAGATTCAATTTCGGGATGTGCTTCAAGGGTATCCCAATCTTCAGGCGTAAGGGTATCTTCGAGGGCTTCCGCTTGTGGCTCAGCTAACGCGTCTTCAACTGGAGCAGCCTCTACAGTGTTATCCGGCTCACTCCAATCATAGGCATATTGATTTGCCGACGACTCGGCGGTGTCATCATAGCGTGGCTCTTCATCGTCTGAGGCTGACTCGTCCAGAATACCGGAGAAGAGATCAGCATCGATAGCCGGTGCGGATTCGCCCATGACCGTCTCGTCAACGCTTTCGTCGAAGTAACCCAGTTCAACCATCGTCTCGCCGTCAGGCTCAACCGTTTCAATTTGCTCAAGACTCGGCTCGGATGCGCGGGTCGTCCATACCTCGCTGGCTTCCAGCGGTGGCAGTTCCGGCGGAATGATCTCATCCGGTGGGAACATTTCCGGTAAGAAGCTCGGCTCATCCATTCTGCGTTTCTGGGTCGAGGCTGAACCTGCCTTTGGCGTATCATCGACGACCGGAGCGTGGAACGCTGTCGTATCCATATCCCACGAGGGCAGGGGGCGGACCTTGAGTTTGTGTGTCGTCAAGCGGTTGTTGATGTCCGACATCAACTGATCGAGCGAAAACTCACCGGGAATAGCGGTATTTTGCTGGGTTGAACTCAGTACAACGCTTGCGACGCTCTCACCATCGTCCACATCGTTGAAGTCAAAGCTGAAATCATAGCTGCCTGTTGCTCTCGGCGGGTAGTTAACAGGCAGCGACTCGGAATCCGTACTCGTCGATCGTAGAAAATCCTCAAAGTAGCCGGTGTCACCTGGTTCAGATTCTGGGGGGACAGCAGGTCTGCTTGGCGCCGCAGGTGGAACGTCCTCGCCTGATTCGTTTAGGAGCGCCAGTACATCCCGGAAATTACTGTCAGAGATGCCTACCAATAAATCACTAACCGTTCCATTTTCCTCAAGTGTCGGAAGGGGCGGTTCCTCTTCAGCCAGTTTTTGGAAACTACCCCCGGCTCTTGGACGCGGTGGCAGTGGTTGGGTTTCAGGCGGCGCAGGTGGCGTGTTTACTTTCGGAAGTGTTCCGGTCTTGGTCTTCTCAATTTCCTTGAGCACCGAATCCATGCCCGTTGTCAAAACAAAATCGAGGAGCTGCTGCTGTTGGCGATCCGGCAGTCGTCGCTGGGGTTCATCCCGCTGCATGGATTTGACCAGACCCTCGAAATCCACCTGCCGCTGCTTTTTCGGTGGTTCCGTAATGTCAGGCTCAATCGCGCCGAGGACATCATCAAATGACTCGGCATCAAATTGTCCGCTGTTGGTCGCAATAAACTGCCGCAGTGCATCTGAATCTTTGGTAGGTACTGCGGGTGTGTCCATCTCGTCAGGGGGCGGCTCTTCCATCCCAAAACTTTGCAGTACTCGATCGAGCGACGAGAATTCTGGTGGCGCGGGCGGGGGTTCTGCTTCACCTAATGGACGTGTCCCATAGGGATCGAAATTCGGCTGCTGCCCTCCGAGGTTACGCGTTTGCGGCCCATCGTCTTCGACGGGTTCATCTGAATCAAACCGCCGTGTTTGCAACACATCGATTTCAGGGATCGAGGGAACATCGGGCAAAATACGCGTATCCGCCTTCGGTTCGCTATCGGCATCGTCCTGCAAATTGCGCGTTTGGAATTGGTCAATGTTTTGTGCCTCAGGTGGGGCACCCTCGACAAACGGTTTGGTCTTCGGCGGACGTAAATCATTCAATGATATGTCGTCCAGCGGTCGCGTTCCAAATGGATCGTTCTTGCCGACCGATGGTTGTATCGGTGGAGGATTATCGATGAATGGACGCGTTGTGGTGCGATTAGCTTGGCTATCCTGCCTTGGACTTTGTGGACGTGACTCCTTCAATGGGTTGTCGACCAAGGGCTTGGTCTGCGGCTTTTCCACCTCATCCTGCGCGCTCGGATTAAGGATATTGGTCTGTGCGCGTTCGTCCGAATTCAGAGGAGGGGTGCCTCCCAAATTCTGTGTGGTGCCCATCTGCTGCTGCCGAATGCGCTTTTGATCACCCAAGTTACTGGTGGTCATGTGCCCACCGAGCGGTGGAGGCGGCGCTGTCCCAAGGTTATCCGACGGTACTTCATCGAGGACGTTTTGCAGCAAAGGTAGTAGTTCACGCGCAGTAAAGGGCGAATTTAACGAAGCTTGTACCCCGAAGCTGCGCAAATCGGCAGGGGATAGCTGCGGCGTAACGATAATCGCAATGTCTGGTTGCAGGGCGCGCAGCTGCTGTATAACACGTGCACCGGAACGTCCCGGCAAATTGAAATCGACCAGCGCGATATCTTGTGGATGATCACGCAGGAAATCAAAAGCCGCTTCAGCCTTTGTGAAAGGATGGACGGCAAAACCGCCGGTTTGCTCAAGTGCCTGCTTGAGTGTCACGGCGAAGACCAATTGCTTGTGGATGATCAGTAATCGTGTTGCCATATATGCATTCTATAAGCGCTTAATAATTGAGTCAATTCAACCGAGAACGAGACGCCTCTGTCATTGGTGAAGTAGGACCATATCATGTTAATCCGGGGAGAGTGATCGACGGCTCTCCCCGGATTCATTTTACGACACCGTGATCAAAAGGGTGGCCGTATTGTTGACTTCGCTGATTTCATTGACTTGGCTGCTGCTGTCCACCAAGGCAATCAACGTATAGGACGTTGCGGCGGTGAAGGGAATGTCAATGTTCAGCGAAATGCTTTCACCCGGATTCAAGTTCGAGACCACGCCTAGATTTGCGTCTGAACCATTTGGTAACTTGACGGTGCTGGTGAAACTGCCCGATGGCCCGCTGCCTGTGTTCGTGATGGTGATCGAGTATGTGACTGGACTTGCCGCGACAGTTGTGCTGGTTGGCCCGGCGACACTCGAAATGACCAGATCTGCCTTACCTGGTGTCACTGTAATGGTAGGCGTAGGTGTTGGAGTCTTGGTGACACTGGGTATTGCAGTCGGTGTGCTTCCTGTTGGGGTAGGCGTGGGTGGCGCCGCAATCACCGGCACAGACGAACAGATACCATAGATGGATGTATATTGACCGCTAACCCAACCCACGGTGATCCCATAACGGACTTGCCACCATGAATTGTCCCCGACGCGTCCAATAATCGGCACGACGGCTCCACCCGCTACCAGCCCAACCCGATCATACACTGTGCCCGGACCGCTGCGGAGATTTAGTCCGGTATTGGTCAGTGCTCGGCAGGTCGGATCGTTGGGATCAATGGCAGGTACGTTATCAACCGGTTGCAGCGTCGGCTCAATTTGGACGGCTGTCGATTTGACTTTGATGTTGACGTCGGCGGGATCACTGGCGATAGCTCCCCGGTACGCAACCACCTGCAAATCCACATCCCCTTCGGCACGTGGTGTGTAGTCCAAGATCACTTGGAAATTGCGCTGCCCTGAGGGCGATTCTGAAGAAACCGTTTTGACGATCTGGTTATTGGCGAGCAGCTGCATTCGGGTTACGCCGACTGCGTCCGTCGCGTTGGCCGTCACGAAAACCTGTGTTCCAACAGTGACTTCCGCGCCATCGTTGGGGGAAGCAATGTTTACAACTGGTCTGCCGCCTGCATCGGCAGTGGGTACGTCGAGTGGTTCGGCAGTCGGCGGTTGTGAAGATAAATTACAACCACTGATGAGCAGTACAACCAATACCATTAGAAAACGCGCATAACGCATCATAAATTTCCTTGGTGCTAATAACTCCACTTTGCATTCTATCACCGCCTGCCACCCCCCGCAACGCGCCTTCCCGCCGCAAACCCGACGCCGATCCGATTGCATGAATTGGTTACTTGCTGGGTGTGTATCCGGCGGGTAAAATTCTCGCAAACAAGAAATATAGCAAGTTAAGATCATTGCTATATATATTTTATGTTAAGTGAGGAATAATGTCTGTTCCAATAGGGGTTCAACTGTATTCGCTGCGCGATGCTCTCGCCACAGACTTTGAAGGGGTTATCCGCAAGGTCGCGGCGCAGGGTTATGCGGGGGTCGAAACGGCGAATGCTGCTTTTTTTGCGATCACGCCGAAAGATGCCGCAAAGCTGTTTAATGAGCTGGGACTAAAGGTTTCGAGCGCCCACATCGAATTGCCGCTTGGCGATAAGAAAAATCAAGTACTTGATACCATGCATACTCTGGGTTCAACCAATATTGTGTGCCCCTACCTCCCAGCCGAAGAATTTGCGACTGAAGCACAAATCAAAGCCAACTGCGAAAAACTGAATCAAGCCGATGAAGTTGCCCGCGCTAACGGTATGAAACTGTTCTACCACAATCATTGGTGGGAATATCGCAGCCAGATTAATGGACAATCTGCCTACAAGGTAATGCTCCAGAATCTTGCGCCGACAGTTAATTTCGAAGTCGATACCTACTGGCTCCAAACGGGTGGCTATAAAGTTCCGGATGTCCTCCGTGAATACGGTAACCGCGCCCCCTTGCTGCACATCAAAGATGGGTCGACCAATGAAAAAGACGCGATGGTCGCGGTTGGCGATGGCGTCATGGATTGGGCGTCGATTATCCCCGGTTCGAAGGCAGAATGGCTGATTGTTGAATTGGATCGTTGTGCGACCGACATGCTTGAAGCGGTCGGCAAGAGTTACACCTACTTAGCGTCGAAAGGTTACGGTCATGGTCGATAAGGTTAAAGTTGGATTTATTGGTGTCGGGAATATTTTCCCGCAGTATATTAAGTGGAGTCGCACATTCGAAATTCTCGATGTTGTGGCGGTTGCTGATATGGATGTCAGCCGTGCTCAGGCTCGTGCCAAGGAATATGATATTCCACATGCCTACTCGGTTGATGAAATACTGGCTGATCCTGAAATTCAAATTATTGTCAATCTGACCGTTCCACAAGCTCATACGGAGGTTAGTTTGGCTATTCTCAATGCAGGGAAGCATGTGTACAGCGAGAAGCCGCTTGGACTTTCTCGCGAAGAGGCACAGAAAATCCTGAAGCTTGCTGCTGAAAAGCATTTGTTGGTCGGTTGTGCCCCAGATACGTTCCTTGGTGGTGGCATCCAGACCGCTCGTAAACTCATCGACGATGGCCTGATTGGACGGCCCGTGGCTGCTACAGCCTTTATGTCCGGTCACGGCCCCGAAAGTTGGCATCCCAATCCCGAGTTCTATTACAAGCTTGGCGGCGGCCCGATGTTTGACATGGGACCTTACTACCTCACGGCGCTTGTCAATTTACTTGGTCCGGTGAAGCGTGTCACCGCTTCCGCACAGATTTCCTTCCCTGAACGTATTGCGACCAGCAAGGAAAAGAATGGGCTGAAGATCGCTGTCGAAGTGCCGACGCACGTGGCAGGCATTTTGGATTTCGCGTCCGGCGCAGTCGGTACCATTATCACCAGTTTCGATACGTGGGCGCATCACCTGCCACTGATCGAAATCTACGGCTCAGAAGGTTCGCTCAGTGTGCCTGATCCCAATACCTTTGGCGGTAAAGTGCTGCTTCGCCGCTGGGATGAGAAGGAATGGCGCGAGATTGAGCATTCGCATAGTGATGAAGTCGGGCGCGGCATTGGCGTCGCCGATATGGCTTATGCTATCCAGAGCGGTCGCACCAATCGCGTCAGCGGTCAGCTTGCGTTCCATGTGGTAGACCTTATGCAGAGCTTCCATGAAGCCTCGGCTCAAGGGCGGCATGTGGACGTGACCAGTACTGTCAAGCAGCCGGATGCCCTTCCGGTAGGGCTGGCACAAGGCACGCTCGACGCCTAGATAAACTGAATTCCAGTTGCTTCTTCGACAGGGATATTGTGTTTGCAATATCCCTGTTTTTGTCTATTGAGGCAGGGGCATTTGCTTCTGTCGCGCGGGTAGTGGAATGGTTTCGCTGTTGTTGATGGGTATATTCTTACGGAACCTGCTGCTGACGACTTTTATGATGGTACTCGGACGGAAGAGCGTTGTCGGTGGTTGCAGCAGGTTCATCACCTGCACGAACGGATCAATGATTTCGGGATACAAAGCCATGGCGTTGATGTAGCGTTCGATATACTTCTGAACGATGCGGTCTTGCCATTTGACCTGCCCACCTTCAGTTCCCGGATAGCGCAGGTCTTCACCGGTCGCCATCAGCCAAGGCGTCTCAATGACCTTTGCTAAACGCTCCTGAAATGCCTTTGCCATGCCGGTTTCATTTTTTCCAGCATATGCTTTCAGTATCTCGCCAAGCGCTACTGCTTCCAGTGCGCCAGTCGTCATACCCTGACCATAAATCGGGTTGAAGGCGCACGCCGCGTCTCCCAACACTATAAATTGATCCGGCCAGCGTGAAAATCGTTCATAATGCCGCCAGCGGTTTTCAGTCCGTTGGTATCCGTAAATCTTCGAGAGTGGCTCTGCGTCTCGGATGAGGTTATAGATGGCGGGCGAAATCAGGCTCTTCGCGAATTCCAAAAAGCCCGCCTCATCGGTCGGTGGGTAATCTTTGTTGGAGCCTGATACCGTTACGATAATCGTATTATCTTCAACTTCCATAATCACGCCGCCGCGCGGATTTTTCGGCACAGATTGCACAGTCAGTATCTTTAAGTTCTTCGGGAAATTGGCGGGGCGTTTATACCAGCGCGTAGCATAGCCCAAAAACGAGTTGATCACCGTTTCTTGGATTTGCTCGTACCCCATTTCGACCAACCATCGGGCGCTTTCGGACCCGCGCCCGCTGGCATCCACCACCAAGTCGGCCGTAATTTTAGTGGTTTGGTTCGGTACACCTTTAGGGTGAACCTCCACACCAATCAGTGTCGCGTTGTTATCGCGTGTCAATAATTGCTTGACCTGTGTACGCTCCATAAACTGGATACGCTCGTTCTCACGTAAACGCTGCCGCACACACCATTCCAGCAAAATCCGGCTGATACCCCGTGTTTTGAGCGAACTCTCGAAGGCAGGCATCCATCCCCGTTCCAGATAGTTGACTGTTTCGCGCCCCCAATGTTGAACGGTCGCGCCGTGGGCCGTCATCTCTTGGTCGATGCCCGGGAACAAGTCCTGGACAATCTGTAAACCCTTCGCCAAGAAGATGTGGAGATGCTTAGCCTGTGGCGTTCCGTCCCGTTGTTCCACTGTGTTAGGCATGTAATCACGATCAATAATGGTCACATGCTCGTAGTAATCGCTCAGGACACGCGCTGCCAGCATTCCCGCCATGCTGCCACCGATCACAACTGCATGTGGGCTTTTTCTATCCATACAAACTACCTCTCTAAAACCTGCGATACGATGTTGATACGCAGTTTAGCACCAAATTGGATTGCCTCATTCAGTAGCTAATGCCAGACTAGCTGAATGTCGTTCGATCCACCGAACAGCCAGCACCCATCCGATCAACGGAATCAGGCTGAGTACACCCGTGACCAGAGCGACCTGTGGCGCATGGATATTCCCGACCGAGTCAAGTACGCGCCCGGTAACCAGTGTGCTGATCGTGACCATCAAATAGTAAGCTGACCAATCGAGCGAGAACATACGCCCCAAATAGGCATGGTCGGTGCTCATTTGGATGACTGTCGAACTGTAAGTCCATGTTGCAGAGCCACCCATCGCACGGACAACTAAAGCAAATGCTGCGAACCACAAACTTGGCGCGCTGCCGAGCAAGAACCAGCCTATAGTCACCCAGACAAATCCGATGATCATGAGCCTTCTCATAGTCATAACCTGACCATTGTTGAAACGGTTGAGGATAGCTGGCCCTAGTAATGCCCCGAGTCCGAACGCCGCATAGAGAATCCCCAGTGACGCAGTGCCGTTTTCACCCATCACGAACAGCGCAGTGCCGTAGGCGATCATTAGCGTATCAACATTGCCCACGCTCAACCCGAATTTGACCAATAACACCACCACAATATTGGGATGTTTTCGTGCGTACGCTAGTCCATCTTTGAAACCGGTTTTGGCAACCGGATGTCCTTCCGACGGAGTAGGGCGCTCGACTTTCTGAACATGGATCGTCGTCAATATCACTGCCGATACCGCGAAACTCGCAACGTCAACAATCAGAGCGGTTGTCGTCCCGAAAAATGCGGTAATGATTCCACCAATCATTGCGCCGATTGCCAGCATGACCGACCAAGTAATATTGCTTAGTGTATTCGCTTTGATCAACTGTTCGCGCGGCATCAGTGCGGGCAGCAGCGCAGATCGTGCGGGTTCAAAAATTGCCGAAAACACAAATTGGAAAATGGTCGCGACATAAATAAGCCACAGCCGGTCGGCTGACGTTGCGAAAAATAGCGAACAACCGATAGCCGTCCGCATCAGGTCGCTAATAATCAGCAGTCGTTTCCGATCAAAGCGGTCAACCAGAACACCGGCGAATGGGCTGACGAGGAAAGGCGGCAGCACTCTTGCGAGGAGCAATCCGCTCACTGCGAGACCGGATTTATTCGAATATTGAGCGACCAACCCCGAAAGCGCAATAATATTGAACCAATCGCCGAACAAACTGATAATTTGCGCGATCCAGAGCCTCGTAAAATTGGTATTTTGTCTCAGAAAAGGAATATAGGAACCCAATCTATGCCCTCACTCTACTGTGGAAATGTTTGCCAAGCCTACCACATTGCTCCGATGCCACCTAATTCCAACTCATTGTGCTTCGCCACTTATGGAGTAGAATACTTGGCGCACTTTAGCGCTTGCTGATCCAATTGAATTTCCTCAATGCGCTATCAGTAGGAGAATCCTGTCATGCTCGAAATCATAAAAGTCATTATCCTTGGTATCGTCGAAGGACTTACCGAATTTTTACCTATCTCTTCTACCGGACATCTCATCGTCTTTGCGGCTTTATTGGATTTCAAAAACGCGCTGGGCGGTACATTCGAAATTTTCATTCAGTTTGGAGCGGTCGTCGCGGTACTCATCTACTTCCGTAATGAATTGTGGAAGCAAGTAGCTGGTGTTGCGTCCGACAAGACCTCCCAGCGCTTTTGGATCAATTTGATTATTGCTTTTGTACCGGCTGCGCTCATCGGCTTTCTCTTTCGCGATACGATTAAAGAGGTTTTGTTCCGTCCAATCGTTGTTGCCGCCTCGCTCATTATTGGCGGTATCATCTTTATCCTCGTCGAGCAGCGTCAGAAGTCGCTGCCACCACCGCCAACCGCTTCACTGGATGCCATGACTCCACGCCAAGCCCTTGCTATCGGCATTGCCCAGATCACTGCGCTGATCCCCGGTGTTTCGCGTTCAGGCTCGACTATTGTGGGAGGCATGTTGTTCGGTGTGGATCGCGCCGTAGCGACCAAATTCTCGTTTTTTCTCGCCATTCCTATTTTGGGCATCGGCACAGTCTACGATCTCGTCAAGAGTCTTAAACTTATTCAAAGTGGTGATGTCGTCAATTTGGTGATCGGTGCGGTAGTAGCAGGTATCGTCGCTTGGATATCGATCCGCTGGCTTCTAAACTATGTGGCTCGCAACACCTTCGTGGCCTTTGGTTACTACCGTATTCTAGCTGGGATTATCATCGTTCTGTTGATACTAATACAAGTCTTACCAAGCTGAAATATCTCAAGGCTTTACACCAATTTCCTCGTTTACAATGAGTTGAGAATGGGGGTTTATTGTGTACCTTAGGTGCCGATTGTCCCTTCTCGCACAATGTAACACTGGAATTTCAGTGTTTAGCTCGAGGTATAGTCATGGATACGAGATCAACCAGAATTCTGGTTATTGAAGATGCCGATGCCCTTCGCAAAGACATTATTGAGATGCTCACGTTCGAAGGCTTTGAAGTCACGGGTGCTGCAGATGGCCTAGAAGGGGTGCGCAGCGCACGTGCCAATCGTCCAGATCTAATCATCTGCGATATCATGATGCCCCAGATGGATGGCTACGGTGTCCTCGCTGAACTCCGCAAAGATGGTGCTGGCATCAGCATTCCTTTTATATTCTTGACCGCCTTATCCGATAAGAGTGAAATTCGCGTGGGTATGAACTCTGGCGCGGATGATTACCTGACGAAACCGTTCACGGCGGTCGAGTTGGTAAGCTGTGTGCGCCAACGCCTTGAAACTAAGAATGAACGCGAGAAGGCTGCTAAAGAGCGTTTGGATGAGTTGCGCGACAATATCATCCTTGCATTGCCGCATGAACTGCGCACGCCGTTGACGGGTATTCTAGGCTTTTCGGACATTTTGCTCATGGATGCTGAGGTGATGTCGCCAGAGAAGATCACCGAAATGGCACATCATATCTATAGTGCTGCGCAGCGCCTTTATCGTCTGACCGAAAATTATGTGGTCTATACACAGCTTGAAGTGCTTAAGACCGATCCGGCGCGAATTGAAGCGATGCGGACTTTTGCTACCGTGAACCCTCGATCACTGATTGAGGACATTGCCTATCAGCGTGCGCAGTTCTATCACCGCGAAGCCGACATCGAACTCTCTGTCAACGATGACGTAGCCGTTCGCATGATTGAAGACAATCTCAAAAAGCTTGTTGAGGAATTGACGGATAATGCCTTCAAATTCTCTCAACCCGGAACGGCCGTTCAAATTTCAGGCGTCTTGCTTGACGATTATTACCAATTGACCGTAACCGATTATGGCCGTGGCATGAAACAGGAGGAAATCGACCATATTGGCGCGTTCATGCAATTTGGGAGAAAGTATTTCGAACAGCAGGGTTCAGGCTTTGGTCTGGCAATTGTGAGCCGTTCGGTTCAACTTCATGGCGGCAATTTTCACATTGAAAGCGTTCCAAATCAATACACGCGAGTTTCTGTGCATTTGCCCGCGGTTCCCGCTTGGGAATATGACCGTGACAATGTGAAACCTAAAGGTTAATTTTATGACCCGATCTGCTTGCTGAGAATCCGCTTGAATGGTAGACTGACATCATTTCATAAGTCTAATTTGTTTAGACTTCAAGGAGGGCAACATTCATGCGTCCGTTTTGGAAGAAGAGTCTCAGCGTCGTCGGGTTTGGTGCCCTTCTCCTGACCCTGACAGGTTGCTTTCAATCGGCTGGGGGCGATCCGGGCAGTCTTTCCGTAGCCCAGAATCTTGGCCCGACCTTTACGCCATTTCCCACCGATCCGCCCATCATTCAGGAAGTGGTGGTAACGGCTACACAAGACCCGAATGCCATCGTGCAAGCATTTCCCACTGTGGATAATGGCCAGAGTGGTATTATTATTCCCACGACCGATCCGAATGCCGGTTTCACCATTCAACAATCTGATGCTAATTTAGATCCGTTGGAAATGACGGCCACTTTCATCGTCGGTCAAGCCACTGAGCAAGCCGGTGTAGAGTTAACGCAAACGGCACAGGCTATTTTCGGTATTCCAACGGCGACAGTTGGAGTAATTTTTGCGACCGCAACCGTAGGTGGGACAGTTCCTACCGGAAATGGAACCGACTGTATTCATGAAGTGAGTGCCACCGACAGTAATCTTTATCGCATTTCACTGAAGTATGGCGTGACTCCTCAACAGATTGCGACGGCCAGCGGTCTGGCAAACATGAACCTGATCTACGTCGGCCAAAAACTGACCATCCCCGGCTGCGGCAGCACCGGTGTGACGCCGCCTGCAACTTCCATACCTGCCGACGGTACTGGCGGCACAGGTGGTCCGGTCGGTTCAACCTATGTGGTGCAGCAGGGCGATACACTGTTCAAGATTTCGCAGCGATTTGGTGTACCGGTGACATCCATCGCCAATGCCAATGGCATCTCAAACATCAACTTGATTGTCATCAATCAGCAGTTGGTCATTCCACCTTCATAGTCTACTATACAAAAGGGCAGGGTAGCGGTTGCTGCTCTGCCCTTGCTAATGCCCACTTCAATTCATTCCCTTCTTGAAAGCACGTTCTCATGAGCGAAAAAATTATTGCCACCAAACGGATTTATTCAGGCCGTATCGTCACGCTGGATGTCTGTGACGTTGAACTGACGGATGGTCAGCGTCAAATCCGCGAGATCATTCGCCATCCCGGAGCGGTGGCCGTCGTCGCCATCGATGACCAGCAGCGTGTCTTACTTGTCCGCCAATATCGCAGTGCGTCGGCTGAAGTTATGACCGAAATTCCGGCAGGTCTTCTCGATGCAGGGGAAGAACCGCTACAGGCTGCCAGCCGTGAATTACAAGAGGAAACGGGTTATAAGCCGGGGAAAATCGAATCGCTGGGTGGGTTGTACACGGCACCCGGATATACGGCTGAATACATCCACCTATTCGTGGCGACCGATCTCATTGAATCCTATCTGCCAGCCGATGACGACGAGTTCATTGAACTGAGCCGCGCCACACTGGATGAAGCCCTGGCCATGATTGATCGTGGGGAAATCACTGACGCCAAGACCATCATCGGCTTGCTCAAATATGCCCGTCATAAAATGACCACATAACTTGACGAAGGGCTTAGGGTGCTGCCGCCACAACCTTGTCGTACAACAGATTGCCGACCAGATGGTTAAATGCCGCACTGGCGTGGGCATCGCGCCCTGACACAATTCGCTCATTGAGTGGCATTGCTGCTGCCGCATCGAACAGCTTCACAATCGCATCGGTGCTGATACCCTTGGCCTCAAAAGCCTGCGCCACACGATCTACATAAGGCACACTGTGGAAGGGATCGAGCATGTTGGGGAAAATCACGACGATCAGCTTCGCACCTTTTTGCGTCACCGCATCGGCGAACTGTTCCAACTGCTTCTGATGAATCGCCCACACGGTGGAGTTGTCATACATTGAGTACAACCAATCCCAATAAGTCTGCGTGCCTTCTTGCTCCGGCTGGAAGCGATCAATCAGTCGCCAGTAAATGAAGTTGGTCAGATACGACTCGTTGACCCATGCCGGCATGCCTTTGGTCGGGTCAAGCTTGGGATCAAGCCCGATGCTCAAGGCAGCGTTATCAATATCGTTCAGGTAATATTGCAGGATGACCACATCCGTTTTATCCAGCGGATATTGCTGCAAATTCTCCGTTTCCTCAACCGTACTCGCTCCCGGCTTGCCCAGATTGATTACGGTGTATTGATCTCCTAAGTGTTTTGCCAGCACATTGCCGAAGCGGTCATCCGGATTGGGAATGCCCCATCCCGCCGCGAACGAATCGCCAACAACGAGAATAGTTTTGTGCCCTTGCCCTTGTTCAGGCGTCCAATCGGAATCGCGGTAGCCGAGTGCGTTGGTATGCCAGTATCGTGCCAGCCAGTTTTGGGATGCCAGCGTCGGCAGTCCATCCGATTCGGCATAAACGAACCGGAAATAGCCTTCACCGATCAGGAAGAGCAGGGCAATCGTGAAGTAGGTGACCAGCAAGCCACGCGCCGGATTTTGCAGCCTTGTAAATCGCTTTTGTACAGCGACCGCCACCAATAATATGCCCAATAAAATGTACACGACGACGATTACTAACATGCCATACTTCCCTGAATGACTGCAAAACCCATACCAGCCTAAGATGCTTCATCACCACTGTCAATTGCATATTCTCATCCCATTTCAAACCAACCTCGTGCCTTAATGCTAGAACTCTTCCTTGAACGCCTTCCACCCGACTGCTATAATGCTTCTATTAGAATTGAACTGAGTTGCGCCTGTAGGCGCATTTTGTTCGGAAGGACGAAACCCCATGAATGAGTTGATAAACTCACTACAGGCCAAAGCACCGGAACATCCCGAGCTTGCGCCCGGTGATAATGTGAAGGTACATGTTCGCATCGTCGAAGGTGATCGTGAACGTATTCAGGTTTTCCAAGGCATTGTCATCCGCCTGCGCGGGGGTGGAAACAACCTGAATTTCACCGTTCGCCGGATCGCCAGCAATGGGATCGGCGTGGAACGTACTTTCTTGTTCCACAGCCCCCGTGTTGAGAAGATCGAAATTACCCGCCGTTCCAAGGTGCGTCGCGCGCAGCTTTATTATCTCCGCGACCTGCGTGGTAAGGCTGCCCGTTTGAAGGAACGGAGAGGCTAAGTTCGTGAAACCCTTAATCGGGATAACGACCTCAACCTACACAAATGAAGAGGGCTGGGAATATAACCGTGCCTACGTTGCCATCATTCAGGCCGTAGAAGAAGCCGGTGGGTTACCGGTCCTTATTCCCATCAGTATTAAAGACGAGGCGCTGCGTGAGATTTACGAGCGCCTTGATGGCGTTCTCCTCCCCGGTGGTGGTGACATGCGCCCGAATATTTATGGCGCAGAAATGCACCCCCTGACCCATAACATTGATGATGATCGGGATCGTATCGAAGTCAACTTAACCCGTTGGGCGGTTGATGACGATATTCCGGTGTTCGGGATTTGTCGTGGGCATCAGGTTGTGAATGTTGCCCTCGGTGGAACGCTCATTCAAGACGTGCCGTCCGAAATTGGGAAAGACATCGCGCATAATGTGACCGAACCGCGCGACTCACGTCCTCATGAAGTCAAGATTGACCCCAACAGCCGTCTAGCGAACATCCTCGGGACGACCCAGATCGCTGTCAACAGCCTTCATCACCAGTCGGTCGGGGAAGCTGCGCCCAATGCCTGTGTGACGGCTTATTCACCCGATGGCGTGGTGGAAGCGCTGGAAATGCCGGATAAGAAGTTTGTCCTCAGCGTCCAGTGGCACCCCGAAGACCTCTATCGAGATGATCCCGCGATGAAACGTCTGTTTAAAGCATTTGTCGAGGCTGCTGCCGGTGGCGCTGCCGCCTAAAATCGGCGTATTCGACTCGGGTATCGGTGGGTTATCCGTACTGCGCGAAATCCACCGCCTGCTTCCCAATCACCCAACCCTCTACATCGCTGATCAAGCTAATCTTCCCTACGGCCCTCGTCCGGTCTCCGAAATCCAGTCTTTTTCAGATCACATTACGCAATTCCTCATTGCGCAGGGCGCAGCGGTCATTGTCATTGCGTGTAACACGGCCAGTGCCGCAAGCCTCGAATTTCTGCGTGCGAAATATCCTGATACACCCTTTGTCGGGATGGAACCTGCGATTAAGCCCGCTCTCGAAGCTTCTAAAACGGGCATCGTCGGCATGCTCTCGACCCGCGCTACCGCCGAAGGAAAGCTGTATCAACGCCTGCTTGAACGCTATGCGGAAGATAAGCATGTGATTACCCGAATCGCGCCTGATCTGGTACGAATCGCTGAGGAACAGAGCCAATACACGCCTGTGAGCCGTGCCATTATCTCAGATTACGTTCGTCCTATCGTTGAGGCGGGGGCCGATCAGATTGTTTTAGCCTGTACGCACTTTCCATTTATCGCGGATGCCATTCAAGACATCGTGGGGCAGGGCGTCCAACTGGTTGATCCGAGTCCGGCTGTTGCGCGTCAAACGGCGCGGTTGTGGCCTGCTGGCCTCACGCTCGAACCTGCTGATAACGCCTACTACACATCGGGCGATGTGAGTGGTTTCGAGCGCACCATCAAAACCCTAATTGGTGTCGATACGCCGGATATTCAGTTTCAGTGAACTGAATATCCGTTGGCACTATTTTTCAGGTTGATGGTTTTCTTTAGGCTGAATGTCCATTTCCACACGCCGTACGGTAACTGTATCGGATGGTTTCAAGGGAAGCAGGATATAGAAGGTGCTTCCAAGGAAGTTTTCAGGATCATGGCCGGGACTCTCCGCCCAAATCTTTCCGCCGTGCCCCTCGATGACGCCTTTGGCGATGGTCAACCCCAATCCCGGCCCCGCGCCCATAAATTTGTAGGTACCGGTTGAGTGCAGTCCCGGATCGTAGCCGCGGAAGAATTTCTGGAATATTAGGTCAAGATTTTCCTGACTGATGCCGACTCCGGTATCAGTAATCGCTACCATAATCGACTGCTGCTCTCCCGGCGTTTCTGGTTCGTGCAAACTGGCGGTGACTTCAATACGCCCTTTGTCGGGTGTGAACTTGATTGCGTTCACGACCACATTGCGGAAGGCCTGTACCAACCGTTGGAGATCAGCTTCAATCGGCGGGAGTCCCTTCAAACCACGCGCTGAAAGGGTGAGCTTGCGCTGCTTGATGGCGTCGGTCAGCGGCTCAATCGCCATTCGAACAACACTCTCAATGGTAGTTTGTGCGAAGCGCAAATCCATCGCGTTCACGTCCAACTGGCTGACGTCCAGCATTGCCCCGATTAATTCTTCCATGCGCTCGGTGGCTTTTCGCATGTTATCGATCATGCCGCCGGTTTTTTCAGTGTCGAGCATGCCTTGCTCGTTCAGCGCGTCCATAATGTCGGTATAACCGCGCAGTTGGGCTAACGGTGTGCGCAATTCGTGGCTGGCAATGGTCACGAAATCCGTCTTAACCGCATCGAGCTTACCCATTTGCTGGTTAGCGCTCTCTAGGCCGCTGTTCAAGCGAACCGCATCTTCGTTCAATTTACGGAGATCGGCTACCAACCGCGCGTTGCGTAAGGCCACTCCTGTTTGGGTGGCGAGAGTCGCGAGTAGTTCCAAGTCGTGTGTGTAAAACGGCGCATCATTCAGCTTGGTCCCGCACACCAGTATTCCGGTTAACGCCCCTTCAATGATAATTGGCGCATAGGCACCAGTATGTAAGCTTTGGAAAAATTCTCGCTCAACGTCTAGCATGTCCCGATATTTAGGACTGAATTCAATTTCAAATTGGGATGCGGGAGCCTGTGCCGTCGCAAACTGCTGGTAGAGTGGGCTTTTTTTGTACAGAACACCCTTCAAATTAGTCAGATCGGGAAAGCTTCCCTGCATCGGTTGCAGTTCGACCTTGCCCTCGCCCGTATCGTTGACCAAGAGTACGCCTGATCGTCGAACCCTCATCATTTTATTGAGTGTGTTCGTGATGGCGATAACCAGAGCATCCAACTCGACAGACTGTGAGATTTGCTGGCTGTACTGCCGTGTAATGAGACCAGCATCGGCTTGACCCCGTTTGAAAATAGGGTAGATGACCATTTCCACCAGCTTACGTACTGGCACGTATATACTGCCGACCACAACTGCCACCGCCGCTAGGAGGAGCATACCTTCAGGTGTGTGGGGAATGTTGAGGGTATTGGTAATGTATAGGGCTACAAACACGATGACGGCTGTAAGTCCGACCAAAAGTATGGTTCGGATCGCTCGGTTGGAGGCGTTGCGAATGTCAAATACTTGGTAGGTTACACCCACATAAATGACGCCAGCACAGCCGACCAACAAGGTGATAATGCCGAGAAGCACCATCAGGGTCGCGCCGCTGATCAGTAAAAGGCAGCCTAGAAGGAGCGTGAAGCAGTTAACAATCCAAAACAGGACACGGTTGGCGATCTCGGGCAGGCTTGCCTTATAGAACGACCAAAACGCTGAAATAATTAGGAAGCTGCTCGTCGCTAAAAAGCCGCCTAGTAAAACCAAGGCTGAAGCATTAGGCGTTCGGATGGCCTGAACGATCCACTCGCCTTCGCCAGCTCCCTTTGGTGAAGATGTAAATCCTACAACCAGAAAACCTATGAGCCAGATGGCACTGAACACCAGCCATAATTTCGGCAATCGGCCAGTACCCTCTTTGATGTCACTTAAGATGAGGTATCCGTATATACCTAAGAGCATAATGATCAGTGCTGAAAGTCCCAAGCCCCGTGTAAAGGTTTGGCTACTGAATTCAAGTGCAGGGATGAGGATGAGATCCGTTAATGCGGCAATCACCACCAGTAACGATAATCCAATACGCCCGACACGAAGCTGCCGTTGTCTGATTTGAATATAAATTAACAAACAGACATATAGCCCACTGCTGATGGCTATCGCCGCATTGAAAATTAGATCCATGTCAATCTAAACCTTGTACGACTAATCGTACGCACCACAGAGGTCTTAAATAGTGTAACCTACTTAAGAATATAGTAGGTGCCTTTCTTTGACCCAACTTTGAGCAAAATGCCTTGCTCAACCATATCGGCTAGGTCTAAACGGAGTGTCTCGGCGGATACCCCTTGGCACAATGAACGATACTCTCGATTGGTAATCGAGCCATGATCGCGGATGTACTGCAAGGCACGTGCCTGACGATGGTTGGTGTTGCGCGCCCACTCCGGCGCTTTTTGTTTTTCGCGCTCGTTATAGAGTGTCACGGCGAAACTGTAGGGGCGTGCATCAAAGTAAGGTGGTTTATGGCCAGCTTGCTGCATGACTTCCATCATGCGGTCGATACCTAACCCGAGTTCTTCAATATAACCCCATTGGAAAAGGCCGTTCACGATTCGCGGATTGCGGCTGAAATGTTCCTCAACGATGTTTTCTACGGTGATGAAACCGGGTAGGCCACCGGGAGAAATGACCTCAAGACGATCTGAATACATGCGTATTTCGATGCGGCGACCTTTTAAACGGTAATCTCGATGGCAGATGGCGTTGACGATGGCTTCGCGGACCGCAAACTGTGGATACTCGTAGGTCTCTTCGCGTTCCAGCCCTTTGACGACCGCGCTCACGGCCATCTCGCTCCAAATGAGGTTCCATGCATTCTCGATAAGGCGGGGTAGTGGACCTGTTAATTCTTCGCGGCGTGTGTAGCCCGCTAGTCCGTTTTCACCACGCGGTGTCTTACCGACGAATTTAGCGAATACGACGCTGCTTTGTGGAATCCAGTGTTGGGGATACTCACTAAACATCAAAATGCCGTTGACGGTGGCTTTGCCATCACTATCTGTGGCACCGATTTCTTTGAGCAGGTCGGCGACCTTACCGTTATAGGGGCGCTTAGTACGTTCGGCGCGTTTGGCGAGATACTCGGTAATCATCTTGTTGCTGAAATCGTCCATTGTCGCACCGGGGACGGTTTCTGTTTCGAAGTCGCCCGTATTCTTAGCGCTGGCAAGCTTGAGGATTTCTTGCCCACCCAACGGACGGTTCTTCACGCCGCTGCGAATGAGAACTCGCCCATCGGAGAGGGCATGGAGTTCAATACTGCGCGGTACACGCAGCGTGAAGACTGTTCCTTTTTCGCTCTCTATTTCCTCCCAATTGCCGATCACGACTGGTGGATTACAAGCGGTGTCAGCATCACGCAGTGCCTTTTCTAAGACTTTGGTTTCAATCTTCTTGGGCGCGATTTCGCCATCTTCTTTTAGACCGAAGATAATCGTGCCGCCTTCGGTATTGGCGAACGCGACAAGAGTCTCCGCGATGACATTCACATCGGCTTTTTCCAGAAAGGCGAGGCGAGGACCTTGCTCTGATTTTATGAGGTCGAGATTTGCCATGTTTTTTAGTTGGTGTTTGGGGCTAACCCAGCCCGCACGGATGTTTTATAGTGATTCATTTTAACATAGATTAGTATCAGAGATAGTCTGCATTGATGGTACATTCGGGGTATACTCCGACTTATGAATTCGAAATACCTCCTTAACCTCGTCAGTGATCATCTTCACACTTTGCCACTTGTTGTACTTTACCTCACGGATGGGTGCAACAGCCGCTGCGTGACGTGTGACATCTGGCGTAACCCACGCCGCAATATGAAGATGGAATTGGTCGAAGAAATTGCATTGGCTTTCCGGGAGCTAAAGGTTCACCATGTATTGCTAAGCGGGGGAGAAGCGATGCAGCATCCCCAGTGGCCTCAGATTGCCCGACGATTCAAGACTGAAGGTACTCGTGTGATGTTGTTAACGAACGGTCTGCTTTTGCGTAAACAGGCCGAGGACCTTGTTGACACAGTGGATGAGGTGATTGTCAGCCTTGATGGAGGTACTGTTGAAACCTACGAGGCTATTCGTGGAGTGGATGCCTTCGAGCTGATTTTGGATGGTATACGGGAAGTACGGTCACGGGGTATTCCCGTATCGACTCGTACCACGCTGCAACGCGGGAATTTTCGTGAAGTCCCACAAATTATACAGGCTGCAAAATCGGCTGATGTCAATAGAATCAGTTTTCTGACCGTTGACGTTAGTAATCAATACGCGTTTGGGCCGCGTTTTGCAGCTGATCCTGCTCTGCAGTTGGTGGGGAATTCGGGTCAGGGAATGTTGCTGGATGATGATCCTATTTTAACCGCGCTTCTACCTGAAGATGTTGGGGAATTTGCTCAGATTGTAGAAGAGACCATCAAGCAGTTCTCGGCCGATTTTGAAAACGGTTTGATCGCCGAGTCGCCAGACAAGCTTCGAAGTCTCGTTGATTACTTTAGTGCCCTGACAGGAAACGGGGATTTTCCACGCCCACGATGCAACGCGCCGCATGTTTCAACCGTAATAGAGGTTGACGGGAAACTTCGTCCCTGTTACTTTTTGCCGAGCTATGGGCAGCTTTCGCCGGGATTTAGACTTGGTGAGGCGATCAACGTGCCGACTGCCCAAGCTCTACGAAAAGCTTACCGAACTGGACAACGTACTGAATGTGAGCGCTGTGTTTGCCCACTCTATAAAGGGCCACGCGCTTTGCTTAGGATGTAGTAGTATGACCTTTATATTATTTGTTGTGACGGCTGCAAGTATTATTTTTCTGGTGCGGTCAACGTTGATTTTGGTTGGTTATTGGAAGGAACCGATCATCCGCAGCTTTTCGGAATACGGGCCACGGGAAAAAATGTATATGCCGGGGCAAGGCTTAATGGCATGGGGGGCCGCTCTGAGTTTTTGTACCGGACTATGGGCAGGAGGATACCCCAGTTTTTCAGTGACGCTGACGACGTTTGCGATTTTCGTCTGGCTCGTTGTGGCATTAGGATATACTTACACTGAACAAGCCGAGCTAATTCATCTCAAAATTCTGCGCTATCCACGCTGGTATCATGACTTAAGGGAGCGGACGACACGATACGAGCGACGACGAATCGGGTATATGTGGTTGTA
The DNA here is from genome assembly GCA_044226855.1 of Aggregatilineales bacterium. Classification (GTDB taxonomy): domain Bacteria; phylum Chloroflexota; class Anaerolineae; order Aggregatilineales; family Phototrophicaceae; genus CFX2. The sequence continues at coordinate 92,174 of JBGAGF010000002.1, forward strand.
TTTGCCGTGGCGTGCCCGATTATCGTACAACAGCAGTGACGCCCTGTTTATGTTGTGGGCTGACTTCGTGATTATGGGTACGATCCGCGAAGAAGAGATGAACCCCCGTGAAGAAGAACATTTTTATACAGGGCATTAAGCGTGCTTAGAAGCGTGTTGAGACGATTTCGTGGAAGCTCCCCACGTACAACGCTATCGAGTCTGGCGGCCTATGAGCGGTGGGCGGAACAATACCCTCCATATGCTCATAATGCGCTGATGCAGGCTGAGGAAGCGGCTATGAAAGCGATGTTTCCTCTGTTGGATGGTCAAACTGTACTGGATTTGGCCTGCGGAAGTGGACGATACGGCTTGATCGCTTCAGCTGATGGGGCCGGGCATGTAATCGGATTGGATAACAGTTCGGCTATGCTGCAACAGAACCATACAGGATTAAAGGCGCTTTCGACGACCGAGCAAATATCACTGGCGTCGGCGTCGGTGGATGTTGTGTTGTGTGGGCTAGCCTTGGGCCATCTTCAATCGCTCGATGCTTCGATGCGCGAGATCAGCCGCGTGATGAAGCCGAATGGGTGTGCTCTGGTGAGTGACTTCCATCCGTTTATTTTTCTCAACGGGCAGCAGCGTACTTTTACAGCCAGTGACGGACTGACTTATGCGGTCGAGCATTACGTTCATTTGTATGCCGACTATCATCGGGCAGCGGGGCAGGCTGGATTACGGATTGATGCGGTTTTAGAGCCGCGACTTGGCGAAACACAGGACGTTCGATTTGCGGATTCGAGTACGCAAACGGGAACACCGATCATTATTGCGTACCGATTTGTTAAGGCAGGCTAGGTTTTAAACCTTTGGTTTTCTGACCAAAATGTAGATGCCCATGATGGCTGCGATAATCGCAGGGGGGATGCAGAGCGACGCAAATAAGCGGGGCATCGCATCCAGTTTGAATGAGCCTAAGACAACCCACAATACGATGAAGAGTATGATGCCGAGCAGGGCGAGCGCTGCGCCAGCGATGCCTGCGCGTGTGAGGTTGCGTCCATTCAATGGGGAAGGGGAATTGGTCATGTTCTCTCCGTGATATCTCCTTCCATTATATCTAAAGTGGGCTGGCAATGTAGTGCGGAAATACCTGAATGTGCTAGGTTATATCACCCTGTTTTGATACGGAAAATTCGTCGGATTCTTCAGATTCAGAATAGTTGTTGGCTGATAGCTTTTAGTGGTTAGCGATTGGCTTTTAGCTCCAAACAAGAATAGAGATGTGTCGTCGATGTCGTAGTCGGCGGCGACAATTGGGCATGTGCAGTGGACTTGACCCGATATTGTGGAGAGACAAGAGATTCATAAAAGGTAGGCTGCCTCAAAAGCAGCAGGTGTGCAATAGCCAAGGGTGGAATGTAGGCGTTGACGGTTGTAATAGACCTCCAAGTACTCAAAGATAACGGTGGCATAAGCATGAGAGTGAAAGAGATGTAGGTCAATGCACTCGGCTTTGAGGGTGCGAAAGAAGCTCTCGATGACGGCGTTGTCGTAACAGTTGGCGGTGCGGCTCATGCTGACGGTGATGTGGTGCTGAGCCAGCAGAGCTTGGTAGTGGTGAGCAGCGTACTGACTGCCGCGATCGGAGTGGTGGAGTAAAGCGCCAGTAGGTTGGCGCTGGGAAAGGGCCATCTGGAGGGCATGCTGAACCAGAGCGGCATCACAACGAGCACTCATCGCCCAGCCGACAACGCGGCGTGAGAAGAGATCCAAGACCACGGCAGATACAACCATCCCGCTTGCGTGGCGATGAAGGTGATATCCGCCACCCACTTCTGGTTGGGACATTGAGCTTGAAAGTCCCGGTTGAGGACATTGGCGGCAACGGGATAAGGATGGCGAGAATCGGTCGTGAGCTGCCGTCGCCTGGCTTGACGTACCGAGCGCAGTTGGGTTTGGCGCATCAGGCGGGCGACCCGTTTGCGACTGCAGTGGTGTCCCTGTTTCCGTAGTTCAGCATGTACCACCCGTGGACTGCCATACGTTCCCCGGTTTTGCTGGTAAATTCTCTGGATTTCCGCCACCAAGGCCGCATCCGCTTGCTGTCGCCCACTCGGTTGGCGCTTGCACCAGGCATAGTAGCCGCTTGCAGCCACTTCCAACACCTGACATTGTCGCTGCACTGGATACTCCTAGGCGTGTTCAGCGATGAACTGGTAGCGCATCATGACCCCTTCGCGAACACGCTCATAGCTTTTTTTAGGATGTCCCGCTCCTGCCGCATGATCTCCAGTTCCCGCCGCAGCCGTCGGTTTTCTGCTTCCAAATCCCGTCCGTTTCCTTCATCTGTCACGGCTGAACTGGACTTGTCACTCGCTACCCATGTGTACAGCGTCCGCGCATTAATCCCCAACTCTTCCGCAATCTCCGGCACCCCTTTTCCACTCGCCTTCACTAATGCTACTGCTTCCGCTTTGAAGGCCTCGGTTTGCTGCTTACGGTGTCTGCTCATGCTTTTCTCCTTGCTCCTTATTTAAGTGTACCTGTGCAATTTCACACTCTCCACTTAAACGGGGCAAGTCCACGACACAGTCGTCAATGTCAGAGCGACATTTGGCAAAGTCGACAGCGCTGGGCGTCGGCAATGGCAAAGGTGAGTTTTGTGCCAGATTTGCCTATCTTGATGATCAAAGCGCGATGAGCGGAACATGCAGCAAAGGCGGCGAAAGCAGCACGATTTGTGTGGCATTGCGGATGTTAAGGTGCGGTTGGAGGCCGCGAGGAATAGCCAACGGCAAATCCTTACAGACGTTCCTAATGTTTATTGTAAATGAAACGAAAAGGGAACGGGTTACATTTTGGAAGAACATTTTGTAACTGATTCTGTGGATTGACGCTAACGTTTTGAGCGAGGAAGGTGATGAGTGAGTTGATCAACGGTTAGAGAACGGTTTGCCGACAAACCTAAAGTAAACATTAATTATAAGATCAGGCATCAATATTGGGAGAAGGGGGCAAAGTCTCACGGCTGAGGCACGCCTCAGCCCTACAAAATACGGTCTGTTTTATAAGATGGTTCGCTAGACAGCGGAAATGGTTCTGCGGGATTTGACGATGCGGACGAGCCATGCGATGCCAAAGCCGAGCGTACACATTAAGACGATGGCCGCGCCCGATGAGACATTCTGATAAAAGGAAATGTAAAGTCCGGCTACACCGGAAGCGATTGCGATGAGTGATGCGATGAGCATCATGCGGGGCAGACGATTGGTGACGAGGGCAGCGGCGGCGGCAGGTGTGACGAGCATGGCGCTGGTGAGGACGACGCCGACAACCTGAATGCTGGTGACGACTGTCAACGAGAGCAGGATAAGCAGCAAGTAACGCAGTCGATCGGCCCTTAAGCCGATGACTTCAGCGTGAGTGGGATCGTAAGAGGTTAATTCCAGTTCTTTGTGAAAAACGATAAGCGCGACCAATGTGATGACCGTCACACCAGCAATCAAGAGCAGGTCGGCAGGTGTAACACCCAGAATATTGCCGAATAGAATGTGGCTGAGATCACGGAAGGAACGGGTGGTGCTGATGAGCAGGATGCCGAGCGCGAACATGCCGGTAAACAGGATGCCGATGGCGGTGTCTTCACGCACTTCTTCACGGCGGGAGAGCCAGCCGATCCCGAAGGCTGTGAGCAATCCAGCGACTACCGCGCCGCCAAATAAGTTCCAGCCGTTTAAGTAGGCGACGACTAAACCGGGGAGGGCGGTGTGGGCGAGGGCGTCACCGATGAATGCCATTCGGCGCAAGACGACGTAGACCCCGATGGTGGCACAGGCTATCCCGACCAATATGGCGGCCAACAAAGCCGTTTGCATAAAGCTGTAACGCAGCGGTTCAACGAGCCAGTCCATGATTCACTTTGCCTTTTACCCAGGATGTGTTGGCGGCGTGAAAGTGGCGCACCGTGTGGTGCTTGCCCTTGAATGCTCCGGGTGGCGGTGGGACTTCGTGACCGTCTGTGAGATAGAGCGCACTGTCGAAATCTGCTTCTAAACGGCCCAAATCGTGAGTGGCGGCGATGACGGTTTTGCCTTCTTGCTGAAGCAGGTTGAGCACATCGGAAATGATGGCGCGCGTATCAGCATCGACGGCATTCAGGGGTTCATCCAAGAGTAACAAATCGGCCTGCTGGGTGAGGGCACGGGCAAGAAGCGCCCGCTGCTGCTGCCCGCCAGAAAGCTGACTGATTTGACGCTCGGCGAGATCGCTTAAGCCAAGCCGATTAATCATTTGATCGGCAATGGCCCAATCGGCTGCGTATGGACGTTTGAACCAACCGAGATGCACATAACGGCCTGACAAGACTAGTTTCCGCAGACTGATGGGAAAGCGCCAGTCGATATCACCGCGCTGGGGGAGATAGGCGACCCACTGGCGACAATCGGAAATGGATTGACCAAAGATTTTGATATCGCCTGACAGAATGGGGAGCAAACCGACTATAGCTTTGAGCAAGGTGGATTTACCAGCTCCATTTGGCCCGACGAGGGCAACTCGAGTTGCGGCAGGCACATGAAGCGTAATGTGATCGAGTGCAGGCGTTTGACCACTTGAGCGATAACCTACGCTTAGGTCATGAATATCCAAGGCTAGTTCATTTGGAGATGCTGGATTTGATTTTTGTTGACTATACGGCCAAAAGAAATTTTGAAACATGGATCGGCGAGTCTCCAATTTGAACCTTGGAACCATAGATTGAACGCACTGTGAAAATGGCTATTTGCTGCTCTAAGTGGTTTGTTAATGATACAAAGTATCATATAGACAGCATATCATAGTCGTTGAAACGCCACAAGGGCATTTTGGATAAAGACGCTTTGCGGGTAGGTTTCATTACGCCGGGTGTATGCAAGTCGAGGGCGCAAAGCCTTGTGCCCCTACATAAGCATATGAGAGGTAGGTGGTGTTCTCAAAGTAGTTAGAGGGTTACAGATTGGTATTAAAGCAAGGAGGGCGCGATGTGGTAGGTTTAGGATAGGATGTTCAAGTGAGGTAAGCGAATCCGGAAATCCTAGTGTATTCACTGAGAAGAGATGATAAAGCACTTTGTGATGCGTGAGTAACCTCCTTTCAATGAGTCCAATGTTCGTATTAGACTTGGCTTTGTGTTTACCGAAGTTAGGTTTGTGCTGGTATGAGACCGTTTCTGAAGTATTTGAGACCGTATTGGAAGCAGGCTCTGATTGCGCCGCTGCTGATGATCCTCGAAGTTGCGATGGACTTGATGCAGCCACGCATGATGGAGCGCATCGTGGACGAGGGAATCCGTTTAGGTAACCAACGACTCGTCCTCGAAACGGGCTTGCTGATGCTCGTTTTCGCGTTGATCGGGGCAGTTGGCGGCATCGGATGTACCGTTTTTGCTGTGCGAGCGGCTTACAATTTCGGGACGGATTTGCGGAACAGCGTGTACCGCAAGATGCAGTCGTTGTCATTCGGAAACCTCGACCAATTGGGAACGGGGCAACTGGTGACGCGAATGACGAATGATGTGACGCAGATTCAAGAGCTGGTGCTGCTCGCGCTGCGCATTCTGGTGCGTATGCCGCTGATCATGGTGGGCAGTTTGGTAATGGCATTCCTGACCAGTCCACAACTGGCACTGATGGCCCTGCCGCTCATTCCACCACTTGGAATCATGTTGTGGTTTGTCGTACGGCGTTCCCATCCGCTTTATCGGCGGGTTCAAAATGCGCTTGATCGGGTGAATACCGTTATTCAAGAGAACCTCGCCGGTGTGCGCGTGGTGAAGGCGTTTGTGCGCGAAGAACATGAGAAGGAGCGCTTTGGGGTTGCCAACGCAGATATGACGGGCGACTCGATTAAAGCGATGCAAGTGACAGCGGTTGCCAGTCCGGTGCTGTTGCTGCTGATGAACGTTGGTATCGCAGGCGTGCTGTGGATCGGCGGGAATGCAGTTAACCACGGGACGCTGACGATCGGGCAAATCATTGCGGTGATCACTTACTTGACGCAGATGCTTTCGAGTGTGTTGATGGTCAGTATGCTGCTGATTCGGCTGTCACGGGCACAGGCATCGACGGAGCGTGTGAACGATATTTTGAACAGCGTTCCAACCATACAAGATCGTCCGAATGCCTTACAGACGTTTGATGCGAAAGGGCGCGTGGCATTCGAGAACGTGAGCTTCGGATATGGCGAACCGGTGCTCAAGGATATTAGTTTTGTGGCGGAGCCGGGACAAACGGTGGCCATTTTGGGGACGACAGGTTCGGGTAAATCGAGCCTTATTCACCTCATTCCCCGTTTCTATGATGTGACGGCAGGACGCGTGACGATTGATGGGGTCGATGTGCGAGACATCGCTCAGGCTGAACTGCGCTCCCAAATCGGTATTGCGCTGCAAGACGCCGTGCTGTTTTCGGGGACGATTGCCGACAATATCCGGCAGGGGAATTTAGGGGCTGATGATGAGCAGGTGAAGGCTGCTGCACAAGCGGCACAAGCAGATGAGTTTATCAAGAATTTGCCGGAAGCCTACCAGACACAGTTAGGGCAACGGGGTGTCAATCTCTCCGGCGGTCAAAAGCAGCGACTCTCGATTGCGCGGGCACTGATCCGCAAACCGACTATTCTGATCCTCGATGATAGTACCAGTGCGGTAGACGTTGAAACCGAAACCAGTATTCAAACAGCGCTAGCAACGTTGATGAAAGGGCGGACGTCGTTTGTGGTGGCGCAACGCATCAGCACGGTGCTGACTGCTGACAAAATTCTTGTGTTGGACGACGGTCATCTGGTTGCCGAAGGAACGCACCAATCCTTAATTCACTCCAGCCCCATCTATCGCCAAATCTATGAATCGCAGCTAGGAGAACCTGAGCATGTCACAGGCACGCCCTGAAATCCGGATTGGGGGTCCCGGCCCACGCGCGATGGGCGAAATTGTCCGCCCGAAGAACAGCCGCGTTACGTTGAAACGGATGTGGACTTATTTACGGCGGCAAACTTGGATTCTGGCGTCCGTAGTTGGGCTGGTGGCCGTGGCGACGGTGTTCAATCTGGCTGAGCCGTATCTGGTGGGTGTGGCTATCGACCGTTATATCCAAGTGGGCAATCTGGATGGTCTGGGACAGATTGTGGTGCTGATGGCCGGAATCGCGCTGATGTATGCGCTGGTGGTATGGCTGCATACTATCCTGATTGTTCGGGTATCGCAGTATACGGTGCGTGATCTGCGAACGGATCTGTTTGCTAAGCTCCAAACTTTACCGCTGCGGTTTTTCGACCAACGCCCACATGGCGAGTTGATGAGCTATTTGACTAACGATGTGGAAAATATCAGTCTGGTGCTGGCCGAAAATGTCACCACGTTTATATCGAGCGTGATGGTCGTGACCGGTATGGTGGTGATGATGTTGATTATCAACGTGCCACTGGCCATCGTGAGCATCATTATTTTGCCGCTTACGGTTTATTTTACGCAGTACGTGGCCAAGCATACCCACCAAGGATTTCGGGAACAGCAGGAATCATTGTCGGTACTTAACGGGCAGATTGAGGAAACGATCACTGGCGGAAAGGTGATTCGGGCTTTCGGACGTGAGCAGGACGTGATCGAGGATTTCGAGCGTAAAAATAACCGACTGCGCGAGGCGGCAATCTATGCTCAAACTTACGGCGGTTTGATGGGGCCGGGTGGTAATCTGATTTACAACTTCGGCTATGTGCTGATTGCGGCAGCCGGTGGTTGGCTGGCGCTGAATGGGCATGCGACGGTTGGTGTGATTGCTACGTTCTTGACCTATACCCAGCAGCTTCGACGTCCACTTAATGACCTGAGCAATATGTTCAATTTGATTCAATCGGCGCTTGCGGGTGCGGAGCGAGTGTTCACGATTATGGATGAACGCACCGAGATTGAGAATATGCCTAACGCGCTGCCGCTTGAACAGGCCGAGGGCAAGGTTAACTTTGATCAAGTTTCGTTCGGGTATCGCAGTGAAGTGCCGATCCTCAAGAATGTGAGCCTTGATGTTCAGCCGGGACAGATGGTTGCGCTGGTCGGGCCAACGGGCGCTGGCAAGACAACGATCATTAACTTGTTGTCGCGTTTTTATGATGTGAACAGCGGCAATATACGGCTTGAGGGGCATGACATCCGCAGTGTGGATAAGCATGATTTGCGGCGACGGTTGGGCATTGTGCTGCAAGATACGTTCTTATTCTCGGAAACCGTGATGGAAAATATCCGTTACGGGCGGTTGAATGCTACGGATGCTGAGGTGATTGCGGCGGCAGAAATTGCTAACGCTGACCATTTCATCCGGCGACTACCACACGGTTACAACGAAATGCTTTCGGAACGGGCGGAAAATTTGAGCCAAGGCCAACGACAACTGTTGGCTATCGCCCGCGCGGTGCTGGCTGATCCCTCAATCCTGATATTGGATGAGGCGACGAGCAGCGTTGATACGCGCACTGAGATACAGGTTCAAGAGGCGATGCGGCGATTGATGAAAGGGCGTACCAGTTTTGTCATCGCGCACCGGTTGAGTACCATTCGTGAGGCGGACTTGATCCTGTTTATCCGACAAGGTGAGGTGGTTGAGCGAGGAACGCATCGCGAACTCTTGGAACGGCGCGGATATTACTACAATTTGTATATGAGCCAGTTCAAGGCTACCGCTGCACCTGTGACATAGGGATTGTACGAGTGTGGTCGAATTGTCAGGCTACGGGGAATTCGTTATAGTACCGCGAAAATTACCGTTTGTGTGTAAGGACGAATTCCGTGCAAACTTTATGGAACGAAAACGAAGCTGCGCAGTTCGCGGCTGATCTCGACCTGCGTGTGTATAGTTCGCGATTATTGGGGCAAAATCCTGACCTCGTGCTGCACGGCGGCGGTAATACCTCGGTCAAAGTTATTGTGCCGAATATCTACGGCGAGCCTCAAGATATACTCTATATCAAGGGCAGCGGATGGGATCTGGCGACGATTGAGGCCAAGGGGTTTGCACCAGCACGATTGGCTGACCTGCGACGATTGGCTACATTGGACGCGCTATCGGACGTTCAGATGGCGAATGAACTACGGTGCTCACTTATCGATGCGAGTGCACCGTCGCCTTCGGTGGAGGCTATTTTGCATGCGATTATCCCTCACCGATATGTTGACCATACTCATGCTGATGCTATCCTCACCCTCACTAATAATCCTAACGGTCGCGAGCATATACAGAAGGCGTTCGGTGATGATGTGGTGGTTATTCCCTATGTGATGCCGGGATTTTTGCTGGCGAAGTTGTGTGCCGAAGAATTCCCGCGCCAATATCGCGATGGCATGCAGGGCATGATCTTGATGAATCACGGGATTTTCACCTTCGGAGAAACGGCGCAGGAAAGCTATGAACGGATGATCGTGCTGGTGTCGCGAGCAAAACGTTATCTGGCGCAGTTTGGAAAGCGAGCCTCCATTGAAGTTCAAGCACCAGCTGACACACAGCATCGTGAAGACCTCGCGCAATTTCGCCAAGAGGTGAGCCGAACTGCCGGGAAACCTATGCTGGTTTCGGTTCATCAGGATCATGAGGCTTGGTCGTTCGTTCAGCATCCAAATCTGGAGAAGCGCGCACTGCAAAGCCCTGTGACGCCTGACAATGTCATCCGGACAAAGCGGCTCCCGATGATTGGGCGCGATGTGCATGCATATGCTGATCAATACAAAGCATATTTTGCGGAACATGCCGGACGCTCGGCACAAGCATTGACGATGCTCGATCCCGCGCCGCGTGTCGCACTGGTACCGGAATGGGGTTTCGTCTCAATAGGGCAAAGTGCTAAAGAACTGGGCGTAACGGAAGATGTCTACCGCCACGCGATGCGCGTCATTGAAGAGGCCGAAGTCCTTGGTGGGTATGTCGGCTTGCCTGCAAAAGATATTTTTCAGGTCGAATACTGGGATCTTGAACAGGCGAAATTGAAAGCGAACCGTGCATCTCTGCCATTTACGGGCGAGGTGGCGCTGGTCACTGGTGGGGCAAGCGGTATTGGAAAAGCATGCGCGGATGCACTTCTTGCACGTGGGGCTGCGGTTGTATCACTAGATATACAAGCGCCGGATATTAGCGCGAATCAACGTCCGGATTACTATGCTATTCAATGTGACATCACTGATGAAAAACAGCTTGCGGATGCGCTAGAAACAGCGGTTCGCAAGTTTGGTGGGCTGGATATGGTGGTTTTGAACGCAGGAATATTCCCATCGGGGACACCGATCGCCAAACTGCCGCTGGCGAATTGGGAAAAGGTGATGCAGGTTAACTTGAATGCTAATCTCTCCCTATTGCGGTTGTGCCATCCGCTGTTGAAAGCCAGTCCTCGTTCGGGGCGTGTAGTAGTTGTGGCGTCTAAGAACGTGCCTGCTCCGGGACCGGGGGCAGCAGCTTATTCCGCGTCAAAGGCGGCTTTGACACAATTGGCAAGAGTGGCTGCGTTGGAGTGGGGGGATGACAAGATACGGATCAACATCGTGCACCCGAATGCGGTGTTTGATACAGCATTGTGGACAGAGGACATTCTAGCCGCTCGTGCCAAGAATTATGGCATGAGTGTTGAAGCCTACAAAACGAACAATGTTCTCAAGGTGGAAATTACCAGTAAAGATGTCGCAGAACTGGTGGCAATGATGTGTGATGCACCGTTTTCGCGCACGACAGGGGCACAAGTCCCAATCGATGGTGGCAATGACCGTGTGATTTAGTAGGTATTGAGATATTTACTGAGTTCCCAATTTGTTACTTCGAGGCGGTAATCAGCCCACTCAGCCCGTTTAGCATTAATGAAGCGTTCGTAAACATGCGGGCCGAGCGCCTCGCGAATGACCTGATCATGTTCGAGTTCGTCAAGCGCGGCTTCAAGCGAAGAAGGCAAAAGTGAAAGCCCCGTATTGCGCGGGTTATCGACAAGATATAGGTTTTCTTCGCTGGACGATGGGAGCGGCGTGCGCTGACGAATGCCATCCAAGCCAGCGGCCAACATCACCGCGAAGGCGAGATAAGGATTGCAGCTTGGATCAGGGCAGCGCAGTTCAACTCGGGTGGATTCAAGACCGTGTGCACGAGGAACGCGGATTAAAGCCGACCGGTTGATCCGCCCCCAGCTCACATAGACAGGGGCTTCATAGCCTGCTACCAGCCGCTTATAGGAATTTACCAATGGGGCCAGAATGGCGCACATTCCCCGCGCGTGTGCCAATTGTCCCGCAATAAAATGCTGCGCGGTTTCTGATAAACCATACTGATCACCGGGATCAGCAAAAGCATTCGCGCCGGTTGCTTTATAAACCAGACTCTGGTGGACGTGCATGCCATTTCCGCTCATACCACGAATGGGCTTGGGCAAGAAGGTGGCTCGCAGACCGTTTTTACGCGCGATTACTTTTTGTGCCACACGAAACGTCACCGCGTTGTTAGCGGTCGTTAAAGCATCTGAATACCGGAAATCAATCTCGTGCTGTCCGTAGGAGACTTCAGCGTGCATTGCTTCGACGATAATGCCAAAAGACTCCAATGTTCGTGTCATTTCGTGGCGCAAACCACCGATCAAGTCGGTTGGCACGTCAAAGTAGCTGTCGTTGTCCTGTGGCTTCGGAGGCAGCAAGCTGCCATCCTCATTGGGCGCGAGTAAGAAGAATTCAAGTTCGGGGCCTGTGTTATAGATAAATCCCATCTGAGCCGCGTCATCGAGCACACGCTTTAACACGGCACGGGGATCACCGATGAAGGGCTGATCATTGGGCGTATAAACATCGCAAATAAACCGTGCTGATTTATCTTCGCCCTTTAGCCAAGGGATCACTGCGAAGGTGGTTGGGTCAGGCTTGAGATACATATCGCTTTCAGCAATACGGGCAAAGCCTTCGATAGATGAGCCATCAAACCAAATACCATGATCCAGCGTGGCGGGCAATTCATGGGCGGGTATGGTGATGCTTTTGACAGCGCCCATGATGTCGGTGAATTGAAGATCGATAAAGTGGATTTGTTCTTGGTCGACACGCTTCAGAATATTGTCGGTTGAGGAATCGTCTGTCATCTACGCAGTCCTTGTGCTGCGACTGCCAAGACCACAATAGCCAGCAGTACAAGAATAGTCACCGCGACGGTCCGGAACGTGGGCGATTTCCAGAATGGAACCGCTGTTGCTGCGCCTGTACCCCTTTGCAGAATGCTGGTGTCGACAGCACTCAAATTGTCCAAGTCATGTATGAGTGCGCGCATCGTCGGATAGCGATCATCAGGATTACGCTGCAAACAGCGGGTGACAACCGCTGCCAACTGTGGAGATATATTGGGTTTTTCTTCGTCGAGGCGTGGAATTGCGGCTTGTAGATGCTGCTGCATCACCACTTGATATGTGTCACCTGAAAAAGGAACCTGCCCCGCAAGGAGTTCGTACAGCATCGTCCCGATAGCGTAAATATCCGTTCGTTGATCACCACGCTGACCCTCAATTTGTTCAGGAGCCATATAATCCGGCGTTCCAGAACTTGGAGTCAGATTCGCATAAGTCACGCGGCGGGCTTCTTTGGTGAGCGCCAGCCCGAAGTCAATAATCACCGGTTGATCATCGGTTGTGATGAGGATATTTTCGGGTTTCAAATCACGATGGACGACATCGTGTTCATGACAGTAAGCCATGCCGTCAGCGATCTTGTGGATCAGCGCAACGGCTTCGTCAGAGGGCATCGGCGCTTTCTGGCTAACGATATCACGCATCGATTTGCCATCTACAAATTCGGTGACCAAATAGGGTGTCCGATTGTATTGTCCTGACCCCAATCCGGTTTGAATCGATGGGTGATGCAGTTCGTTCATCACCGTCAATTCACGTTGGAAGCGCTCGTATTGGGCAGGATCACCAATCATCATCCGATTGGGAATTTTGAGAACGACTTCTTTACCCGTAGTTATGTCGTAGGCACGATAAATATCCGCCATGCCACCTTGGGCCATGTGGTTACGAATCTGAAATCGATCAAATTGGTCGCCAATTTGTAACATCATAGTGAAGAGATTATATCATCCGCTAAAGGGGTTGCCAAAACAAAAAAGCATCAAGACTCTATTCAATTTAGGCGGAAGGAGAAATATTTCGATCAGGCACGTCCCATGAATTTGCTGCGAATAAGATTAGTTAACCCCCAACTTGACGAAGCAACCACGACCGGTTCTGCAACTTGATGAATATGAATTACCGTTGCCGATACATTGTCGTCACTTTCTCGCGATAGGGCTAAATCCATCAAGGTTTGGCTGATCAATTCAGGATCACGAATATCAAGTGCAATTTCACCAAATTCTGCATCTTGAACATGTGCCCAGATACCATCTGTACACAAAATCACATAATCATCCTGCTGCAAGGTATATTGGCTGATATCAGGTTGAATAAAAAGCTGCATACCAAGGCATTTTTCCAACACGGATCGCCGTTCATGGGTACGTACCTTATCCGGTGACAGTACACGTAAGCGAACCAGTTCGCCGACGGCCGTATGATCATTGGTCAAACAGGTTGACTTCCGTCCACGTATTAAATAGACACGGCAGTCGCCAATGTGCGCGAGGTGGAGCTGGTTGCCGATCAAGTTGATGGCGGTTAAGGTTGTGCCCATGCGGGCACCGAGGCGCTGCGCCGTTTGGTAGACGGCTAAGTTCGCGGCCTGAATACCTTGCCGCATGTTGTTTGATGGTTTCGAAGGGTGACCCGAGTAGAACGTATCGAAAAAGGTTTCAAGAGCGGTTGCGCTGGCAATCCCGCCGTGTTCATATCCGCCCATCCCATCTGCGATTGCATACAAATATCCGTGTGTTTGAAGCGTGGTTTCATTTTCGGGGGCATAGCTGCGGATGGCATCTTGATTATCAGCGCGAACGTTTCCAACAGCGCTCTGTCCATAGGCATTAATTTGTAATGTACTCAAATTTTTTGCTCCCTACACGGAAGGCGCTGTTTGACGATACACATTATCTTCTATCAGTATATCGAAGTTTAATGTTCTGTAATACCTGAACATAAATGGACAGGTTGCACAACATGCCCTGAATTAAAAAGTCTGGACGAATGGATATCGTCCAGACCTTATTACTCTGACTAATCGCCAGTACCACGTGTACGCATCGACTCGACGGATGGAATAATGGCTTTCCCTGATTGGCGGCTGTTGATAACGAAATACGCCACACTGATAATCAGCCAAACTGCGGAAATGCCTAAGCCGATATAGGTCGCCTGCGCGGTGGTACCGCCGGAAGTGATACCAATGATGAAGATCGCACCGACCATGATGATATTGGTAATTAGTCCCAAGCCGGGGATGATTCCATGACGGAACAGATTGAAATCTTTGCTACCGGCGAAGGCTACTACGGTCACGGCACAGATCAGGCCATAAAGGACAAACGTGCCAAGATTAGAAGCCAGCGCCACGCCTGTCAGGGTCACTGCGCCACCGATCACACCCACTGCGCCAACAATGGCGGACACGACAACCATCGCGACAATGCCCATATGTGGGGTAGCATATTTACCATGCAGCAAGCCCATAATTTCGGGCATTTCGTTGTCCTGCGCCATTGCAAAGCTAATGCGCACACCGGTATTCATCGCCGCAAGGGTGGTTCCGAGGATGGCAATAGCGACGCTGATTGCCAGAATAATCATTAACGCGAAGCCATTGCCTCCGAGCAGGGCGTTACCGATCTTGATCGCCATGTCGCCAATGGGAGCACCGGAAGCGGCTGCTGCGGAAATGCCGTTGCCATCGCCTAGCCAACTCCCCATGGCGTAGTTTGCGGCAAAATATTGGAAGAGATAAGCGAAGATACCTTGAATGACAAGTGAGATAATGACCGCGCGGGGAATATCCCGTTTAGCATTTTTGGCTTCTGCACCCAAAGCCGTCGATGATTCAAAACCGACTAAAATCAGGATCGCGATAGTCGATTGGAAAATCATTCCGGCAAAGTTATGCGGCAGAACAATGGATGATGCTGTCGGGTGATACCATCCATCAGGGGGAACGTTTAGGGGATTTCCGTTGCGGAAAGCAATTGCCAAAATACTGAACACAACCAATGTTACCAACTGAATGATGTTGATGGCGATCGCCACATTCGTGGAACCGCTGATGCCGCGCCATGCGATTGAGCCGACCACTGCCGAAAAGACAACGGCGATCACAATTTGCCCGGGGATTGAAACGGTTATACCGAACTGACCCAATATATAGGTCAAAAGGGTTGCCATAAAGGCGACCATGACGCCGGGATATACCCAATAAAAGAGATGAGCGGCCCAACCGACAATGAATTTGAATAACCGTGCCCAACGACGGTGATGGGGTTCTTCGCGGTCAAGGAATGCTTTCTCTGCGAAATAATACGCGCTTCCAGTACCGGCATCAGGATACCGGTGGGCAAGTTCGGCAAACGCGAATGCGGTTAGGAATGCGACAATGAGTGCGACAACGATGCCTGTCCACATATCGGCTGCCGTGCTGACTCCTGCCGAATCGACGCTGGCAGCTTGAAGTTGATAGGTAATCCATAAAAATGCGCCCGGTGCAATCAGCGCCATCGCATTGACGGTGACACCGGTTAATCCCAGTGTCTTTTTCATTCCCTCCGAACCGGATTCTGCACTCATAGAAGGTCTCCCAACGAGTAGGTACAGGCCAAAATATGGTCAATAGTGGAGTGAAAATAACGTTCTTAAAGTAATGCAACATGAATTCATTCCGCTAAAGTTTATGGAGTTTATTTGGTTATTTGTTACAAGAAAATAGCCTAAATACATTATCTTGCTTTATTTGGATCAAGGAGATTGGATTCTTATGAATGGGATTATGCAAATTACTCAATCTAAGAATGTGTGTTTTTGTGAATAAATGCGAGACGACATGATAGATCAGATCAAAAGTGATCGATTCTGGATGAAAGTATCTAAATGCATGTCTTCTAAGAGATAGTTGTAAGTGATTTTGCTTTCCGTATTAAGCAGTTTGACCAGTTCGATTTGGTTATTTTGATGAAATCTTGATTCGGTCTTCTATAAAAATTTCTGAAAGCAAATATTTGTATCAAGATTTTGAAAAAGTGTTTTTGAATGTGAGCAGCACTTAGGGGCAAAAAGACACTACGATTTGAGAGGCGCAGTGTCATTGATTGCGAGAAAATTATTGAGTGGCGCGAATCTTCGGGCCAGCAAGCGGACGACCAAATAATGGCGCGAAAATACAAAAGTCTAGCACACCGGCTAGTAGCGGCACGGCACCGATGATAGCGACGATGATACCGGTTGTGCCACCCAAGCCTAAAAGTCCCCACGCAATCAGAATGATGCCTGCGACAATGCGAACGATTCGTCCGGTTGTGGATGCCATAAAATTCACGAAACCATTCATTTGCATATCTCCTCGTATGTTTTGATCTATGCTGTCAGTATAAGAAGTGAGCAGGTAGCCGTCTGTGACAAAGTCACCAAGTGGATTGATCTTGCAGTCGCGCGGTATCCAAGACTTCTATTGATCCGCACATGATACGGATGAGATGTTTATCGGCCAGAGTCTCTAAAATCAGGCTGACAACTTCGCTGAACTTCCGAGTTCGGCAGCAATTTTCTGATGAGTTACGAGCATGGGCTTTTGCTGACGCCCGTGTTTGAGGAGCCAAGCCGCGACCCAAGTATCCATGCGGCGAAAGGCGATTTCATCGACAAACGCTGCGACAGCACAATGAAAACGAAGTTACGCTACAAATCATATTGGTTAATCCACTGGCGGAAGGTATCCGCTGGGATCATGACGGCATCGGCGGCCTCTTCGGCTGTAGCGATGGCCAAAAGGATTGGCATGACATGATTGCATTGGCTGTTCGAATGCAGGATTCAACCGAGCCAAAATGATAAATGGTGATTTCGCGTCCGCTGTTAGTGACTTTATCTACCCGCGCGACACTGGACACGAGTAAGGCAATCGCATTGACTTCATCTCCTTCGACAAATACTTTTCTGCTTGCGAGGATATGTCCCAAAAACGCTGCGCACTTAAAATCGGTCACTAAATGTGCATTTGCTTGTCGCAGCAGGGCAGGTTTGGGAGGATGCGATTTAATTGGTCGTGTGTACGCGTTGGTTTATTTGGAGGTGCGTAGGAATTCGCTGGCAATCTATTTGAACAAGTGTCAACTGACAATATAAGAGCAACTCCAGATCTCGACAAAGTCAGATTCAAGGTTTAAAACGATGTTTGAGGCGAGAAGAACGGGAACGGGTGCGGTTATCGAGATGCTGGACGACTAACAAGGCAGACTGCTCAGGTGAGAGTTGAGGTAAAGGAAGAGCAGCGCGGAGCATGGCACGAACATTGGCAACCGAGAGAGGTGGCAAGACATCGGTGGCATAGTCGTCCAGCAAAGTAGGATCGCGGGGATGGTCAATATCCCAATCGAGGCGGGTTTCAGCAATGAACCAAGAGGCGAGAATGGTGAAAGCGAGATGATGTTCCCAAGCCCGGTACTTGAGGGACTGAAATTCGTCCCAAGCGAATTCGGATTTGACATCCTGGTTGGCGCGTTCAATGAAATAGCGTTGGGATTTGCGTTGAGCGAGAGTGAGTAAAGGGGTATTGGGAGCGGCATTGGTCAAAGAGTAGGTGACAAAACCACGACGATCTCGCCGCAAGAGCAAAGTATCTGCCACCACTTGACCATCGGCACGCACCATCCAGACCGGACAATGAGCAAAATCCGCTTCAAGTAAACCACGCTCATCGGCACGCAGTACAAGATGCTGCCACAGGGTATTAGGGTCTTGAGCAATTTCCTTGACGGTCACCGTCCACGGACTGAGGATACGGTGGTGAGCGGGCAGTTTTCCCTGCTGATTGGGCGGACGCACGACTTCTGGCGGACTGAGATAAACTTGAGTGCTGCTGCGCACATCCGCATAATATTCGATGCCCGCTGCCCGACACTGGTCACGCAGCACATGATCATCGCCATAGGCGCTGTCAAAAGCCACCGCCTCGAACGGGATACCAGCGGCCTTCGCCCGCTGGATCATCTGCCAGCCTAGTTCGATTTTAGTCTGAAACATCCGCTCGACTGGGATTTCGGCTTTCAGTCGTCGCTGAGCATAGCTGTGGCTGAACCAGTCTTGTGGGAGATACAAATCCCCATCGATCCAACTCCAGACACTGCCTTTGCCATAGGTTAAGTACACGCCTACCTGACACGATTCGACTTGTTGGTGACGACCATTGTATTGCTTTTTCACACCTGCGCTATGTTTCCCTCGTTTGTCTTCACAGCACTCATCTAAAATCAGTATCCCGCCTGCCAACTCCCCGCGCTGCACCACTGCCGCCTGAACATCTTCAATCATCCCTCGTCCTGACCACGGTGACTGACTGATGAAATGCTGCATATTCTGCTCACTTACTCCCGTTGTCCGTCCAATACTGGCACTGTTCCTGCGACTTTCCATCCGCAGCATTCCACTCAAATAGGCTTCCCCATACGTCCGTGTGTCCCGCGTCTTGGTTCGCGTTCGCCACCCATATCCTCGCCAGAATATTTGCAGTCGTTTATCCAACCCTGCAATTGCTTCTAGCGACAACCCCCATCGTTCCATTTTCTGTCGGTTATCGTCGTTTTCATCCTCTTGTTTTTACCTCATCTCTTCTCTTTTCTCTAATCTGACTTTGTCGAGAATGACCCGACAATGTCACATTAAATACTTGTAGTCGATTGTAGGAAACGATTTGAGATCATTATTCAGGTCAAAATGGTTCAAAGTAGACACTCTGTATTCACTAACGCTTAATTTCAGACTCAAGTTGTGCCATATCGCATATTATGATCATTGGAATTCATACAAGATGATGTGATCAACGGATAAGTCATTTGGTCACCGTCCAACCTCTATTTTTCAATGAGGCGTTGTGTAGACTGATTACATACATCTAATGTGACTTTGTCGAGCAGATCTGTATCTCTGCGTTGAAGGCACCTTCATTCGTCTCGCTGGCTTCGCAATGCTCTGAAGTTCTGTATCAGCCTATAAGCTATTAAAATACCGACCATATCACCCATTATGTTCCACCTTACAACTTATATCCTTGAATAAAACCATTCGCGACAGTGCAAGGAGCAAGTGATGGCGGAAATTGGCTACGCATTATCTTCGGAAGAGCATGTCCCACAGAAATTGGTTCGGAATGCTCAACGAGCGGAGCAAGCCGGTTTTACATTCGCATTGATCTCTGACCATTATCATCCTTGGATTGATAAACAAGGCGAGAGCCCATTTGTTTGGTCTGTCTTAGGGGGCATTGCACAAGTCACTACAACTATTCGCTTAGGAACAGGCGTAACCTGCCCACTCATCCGCATTCATCCGGCGATCATTGCGCAAGCCGCGGCAACGGTAGGTGCTCTGATGCCGGGGCGTTTCTTCCTCGGGGTAGGGACGGGCGAAAACCTCAATGAGCATATTACCGGTGAAAAATGGCCGATTTATGACCGGCGTGCTGAAATGTTGGAGGAGGCGATTGATATCATTCGCTTACTTTGGCAGGGCGGTTTCCAATCATACGATGGACTTTATTACACTGTTGAAAATGCACAAGTGTATACGCTTCCAGATGAAACCATCCCGATTATGATCGCGGCAGGGGGTGAAAAATCGGCCCAGCTGGCAGCGAAAATCGGTGATGGCTTGATTACGACCGCACCGGACCAAGAAGTTGTCAAAACTTTTAGTCAGAACGGCGCGGGCGATCGACCGATGTACGGACAATTATTCGTATGCTGGGCTAAAGATGAAGACAGCGGTCTTGAAACCGCTCTGGAATGGTGGCCGAACGCAGGATTGGGTGGCGAGTTGAGCCAAGAACTGCCGACGCCAGCCCACTTCAAACAGGCGGCTAGGAATGTCCGTAAGGAAGACATCGCTGAAACTGTCACATGCGGAAATGATCCCCAGAAACATTTGGACGCCATACAGAAATTTATTGATGCTGGTATCGAGAACGTATATGTTCATCAAATCGGACCAGATCAAGATGGATTCATTGAGTTTTATCAGAAGCATATTATTCCGGAATTCAAGTGACCGGTTGTGTTTCGGGGTTCGATTATCCACTGGTTGACAGGTTAATATTTCACGTTATACTCTTTGAAAGTGCTTTCATGTAAGCACTTACATTCTTTGCTGAGATACTAGACCCACAACCATTTATGACTACAGAGCGTAACTCGCCCCCCACCATTTATGATGTCGCAGAACTCGCTGGCATGAGTATTGCTACGGTTTCGCGGGTACTTAATTCACCAGATCGCGTCAGTGAAGCCAGCCGTCAAAAAGTGATGCAGGCTATTGACCAACTGGGATTTGTGCCGAACGCAGAAGCACGGGCAAAAAGTTTGCAGAATACCGGACAAATCGGGGTCATCACGCCATTTTTCACATCCCCATCGTTTACTGATCGTTTACGCGGCGTAGCAACGGCTCTTTCCAATTCTAACTATGAGCTGGTGGTTTATACGGTTGATACGATGGATCGGTTGAGTGGTTATCTAGGTGCGCTCCCCGTCAAAGGATATCTTGACGGGTTGATTGTCATGTCACTTCCAGTAGATGAAGAGGCGGCACAACGGTTACTCGCTAATCAACTTGAGACCGTTCTGGTTGAAACCCGTGATCCACGTTTCAGCAGCATCATGGTGGATGACTGGAACGGGGGACGGTTGGCTGCCGAACATCTTGTCATGAATGGGCACCGGCGCTGCGCATACGTGTACTTCGGACAGCATCCCGAATATTCCATCCACCCAGAAGTCCAGCGCTTGAAGGGTTTTCGCCAAGCACTATCAGAATGCGGTGTTGATCTGCCTGATGCCTATGTTCAATTTGTACCCATCTCCCGCGAGGGTATTGCTGAAAAACTGCGCGAGTTGATCACGTTGCCTGAGCCGCCGACCGCGATTTTCGCTCCGGCAGATGACCTCGCCATCCGCGTTATTCATGAGCTGCGCAAACTTGGTCTCCATACACCGCAAGACATTTCGGTGGTGGGATTCGACGACATTGATATTGCTGAGCATGTCGATCTCACCACAGTCAGTCAATCCCTTGTTGAGTCCGGGCAAATGGCAGTCGAAATCTTGCTTGCCCGTTTAGCCGATCCGGGACGCCCTTTACAGCAGATGCGGCTTCAAGTGCATCTCGAAGTGCGTGGAACGACCCGGAAACTGGAGTGATGTCTGTCGATTTAGAAGGAGGTGAACATAGGAGAATTCATGCGATTTGATCCAATGACTTCACACGCTCAACAGAATTATGTATGTGTTGCAAATAAGGTAGGAGGATACGATAAATGGTTAGTTTTAAGAGAATAGCTGCGCTGGCATTTATGTCGGCTACCCTGGTTACTGCCGTTCATGCACAAGATAGCGTTAGTGGCACGCTCAATATTCAAGGTTTTGGGACAGGTGATGAAATCGCGACCACACGTGTTGACGTGTTCAAGAAAGCCTACCCGAATGTCGAAGTCAATATCGCTGAAGGCGCTCTGGACGAACAGCAGTTTCTGACGGCTGTGGCCAGTGGTACGCCACCTGATTTGGTGAACCTTGATCGCGCTGTTCTCAGCACGTATGCCATTCGTGGTGCGTTGACTCCTCTGACTGACTGCATCGCCAATGAAAAGATTGACATGAGCCAGTATCGCCCTGTGGCTGTATCACAGGTGACCGTCAACGGCACGGTGTATGGTATACCTGAGTTCTTTAACAACATCATGTTGTTCATCAACACCAAGGCACTGAGTGACGCTGGACTGACGTTGGATGATGTCGATACCAAGGATTGGACGAAGATCTCGGAACTTAATGACAAGTTGACCAAGAAAGATGGCGATACGCTTACCCGTATCGGTTTCGATCCCAAGCTGCCCGAATTCCTACCGCTGTGGGCAAAGGCTAACGGCGCAGCCCTGCTATCTGCTGATGGCAAGAAGGCGCAGTTGGATGATCCGAAGGTCATTGAAGCACTGGAGTTCGCGGTTAAGATGCATGATGCAGCCGGTGGACGCCAGAACTTCATGGCTTTTCGTGACACATGGGATTTCTTCGGTGGCAAGAACCAAATTGTCAGTGACCAACTCGGCGTTTTCCCGATGGAACAGTGGTACATGAACGTACTGGCTGATGTTTCGCCGGATGCGCCAATTGCCTACAAGCCCTTTACTGATAAAGAAGGCAAGCCCATCTCGTTCGTTACTGGTAATGCGTGGGCAATTCCGAAGGGTGCTGCTAACGCTGCTGCCGCATGTGCATTCGCGAAGACGGTGACGTCAGTCGATGCGTGGGTCGCCGCCGCCCAGGCTCGTGCTGATCTGCGTGCTAAGGATAGCAAGATCAACACCGGTGTTTATACGGGTAACATCAAAGCCGATGAGCAGATTTTCAAGGATATTGTGAAGCCGAGTGGTAACGAAGCCATTGATAATGGTATCCAGACTATTCTCTCGGTTCAGGACACGGCTTTCGCGACTCCCGCAAATCCGGCTGGTGCGGAATTCAAACAGGCTTGGACGGACGCGGTTAACCGTGTTTTGAACGGCGAACAAACCGCTGAAGAATCGCTCAAGCAAGCCCAACAAGAAGCACAGGCCGCACTGGATG
Organism: Aggregatilineales bacterium; assembly: GCA_044226855.1. Taxonomy (GTDB): domain Bacteria; phylum Chloroflexota; class Anaerolineae; order Aggregatilineales; family Phototrophicaceae; genus CFX2. The sequence continues at coordinate 114,934 of JBGAGF010000002.1, forward strand.
CGGCGTGGGCTAAAGCTGGTAATTCATAACGATGGCGACTGGTTCGTCCGTGATCCGCTCTTCCCCTCGCGAGGGGCGGATCACCCCCCAACGACGAGAACTCTTCGCGGGGTTGGCCTTTATCTCACCGTGGATCATTGGTTTCCTGCTGTTTACGGCAGGTCCAATGGTCATCAGCCTTGGGCTTTCGTTTACGGATTACGATGTTCTGAATGCTCCTGTCTGGGTTGGTTTCAAGAATTATCAACAACTGCTGGTCGATCCTAAACTGCGGATCAGTTTGACTAACTCGTTTATCTATGCGGCGCTGCATGTGCCATTGGCCACGATTGTTGCGCTGGGTTTAGCACTCCTCTTAAATCGTGTCGGCAATAAAACGGCAGGCTTCTTTCGAACGGCGTTTTATTTGCCGTCGATTACACCGGCTGTGGCTGTTGGTACTTTGTGGTTATGGATTCTCAATCCGCGCATCGGCCTCGTGAACAAAGGGCTTAGCCTGATCGGTATCGCTGGCCCCGGTTGGACAACTGACCCGAACTGGATTAAGCCGGGTATTGTGCTGATGAGTCTCTGGAGTGTGGGCAGCACGGTGATTCTATATCTGGCTGCGCTGCGCAATGTTCCTCCTGAACTCTATGAAGCATCTCGAATTGACGGCGCAAACGGTTGGCAGCAGTTGATGCGTATCACGATTCCGTTGATCAGTGGAACAATCTTTTTTACCCTAATTGTCAATACGATTGGGGCGCTCCAAATATTTACTGAAGTCTATACAATGTTTTTCGGGAGCATGAGTTCGAACGCTGCTTCATCGGCAGGTCTTTTTTACAACATCTATCTCTTCCAACAAGCCTTCAAATTCCTGCATATGGGTTATGCCTCTGCGATGGCGTGGATACTGTTCGTCATTATCCTCATTTTGACCGTTATCCAATTGCAGGTCAGCCGCCGTTGGGTCTACTACGAAGGAGGGTGATCGATGGCATCCGCTAATACTGAAACCGTTGGTTTGGCACCCGCCCGATCGGACAGAGGTCCTTCACGACAGTATATGGGTGAGGCGTTCCAGAAGACTTTGACGACAGGTCTACTGGTCTTCTGTACTGCCTTGTTCTTCACGCCGTTTCTGTGGCTGATCAGCGCCTCACTTAAGATCCGTTCAGAGGTTTTTAGCAGCGATTGGATACCTAACCCAATTGCGTGGGAAAACTATGTCAATGTGTGGAAAGTTGCTCCATTACTGACGTGGTTGAAGAACAGTCTGGTTGTGGGGGTATTAGCAGCAGTTGCGGTTACGATAAGCTGCTCGCTCATCGCTTTCGGCTTTTCCTATTTCCGATTTCGTGGGCGCGATAAGCTATTTGCGCTGGTATTGGCGACTATGATGCTGCCGGGCGTTGTGACCATGATTCCAGTATATCTGATTTGGAACCGCCTCGGACTCGCCAATTCGCACATACCATTATGGGCTGGCAATCTATTCGGGTCGGCATTCTATATCTTTATGATCCGGCAGTTCTATTTGTCGCTCCCACGTGATTTATTTGAGGCGGCGCGGGTTGATGGTGCTAGCTACTTTGGATTGTGGCGACATGTGGCGATTCCGCTCACACGGACGGCTCTCATTGTCGTGTTTATATTCGAATTCAAGGCGAGCTGGACGAATCTTGTTGGGCCGTTGATTTATTTACACAGGAGCGATCTGTATACGCTGCCACTCGGACTAAAAGCCATTTTGGATCAATTCGGGCAGGGCGGCGAAATGCAGTGGGAGATCGTGTTGGCGGCGAGTGTGATCATAACACTGCCAATGATGTTCATTTTCTTTTTGGGACAACGCTATTTCATGGATGGTATCGCTACGTCAGGGTTAAAGGGTTAACTAAGGTTCGCTGATTACCTTGAGCTTGAATTTAATCGCAAGCGTATTCGCGTCCCGAATTTCTAGTGAATCGCCGTGAATGATTTTTGCGCGTCAGTTGTAATGTTTAGATAATCGACCTTTAGTATGCCTTTTCACAGGCTTAACATAATGGGTAACGTTCTAATTTCATCAGGCTTTTATGAGTGAACTACTGACCGACCAAGCAAGACAAATCGCCGAGAAAATCGTGATCGCTAACAGCAGCGAATTGGGGATTCTCGGCTCCGGTAAGGCTTATAAACAACTCTGGGCGCGGGACAGCATGATTTGCGGTTTCGGCTTATGGTTGTGTGCTGATGCTGAAGGTGGGCATATTCATCAAAGGTCACTCCAAACTCTACATGACTTTCAAAGTCCGCTGGGCAAAATACCCCACAATGTTGGTTATAACAACATTGATGATCCCGCGTTGGTGGCACTGGGTGGACGCTTATCCATGAGCGGTGAAGCGCGGTTGCTGGCTGATACCACCCACGCAGGATGTGTCGATAGTAACTTGTGGTATATCCTAGGCTACTACTACCATTACATGATTGGAAACGACCTTCATTTTTTGCAACAAGCTTGGCCGAGCCTAGAAAAAACTCTGCTGTGGCTGCGCTACCAAGACTCGAATGAATGCGGCTTGCTGGAAGTCCATGAAGCGATGGATTGGGCTGATCTGTTCTCCAATCACTATAATGTTTTGTTTGACAATGCGCTCTATTACGCAGTGTGGAAAGCAATGGGGCAAATGGCTGAAGCGTTGGGCTTACCATCTAACAAGTATTTTGCAACTGCTGAAGATATACGCGTAAAAATCAACCGGCTGCTGTGGGTGGGACCAGAAGAACCGAAAGATTGGGATTGGATCCGGCAGAACCGGCAGGAATGGCTGTATCCGCTGCAACGGGTAGAAACCGAATTGGTGATCCGTCCTTATTATCTACCCTATATGGGTTTCCGCGATTATGCCGACCGGTTCGATACGTTCGGCAACCTCCTTGCGATTTTGTTTGGAGTTGCTGACCAGCAGAAATCTAATTTGATTCTGGACTATATTCACAACTGTGGGTTGAATGAGCCGTATCCTATTCGCTCGGTCTATCCAGTTGTCAATCCCGGTGAGAAAGATTGGCGAGAGTATTTCCGTGTGCGCAACCTGAACCAACCTCATCACTATCATAATGGTGGGGCATGGGCGTTCATCGGTGGGTTCTACGTGGCGGCGCTGGTGCAAGCAGGACGCATGGAAGAAGCCCAAACACAATTGCATAAGCTGGCGCAGATGAATCAATTAGGTGTACGTGACGAATGGGAATTCAACGAATGGTTTCACGGCACTTCAGGACGGCCAATGGGTTACGCGGAACAATCATGGTCCGCAGCGATGTATATTTTTGCTCATGACGCCGTAACAAACAGACAGGTCAAGGGCTTTAATTCAAGTACTGACTGGCAGTTGGCTCGTCGATAAAAGGCACGTGGACAATGCAGCAGATTCTCGACAATTTATTCCTATTTAAAGATACGTGTAATGTTTACGTGGTTCGCAATGGTCATGAGGCGGTACTGATCGATTTCGGTAACGGTAATGTTCTTGACCATCTGTGTGAGATCGATGTGCAGCGAGTCACGGATGTGTTGATGACCCATCATCATCGTGATCAAGGTCAAGGATTATCGCGAGCAGTTGATGCCTCTATCAAAATATGGGTTCCGCATGTCGAGCAAGACTTGTTCCAAAGCGTGAATGACCACTGGCAAGCACGGGAAATCTACGTGAATTACCTGATGCGCCAAGATCGTTTTTCGCTTCTGGAGCCGATTCCGATTGATGGGACACTTGAAGATTATGAGGTTCGTGAGTTCGGCGGTTATGCATTTACGGTTGTGCCGACGCCGGGACACACAACAGGTTCGATCAGTTTGCTGGCAACTGTTGACGGCGAAATCATCGCCTTTTCAGGAGATTTAATCGCCGAAAACGGCAAGGTGTGGACATTATCAGGGACGCAGTGGTCGTATAACGGGACTGAAGGGGCGGCCGCGAGTATTCCTTCCCTGTTAGACCTCAAACACCGTCAGCCAACGTTTCTGCTGCCGTCTCACGGTAATATTATCGACCAACCGACTCAGGCCATTGACACGCTAGTCATGCGGTTGTGGAAACTTCTGCAACTGCGTGGTGTGAACCGGCATCTCTTCGAATATATTTCGCAGCCTTATGAACGGATCATCCCACATCTGCTGAAACACCGATCAAGCTTTGCTAATTACTATGTACTGCTTTCGGAAAGTCATGAAGCCCTGCTGATTGACTTTGGCTATGATATGGTGACGAGTTTACCTTCGGGGAGTGACCGCGCTTCACGCCGACCTTGGCTTTACAGTATTCCAACGCTGAAGCAGAAATATGGGATTGATAAGATTTCGGTTGTCGTTCCTACGCATTATCATGATGATCATGTGGCAGGGATTAATTTGCTGCGTGCTGCCGAGGGTACGCAAGTTTGGGCGGCGGAACTGTTTAGTGATGTGCTGGAACATCCCAACCAATATGATTTGCCGTGTTTGTGGTACGACCCGATTCATGTTGACCGCCAAATTCCCCTCGAAACGCCTTTTCAGTGGAACGAATATAGCTTGACGCTGCATCCGCTACCGGGGCATACCCGTTATGCAGTCGCCATTGAATTTGTAGTGGATGGCAAACACGTTTTAGCAACAGGCGATCAATATCAGGGCAACGAGGGGCTGGAACTGAACTATGTGTATGCCAACCGTTTTCATCCTGACGAATATATCAAAAGTGCCAAGCTGTACCGGCGTTTGAACCCCGACATTATCATCACAGGACATTGGAAACCGCTGTATGTGACGCCGGAATATTTTGACCAACTTGACCACATTGGAGAGGAAATCGTTTGCCTGCATAAAGAACTGCTGTCTGACGTTTCCGGTTTAGGCGATGAAGGATTCCTAGCGCGGTTAACCCCTTATCAGGCAACGCTGCGACGAGGGGTTCCGATTGAGTACAAGGTCGAGGTTGAAAACCCTTTCACCTATACGGCTGAGGCCGTGATCAAAGTGATCTTGCCGAAAGCGTGGCAAGTGGACAACGATTCGCCCCTCAATGAAATCAAGCTGATATTAGAGCCATTGAGGGTCCATTCGGCTCAGTTTACGATTACGACTCCTGACGGGGTTACTGTGCGCCGTGCCCGTATCGCAGTTGATGTTACGATTGATAATCATCCGTTCGGGCAGCAAGCTGAAGCCCTGATTACCATTATTTAATTCGCTTTGAGTGAGAAACGATGCTTAAAAATACAACGCTTCATATGATCGGTAACGCCCACATCGACCCGGTGTGGCTTTGGCCGTGGCAGGAAGGCTTTCACGAGGTTAAAGCGACATTCCGGTCTGCACTTGACCGAATGAACGAAGACGCGGAATTTATCTTCGTCGCCAGTTCTGCCGCTTTTTATGAATGGGTCGAGAAATCTGATCCAGTGATGTTCGCAGAGATTAAGCAGCGTATCACGGAAGGGCGGTGGCAGGTCGTCGGTGGCTGGTGGATTGAGCCGGATTGCAATATTCCGAGCGGTGAATCATTGGTGCGGCACGGGTTATATGGACAGCGCTATTTCAAGGAGAAATTCGGCGTCACCGCTAAAGTGGGCTTTAATGTGGATAGTTTTGGTCATGCCGGAACGATTCCGCAGATCCTCAAGAAAAGCGGCATATCATATTATGTGTTTATGCGTCCGATGCCCCATGAAAAGAGCCTCGCTTCACGGTTGTTCTGGTGGGAAGCCGACGATGGTTCACGGGTGTTGACGTTCCGCATTCCCTTCGAATATCTGTCGTGGGGTAAAGAACTTGACCATCATGCGCAGCGATGTGCGGCTGAAATGCGTAATCCTATCAACGAGTTTATGTGCTTTTATGGGGTGGGTAATCATGGTGGTGGGCCAACTAAAGAAAATCTCGCCAGCATCCATCGGTTGAATAATGATCCCAACTATCCAAAAGTGATTTTTAGTTCACCAGAAGCCTTCTTTAAATCGGTAGAGGGAAAGCAATGGCCGCTTCCGAGTGTGCATTCAGATTTGCAGCGCCATGCCGTAGGATGTTATGCGGCGCATTCAGGGATTAAGCGCTGGAACCGGCTGGCTGAAAACCGGTTGGTGACGGCTGAAAAATGGTCAGTACTGGCTAACAAGTTCGCGAACCAAGCTTATCCGGCGGATTTTGAACGAGCGTGGAAAAGTGCGCTGTTTAACCAGTTCCATGACATTCTAGCGGGAACCAGCCTTGAGCAGGCTTATGACGATGCGCGCGATACGTATGGCGAGGCCGCGGCCATCGCGGATCGGAATTTGAACTACGCTACACAAGCTTTCGCGTGGAATATCAACATTCCACAAGAAGAAGGCATGAAACCCATCGTGGTGTTCAACCCGCATACTTGGCCCGTGCAGGCCAATGTGGAGCTCGAAGTGTACCGCTGGAAAGAAAACGCGGTGCTCTTGGACGACCGAAACAAGATTATCCCACACCAAAAAGTACACTCTACTACCACGACGAGTCGTGTTCGCCTGAGCTTTATGGCGGATCTGCCCGCTTTGGGCTACCGCACATATCGGTTTTTGGCCGAATGTTCACCCGTTGCAAGTCCAACGGTTCAAGCCACGGATACGGCCATGGAAAATGAGCGGTTTAAGTTGGAATTTGATCCTGAGACGGGGTATATCAAGAGCCTTTTTGACAAACAAGCGCAAGTCAATGTGTTTGTCGGCGATGCGGCAAAGCCAGTCGTCATTACGGATTTTTCGGATACATGGGGACATGATGTCTATCGATATAACGATGTCGCCGGATATTTCAAGGCATCCAGTATTCAACTGGTTGAACATGGTGCGGTGAAGTCCGTTATTCGAGTGACCAGCCAATACGAACGCTCGACGTTGACTCAAGATTTTGTGATGTATCCGGAGCGTGACCAGATCGACGTACAGGTTACCGTCAATTGGCAGGAACAGTTTAAGCTGCTCAAGCTGCGTTTTCCGATAAGCATCAACTTCATGAAAGTGACCAACGAAATTGCTTATGGACACATTGAGCAATTTGCTAACGATGAGGAAGTTCCATGCCAGAGCTGGGTTGATCTTTCTGGAACATCGCGCGACCGTGAAATATCCTACGGCTTTAGCTTGTTGAACGATGGCAAATACAGCATGGATGTGAACGTTAAAGACATTGGCCTGACTGTGCTGCGCAGTCCGGCTTATGCTCACCATATCCCGACCGAAATTCAACCGACTGACCATCCCAGTTTCATCGACCAAGGGATTCAGCGCTTCAGCTACAGCATGTTTCCCCACGATGGCAGTTGGGAAGAAGCGAGTACGGTACAACGCGCCGCTGAACTTAATCAGAAACCCACTGCGCTCATTGCTACTTACCATCCGAACGGCAAGCTGCCGCAAGCGGACTCTTTCATCAATGTAACACCGAACAATGTCATTGTGACTGTACTGAAGCAAGCAGAGGACAACAGCGATTTGATCGTTCGAGCATTCGAAACGACCAAAACAGCTTGCCACGCCAAAATTGATTTGCCAAAGTGGGGTCGAGTTATTGAAGCCGATTTTAGACCCTGCGAAATTAAAACATTCCGCGTGCCACAAGACTCTGCACAGCCAGTCATTGAGACGGATATGCTGGAGTACGGTTTGTCATGAGTCAGCGACTTGCACTCAATGGTGACGACTGGCAGTTTAAGGCCTTTTATGGCGAAGATTGGCGCTGGCGTGACTCGCATGAGTCGGATACGAAAGATATTCGCCATTGGTATAAAGGTAGTGTTCCGGGCAGTGTGCAGCATGATTTGTGGCAGAACGGCGAAATCCCCAATCCTTATTTTGAACGAAATAGTTTGTTGATCGAGTGGATTCCCCAGCGGACATGGATTTACAAGAAAACCTTCACGGTTAGTGAGGCTTTACGCGGCAAAAGATTTGAACTCCATTTTGAGGGCGTGGATTATGAGGCTGAGTTTTTCCTGAACGGTGTGAGTTTGGGGCATCATATCGGGATGTACACACCTGCCGTATTTGATGTGACCGAGCACATCCAATTCGGAAAGGACAATTTGTTGGCGGTGGTTATCGAACCTGCGCCACATGAACAGCCACAAGTGGGGTGTACTCGCAACGTCCGAACGCACAAAAGCCGTATGACGTATTGGTGGGATTTTTGTCCGCGCATGATTCACATTGGAATCTGGGATGATGTCTATTTGCAGGTCAATGATGACGTGACGATTGAGGATGTATTTGTTCGTCCGCAGCTAAACGCTGATTATGACCATGCTGATGTTCAAATCACCGTTGAACTGACCGCTGAGTCTGCTCAAGCTTGTGAATTGGAAATCAATCTGCGTTTCGATGATGGGGTCATGGTCAGCCACCGCAAGGAATGTGCGCTCCAAACAGGTGTCACGACTGTTAATGAGCTTATAGAGCTTGAGCATCCCCGATTATGGTGGCCGAATGGAAGTGGTCAACAGTCCCTTTATCAGGCTGAAGTTCGCCTGTTTGAATCCAGTGACCAAACATTACTTGACGACAAAACGGTTACGTTCGGAATCCGTGATATTCACTTGGTTGCCAACGAGCAAAGTGATCCCAATGCTATGCCCTATACCTTTGTGGTCAATGGGCAGAAGACCTATATCAAAGGCTGGAATTGGGTTCCGATGGATGTGATGTACGGTGTACCGCGCCCTGAAAAGCTCGATCATCTGCTGCAACTGGTACAGCGCGCACACGTCAATTTACTGAGAGTCTGGGGTGGGGGACTAATCGAAAAAGAAGCCTTTTACCAGCACTGCGACGAATTGGGAATCATGGTTTGGCAGGAGTTTATTCAGTCGAGTTCAGGAATTGATAACTATCCTCCGGAAGAGCCAGAGTTTATCAAAATGATGGTGAACGAGGCTGAACGGATTATCCCGCGCAAGCGTAATCATCCTTCGCTGGTGATCTGGTGCGGCGGTAACGAACTTACAGCCGATTCAAGCCAGCCCCTTGATAACACTCATCCTTTGCTTGCAGCATTGGCTTCAACAGTGAGCCGTCTTGATCCAGACCGCATATGGCTGCCGACTTCCCCAACCGGACCAGTTTTTATGAATTCGATTGAGAATGTCGAGCAGAATCCGCTGGCACTCCATGATGTGCATGGGCCGTGGGAGTATCAGGGACTCAGTGAACAGTATGAACTCTATAATCGCAGCACGTCACTCTTCCACAGTGAATTTGGGGTCGAAGGACTCACCAATCTGAAGTCCCTCAATAGGACGATTGTGCCCGAACACCAGTGGCCCGTCACTTTGGATAATCCTATCTGGCAGCACCTCGGCGCATGGTGGGTGAAGCAGTCGGTATGGCAGAAGCTATTTGGTGATGTAAAAGATGTAAAAACACTCATTCAAGCGACCCAATTTATGCAGGCTGAAGGCTTGCGGTATGCAGTTGAGGCGGATCGTCGTCGAGAGTTCCAAAACAGCGGCACACTGCCGTGGCAGTTCAATGAACCGTATCCAATGGCGGCCTGTACTTCAGCGGTGGACTACTATGGACAGGCCAAACCAGCATATTATGCTGTCGCGCGGGCCTATGAAGCTGTCCACGTTTCAGCGAAGTTCCCTACCATTGCATGGGGCGGGCGTGATCCATTTCAGGCTGAAATCTGGGTGAACAGCGCACAGCATGACTTCAGCATGAATGTCGAGGTGATAGCTAAGCTTGTTAGCTTCACTGGTGATGTCCTTTTTGAGCAAAGCTATCCTATGGGTTATCGGCCTAATCAGGCCGCGCGTGTGGGGTCTATCGAATGGTCGGTTGAAGAGATCGGGGAAACTATCTTTTTTCTCGACTTAAGTGTTATGGAACCAAGTGGCAGATTGCGTTCGGAAAACCGTTATCTGTTTACAACTGGGGTCAATCTCGCGCCACTATTCGATACCCCAGTTAACCAGATTCAGGTGGAGCGAATTGATGTAACCGATGATGAAAGCGTGGTTAAGATCACCAATGTTGGTCAAGTCACTGCGCTGGGGATTTGGCTAGAAAGCGACAACCTCACATCCACAGAATCTTATCTCTATTTCAGTGACAATTATTTTTCGCTACTCCCTCACGAGTCTCGCTCGATTGTTGTCAATTGGGGCAGTGTGAAATGGAACCAACGGGGTCTGGTTATCACGGGTTGGAATATTGATGAGTGGAAGGGATAAGCTGGTTATAGGCAGCCAACTTCTGAATAAGCCGATTACATTGAGTAATTCCTACAACTGCATGTGGGTACAAGATTTAACCGTGCACGTCTGACGGCGTTTCATACATCTTGTTTTTGACAGCCAGAGCCACGGTTTGGGTACGATTAGCCGTATTAAGCTTGGCATAAATACTGCAAATATGGTTTTTTACTGTTGATGTACTAATATACAGTGTGTTGGCAATCTGCCGATTGTTGAGGCCACTTACCATTAAAGCCAGCACTTCTTTCTGTCTTTTTGTTAACCCTTCGCTAACGACATAGCTAGTCTGCGTTGACGCAATCAGGCTTTGTACGGCCTGCGAAGACAACGTGGATTGATGACGACAAGCGGCACGAACGGCGTCCACTACCTCATCAATTGAACCATTCTTCAGTAAATAACTCATAGCGCCGGCTTTGAGTATATTATGTATATCTGCCTCTTCAACTGAACTGGTTAATGCGATGATACTGATATCGGGCCATGATTTATGTAGCACCCGAGTTGCAGCGACACCGTCCATTCCGGGCATCAAAATATCCATGAGTACGACGTCAGGCATATATTTATGACAAAGCATCAACCCTATTTGAGCATTACTCGCACCTGCGACAACCTCAAAATCATCAAAGCAGCCAAGCAGCGCGCTGAGTGACTGACGTACCATATCATGATCATCAATGATCATGATTTTAATTCTATTCGGTGTTTCCACGTCTAGGATCCTTCTAAAGCGCTGTTTATCATTGGACACGATGCTCAACAGTTTACCAAGTTCATTGCACATCATCAGGGCCAGAGGTACTATTTTGTGATAGGAAATGCTTTTCAAAGAGGTATCAAACTCTTAATGGAGAATAAGCAACATGCTCTGCCCCTAAAAATGGGTTAACTCACTTTATGCACAGTAATTTCATCACGTACCATGCGACCTAGCCCTTTATGCGCAAACTTGCAGAAACAGTAGGGGAGATTGGAAAAGTTAAGAGGGCTCGAAAACGGCGGTAATTTAACAGCGAGGTCAGCACAATAACTGCCAATCTTCTCAGTTCTACTTAGGCTTGCTGCTCGATTTGCGAACGATAATTTCCACCGGTAAAACAATCTCCTGATGCTCTTGAGGTCCATCGCCGTTTAAGCGGGATATTAGGAGTTCTGTGGCTTTTTGTCCCATTTCATAGGCGGGTTGAGCAGCGACGGTGAAAAAAGGATCGATGGTTATTGCTTCAGGAAGATCATCGAAGGAGACCACCGAGACATCTTCAGGAACGCGCAGACCTGCATCCCGTAATGCACGCATCATGCCGATGGCAATGAAGTTGTTGGCAGCGAAAATAGCCGTCGGGCGCGGTGTGGATTTCAGTACCTGAACCGTGTTGTTGTAGCCTGCTTCCTGTATATACTCGCCCCAATAGATTTGTTGGGATTCGCTGAGATTGGCGTCTTTGAGCGCTGCGAGATAGCCTTCCACACGATCACATGCTGTGGTGTGGTCTTTTCGTCCAGTAATTATGGCGATTCGACGATGCCCTAAGTCGATGAGATGTTTGGTAAGACCGTATGCGCCAGCAACCGAGTCACCTCGGACACAGTCGACTGCATGAGGAAATCTCCGGTCTAACACGACGAAAGGAACGTGCCGTTTTCGAAGTGTTTCTGAAGTATTATATGACGCGGGAACGAATAGAAAGCCGTCAACCTGCTTTTTGATCAAGAAGAGTAGATATTTTTCTTGCTTTTCGGCGGACTCGTCTGTATTCCCAATGATGACGTGATAACCCCGAGCGTTGGCCGCATCTTCAACACCGCGCGCAACCGTTGTCCAAAAGGGATTGGTAATGTCGGAGACGACAAATGCCAAGGTGTGCGTTCGCTTCGAGCGTAGACTTGGCCCTAGTGAATTGGGGATATAGTCCAGTTCGCGAACGGCGGCCTCAACCTTGCGGCGTGTTTCTTCGGTGAAGTATCCGTCATTATTGATGACGCGTGATACGGTTATGGGGGCTACACCAGCCAGCTTTGCAACGTCACGTATGGTAGCCAAAAGGTTTCCTCAGGTTTACTACACTTCATTACTACAAATTCGATTGTTCTAGTCCCATTATCGGCAGTCTTATTGCACAGTTTGCATTATTCCCGCCGAAATGACAGGCGGGAAGTTCGGTTGCTTCCGCTTAAATGACATTATTGCACGGCGGGATTTTCGCTTGCTGCCACCCAATTGGCACACATGCAGCGGCTTGCTCCCGTATGACCACCGCTGTGCAATTTGTGCACTGCCACTGTTTTAGATGCTAGAAACAAGTTTTAAGAGGTAGGAAAACAAGAACGCAATTAAGTCGCAAAGACGCAGAAAATCAAGAGAAATACCCTTCTATCTTAGAACAAAAGTTCAATTCCTGTCAAGCGAAATTGGTTCGAGTTTCCTAACCCTGTCTACAATTAGAATGAGATGACCTCCCACAGCATAAATTCCGTTAGCCCTCTGGATGCAAAATAATCTTTTGATGGGGTAGTTGATGTGCCGCAATCTGTTCGAAAACGGTTGGCGCATTCGACAGAGGGAAATGATGGGAAATCATGGTGGCGATGTCCAAACCGCCATCGCGAATGGCCTGCACTGTGTCTGTCCATTCGTGGCCGGGGAAGGGGGCAGAGTAGGACATGAAGCAACCATGTAGACTCAGTTCTTTACGCATGAGGTCTTCGATGAAGGTTAGCGGCAGGCTTTGATCCAGTGGTTGGTTGCCGCCTAAAACAATCGAGCCGCGCGGTCGTGTGACCTGAATGGTTTGGAGCAAGGCTTGGGGTGCGCCTGCCGCCTCGATGGCAATATCTACGCCATCGCCAGCAAGCTTCTTGACTTCTTCCTTGACATCAACCTCACGCGGGTTGAGCGTGACGTTCGCGCCCAGTTTACGGGCGATTGCGAGGTTAGTTTCGGAAATATCGGTGCAGATAATCTGCGAGGCTTTGAGGATACGCAGCCACTGAACGACCATCAAACCAATTGAACCTGCACCGAATACGACTGCTGTTTGACCGGCTTTAAAGCCACCAAGATCCAGAATGTGACGGGCAACAGTAGACGGTTCAATGAGCGCAGCGGCTTCAAAGGGAAGGTCATCGGGCACGATCAGGGCGTTGCGTTTAGGGATTTCGGCGTAATCGGCAAAGCCACCGTCTTGGCGTGATCCGATGAAGGAGTAGGTATGGCAGGCGGAATAATAACCGCGCTGGCATTCCTCGCAGTGGAAACAGGGAACAAGCGGGATGATTGAGGCATGTTTGCCGATGAGATCGGGGCTGACGCCTTCACCAACCGCGCTGATGATGCCCGCGACTTCATGCCCCAGAACCAGCGGGTACATGCGATGGCCTTTGGCGAAGCGGCTGATGTCCGAACCGCAGATCGAGGCGGCTTTGACTTGCAAGAGTACATGTCCGGCTTGGACAGGCGGTTGTTCCAAGTCTTGATAGACCATTTCGCCTTTGTTTTTGAGTATAACTGCTTTCATGACGACCCTCATTGAAGATGATATTTTTGATTCAGGGCGGCTAGATGCCCAAAATTGGTGAGCAATTTGCGGGATAGATCCCGATAGAGACCGAACAGGTCTTCGTAAAGCGCATGACGCTGAGGAGACGGCTCGTAGACTTGGCGATTTGAAAGTAAGCTTTCGACACATTCGCCAACATCAGCGACCTGGCCGATGGCGTAGGCAGTGAGCGCATAGAGACCAAGGTTGTGGCCGCCTTCACCCCCGTCAGGACGGCGAGCCACGATCAAAGGTTGACCGTAAATATCGGCTTTGATCTGGCACCAGACGGGGCTCTGGGCTGCGCCACCGGAAGCCAGATATTCAGTGACGACAGCGCCTTTGGCCTCGGCGATGGCGAGATTATCGCGCACGGCAAAAGCACAGCCTTCCATTAAGGCACGGACCATATCGGCGCGAGATGTATTATAGGACAGACCGAAGAAGACTCCGCGTGCATCACTGTTCCAGAGTGGTGTGCGTTCGCCCGCCATATAGGGGAGGAAAATGAGTCCATGAGAACCGGCATCGGTTTGCGCGGCAAGCTGGCTGAGCGACTCGAAGGGTAAGGTACTGTCGCCGAGTATATTACGGAACCAGCCGAGTGATCCACCACCGACTGTGCCCGCTTGAAGCAAATACTGATGGGCCAGAACATGATGCGAGAAGATCAACTGCGGCTCGACTATCACATTCGAGACGCTGACGGCGAAACCGCCTGCCTGTCCGCCCTGATCATTAGTTTGGCCGAGGCGTGTGACACCGGAGCCGAGCGCACCGACGGCTGCATCCAAGCAACCGGCAATGACTGGAATGCCTTCTCGTAGACCCAGTTCACGAGCAGCAATGGCCGTAAGCCCCCCAATGATTTCGGTGCAAGGACACAGGCGCGGCATTTTTTCCAGCGGTATACCGATTTGGTTGGCCGTAACGGCATCCCAGCGTTCGTGGGCAATGTCAAAGAAGTGATAGCCATAGGCTTGGGTGTAGTCACAGGTAAAGGCGTCAGTCAAGCGAGCGGTGATAAAGGCAGAGGCGGTTAAAAAGCAGTCCGTCTTGTCGAAAATATCTGGCTTATGGTTTTTCAACCAAAGCAGCTTGGGTGTAATATACGCAGGGTCAATTGGATTGGCCACCAATTCGACTAGATATTGAGCGTTCGGTAAGGCGTTAAGCCAGTCAGTTTCAGGTTGGGCACGGCGATCTAGCCAGATCATGGCGGGCGCAAGTGGCTCTGCATTATGATCAACGGGAACCAGTGTCCAACCGACTCCGTCGACGCCGATGCCACCAATCTCCGAAACATCGATACCGCTGCGCGAGACGACTTCGCGGGCGGTTTCACAGACCGCATGCCACCACAGATTAGCATCTATCTCTGCCCAAAGCGGACTGGGTCGGTGCAATGTGTAGGTGAACGAGGCTTCGGCTAGTGTATTGCCAGTTTCATCCCAGAGCGCCGTCTTGGTGCTGGAGGTGCCGAGGTCTATGGTGATAATGTAACGTACTGTCATATAGCTACCTGCTTACGGCGGGGTGATTTCCCCGTTCAAATCCCATAATGCTTCCCAAGTTTGGTTTTCTTTCCAGAGAAAGACCTGACCTTTAATCAGGCGGCAGTTCTTGTCGATTGTGCTGATGGCCTGCATTTCGCCGGCGGTGAGCGGGTCAGTGACGACGGCTTGCAGATTACTCAGGTAGCTGCTGCGACGGGTTGAGAAGGGAATCGGTACCTGTCCGCGCTGGACTGCCCACTTGACGCACACGACCGCGGGATGGACACCATGCCGCTGGGCTATTTCTACAATGACAGGGTCTTCAATATCGACGGTATCATCTTCGGTGCGGTCACGGTCGGGCCGGGCCGGAGAGCCAATGGGCGAAAAGCCGATGGCAATCATCCCATTATCGACGACAAATTGGAAGAGTTCAGGCTGCTGGAAATGAGGATGCAGTTCCATCTCATTGCAGACTGGCTTAATGGCTGCATCTCGCAGGAGCAGCTTGAGTTTTGGAATAGTCATGTTGGATGTGCCGATATGTTTGACTAGACCACGCTCAACCAATTTCTCCAATTGGCGCCATGTTTTCATGTAGTTCTCGTGGATGTAGGGCTTGGCGTGCGGATCACGCGAGGAGACATCGACGCCGGGAGCATGATAATTGGGGAACGGCCAATGAATGAGGTAGAGGTCAAGGTAGTCGAGCTGCAAGTCGCGGAGGGATTTCTCACAGGCAGAAATGACCTTGTCTTCGTCATGCATGTCGTTCCAGAGTTTGGAAGTGATCCACAAGTCTTCCCGTTTGACACCATTTGCTAGGACTTCATGTAGGGAATGGCCGATGAGGTGTTCGTTACCGTAGACGGCGGCACAGTCAATGTGACGATAACCAATCGAGATGGCATCCTTCACGGCCTGCGCGATGTCGTCGCCTGTATAGCGATCCGAGCCGAAGGTGCCTAGGCCGACGACAGGCATTCTGGCGCCGCTGGCCAAGGTTTTATAGGGTACCTTGCCGGGATCAACTGCCCCGTTTGGTAATATCACTGGTTGAATATTTTGTTGTTCTTGCACGGGTACTTCCTTTGTTCTGTACTTCTAAAGCCAGTGGCGATTGATGGAATGCAAGCACCACTGGCATCACAATCGATTGACCTAGATGAACCGTTTAAGCGAATTCAATCTTGAAACTGAAGGCGTCGTCGCAGGGTTTTTGAGCCGGCGTCTGGATATGTAGACCCGCGCTGTCTTGCGACCATTGCAAGTCGCCGCTGCCCAACATACTGATTTTAGCGATTGAGCCTTTTTGCAGTGTAGAGCCACTTGCCAGACTTTTAATAGTCGCTTTGTCACCCGGCCATGCCAACGCGATGGCATACAGGGTATTGCCGTTGGTGGTGAAGCGAAAGTCCTGCCCTGTGAACGAACTGCGGTTGGTATCGGTAAACTGGCCTTCAGCGACTTCGGTTGGGCCTTCGCCAAAGATAGACGCGGGACGGGTGTTGTAGATAGCTTCTCCATTGACCGACAACCAGCGACCGATGGCGCGGAGCATTTCAACTTCAGGTTCGGGAATCGTGCCATCTGGTTTGGGGCCGACATTCAAAAGGAGCGCACCGTTCTTGCTGGTGACATCGATGAGATCGCCGATGACATCGGCCGCTTTTTTGTAGTCGTGGTTCTGAATATAGCCCCATGAGTTCTTAGAAACTGAGGTGTCGTTTTGCCAGAAGCGAGGGCCGATACCCTTGAATTGACCGCGTTCCAAATCGTAGACGGCAGAACCTTCCTCAAAGGCATCATGCTTGTAGTTGATGGCGGCTTGAAGTCCCCATTCGGCGGCACGGTTGTAGTAGTAGGCGGCGAAACGCTGGAGGTAGGGCTTCATGATGGTTTGTTCGATCCACCAGTCAAACCAGATCAACTGCGGCTTGTACTTGTCGACGATTTCACAGGTACGTGCCAGCCAATCTTCGAGGAATTTGGCGCTGGGGCGGGGCTGCCAATCGCGGCTCGTCCACTCGGGAACATCAAAGGAATTCGGGGATGCGGTGACCGCTGGGCCGTAGAAGTCTTCATAGGCAGGATCTTGAACATCAGACGGGAATTTGCGGCCACCGTCCATGAACCACCAATGCTCCACGCGATGGCTGGATGCGCCAAAGACCAAACCCTGCTTACGTGTGGCTTCGGCGAGCTGGCCGACGATGTCGCGCTTCGGCCCCATTTTGGCAGCGCTCCATTGGGTGTAGGAGCAGTCATACATGGGGAAACCGTCATGGTGCTCGGCAACCGGCACGACAAAACGTGCGCCAGCATCTTTGAAGAGCTGTACCCATTCATCAGCATTGAACTTCTCGGCGGTGAGCTGTGGAATGAAGTCCTTGTAGCCAAACTGAGTGTGCGGCCCGTAGGTCTTGACGTGGTGTTCGAATTCGGGTGTACCCTGTCGGTACATATTGCGTGGATACCATTCATTGCTAAATGCAGGCACGCAATAGACGCCCCAATGGATGAAAATGCCGAACTTTCCGTTGATGTACCAATCCGGAACTTGAACCTGCTTTAGCGACTCCCATGTCGGTTCAAACGGTCCCTTCGGTGGTGTAGTTGGTGACATTGTCTGATCTCCTCGATAAATTGGGTATGCGATTTGTAATCGGTTAGTAGCACAGCAAAACCTAGCGGCGTATCGAAACTTCATATGCCAATCCGTTATTTCAATCTCCAGTTGTCGTTATTTACTTCAGAATGGTGGTAGTAATTTTCCCTTCGTCTGAACCAAGCAACAAGATTGAACCGGCGTCAAGACCTACCGGTGCGATTACCGTTGTGAAAGCCCCTTCGGAACTCAAGGATTGGCGAACCAATGTCCATATCTGTCCACGGTCGCGCGATATGAGCAGTCTGTCATCGACCATCGCGAGAATGCCGGCTTTGGTGGGGAACTGCGGCGATAGAATGATGTGGTTTACAGAACCCGCTGCAATGCTCTGTTCCCACGAAGCCCCGGCGTCCACTGAATAGAACAATCCATTAGAGTCAGTGCCTGCCCAGATTGTTTTGTCGGAAGCAACCGCCAAAGTGAGCACGGGAGATATTTCATGCGGGAAACTTAGTGTTTGCCACGAGCGTCCGCCGTTTTTGCTGTAGAAGATGCCACTTTCTGTCCCGGCGTAGACATGTTTCTCACGGCTGAAATCCGGTGAAAAGGCGAGGCTGTAACTATTTTGGTCCAGCAGTCCAAAATTCCATGCCCGCCATGTCTGTCCTCTATCAACGGTGACAAAGACGCCATCTTCCAGCGAACCGGCTAATGCAGTGCCGTCGCGTGAGAAGTCTGGCGAGATGACAATCGTGGTGATGAAGGGCGGCGGGGTCGGCAGGGCAGATTTCACCCATGTTTGTGCGGAATCGATTGAAGTCAAAATGCCACCGGAGACTCCGACAAACAGCGTTCCATCAGGGGCTACCGCAACGGCTGTGACGGAGGGCAGCTCTGGTACATCGAGCGAAGCAAAGGCCGACTGCCATGTTAATCCGCCATCAGATGACATCCACAGACCGGACTGCCGTGCGGCATAGCACCGCTTATCGGTCGCGAAATCTGGGGAAGCAGCTAAACCGTAAATGACATCTATAGATTGCTTTTCAAGGGTAAGAACATTCATCATATGCTGCCTATGGGTTCACCGCGACTTCCGGCTTCTTGTGATGGACGAATACGTCAATGGTCAGGGCGAGTGCTGCGCTGGAAATGGCGCGTGTCACCGCTTCAATCAAAACCTCCGCTGAGTCAAAGATGCCCACATCAACTACATCCGCAAACTCTCCTGTACGCGCGTCAAAGCCACAGTTTGAATCGGAACGATCTAAAGTTGCCATAATCGGTTCAGGTTCATGTCCGGCATTGCTAAGAATGGTGCGAATCGGCTCCTCGAGCATGCGCGAAAGCATGTTGTAGGCGACTTTTTCATCAAAATCTTGTGCTTGTTTGGATCGTTGGCGCAAGACGGATTGGCAAGCGAGCAGGGCGACGCCGCCACCGGGCAAGACGCCTTTTCGCAGTGCCCCGCGCAGTACTTGAACTGTCCTTTCGGCATTGTCTTTGCGCGTTTTGATTTCAGTTTCGGTCACACCGCCAATGTGCAAGGTGGCTGATCCTCCGCGCAAGATGCCAATCCTCTGGCGAAGCTTCTGCTGATCTTCCGGCTTATCGGCTTTTTCGAAGGCGGCTTCGAGCTTCGTCAAGTGCTGCCTGCGCGCAAGAGGGGAACCTTTCGGGCCAACAATGCCGAAATACTCGGGATTCGCCCAAACACGGCGAGCATAACCCAAGTCTTCAAGGTGAACGGCTGAGAGTTTGTCCCCGACGGCGTTGAGAAAAAGTCGTGCCCCCGTCAGCAAGGCGATGTCTTCCAAGAGCCCAGCCTGACCACTGACTTCATCAGGCGTTTTAACGGCAATCACATGAAACTTAGCGGTATCGCGGCTCATGGCGACCAATACGGCGGCGGCTTGTTCCGAGAGCGACTTGGCGATGATCACCAGCTTTCTGATGCCGCTGGTATAGGCTTGACCAACTGTCGCAACCAACTGCTTTGCATCGTCGATTTCAAACTCGCTGACCAGCAATGCGGCATCCTCAAGCTGGATTTTGGACTTTGCACCGTCACCCATCATGGACTTGGCGAGAAGCCCATTCTTAAAATAAACCCCTTCGACAAATTCGTGGATAACTTCGCGACCGTAACCGGAACGCAGATCCAACATGCCGTGGGCGCCAAGCACATCAAAGATTTCACCCAGCGATCTGGCTGCCGCCGAATCATGAGAAACGGATTCGGCAAGCGCCGTGATTTGCTCCACACCTTCTAAGGGCATGACCATACCACTGAGTTGATCCTTGATAATACACAGCCCTCTTTCGAGATAGCGGCGCAGCATCATGGCGTTACCACCGGCTGTGATATGCTTAAGCCCTTGATTGAAGGCCGATTGAAACATCACAGCGGTCAGCACCGTTCCATCTCCAACCTGCTCGTGTTGATCCCAGAGCACGCGACGGCAGAACATCGCTCCCATATCCTGATCAGCGTCCGGAAGCTCAAGGATACGGCGTGCGATCATCGCACCATCGTCAAGCAGCAGCGGACTAACATTGCCGCGTGAAACCGGATCGACCGCGACGAAACGCGGGATAGGGCCAAGCGTCGGGCGAACGGCATTCGCCACCCAATTAATGCCACTTTGCATGGCACGATGGGCATGTGGCTGAAAGACCAATCGAGCGGGTTGATTACGTGTTTTGCTCGTCATATCCACGTCAGTTGGTTCGCTGCGGCATAGGTGTGATCTTGAGCGTATACGCCGGAGCATCCATGAGCGCAGGCAGCGAAACCTGCAAACCGGAACCATTCTGCTGCCAGCTCAGGTTCGACTGACTACCGCATAGGGAAATGGTTGTGCCGCTGGCGGCCTGTAACTTTTCTAAGATGATTTGTCCAGCGGTTGGTGTGCCGAGCAAGATGGCATACAGTGAGCCACCTTTTTGGGTGAAGCGTACCGGAATGCTTTCGCTAGATGTTCCATTGGCCGTAACCCAAGGACGTGTCCCAAAGATGGCTTCACCGTTGACATCCAGCCACGCGCCTAAACCGAGTAGCCGTTCCTTTTGAAGTGGCGGGATGGTTCCGTCGGCCATCGGCCCGACATCCAGCAGCAGATTGCCATTCTTGCTGACAATATCGACAAAGCTGCGAACCAGTTCCTCAACTGAGAGATAATCGTTCGGGCCTTCGTTCTGGTTGTAGCCGAAGGAATGTCCGATGCCGCGAGTGGCTTCCCACTTCTTTTGGACAATGTCTTGATAAGTGGCATATTCCGGTGTGGTGAAATCGGAGTGTGGCGATGGTGGCGGCGGAACAAATTCGGCTGCGCCCTCAGTAATTTTCTGAGGTTCTTGGCTCCAGCGGTCATCGACAACACCTTCGGGCACCGTGTTGTAGTAATAGGCGAAGAGTTCCGGCACATTGGCTGCCGCAGGATAACCAATGTCGTTCCAGAGGATAGATGGCTTGTAGCGGTCAATCAGTTCAATAAAGTGTCCCTGCGCGTATTCCACGAATTCAGGGGTTTGCACAATCGTGCCGTGAACGTCTGCCAACGTGCGCACCGGTTCTTGCTCAAATGACCAATCCAGCCCCCCGGAATAATATAACCCCATTCGCATGTTGCGTTTCCGGATGGCGTCGGTCAGATCACCAACTAGATCACGGGTGGTGGCAAAGTGACCGGGTTTATGCCGGCTGGTGCGTTCGCTCGGCCACAATAAAAAGCCATCATGGTGCTTGGTCGTTAAGACGGCATAACGCGCGCCAACCTTCTGAAATAGTTCCGCCCATTCATCGGGATCCCATTTTTCGACAGCCTGATTAAACATCGGCGCAAAATCATCGTAGGAAAAGTTTTCGCCGTAAGTGGCGGTGTGATGACGGCGAGTCTGCGTGTCGCCGAGGCGCAGGGTATTCAGATACCATTCTGAATAGGGATTATTGGCAAACATCGCCTCCCAGCCTTTTTCGGCGACCTGCTTATCAATATCCGCGCCTTCGGGTGCCCATCCGGGAACGGAATACAAGCCCCAGTGAATAAAGATGCCCAGTTTGGCATCGTGAAACCATTCGGGAACTTGGTGCTGTTTAATACTTTCAAATGTCGCTTCGTAAGTCATTATTGAGGTGCTTTCGTTGTTAAAACTTCTACGGTGTCAGGATAAGTAATTTGCAGGATTTTGTCGGCAGCTACATTGGTTAGTGTATTCTCGGTACGATCCGGCCAAACGATTCGTACTTGACGTATGCTGGCATTACCAAGCCCGAAATGAAGCGCCATATCATTGCCTGAACCCAAGCTGGAACCGCAGATCACATCCTGCATCTGAGTTCTTCCATCGCTCGAGGTGATATAGGCGCGTGCTCCAACGGCGTTCCGGTTGACTTTGTCTCCGCCATCCAAGCGAAGTGTAACCCAATGATGATCTGGCGATTCGGCGCCGGTATTTCTATAGAGCGTATATCCTTCGTTCCATTGTCCAAGCACATAATCGACCCAGCCATCGTTGTTGTAATCCGCGTAGGCAATCCCCATCGTGGAATGGGAATCTCCTCGCCAGCGATAAGGCGTTGAGTCGATAAATGTGCCATCGCCGTTGTTCTTGAAAAGCACATCCGGATAGGGATCGAGCAAGGCCAAGGGTGGAAGATAGGTGCCACCGGGGCCACGCGCTATTGACTCCACAAATTGTGTGGTTGTCACATACAGGTCAAGCAGACCGTCATTGTCATAATCGAAGAAAGCTGATCCCCATCCGACAGCAGGGCTTGGACCAATGCCTGTCCCTGATTTACTGGTCATGTCGGTAAATGTGCCGTCCCCCTGATTCTGGAGGAGAGTCATACGGTTGACGATATTGGTGAAATAAAAATCCAAGTTGAGATCGTTGTTGTAATCGCCGACTGCCAATCCCATAGCATACGTTTTGATACCTGCTTTGGATTGTGCTGAAGCATCTGTCCAGCACCAACCACCGCAACCTGCCCCATCATTGCGCCAGAGCACATTGCCAATCGGGTTTTTCAACATATCGTTGACCACATAAATGTCGAGATCACCGTCATTGTCATAATCGACAAAGCTTGCTCCAAAGCCCGAACCAAGCAATTTTTGGTAGACCAGAAGATTGGATACATCGGTGAACGTGCCATTACCATTGTTGTGGTAGAGAACGTCCTGAGCCAAAGCATTTTCGGCAGGGCCGGGATCTTCGCTACATTCGGGATAGCATGACCAGTTGGTTACATACAAGTCAAGGTAGCCATCACGGTCATAATCACCCCATGTGGCGCTTGTGCCTTTGCCTGTATGGCGGATACCCGCCGGTGCAGTCACGTCGGTAAAGCCCTTACCCTGCTCATTGTGAAACAAAAGATTCGTTCCATATCGGACGACATATAGATCAAGCCAGCCATCATTGTCGTAGTCCGCCCAGACTGCGCCACCGCTGCGCAAATCGTGTGAACTCAGGCTGGTGGAGTAGGGCGATATACTAAATGTGCCATCTCCTTGGTTATGGTAAAGCACGTTGTCATCCAAGTTGCCAGTTACATAGAGATCAAGCCAACCATCATTGTCGTAATCTCCCCAAGCTTGACCAATGCCAAGATAACCATGCGTGAAATCTTGTTTGAATTGATCCCACTCACCACGATGGGTTGCTCTGATGCCTGCCTGTTCACTGACATTGATGAATGGCTCTGCCAAACGCCTAAGGCCATTCTGAGCAAAGGTTAATTCCACTGAGATGACACTCCAGCCCAGTAACAAAAAGGCAAAGCTCCTAACTCCCCAAAGGAGGTGTTTCATAAATATTCCGCATTTCACCTTTTAGCCCTTAAGGCCGGTGGTCACGATGCCCCGAATGAGGAACCGTTGGAAGATGAAGAAAATGACGATTACTGGAATAACAACTAACACTGAAACGGCCATCATATAGTTGTAATAGACAGCATATTGACCGCGAAAACGATTGATGGCGATGGCCAAGGTGTGCAGATTGGTATCGCGCAAATAAATTAACGGTGTCAGGAAGTTGTTCCAGTTACCGATAAAGGCCAGCACTGCAATGGTTGCTAGAGCCGGTTTCGAAAGTGGCAATATGATGCGCCAGAAGATACCGAAGGTTGTTGCACCGTCGAGGCGGGCAGCTTCTTCTAGTTCGCGCGGGATGGTCATGAAAAACTGCCGCAGCAAGAAGATGAAGAATGGCCAACCGAACCACGCCGGAACCATCAGCGGGGCAAAAGAGTTGCTCCAGCCGACCGAGCTAAACATTACGTACTGAGGAATCAACGTAACCCAGTTAGGCAGCATGATCGTACCCAGCATCAGCAGAAAAAGGAAATTCTTGCCGCGTGCCCGTAAACGAGCAAATGCATATGCTGCCAAGGTGCATGAGACGAGGTTGCCTAGCATGTTGCCAAGGGTAATGAAAAGCGTATTTCTCAGATACAGTCCGAAGGGAGCTAATGCCAGTGCATTGGTGTAGTTCTCCCAATGTAATGGGTTAGGAATCCACTTTGGAGGAAACAGGAAAATCTCATTAGATGCTTTCAAGGAAGCAGAGAACATCCATAGGAAAGGCAGTAGGAACATGATCGCGCCGGGGATCGCGATGCCGTAAATCACCAGCATGTAGATGATGCGCCGTATTCTTTTGGCGCGTCTAAGCCGCCGCATGTTTTCGAGCGATTGGGCTGAATATTGGGAAGATGTGGTCGTGGTTTGAAGGGCAGTACTCATTGCACTCTCTCCTATTCTTCTGCAACTTCGTACTGAACTTGCCGCTTGCTGATGCGGAACGTCAGCCAAGTCAGTCCCATAATAATCATGCACAATATCCACGCCTGAGCAGAAGCATAGCCCATACGGCTGTTCACGAACGCATTCTGGTACAGGTCAAATACAAAAACGCGGGTGGCAGTACCCGGTCCACCATTGGTCAAAACGAGTACGTTATCAAAAATCTGGAATGAACCAATCATGGAGATGACAACGACGTAGAATAATACAGGTGAGAGCATTGGGAGCGTGACATGGCGAAACTCGTCCCAAGGATTTGCACCATCAATGCGAGCCGCTTCATAAAGCTGCTGTGGAATTCCTTGGAGTCCTGCCAATAGAATGATCATATTGGGGCCGATTCCCCAGAGACTTACAATAATCAGTCCCGGCATTGCCCAGAGTGTGCTTGAGAACCAACCCGGCCCCTGAATTCCAAAGAGGGATAGTAGGTAATTGATCAATCCGGCTTTGGGATTGAACATCCAGCCCCACATAATGGCAATGGCAATACCGCTGGTCACCGAAGGGAGATAGTACAGGGTGCGCAGAATGCTGATGCCCGGAACCTTCTGGTTCATCAATAAGGCTACGCCCAACGCCAAAATTGTTCCAAAGATGACGCTTCCGATGCCATAAACAAATGTATTTTTGAGGACAATCCAAAAATTAGTATCAACTGTCAGTAACTTGATGTAATTATCAAAACCAACCCAATCTCGCGTTTTGATGCCTGTCCAATTTGTTAGGCTCATGATGAAAGAGTAAACTACGGGGCCGCCAGTAAATAACACAAAACCAATGAGCCACGGCAAAATGAACAAGTAAAACGATCGTTCCTCTTGTTGACGCAAAGTGCCTTGGGTTAGGCGTTTCGGCAAGAGTGCCATGATAAGCCTTTCAACACATACGACAAATGACTATGGGGCACCTTTGGAAAGTGCCCCATGTTGTGCTTCAACGATTTAACTATGGTTAACGGGCAAAAATCGGCGCTGATTGCTCGTCGACATTCTTGATGAAGGTGTCGACATCGATTTCGCCAGTTGCCAGCAATGTTACATTGTCGCTGATGACCTGATACACTTCTGGCCCAGTAACCGTCTTGTAGGGGTGACCGGTAACCGCGTAGTTCTTCATAGCATCTAAGAAGTATTTGCTGTGCTCCGGCACAATTGGCGCGTCAAGGAATGCTTGATAAGCCGATTCGCGTGCTGGACTGCCACGTCCTGACTTCGCCCACATGAATTCCATACCGTCTTTCGAGAGGTATTCGCTGAGATACGTCCAAACCTCATCGGGGTGCTGGGTGGTGAATGTACCGCCGAAGCCGCTGCCGAATGAACCGGTATGTTGACCAGCCGGACCGCTGATCCAAGGTGCTACATCATATTTGAAGGTGGAAAGGTCATGGAACGAGGGAATATCCCATGTCGCAATACGGAACATAGCGAACTGTCCCGTGAGGCGGGCGTCCGCACCACCTGCGCCGACAGAGGCCATTTCTGCCGCATCGCTAATGACATGATCTTTATGCATCAAGTCAAACCAGAAATTGAGCGCTTGGCGGCTCTCGTCTGTGTCGAGCAACAAAGCATCTTCAGCGTCGTTAAAGGTCGCGCCACCGAAGATACCAAGGTGGGCCGGATAGGCTTCATTGCCCAATGAGACGTCCGCGCCAAAACCCCACTGCTTGTCGGGAATTGTCAGCGCCTTAGCCGCCGTAACAAAATCGTCGGTCGTCCATTTTTCAGTCGGATAGGCTACACCAGCGGCATCAAATGCATCTTTGTTGTAACCCAAAAGGATTGGACCGTGGTCATAGGGGATGGCATATTGCTTACCTTCGACGTTGTACAATACCAACGCCTCTTGGAAGACGCCTTTCCAATCAAAGGCTGTATCCGCCTCCATACGGTCTTTGATGTCTAAAAGAATGTCTTGTTTGCCCCACGGAACGGCGCGGCTACCATGCACATACAGGATGTCCGGGAGTTCGCCAGCGGCAGCCCATGTCGGCACAATGGTGTTGTGGTCAGCCCACGTATTGTAGATTTTTTCGACTTTAATGTTGGGATGTTCAGCAGTGAACTTTTCGTCCCATGCTTCTTGGGTCGGCTGGAAGGCCAGTTCCCAGTGAACGGCGAACTTGAGAGTGACTGCATCTTGATGAGCGGGACTGGCAAAAGTAGAAGCGATTTGCCCCATCTGGGTGAACATCGCTGCGCCAGCTGCAGAAGCGGCAGCGGCTTTAAGAAAATCACGGCGGCTTAACTTCTTGTTTTCCATAATTCCTCTCTTAAATAGTTTCACAAGGCGAATACTTGTTTAGGTTGTCGTTTTGTCAGAAGCACCTCTTTCATTTGGAAATGGCAGCGAAATGAAACGGTAAACCACAGATTGGAACCTGTTCAATCTGTAGGAAATTGGAATCGCTCTGTCTGATATTGGTGGGACTTTATACGGGAGGGTTGGTGTAACATCTTGGTGCAAAGAACATGTTTAATAACCATTTTCGACATAATTGTTTCAGAGTTCAGTTTACTAAGTAATAAAGGACGGTGAATAACGGTTATTTTTGCAATTGTGATGCGTATGGTATGCGTACCATTCTTGGATCATAACCACCCTTATATGTTTTGTCAAGGAAATTGAGACATATACCAAAGTACCACCAAGTGATGTCTCGTTCTATGCTCGAACGGTTATTAGAAGATGTAGGAAAATACGCCATTCAGCGAAAGCAGAAGACGCACATTTGAAAATCAAACCAAATAAAACGTAGCTTTTACTTAGTCTGGTAAATTATTTAAGAGATCTTAAAGCTCATGCGCTGAAGGGGAAAATTGGAAATAAAAACAAGCGGAAACTATTCCGCTTGTTTTTAAGAGCACTGTTCGAATTGGCTCTATATGTGCTGGGGGACCTGGATTCGAACCAAGATTAATAGGTTCAGAGCCTACGGTTCTGCCGTTGAACTATCCCCCACTGTTAAGTGACGGACATATTATCATGACCATCACTTCATTTCAAGAGTTGACTAAGCTAAATTACTAACCGAACCATTAAGACTATGGATTGCCAATCTTAGGCGGAATAGGGAAGTTTCTTTACCCAAAATCTCCATGGTTTCAAAGAGCGGTGGTGAGATGTTCTGGCCCGTTACAGCGACCCGTAACGTCCCGAAAAGCTGACTGTTATTCAAGCCCAACTCACCCGTCAAACCTTCGATTGCACCATGAAGATTATTGAGCGTAAAATCGGTTACTTGAGTCAATGCGGTTTCGGACTTCTTCAAGGCGTTCAATGTTTGGGCGATGTCCATCTTCTTTTGAGGTAATTTATCCGGCGCAGGTGGGATAAACTCCTCATGGAAGAAAAAGCCTGCCAGTTCCACAACATCACGCAGCAACTTGATGCGAGTCTGGACAAGTGGTGTAATCTTGAGTAACACCTCTGTATTGACTTCTAATCCTGCCTTTTCAAGGAACGGTTTTAGACGACGGGCCAATTCCTCGACGGGAAGTGCACGAATATGCTCTCCATTGAGCCAATCCAACTTTTCAGGCGGGAAGGCACTATTTGCAGGATTGATACGCGCCAAATCAAAACGTTCTATTGCTTCCGGCATCGTGAATATTTCACGTTCGTCACCAAAATTCCAGCCAATGTTTGCTAGAAAATTGTCCAGTGCTTCCGGCAGATATCCGCGTGAAATGTAGTCATGGACCATTACCGGAATAATGTTTCCGAACTTGTCCAACGGTGGCTCACGTTTACTCATCTTGCCTTTGCCGTTGGGATTGAGCATGACAGGCAAATGAGCATAAACGGGTGGTTCCCATCCGAACGCTAACCAAAGCTGCCAGTGTACAGGTAAAGAAGGCAACCATTCAACCGCGCGCATAACGTGGGAGATTTCCATAAAATGGTCATCTACGACATGCGCCAGATGATAGGTTGGAAATCCATCCGCCTTTAGCAGCACCGTATCCTGCTGTATCTCATTGTCAAAACGCACTTCACCGCGTACTGCGTCTTGAACCACCGTTTCCCCTTCAAGTGGCATCTTAAAGCGAATGACGTAAGGGCGGCCCTCTGCTTCAAATGCAGCGCGTTGTTCTGTCGTCAGATTTCGATGCTGGCGATTGTAACCCAGCGGCAACTTGCGAGCCTTCATTTCGTCTCGCACCTTCTGAAGTTCTTCGGGCGTTTCATAGGCTCTGTAGGCCTTATCATTGTTCACGAGCCAATTTGCCCACTCTTGGTAGAGAGGGAGTCGTTCCGACTGCACATATGGCCCATGCGAACCGCCAACTTCTGGTCCCTCATCCCAATCCAAGCCAGCCCAGCGAAGGGCTTCGGTGAGCGTCTGCAATGCAGTTGGATCAAAGCGTGTCTGATCGGTATCCTCAATGCGTAGGATAAATGCGCCCTTATTGTGGCGAGCGAACAACCAATTGAAGAGGGCTGTCCGGAGACCTCCAATGTGTAGCGAACCAGTAGGGCTGGGCGCAAAGCGTACCCGGACAGGACGAGATGTTGAATCGGTCACGAAATACTCCCAAAACAGAGTGATAGCGGCCCAATATCTTACAATAATGGACACGATATTTGTAGGGCAGGGGATAGGCTATATCTTGCGGCTACGGATGATGACGCTTTCGGCTAGGCCAATTCCAGCGAGAATCGATAGCAGTGAGGTACCGCCTGAACTGATGAATGGCAGGGTTAATCCTGTTACAGGCAGCATATTAAGATTCATACCTATGGAGACGACCGTCTGAAAAAAGATGATGGCGGCCACTCCATAACAGATCAAGCTTCCCAAAGGATCGACTGCCTGACGGGCGCCGCGTAATATCCTCAGGATTACGACGCTGATGAGAAACATGACTACTACTCCACCCACAAACCCGAATTCTTCAGCGATAACACTAAAGATGAAGTCGGTATGCCGCACACGCAAGAAGCGAAGCTGGCTTTGTGTACCGTTGGCATAACCCTTGCCACCGAAGCCACCTGACCCGATGCTGATACGGGCTTGCAGAATGTTATAGAAGGCTTCGGGATCGCTTTCGGGGCTTAAGAAGGTGGTAATGCGTGATTTTTGATAAGGCTTCATCTGTGTCCAGACGATGGGGGCTATGATGAGGATGATAGCGACAAAAAACGCAATGTGTCGTAGTCGTAATCCTGCTGCCCAAACCATCGCGAACCAGATCACCATAAAGACAATTGTTGTACCGAGATTCGGTTGGATAAAAATCAGCGCGGTTGGAATAGACATGTGCATCAGAGACATGAATACGGCCCTCAGGCTGCTTAACTTTTCGTAATTCTGGCTCAGATGATGCCCGAGTGTAATGATGATGATAATCTTGCCGATTTCAGAAGGTTGAATACGAATGCCGAGGTTAATCCAGCGCTGCGATCCGGCATCACCAACCACTCCTAAGAACTGTACCAGAATGAGCAGGGCGACCATGACGAGGTAAAGCCACATGTGCATACCACCGAGCAGTCGATAATCAACTGCGGCCAGCACAAAGACTAGCACAATGCCGATAATGGCATAACGGATTTGATCGGGGACACGGCTAACTATGTCAGGATCAATTGCGCCAATGGTTGCGCTACGAATCATCAAGATGCCGAAGAGGATTAAGATGAGGGTGGTACCAAACAGGACAAAATCAAAACTGCGCCAAAAATTGTTGGTTCTATTCATACCTACTTCTTGAAAGCTATTAAGCTAGGCGGTCATTATACAGAATTATTGATGACAGGTGAATGTACTAGGAATCTATCCGTCATCAATCATTTCGTCATTGAGCGCTGGAGATTGAGCAAGACGGTTGCGCGCTTCATCTTTTTCATTCACGCCGGTAAAGGGTATTTCAGCTTTAATCAGGCTGTCACGGTCACGTTGTTCAAGGAATATGTCTACGTCATCACTATCGACGGAGACATATTTAGAAATGACCTCAAGTATCTCTGCCTTCATCGCCTGCAAGCGCTCTGGTGGCAAGTTAATGCGATCATGCACCAGAATGAATTGCAGACGTTCCTTGGCAGTCGTTCCGCTGCCCTTGGTATTGGTTCGCCCGAGTAAGCGCTCAAAAAATCCAGACATGAGATACGTCCTTCTCAGTTATTCGGACTGACCACCTGAAAATAGCCGCGCAATTCGTTGGAAAATACCACCTGCTTCGTCGAGTTTCATAAACGGTACATCTTCACCGTTGAGCCTTCGCGCAATATTGCGGAACGCCTGTCCAGCACGAGAATTCTCATTCTGGCTGATTGGATTACCGCTGTTGGACGACGGAATAACCCCTTCATCCTCGGGTACGATACCAATTAGTTTGATGGCGAGAATATCGGTGACATCATCGGCAGACATCATCTCGCCTTTTTTAATCATTTCCGGTTTAACCCGATTGAGAATGAGTTTTCCCGGCCCCTTATTGTTTGCTTCCAGTAAGCCGATAATGCGATCTGCATCTCTTACCGCTGAAACCTCAGGATTGGTTACGATGAGAACCTCGTCGGCAGGGGCAATGGCATTCCGGAAACCGCGTTCAATGCCAGCAGGGGAGTCAATTAGGATAAAATCAAATTCCGGACGTAACTTATCCGCAGTTTGAATCATATCTGTCGGGCTTACCGCTGTTTTGTCGCGTGTTTGTGCCGCTGGTATGAGGAACAAATCAGGGAACTGCTTGTGCTTGATCATTGCTTGCCGTAGTTGGCAGCGTCCTTCAATGACATCCACCATATCGTAAACGATGCGGTTTTCCAGCCCCATGACAATGTCAAGATTTCGCAGCCCGATATCGGCATCAATGAGCACTACTTTCTTGCCCATTCGTGCTAAGGCAACGCCAAGGTTTGCTGTGGTGGTTGTTTTGCCAACCCCACCTTTACCTGACGTAACGGTTACAACTTTAGCCCCCATGAGGATTCATGTTCCTTTCAGTATGTCCATGGCTCTACAATAATTTGTTCTTTGCGCACCGACGCGATTTCTGGTTTTGGCTGTCGGCGTTTATCTTGGGGCGAGGTGGTGATATATCCTGCGATCCGAAGCTGCATGGGTGTCATATCTAAGGCACACACCACAGCGTCCTCATCACCATCTGCCCCTGCATGAACAATGCCCCGTAATCTTCCCCATACAATAATGTCACCCGCAGCGATAATTTTTGCACCGGGATTGACATCCCCTAATACAACCACATGTCCCGGACTATTAACCGTTCGCCCAGAACGGAGTGTTCGCTTGATCATCACTCCGACCGTTCCATCTTCTTCCGGATCGAATTCGGATTCTTCATCATCTTCATGACCCGGAACCGGAGTCGAGATGGATGTTCGAAGATCCAGTGCGTGGGCCGCCTCAACTGTTGTTTTGCTGTGGCTTAACACCGCCCACAAGGATAACCCACGTCGTTCCAGCAGTGCTTTGAGAGAACTTAACTCGTGCTTGGGAACCGGTCTCTCTCCCAAGTCTACTGTGATCCTTGCACCCGCAAAAAACGCATTTTGTTGATCAATACGCGCAGCAAGATCAGCTGTAATCGCCTGCCACTCTTCGGTCGGGCTCAGAGCAATTAGCAGTCCGTCTTTTATCCCTTTAATTGCGACAGTTTGTTCTTGCATAAATGTCACCGTGATAAAGGGTTAAGAAAGGGCTGAGGTAAATATCTAACCCCCGCTTGGTGAAACTGTTGATTCATCTTAAGCATTAACTATACCTTATATTTTGTTACGCGCTATAACAGACCGATAATCCGTGCCAATAACGCAAGAGGTAAAAGCGTGAAGATAGCCGTTGCGAGCCATGCCGTCTGGTTGCGTTGGGCAAAACTTTTCTGTAACCATTGACCCAACGTATAGATTGCATAAGTCATCCAAATGACGTGAATAACCATCATGGGTAAGAGAAGTACCGTACTATCTTTACCGAAATATATTAAACCGAATAGGGCATAGGAACCGTAAGCGACGAGGGTCGTTGTCCCTAACGGGGGATACCAACGGGCCAATCGCGCCAAGCCTAAAATACCCAGCAAAATGCCAAGGTCTGTAAACTGATTTCTAACCAAATTTATCAGATAGAGCCAACGAGAGGCTTCGCGCCAGCCATCCGCAGTGAAATACGGCACTTGTGTGCCGCTGGCCTGTAAAGATGCTGAAGATTTGAGCCACCAATCCGGTGATACGTACTGAAGAATGAGACCTCTAATACCGATGGCGATGACCAATAGCAGAATGACCCAATACCAACGTGGAAGATGGACTTTGGACACGTACAATCCAATTAGCAGTGCTGGAGCCAGTAGGACAAACAATGGGTCATTTAGTACTCCAATGAGTAGCAAAACCAACAAACCCAATGTGTGCTGGTTGCCGGGTAAGGGCATTGGCGGCGACTCAGGGCGCGGGTTGGTACTCATGATGACATCAATTAAAATGTAGAGCAGTGAAATGTTGAGGAGCGTTGTCACGCGCAGACTACGCGGCGTTCCGACCAATATCCAGAACAAGACAGCGAACACTACGACGCCCGCTACTAATCCCCGTTCTGTTACACGACCCACCAAAATGAATGAGCCGGTAACGATTAGGGCAACCAACAAGGTTAAGGCGACTAGCACAACCAATTTGGTATCCTCGCCCCCTGATTGTGCCCAGAATGCCGGACTGAAAGCCAGTGCAAATCCTCCAACGACTGCCAATACAAGGCCGAATCGCTGCAAGATCAGTGTAACTCCGCTAATTGATGCGGCCATCCCAAGCGCCCGCATGAAGGGTGTATGCCCTAAGAAGATGAATATCATTAGGCAGACGGCACCCACTAAGAGTGCCGTTACCCATTGCATTGTGACGTGACGCTGGTTGGAAGTCGTTTGCAATTTAGCCCCCTGTAGGCGTTTCCGTCGGTACCGGCGTAGCGGGCGGCGCAATTATGTCGGCTGAGGGTGGTGGCGCGACGCCTGCTCGCTGATTTTTGAGACGATAATACGCCTCCAACACTTCGCGCACCATCGGCAACGCCCAGAGTGAACCTTCTGTCCCATTATAAATAAAACCAGCAACGACAATTTCCGGGTTTTCATAAGGCGCGAAGGCAACGAACCAAGCATGTGCGGGCCAGCTGCCGAACTTGCATAAACCCAAACCATTGGCAATATTGTCGCAGTACTGAGCGGTTCCGGTCTTGCCGGCTACCTCAACATAAGGCAGATTGGCTTTAGTCGCCGTACCGATTGTTACGGCAGAGCGCATTCCCTGACGCACGATATTGATGTTGTCAGTACTAACGAAGGCGGGGCGATATTTGTCGTTGAAGCGCAGATCGGTACACATGCCCGCATTGAACGTGTAGTTATCAGGGACGAACACTTCATATTCGCGAACGTCACTTCCGTCCTGATTAAGACTGAGGTCAACTGTGTTGCGATAGGTGTTTGGATTACAGCGAACACCGTTGTAATAAGGACTATCCGGTTCACAGATGCAATTCAAGCTATTTGGCCCCTTCATAATCATATCTTCAACAAGCAGCAGCTTTAGCGTGCCATCGACTGTTGCCAAGTTCACATTCCTTAGAACGTGTGGTGTGAAGGGTTGTACCACTTTGCCTTCCGGATCAAGGAAGCTGTCGATAATGGTGGGTTGGTAGAGCGTCCCACCGTTGGCAACTGTGGCTGCCATACTGACGAGCTGTAGAGGAGTGACATTTACATAACCCTGACCGAGGGCTGCGTTATAGGTATCACCAGTTGACCAGTTTTCGCCGTAAAGAACACGTTTCCATGTGCGATCCGGCATACGGCCACGATTTTCTGCTGGAAGTTCAACGCCGAGTTCACTGCCGATGCCATATGCAGTGGCGTAGCGAAATAGATCTTCAATTCCTAGTCCGCCGCTACGCAATGTCACGCTGGGAACATCTGGGTTGCCGCCACCGACCTGATAGAAGTAGACATTGCAGCTATTGGCAATTGCCCCCACCATGTTGATTAATCCGTGTCCGTCACGTTTCCAGCACACGAATGTTTGTGACGCAGCAGGGTCGTTCGGCGCGTATTTGTTTTCGACGACCAATCGACCTGGGTCATCGAGAACACTGGTGGGTGAAATAACCTGTTCTTGAAGCGCACCGGAAGCGGTAATGAGTTTCCAAGTGGAGCCGGGTGGGTAGAGCGAGCGAATCGCATTATTGATGAGTGGCTTGAGCGGATCGTTCGCGACTTGCTGGTAGTAAGTCACATCAATGTTGCGGGCAAACTTTGTGTTGTCGTAGCCCGGATAGCTGACCATCGCCAAGATTTGTCCATTTTGAGGATTCATGGCGACAAGGACGCCTTGCTGACTAACGACCTTTTTGTAGGTCGAGTTCAACAAAGCGATTTGATTTTTCAGCGCATCTTCGGCGGCTTTCTGTAAATCAACGTCAATAGTGAGGCGTACGTTCTGACCGGGAACGGGATCGATTTGTTCGAGTTGGCGAACCGTAGCACCTGCGACGTCCACTTCGCGGAGTTCCGTTCCGCGTTTACCTGCTAACTCATTATTCAGAAAGTATTCGATACCGTCGACGCCGATGCGGTCAAAGGCCGGGTCATAGCCCTGCTTGATGAGTGCTTCGGCATCTTCAGGTGGAATGGGTGCCATGTAGCCGACAATGTGTGCCGTTAATTCTCCGGTTGGGTACTCGCGTACCGGTTTGGCTTGAACATCGACACCGGGGAGCGACTGCCGTTCCTCACGAATTTGGAGTGCGACGTGGAAATCAACATCGCGTGCAATGGTGACTTCGCGGAAGGGTGCGATACCTTCGCCTTCGACGACCAATTCTTCAATGCTGCGGATTCGTTGCCCTGTTGTCTGTGCACTGGCTGCTGCAATATCGGCTGTGGGTGGCACATTGACCAGCGCTGATAAGCGGTTAAAGATTTTGAGGGCTGTGGTTCGGTCGCTGGGTAAGAGTGCAGGAACAATCGTTACGTTAAAGGCTGGTACGTTACGGGCAAGGGGTACGCCATTCCGGTCAAAGATAACACCACGATCAGCGGCTATCGGTAGGCGGCTTAAGCGGTTTTCATCGGAGGCCGCCTCGTAAGTCTGATAGCTCACGATCTGGAGATCATACATGCGGAACGAAAATAGAATAAATACCGCGAACATCACGGCTTGAAATAATGTCAGTCGCCACCCCTGAAAGGGAAGTAAACGTCTGTTCATTGTTATGGTTCTCCTGCCAAAAACTCATTGGTGTTTATGGATTGGTCAGGATGTAATCCTCTGTACATCCAGAAAATATCCAGCAGTAGGTGGACTAAAAGTGGTTATCGGGTCAATCGGAGGTCTGTTCCTACCGCACGCTGAATAATGCGCGTCACTAAATAAACAGGGAGAATGCCGACAAGATTATAAACGATAGTTGGCACAATGAATAATCGGAATTGGTTAACAATGACGCTATAGCCGAGTTGGTCGGCGAATTGAGGCTGAAATCCGGCGAGCATTAAAATGAGAAAAATACAGAATTCCTGAATGAGAGTCCCAAGAATGCTGACCCAGATCAAAGTAAAGATGCCGACACTAAAAAGCTGCTGTCGAACCAGATGAATGGCAAAAATGATCAGCAAAAGTCCTATGACAGATGTGCCGAGCGGAGCTACAGAAAGTAAATCTTTGCAGATGCCACCGACGAATGCCCAAAGTACTGCCTGTTCCAATGGAGAATTCAGCGCCCATGTCACGACAACAAGGAACACCAGATCCGGTCGCCCACCAAGAAAGCTAATTTGTGGCATCACAGTGACTTGCAAGGCAGCAACGATCAGCATAACCGGCAGACTGAGAAAACTACCCATGAATTAGCTTCCCGGCGCTACCGCAGTGCTTTGCTCAAAGACCGAAAGATCAACAGGTTGGAAATTGGTAATCACCAAAACGGTTTCAAGTGTTGCGAAGTTGTTCAAACTACGGATGACAGCATTCTGAAACAGTTCGAACTCGCGCTGCTGCACGTTGGTGACCTGACCGATAACGATGCCTGCTGGTAAGTTACCCCCCAAACCGGATGTGATGACTATGTCGCCCTCTTGTACTTTGGCGTTGAGAGGGATGAACTCCATACGTAGGTCGTTACTGGCCTGACCGACAATGCTCCCTTCATCCCGCGTCGTTTGGAGTCTTGCGCTGATAGCGCTGGACACATCCGTAATCAAAAGCACACGGGAGGCGTTGGCCGTCACATCGGACACACGTCCGACCAAGCCGAGCTGAGTGACGACCGGCATTCCGACTGCGATACCATCACGTGTACCTTTGTTGATAGATATGGTTTGAAGGGGTGCGTTGGCATCGGCATTACTGATGACATCGGCAGCGAGAAATTCTTCGTTTTGGGTTTGAGACGTGTAGTTGACGAGTTCGGATAAGCGCTGGTAGTCATTAGCCACCTCACGGAGTTCAACCAATTCGGATTGGTAGCGGGCTAAGGCTTCCTCCAAATCTGCTACTCGTTTTTGGAGTGTTGGGACATCGGACGACATATCGGCGATCTTGACCCCTTCTAATGTCGCGCGATTAAATAATCCGGTGATGAAGTTTAGGGGGACAGCGACTATGCCTTTTACGGGTCCCAGAAAACCGGCCTGACTAATGCCAATTAGCCCTACTGCAATGACCAGACAGACACCGAGAAATAAGATACGATTTGATCGCCAGTTACGCACGAGTTAACGCCTCAATGGCCTACGATAGCGCGCATTATATCAAACTTAGCGGATACATTTTACTCGCGATGCCTAAGAGAGGGTAAGCAAGGAGGGGAATGCTTGCATTTGCTGGGTGTCGCCTACATGATTAGTGACGGGTACTGCCGCGTTCCAGCCCGACCAGTAATCGACGGAGATTGTTGTAATCTTCGAGCACACGGCCCGCACCTCGGGCTACGCAGGTCATAGGGTCTTCGGCTAACCACGCGCGAATGTTGACTTCATCGGTAATACGGTCGGTGAGACCTTTGAGCTGACTGCTGCCGCCTGCCATGCAAATACCGCTTTCCATGAGGTCAGCAACGAGTTCGGGCGGCGTATCATCAAGGGCGTCTTTAACCGTATCAACAATAATATCCACTGAACCAGAAATGGCATCTCGAATTTCAATGGAGCTGACATCAACCGCTGCTGGTAGGCCAGTCATAAGGTTGCGACCTTTGACGGTATAAGTGCGTTCCTGAGGGAGGGCGTAGGCTGACCCGATTTCTTCTTTCACTTTTTGAGCGGTTGGCTCTCCGATCAGTAAGTTGTGTTTGGTGCGCATGTATTGGACGATATCTTCGTCCATTTCATCACCGGCGACACGAATGGAACGGCTGATGACGATGCCTCCGAGCGAGAAGATGGCGACTTCGGTCGTACCACCGCCAATATCGATGACCATGCTGCCGCGCGTTTCTTGAACCGGTAATCCCGCGCCAATGGCCGCTGCAACTGGCTCTTCGATCAGATAGGCTTCGCGCGCTCCGGCGCTGATGGTGGCATCAAATACAGCACGTTTTTCAACTTCGGTCACGCCGCTGGGAATGCCAACGACGACGCGCGGACGAGGCAATGGAACCCATGTTTGTTCATGGGCTTTATTAATGAGGTGATTGAGCATCGCCTCGGTAACTTCAAATTCGCTAATGACACCGTCACGCAAAGGGCGAACGACGATAATATCCTTCGGGTTTTTATTCCACATTTCCTTAGCCCGGGCACCGACCTCGATGGGGCGGCGCGTCTTTTTATCGAGCGCTACGAAGGACGGTTCATTGATCACAATACCCTTACCGCGTACACTGACAAGGGTGTTGGCGGTGCCGAGGTCTATGCCGATGTCCAGAGAAAATATGCCGAGCAAAAAATCGAACGGACTCTGCACGTAGAACACTCCTGACGGTAAAGGAAAGCGGGCGGCATTATAACACGCGCTCTCCTGTTTACAAAGATACCTAACCCGACGCCAACTATACTATAATGGTCGGTAGGTCAAACTGATACTTCGATTCTAAATCATTCAAATGGCTGCCTTGCACAAAGGCTCAGGCAACCTAAGAATCTTTCCTAAACATATGCTCGAAACGATCCGGCAAATTATTCAGAAGTTCCAGCTTATCACAGCGGGTCAAATCCTCGTGGTCGGCGTTTCGGGCGGTGCCGACTCGTTAGCGCTGCTTCATATTCTGAACCAATTGGCACCGCGTTTGGGCATTACCATCCATGCTGCCACGCTTGACCATCAACTGCGCGGGGAGGAAAGTGCTGGTGATGCACGTTTTGTCGAACAGGTTTGCCGTGAGTGGGGCACAGCAGTCACCGTCGGGCAGGCTGACGTCACTAGTTTAGCTCAGGAACATCAAATTGGCATTGAAGCCGCCGCGCGACTGGCTCGTTATGATTTTTTGGCTCGGACTGCTCATCAGCTAGGCGCACAGACAATCGCGGTTGCGCATCATGCTGACGATCAAGCTGAAACGGTGCTGATGCATCTGCTGCGTGGGGCAGGGACACATGGACTGGCTGGCATGAGCCGTCGTTCACCTGTACCCGGTCACGCTGACTTAACGCTGATCCGCCCCCTGCTCCATGTTACTCGGCGCGAGATCGAAGCCTACTGCGAGGAGCATCAACTTGTTCCCCGTCAGGATTCTACGAACTTGGACACATCCTTGTTGCGGAATGCGATACGGTTGGAGGTGCTTCCTTATCTTGAGGGTTATGCCCCTCAAGTTCGGCCTGCACTGGCGAGGTTGGCGGAGATTGCATCGGTTGAGGATGAGTATCTCCAGCAGCAGACAGACGCGTTTACGCACAGAGCAACGATAATCATTTCCGAGGGACGGATTGCGATTAACCGGGAAGGGTTTAAGGCACTGCATCCGGCTTTGCAGCGGCGTGTGTTGTTGTGGGCGATGGGGAAATTGGGACTGACCGAAGCTGCATCGGCTCAACACATTATGGAAGCGATTGAAATTGCGATGCGAGGGCAACAAGGGGCGATTGCGCTTCTGGGCGGGGGCGGAAGATTACGTGTCGATTACATTTTTTTGTTTGTTGAGACTGAAGATAGCTGGTATATCAGGTCGCAGATACCGTTAATACCGTCTAGCTTTA
Source organism: Aggregatilineales bacterium (assembly GCA_044226855.1). Classification (GTDB taxonomy): domain Bacteria; phylum Chloroflexota; class Anaerolineae; order Aggregatilineales; family Phototrophicaceae; genus CFX2. The sequence goes on from JBGAGF010000002.1 coordinate 154,791, forward strand.
CGCGTGCTATCACAGCGCCTTCTCTGATCACATTATCGGACTGGCTGCTTCAGGTGAGGTTGGAGCCACCAGCTAATGATCTAGCGTACTGCAAATTGGCTGTGCCGGATGGATCGCAAGTGATCTTGAGAACCCGACAAATAGGGGATATATTCTCCCCATTGGGAATGAAAGGTCACAGCCAAAAATTGAGTCGGTGGATGGTGAACCGTAAAATTCCTGAGGCAGTGCGTGACCAAATCCCATTGATTGTGATTGATGATCGTGTTGCGGCGGTAGCATTTGGGGATAAATGGTACGTAAGTGAAGTATTTGCGGTGCGGAATAATGTGGAGCCAACTATTTATTTTCAATTTCTGGAAAATTCATGAATTTGCTTCTATTTTAAGTTATAAACAACTCTGTAATAGCTGCTGTTGGTTGCGTAAGTAGATTAAGTTGATTATGATTAAGACAAAATATGGGAATAGTGAACACTAGATATAGGTTGGCACTATGGATACTATGATTGATGCTGCCCATGTCCTCGTCGTGGACGATGAAGGGGCAATTCGTTATTCGGTCAGCAAAACACTACAACGCATCGGCTATCAGGTTGACGAAGCGGCGAGCGGCGAAGAGGCGTTAGAAATGATCGCCCGGCATGAATACGAGGTGATCCTCACGGATATTCGTATGCCCGGACTTTCGGGCGTTGATTTGCTCAAACGGATTAAGGATATTTCACCCGACGGAATTGTTATCCTGATGACCGGGTACGCCAGCTTGGGAACCGCTGTCGAAAGCCTTCGCTTGGGCGCCCATGATTACCTAATTAAACCCAGCTCCAGCCAAGACATCCGCCAGAGTGTGGCACGCGGTGTGGAACGTGCACGTAACCTGAAGCGTCGCCGCGCACTGTTGGACGCCATTCGCAGCAACGTGTTTGAACTGACACGTGCCGATGTGGAAGCGATTGCAGCCGTGTATGAGGATGATGAAGCCCCTCCTTCGGCATCTGTCGCCTCTGAAACACGCTACGAGAGCAGCGCGCCTGTCGAGCCGATGAACGCCAACATGACACTGGGGCCGCTGACGATTTACCCGGGCCGCTACCAGATTTCGGTGGGTGACCAGCCGATTGATCTGACCCCAACCGAGTTTGACTTGCTGCTGTATCTGGCGGCACATCGTGGACGCGTGGTTTCATGCCATGAGCTGGTACGCGAGGTGCGTGGCTATGCTGTTGACGAGGCCGAGGCCCGTGAAGTTATTCGTCCACATGTGAGCAATTTGCGCCGTAAGCTGAAGCAGACCGGTAAGGATGCCGACTTAATTGTGAACGTGCGTGGTATTGGCTACCGTTTGAGCGAAACCGGTCAGTAAGACCTTCGACTGAATGCAGCTTTTTAGTCTATCAACTGCACTTATCCAGACACAGAGGCGTTACCTTTTCGGCCTCTGTGTTTTGTTTTTATTTGGGCTTTGTGTGTGTGGGATTGGCTCGGCGCAGGACAACTTGATCGATGGCCTGTCGATAGAACAGCGGGTCGCACAGATGTTTATTGTTAATCTGTACGGCAGCCAGCTTACCGAAGCCGGACACAATTTCCTGACCCAGCAGCAGCCGGGTGGGTTGGTGCTGCTGCCTGAAAATATCGGGATGCCAGAGGACGTTACCCGGCTGATCAATGTCTACCAGCAGACCATTACCGGGGCCGGTGGGATGCCGCTGTTAATTTCGGTTGACCAAGAAGGCGGCACGATTTCCCATCTCAGTAAGGGGTTTACCACGTTTCCTGTGCCGGCACTTTGGACTGCGACGGGTGACACAGATCTGGCAGGGCGGGTGGGGCAGGCGATGGCGCAAGAGATGCGGGCAGTGGGCGTGAATATGGATCTCGCGCCGGTGGCCGACCTTGAGACGAATCCCAACAACCTGATTATTAAGCGACGAGCGTTCGGGAATGATCCAGCGATGACCAGTCCCATACTTGCGGCATTTATCCAAGGGATGCAGCGGGAAAGTGTGATGGCGACGGCCAAACACTTCCCGGGGCACGGGGACAGCAGTACGGATTCGCATACCGGATTACCTGTGATCGCGCTGGATCGTCAGCGGCTGGAAACGATAGAACTGGCTCCGTTCAGGGCGGCGATTGCGGTGGACGTGAGCACGGTGATGGTGGCGCATATCTGGTATCCGGCGCTGGAACCGCAGAAGGATTTACCAGCGTCGATGTCTCATAACATCGTTACAGGACTGCTGCGGGAAGAGATGGGTTACGATGGGTTGATCGTAACTGACGCGCTTGATATGGATGCGATTGATACGGTTTACAGCTATCCGAACGCGGCGGTGAGTGCGATCAAGGCTGGTGTTGATCTGGTGATCGCGGCGCACGTTAGTTTGGAGGCACAGGCGGCAGGCATCCAAGCGGTGGTGGATGCGGTGAAGTCGGGCGAGATCACAGAGGAACGCATTAACGAGTCGGTGAGGCGGATACTGGCCGCGAAAGAGCGTTACGGCTTGTTGAGTTGGACGGCGCTTGATCCGGCGACGGTTGATCAGAGACTAGGCTTAGAGGCTCATGCCCCGCTGGTGACCGAGTTGTTTCAGAAAGGCGTCACTGTTGCGCTGGATCAGAACGATGCGATTCCGTTCCAAGCGGGGAAGACGGTGGCGCTGATTTATCCGGGCACGCGGGTACAAATTCCTCAGTTTTGCAGCGCCGAAGGTATGACAGTGAGGCCGCTGGCGGTGCATACTTCGCCGACGGTGGAGGACATTGAAAGCGCGAAGCGGCAGGCGGCGTTGAGCGACTTTGTGCTGGTGTTTACGCAGAACGCCGATGCTGACGCGAACCAGAGCGCTCTGGTGAAGGCGCTGCCACCGGTGAAGACGATTGCGGTGGCGCTGGCTTCGGTTTATGACTGGACGGTGTACCCGAAAGTCTCCGGTTATGTGGTGACATACAGCCCGCTGCCACAGGCGATTCCGGCGGTGTGCGGTGTGCTGTTCGGGACAATTCCGGCGAATGGGAAGCTCGCGATTAAAATGGATGGGTTGGGATAGTTATCAGTTGACAGTCCAATCAAAAAACGAAATGCCAGCTTAAAGGACTACCTCCGGTCGCGAAAACCACGAAAACTGCAAATTCCAAAACGTTTATGTGTCGCAATTGTCGGAGATATGACATTGGTTTTCCCTCAAATGTCGGCGATGTCGTCTGTGTCGGCGACGACAATAGGCGAAATCAGCAGCAAAGGCGGCAAAAGCAGCAAACCATTTTTTGCCAGTTTTGCCATACACCGGACGGAACGATTCGAAATGTTCAAAATGTTGCATTTGATGCTGCTGTTATAACATGGTTTTGACGGCGGCATTGAGTGAGTTGGCCGCCGAATCGTCACAAAATTCTTCAGATTCAGAAGTGAAGTTTGGCGACTCTTGTGAAGTATTCGGGTTGTTAAATGGCGTGGGCGGTTCGTTCTTGCCCAAAAGTGATTAACAATAGACCGTCAATTCAGGGCGCAAAGCCTTGCGCCCCTACAGATTATTGTAGAACAAATGAGCGTGAAATGCAAGCAATTTTCGTATGAGTTTTCAAACCTAAGAGATGGCGTCTAGAACGCACAAGCCCAGAGGACAAGGCTGCCTTGTCCCTAGGAAATAGATAAGCATATAGATGATTGATTCTGTTAGATGTTATTCACTATTGAAAGCTGCCTTGGGTGTTGAACATGAAGGCGAAGAAGTTGGCCTGTTCGTCGGGCGTCATAGGGCGGGGGCGGGCAAGTTCGTCGATGATGCCGGTGAAGAGATCGACGTTGAGCAAGTGACCATTGTAGATAAAGAGTTCATCCATGAAGAAGCGGCTGTTGCCCCAAAACGGCTGATCGAAGAAGAGGTTGCCGAGACCGTAGTGTAGGAAGGATTCTTGTCCTGTACGCGCGCCATAGAGATTGAGGATTTGGGGTTTATGCGCCTGTGTGCCGATGACGACATCCGCACCCAAATCGGCCAAGCCTTGAAAGTCGGAGATTTGCTTGGCAGACGGTTTGTAATCTTCGATTTCTAAATACTGGACTGAGACGACCACCAAATTTCCTTCGGCTTTAAGCTGCGGGATGATGCCGCGCAGCCAATCCCAATCACAGAAGGCCGCGCCGGGAGTATTTTCTTTGGCGAGAGCGTAGTAAGGGCCGACCCAATTGCAGGCGAGCATGGCGATCTTATTGTTGTGATGGTCGAGAACGAGGGGTGTTTGGGCATCGGTGAGGGTTGCGCCGCCGCCAATAGTGCGGATGCCATGCCACTGATACCACTCCAAGGTTCGGAGGTAATTGTCGGTGCCGAAGTCATTGTTGTGGTTGCCTGTGAGTTCGACGATGTCCAAGCCGAGCAAAGGGGTGAGAAAGAGACTTCGTTGCTGGTGTGAAAGAAATCGGCGTGATTGACGTAATCCATGATGCCAGAGGCCGCCCAATCCGTGCCCTGCTTGTCGAGAGCGGTACGGGTTAGGCGAGTGAGGGCGGTGACGCCAGACATCAGTAAGCGAGTCAGTTTTTGCGGCTGGTAGTTGGGATGATCACTTTGGAAGGCGAAGGGATAGGATAATAAATCGGTATCGAGCGGGTGCTTGCCGTCGATATGTAAGACGCGGTAATGCGTGGTGAGGCGGTCAAAGGCGAGCAGGGTATAGAGCGAACGGTCGCGCCACAGGGTGTTTTGGAGAGCGCTGTCTTCAACGATCAGGGTGGCTGATGACAGCGTTATGCCATGTGCTTGGAGGGCGGCAGCTGTGGTTTGATCGATGGCGAGTTTCGAATCGGGCTGACCAATGCTGGGGGACTGCAATTGGACAAGGCTGATTTCACCTTGCAAGCTAGGGAATGCCACGGCAGGTAGGAACACGTCCAAGCCAGAGCTGCACCGTAGAAGGCGAGATAATCGGCGACGTGTAACTGCCAGTGCGCGTTGTTGTGCTGGCCTTCAGGATAGACGGTATAGGTGTGCGGGATGCCACGCTCATCAAGGCGCTGGTGCATGAGATCGAGACCGGGAGCGGCGTAGTCCTCACTACCGCGATCCAGTTCGATGCGCAGCGTATCGAGATTAGGGGCATTGTTTGCCAGCCTGAGCGGATCAAAATCCAGCGGGGCTTGACGCTCGGCAAAGAAGGCGCTGTGTCCTCCGACTGAACTGAAGAAGTCGGGATGGCGGAAGGCAATCTCAAAGGCCCAGAAGCCACCGCGCGAGATGCCACCGATGGCGCGAGATTCACGGCGGGCGTCGATGCGATATTGGCCTTCGACGAGCGGCATGAGTTCGTCTAGAAAGACATTTTCCCACGAGACGGCATCAAACTGATTTTTGTTTGCCAGCCATTCACCAAAGGGCATGACGACGATCATGGGCGGGAGTGTGCCGTTGGAAATGCTGGTATCGAGCACCTGCTGAAGGCCCAAACGCCCCCACTGACCATCATCATCATTTGATCCATGCATGAGATAGACCACCGGATATGGAGACGTCGCTGTGTCATAGCAGGGCGGGGTATAGACGGAGTAATAGAAAGTGGTTTCGGCATTCGGGCTGCGAAAGCTGCTGCGGGTGATTGCGCCGGACGCGGCTTCGCATGATCTCGCGTGACCTACTTGGAGCGAACCGATAAGTAGGAAAACCAGACTAAAGGCAAGAAAAATCCTCTGACCAAACGTTAGTGCTTGATGAATTAAATCTGAAGAAATTGTGGAGAAATGATAAATTATCTTCATAACAATTAGGATTTGCTTAAGAAATGAGCGGGATTTAAGCGAGTTGAGTATAGGATACTGGCGGCTGTTTCGCAGATGAAGCTCACCATTACGGCCCACGTCCACGAAATTTCGAAAACTAGTCCACACAGTGACCATGTATTCCTCTTCTATTGGCTCGACTTCCCGACATACGACTGGCAGTTTACCATATTCGCGCACCTCGCGACTGAGTTACTTGTGGCCGCTGGTTCTATTGCTGCTGATCGTGGCCGCACTCGGCATCTCTGGTCTGGATCGAGATGCGATGTGGTACGACGAGATTTATTCGTACATTTATGCAGGCGGCGAACAATACGGGCCGATTAGCGCGCCCGAGGTGGTGACACGGGTCGCGGAACAACTCCAACACGAGAAGAATCCGCCGGGGTATTATTTGCTGCTGCACTTCTGGCTGACTGTCGCTGGATCTTCAGCACTGGCGGGGCGGGCATTTTCATTATTGTTCGGTATGCTGTCGGTGGCGATGACATACCGATTAGGTCGTGATTTTGCGGCGAGTATTGGGGTGCAGGCGGCTGATCTGGTGGGGCTGGGGGCGGCGGTCGCTGTCGGCGCCTCTGCCTACTACGTTTATTATTTACACGAACTGCGGGTTTATACGCTGATTGTCGTGTGTACCGCCTTCGAAGTTTGGGCGTACGTGCGCCTAATACAAGCGGGCAAGCATCGCAGTTGGCTGCTTCGCATCAGTTTTGTGCTGGTGACATCTGCCTCATTTTACCTGCATTACCAACTGATATTTGTGCCCATTGTTATCGGTTTGTATCACCTGCTGTTCGTGCATAAAAACCGGCAATGGGTACGCGTCACTTCGCTTCTAGTGGCGGCGGGGGTGATGTATCTGCCGTGGGTGTGGGTTGTTTATCACTTTTCAGAGTTCCGCAAGGTTAATCCGGTTGTGGGTATGAGTCTTGTGAAGATCATTCCCGCACTCTTTGTGACTTTCAGCAATAACAGTGTGGCTCTGCTCATTCTGCTGGTGGCGTTGGCTGTTTACAAGACGGCGTGGCGGCTACGGCTGATTATTTTTGTGGCCGTGGCCGGTATCAGTTTGGTGCTGATTGTTAACCGGTTTTATCCGTTCATCAACCAGATACGCTACATCATTTTTCTGTGGCCGGTGCTGGCGGTGCTGGTAGGATTGGGTGTTGAACGACTAAGCCGGTTGGGCGTCACGCCGATTGTGATACTGGTGATCTGGATAGCGGCGGGTTTGTGGACGATTGCCAACAATGACTTTAGTTCCTATCTATATGGGATTATTCCATCATGGCGAGAGTTCCGCGCGACGCTTCAGCAGCAGGCTCAAGCAGGGGATGTGCTGGCGTACCATGCCGGGAACTATGATTGGATACGGTCATTGGAACTGGATCATTATATGTATGGCCTGCCGATACAGCACCAGATGACGGAGTATATTCCGGGTAAGCCCGAGAACGACGATTATTTTAATCACGCAAAAGCGTTTGTCGATCAATCGCGAAATATCTGGCTGGCAGTATCGCATGTTGATCCGCCGAATTTCCGATTGGGAGAATTCCAACGGGCGCTGTCGAGTGAACAATTTGTCGAGTGTTATACCGCGCTCGATGACCCGTCGGTGACGCTAAAGCTGTACACACGCCTTCAAAATGCAGCGGATATGCCGCTGAGCTTTGGCGATGGTATCCATATGCAACTGGTTGAGGGATTGAACGCCAGTCCGAGCGGGGAATTAACTGTCGTTTTAGGATCGTCGAAAGCTGATAGTGTGCCGGATTATACGTATTCGGTGGCGCTGCATGTGGTGGATGCCAGCGGCAATCTGGTGGCACAGGCGGATTACGGACTGCCGGATACACCAAATGCCTGTCATAAAACTACGCTCAATGTTCCAGAAGGCGCATACAGTTTGCGTCTAGCAGTGTATAATTGGCAGACGGGCGAACGCTTAACGGGAGTCGATACGGCGACAGGTGAACAGGCCGACCGTTTACAGGTGGGTACGTTTGCTGTGAAGTAATCGCTTCTCGCGTTTTCCAAACACAAATTTCAATTTATCGATGTCATTGATTGGCGAGGATCGCGCGCAACTGATGTTCGGTTGCCACCATCCCACCTGTTTGGCCTTATTGGACGTTTTGAGCGTAGAAGGCAATGTCTAAATGGGAACACTAAACCCGGATTTGCTCTCCAAAGACCTTGATGCGGTGCTGAATGATGCGGTGGCGATGAAGGATCAATATCGCAAGTCGACGCTGCAACCCGAACTCATTCTGCTGGCGCTTTTGCGGCGACCGGACACGGCAGCGGCGCGTTTACTGGATGTTTTCAAGAGCACACGCGCGGTCGATATGGAAAAACTTGACCGGCAAGTGCATCTTTCGATTGAAGGACGCGGCGACCCGAATGGTAATCTCGACTTTGTGGCGAAGGGTAACCGCCAAGTACCACTTTCCAAACAGGCGATCATTTTGGTCGATGATGCATTGAGTCTGGCGAATTCGCAGGATGAAGTACGTGTCGATACCGATCACATTCTGAGTGTTATGGCCGAACCGTCGATGTCCACGAGCGGTTTGCTGCGGGCACAGGGCATTACCCCGAAGGCCATCGCGGACATTCGCATGGATAACTCGCAGGTGCGGTTGAAGCCAGATGGTACGACACAGGATGTGGTGGCACAAGCCAAGGCAGGCAAGCTGCGGGCGGTTTATTTCCGTGAAGGACTGCTGCGCGACATTGTGAATATCCTGTCTCAGTCGGTGAAGCGGCACATTATTCTGATTGGGCCGGATGGTGTGGGCAAGCGGACGCTGGCTTACAGCTTGGGGCTGTTGATGTCCGAAGGTAAAGGTCCGACCGGACTGAAGAACTTCGTTCAGATTGATGAAACCTCGCTGCTGGATAATGACCAGAAGACAGTGCGTGCCGGATTGAGCCAAGCAGCGAACGGCATCCTGTTTATTCCACATCTGCACCGCTTTTTCGGTGGGCCGATTAAGGCGGAGTTCAGTAAGGCGACGCCGCTGATTCAGAAGGCGTTCCTCGCAGATGATCCCGTGATTATCGGGACATCGACGGAGATTGATTACAAGGAACGGTTGTCGATGGTCAGCGCGATTTCGGAGAACAGCCAAATTATCCGCGTGCCTGAACCGTCAGCTGATGAGACGCTGGAGATCCTCAAGATATTGAAGTCGCATCTTGAAGCGGATTATAAGCTAACCATATCTGATGATGCGCTGGCATTGGCGGTACGGTTGGCGAAGCGGTATCTGAGCGTGACGCCACTGCCACGCAGCGCGGAACAACTGCTGCACCGGACGGCGGCGATGGTCAGTATGAGCCAGCAGAGCCAACTGCCGTTTAAGACTGAACGGGCAGGGGATACGAACGTTGATTCGGAAGACATCACGCTGACAGCCAGCCAGATGACGGGCATTCCTGTGAATAAGCTGGGTGAGGATGAACGGCTGCGCTACGCCAGCATGGTGGAACATCTGAAGGAACGGCTGATCGGTGAAGATGAGGCGGTTTTTACGGTGAGCCGTGCCATCAAGACGGCACGTGTCGGTTTGAAAGACCCGAAGCGTCCGATTGGTGCATTCTTGTTCCTCGGGCCGACGGGCGTCGGTAAGACGGAGTTGGCGAAGGCACTGGCGGAATTCATGTTCGGCAGTGAAGACGCGATGCTGCCGCTCGATATGAGTGAATTCAAGGATGAGAGCAGCCTTAACCGTCTGATTGGTTCACCGAGCGGTTATGTGGACAGTGAAGCGGGCGGTCAACTGACCGAGCGCGTGCGGCAGCAGCCGTACATCATTGTGCTGTTTGACGAAGTTGAAAAAGCGCATCCACGCATCATGGATATTTTGCTGCAAGTGATTGAAGAAGGCCGCTTGACGGACGGACGCGGCAATACGACGCAGTTCAGCGAGACCGTGATTATCCTGACCAGCAACCTCGGCTCGGAAGAGCTGGCCGTTCCGGTGATTACCGATGAGGTTCGTGAGAACGCGATGGAAGAAGTGCGGACGTGGTTCCGGCCTGAATTCATCAACCGTCTGGATGAAGTGATTATGTTCCATGCGCTGGCGGCAGAGGATTTGCGCAATATTCTTCTGCTGCAACTCAAAGGCGAAACCAAGATGGCGGCTGACCGCGGACTTAAGCTGGAATTCAGCGATGCGGCAGTTGAATGGATGCTGGCGCAAAACGACGAGCCGGAATACGGTGCTCGTCCATTGAAGCGTATTATCCGGCGGTTTGTACGTGAGCCGCTGGCTGATTTCTTGCTGAAGGTAAATCCACCACCGGGAACACAAGTCAAGGTAGACGCGGATACGACAGGACTGAAGTTTGCGGCACTGGTGGATGGCAAAGAGATGACCGTGGGGAACTGAGTTGTGCGCCGATTTATAACGACTACATTGGGAATTTTTTCGGCTGCGGCGGGACTGCTGCTGGTTTCAAAAGATGAGAACGAAGCACTGCGTCCGGTGCAAATTGTCGTCAATGAATTGTCATGGGTGTCAGCGGTGGCAGGGGCTATTGCGGTGGTATGGGCGCTGGCGGGTAAGCCGCGTTTGTGGCTCGGCCTGATCGCCGGGGCGATTGGCGCGGGATTATCTCTAAAACCCTTCATGGAATATCGGGCTGCTGTGGATGATACGGCTTCGGCCATGCGAACTGGCTTAGGACGGGATTACGAGACACGGATTCCGGCATCTGTCCAAAGCAGGCTGCTGCCTGCTCCACTAAGCTTTGATAACCTATTTGGTGCGCATCTTCGGTCGACTCGTGTGAGAGTGTGGCGAGACATTACTTACGCGCAGCCCAAGGGTGTTCCGCTGAAGCTGGATGTGTATGAGCCGATGGCGAAACCGGTTAAAGGCGATACCTATCCGGCAATTATCGTTATTCATGGCGGCGGTTGGGTGAATGGCGACAAACAGGAATACTTTGAGCCGACCAATCGCTATCTGGCGAACCTCGGTTTTGTGGTGTTCGATATTCAGTACCGGCTGTCCGGTCAATTTAAGTGGCCTGCCCAATTGGAAGACGCACAAACCGCTATTCAGTGGGTTCGTGACCACGCCGCTGAGTACAACGTTAATACGCAACAAATCGCATTGTTGGGACGATCAGCCGGAGCACATATCGCGTTGATGGCGGCCATGCGGGCCGATGAAGCTCATCCGGTGCAAGCGGTGATTTCGTTTTATGCGCCGGTGTATATGAAGTGGGAAAATCTGAATTCTGAGTCGCAGATCTTCAATTTGATAGGCGGACGTTATGAGGATTTGCCAGAATTGTACCATGACGCGACACCGCTCGATTGGGTACGGGACAACCTGCCGCCGATTTTTTTCGTGGAAGGGATGCAGGATACGATTGTCCCACCTGCGTATCACGGCGACAAGTTTAGTAAGCTCATATCAGTAACGAATACGCCGTTTGTGCATTTGCGACTGCCTTGGGCACGGCATGGTTTCGACGCAGTGTACGTTGGATTAGGATGGCAGTTGGTTCAGTATCATCTTGACCGTTTCTTGGCCAGCGTATTTTTTACGGAGTAACACATGCCAGCCACGCTGAATTCTCGACCGATGCCGCAGCGACCTGCCAACGGTCTGCTGGCGTGGGAAGCGACCATTGGCTATTTGCGGTTGCAATACCGGCTTGATGCGCGGTTGACCGTACAGGCGATGATGGATTCCGGGTTCATTACGTGGAGTGCCTACGCGGTTTGGGGACAAAATACGGAGCAGGTGACCGGAAAGCCTACATTTGCCTCCGCACTGCGGGATTTGTGGGCGCAAGTCGACCATAACCACGTCATTTTTGAGTCGCGCGAGGCTATGATTAGACGCCCTTCAAACTATAAAGATGACGAATGGCTCGATCAGGCGACGCAGATTGTGTTTGACCAAATGGTGGGTCTGCTTCAAATTGCTCTTGGCAACACGTGGAAGCTGACAATTATTTATGAGCCTGTTGAAGTTGCTGACGTGCGTTTTCATATGCGGGTTATTACTGGCGACGATGGGTTCAATTTGATGGGGCAAGGGGCGACGATGCAGGCTGCCTGCCGTGATCTTCTTCGGGTCACGGCTCAGGCGCATATTCAACGTCGGGCGCGGCAAAAGCCTAACTTATCTAGTGAAGTGTAAGAGAAGCCGGTAGAATTGCTGGCTAGTTTCTATTGGTTGCTTAATTAAGGAGTCTGTCTATGACGCAGGTTGATACCTCGATTTTTCGCAAGTATGACATTCGCGGTACCGTAAGCGGTGACAACCCGCAGATTACGCCGGACTTGGCGCGGCTGGTCGGTAAGGCGCTGGGAACTTACCTGCCACAGCAGTTCCAGACGGATCGTGTGTTCGTCGGGTGTGATAACCGTACTACCTCGCCCGGTATCAAGCAGGCGCTGGCAGAAGGGTTGGCCTCGACCGGTATGAATGTCACCGATATTGGCGCGGTGTTGACCCCGACTCTGTATTTCGCATCGGCTAGCTATTCTGGCAAGGGGGCTGGCGTCATGATCACTGGTAGCCACCTCGATACGCGTTATAACGGTATCAAGATGGCTTATGGTTCGTTGGCTCTGGCTGATGAGCAAATAATAGCGTTACTTAAGCTTATTCAGACGGATGCGTTCGCGACAGGGCAGGGCGCGATCACGACTGATCCGCAGATGATTTATAAGCATATGGATACGATTGCTTCAAAAGTGAAGATTAACCGCCCATTGAAGGTGGTGCTAGATGCGGGTAACGGCTTGAGCGGCACGTATATTCCGGCTGTGCTGAAAAAGCTGGGTGTTGAGGTGGTCGGTCTATATCTTGAATCAGACGGGACCTATCCGAACCACCTGCCAAATCCGGAAGACCCTGAAACGACTAAAGATTTGGAAGCTAAAGTGGTCGAGGTGAAGGCTGATCTCGGTTTGGGCTTCGACGGCGACTCGGATCGCTGCGGGTTCATTGATGATCACGGTCACCATATTGCGGCGGATCGTTTGCTGGCACTGCTGGCACGGGACTTGTTGAGCCGCCATCCGGGCGCGTCGATTGTGTTTGATGTGAAGGCGTCGCAAGCGCTACCGGATGAAATCAAGAAGTATGGCGGTGTGCCGGTGATGTGGAAGACCGGTCACAGCTTGATGAAGAAGAAAATGCACGAAATCGGCTCACCCCTTGGCGGCGAAGTCAGCGGGCATTTGTTCGTGGGTGAGAATTATTACGGGTTTGACGATGCCCCGTTGATCGCGCTGAAGACATTGGAAATCATCGCCAATTCAAACAAGACGATTTCGCAGATCTTTGATGAAATTCCGAAGTTGGTCGCCACACCGGAAATCATTCTGCCTGCGCCGGACGCCACCAAGTTCCAGATTATTCAGGAAATCTCGGATACGCTGGCGAAGCAGTATGAGGTGATTACACTGGACGGCGTACGCGCGACGTTTAGCGGCGGATGGGGCATGGTACGGGCCAGCAATACGCAGCCCGCGATTACGCTGCGCTTCGAAGCCTATACCAAGCCACAGATTGTGGAATATATGAAGATTTTCACTGCCCTGCTGGACAAATATCCGGATGTTGACCAGACCAAACTGCTGGATCAGGTTAAGGCGTTTAGCTAAGCAGCAAGTATTTGTGGCGATTTACAATTTGAGGAGTGGTTGTCAAGTGTGGCATGAGGCTAAAGCCATCATGCTAACAGGCAGACAAGCGCACTAACGGCGCTTCAACAGCTAAAACCGATTGCCTCCACTACCATCATCATTCGTAAATCGCCATTTCGCCTTGCACACAGCGGGTCTGGCCATCGGCTGAGGCGCGCCTCAGTCCTACAAAATATCCTCTTTTCTTTCTGCCTCAAAAGGATTATTAGAATGAAACCCCTTCGTTTTCGTCAAGTTCATCTGGATTTTCATACTTCGGAGTGGTGTGAAAATGTCGGCGGCGATTTTAATGGTGAGGAATTCGCTGCGACGCTGGCTGATGCACGGGTGAATTCAATCAATATCTTCGCCAAGTGCCATCATGGTTACTCGTATTATCCGACCAAGGTCGGGACACCGCATCCCAACCTAAAACGGGATTTGCTCGGCGAGCAGATTGAAGCGCTGCACAAGCGTGACATCAAGTGTCCGGTTTATGTGTCGATCATGTGGGATGAACTGGCAGGCAAGACCCATCCGGAATGGGTGATGGTCGACAAAGAGGGACGCGCGATTACCCGCCCGCCGCTGTCGAATGCATGGGGCTGGACGACGATGGATGTGTCGTCGGGATATGCTGATTACGTCCAAGCGCAGGTGGAAGAACTGATCAATCTGTATTCACTGGACGGATTGTGGTTCGACATTTGCTTCCCGCGACCCAATTATTCGATGTGGGGGAAGGAACAGATGCGGCAAGCGCATGTCAACGTCGAAGATGATGGGGCAGTGTGGGCATTCGCACTCAAGAAACAGACGGATTTCTTCAACCGTTTATCGACGTTCGTTCATGACCGGCTGCCGGACGCGCTGATCTTCTACAACAGTACGATCCAACCGGATATGCGGCGGGTCGCGCCGTACATGACGCATCTGGAAGTGGAAAGTCTGCCGACGACCACTGGTTGGGGGTATTTGCATTACCCGATTTACGGACGGCATGCCCGGACTCTGGGGATGGAATTTATAGGCATGAACGGGCGCTTTCACGGCTCATGGGGCGATTTCGGTGGACTGAAAACACATGATCAACTAGACTATGAGTGCGGGACGATTCTGGCGGCGGGCGGCAAGATTTGCGTGGGTGACCAACTGCATCCAAGCGGCAAACTTGATGCGGCTGTTTACCGCTTGATCGGGCATAACTTCAGACAAGTGGAAGCGCTAGAGCCTTGGCTAGACGATGCGAAGCCGGTGACGGAGGTCGCGCTGCTCGCGGCAAACGCGCTGGACATTCGGCAGATTGGTGAAGCGGTTTATCCGCCTGATCTGGAAGGCGCTGCACAAGCTATGCTCGAACTCGGTTACCAGTTTGATATTGTGGATAGTGAAGCGGATTTCAACGGCTATGGAGCGATTGTGCTGCCGGATGGCGCTGCGCTGGAAGATGCGCTAGTTGGTAAATTAAGTAGCTATCTCGATAACGGCGGAAAGCTCATTCTGAGCGGCACGGCAGCGCTGAATAAATCGGGACAGTTCCAACTGGCTCAGATTCCGGTGACGTATGTTGGATCGGCACCGACGGTTCCGAGCTATGTACGACCCACAGCCGAGATGATTGGCAGTAGTGAACTCGCTGAGGACTATGATTACGCCTTCTACGTGCAGGCACATATAGTTCAAGCTGTAAATGGCGCAACATCTCATGGCGTACTAAGCAGGGCACTATTTAACCGGACGTGGGATCGGTTCATGGGACATCAACATGCGCCGGTGGGTGAGTCACTGAATGCACCGATTGCTGTGAGCAATGATCAAGTTCTGTATTTTGCCGCGCCGTTGTTCAGCGGATACCGACAGACGGATTACTGGTCGTATCGGGAGATGGCGAACAACCTATTGGAGACGTTCTTGCCGCCGCGACTTATCAAGCCAGAAGGGCCGGGCTGGATTGAAGTCTCGCTGATGCAGCAGACTCAAACCGAAAAGCATCCTTCGCGACAGGTTGTGCATGTGGTGTGCTATCATCCGCGCCGTTCAATGCAGGCCATTCCGCATGTTGACCAATCATGGCCGACGGCAAATATGGCGGTTTCGGTGCGGCAACATGTCGAGCCGAAACGTGTTTATCTGGCTCCGGACGGGCAGGATGTGCCGTTCACATACAGCGATGGTTATGCGCGGATGACGCTGCCGCCGGTTGGGCCGCATACGGTTGTGGTCATTGAATAGGAAAGAAGACGATGCCTGATCATTTTCAGACGATATACGCGAGTCAAGCGGACCAGTATGAAGCGCTGATCCAGCGGGAAGATTATGAGGGGAATATCCTCAAAACGCTGCAACAGATTCGTCCGTTAGCGAACGTGGATGTGGTGGAATTCGGGGCGGGTACGGGGCGGTTGACCTTGATGCTGGCTGCGCTGGTCAAGAGTTTGCGGGCTTATGACGGCTCGCAGCACATGCTGGACGTGGCGATAGGCAAGCTCAAGGCTACTGGATTGATGAATTGGCAGGCGCAGGTGTCGGATAACCGCGCGATTCCGGCTGAAACGGCATCGGCAGATGTGGCGATTGAAGGGTGGAGCTTTGGCCACTTCAACGGCTGGTATCCTGATACGTGGCGGGAGGAAGCCGGTAAGGCCATTGATGAAATGAAGCGGGTGCTGCGACCCGGCGGAACGATGATCCTTCTGGAAACGATGGGGACGGGATTTGAGATGCCGACACCGCCGACTCAGGGCTTGGTTGATTTCTATGGGTGGCTGGAGGGTGACCTCGGCTTCAAGAACACCAACATTCGCACGGATTACCGTTTTGAGTCGCTGCAAGAAGCCGAGCAGCTTGCGCGGTTTTTCTTCGGGGATGAACTGGCGGATGAAGTCGTGCGCAAGAATTGGGTGATTCTGCCGGAATGCACCGGCGTGTGGTGGAAGACGGCTTAAGTTTTCTTCCGTGAAGTGACGAGTTCTGTGTAAAGCGCACGGAACTGGCGCACGGATTCTTGAATCGTAAAGCCTTCTTCGACGAGCTTTCGAGCGGCTTGACCCAGTGCAAGCCGCTTTTGTTTGTCGTGGAGTAAGGTGGTGATCGCTTGAGCTAAGGCTTGGTCATCACCAACTGGAACGCTGATCCCTAATTCAGAATGGTCGGGGAGAAGGCCGACATCCGTGCCGACGATAGGAATGCCACAGGCGGCGGCTTCCAGAGTAACCATGCCCAGTCCTTCGTGACGCGAGCAGAGAATGTTGAGCGCGGCCTGCTGGTAGTGGGCGGGCAAATCAAGATGTTCGATTTTGCCCAGAAAACGCACACGGTCAGAGATACCGAGGTGACAGCCGTTTCAAGGCGGGCGAGTGCACGTAAGAGGGTGGCTTGATCTTTGACGCCGAGCAGTGATGCGACATGAATGAGTTTGTGTTCAGTCGGTATCTGGTTGCTCGATGGTTTGAAAATGTTCGCATCAACGCCAAGGGTTATCGTTTGTATTTTGTCGGCTGAGACGTTGTAACCGGCCTGTGTGATGAGGTTTCGCGCATAAGTACAGGCTGGAATAATCCGATCTGCGCCATAAAGAGCTTGGCCGACAATCCAACGGCTGAAGGCACTACGCTGTAAGCCATAGCCTAAATCCTCAAAGCCGACCAGTTCGCCGCCCGCAATCGACACGACAACAGGGATGCCAAGCATCCGTCCCGCCCATGCCGCGATGAGTCCGGTTTCGTCGGCCCACATGGCGTGCAATACGTCGAAGGGCTTCTTATGGTGTAAATGGCGTAAGGTGAGCAGCGCATCTGCCCACAACTTGAGCCGCCGCCAACTGCGTACCTGACCGACCCCCAACGAGTAGACAGTTGCCCCATAAATGGAATAGCAGTCGCGGCGGAAAGGGTAACGCAGCGCCAAAACCCGTACATCCTCATCGGCGGACATTTCACGGACGAGGTTCAGTTGGACAGGAATGGCCCAATCCTGCTCGCTGCTGCTGAAGCCGGGCAGAAGAATACCGACCCGCATTAACGATCCCGCTGAACGTTAACCGGATAGCGTACCGTATTGAGTACAGGACAGGTGGCCTCAACCGCCGCATGAAGCTGTTCAATGGCTGACGCATCGGCGCTGCTTTCAACGTTCGCTTTGTAGTGGATGTCGTTCATGATGGGTCGACCGGTGTCCGGCATGCCGATGACCTGTTTGTAATCCATCGAGCCGCTGATCTCGACCGAGACATCATCCAGTGGAATGTTCATCAAGGTGGCGTGGATGAGATAAGTGTGGACGAGGCAGCTTGCCAGCGCACCGAGCAGTATTTCAGGCGCAGTTGGGCCGAGCGCGTGACCCGCCAAACCGGGGGCAGAGTCGGTGATGAGGGTGTGACTGCCCATCGTGGTGGGGCGTGCGCCGGTAATGCCCGCGACTCGGGACGAGGCTTTGATGGTGACAACCGCACTTTCGGGCTTGGCCGTCCAATCCCGCTGGCGTTCCGAAAGGGCCAATGCTTTGCGTTCGATATAGCTATCTAGTTTTGCCATGATTACCCCTTAATTTTGAATAATGTGTAATAACCAAACTTGCCAAGCTGCTGTAAGCCGTGCTGGTCACGCAGCCAATGATAATCCAACTGTGGATTGCGTCCTGCCCATTGGTTCTGAATGTTCCACAGGTTGAGTACCAGATAGGCCTCGCGTTCATTTTGCAACTTATCCGCCAATGTTTGCGGCGTCTCGTAGTAGAGTTCGCGCACATCGAGCGATGTGTAATGTTGAAGCGTGAGCGTTAGGCCGAAGGTGTAGACGGTCGAACCTGCCGGAACACTTTCGCCCACCCAAGCAGCGGCTTGTTTATCATGCTGCTGGTTGTTGATAAAGGTTGTCACGAGTGTATTGGCACTACTCCACATTTGCCATAGACCAAGCAGAATAATGAGGGCGACTATCCATTGAGGGTCGATGAAGCGCGTCTGTCTGATACGAATGTGCTGAAACCGAGTCGCTGCCGCATCAATGCCGACACCGATCAGTACGGCGATGGCAGGGACGACCATTAAAGGGAAGCGGATGTTTTGATAGGGAATACCCGCTAGAAAGAGATAAGGCAGCAGCACCCAGCCGCCTAGTAGAACGGACTGCCATGTGCTGCGCCGCGCCAATGTCCACAAACCGATCACGATGGAAATGGAAAACAGGGGTGAGAGATAAGTTGGATCATAGTAGGGCTGGGCGTAGTAAAGGGCGTTGATTTTCTCATAGTCAAAGCGACCGTCGATGTTGGTGAAGCTGCTTCTAAAGGCGTTGATGGGTGACCAGCCTTCGACCCACGCATGATCGAGTGTCGGGTTAGGGTTAGTGCGACTGTAGAGAATCTGGGGAAGCATGGTTAGGCTGACAGCAATTAACGTCACTATGGTTGGTCGCCAGCGAACATTACCCCGCCATGCGACCAAGACAGCCACGCTGAAGGGCAGGCCGAGCAGAAGATATATCCATCGGGTGGCGGAGGCAAATACTAGCAAAACAGCCGCAAGCCCGAGCCACCGAGTTTGATAGGGCGATGCTGTTGTGAGGTAATAGATAAGAAACAAGGCACTCAATGCTGCCCAGAAGAGGGCGGGAATGTCACTCATGATGACGATACTGGATTGCAGGGCTTGTCCACAGACCGTAATGATGGCGGCGGACGCGATGCTGCCCAAACGGCCAACACCGATTTTGCGCGAGATGAGATAGACCAGTGGACTCAACGCTGCTCCCATGAGCAGGCTGACTGCTTGAGCAACAGAGGGACTTGTTCCTGCAAAGCTGAAAGTGACAGCCAACAAAACAGGATATCCTAGCGGCCAGAAGAAGGGCTTAGGCGCGGTGGCCGTTTGTAAGCTCGACTTTAGGTTTTGCGTATAGTCATAATAGGCATAGGCGTCTTGACCGTACAAGCCATCAAAGAGCGTGGGTATAACAAGGGCAAGGCGCAGCATCAAACTGATTACAAACAGACCGCAGATCAATGAAAGTTCGGTGCGCGTCAGATGGAAATTAGGCATTATCAAGATTGACTGCTGACCGGAGCGGTAGCAATAACAGAATGACGCCGATTGTTTCACTGATGAGTATCGCCCATGCCGCGCCATAAGCCTGTTGGGTAGGGACGAGCCACAGACTGAGGCCGATTTGGACGAGGATCATCATCAATATGACGCGGTTGACAAACTGTTCGCGTCCATAGGCGTACCAGTAAAGGGTTAGGCCTCCTCGCAGTAGGGAAGGGATGAGCCCCCAGATGACGACCTGTAATGTGGCCGCAGCAGTGAGAAAATCCGTGCCATAAGTCAGACGGAGAATAAGCGCGGCGAAGAAGCTGACGCCCAGCGCAAGCACACCACCGAATGCCCCTAAACCGAGCATCACCTTACGAAAGGTGGTTTTCATCTGCGTAGGCTGGCTGACCAAGGTGGCTAACATCGGGAACAGGGCGCCGAAGAGCGCATTGGGGATGGTGCGCCCAGCTTCAGTAAAGCGGCTTGCGGCAGCATAGTAGCCGATGCTGCTGGTATCGGCGAGTTTTTCGAGCATGATCGGGGCTAACCGCGCTTGGACAGCGGCCAAGATTCCGGCGACGGCAAAAGGCCATGCGTGTATCAAAATAGACTTTATGTGCAGCGTTGTCTGAGTCGCATCAGTTGAGGGTGCAAACCAACGCCGCCAAATCCACCATGCGGCGATGAGCTGTCCGGCTGAGGTCAGTGTATTGACGAGCAGCGCTGCTAAAACATCGCCTCCGGATGTGAAAACGGCGAAGGTCAGCACGACTTGTGTTATCAACATGCCCAGATTGAGCCAAGGGATCGGCCACATTTGCTGGCGTGCGCGAAAGATGGCGGTGTAGTTGCCAAACAGCGGCGTAATGAGGATCAGCGGTGCGGAGATGCGGAGGCCGTTAATTACGTGGCTGTCGGTTGCGAGCAGCGGAGCGGCGATGATCAGCGCCAGCATCAATCCGCCGCCAAGCCATACGCGGGATTGGATGGCGATTTGTAAATAACTGGCTTCAACGGCTGTGTCTCTGGCAGCTTCGCGGGTCATCAAGGTGCTGATGCCGAAGTCGGCCACGAGTGCGAGTGGGAAGACCCATGCTAAGGATGCCGAATAAACGCCGAGTCCGGTCTTGCCGAGGACGCGTCCGATCAAGACGGAGAGCACGAATGATAAGAGCGCGCTGCCTGCGTTGCTGAGGAGTAGGGTGAGGGCGTTGCGTGAAAGGCTTTTCAATGCGACGGATAAGGAACTATCCGACTCCTTTGTCATTTTGAGCGCGGTCATTATGCAATCGAAGCGGAGAACCGTTACAATCGACAGCTAACGGTAACGACATATTCCAAAGCGTATTATGACAGACAGCCATCGAGAAACACAAACCGAGTCCGTTGGAACATCCGCCGACGCCTTTGACCACATCGGCGCACGTTATGATGTCGAGTTCACCAATACCGAATTGAGCCTATGGTTTCGAGCACGGGTATGGGCGCGGCTGGGCGTGCTGTTCAAAGCCGGTGATCGCGTGCTGGAGTTGGGCTGCGGCACGGGAGAAGATGCGCTGTGGTTGGCGAAGCGCGGCGTTCATGTGCTGGCGACAGATGGCAGCCAAGCGATGATTGATGAGACCCGGCGTAAAACCCAAGCGGCAGGCGTCGGCGATAGGGTTGAGGTCAAGCAGTTGGATTTTGCAGAGGCTGCTCACTGGCAAATCGACGGGCAGTTTGATGGCGCTTATTCGAACTACGGCGCACTGAACTGTGTGGGCGATTGGACAGCGATGGGGCAGCAACTTACGGCGCATATCCATCCCGGTGGCAAGATTGGGTTGGGAATCATCGGGCCGTGGTGTCCGTGGGAAGTGTTGTGGTTCGCGGTTCATGCCGATTTCAAGAACGCCACACGGCGCTTAAAGGGCAGCACCATTGCCCACCTCGACGGCAAATATTTTCCCGTTTACTATCCGACACCCGCGCGGATGCAGCATGATCTGGGACAGGGCTTCCGGCGTTCACAGTTACAGGGATTGGGTGTGTTCCTTCCACCCAGCGATTTGTATAAGCCAGTCGGAGAACGGAAATGGCTGGCGCGCCCCCTGCTGGCGCTGGAAAAACTGACGGCTCCACACTGGCCGTTCAAGTATCTCGGTGACCACTATTGGCTGGAAATGGATCGGGTGTAATGCTATACACCTGCATCCGCACGAAGCGCATTCTCCGCTTCAAGCTGCCATGAGTTTGCACTTGTGTCAGGTTTTTTATGCGTGCTGGCTTTTAGGGTGCAATGGCAGAATTTGTTTGGATGCTGCACAACCTCAACTTGATCGATAAAATGGATGTGTTTGCGTACACGTTCGACTCGCGCCTGAACATCATCAGGGTTATGGCCAAAAAACGTGACGTGAAGATCCCAATCACTCGAAAACGGCGCATTCAGCGCTTCCTCTAAATGCTCGATTTCACGTTCAAACCGCCAGAGTCTGTTTTCTGCTTCCCGCTGGCGATATTGGATGATGAGGAGATTGCGGTAACTTTTTCGTTCGTTGGCACGTTCACGCAAATTCGAAATATGGGTGAGCTTTTCTCTATGAAACTTCTCTCTACGGGATTCGCTCAAACTGAAGTATTTTGTGTCCCAAGGCTGAGACTCTGGAATACCGAGTTGGTGCCGTAAATTCTTGATCTCAGTTTCGAGTGCCGTGATCATGTCGTCAATCTGGGTCTTTTCTTGTTGGAGCACCAAAATATCACGCTCGAATTGGAGAAATTCACGGCGCTGGCTCTTCTTTTCGAGCGTCGTTGGCCCGCTGCGTTGTTTTTTGCGTTCATAAATCAGCTCATCAATCAATATGGCGACCAGAAGCGCTCCCCAAAGGTTGCTGACCATGCCAATGACAAAGTTCTGGATGCTGCCACTTGGTACAACATACATGAGCATCTCGGTACCGATGACGATGGGAACGAAAAAAATCAGCCATTTCATCGATGGTGAATCGAGGCTGTCAATGAGGGCTACTGCGATGGCGGCCCCAAACAGTTCAGTGCTTAAGCCGCTGAAGAAATCCTGATTCACATAATTCGATACCTGTCTTGAAAGGAAGTAGCAGGCACCACCAATCAGAATCAAAAATAGATAGCGCATCCAATCCTTCTTGAGCCCCGATACATATAAAGTGTAGCTCAAAATAATCAAGGAAATGACGACTAGAATCACCTGATTATTGGCGTTAATAAATGTATGTATGATTTCGATTACCCGCTGGATCGACATAATCTTACCTAAGTGTTTGAATTTGGTTTAGAAGGTTGGAAAATTCAAACACATAGTATAACTACATCTAATGTGTTATGTCGAAATTTCTAATGTGTTACTACATTCGGCACGCGTGTGGGTTCGTGAGGAAGCTTTGCAAGCTCGTCCAGTTTGGCGATGGCAGCGGGTAAAGTCAGCCGGTGATAGATCATGGCTGCGGTTTGTTTGAGCATGGAGGGTCGCAGATGGGCAGGATTGCGAACAAGCGCTTTGATCTCGCCCCACGTTTTGCGGGAGCGATAATCCTTATGGACGACGGTGTGCAACTGGCGGTAGAACTCGGTGGCAAATGGCCCTTGGTAGAGCATGGCGAGGTCGGCGCTGTCCAGCCAATTGACGCGTTCGCCCAATTCGTGTTTGACGTTTTCGTAGAAGGGCGTACCGGGCAGCGGGTAGCTGACACTGATACCAATGTCGTCGGGCATGAGGTCACGCACCATTTTCAGGGTCAGTTCAATGTCCTCGCGGGTTTCGCCGGGATAGCCGAACTGCAAGAAGAAAGCCACCTTGACGCCATGCGCATGAAGCTGCTTGGTCGCTTCATAGATTTGTGTGACCTGCGTGCCTTTGTCCATCGCGTCCAAGATTTTCTGCGAGCCGCTTTCCGCGCCGACCCACACGATTTTTGCACCCGCTCTGGCTAAGGCGGGAATCGTCCTGCCGCGCAGGAGCAAATCGACTCGATTGAGGCTCTTAAAGGGGATGTGAAGCTTGCGCGCATCCAGCATATCGGCGAATTCCTCAATCCAGCGGTCTTGAATGCCCATGATGTCATCCATAAACCAGATGTGGTCGGGATTGAAGTTGGCCTTGAGCCACGCCATTTCCTCAACCACGCTGGAAGCACTGCGGACGTTGTACTTTTGTCCCCAGATGGGCTTGGCACACCAATTGCAGTGGAAGGGACAGCCGCGTGTCGTCACCAAGTTCATGGAGTAATAACCGTGATGCTCCACCCAGACGCGGCGGTACTTGTCGCGGTCAACCATATCCCAAGCGGGGAAGGGCAGCGCATCGAGATTGCGGATGACCGGACGGGCAGGTGTTTTGACCATGCGGCCATCATGTAAATAAGCCAGTCCTTGAATCTTGTAGAGGTCGGCTTCATCAATGGTTTGAGTCTTGGCAAGATAATCGACGAGTTCGCCAAGGGTTTCATCGCCTTCGCCCATCAAGACGTAATCTGCGCCGTGCGCGAGATATTGGTCGGCATGGTCGGTCATGTCCGCGCCGGTTGCGACGACGATGCAGCCCTGCGCCTTCGCCATGTCGATCATTTCAAAGGCGGCCTCACGCATTCGGAGCAGGCTCATTTTGCTGAGGTAGTTGAAGTTATCTTCAAAGAGCACCGCGTATTTTGGCTGATATTGCTTGAGTGACGCCGCCCATTCCTGCGTGCTTTCGGCCAGCATGGCGTCAAAAAGGGCGACCGAATAGCCTCGGTGGCGCATGTAGGCGGCGGCGTAGAGCGTCCCTTGTGGCGGATAAGGCTGCATGGCGTCCCACAGCTTGGGGTCAAAGCGCAAATAGTAGGATTGTCCAAACAAGATGTCGGTCATGATTGCTCCTCTAATTGCGATATCGTTCAAATGCGTGAAAACAGTTTGCGTTTCGGTAAAGCGTCAACTTCGAGTCCTGCTTCTTTGAGGCTGTTGGCATGGATACGCTTTGCAAGTTCGATATGGATTGCTTTGCGCTTGCCGTCGAGCGTGGCATCCACCGTTCTGACATTTGGGAACTTTGCCACCAATTCCGGATTGACAATTTGTGGCACACCGCCTTTGACCACAAGGGCGAGGTCGGAGCGGCGAGAGTTGCAGAGTTTGACAGCATCATTTTCGCTGGATTGAATGACAACTATATCGGCATATTCTTGTCCGAACATCCAGTCTTCAGGAGATTTATCTTCAATGGATTTATGAAACAAGATGAAGCCTGCATCGTAAAGGACTAGATTTGCGATAAAAGGCGCAACATTTGGATCATTACCAAAGCATTCATAAGCCGCTGTGAGTTCAGTAAGTAAATCGCCTTCGCTCGTCAGCCGTGAATCGCTTCCTAATCCCAGTGCGTTCGTAATGGGATAATGATCACGATTTTCTGCATCAACTAATGTTTTGCCAAGTAGGTACAGGTTAGTGGTAGGGCACCAGATCACTCCACGCACATGCTCAACGATAAAATCAAATTCCCGATCTTTAATGACTGGGTGCTTTTGTCCATTTTTTCGCAAGCCGACACAATGTATCAGTACAGGTTTGTTTTGGTCTACACACCCCAGCTTCTCTAACCTTTCATATTCCCCCGCCGCAACGTCATCCGTGCCTTCTGAGAGATGGATAAACCAAGGCCAGTTCTTCGGCGTGCTTTGGTAGGAGCGCACGATCTCTTCGTCAGTTGATAAGTAAAAGGAATGCGACCAACCATACTGCTTCAGCACACGCACTGGGAAATCTTTGCGCCACAAATCTTTATGGGGCGGATTATGATGCGCCACCGTCGTCGCGCCGCATAGCAGATTCTTAAGGCCACCGATGAACAACTTATCCCACAACGGATAGGCTCGCAGGGACTTATATGGCTCGTCGTTCAGCCGCGCGTTCATGTCCTCGTGCCATTGGCGAGCATTGTCGTAACGTTCGCGGAATTTGCTGCGCGGATAATGGTTCAGTTCCAGATGGTCGTGGGCGTTAATCAGGCCGGGAAAAATAGTGTAGCCCTCAAGGTCAACCACCTGAGCGCCATTCACAGGCGACGCGACGATTCGATCACCGTTAGTACAAAGATCGCGCTCTACGGTTTGTCTGCCATCCCATATCCGTGCGCCACGAATGTGCAGCGGTCTAAGCATCGTTATCCTTTCTGACTCTGGATCACGATGATTATAGTGGAGAGTAAAGTGCTGTACCAATTACTGCGGCGGATAATAGGGCTTAGCAACGAACTGCTCATGCACAGTTACGGGTGCTTCGGCATCCGGAAAATCTCTGGCGACTACGGCTTTGACCGCAGCGACACCTGCCGCTAAGGAGTCCTCGCTCAAGCGCCATGTGCGTGACCAGACGCGACTTTCAATCTGCCGTACAAAGACGGCAGGACTGCGACCATAGCTGTAGGCAAAGGTCTGTTCCGTGCCAATCCTCCAACCCTGCGCCTGCATCGTCGGCTCGTTTTTGTCCCAACTGAGGCCAACATCGGCGGCTTCATGTTCGGGAACGGCCGCACGCCATGCCGCCCACAATGATTTGAACACCTCCTCGTTGCGCGACCAACATTGAATAAACGGCGCATCCGGTTTCAGCACGCGAATCAGTTCTTGGAGCACGCTCTGCCAGCCGGGGATCAAGTGCAGAATGTGGACGCCCACAGCGGCGTCAAAGCTGTGGTTAGAATAGGGTAAATGTGTTGCATCGCCCTGCGCGAGATGGATCGGTTCGCTGTTCTGTTTGCTGCGCAGCCGCAGCATCATGGCGGGCGACAGGTCAAGACCATGTACTTCGGCAACATGTTTCGCTAAGGGTAATGCAATCCGTCCGGTTCCGATGCCCACTTCTAGGACTCTGCTGGATGCAGTGAGGTTTCCCGCTCGAACGATGGTTAGTGCAGCATCCTGCTCGATGTCCGGCGGAAAGCCGCGCGTTTCATCGTAATATTCGGCGGCGCGGTCAAAGGCGATGGATTGCGTCATAAGCTGTTATTCTCCGCTGCCTAATGTCGGGGCGTTCTTGCGCACGAAGTCCTCGCCGAGTTTATCCACCAGTTTCTTCCGCAGTTTCGGCGTTTCTTCCGCCCACTTATCCTTAAGCTGCTCCTTGGACGCACCACGACTGTCACCCGCGTTGGTCAATAAGCCACCAGCGATAGCAGGGGCACTGGTAATCAGCCGCTTGACTGAGGCATTGCCACAATGCGGGCAAACAGGCGCAGGGTCATTAAATCCGAGCCGGATTTCAAAGGGCTTTCTGCAAGCCTCACAGCGATAGTCATAGAGTGGCATATTGAAGTCCTCTCCCATAAACAGTGCTTCATCTTCATTATACCGTTATGAAGTGCTGAGATAGTGAAAAGTTACTCCAAACGGATGCGCGGATTGAGAATGGCATAGATCACATCAGCCGCGAGGTTGGCCACCGCGAAGAAGAAAATCGTCACCATAATAATGGCCTGCAGCAGAAAGACGTTCTTCTGTTTGACGGCATCCACCAGCAGCGCGCCCAAGCCCGGATAGTTATAGACGTTCTCGATGACCACCAAACCGCCGATCAGCCAGCCAAAGCTGATGGCAATCACAGTAATGGTCGGTAGCAGCGCGTTACGGAGTACATGCTTGAAGATCACCGTACGCTGGGGCAAGCCTTTGAGCGTAGCCGTTCGCACATAAGGTTTCTTCAACTCATCAATGACGCCTGCCCGTGTCAGCCGCGCCACATATCCGAGCAGCACGAAGGTGGCCGTCAGCGAAGGCAGGATCAGTTCGTGTATCCAATCGCCGATGGTGTTATCCGGTACGGATGATGTTGCCGGTAGGTTGAGCGCTTTGACACCCAAGGCCAGCCCGTTGATCAGCACCAATCCGGTGACAAACTCCGGCAGCCCAACCACCGACAGCGACAGCAGCGACACGGCGCTGTCAATCCATGTGTTCTCGTTGAGTGCAGCAATTACACCTAAGAAGATGGATAACGGCACACTGATGAGGAGCGTCATCAATGCCAGCCGCATGGAATTGCCCAAACGTTCCGCCACCAGCGGGCGCACCTCCTGCTTCGCACCGGTGATCGAACGTCCCCAATCTCCGACAACGAATCCCCCCAACCAGCGCACATACTGCTGCGGAGCGGGATCATTCAATCCAAATTCGTCACGGAGTGCCTGTAAGGCTTCCGGTGAGGCATCGCGTCCCAAAATCAGGCGAGCCACGTCACCGGGAACCAACTGCGTCAAGCCAAAGATGATAACGGACGTGATGAGTAAGGTGACAACCAGTAGAATGGTTCGGCGGATGAGAAAGCGGATCATCGTTTTTACACACGGCTTTCTGTTGGGTTGAGCGCATCAGATTTATCGGCTCGCTGCAGCTCAGTCAGCTCATCAATAGGAATATGACAGCGAATGTGATGTCCATCACCTGCGTCACGCCAAGGCGGTTCCTGCTGTTCGCAAATGGCTCCGATTTTACGCGGACAACGGGTATGGAAGCGGCAGCCGGTGGGCAAGTTCGCGGCGCTGGGAATATCCCCATCGAGGCGAATGCGACCTTGCTTCACGTTGGGGTCAGGTACTGGAATGGATGACACCAGTGCTTCGGTATAGGGATGGGATGGCGCATTATAAACGTGCGATGTGGTGCCTTCTTCAACGATTTGTCCCAGATACATCACGACGAGCCAATCGGCGAGATACGCTACCGCACGGAGGTCATGGGAGATGAAAAGATAAGATGCACCTTCTTGTGCCCGCAGGTCTTTTAGTAGATTCAGGATCACAGCTTGAACGGATACATCCAGTGCTGAGGTTGGTTCATCTGCGACGACGAGCGCAGGGTTCGCCGCGAAGGCTCGCGCGATGGCGACCCGCTGCTTCTCTCCGCCACTGAGCTCCGTCGGATAACGATTGGCATAATCAGAGGGAAGTCGCACGGCTGCAAGGAGTTCGCTGATGCGGCTTTGTACCTGTTGTTGAGTGAGTCGCTCGGTATTCAGCAAACGTATCGTGCGTTCCAGCGCATTCTGGAAAACCATCTGTAGATCGCGTTTGACGGTTTGTGGCCGTTCAACCAGATGGCGTGAAAGGGGCACATCGAGCAATGTCATCTCGCCTTTGTCGGCGGTTTCCAGTCCGACGATGCAGCGCGCGATGGTAGTCTTGCCACTGCCGCTTTCACCCACTAAGCCTAAGGTCGCTCGTGCTCGAACCTGCATCGAGACATCATCCACCGCATGGACGATTTTGCTTCTGCGTGCGGTAAGTCGGTCGATAAGGGATCGCGTACCGTAATCTTTCGATACACTCTCAGCTTGAAGAACATAGGCCGTTTCGGCTGGCAGTTCCTCAATCCGAACTTCATCAGGTTGTGTTTCAATGCTCACTTCACCGTTCACGATTTCACGCCACCGATGACACTTTACGGTTCCTCCATCGTCGATGATCTCCAGTGCGGGCTTCTCGGCACGGCAAATATCAATGGCCAGCGGGCAGCGTGGTGAGAAGACACAGGCATGGGGCCGATCCGCAAGGGTAGGGGCGATGCCTTCCATTGTGGGCAGCCGCGTTTCCACCCCTTCGATGGCGCGTGGGATGCTGGCGAGCAATCCGATCGTATAGGGATGGACAGGATTGTTGAAAATTTCGTTGACACCGGCAGTTGCCATCACTTCACCGGCATAAAGCACGGTTACACGGTCGCACATCTGGGCGATGACGCCGAGATTATGGGACACATATAAGGCCGCAGCCTGATTGTCGTGGATCAAATCACGGAACAAATCAAGGATTGTAGCTTCCGTGGTGACATCAAGTGCAGTCGTCGGTTCATCCAAAACAAGCAGGCGGGGATGGGTACTGAGTGCCATGGCAATTGTAACCCGCTGCTGCATCCCACCGCTCAATTGATGGGGATACTTTTTGGCAACTTGTGCGGCATCCGCAATGCGCACTTTTTCGAGCATTTCGACGGCTTGGTTCCATGCCTGACGGGCGGTCAGCTTACCATGCAGCATGCCGATTTCGGCGATTTGGTTACCCACTGTATAAGACGGATTGAGCGCGGCTAAGGGATCTTGGGGCACGAGGCTGATGTCGCGCCCCCAAATACGGCGCATATCTGTCTCGGATTTCGTCAGCAGGCTTTCCCCATCCAGCAAAATATCACCGGATGTGATACGGGCGTTCTTCGCCATATAGCGCATCAAGGCCAGTGCCAATGTTGATTTGCCGCTTCCACTTTCGCCAACCAGTCCATGAATCTCAAGACCTTCAATCTGTAATGAGACGTCGTTGATGACATTGATCCAGCGGTTCCCCAGTCGGTAATCAATACAGAGATGTTGTGCTTCAATGATTTGCTGATTGGCCATGTGATTAGTGTTCCATTGAGAAAAAGTAAATTAGGGAAAAATTAATACTTTTTGCTTGACACTGATTCATTATTGTTTTAACGTTATTTACAGGGGATTGACGTAATCATTTTATCATTGTCACCCTACAAATCTATCTGTATAGGAGAACTCATTATGTTGTATATGCCTCGTGAAGAAGGTCAAGGTTTGGTGGAATACGCTTTGATCTTGGTTTTGGTCGCCGTCGTCGTCATCGTTATTCTGGCTCTACTTGGCCCGGCAATCGGTAACATTTTCTCGAACCTCGTCAAGAATCTTTAATTCTGACCATGTGCTCAAGGGGTACTGACCATGCTATATATGCCCCGTGAAGAAGGTCAGGGTTTGGTCGAATACGCGCTGATTTTGGCATTGGTTGCAGTCGTCGTTATCGCCTTAGTTGCCCTTTTTGGACCAGCAGTTGGAAACTTGTTTTCTAACATTGTTCGTGCTGTATAACCCGTATCCGACCTTCTACATCCTAAAGGGTGACCTTCAAAAGTCGCCCTTTTTGTTTGCTTAGCTTCCTTCGTAGCGGAATACCCGTCGCAATCCATCTGCTAACAAATTAACGCCGATGACCAAGACCGCAATTGCTCCTGCCGGATACCAGAGTGCCCAAGGTGTTCGCTCGTAGCCTTCACGGGCTTCATTCACCATGCGCCCCCAGTCTGGCGATGGCGGTTGGACGCCTAATCCTAAAAAGCCTAATGAGGCTGTGAGAAATATCGCGTATGAGAAGCGCAGCGCGGCCTCGACGGTCAACGCAGGCAGGACACTCGGTAATATCTCACGGAACAGGATGTACCAGTTGGCTTCGCCGCGCAGTTTTGCAGCTTCGATGAAGCCAAAGCAGAACAATGACAATCACGATGCCGATTGGGGAAGGGCCAATGACTCCTAGCATCACAAGTGCGAGCAACAGTGCTGGTATTGCCAACAGACTATCCAATAGCCTCGAAATGATCTCGTCAAACCAACCGCCAAAATAAGCCGTCGCCATTCCGATGATTGCCCCGATCATGACTGCGATGGAGGTGGCAATACCCGGAATAGTGATGACTTCCCGAGCGCCCCATAAAACGCGACTAAACACGTCCCGGCCGAGTTTATCTGTGCCAAAGAGATAGGTCGCAGATGGCGATTGTCGTGCCGCGCCCTTAATAATTTCGTCGAATTTATGGGGCGCAACCGTTGAGCCGAAAACGGCCATCAAAATAAAGGTGAGAACCACAACCAAACCCAAGAACGACAACGGACGCGACACCAGTTGGCGTAAAAGACTCCAGAAGGCGGTCACAAATCGTTTCAGTCGTGAATCAGGGGATTGGGTTGCAACTTCTGATGTGATACTTGCCATGGATGTTTTGTTTACCATCAGAATGAGATGGCCCCTCGTCACGAGAACGAGGGGCAAAAGTTAAATGAATTAGCCGACCGATACCCCGCGTAAATCAGTTAAGCCGGGGAAGGGCGCTACATTGATTCCGGTGACATTACTGCGGGTCGCTGAAAAGACAGGTGCGAACCACGGCACAATGATCGGGCCACTTTCATTGAAGATTTCTGAAATCTTATTGTAGATGCCCGCACGGGCTGCTTCGTCGGTGGTGACAGCCGCTTCCTGAATGAGCTTATCGAGATCAGGATCAGACCAGTGGGTTTCGTTGTAGCTGGCGCCGGTTGCATAGGCCTGTGCCAGATACCCCTGCGGTACGGGACGGTCGCCCCAACCGGTGATGCCCAAATCAGCCTTCAACCAATTATTCGGGTTGCTATCATCGTAGTAGAATCCTTCTTCATTGACCTGAATCTCGGCGGTGATGCCGGCCTTCGCCCACTGCTGCTGCAAAACAGTCGCCAATGTGTCGTAACCCAACACGTTGATGGTTTGCAGGGTGACTTTCAAGCCATCAGGATAGCCCGCTTCGGCCAACAGAGCCTTGGCTTTTTCAGGATCGTATTCCTGAACTTTGATGTTCTTGTCGAAGAAAGCCGCGTAGCCCGGGCCGATGGGATCATTATTGCCGACGGTACCGCGTCCTTCGAGCACCAATTGGTTCAGTTCTTCACGATCGGTGGCATACTTGAAGGCCTTACGCACCTTGACGTCTTTGCCCGGACCTTCATCCGTGCGCAGACGGATCACGGGATGCTGGTTGGTGGTGGTTTGGATGAGCGTAATGCCCTCCGCGCCATCAAGGCCGCTCACTTGATCAGGACTGATCTTAAAGATAAAGTCCACGTCACCGCTCTTGAGGGCGTTAACCTGTGTGACTGGATCGTTAATGAACTTGAATTCGATGCTGTCCAGTGTGGGTTGCCCCGACTTCCAATAATTAGCATTCTTGGTCAGGGTCGCGCCACCACCGTCGCCGTCTTTGTAGTCGGTCAGAACGAAGGGGCCAGTGCCATTGAAATTGGCGTAGGGTTGGTCACCGGATGCCAGTTCATTGGGCTTCTCGGTCTTGTCCTTGATGATGAGCGACAATTGGTTGCCGATGCCGTACAGGAAATCCGCATTCGCCGTCTTGAGGGTGAAGACCACTGTCTTGGCATCAGGTGCGCTGACTTCGTATTCACCGAGCAAATTCAGCGCGGGTGACTTGACCGTCACCAGCCGAGTGAAGGTGTATACCACGTCGGCTGAGGTAAAGTCGGAACCATCTTGGAACTTTACGCCGTCTTGCAAGGTAAAGGTATAGGTCAGGCCATCCTCACTGATTTTCCATTCCTTCGCCAGATTAGGCGCAAGGCTGCGGTCCGGCAGGACATCCACCAGATAATCATAAATACTGCGGTTCAGTAAAATTTCAGGGTCGTTTGATCCAAGCGCCGGGTCGAGTACCTTGGGCGCGACCATGCCTACTTTGAGGGTGCCACCTGCTGCGCGAACACCGAAAACACTGCCGGTAATCAAAAGCAGCATTGCCACTAGGACGATGATACGTCCCTTACGAAGATCGAGTCTCTGCATTATTGCCTCCTGCTGTAATGGAGTTGGAAATTAAGAGTACTACGTCAGATTAGACTAAGATGATTGCGGAGATGTTACAGCGACAGTCAGGATTGGAGAGATTCCTGACCCCTATCAGTGGTGGGTGATAGTGTTCGAACACGAGTTCCCCGCGAAACATAATACCTCAGAACGGAAGTTCTTGGCAAGAACTAATGTAACTAAAATCGTTATGTTTCGAATCTGTTACTTTTCGATTGTTGAATTTTGTACCCACTTCGGTGAACGCTTTTCCTCGAACGCTTGCATCCCTTCCTGACCATCGGCGCTGCGGCGGAGT
This sequence comes from Aggregatilineales bacterium, assembly GCA_044226855.1. Taxonomy (GTDB): domain Bacteria; phylum Chloroflexota; class Anaerolineae; order Aggregatilineales; family Phototrophicaceae; genus CFX2. Next base: position 187,975 of record JBGAGF010000002.1, read on the forward strand.
TCAGTCAACAAATGGGTGCGGTAATCGACCGTTTCTTCAGTGGGTCTGTCTTTCACATTGAAAATCAACTGCTTGCAAGCCGCCAGCGCATTCGGGCTGCACATCTTGATGTCATCCAAAATCAGCTGTATTCGCTGGTCGAGTTCTTCCGGCACAACTGCTTCGTGGACGATGCCGTATTCGCAAGCCACCAATCCATCAAAGCGCCGTCCGGTGAGCATCAATTCGCGTGCCCGTGTGAGGCCGACCCGCTCAATGACATAGGGTGAGATCAGCGCAGGGACAATCCCTAAGCGCACTTCCGGCAGCCCTAAAGTGGCCTCGGTGCTGGCAATGGCAATATCCGCAACACAGACGATGCCGAAACCACCCCCCATGGCCGCGCCCTCGATCTTGGCAATGACCACCTGCGGCGCTTCATTGATCGCCCGCAGCATTTTGTCCAGTGTGCCGGAGAAGTTGTCGGTTGTGCCGCTTTGAAGCGCCTGCATTTCCTTCAGGTCGCCCCCTGCGCAGAACGTTCCATCCGCCCCGCGGAGAACAATCGCCCGCACCTCACGGTTATCTTTCAGCGCTTCGAATGCCGCCAGAATATCCAGTACCATCTGGTTATTCATGGCGTTTTTCACCGCTGGCCTATTCAGTGTGATATAGGCGAACGGTGGGGTGATACTAACCTTTACTGTCGCGAACGAATTGATCACTCTTCCCACTCCATATACAGCACCGCGCCCGCCAGCGACTTTCCCAACTGATCAATCCTCAGCGAGCGCGTTGCCCCGCCATCGAGCGCCTGATAACAGACGAAGTTCAGCGCCTCAATGTTATCCACCTCGTAGCGAACCACTTCGCCTTTTACCAAATCACCGAGATGTGCTTTGACCCGCTCGGCAGTCAGTTTGGCTTTGATCTCCGCATAAGCTGCGCTGTTCCGTGCGATTACGCTGATGTTCGAGATATTCCCTTTGTCACCTGATCGACCGTAGGCTAGATCATAGAGTCGCTTGGTCATGATACTACACCTCCCAATAATCGACTTGAGGCGTAATCTTGTCACGGCTCACCAATGTCGGCCATAGACCGAGGATGACGCGCGGATCACCCCGCACCGATGTCCCGCTGAGGCTCATACCCGCTGGCCCGCTCAACCCCATCGTATTGATCTGCCGCACCACACTTTTTAGCGCGTTTTCGTCCTGCGAAGTAAAGATCACCCGCACGATGACTTCCAGTGGATCATCGGGCAGGGGAGCTAGTGAGCCATATAGGCTGTTCGCGCCCAGATAGCTGTATTCCATACGCTCAACAGCCGGATTGCGCCGGAAAATCTCGTTGAGTGCGCCCTTCAACTGTTCCACCTTGACCCATGCTTCTGGCCAGCCAATATTGAAGATCAGTTCACGGCTGAAACCTTCCAACCGTCCCAAGTTCAGTTTGTAAGTCGCTGTTCGCGGTTTGCCAGTTACGCCGCTGACCCGCACCCGATCATGGCCTGCATCTGCTAGCCGCAGTGTGGTCAAATTGGCGACCACATCCGGCGTGATGTAATTGGCCGGATCATGAATTTCATACAGCAGCTGTTCCTTGACCGTCTCGATGGTCACTGCGCCCGCGCTGTCCGGCGTCTTGGTCAGGACGAAACTGCCATCCTCTTCGACTTCCGCAATCGGATAGCCGAGGTAGGGTAGGCTTGCCGCATCGCTATCCTGTATCCGTGCTAAGCTGTTCCCGCCGACGACCTGCGCCGTACATTCCAGCAGATGCCCCGCCACGATGCCGCTTGCCAGCCGGTTCCAATCATTCCACGCCCAACCGTAGTGAGCCACCATCGCCGCCAGATATAGGCAGGGATCAGCCACCCGTCCGGTAATGACCATGTCTGCGCCGGATTTCAGTGCTTCGACCAGCGGCTGCGCGCCTAAGTACACATTGGCGGTGATGAAGTTCTGGTTAGCAGCATCTGCCAGTTTTTCGCCCGTTTCCATATTGGCGAGCGTTTCACCGGATGCTTGCAGTTCGCCCAGCCGCTCGAGTACATTGTCGCCTGTCACAGTTGCAATCTTCAGTCCGTGCATGGCCAGATTGGCCGCCGTTTCGCGAACCATTTCGGCGGCGGCCTGTGGATTTAATCCTCCGCCGTTCGTGATGATGGGGATTTTTCGTTGGAACGCTTCAGGGAGAATCTTTTCCGCGATGATTTTGATATCGAAGGTATAGCCGCGCTTGGGGTTAGCGAGTTTATCTTTTTGGAGAATGGCGAGCGTGAGTTCGCTCAACGCTTCAAAGCACACGATGTCCACATGCCCGCCCGTAATCATCGGCAGCGCCCGCGTGACATCGTCGCCGTAAAATCCTTGTCCCGACCCAATTCGGTATGGCATAGGTAGGTCTCTTTTCTGAGTCTATTGATTTATTCCGTTTTGCTGACCTTTCGTTTGCAAACTTGCGTTATAGAATATCATAATTCGAAAGTGGAGTTAAATTCGCTTATTCGTTCCAAAGTCTGATTTTGGCGATAATCATACCTAGCTGTTTCTTTAGATCCTTGTTAATTTCCGTTTCTTGAAAATATGGAATGAATTTACGAGCAAAATCCACTTTATTAGCTGCGTAGTTTAGTTTTCTTGTTTTTGCTTGAGTAGTTGCTGCATCCAATTGATCTTCAAATTTGTCATACAAATTGAAGGAAATACTGAGATCAACACCTGTCATTTGTTTACAGGCCTTTGTCACTGCGCCTATTGGTAAATAATTCTCGATTTCACGTCCCTGAGTTATCCAACAGACGTTGTCATTTTGTTTGCACTCATCTTTGATTCGTGACTTTGTTAAGTTTATCTTTGAACTAGGTTGTTTCTTATCGCTATCAATTACTACGATTGCACGCTGGTTTATTTTTACTATTTCAATTAATTCCTTTGGTACCTTACCCTCCTTTTGGCTTCTTTCAAATGAAAAATGAGATAGCACTTTTCCACCATAGAACATAATTGAATAATGAAGCCCTTCAATTAAATCTGGTGCAAGGATTTCTAACCAACGATTTAGGTAAATTCTATCGCTGGGACCTTCGACCCAAATTACCGAATTTGTCTGTAGGATATCACTAGCCTTCACACCAAGGTCATTCAATGCTTCAACACTGGCTAGCCCTGCAACTACCGGAATGCATACAGTATCCCCATTTATTGATCGCAAATTGAATACTTGAATTTGGTCCCTAATATCACTCTTCATATAGAGGTTAGCATTGATTAGGGTTGAAGAGTGGGTGCTTAATATGTATTGATTAGATGTTTCACGGGTAATGAATTCAAGAAAATCTCTCTGTAAAGTGGGGTGTAAATGAATTTCCGGTTCTTCAATACAGCATACTGTATTTTCGAATGACATTACTGCAGTAACTAATATGATTAGCTGGTGAATGCCTGTACCATACGATGATAATGGTAATCGACTATTATTTGTCTCAATAATGATAGTTGGATCATCTCTCGGTATATCCAATCTTGCTTCAGGTAGATGAATAAGTCTTTTTATCAATTCTTCGATTCGCTCGAATTTTGAACGATCTGTGTCTCGTCCGATGATAGGGTTTTGCCAACGAGCAAGTTCTTGAACTAAGTTTTTTCCATCTACTGAATATTCTGTCCCCGGTTCAATTCTCCTAAATTCAGGTATTAATACTATTGGACGGAGTATCGGTTTATTAAAGAACCTTTGATAATAAGTTTTTCCTTTTTCGAGAAAATGCTTCCTTATATCCTCTGTTTGAACTCTGTAAGTCCAATGTATATTCTCAACTTTTTCCATTAAGTTGTTTGAAATGTTGAAATCTTCTATATTGGCAAAAGTCGAATCTATTACCTGTAGCCCCTGATGACCATGTTTTTCAGAAAAACTGAAGAAGTATTCTTCGGTTTTGAAAAGTGTAAGTAAGTCTTTGTCATGATCATCAACCGGACTTTCGTCTGCACCAAAATATAGTGTGCATTCGAATTCAGTCGTTTCTGACCTTCGATGACGATCCAACATATTTAAATTGACCGACCATTGCGGGTTTTGAAACATCTTTTGAATAGCTTGAATTGATTTGATTACATTAGATTTACCCGCATTATTGCGACCTACAAGGATGCTACACTTTCTGAGCGGCTTTAAGCTTACCGATGTGCTTCCGATACTGCGAAAGTTTTTAATCTCAATACCAGTCAGTCTCAACTTATTTTCTCCAAATCAAATTACCTGCTTACAAACTGTGCAGGGTCTCTCTTCCATTCTAATTTATTTTCTGGTTTAAAGTTTACTCAATCAAACGCGGTGTTCCGGTTCTGCATATAGGTCAGTTCCTGCTGCGAGTCGGCTCCGGCGGTCATGTTGTTGCGAACGAGACCGTTGATCTCAACGCCTAGTTGAAGCAACGCTGCTTTATAACTGTCCACATCATGCATACCCAAACCAGCCATTATGCCCACGCTCTTTTCTTCACGCTTATCCTCCCATAAATTCGGGTCTTTGCGCGCGCCCAACAGCAGCTTGATTTGTTCCACGATCTTCGGCAGTTTGTTACCCGTTGCCGTCTCAATGCCCAGCGTCTTCGGGAAAGTAATCAACTTGCGATCCTGCAAAATCAGTATGGCGTCCAACATGCGGTCAACATATTTGGATGACTTGATATACAACGTCCCTGCCGATTCGTGGGACAGATGGCCGAAGTCTTTGAGGAAGTCGCCTAACTGCTCGTTGAAGGACTGCAAGATTTCGCTCATCGTGAGTTTATCGTTGGCTTCTTTGCGCTTCTGAGCCAGGAGCGCCTTCTGCTGTTCGGCTGATTTACCTTCCTTTTCTTTGTCGCTGAGTTTGCCGCCTTGGATACCGGCCACCACATGTTTGATCGCGCCTTCGCTGGTGTAAGCCTCGGCTGCGAAGTAAATGGCCTCGCTCAAGAGCTGCTTGATCTGTGCTTTCTGGGCTTCGATTTGGGCATTCAGACCCTTATCCGGTTTCTTGAAAAGCTTGTTGAGGAAGCTGCTAAATCCGGCACTAATGCTTTCGATGGTCGAGAGGCTGGCCTGTTTGGCTTCCAGCGCTGCGATATTGGCCTGAATACTGCGGATCATACTCATGCGTCCCAGATAAAGCTGGTTGCTCTTTTCCAAGACTTTGTCACTGTCGTGCTCGGTCGCTTCGTGCAGTTCTTCAGCGTTATTTTCCTGTGCAGCTTCAAGGTCGGCGTGCTGCTGTTCTTCCGCGACATCACCCCGGAGTTCTTGGAGCAGGGTAGATACACAAATCTGGTAGGTCGCATCGGCTTCGTCATATTTGCGCTTGACGGCCGCGCGTTTGTCGGCTGTAATCGTTTTGACCAGATCGTCGACAAACTTATCCCATTCGGCTTGGGTCATATAACGCCGCTGCTTCAACAGCGCGCCGACATCTTGCGTATCGTTCTCGACATCCACAATCGACGCAATCGGTGTTTGCCCGACATCAGCAGGCGATGCCGCACCCTTGAATTCATCCGATTGGCTGATCGGCAGGAAATCCTTAGCGTACAAATTGGTGTCGAATAACGTACCCGGCTGCACACCAAAATCGGCTTTGATGGCATTATTGAAATCGTCAATGGCTTTGACATCGTTATCGTTGCCGGGGGATGCAATCGTAATGTCATAATCTGATGACAGGTCGGTGCTGCCTGCGGATTTACCCAGCAAATTGGAATATTTGCCTGCTCGCAGCGCCAGCAGCAAATCCACTACGTATTTGCGGCGGAATGCCCACAGTTCCGCCATTGTTTGCAAATCGCCCGATTCTTCAATGTAAAGCTTCTTCAGCGCTGACCAACTGGGGTTGGATTTGAATATCGCGTAGCACTTGGCATACTGCTCAGTGGTCAGTTGGATGGTAAGGGGATCAGGCACAGCGGGCTTGGGTTTAGCTGCTGCTTCTGCGGCCCCATCACGCTGAATCATTCTACGGCGCACGGCGTGGTTGCCGATCAAACCTTGTAGACTCAAAATCGAGTTTATATCAGGTGTAGGAATGGGAGATGCGACGTTCGGGGAACTTGTCGCTTTGGCTGGCGTATCAGGCTTCTTGACAGGCTGTTTGTCCATCTCGCACTCATCCCCTGTATAGATCGTTGTATAGCTTATATTGTATCGATACTCTTAAAATTCGATACTTAACGCCAGATGGCTGCTTATGCTCCATGCCTTTTTTCGACTGAATACACCTTGGCGATCTTTTTCTCTTGGCTTGCTTGGAGATTGACTTTATGTCTTGGAACGGTAAAACCAATTTCTAACCGCAACGCAACATATAGTGGATAAAAACTCCCTCGAAAGCGTTAGTAACCTCGTCATGAAAGAGTTACATTTTGGTCACCCTTTTCGAGAACTGTTGTGCTATGATGGTGTTGTGAAATGAAGTGATTTGAAGAGTTATATCTATATAGGACTACTTGCGCCAATGATGATAAGGTTCGATGTAGTGGCACGATCTTTGACTCGTCCGATATCGACCAAGGTTAGAATAGGATTTGGCGAAGTTGGCGGCGGACACTCCCCCCTCTTATTTTGCCAAGATTGCCAATAATCCTCCCGTAATGAAAACAAAAAGCTTGGCAATTTGCTGAAAATTGCCAAGCTTTTGACATCGTTTCGCCAAAAAATCGTTATGCTTTGGAGTGCGCAATCGGGAGCACGAGTAAAAAGGTAGTACCGTCGCCCAGCTTGCTCTCCACCGAAATTTGCCCGCCGTGCGCCTCCACCAGACTCTTCACAATCGCCAGACCCAAACCCGTTCCCTCAATGTTATCCGTTTCCGGTCTACGTACCCGATAAAAACGCTCGAAAACGTGGATTTGGTCTTCCGGGCTAATCCCCATACCGTTGTCTTGGATCGCTACTCGTAAGGAACTGCCTTTAATCTCAGTGCTCACCCGAACCCAACCCTCTGCTCCCGTGTACTTCACGCCGTTCCCGATGAGGTTAATCAGGATTTGTCGCATACGAGATCGGTCGGCTAACACAGGAGGAAGCGTCTCGTTGATAGTGTTAATCACCGTAATGGCTTTATTTTGGGCTGCTGGTTTCACCTGCTCGATACAGTCTTGAACCATTTGCTCAATCTGCAATGGTTCCAAATTGAGCTTAATGCCCGACTCGATCTTCGCCAAGTCGAGCAAATCATCAATCAACTGGCGCATGTTCTGCATGGCCTTACGGATCATATGCACTGAGTTTAGCCCCTGTGGAGTCACGCTCTGTTGCATAATCATCAGTTCGATATAGCCGTTCATCACGCTCAGTGGTTGCTTGAGATCATGTGAAACCGTCGCGATGAGCTCACCCTTGAGCTTATCCATTTCTTTGTAGGGGGTCACATCGTGCATAACCACTATCCAGCCAATCCCCTCGAAGTGCCGCAGGTTGGCATGGAAGATGCGCTCGTTGGGCATCATCACTTCTTCGATGATGTTTTCGTCCGTTTCTTTTGCCCGCTGGAACGTTGCCCAGAGAGCAGTGTGCTCAAACGTTTCACCTGCCAGTTTGCGCGTATAATCTTGTCCCGTATAAAGCTGCATGGCATTCAGCGCTGCTTGGTTGATCAGGATAATCCGATCATCGTTGCCGATCACCATAACCATATCAGCCGTGTTGTTGAGAATGTGTGAGAGCTTTTCTCGCTCACGGATCGCTTCTTCATACAATCGGGCGTTATCAATAGCGACGCCTGCGCGCGTCGCGAGTTTCTGTACAAAATCGAGGTGGGCATCGGTAAACCCGTTGAGTTTCTTGCTGTCCAGCGTGATAACTGCCACAACACGGTCTTCTCGCATGACTGGTACAGCCATTTGCGAACGGGTGTTGGTCGCCATGCGGACAAAGTCGGGATCCATGCTGACATCCGGAACCACCTCGGCGTAACCGGAATTTGCTACGCGGGCTGTAATGCCTGACCCATATTCCTGCCGAATAAGGTTGAGTTGTTCCGGCGGAACATCATAACCATACTCGAACAAGAAGTGTAATGTGTTCGTTTCTTGATCAAACAACGCGAGCGATGTGGATTGAGCATTACTAAAACGCAGTGCCCAATCGAGGGTCATTTCGAAGACGTGATTGATATTGATTGTGTCGCTGAGTTCGCGGTCGATCTGCCGAAGGATATACATTTCGCGCATGCTATCGGCCAGTTCTCGCACCGTTTTGTGATGTAAACGCGCATTCTGGAGTGCCATCGCACCACTGTTGCTAATGGTTTCCAACCAGTACTGACTGGATTGATCGAGTGGATGCCCACTCGGTGAATTATCGATGATGACCGCGCCAATGAGATGCTCATCCGTCCGCAGCGGAGTACTCAGGAAGCTATCTGACTTTAGGTAAGTTGAAAACCACTGAACTGAAGTATGTTGGTTCTGGTTGCTTGGGGTTCCCCAAACACTTTTGCCATTTATCCATTCATCTACGATGGAACCTGCCTCGGGCTGAAACGTTCCCAATCGGAGGCTTTCCAAGTTGACCTGCTGGTCACCCGGTAACTTGAAGTTACTAGCGCCATATTGAAGTACAGTTTCCTGATCATCTTGTACAAGAATTAGAACGCGGTCGCAATGAACAATATCCTGAATAGCTACGATGAACTGGTCAAGAAATTCCTCGAACTCAAGGGACGTGCCAAGGATCAAGGCAATTTTGTTAACGGCCGAGAGTTCAGCAATTTTTTCTTGTAAAGCAATATTCTCACCGTGGAGCTGTTCAACAGTTCGTGGTTCCATAGCGACCATTAGCTATCTCTTTTAAATATGATCAATCAGTTTCATGTTAATCTAATAACGTTCATTATACTCTTGAACTTCTTGTCATATACCCTTCAAAACGTTAATTCATGGTACCGTTTCCTGTGCTACCATAAAAAGAGTAAACGGAGTAGCTTGGTTTGCTCCTGTATGGTGATGGGACTATAATCGCCACATAATAATGTTGCAAATCGGCTCTCCGGAGGAACAGATGGATTTCAAGAACGCTTCCGCTCGCTTCAAATCTAAACAGGCGAACTCACAATCTGGTGAGGGAGGGCAGCCCAAGAAGCACGACTTCGCAGAATCGTATCGTATACGTGCTCGCATGATTGGTGTACTCATTCATGATGCTCGTCTAAACGCTGAACGGAGCATTGAAGAATGTGCTGAACTGCTGCGTGTGACGCCTGAGGAAATGCAAGCGTGGGAATATGGCGATTCTACGCCAAGTCTGCCGCAGGTCGAGTTGTTGGCCTATTATTTGGGTGTGCCTGTCAGCCACTTTTGGGGCACTGACACGCTGGAATCCAAATATGGTCGGCATGTCGATATTCAATCCGAATATATGGCATTGCGGACGCGGATGATCGGTGCAGTGATGCGCCAAGCGCGAGAGGAACAGGGGCTTAGTTTAGATGCTGTCAGCCAAGAAAGCGCTATTCCTGTGGATTTATTGGCTCAGTACGAACTTGGTGAATTAGCCGTTCCAATGCATGAGTTGAGTGTTCTTTCAGGCATCTTGAAAAAGAATACCAGCTACTTTCTTGAAACCAGTGGATATATCGGTGAATGGTTGCAAATGCGCGAAGAGTGGAAGCACTTCCTCGAACTGCCGGATGAGAAACGTAAGTTTGCCGCGAACCCGCGTAACATTGGCTTTATCGAAATCGCCATCATGTTCAGCAAGATGCCAGTTGAAGATTTGAGGGCGGTCGGAGCCAGTATTCTGGATATTACAAGATAGATCAGTAGACATTGAGGTGAGGTATGGCGACAGCACAAGAATTGCAGGATCAAGGCGTTAAGCTTTTTCAACAGAAGGATTACGAAGCCGCATCAAAGGTGTTTCATCAGGCCAGTGATGCCTATGAAACTGAAGGCAAGCGGGATATGGTCGCTGAAATGCAGACCAATATCGGACTTGTTCATCGTGTATTAGGTGAACATCAGCAGGCTTTGGACATGATGCAAAATGCGCTTTCCATTTTTCAAGAACTGCAAGACTCGATGCGCGTCGCTAAGGTGTTGGGCAATATGGGCGGCGTGTACGCTGCGCTGGGTGATAAGGAACAGGCTTACAATTGCTACCGTCAGGCTGCTGACATCTTCGAAGAGCAGGGCGATAAGAAGCTCTACGGCGAAACCTTAGTCGCGATGGGTGGTTTACAGGTGCGAGATGGCAAGCTGATGGTTGGCGCTGCCACTTACGAAGCTGGTCTTGAACAACTGGACCATCTCAACACCAGCCAGAAAGTGATCAAGGGTTTGCTCGGCGTTCGCAACAAGCTCATTGGGAGCGGCTAATTTCGCCTAACATTCCTATCCCTTTCAAAATCAGCTAAACTCAAAGCGGTAGTACGGTTTTCCGGCTATCGCTTTTTGGTTTTAGTGATGACTAGAGAAGTTTTCAGTTGTTCACGTGTTTGAGGATTGTGCATGCCGGTTGAAAATCGAAGCCATACAGCGCATCATTGGCTGGTTGTGTTCCCGCTTATTGGGATACTGATAGGTGTTTTCACTTTTACATACAGCGGTCGAATTGAAAGTGGTGATACGCTCACGCTTTTTAATGCCACCGCGAGTATGGTTGACTTCGGCGATGTTTTGCTGGATAAGACATCTGCGGATAATCCTCCATATACGACCACTCCTTCCAGTATTTATCCGTTATCGACTGCCGAGGTTGAACCTTTACAACTTGTTTTGACTGCACCTCTTTATTGGCTGGCTGAACAGATTCCCGGTATTGGATTGGTTCATGCTGTTTGGTTCTTTAATATTTTCATCTGCACAGCTATTGCTGTCGTGATTTATTTTTACTCACTGACACTAGGTTATCGGCCAACTGTTGGTGTAGTCGCTGCATTGATGCTTGGGTTCGGTACGATATTATGGCCGTACAGCAAGACCTTTTTCCGCGAACCGTTGGCCTGTCTGTTTATTTTGTTGACCGGCCTGTTTGTGGAACGTTGGCGTGCCAGTCAATACAGATCGTTTCGATTTATGTTTGCAAGTGTTGTGTCACTCGTGGCAGCATTTCTATCGAAGGAAGCGGTGATTTTTGCACTGCCTGCTTTACTGATTATCGTGGCTCCATCCCATAAGCTGATTAATTGGCTGCTTAAAATTGTTCTGGTTGTATCGGTATTGTTCTTACTGGCGTTTATTATATCAACCGTTTTCGCGTCATTTGTTCCGTTTCCATCACTCTATGAGAAGTTAGCCGCTGTTATTCACCGATCACCACAACAGATCGAAACGGCGCATCGAGCACTCCATACCTACCTGCTTAGTATTGGCGGCAGTGTCTGGGGGACATCTCCGGTTCTTTTAGTAGGGATACCCGGTGTTTATGTTCTGTATCGAAAAGGCGATTATCGATACCCCACGGCGCTCGCAGTCATTTTGTTGGGTTTCACGATGGGATACGCTGTGCTGCGGGGAGATCATTGGTTTGGCGGGTTGTCGTGGCCATCTCGATTTCTGATACCGGTACTGCCATTCTTAATGCTCGGTGTGCTGCCGATATTCGATAGGGTTCTTCGCAAGAGTACACGTTGGTTGATGACGGTCGGTGTGCTGGTTGTTTGCATTTATAGTTTGTGGGCACAACTCAGTGCCGTTTCTTATGAGTGGGGTGTCTACATCAATTTGCTCCCCCCAGAGGCACATGGATTAGTCGAGTGGGGTGGGGGACTGAATGTGGTTCGCTTCTTGCGATGGGTACTGCTTCCGTCGCAATGGGGACATACACCGCCTGATTTCGACTTTGCTTGGGTGCGCACTCACGTGACATGGTGGCCTGTTGTATGTGGTGTCGTGGCAATTATTAGTGCAGTGTGGCTATATATTCTGCTCAATCAACGTATGCAGCTTAAGTTCAAGTTTTTAGTCCAACGTCCGTTTAAGTTTGTTTTGTTTTCCATCTTATTGATATTGCTTATCGGATTAGGACTTCGCTCAATTAATGCCGATGTCCTTTATTCGGGTTCAAATCAGACGCTACGTGCTGCCTTGCCACTCGTCCAAACTAACACCAAATCAGGCGATGTGCTGCTGCTGGCCGACAACGAATATGAATACTTCTTCTTAAATCACGGCAAACTCAATCACCCGCGAGTCATTTCGCTGCCTGATCCACCGGGGGAACAACCCAGCCCCGAACAAACGCCGCTTATTCGTTCCACAAATCCTGACGTATTACTGCTTAAGACTTCGGTACCACTGATTTATAACCTTGCCCAATTTCATTCGACACTGTGGTTGCTGGCTGATTTTGGGCCGTGGCATCCGTGGGCGGTTCGTCCGGTCGAACGGTTTATGGTGACACACTATTATCCGATCCGTGAACTTAATCCTGAGCCGACCGATCCTCGCGTGCGGCTAATTGAATATAGCACTGCTCATGCGCCGGATCCTTTTGGATTTCGTGGTCCTGATGTGCTTTCTGACTTGCGTTTTGGTGACAATATCTCTCTAATCGGTTTTACACTGGTTTTGGGACTTAGCTATAAATCGGGTGAGGTTGTGCCACTATCGTTGTATTGGCAAACGGACAAGGTGCTTGAACATGATTATACAGTGGCCTTTTTTGTGGCAGACACTAACGGAACTGTAATTGCCCAAGGCCAAGATTCACAGCCATCATGGGGATTTGCGCCAACGACTAGCTGGAAGGCTGGCCAACCACAATGGGATAACCGGGCGCTTCGATTGCCCGCCGATCTAGCACCCGGAAATTATCAATTGTGGATACGGCTTTACCAATCGGATAATGATCGCATTCAACTCCCAGTGACGGGAGCGAGTGTTAAAGATAATACGATTGGTATTTTGCCGGTTCAAATTACGATTATGAATTAACAACAACCTGATTGGGCAAAGGCTTTCCCAAAATCCCTGCAATCAGGTTCTCGGCGGCCATAGTTGCCATTTTGTTTCTTGTTTTGAGGCTGGCACTTCCGATATGTGGCACGATGGTTACATTAGGTAAGGTGAGTAGAGGATCGCCGGGTGACATAGGTTCAGGATTAGTGACATCCAAAGCTGCACCACCAATGACCCCATTCTTTACTGCATCATATAATGCTTGCTGGTCGACAATAGGTCCACGGGCCGTGTTAATCAGGATCGCGGTGGGTTTCATTTTTCGCAACAAATCTGCGTTAATGAGGCCGCGAGTCTGAGCATTGAGCGGAACATGGATGGACACATAATCGGATTGTTGCAGCAAGCTTTCTAGCGAAGTGAGTTCAATGCCAAGCTGGGCGGCATCAGCTGGCTTCTTGCTGGGGCTGTAGGCTATGATGCGCATATCAAAACCTTTGGCGCGGCGGGTTACGGCTTCACCAATTCGTCCCAAGCCGATGATGCCAAGCGTTGCGCCGCTCAAATCACCACCTAATAACGTCATTGGCTCCCATGTTCGCCATTTGCCGTCTTTAATGAAATTGACTCCCTCAACAATACGTCTTGCTGAGGCGAGGAGTAGGGCAAATGCTAAATCGGCCGTGGCGTCGGTCAAAACACCGGGGGTGTTGCCGACTGGAATACCCCGTGTTTTTGCGGACTTCACATCAATATTGTCATAGCCGACAGCCATTTGGCTAATCACTTTGAGCTGTGGGCCGCAAGCATCAATGAGCGATGCGTCAATACGATCATTCAGTGTACAGAGAAGCCCATCAATGGTCTCCACTTTTTCGGTCAATACCTCGTATGGAGGCGGCATAACATCCGGCCAAATGTCAGCGTCACAGGCTTCACGAACCAATTTTAGACCGGCTTCAGGTATAATTCGGCTCACAAAAACTTTTGGTCGCATCAGTATATTCTCTCAGTTTAAAACGCGATTTGTCATAACTGTTCGAAGACTCTAGCTAGAAATCTCGCTTTTAACAATAAGGCTGTTTGAATGGCGTACGTTTCGAAACGTGGTTGGCTACTTGGATTACTGTTTATTTTCCTTGTAGCGGCATTTCATATCTACAGCATTCAAAATCGCTATATGCGGGATGATGAGGAGATTGCGTTTCGCACCACCGGCCGTGAACTCAGTTATACGGTCTGGTATCAAGCGATGCAGGATGTCCATGCCCCTGTTTGGTTTTCATCTTTCTGGCTGTGGCAGCAATTCATCGGCAGCACAGAATTTATGGGACGTGTTTACAGCATTTTCGCATCGATGCTGACGCTGGCACTTGTTTTTCAAATAGGTCTAAAGTGGTTCAATTCGGTTCGTGTTGGACTGTTTGCGATTATCCTGCTGGGCGCGAACTTCTATTTCTTTACGTTCGGGCTTGAGATTCGTCCGTACGCGGTCAATATGCTGGTGGCGACACTTTCGATGTGGTGCTTTTACCGCTGGTTAAAGCGACGTACTTTAACATCTGCCTTGATTTATGGGCTTACCGTAGCATGGATGCTGTATCAACATTACTTCATCATCTTTTTAGTTGCTGCACAACTTCTTTATTTGCTGCTGTTTATCCGGCTTGATCGACGAATCATCAAACAGGCTGGTGGCGCCTATATGGTTGCCTTCCTGCTGTGGTCACCTTGGTTCCCTATCGCTGTCCATCAGGTGCAAAGCTTGATTTCGATCGAAACGAATTTTGGTAATGCACGGGGCATCGCAGGAATCGGAAGCACCACCGAGCCAACTTCAGTGACAGCAATTGCCGGTCTGGTGAATATGATGACAAGTGGCCAGCCCGGACTTTACTTGATACTACTGTTGGTCGGGCTCTACTATTTGTGGCGAAAGGTAACTTATCGACTAATTCTTTTGTGGGCCTTTGCTGTTCCGATTATTGCGCTGCTGGTCAATCTGGTTCTGTCTGTTTACACACCACGTTATATCACCTATCTGATTATTGGGTTTGCGCTGGTGATGGCGGTAGGCATAACGGTTTTGCCGCGACGTATCCAGTGGATTGCGCTATTGTTTGTCGTTGGTATCAGTTTGTGGTCGATGCCTTCACTGACCTCCCCGCGAATCATACGGTATCGTGATTTTTATCAACAGATCGCGAAAGAGGCCCAACCTAAGGATGTCGTCTATGTTGATCCCATGAATCTTGGGGATAACGTCGTTTGGTGGCAGATGTCTCATTACTTGACGGCTGATCTATTTAGCACTGTGACATCTGACATTGACCAAGCGAAATCCGCGCGGCGTATATGGTTCATCACATCGGACTGGTTTAATAATGACGTCCGCGCTCATTTCGCGCAGCTTGAGGCGAACTTTCCGGTTCAAAAAGTCTTAGGTGATTGTAACCGTTACTGGTGCTATTTGATCCAATTGATGGAGGCGCCTCCCCTCAAAACGCCGCAACTTTTTGGAACGGAGATGCCATTTTGGGGTGCGGATGTGGTGTCTGTGACACATAATGAGGTCGATGTTCATCTGTGGTGGCGGGCTGACCATACGCCAACTATAAGCTACTCGATTGGATTGCATTTACTCGATTCATCGGGAAATCTCATCGCTCAAGTGGATAGGCCAATTCAAAACTATGGGAAAGATACGGTGGATACGAACGCGATGGAGCCGGGGAAGATATACGTTGACTATCGTAGTCTAGCTTTGCCTGATTCGATTGCTGCTGGCGATTACCAGCTTGAGCTGATCGTTTATGACTGGCAAACGGGCACACGGCTTACTCTGGCTGGCGGTTCAGACCGGATATTGCTCGATAAAATTACAGTTCCATGAGTGCATTCTTGGGATTGTCCTCAATGCCAGAGAAAACTGTAATTATGGGTCTCTTTGTTGACCAATAGTACCGTTTTTAATCGCCAAATTGGCATTATATCGGCTACAACACTTGTGCTAGGATATAAAAGTTCGCCCAAGGTTTGTGTTTAACCTCGTGTGAATTATTGCTATCTGTATTCAGATACCTCGTTGAAAATAAATGGAAACGTGATCATTATGTCGGCTGAATTTGTTGCCCACATCCCGTTCAAAACGAATCGTAGCAGTCCGTTCCGTTTCATTCTTTCGCACATTATCCGGCATCCGCTGGTTGGCATTTTGATGATTATCGGCGCTTTCAGTAACGCTGCATTTGCGGCTGCCGTGCCGTATTTTATCGGGGTTGCCTTTAACGCGGTGATAGCTGGTAACCAATCAGATATTATTGTTCAGGCGACACTCGGTGTGGTCATATCGCAGTTTATGCGTGGCTGCCTACAACTCATGCGTAATTTCAGCGCAGAGACGTTCTCGCAGCGAATTGAACGCGATGTTCGCGATGAGCTTTATGCAAGCTTACTCGGCAAGAGCATGGCATTTCATGATATGCAGCCGGTCGGTGAGATTATGGCGCGGGTGACAAACGATGTCCGTGAAATGAACTTGATGATGAATCCGGGTATGAATATGATCATCGGTTCAGGCTTTTTCCTGATTGTGCCGCTGTTTACCGCGCCTACGATTTATCCGTCTCTGGTGCTGTTCCCTGCGATATTCCTTGTATTGTATTTCATCGCTCAGTACCGCTTCATTCGAACGCTTAATCCGATTGCACAAAAGGTGCGCTCGACATTTGGTGACATGAATGCTCGACTGGCCGAAACGCTAGACGGGTTGCAGGTCGTTAAAGGCGCAGCCCGTGAACAACAGGAGATTGACGCTTTCAATATGCTGGTCAGTGAGGTTCGAGGATACTTTGTCAAACAAGGCTATATCGAGGCGCGCTATATTTCGTTTTTGCTACTGTCGATGCTAACGATTGGCGGGCTTATCCAAGCGATTTATCTCTATGAGCTGGGACTGATTAACGAAGGGAAGATCGTCGCGTTCCTTGGTGTGCTGTTCCTGTACCAGTTCCCTGTCTATTCATCGCTGCGTTCCCTTTCACAAGTGGCGCTTGGATATGCGGGTGCAAAGCGTATTTTGAGCATCATCAATGAAAAGACGGACCTTGATCAAAATCAGTCGGGACGCGTCGCTGACATTCAAGGACGTATTACTTTTGAGCATGTCAATTTTGGGTATCATGACGAACATAGCAACCAGTCGCTCTATGATATTTCGTTCACAGTTGAGCCGGGGCAAACGGTCGCGATAGTCGGGCAGACGGGTTCAGGGAAAAGTACGATCACAAAGCTCATCAACCGGAGCTACGATGTGGATTCTGGCCGTGTTCTGATTGATGGTGTTGATGTTAGGGACTGGAGTCTGGCTTCACTTCGGTCACAGATCAGTATCATTGAGCAGGACATCTTTCTTTTTAGTCGATCGATTGCTGATAACATCCGTTTCGGGAAGCAATCGGCTACTCAAACCGAGGTTGAAGATGTCGCTCGTAAGGTGCAGGCGCATGATTTCATTACAAGCTTTCCTGAAGGCTACGATACCGTGGTCGGTCAGCGAGGTGTGACACTCAGTGGTGGTCAACGGCAGCGCATTGCGATCGCACGCGCATTCTTAACTGATCCACCAATCCTAATTTTGGACGACAGTACAAGCGCGATTGACAGTGCCACCGAAGATCGCATTCAACAAGCTATTTGGGCAGCTTCAAAAGGACGTACCACGATCTTGATTACGCACCGTTTGTCTCAAATTCGATGGGCTGATCACATTGTTGTCCTGCGGCAGGGCCGAGTAGTCGCGCAAGGTAAGCATGAGGAATTACTCGTATCATCGAATTCCTACCGGCGCATATTCGCCCGGTACGAACACACACCGCAATCGCAACCGGATGCTGCACGAGGCTAACGAAGACTATGTTCCATTCACTCAACCAAGATTCGTATGACCGTCTATACTCGGACAGCTACCTTTTCAAGCGTATAGCCAACTACTTCTCCAGCCAAAAGCGTGTCTTGTGGACCATTGCAGGATTGCTGGTATTTTATTCCGTACTGGGAACGGTTTTCCCAGTTTTGATCTCTATAGCTATCCAACTGTTAGATAACAAGGAAGATCGAACACGGTTGGTCCTGCTGCTCGTGGGTTTGTTTATCGCGGCTATCATCGATTACTTATGTAACTGGTGGCGAGGGCGGATGATTACACGGCTGATCGGCGATGGAATTAGCCAGATGCGGAGTGACGCATTCGCAGCAGCCGTCAATCGTGACCTCGGTTTTTATGATGATAACAAGTCGGGGAAGATTGTTAGCCGTATCACCAGCGATACCCAGGAATTCGGCAATATTCTGGTGATATTCAGTGACATATTTGTTCAGATGGTGCAAATCGTGATTCTGGGTGCGGTGTTGATCAGCCGCTCTAAAGAGTTGTCGCTGCTCGTGCTTCTATGGCTGCCTATCTTTATTGTTCTATCTCTGGTGTTTCGTTATCTTGCACGTGTGGTAGGTCGGCAAGGCTCCCGCGCGATGGCTGCTGTCAACGACAATATTCAAGAGAGTGTGTCGGGCATCAGCATTGCAAAGAATTTCCGACGTGAGAATTTGATTTACGATGAGTTTGTAAGCGTTAATAAGCAGTCCTATAGTATCAATCTCCGGCGCGGTTACGTACTGGCACTCATCTTTCCGGTATTGAACGTATTATCGGGTTTCGGTAGTGCTTCAATCTTGTATTTTGGGGCGCAGGCGGTGGTCAGTGGGGCGATCAACGTTGGCTCATGGTATCTATTTGTTCAAAGTGTGGAGCGCTTCTGGTTTCCAATTATTAACCTCGCTAGTTTTTGGGGACAACTCCAACAAGGTTTGAGTTCAGCGGAACGTATTTTTGCGCTGATCGATTCGACTAATAAGGTTAATCAGATAGCAGATGTACCGGTCAACAAATTAACAGGGAGTGTGGAGTTCAGAGACGTGGTCTTTGAATATAAACCGAATACGCCTGTACTGGATCATTTTTCGCTGACGATCCAGCCCGGTGAGAGCCTCGCTTTTGTTGGGCATACAGGCGCTGGAAAGAGCACGATTGCTAAACTGATCGCACGGTTCTATGAATTCCAATCCGGTGAACTACTAATTGATGGGCAGGATATTCGATCACTCAATATCCAGTCGTTCCGGAGTAAGTTGGGTATAGTTTCACAGTCGCCATTTTTGTTCAG
Source organism: Aggregatilineales bacterium (assembly GCA_044226855.1). Classification (GTDB taxonomy): domain Bacteria; phylum Chloroflexota; class Anaerolineae; order Aggregatilineales; family Phototrophicaceae; genus CFX2. Next base: position 207,055 of record JBGAGF010000002.1, read on the forward strand.
CGGGACGATTGCTGACAACATCCGCTATTCGAAGCCGGAAGCTGCGGACGCAGAAGTTGAAGCGGTGGCGAAAAGTATCGGTGACGGAGAATGGTTGGAAACGCTACCTGATGGGTTGCAGACGGATGTCGGCGAACGCGGTGCCCACTTGAGTATGGGGCAGCGGCAGCTGGTGAGCTTGCTCCGGGTGCTGCTCCAAAGGCCTCCGATTTTTATATTGGATGAAGCGACGGCCAGCATTGACCCGTTTACCGAAACGCAGATCCAAGAGGCGCTCGATAAAATTCTTGCCCAATCCACCTCAATTTTGATTGCGCACCGACTGAGTACCGTGCGCAGCGCTGACCGGATTATCGTGCTGCGCGAGGGGAAAATCATCGAACAGGGTAACCATGAAGCGCTGATGGAGCAGGGCGGACATTATGCGGAGTTGTATAACACCTATTTCCGCCATCAATCGTTGAGCTATATCGAAAACGCGCGGCACGTGCTAGCACAAAACACCTGATTTGAACGTCGTTCTCAAACTTGTCTTGAATTCATAGGGCGTCTAAAATGATCGCCTATGGATATTCGAGAGCAACCTATACAGCGAAAAGTTCCCATGCCCCTTGTTATCATACTCGGGGCTTTTGTCATATTATGCCTGATGTACACATGGGCGACACCACCGCTCGAAGCTTCTGACGAACTCTGGCATTTCGGCACGATTAATTTTATCGCCGATACAGGGCAACTTCCTGTACAGCAGCCGGGTGTTAAGACGCCATATGAACAAGAGGGCAGCCAACCGCCGCTTTATTACATAATCGGTGCTTTGTTGGTTCACGGTATTGATCGCAATGATTTTGATGTTGTACGCCAGCCGAATCCTCATGCGGTGGCTGGCATCCCGGGTAATTTGGGCAATAAAAATCTGGTTCTGCATGACTCCGCTCATCCTGCACTAAGTGGTACTGTTCTCGCCGTTTATATCGTTCGGGTGTTCAACATCGTTTTGGGCTGTATTACGGTTGTTTCGATTTTCTTTTCTGCATCTGCGCTTGGTTTTGGACAGCCTGCGCTGCCGATTTTGGCAGCATCGTTGGCCGCATTCAATCCGATGTTTTTGTTCATCACGGCGTCGGTCAATAATGACAATTTGGTGACTGTACTCAACAGCCTTGTTATTTGGCAGCTTGTGGTCTTTATTCGATATTCACAATTTACGCTTCGAAGGAGTTTCATATTTGGCGTGCTATTGGCGTTGGCTTCGCTGAGCAAATTAAGTGGATTGGTGGTGATGCCGTTCGTGGTGCTGGGCGGATTGTGGGTATTTCTTAGTCCAAAAATCTACGCAAGGAAGCGTTCTGAGACTTCCACTCAAACACTCGATTGGCGGGGATTAATTACTTTCGCTTTATCCATCGGCTTGATCTGGGTGGTTGTGGCTGGATGGTGGTATGGGCGTAACGTCACACTCTACGGCGAGTTGTTTGGAACGCGCACGATGGTGGTGGTGGCAGGGCAGCGCATCGGTGGATTTAGTCTGCAAACGTTGCTGGATGAATTTCAAGGGTTTCGCTTCGCTTACTGGGCGCTGTTCGGTGCCGTTAATATCATGACCTTTCGCTGGTTCTATGATGTGATGGATTTGACTTCAATCCTCATGCTGGTGGGATTGATTACCCCGTTCATCGTGGCGCTGCGGTCGCGATTAGCTGAAGAGAATAAACGCGCACAAGTTGATATCCGCGTTTCGCTGTTGCTGCTTGTACTGATTGTTTTTGCTGGAACAGTAAGCGTGGTGGTATGGACATCACAAACCTATGCTTCCCAAGGTCGATTATTGTTTCCGTTTAATGCGGCCATCTGTGTTTTGGGTGCGATGGGTTTTATATCGTTTGGACGATATTGGATCGGGCCACTCATACCTCAAAAATTGAGGCAAAATACTTCATTCAAGCCGCTCTATACACTTTTACCTATAGGATTTGCGTGCTTCGCACTGATTGTTCCGTTTGCCAGCATTGCGCCGCAATATGAAGCTCCACTAAGACTTAGTGAATTGCCCAGTTCAGCACACTCGGTTTACGCACGGTTTGGTGATGTCGCACTGGTTGGTTATCAGGTTGATGATCGACGTTATTTCCCCGGTGATCGTGTTCCGATTACTGTTTACTGGAAGGTGATTAACCCATCGGTGCGCGATTACAGTTTGTACCTTCATGCGACAGTCGATGATGGTACGGTCATCGGTAAGGTAGATAGCTATCCGGGGGCGGGTCGGCTACGTACATCGACATGGCCAGCGGATGCAATGTATGCGGATCACTATGCAATCTTGCTCGATCAGACGAGCAGTGTGGTGTCTAAACTGCGACTGCATGTCGGTTGGTGGGATTATGACTCAAAGACTCTGGTAGAAGCAGTCGATGAGAATGGGCGATCTTTGAAGAGTGTCATGCTAGATGTCGGTGGATTCGCACCTGCGAGTACTATGCAGACTGTTGAAAATGTGCAGACGATTACGCCTGTGACTTTTGGGAATGCAGTGCAGCTTATTGGTTATCGGCTTGATGACAATGTATTAAACTTGGTGTGGAAGTCGGTCGGGGCGTTATCTTCGGATGATACGGTGTTTGTTCAGGCGCTTGATGCGAATAATCAGGTTGTCGGGCAGGGCGATGCTCCACCTGCACTTCCTAACCACTATTGGCAAGCGGGTGAGCAGTTTATTACGCGACACACGATTACAGAGACGGCACCAATGGCTTCCGGTTCATATCGGGCGATAGTGGGATGGTACAACCCAATTGACGGGACACGACTGGCAATGTCATCTCCGGATAATGCGTTTAGTCTGCCTGTTCCGTTGACTATTCCATAGATGATGCTGATCTGTGTAATGATCTTGTAATCGGTTGAGACTACAGTGTCATTATGATGAAAATACACACTATTTGCATAATTGATGACGAAGCTACACTGCGCGATGTTGTGCGCCGCTATCTGGAACTGGATGGCTTTGCGGTGATCGAGGCCGATACTGGCGCGAGCGCTCTCGATTTGTTACGGCATAAGCACGCTGACCTGATCATTCTGGATATTATGCTGCCGGGTGGCATTGATGGATTCTCGATTGCGCGGTCTATACGGAATGCGCCAGAGTATGCAGGTGAGCAAAGCCGCGTTCCGATTATCATGTTGACTTCTCGAGGAAATGAAGTGGATCGTCTGACGGGTTTTGAACTGGGCATTGATGATTATGTGGTTAAGCCGTTTAGCCCACGCGAACTCGTGGCGCGGGTCAAAGCGGTGCTGCGCCGTGCTAGAAACGATACCCAGATAACCGACAAACCTGTTGAATTTAAGCATCTCCAAATTGATCCGTTGCGGCGGTCTGTAATACTTAAGGGGCAGATGGTGGTGCTGACTGCGCGGGAATTTGATTTGTTGTGGTTGTTCGCGCGACATCCACAGCAGGTGTTTACACGGGAACAACTGCTTGACCAAGTCTGGGGGTATGAGTTTTACGGGGATGAGAGCACGGTCACTGTGCATATCCGCCGACTACGAGAGAAGATAGAGCCTGATCCTGCCCAACCATCTTATATCCAAACGGTCTGGGGTGTGGGCTATAAATTTGAGCCGGAAGTATGAAACTTACGCCACTGTTTCAACTTATTATGGCTGTGCTCATCGCTTTTTTGCTAGCGATGCTAGTGGTTGTTCCCGCGCTTAATCCTCCGGCACAAGATATACAAAATCTCTTTCTATACATGGTTAGCAGCGGGCTGATCACGGTTGGTATCACCTATCTTCTGTATCAACAGCGGATGCTTCAACGATTCTTGAGTCTGAGGGCCGCGTTGTTTGCAATCATTGTGCTGACAGTGGTTCTGGTGTTTATCAACGTGTGGATTACGGCACGGTTGATGTTCATCAAGGAACATGATCTGGTTTTGACGACCGGGCTGCTGATTTTTGCAGGAGTGATTGCGGGGGTTTCAACATTTTTTATTGCTCGCACATTACGTGATCGTATCTCTGAATTATCACAGGGTGTTCAGGCGCTGGCACGCTCGGATTGGAAAGTTCGGTTGCCCGTGATGGGTAGCGATGATCTAGCACAACTCGCCGAGATGTTTAACCAAATTGCGGCTGACCTCGAAAAAGTGGAGGAACAGAAACGGCAGGTCGAACAAATGCGGCGCGACTTGATTGCGTGGGCATCACACGATTTACGCACGCCACTGGCTGCTATCCGCGCGATGAATGAGGCGATGATGGACGGGGTGGTGAGCGACGCCGAAACCATAAAGCGCTACCAGCAAAATATGCAAAATGAAATTACCCATATGGGACACCTGATTAATGATCTGTTTGATCTGGCGCAGTTGGATACTGGAAAAGTGCCGTTGATGCGACAGAAAACTTCACTGCGAGACTTGGTATCCGATACATTGAGCAATATGAATGCACGAGCAAAGGCGCGTTCTATTCGATTATCTGCTGAAGTTGATCCGAATGTGGATGTATTATATGTTGCGCCGGACAAGCTGCAACGTATTCTGTATAACTTAATCGACAATGCGCTTGAATACACGCCGGATGGTGGAGAAGTGACGCTGAACGCTCATGAAAAAAATCAACAAGCGGAGATCAGCGTCCATAACAGCGGTTCGTATATTCCGTCAAATGATTTGGGGAACATCTTTAAGAGCTTTTATCGGGGCGAACAATCACGCAGCCAAACCAGCGATGGACGACGGGGCACTGGTTTGGGCTTAGCGATTGTTCGAGGATTTGTTGAAGCGCACGGCGGAACGATCCATGTAGATAGCCAACCGGAACACGGTACGACTTTTGTGTTTACCATACCCCCTACTGAAGTTTAGCAGCTATTCCAACTCAACCGCTAAGGCTACGGCTTCACCTCCACCCAAGCACAAAGCAGCTAAACCGCGTTTTAGTCCGTTGTCCTTTAGGGCGTGGATCAAGGTGATGAGTACTCTTGCTCCGCTTGCGCCGAGCGGATGCCCGAGCGCAATGGCTCCACCATGTATGTTTAACTTCTCTATTGGCAACACGTGTCCACTGCGTTTCAGCCCTTCGACGTCAGCCAAAACTTGAGCAGCGAACGCTTCATTGATCTCAAATAGATCGACATCTTTCATTTCCCATCCTGCGCGCTGTAAAGCTAATGGAATGGCGTTGACAGGGGCATAGAAAATGGATTTGGGGTCGACGGCGGCTTGGGCATAGCCAACCACGCGAGCAACCGGTTGGTGCTGGTGCTGCTCGGCATACTCACGACTGCTGACGACGAGGGCTGCTGCGCCATCGTTCATGCCGGGGGCATTGCCTGCGGTCACACTGCCATCTGATTTGAAGGCGGGAGGCAGTTTGGCGAGCACTTCCAAAGTTGTGTCACGACGAATGCCTTCGTCCTGTTGAATGACCGTTTCGCCTTTGCGCGATTTGAGGGTAACTGGAACAATTTCGTTTTGAAACTTGCCTGAGTCGGCTGCTTTGGCCGCTAATTGGTGGCTGCGAAGCGCGAAGCGATCCATTTCATCGCGGCTGATTTCAAACTGTTCGCCAATATATTCAGCGGCGCTGCCCATACTCCAATCACAGAGGGCACACCATAAGCCATCGGTTTGGAGAGCATCGCGCAATTGGACGGCACCATACTTGTTTCCCTGACGAATGGAGTCGTTGAGATAAGGTGCGCGGCTCATGCTTTCAACCCCACCCGCGATATAGAGATCGCCATCCTGCGCTTTGATGGCGTTGGAGGCGAGCATGACTGCTTTGAGGCTGCTACCACAAACTTTGTTGATGACACTGCCGCCGACATGCTCCGGAACACCCGCGCCGATACTGATCTGACGGGGTAGTGCCTGCCCTACACCTGCGCTGACGACGTTTCCAATAATGACTTCGTCGATGGCAGAGGTGTTGATCCCACTGCGTTCAACGGCAGCCTTGACGGCGTATTGTCCAAGTTCAGCGGCTGTTAATGAAGCGAGTCCACCGAGGAACTTGCCTTGCGGTGTACGAGCGCCGGATAGAATTACAGGATCACGTAAGCTTTTGTCGCGTGTCATGGGTTGTTTCCTTCTGGGAAAAGCGCCTGCCAACCTGCTTTCAGTTCAGTATAGATGTTTTCCAAGGTGTCGGGAATAACGCGGGTGTTGCCGACAACGCCCATAAAGTTTGCGTCACCCGGCCAACGAGGCACAATATGAAAATGAAAGTGCTCGGCGATACCCGCTCCAGCAGCGGAACCAATATTTGCACCGAGGTTGAAGCCAGCAGGATTATAGGCTTTATGAAGAACTGCCAGTGCTTTATTGGTTGTTAACATCAAATCTTGAAGGGCTTCCGGCGAGAGCATTTCCAAACTCTGGACGTGTTCGTAGGGAATGACCATCAAGTGACCGTTGTTGTAGGGATATTTGTTGAGCGTCACGAACATGTATTTGGAATAGGCAATGACCTGTTTGTTGTCATCTTTCGCGGCGGCGAGATCACAAAACACACAACCTTCAACCGCTTTTTTCTCACCTCGAATGTAGGCCATACGCCAAGGTGTATAAAGGTGATCCATTGTTTCACTTCCGTGAGTCTAACAGTAGAAAAACAGATTGTAGCGTGAGTATAGCAAGCTTATAGAGGTGTTGATAGTTCTGCCATCCTACCAAAGATGCTACAATCGACACGACAAAAGAGGATTGTAGACCATGACTCTGACAGAAAAACAGGTTGTTGACCGACTCTATCCGCGTCCGGTAAGGTTTCATGCCCAGATTGGCAGCACCAACGATGTCGCACTGGATTGGCTGCGAGAGGGTGCTGTTCACGGGGCAGTCGTAATTGCTGATGAACAGGTGAAGGGTAAAGGGCGGTTGGGCAGAGTATGGCAGACACCACCCGGAACAGCGCTAATTGTATCGGTAATTCTGCGACCTCAAATTGAGCATTTGCCCCAGATCACGATGCTCGGGGCACTGGCAATCTATGATATGGTTAAGCACCTCGGACTTGCGCAGGTCGGAGTCAAGTGGCCGAATGATGTGATGCTCAGTGGACTAAAAGTCTCCGGCATATTACCAGAAGCGGTTTGGGAGAATGGCGAACTGTCCGGGGTTGTGCTGGGTATGGGGATCAACGTGAGGATTAATTTTGCGAATACCGAGTTGGCAGATCGTGCCATCAGTATTGAGCCTGTTTTGGGGCGACCTGTCAGCCGGCTTGACTTACTGGTGAATTTATTGGGAAGACTTGACTACTGGATGGAACGACTGGGCAGCGATGAATTGTTCAACACGTGGCAGAATCGATTGATTACCCTTGGTCAACAGGTTCGACTAGTGACCGCGAATAAGGAAATTTATGGAACGGCTCAATCCGTTGATGGTGACGGTGCGCTCAACATTCTTCAAGCTGACGGGCGGGTCGAACGGGTTATCGCTGGTGACATAGCGTTAGGATAGGTTATGGGCTTACGTTACGATTGGGAAATTGAGGCCGAAAAGACACAGGTTCAGCGATCCGGCGAGGGCAAGGCTTTTGCGCGGCGACGACGTGCTGCACGTTTGCGCTTCCTGATATTTTTGATGATTGTGCTCACGATTTTTGCGGGTATTGGCGCATTTGTGGTCCTGCGGTTGGATGCAGTTGAAAAGGAGATTGAGCAATCGCTACGGAGTACGGTCGAAGCTGAAGTGACCACATTGCGCTTAGGAGACTTCGCAACTTTCTCGTCGATTCAACGCAGTGCTTCTCCAGACTGGCTCCAAGTTCAACAACAGATTTTTAACCAGTACCAAGACCTTAAGATGCAGAATGGCGTTCAACTGACAGGGGCGATTTCTGATCTACAAGTTGACCGAACGCGGGCGCGGGTGAGCGTGCAAGAAATCGTTAATGGTGTGCCTTATACACGCATATGGTTTTACTGGCATTACGAAGACGGGTGGCATCATGTTCCACCGGATTTTACATTCTGGGGTAATTTGGAAGTCCAGAAGGTGCAAAACGTGACGGTTCGCTACCAGATGGTGGATAAGGCTTTCGGCGAAGCGGTTGCCAACAAGATGGCATCGTGGCTGCAAACGGCGTGCACTTCCCTGAACTGCGGTACGATACCAGATATAACCATTGAAATTGTCCCAGATGAGGCTCTTCAGTTGATGTGGGCGGCGGGGGGCGATTGGCGTTTACAGATTCCGTCTCCATATGTGCGCCGAGCGCGTACGGATATGCCTTTCGACACTGATTTACAACTTGAGGTTGCGGAGAAGCTGACTGACCGATTGGTCACGCAGGCGATGAATAATTTGCAGCCTGTGTATCCATCTGATGCGGTATATTTGCATCAGGCGATTGTGTCGTGGTTGGTAGGGCAACTGGTACAAGTGAATACCAGTTCGTATCTGATGACGAGTTTGACAACCAACTTTGGCCCTCAAGTTGTTGGACAGCTGATATCGGCCTTGCGACCTGACTCGAATATCAGCTTGCTGTCGGTGATTACCGGAAAGTCTCTGGAGCAAACGGGGCTGGATTGGCGCGATTATTTGACATGGCGTTTGACGGTCGAAGATGATCTTATTCAGAAGCAGGATGAAACCAATTTTCTGACACTTTATGATACCCGCAACAGTGTGGCGCGGGAACTGGCTTACTCACGATTCAATGCACAAGCGCCCACGAGTAAAAAGACCGTAATATCGGTGCAAACTGAGGTTGGTACTGACGCAAGTGTGGATTTGCGGGCAGTGGTTACAATTGGTGAAGGGGATAATACACAGCAGTCGGACGCGGTCTTCCGATTGGCTGACGGCATATGGAAACGTGTAAATTGACAGTGAGAATTTTCTCGGCTATTCTACGACTATAGTGGAAAATTTGAGTAAGGGGCGGCAAGATGTTAGACGAACTTCGTAATACTACAGAAGAAGATGATAGCCTAGACCTTGATGGCGATATTGGCCTTGAAATTACGGATGACTCCGAGGTCAAAGTCCAGAAGCTATTCTTGGGCATGACGGCTGTGGAGCGTATGTTCATTTCGATATTTCTTTTTATGAACGTCGCAATTTTAGGTTTGGCGTTTCTGTTGGCGACTCATCGTATTGTGTTTTAGCAGCTCACTGATTGTTGATGATCGCGCTAAACGAATTTTTCTTCTCGTGTGAAATTGACCTGAGATTGGAACTTCCCCGTTCCAGTTATACGTTGTGTTTGCTGGCCCTCGCAGATAAATGACTCCCTGACAAAACAATATGCATATCGGGGAATGACCTTATTGGTTATTCCCTTTTGTATTTCGATTCTTGTCCGTTTGGAGAGGGGGATTGAATTATGGAACCTTTGAATTTTGACACTTTGAATAGGCCACTTGATTTGAACACGTTTCGACCTACGGATGATTTAGCACAAGCGGAGACGCTACCTGCCGGTTGGTATACCGATCCGCGCATGTTGGAGTTGGAAAAGAGACGAATTTTTTACAAGACATGGCAGCCAATCGGACGTGTTGACCAAGTGCGGCGGGCGGGCGATTTCTTTACGTGTGAAGTGGTCGGACAACCGTTGGTGATTACGCGCGGGGTGGATGAGAAACTACGTGGATTCTACAACGTGTGTATGCATCGGGCGGGGCCGGTGGCACTGGGGCAGGGCAATCGTAAGAGTTTGCAGTGCAAGTATCACGGGTGGACGTATGATCTGGAAGGGAAGCTGACGCGTGCGCCGGAATTCGAAGGTGTGAAAAACTGGGCAAAAGAAGATGTGTGCCTTGCACCGATCCAAGTTGAAGAATGGGGACCGTGGGTGTTCGTCAATCTTGATCCGAATGCGGCGCCGATGAGTGATATTTATGGTCCGATTAATGCAGAAATCCTCAGAAAAGGTTTTGACCTGAGCAAGATGAGCTTGATTGAACGGCGCGATTATGTGATTGATTGTAACTGGAAAGTTTACGTGGATAACTATCTCGAAGGTTATCATCTGCCGATTGCGCATCCGGGGTTGTTCAAGGAGTTGGATTATGATCAGTATCGGGTCGATACTTACCGGTATTATTCGTCACAATATGCGCCGATCCGTCCGGTGGAAGGTGAAGTGCGTGACCGTCGTTACATCCGAACTGACTCTGAGGCCGAGGCACTTTATTACTGGATATTCCCGAATGTGATGTTGAACGTGTATCTGGACAATACGTCGATCAATATCATTTTGCCCTTGGGACATGACAAGACGCTGACGATTTTTGAGTGGTATTTTCAGCAGCCGGGAACGGGCGAGGGTTGGGAGAGTATGCAGCAGATTATCGCGTTCAGTGACCAAATTCAGCAGGAGGATATCGAGATTTGTGAGAATGTCCAAAAAGGGCTGAGGTCGAATGTTTATGATCAGGGGCGGTTCTCGGTGTTACGGGAGAACGGCGTGCATCATTTCCAGTCATTGGTGCATGAGTTTTTGACGAAGTAGACCAAAAGAAATGGGGCGCAATCCTTGCGCCCCACCAACATTGCGAGTTGGGGTTATTAGCCCGGGGTTAGGATCAGGTCATTCACACGGGCGTTATCGACTTGATCACGCGTCCAGAGCATGGGATGGTAGAGAATATTGCGCCACGAGTCGATCATGTCATTGTAGTGTGGACTGAAGGGATGTCCACTCTGGCCGGTGGTGTGCATGGTTTGACTTTGGGCAAGATCACTGAGGTCCACAATCATGCGCATGGAGGGCAGCGATACCACTTTGAAACCTTCACTGCTGTAATCCCAGCCGGTGGCATTGACAATATCGGAGCTGCCCCTGGTTTCAACAGGGCCGCGATTAACTAGACTTTCGATGAGGTCGATGCCACTCTTGCCGAGCGGATTGCTGACGAATGTGGCCGTATGGATTTTGCCCCACGCCCAATTGGTACGATCGGAGCCGCGATCTTTGGTGATCTGGTCAAGGGCTTCTTGGAAGGCACGCACCAGAATATCATCACGGGTTTCTTTTTTGTCAGCGGTCGTGAGATCATCCCACCACGCATCATCCGGTTTTTGGAGCAGCAAGTTAATTGCCCACATGCCCTGATCCCCTTCGTCGGGGCCGATGATGTCACCGGTTTGATCACGGAAAATGTCCTCGCCCAAGCGCCACCAGAAGTATCCATAAAGACCAGCCTGCTGGCTATCCATTTTCATCTGGTAGTCCCAATTGAGCATCCAGTCGCGGGCGTCGGTGTATTTGGCGTCACTGAACTTGACTGTTTTGAGCGACGGCGCAATTTCTTCGGCGCCGATGTTTTTGTCATCCCCTTGGATGGCTTTGATGGTATCAGCGGTGTGTGGGCCGGTGGTCTGAATGAGTTGGTTGATGCGCTGGGCACGGTAGCCATAAGCCCATTCTTGACCCATCACGTAGTTGCTGTTTTCACCAAATTGGCTGCCTAATTTCTCCTTGAGTTGATCGTAGTAGGCAAGCGGGACTACTGCCTGATTAGCGGTGGCGATGTAACCGCGCGGCGGGTTGTAGATGCGTGGCAGGTTGTCAAAGGGGATGTAGCCTTTCCACTCGTACTTATCGGTGGTGCCGTCGATGGGGAGAAGACCACTGTGGCCCTCGGCGCGGATGGGAATATGACCGGGGGTCTGATAACCAATGTTGCCATCGACATCGGCGTAAATGATATTTTGAGCGGGAACATCCCAGAAGCTAGCGGCGTTGCGGAAATCTGTCCAGTTGGCGGCTTTGTTAAGCAGTAAGACGGCCTTGAGGATGGTGCCGGGTTCGGCGGTAGCTGTCCAATGGAAGGCCATCGGATTATCGTTGTTGAAACCTTTGGGCTTACCGTTATCATCCAACTGATTGTCGTTAATGATCGGGCCAAGATGGGTTTCACGGACGGTAATGGTCGTGGTTTCGTTACTATCCCCGTAGTGGATGATTTCGTCGTGGGTGGTCATATCACGCCACTGGCCGTTCCACTCGTACTGAAGCGGATTATCCGGATTTATCTTGAGCGTGTAGAGGTCTTGCGTATCGGGGCCGACGTTGGTGACACCCCAAGCGATGCGGGCATTGTGACCGATGACTACGCCGGGAGTGGCAGGGAGGGCAAAGCCTGTGACCTCAAAGGGGCAGGCATCACCTACGGGCTGGCAGTGCAGACCAATTTCGTACCAGATAGAGGGCATCTGGATGCTGAGGTGTGGGTCGTTGGCGAGAAGCGGTTTGCCTGATTTGGTAAGCTTACCACTGATGACCCAGTTGTTACTGCCGATACCGGGGACTTCGTGGAAGAGTGGACTGTTGATGCCGATGTTTCCGGCGAGCTGTGTACCGGCACCGATGACGGGTAGGGCGGGATGAACTCGTCGGTCATCTCTTGGCCGAGTTTTTTGTAGAGTTCAGAGCGGAGGAGTTCAGCGCTGCGGTTACCGCTGAGATCCCACGCCATGACTTTGGCCCAGACGAGTGAGTCGATGGGCGTCCACGGCTGGATGGGAATGGTGACGCCAGTTACACCCAGCAGGTTGTATTCGAAGGCGAGCTGTCCGGCGGAACGGTTGAGGATATAGGCGTTGACGCCATCGGCAAAGGCTTGGAGAACAGATTTGCTCTCATCATCGTAGACGGTGAAGTCTCGTTCGGCGGCGCGCCTCCAACCGACGGTGCGGATGAAGACGTCTTGACCCATAACATCTGAATTCTTCCCCGTTAGCTCCTGAATGGTTCCGTTGCCAATGTGACGGGCGAATTCCATCTGCCACCAGCGATCTTGAGCTTGAGTATAGCCCTGCGCGAAGATGAGATCGGGGGTGTTGGAGGCGTAGATTTGGGGGATGCCCCAGTTATCGCGGATGATTTCCACTTTATCGGTGAGGCCGGAAATGGAGACGGATTGAGCGCCGACGGTTGTGTTCTGGGACTTGATGACGATTTGACCGTCTTGCTGCGGGAGCGGCCCGCGCGTCCAACGGTTATAGACGATGACGCCACCTGTGACCACAATGACTAAAATAATGACTATTACAAGCAAAATATTCCGAACTATTCTCATAAAGTGCTCCGATGCAATTGGGAAATATTGGTGGCATGTTTGTACCTCATTTGGGAAGGAAGTGCTATTGTGGATAGCGGTTGGCGACGGGCTTTTATCAATTAGCTGTTGGCTTGATTCGCAAAATTCGCAGTTTGTGCAGATTTTGCATAATTCCCGCCGAATTGACTGGCGGGAGTAAGGGAGTGATTCGCTGGATCGACATTTACTCGCGGCGGGAAGCTCGGCTGGCGGCGCTGAACTGGCACAAATGCAGCGGATGGCTCGCTCATGGCCGCCGCGGCGCAATTGGCAGTGTCGACTCAGCGGATTTACGGGAGGCTGCCGCGCGACGTGCTGCATAAACCCAGTCGCGTAATGTGCGTTCGGGAATTTCGGTGTAGCGGCAGGTGGCGGTGACATCCTGCTTGAAGACCTCTTTGTAGAGGCGCAGGACGAGTTTTTTGTGGGAAGGGTCATAGCGGGTCATAGGCAGTCTATAGTCCTTAGTTTGTAGTCTTTAGTCAAAACAATCAGTCGACGGTTTGTGGATCAGTTTGTGATGCCGAGAGATAGAAATATCGTAGCACAAATGTTTGGTGAACGGGTGACCAAAATGTAACTCTTTCGCGACGAGTTTTCTAACAAAATGAGGGGGAAAATGTGGGGTTGGGTTGCGGGATGGTTAGGAAATGGTTTGTTGAGGTTTTGGGCGCACAGCCGTGCGCCCTTACAAGGATGTTATGTATGAATGTGTAAAAGGATTTGCCAACGGCAAGTGTCGATACGTTCCTGTTGCGGATTCAAATCCTCACCCCCGCCCCCTCTCCATTTCATGGCAGAGGGGAGAAAATGCAAATACGAAGGCATGAAACAATCGATTTTCCAATAGCATCATACAAAGTGTTGAACTAATTGTTAAGTGCGTTGATCTGGGTTTGGATGTCGTTGGCGTAGCGGGTGGCATCGGCGGCGTGTTCGCCGTTGGGTGCGAGTTCAAGGTAGTGGTTGAAGTCGGCGAGGGCGTCGTTATACATGGCTTGTCCGGTTTGGAGGATGGAGTAGTAGAGAACGCCACGAAAATAGTAGGCATCAGCGTAGGTGGGATAAAGTTCGATGGCTTTGTTGTAATCGGCGAGGACGTTATCCCACTGGTAAAGGAGCAGGTAGGTTTGACCGCGCAGGGCGTAGAGGGCTGGATGAGTAGGGGAGAGGTCGATGGCTGCGGTAAGGTCTTTGACTGCGTCATCATAGCGGAAGGCCAAATTGTAGAGTTGGGCACGATTGGCTAACGCCTGTGAAATTCGTTCACTATCTTTGACACGCTTCTCCCATTCAACAAGTTTATTTGCCAAAGTCAACGCCTTTTCCTGCTGCCCTAATTGCATATAGCTCCATGCAATTGTGGGAGGCGCGATCTCGTCATCTGCGCCAACAATATCATATCCGGTTACCAAATATCTATAATCCTCGATGGCACTCCTATAGTCTTTTCTGAGCAACGCACAATTCCCGTAAAATAGTGGCAAGCTGTCGATTTCCCAGTATACGGAAAAAGATGCACGATGCATGTACTGTTCGGCTATTGAATACTTATTTTCTGCGTAGAGAAGGGTTGCAGTTACAGCCATAACAGCACCTTGAAAGCTATCCGCTTTTTCCGGATGGAACTCCTTACTGAGACTAAATTCATCATAAAGCGGTGATATGGCTGACATGGGTGATTTGTGCAATTCGAGATAGAAAGCATGGCCTAACATGTTGAAGGTGATAACAGCAGTTGTTTTTGGCTCAACTTCAGTAGATTCGCTGATTTCTAGTACGTAGCCGTTAAGGGTCAATTCCTTTTTTACTTCTTCAAACAGCTTCTTTACTGAGCCATCGTCATGTTGACCCGGGAAAAGCTGATATATTGCGTGAATCGTTTTAGACTGCGTAAGTGGTTGAGCATGGGCTAGATTTGGTAATGACAACATCAGTGACAGCGAAATCAATGTAAACAGTAAATCGTGTTTAGTTGATTGAATTTGGTGAAAAACAGTGTGCATTCTAAACCTATGATTTGTTTCCATTGGCAACATCAACCGCTACAGGGGACTATTTCCCACATTTTACAACATGGGCGAGGTGAAATGTGGGATTTCCCAAACAAATTGGGATAAAACTATTAGCGTTTGGGATACTGAATTGGGATACCCCTCGCGTTTAAAGGCATTTTGTGATAGAATATAAGGGCTAAAAAGTGTCATTTATGCCTTTTCTTTTTGGGATAAGGCCGTAAGTGATTGGGATAAACTCAAGTCCTTAATTTGGATGGATATTGGTCAAATTCGTCCTGTAAACATCAATGAAGAGATGCGCGGAAGCTACCTCGATTATGCGATGAGCGTGATCGTGGCGCGAGCGCTGCCTGATGCGCGTGATGGGCTGAAGCCGGTACACCGACGTATTTTATACGCAATGTACGACATGGGTATTCGAGCGAATACGGCTTATAAGAAGAGCGCGCGTATCGTCGGTGATGTGCTGGGTAAATACCATCCACACGGTGACAGCGCGGTTTATGATTCTATGGCGCGTATGGCGCAGGATTTCTCGCTGCGGTATCCGCTGGTGGATGGGCAGGGTAACTTCGGCAGCGTGGATGGCGATAGTCCGGCGGCGATGCGTTACACCGAAGCGCGGTTGGCACGGATGGCTGAGGAAATGCTGACCGATCTGAACATGGACACGGTCGATTTTGTGGATAACTATGATGGGACGACGCAGGAGCCAAGCGTTTTGCCATCACGACTACCAAATTTGCTGCTGAACGGGGCAAGTGGTATCGCAGTCGGTATGGCGACGAGCATTCCGCCGCATAATCTGCGGGAACTCACACAGGCGATTATCCACATTATTGATAATCATGAGCGTATTGACGACATCACTGTCGATGAACTGATGCAGTTTGTTCATGGACCGGATTTCCCGACTGGCGCGCAAATCGTGGTGGGCGATGAACTGAAAGAAGCCTATGCGACGGGCAAGGGACGCGTAATGATGCGGGCCGGGGTGGAAGTCGAGGAAATGAAGGGCGACCGGTTCCGCCTCGTTTTCAATTCTATTCCTTACCAAGTGAGCAAGACGCTGATTATCGAGCGGATTGTGGAACTGGTGCGTGAAGGCCGACTGCCACATGTTTCGGATTTGCGCGATGAGTCCGACCGGAACGGTATGCGGTTGGTGGTGGAATTGAAGTTCGGTGCACAGCCTAAGACGGTGCTGAACCAACTCTATAAATACACCAGCTTGCAGAGCAGCTTTAATATTCAGATGCTGGCACTGGTGAATAATGAACCGCGTAATTTGAGTTTGAAACGCTGCTTACAAATCTACGTTGACCACCGTTATGACGTGATTGTTCGGCGTTCACAGTATGAACTGCGGAAACTGCAAGCACGGGCACACATTTTGGAAGGCTTGCTGAAGGCCCTTTCGAGCTTGGACGCGATTATCCAGACGATCCGATCAGCGGACGATGTCGATGACGCGCGGCAGAAATTGATGACGCGCTTCGATTTGAGCGAAGCACAGGCTTCCGCCATTCTTGAAATGCAACTGCGGCGGTTGGCTGCATTGGAACGCCAGAAGATCCAAGATGAGTACAGTGAAGTGATGACGCGGATTGCTTATCTGGAAGATTTGCTGGCTTCGCCTGAAAAGATTCTGGCGCTGATCCGTGAAGATGTGAATCTGCTGGCTGAAGAATTCGGTGATGACCGCAATACGGAAATTCTGTACGGTGTGACCACGGACTTCAATGAAGCTGATCTGGTACGTGAGGAAGAAGTGGTCATTTCGATGACGGGACGCGGTTATATCAAGCGGGTTCCGGCATCGGCCTACCGTGCGCAGCGGCGGGGCGGTAAGGGCGTTACTGGAATGGCGACTAAGGAAGAAGATGCGCTGGTTGACATCTTCGCGTGCAACAGCCTTGACCACCTCTTGTTCTTCAGTGATAAGGGCAAGGTGTACGCTGAGCGGGCCTTCCATATCCCAGAAACCGGACGTGCCAATAAGGGTACCTTGATCCATACGATCCTTAATTTGGAAGCGGATGAACGGATCACAGCGGTGCTGCCTGTGACGTCGTTCGAGTTGGATGGTCACTTTGTGATGGCGACCAAGCGTGGACGCATTAAGCGGGTGACGCTGGATGAGTTTGCGGCGGTGCGGCCGAGCGGATTGATCGCGATGGGACTGGAACCGGATGATTATCTGGGCTGGGTGAAGTATTCTGACGGCGACCAAGACGTGATCATGGTCACCGAACAGGGGCAGAGTATTCGCTTCCACGAGTCTGAAGTACGCGTAATGGGACGACCTGCAGGTGGTGTGCACGCGATCAAGCTGGACGATGATGCGGTGGCCGGTATGGATGTGGTCGACGAAAACCATACTCACATGCTGGTGGTGACGAAGAACGGCTTTGGCAAACGGACAGACTTGAGTGAATACCGTCAACAAGGACGCTACGGTTTGGGCGTGAGGACGATATCGCGAAATGAGAAGACCGGGCCGATTGTGAGCGTGCGCTGCATCAACGAGAATGACGATATTATGCTGATCACCAAGGACGGAGTGGTGCTCCGGACACGGTTGAATCAAATCCGTGAGACAGGACGCAGTACGCAAGGTGTTACTGTGATGAACTTGTACGACGGCGATGAAGTCGTGGGTGTAGCGATTATGAGTGCCGAAGAAACCGGTGAATTGAATGGTGTTGAGTCTGAGGACCTACCACCGGATGCGGTGGATGGCGTCGAGCCGAGCAGTAACGGCACCAATTAGTCAGTAGACTTTGAGATGATTTTGAAGAGAGGGCAACAGGCTGTTGTCCTCTTTTTTGCCGCGATTAGATGCGTGTTATGGCTTGTTTTGTCATCGGCTGAGGTACGCCGCAGCCCTACTTTTGTCACTTGATGAAAGAGGTGTTTATTTTCTAAGTAGACCGATGAATGCTGAAAACAAAAACGGGACGCCTAAGCATCCCGTTTGAATTGTTGGAGGGTTAAGAGGATTAACCTTCTTCCTCTTCGTCAGCCTTACCCTTCTTAATGATTTCCACTTCGCCCACGCCTTCAGCAGCTTCTTCTGCAGCAGCATCTTCTTCAGAGCGAGCGGCAGCGGGCTGTGAAATGCGCGCGATCATTTCATCAGGGTCATTGAGGATTGTGATTTCGGCATCTAGCTTCAAGTCACGCACGTGAATCGAGTCGCCGACTTCATTCAGGTTCGCAACATCCACCTCAACGCTATTGATCAGGTGGCTGGGCAGGGTTTCAATGCTGATTGTTGTGGGGCCAGTGACGAGAATACCCTTCTTGGAGGCCACTGCGGGGCTTTCGCCGACGAAGTGCAGGGGGACGTCGATGGTGATCTTGGCGGTCATATCGACTGCGAAGAAATCAACATGCATGATGTCATTGCGAAGAATGTCACGTTGAACTTCGCGGGCGAGGACCGGGGTGGACTTGCCATTAACATTGATCTCAATGAGGTTGGTACCACCAGCCTTCATCAACGCCACTTGCAGCGGACGGTAGGGAACCTGAAGATTGACAGGCTGTGCCTTGGGACCGTAAACAGTCACCGGCACGATGCCCTGACGTCGCAATTGGCTAACTTTCTTGCCGACGATTTCGCGCGATTGCGCTTCGATCACAAACTTTTCGGCCACGATTGAACTCCTTAGTGTGCTGTCCGCCATCAGCGTTCAGGAATTCGGCCCATTCGCTTAAGGGAAACGACAGCTTATTATTTCAATTATTGAATGTGAGCATTTTAATGGGGTGGGGCGGGTTCGTCAATGCCAAGTCAGGTCGTCAACAGGTATTGGAGGGATGCAGAGGATTGACCTACGTGACGAAAGCCTTGACGGGTGCCAAGGCTTTTAAGTCATCATCATTTGAAGGCTGCCTATCGGAGAAGTTCGCGCAAGGTGATTACTTCGGATTATCAAACGATTGGTACATGACCAAACCGATGAAAAACTCGACCGCGCCGATAATGCCGATCATCCGATACGAAGTGGCCTGGGGATAACCGACAAGGAAGATCAGTCCAATAACTAGCAGCATCACGCCGCCCATGACTAACCTGCGGCCTGTTTCCTTAGAAAGAATACGCTGTTGAATGGTCAGTACCCGTCGTTCGTTATTCAAGTTATTAGGTTCCTCAATTACTAACAGGAGAGCAGTTACATTTATCTTAAAAGTAAAGAGCCTTCTGGATGCATAAAGGTTTTACTTTTCCTATTCTAGCCACAACGAAACATCCGCCGCCATAGGAAAAATGTAGAGCGGCTAAGCAGCACTTGTTGGGCAAAGTGCCGCAAGTCACCGTCCGTTCAATTGGACGTTGGATAAAGTATACGAATTGCCATAAATCGCTTGACAGTCCGTGTCTGATGTGTTTGAATTCGAATAACAGTTTACGTATTCATAAGCAAAAGTTCCTTTATTTATGACTCGAAATAATAAGATTGCACAATCGAACCGTTCGGTCACTATGCGCGATGTTGCACATTTAGCAGGGGTGTCGCAGACAACGGTATCACGCGTTTTAAGTCAAGCTAGTTCACCGATTGCGATCAGCGAAGAGACGTACAAGCGCGTACAAGACGCAGTTGAACAACTCGGATACTACCCGAACATCGCTGCGCGGAGTTTACGCGGGCAAAGCGCGGAAATGATCGCGATCATGATTGCAGATATCTCTAATCCGTTCTATCACTCGATTGTGCAGAACGTGCAAGATGTTTCGCGGCAGCACAATTTCGATGTGCTGATCGCAAATACTGACCATGTTTATGAGAATGAAATTCACTTTTGCGAAGCGATGATGCGCCGCCCTGTGGATGGGATCATCATGATTCCGTACCACTTATCAGATGACAATATTGAGCAGCTTATACAACGAACCGGTGTCGAGGTTGTGGTTTTAGGAGAGCATATCCATCATCCAAAGGTCGATGTGTTTCATGCAGATGACGAGAATGCTTCGTTTGAGACTACGGAATGGCTGATTCAGACGAAGGGTCACCGTCAAATCGGGTTTATCGCGGTGCAGAATACGCCACCGGGAGATCGGCGGTATCGAGGACATGTCAAGGCACTGCAGGCCAACGGGATGGACGTGAATTCTGATTTGATTGTGCAAGGTGATTGGTCGGTCAACAGTGGATATATCGCGACACAAAAGTTGCTGGATTTGAAGCATAGGCCGACGGTGATTTTCGCCTGTAATGATCATATGGCAATAGGGGCGCTCAATTGTATTTTGGACTGTGGTCTGCGTATCCCTGAAGACGTCGCCATCGTTGGATTTGATAACATCCCCATGACGACGTTGGTACGTCCCAAGCTCACCACGATTGCCCAATTTCCGGTCGAGATCGGACATTGGTTAGCCCAAGCTTTATTTGAGCGGATTGAAAAGAGCTATTCGGGACCACGACGGGTGTTTGCACGCAAGATGCAACTGGTTGAACGTGATTCGACGTAATGAAGTTTGTTGGAAACCTTCGCGCACACGAAATATTATTTATTGGGAGTAAAACAAATTGTTAGAGTTTAATCACAATCTGCAGGTATTTGACCAAGCGTTTAATGATGCCCATATCAATGAAGGGGTTATTCCGATGGTTGAGGCACGGGCTTATTGGGATAACCAAACTGTTGAAATCCAGTTACACGGGGTGGAGGACTCTGATCCAGACTGGACGCAGAACCGGCTGCGCTGGGAACTGAATGGCGTAGGAGGAGTCGAACGGATCGAGCCTGTAAAAATGGGAACGAATGACGCTTCGACAGGTTCCATTCGTATTCCTATGGCGCGCGTTCAATCTGCTCAATTCCTGCCACTAAAATTAACCCTTATTGATCAAACAAACTGCGAAATTACCCACAAAAAGGCTGATTTATTGGTCCTGCCATCCCTCGCGGCACAAGCACGCTACAGCGGAAAGGTCACGGTGCAGACGTGGGCTAGCAGCGAGGCGGCAATTGTCCGACAACTGAATTATGATGTTGATACAAGACTGTCGAAAAACACAGATCTTCTGGTGACAAACTGTCCGGATGCTAAGGCGCTCAAATGGGTGTGGGATGGCGGTAGGATGCTATTCATCAGCGAAGATGATCAATCGGTATTCTGGCCTCGGGGTCGTGGAAATTTGGCGGACGGAAATTGGATTAAGAGTGTAAGCTGGCTGCGACCTGATGTACATCCCCATCTGAAGATTGATAATCCGCTTAATTTACCTTTGCGTCGGGTAATGCCAACCGGAAGCATTATGGGCCTCAACAGCGAAGAGGTATTGGATACGGGCGACTATTTAGCAGGGCAAGTTTCGGGTTGGGTACAACGGCCTGTCATTCACACTGTCCAATTCCGATACGGGAGAGGTCGTGTGGTCATGACCACTTATGCTCTGTTGGAGTGTATGCGTTCAGGGGATGTTGATCCGGTCGGCGTGGTGATGTTCAATGACTTGATTGACTATCTGGGGTCGGAGCGATGCCAGCCAAAATTGAGTTTGAATTGCTGAGATGAAATATCGTTTTTGATTGGTAAATACAGTAGACAGGAGAGGCAGCCGTAACGCTGCCTCTCCTTGTTTCTGTGACGAACTAGTTGGTGCTGAGTGTCGTGTGCTGGCCTATTGTCTGCTTCGGCGCATCACTACCCGCTGCCGGAATGTTGAAGCTGTAACGGAAGCGATTATCAGGATCGTACTTGCCCTTGAGTACCTGTAGTCGCTGATAGCTTTCAGCAGAATAGGCGAGTTTGGTCTGTTCCCACTTTTCCGCGCCTTCCAAAAAGTTGATGTAAACCCCACCAGTCGAGTAGGGTTGGAGCACCTGCTTGAACTGCTTGATATATGCTTCAACTGCAGCCAAGGCTTCAGGAGTCGGTGTGATGGCGACCACTTCCAAAATATGGTTGGCTTCGCGATTGCCATAGGCGTTGGTGCCGGGTTTGACACGAGCGATAGCACCACCGGCGTGACGAACTTCAACGACGGTCAATGGTGAGGGCGCAGCACCGTATTGGATCATGAGATCGATCATTTCGTCACTCAGTTCACGTATCCAGATCGAGCTTGCTTTACCGGGCATCGGATCAACTGGTTCGTTGCTGATGGTCTGTGCCATTGTAAACGGTATCGGCTTGAAGTCATCGACAATCGGCGCTTTCCAATCCCTCCACCACTTCATCATCTTGTCGGCTTCGTCGAACGAACCCGTGAAGCAACCGCGTACCATCGCAAAGGATTGTCCGCGCATGAATTCTGGAACGACCGGAAGCGGCGGAAAGTTCATAATGACGATTGATGAGGTAAGTTCATCCGGCGCATTGGCAATCCATTCACGGTAGTGCTGAAAAACTGCTTTGGCGTCTTGAATGGGATAGAACAAGTTGCCAGCATAGACCATGTCTACAGCATAGAGCTTGATCTCCATGCCTGTGATGACACCGAAACTGCCACCGCCACCACAGAGCGCCCAGAAAAGATCGCTATTTTCGCTCTGGCTGACGTGCAGTAGGCGACCATCGGCACTGACCATTTCAAAGAAGTTGACGCTGTCGGCGGATAGACCGTATTTGCGGGCTAACCAACCCATGCCACCGCCGAGCGTGTAACCGACCGCTCCCACATCACCCGATGAACCGAGCAATGGCGCTAAACCGAATACCTGAGCCTTTTCTAAGACTTTGCCCCATTTAACACCAGCTTCGACCCATGCGGTTTTGGTCACCGGGTCAATACGGACGCCTTGCATGAGGGCGGTGTTGATCAGAACTGCATTGTCGGCGGCCAAGGACACACCGTGACCGGTGGCCTGAATGGCGACACCGAGGTCGTTATCGTCAGCATAATGAATAGCATGAATGATATCGTTGGCCGTCTTCGCCATAACAACAACGGCCGGGCGCTGGGACTGGCTCAAGTTCCAAGGCTGGCTGGCTTGTTCATAGCCTTCGTCACCGGGAATATAAACGTAACCGTGGACGCGGGCTTGTAAGCCTTCAATTGTTGATAGAATATGCGATGAACGCAGGATTTCCATTTTCGTGTTTACTCCATAACTGTTCAGCATGTTTGCTGTGTCGGTGCTATGCCATCAACAATAAGCTGGATGAGATTTTGTTTCCTCTAGCCAAGGGTGCATTTTCAGACTCTGTATTTGGGATGGAGCGGTTTCAGACCTGCGAGTGAATGGTGTTCAGACTTTTGGCGGAATTCGGGTAAAATGCGACAATTAGGAACTAGAACGGTAGGGTGGGATTCGGGAGATTCTCCGCCATAGGGCTGAAAGCAATCCGTCTAAAGGCGGAATTTTGGTGACAGGAATAGGGTTATAGCCCATAATCAGTTTTAAAGAATTGCGATTGAGATTAAATCACTATGACGATACGACTTCTAATAGCAGACGATCATGCGGTTGTGCGGCAAGGACTGAAAATGTTCCTGAGCCTCGACCCTGAACTCGAAATTGTTGGTGAGGCAGGGGATGGCCGACGAGCAATTGAGATGGCTCATCAACTGCAACCCGATATTGTGTTGATGGATTTGCTGATGCCTGTGCTAGGCGGGGTTGAGGCGACGACCATAATCCGACGCGAGCTGCCGGATGTAGAAGTAATTGCCTTGACGAGTGTACTTGAGGATAAGTCGGTTGTGGATGCAGTTCGGGCGGGCGCAATCGGTTATCTATTAAAGGACACCGAGTCGGATGAACTGATACGCTCGATTAAGGCTGCAGCTGCCGGACAAGTTCAGCTTTCACCCAAGGCTGCAGCGCGTTTGATGCGCGAGGTACGTACGCCCGATAATCCTGAAACACTCACTGATCGCGAGACGGATGTGTTGCGATTGTTGGCGAGTGGGCAGGCGAATAAGGAAATTGCTCAAACGCTGAGCATTGGCGAAAAAACGGTGAAAACCCATGTTAGTAATGTTTTGGCAAAGCTGGGTGTGACGAGCCGTACACAAGCTGCGCTCTATGCTGTCCGTATAGGGTTGGTTGAAGCGCCGCCGGAATAGCAGCATGACTGTATTCAACGATGAAATCAACACGCTCTACATTGCTTCCAATAAGTTAACTCAAGCTTCAACACCGATTGAACAACTTGAGGCGATTAGTGATTATGCCCGGAGCAATAAGGCCTCATGGGGCATTTTAATTTATCTGGATGACGCCGAGCGTACTGAAGAAGTAGTTGCCGAATGGACAACGGGGCAAGCGGTGCCGTTGGGGATTGGCGCCAAGTTCGATGTGTCCAGTCAAGATACACATAGTGATGACTCAAGGGCTCGCGATCGCCTGCGATTTGTTGAAGATACCCTGAAGGTTGATCCTATTAATCCGCATATACTGTCGGTGGCGAAGAGGCACCAAATGCGGTCGGCGGTAATACTGCCGTTGATCAATAAGGGGCGTTGGATCGCTGAAATATTGTTTGGTTGGGATACCCCGTGTGCGTTTGATGAGCGGGATCAACGGGTGTATACGGCACTGCAACAACAGGCTGCAGCAGTGATAGATGCGATTCGGCTTCTTGAACAAACACAGAAACGCGCGATTGAACTGGAAACGGCCAAACAAGAAATCGATCTCCTACATGATGCCCTGCAGAAATTGACACGGGCATCGACCCGAAAAGACCTGTTGATGGCGGTGAGCGTTTATCCGCGGCAAATCGGGGCGTTCAACGGGCAGTTGTTCTACTTCAACCAACCTTACATTGACCATGTCGAGACGGTCGCGACATGGGGCACTGTGCCCGAAATTGAGACGCCTGTTGGACTGGTCATTGATTTGACGACGCGCGGATTCTGCCAATATTGGCTTTCGCGTCCACACGGGCCGACGTTTTTTACGGACATCCTGACGGATGAGCATGTTGATCCTGAGAGCCGTAAGATTTTCATGGATATTCATTCACGGGCGATGGCGGTTTTGCCACTTCACACCAATGGACGGTGGGTGGGTGTCATCACGTTTTATTGGGATAAGCCATATTATTTTGATGAGCGCGACCGGCGAATATTTACCAGTTTGCACCAGCAACTGACACCAGTCATTGAGTCGATCCGTTTATTTGAGCAGAGTGAACAACGGGCCAAAGAACTTGAAGTCGCCAAGCGGGAAATGGACATTCTGTATTCTGCGCTACGGCAATTGATGCAAGCGACCACACCTAATGAGCAACTTGAAGCTGTGAGCGATTATGCACGGAGCACCGGGGCCGCATCAGGCGCTCTGTCATACTTTATCGAGAGTGAGCACGATGAAGAGGTTGTCGCTGAATGGTGCACAGGGGCTGTATTACCCGCTGGTATTGGGACGCATTTCTATACCGATGAAAGTGATACCAGACAGACATGGCTGCATGTTCCGGGTATGCCGACGTTGATTGCTGACGCGACAAATGACCCCCGTATCGCGCCGAATATTCTGGAAATCGCCCGAGCGAACAAGACACGGGCAATGGCACTGCTACCGCTGAATAACAAAGGCCGTTGGCTGGGTCTACTGGTGTTCCGGTGGGCAACACCGCGTGATTTTAGTGAACGTGATTATCGAATCTACGGGGCACTGCAACAACAAGCTGCACCTGTCGTGGATTCGATACGGTTGCTGGAACAAGCCCGTAAACTGGCGGCATTCGAAGAGCGAAACCGTCTGGCACGCGAGCTGCATGACTCGGTTTCACAGGCTCTGTATGGCATCGGCTTAGGGGCGAGGACTGCGAAATCACTTCAGAGACTTGATCCTTCCCGGTTGAATGAGCCGTTGGACTATATCCTGTCATTGGCCGACGCTGGAATGACCGAGATGCGGGCGTTGATCTTCGAACTGCGTCCGGAGTCGATTGAGCAAGAGGGAATGGTGATCGCGCTGACCAAACAAGCGGCATCGATTCAAGCGCGGCACGGCATTCGTGTAACAACGGATTTTTGTGCTGAGCCTGCACTCCCGGTTGAAACGAAAGAAGGGCTGTACCGGATTGCACGAGAGGCGCTGCATAACGCAGTTAAGCATTCACAAGCCACCCACGTGGAACTGTCATTTATCTATATCCCGGATGGTTACCAGCTTGAGGTGTATGACAATGGAAAGGGATTTGACGTCTCCGAGTCATTTCCCGGTCATCTGGGACTAAAATCGATGCGTGAGCGAACTTCATCGCTAAGGGGACATTTTCATGTGGAAAGTTCACAGGGAAATGGAACGCGCATCCGTGTGACGATTGCCCGAGAATAAGGTGTTCGTAGCATAGCCTCTAGAAGCCTCAAAACTTTTCTCCTCATAGGCACGAACCAAAATGACTCGACTGGTCATCCTAGCGCATTTCTGTTTGTGCCCCAATTTCCATATGATAAATGCCTAATCAAATATATATTCCGTAGGGGAATCGTCGTTTTCAATATCTTTTCGATCAGGATAATAGATCGTTTGCGGGTATAATAACAAATCGCATTACATTTCTGCGGGGCAGAAAGGATTACCCGGCTTTACTTAATAGTTCACGTGATACGAGGAAGGAAGACCTTTATGCGTACCCGTCGTATTTTCCTACTTTCGTTACTTGCATTCATTCTTGTAGTCGCGGCTATTTCTCCGCTGTTGGGGCAGGGCGAAACGATCATCACCATCGGCGTGCCCAGTTGGATGACAGATATTTTCAGGGATGAACTCTTTACTCCTTTTGAAGAACAACATCCGGGCGCCAAAGTGGTGGCTGTTCCGTTGGGCAATGACACCTATTTTCAGTCGGCTGCGTATGATCTCGATAAGCACTTAGAAAGCGCGCAGAAATATGCCAGTTACGCAGATGTGGTTTATGCCGCGAACTACAATATATCAGTTGAAGCGACCCGTGCTGGCTACTTTCTTGATTTAGCACCGCTGATTAATGGCGATCCATCTTTCAATAGTGATGACTTTCTGCCGAAGGTCTGGCAGTCGGTCCAATGGGATAACGGCGTTTGGTTTATTCCGGCATCGGCTTCAGTTCAACTCCTCGTTTATGATGTGAAGGCATTTGATAAGGCGGGTGTTCCTTATCCTGATGAGAAGTGGACACTCGATGATTTTTCACGCGCTGCCAAAGTCTTGACGACTTACGATAAAGATGGCGCGGTGGATGTCCCGGGTATGCAGCTTTATGGCGCAGGGCTTTTCTACTACGGATTAACGGGCAAGACCTTTTATGACCCGAATGTTGTGCCTAGCGCTCCGAAGTTTGATGATCCCGAACTTGTGAGTTTTCTTGACCAATGGTCAACCCTTCAAAAAGATATTTCATCGCAGGGAAATTTTGATTACAACAAGGTGCCACTGGTTTTGAACCAACCGTGGCAACTTACAAATCCCAATCCTGATAATGAACAACAATGGGCGGCTTCGCTGTTGCCGGGTGGCGTTGCCGGTCTGGACGTGCAGGGATTTGCTGTGAGTGGAGGAACGACCAACCCTGAATTGGCTTATGCGTTGGCGAACTTTGCGAGCAGTAGCCCAGAGGTGGTGAACCGATTTTATGGGAACAGCCCTGCGCGTCAGAGTTTAATTGGGGTCAAAGCCGAAGATAGCAACTTCGTCCCGATGCCTGTTCCGAAAGATGTGCAAGCCATTATTGACCATGCCCTTGAGAATGCTGTGCCAGTTTCCGAACTCCGGTTCCAAGATTATCTTGATATGGCGATGGGTCCGAGTCTGGATGCGGTGGCACCTGTTGATATGAAAACAGCAGTACAGGAAGCTGAAGTCAAAGCAGTAAAGGCACTGGAAACAGCCAGCGCAAAACGCGGTATATCGACTGTGTATGTCCTAACACCCGTGCCAACGCCTTCATTCAGTGAGAACCAAATTGTGCTGCACTTTGGTCTCGGCAACGATATATCCACTAATCGCGGTCAATGGAATCAACTGGTCAGCGACTTCTTAGCCTCGAATCCTGAGGTCGGTAACGTCGATATTCAGACACAATTCTATGATCAGCGGGATATGGATAAGATCGATTGTTACTACCAACCCTATAATGCTGTGCCCTCTATGAATCTGGATGACTATCTGAGTTTTGATCCTTTCATGGATGCTGACCCGTCCTTTGACCGGAATGATTTTATCGGCCCGGTACTTGAACAAGTAAAGCGCGATGATCATATTTGGGCATACCCGATCGTGATTCAACCTGCGGTAATGTGGTACAACCCTGAACTCTTCAGTAAGGCTGATGTTCCGTCTCCTGAACCGGGGTGGACTGTCGATGGTTTTAAGGATGCGCTGCAAAGGCTTCGCGGCGTGATGGAAAAGGAAGATGATCCGGTGTTTATCCCCGGAACTTACGGCAATACATATTTGCTGATGCTAATGGCTGCCTATGGCGGCATTCCATACGACTATCGTACAACGCCGCCAACTATTAATTTCACTGATGCGACGACCGTTGATGCCATTCGCCAAGTGCTTGATTTGGCTAAAGAGGGCTATATCGGGTATCAAAAGTTGAATGGGAATGGGACGGTGTTTGGCGGTAGTAGTTATCCTATTACCGATGATACGCTATCGACCTATAGCTGGCGTTTGCAGAACCGTTCCAATCCTGATTTTCAAGACCCTGCGCGGTTGGCCAATTTCCCTTCTGGCAGTGAACTCATCCCAGTGGCTTACGGCGTTGGAGCGGCTTACATCCAGAGCCATGCCCAGAGTCCTGATGCCTGCTACAAATGGATTTCATTGATTGCCAACCGACCGGACTTAGTCGGTGGGATGCCAGCGCGGCTATCCCAAATTGGTGATCCGACGATTGCAGCCGCCCAAGGCGAGGATGTAACAGCGTTGTATCAGGGATTTGCCGATACCTTCCAAAAGCCCAATGCGATCACCTTTCCGGGGCAATTCGGCGGGAGCGGCAACTTTAGCACTTACGTCGAACCGCTGTGGCTCAATAAAGCGTTCGACAACTACGTTCTGAACAATGGTGATTTAGACACTGATCTGGCCGAAGCTGAAACGAATGCTAAAGCTTATCGGGAATGCGCGAGCACGATTCCGGAACTCGATCCACAGGCACTTATGACGCAGGAGGAATCGAAAGCCTACTACAAACAATATGTAGACTGTGCCGTTAAGATTGATCCGACGATGAAGAGCACGTTCAGTTACTACTATACGGAGAACTGACGTTCAGAAGCGCTCCCAATAGTTGATTGTGACCGTGAGAGCATCGTAGACATAAATAGAAAGTGCCTACGATGCTTTTTTGTGGTTAATGTTTTCTAAGTACTGAAGGCCGCAACATACTCACTTTTGCGTTCATTGCTATGATGAGCATCAGCAATGGTTGAGAGGAATAGCAAAGACTAGAGGAAGTATGACCTTTCTTGCGCTGGATATCGGCAGTTCGTCCGTACGTGCCATTCTTTTTGATCAAGATGCCAATGTGATTGAAGGAAGTGCTATATCGCTCAAATACAACTTTGATGTGACAACTGATGGCGGCTCAACAGTCGATGCCGAGTTTTTGCGCGGCTTGGTTGAGCAATGTATGGACGAGGTTCTGAAGCATCCATTGGCGGTAAGCATTCGTGCGGTCGGTATGGCAACCTTTGTCGGGAATATGATGGGCCTTGACCGAGCAGGCAAAGCGGTTACACCGATTTACACGTATGCTGATACGCGAGATGGTGAGGATGTTGAACTGCTGTCAAAACATGTCGATATTAGGCAAGCTCATCAACGCACTGGATGTCGACTGCACACGGCATATCATCCGGCGAGGCTCCATTGGCTCAAACGCACGCACGTGGAATTGTATGAGCAGGTCGAATGTTGGGGAGATTTTGGCAGCTACCTCTATAACGCTTGGTTCGGGAAACTAGCGTGTAGTTATTCGGTTGCTTCATGGAGCGGGCTGCTGAACCGGCAAACGCTGGAGTGGGATCAGGAATGGCTGCGAGTGTTGGGATTAAATGACGAACAGTTTCCACGTCTGACTGATTTCACGGATGCTCAATCGGGATTAGCTGCCGACTATGCGCGACGTTGGCCGATTCTACGCGGCATTCCGTATTATTTGGCGGTGGGGGATGGGGCTGTGGCTAATGTGGGTACAGGAGCGTCTACAGAAAATGTTCTTGCCGTGACGGTTGGGACTACGGCTGCGCTGCGTATCGTCTATCCATCTGCTGACCAAGTGCCGATCGTACCCGACTCATTATGGTCCTATCGCTTAGATCGAGATCATCATTTGATTGGTGGGGCGACGAGTGAAGGAGGGAATGTTTTTCAATGGATGCGAACGCAGTTCCCTTCTCTCGATTGGGCGCATGAAGAACAGCAAATTATGCAGCGTCCCGCTGATGTTCATAGGTTGACATGTCTGCCACTTTTCAACGGCGAGCGCAGTCCGGGATGGAACAGCGGCGCGAGCGGAACGATACATGGATTGCGACTTTCAACGACACCGACAGATATTGTTCAAGCAGCCCTAGAAGCCGTATCACTGCGGTTGGCGTTGATCGCGCAGCAGATTCCGAATATTCCTGAGACGATATTAATCGGAGGTGGCGCTGCTCTGGCATCTCCACTTTGGGTTCAAATGATCTGCAATGCGATCAACCGGCCCATGCATCTGGTGGCTGAATTGGAACCTACAGCGCATGGGGTGGCTTTGTTATTAGCGAAAGCAGTTGATGGACGACCGCTCGAAGCATATAAACCTGAATATGGTCGTACTTTTTGGCCTGAGCCGGATAATGTATCACGCTTGAAGGCTGCTGCTGAGCGACAAGCTGAGCTTTACAAAAGACTTTATGGCTGAAGTTATGCTGGTAATTCTTGTATGAGGATTTTATGTTTGATGATGTGGTATTGTGCTTTGCCGAACCTCAATCTATAGTTTGTTAATCATTCCTCAACTCTATCAATTGAACCCTATTGTGTTAAGTTTGTGCTGAGTTCTCGGCCATAGACCTGTTTGATTCTTTCCATACCTGAAGCATTAAATCTCTGTTAGTTGTCAAAGAATATATGAGAAATAATTAAGATATATAACCTCAATCTTTCGTTCATGAACTTGGGGTGTACATTGTAATTAAGCGTGAGTATTCGCTGGAGAGTGCTATTTGCACTTGACCAGTTGATCTGCAGTGAGTGTTTATCAAGAAGTGGTACAAGGATTTTTGAACATGACAGACTCCCAATTGATCGTCGTCGTGGAGGACAGCCCAACACAATCCCAAGCCATCGCAATGTATTTACAACAGTTCGGCATTGAAGTACTGATTTGTGAAGATGGGCCTGAGGGGATAACTGCCATCCAACAATATCAGCCGGTTGCCGTCATTCTGGACGTCAATTTGCCCACCATGAATGGTTTTCAGATTGCACGTCATCTGAAGCGGCATCCTGCCACATCACAAATTCCAGTCATCATGTTAACGAAGTTGGATGATACCTCCGACATGATGACCGGCCTAAATAACGGCGCGGATTACTACATCACTAAAGGTCCAAATGCGGCGGATGACTTGTGGAGAACGCTGGCAGGGTTTGGCATTATTCAATGGAGCTAACAATCTATAAAACTTTGTCCATGTCGCGTTTTGCCGTCCAAGAAGTCACGAATACGAGAATCCGTTGGAAGCTGTTATGACCGCCAAACCTGCCTTCTATCACCATCCTCTCTTGGAGTTGGTTGAATCGCGTTTGGCTCTCGTTCTCAACGATCATCGCGTCACGGACATCATGAAAGTTGTTGATGGACTACGAGCCGATGGACAAATATGTGGGGCGCAAGATTTAGCGAACCGGCTATCAGCGCTCGCTACGACACACCCACTCTGGCAGCATGTGATTCGCGTGGCAACCATTGGTGAGACGTACTTCTTCCGAGATCGCAGCCAGATTGACGCATTGTGGGATTCGGTATTACCCGACCTGATCAGAGAACGCATACGGACTGGACGACGTCAACTTAGTTTGTGGAGCGCTGGCTGTTCGACCGGGGAAGAACCGTACTCGCTGGCGATTATGCTAAGAGAACTTATTCCCGACATTGAAAACTGGAATATTCGCATTTTAGCCACTGATCTGAATACAAATCATCTTGATCGTGCTGAACAAGGTTTATATCGGGCGTGGTCGTTCCGCTCTGAGACACCTCCGGCAATTCGAGAACGCTGGTTTGACGAAGAAGTTGGTGGTTTTCGTATCGATCCCACTATCCGCAAAATGGTCACTTTTGCGCCACTAAACCTTGCTGGATCGGCCTATCTGTTTCGGGACGCACCTATCAGAGATGTAGATATTGTCCTGTGTCGGAATGTGCTGATTTACTTTGATAAGCCTACCGTGAGCGCCACCATCAAACGCTTCCATGATTCCTTAGCAGATAGCGGTTGGCTCGTGATTGGTCATTCCGAGTCCGCGCATATGACCAACCAAGCATTTGAGGTGCGGAATTTTGTTGGGGCTGTTCTTTTTCACAAGGTACCCAAGCATACCCCGTTCGAGAATCAATTCATTGACGAAGCGGACACTGCTCCTGTTTCGAAACCGATGCTGCTCGCTCCATCAATTATCCAACGCACTCCGGTTTCGGTTGATCGGCGCGACCCTAAAGTAAGGATTGAAACGCCGGCAACTGATAACCCCGATCCTTGGAAGTCGGCTTATGACGCTGCAAATAAAGAAGATTGGTCAGAGGCGCTGAGGTGGTTGGAGGCAGCGGAAGTTACCCATAAGCTGCGACCTGAAGTTCACTATTTACGCGGGATCGTTGAACTGCAACAAGGGGATATTGAAAAAGCTCTTTTCTCACTCCGCCGCGCCATTTACTGCAAACATGAATTTGTGCTAGCCCATTTCACTATTGGCGAGATCTTTGAGAAGTTGGGGCAGGTTAAAAAGGCCGCTAACCATTGGAAGCAGGCTCAACAGATTCTTGCTGGCTTACCGACGGATAAGCTTATTGAATCAAGCGACAGTCTGACGGTGGAAATGCTAACCACTGTACTTGAATATCGCCTTGAAAACTTGACCGGGAAATCGTAAAGATACAGATGATGAAGATTCAAGATCTTTTCTCAAACGAAGAACTTAATCTGCTGCAACTACGAGCAGAGCGGATTGCGGCTCCTGTGAGCCAAGATGATCAGGCAGGCTATATCCATGTGCTCACTACAACACTTGGCCAAGAAAAATATGCCTTCCCAATCGAGGCTATCGCGGCTGTTTATGATGATGTTTTGATTATTCCGGTTCCAAGTGTACCGAGTTTTGTCGCTGGCATCGCGAATGTTAGAGGGCATATCGTTTCCGTTCTGAATTTTGGCAGTCTCGTTGGACTAGGAAGCGCGACGAGTGAGTCGGCGGCCATGTTGGTGATCGACAGCGATGATGGAAATGTGGGGCTGCGTGTCGAGTCCATTGGGGAAGTCGTGGAACTTACGGCTAAAGAAATGAATCCCATTCCACCTAATATGAATCTGGATCACCCTGAATACTTTCAGGGGATATTTTTAGATGGGACGACACTCGTTAACGTCAAGACGATGCTTTCTGACTCCCGTTTACTAGTTGGTGCATCCGCATCTTAAGGCGATCAGAACTACTTGTATTGCGTGATATGAACTTTCAGAACATTCCGCAGAGAACCATATGTGTATTAGGTACTTGTCCGGAGGTCGTTACATGTTCAAGAATATAAGCATTCGGAGCCGATTATACTCTGGTGCCGCACTTTTCATCATCGGACTCGTGGGTATCAGCCTATTGGGACTCTTGCAATCCAACATTATTGCCCAGAAGGTCAACGCTATCGTCAATAATGAAATTCCGCAGTATGTGGATATTACCCAAGCCTACCAAAATATTCTTGAACTCGAGATTACTATTCGTAATCACCTGATCTCACCGTACGACGCATCCAGTGATCGGTTTAAGCAAATTATTGGTGATAAGCGAGCTGTAATTGATCAATACATCAATGCTATGAGCGTGGGGCTAAACAGCGATACCGAATCTGCCACTTTTGTTGATTTTCAAAAGGCGTGGAATGCATATGTCACCGTACAGGATGAAGCGCTAAAGTTAGCTTTGTCTAACCGAAGCCCAGAAGCGATTGCCTTGCTGAACGGTAATGGATTGATCCTGTTTAACCAAATCGGTGGTCTATATAAAACTATTGGCGAGCAACGAGTCGCCCATGCATCGGAGCGCGGTAATGAAATCAACAGCCTCGCATACAATACTGTACCCGTTATATCGTTAGTGATTGCAGTAGCAGCTCTGGTGATCGTAATCACATTCAGTTCATGGACAATTCGGGGAATCATCAAACCATTGACGGCTCTTTTGGAGACGACCCAGAAAGTTGGGAATGGCGACTTAATGAATCGAGCGACTGTAAGTGGGCCAGACGAAATCGGTACACTTGCTGAGAATTTCAATCGGATGGTCGACAACCTTCAAAACATGGTCGAGTCGGAAAATAGAGCCAAGGTCGCGCTCCAAAACACAATATCGAAATATATGAGCTTTGTTCAACGTGTTGCGTCAGGCGACTTGCGGAGCAGACTTGAACTCGATCATATCTCTGACAGCACGATGGACGCTGAACTGATGCAGCTTGGACAAAACCTTAACGAAATGGCGGATAGCCTGAGTGATATAACTCAGAAGATACGTGAGAGTGCGTCAGGGGTTGCAGCAGCGGCGGCAGAAATTCTGGCGATGTCCAATCAACAGATTGCCAGCGCTACTGAGCAACATGCGGCTGTCGCTGAGACCGTGGCTACTGTGGAACAAATTCGCATTACAGTGAGCCAATCCTCAGAACGGGCGCAGGCTGTCGCACAAACCGCAAAGAGATCGCTGGATGTCTCGCATGATGGACAGCAAGCGGTCGCTGACACAGTACAAGGCATGAATATGATACAGCAGCGCGTTGAGAGCATCGCGCAGAATATTTTAGCGCTGTCTGAACGTACTCAACAGATTGGCGAGATTATCACAACGGTGAATGAGATTGCTGATCAATCGAAGTTGTTGGCATTGAATGCAAGCATAGAAGCCGCGCGTGCCGGTGAGGATGGAAAGGGATTTGCAGTCGTTGCGATGGAAGTGCGCCAACTGGCTGAACAATCCCGTGAAGCGACAGCACGTGTCCGCGATATTCTGAGCGAAATTCAACAGGCGACCAATACGGCTGTCATGGTCACTGAGCAGGGTAACAAGGGCGCTGAACAAGGCATGATACTGGTTGAACAGGCGGGTAAAGCGATTAGCCAATTAGCCGAGATTATTGAAGATGCCTCGCAAGCTGCGTCTCAAATTGCCGCGAGCGCATCGCAGCAGAACAATGGTATGAGCCAGTTAGCGACTGCGATGTCGCAGATCGAACAGGCGACACGGCAAACGGCGACCAGTACGGTTCAGACGGAAAAGAGCAGCCGTGATTTGAATGAGATGGCAAGGCGAATGCAGGAAGCCGCAGCTCGATACCAGCTTGCCGATGCATTTTAAGAGGGATCTTTAAGGATACGGGCTATGATCACGTCTGAAGATATGATGCGTGAACTGCGGCAAACGTTTGCCGCAGAGGCTGCTGAGCATCTGGAAAAGCTGAATATGATTGTGCTGGCTTTGGAGATTCGTCCCGAAGAGGCACAACGGCGTGAACTGATTCAGGACGGGTTTCGTGCAGCCCATAGCTTGAAGGGTGCCGCGCGTACTGTTGGATTGGATGCCATTGAGCATGTGTCCCACGCAATGGAAAGTGTGTTACAAAAGGCGCGGGACACGGAAGCACATTTGGAAGCTGCGATTTGTGATGCGCTTTATGATTCACTAGACAGCATCGGCTTTCTGCTAGAAGGGAAGGCTGTTGACGTCGAACCCTTAATTGCGCGGCTCAATCAGGGAAAAGAGAATGTTCCCGAAGCAGCGCCAAAGGCGAAGCCACCCACTGTCGAGGCGCCCCCGGTTGTCGTACCGCCTCCTGTTCCGATAGCGCCTCCGGTTACAGCTCCTCCCGTTGTGGCTAACCCACCTAATGCGACACCAGTTGTCCATGATGATGTGGTAAGCAAGACCGGCACTAGCCCGAATGAAGAGTCGATACGCGTATCAATAAGCAAATTAGACGACCTTATGGCTCAGGTCGGAGAACTGCTGGTTACCCGAATCAACGCTGAACAACGCATCAATGAACTAAGGGGGATTCGTCAGCAGGTCGCCGATTGGTCCAAAGCCGGGCGTGAAATCAAAATGCTTTTGCCCCGGCTCGATCCTGAAATTGCTAATCAACTGATCGAGATATTGGCAAGGTACGAAGCGCAATCTGATAGCACCCTACAAAACGTTATGCGCTTCGACCAACGTATGAAGCAGGACACCGTACGCTTGGGTGTGATCACTTCTCAGCTTCAAGATAACGCTCGCCATGTTCGGATGGTTCCGTTTGAGACGATTGTGCCGATTTTGCAACGCACGATACGCGATGCCGCGCACAGTGAAAATAAACAGGTTATTTTTCATGTCGTCGGTGGCGAAGTTGAACTCGACAAAAAAGTTTTGGAAGTGCTTAAAGATCCGTTTATCCATATGTTGCGGAATGCTGTCGCACATGGCATCGAAGCGCCTGACATCCGAAAGCAGCGAGGAAAATCTGTTGAGGGGCATGTTACCCTAACATTGCAACAGCGCGGTTCTGAAGTGCGGATCAGTATTGAAGATGACGGCGGCGGTTTTGATTTGACAGGACTGCGTCGTGCAGGTAGCAAAAAAAGTGATGTTGTACCAAGTGACCCCGACAACAGCAGTGCCATTATCGAGCTGGCATTCTTGCCGGGTGTGACGACCACTAAAGAAGTTACGGCGCTTTCAGGACGGGGTGTTGGTTTAGATGTCGTACGGCAGCGGGTTGAAGAACTTCAAGGGCACATCGAGGTGGACAGTGTCCCTGAACATGGGGCGAGCATTCATCTTTTAGTACCGAGTTCGCTGACAATTTCACGCGGACTTCTGGTTCAAATTGGTGAAGAGCGTTATGTACTGCCACTCTTATCTGTAATCAAAATCATGCGGCCAGAGAATACCTTCACTGTCGGTGGTCAAACGATGATTACAGTTGATGGCGCGACAATGCCGATTGTTGCCCTTGCTAGTTTGCTGGGGCGTTCGTTTGATTTGAATAGGGATCGTAATCCATTTGCAGTTATTATGGCTGTTGCTGAACAACGTCTGGTGTTGTTGGTTGATGACGTCCTGACTGAGTTGGAACTGGCTATAAAGCCGCTTGGTTTCCCGCTCCGTCATGCACAGAATGTCGCCGGTGCAGCATTAATGGGTGACGGTAAGCCTGTCGTGGTTTTGAATGCCGCTGATTTGATACGTGCTTCTAAGGGCATTCACAAGCAGACGCTCTTCACTAATCAGGATGAAGTTGCCGAAGAAACGACAAAAACACGGATTCTCGTTGTGGATGATTCCATTACGACGCGGACACTCGAAAAGAGTATCCTTGAGACGGCCGGATACGAAGTTGTAACCGCGACCGACGGGGTGCAAGCCCTAGACTGCTTAAAAGAACAACCTGTGGAACTTGTTGTTTCCGACGTTGAGATGCCCAATATGGATGGCATAACGCTTACTCGGAAGCTTCGTGAAGATGAGATGTACGCGTATTTGCCGATTATTCTTGTCACCTCACTTGAAAGTCAAGAAGATCGCGAACGTGGTATGGTGGCCGGTGCAAATGCCTATATTGTGAAGCGGGGCTTTGATCAAAGGGAGCTTCTAAAAACGGTGGAACAACTCGTTTTCACCGAGGAAGATTAATTGTGTCGATTCGGGTACTCATTGTTGATTATGATCCTGCTGTCCGTGAAATGTTAACACAAGTTATTGGCAGTGCTCATGATGTTCAAATTATTGGATATTCAACTACAGGTTCACAACTCATTCAGCTTGTCAAGACATTGAACCCTCATGTGGTCGTGATTGATATGCCTATGCCGCACATGGGCACGATTGAAGCCATTCGAGAAATTATGGATGTTTGCCCACTGCCAATCGTTGTGGTGTGCACAGCAGAAATTCTGCGAGAACCTGATTACACAGTTGATGCGACTAAGGCCGGCGCGTTAACCGTTATACAGCGTCCTGATACTTTAAGTTCGCCAAACTATGATAGTGTCGTTCGAGAACTGGTTGGTGCTGTTCGCGCGATGTCTAGTGTGCAAGTTATCCGACATGCTCGGTCTGGACATGGAAGCGGTTTGAATAATTCCGGTTTACATCAGACAACTAATTCTTTCAGAAATTCCAACCCCGAAATTGTTGCAATCGTAGCCTCTACCGGGGGGCCAAGAACGGTAGGTGAAATTGTTGGCCATCTTCCTGCTTCGTTTCGCTTACCGATTATTGTGGTTCAACACATCACTTTTGATTTTGTGAACCCAATGGTGTCATGGTTGAATACTTTTTCTACGCTTCCCGTTTGTATCGCTGATTCTGGCATGAGTCCGGCTCCCGGAAGGATTTATTTTGCCCCCGGAAGAACTCACCTCCGGTTAACGCGAGATCATCGTTTTGAGTTGAGTGACTCACCTAATAACGTCGCTCATATCCCCTCAGGTGATGTTCTCTTCGAGTCTGTCGCGCGATCCTACGGTTCTTCCGCGCTGGGGATCATATTGACGGGTATGGGAAATGATGGGGCTCAGGGGCTGCGCAGCATGTATGACGCAGGCGCAATGACAATTGCTCAAGAGGGCAGCTCATGTGTTGTGTTTGGTATGCCACAGGAAGCAATCCTACTCGGGGCGGCCCGCCAAACATTGACCCCTGCACAGATAGCGGATTATTTGCTTCAATATGCAAGCTGAATTGGGGCTATCCAATTCATTGGAGTTCGTAGGGATTTTAGTTCATGGATGCTGAGACTAAGCAATACCTCACGGCGAAGATTGGTGATCAATGGTGCGGGATTGATGTAAACCGCATTATCGAAGTTTTTCATCTGATGGCCTTTAAGGAAGTACCGACAGAACGGAGAGATGTATTAGGATTAATTACTGTTCGCAATCAGGTCATGCCATTGATTGATATGCGACAGCGGTTCGGCATTCAGAATCTATCCTTTAAGCTTGATACACCCATCATCGCATTACAAGAACCACAAGGACCAATAGCTCTTCTTTGTGATGATACGAATCGCATTGAGAGTATCGAGGTATCACAGATTAGTGCCTTAGGCACCTCTAGCCAATTTCCGGATATTATCGCTATTGGCAAATTGGCTGATCAACTGATTCTGCTCCTCGATACCGAAAAGCTTAGCCGGGAAATTCACGCCGCATCTCAAGGACTTGAATAATATTTTCTGCTTTGGTGACAAAGCGTTTTTCGAACCTACCTTTAGCAACTGTGCCTCATTCAGACCCAGAATGGGTAAGGGCAGTTCTAGCGAGATATGGTCTATGTCACTCGCTAAACGGCACCTTAAGCTGCGTGGTAAGTATCTGATATTGATATAAGTGGGATATTCGCCCACTTCGTATCTTCATGTAACCTCGCATTCTGAGTTCCACATCCTGATTAGACTGATTGTGACAAAATGCACTTATATGGCATGATATCTCGTACTGTAGGCATGATACAGCCTTCGTTAATATAGGGATATCGTTATGTGAGTATATGCGTTTATTCATATATTAGAGAATTGGGCAGATTGACACAACTATTGTTTCGCAAAGTTATGTTACATTCGCTACTTTACTTTTGTTGTGTTTCCTTGCATGTTAGATTCAGTTGAACTTAATGTCACACATTCGTCCAATTCTCTATCTCTATATGAGGTGAATGCATGATTTCTCAAACCTTTGCTCAAGAAATATCACAAATGGAAGCTGATCTTTGTTCAGCCTTTGCTGATCCAACACGCATCCTCATTTTGTACGAGCTGAACGAGAAACCATGTAACGTCGGCGAACTTGCTACCGAACTCCAGATACCTCAACCGTCCATCTCGCGCCATCTTAAAGTGCTGCGAGATCGGGGCTTAGTGAACGGCGTCCGCCAAGGAACGGTTGTTGAATATCATCTGGTGGACAAACGCCTTATCCAAGCACTGGACATACTGCGATCTATTATGCGTGACCGAATTACCTATCGAGCCAACCTCATCGAAAAGGTCGAAGCCTGATCCGTAATTATGTCCGCATTAACCTCTTCTGAGGAGAAATATATGCGACATAAATTATTGTTCCTGTTAACAATCGGTACGTTTTCGGTATCTGTGGGGATCAGCTTATTGATCCTCACACCTCGTCCGGTGTCTGCCTCACCCCTGATTGACAATCCTCGATCGGCAAGAGTGCCTCTCACGGCCTGTAAACCGGGTGCTGTTAATCTACAATGTGGTTCGCAAGCGTCCTCATGCAAGAACTGTCACGAAGTACAAGCCAAAGACCCCGTGAACAATGATGGTACCGGCTGGCATGAGTCACACGCCTTTGGTGACTTTTGCATTTTCTGTCATGCGGGAAATGATCAAGCAACAGATGAAAGCGCCGCCCATAGGGGGATGGTTCCACCTCTTTCAGATGTGAAATCAGCCTGTCAGCAGTGCCATCCGGATGATCTGATGGACAAAGCCCAAGTCTACGCTACGAAACTCAATGTTAAGGTTGGTGATGGAGCAAGCCCAACTCCTGCTGCTGCCCCGACCAATACACCTGCCGCAGCCAGCAGCTCAGTACAAGCGACACAACCGCCAACTGTGCAGGTTCAATCGACGGTTCAATCCCCTGTTAGCGTACCAAGCAACAACGAAGTCGTTGTGAATGACCCTAACGCAGTGGATTATGTCCAGCGCTATAACGAAATCGTGCTTGGAGAGCGTCCGGTGAATTGGGGCAACGTGATTTTGGCAGGCTTGATCGGCTTGGTTGTGCTGGGCGGAGGAGGCTTTGTCATTCTCAACGAGGCGCGGCTACACAGCGTGGCGCTTGAAACCAAGAAGATTGAAGGTGAGTATCCGGCTGATGTTGTGGAGATGCTGCCTGCTATAGCTGGCTTGCAAACCCGAACACGAGAAGTTCTAAAACACATTCTGAGTAATCCCAAGAAGACAGATAAAGTGCTGAATGCCATTGATGGCTTGGTTTCAGACAAAGACTCTGAGGAGCACGTACCATGAAAAGTATCATCAACTATATCCGCAAAGACGAGTGGTCACCCTATGTTGCTGGTATCTTGCTTGGCGTGGTTGGCGTGTTGGCTGTGTGGTTAAGCAACAGCTTACTCGGAGCGTCCGGCGCCTTCGAGAATATCGCGGGGCTGATCGGAACAGCCGTTGCCCCGAAGTTATTTGATAACACTTATTTCAAGTTCGTGATGCCTCCGGGAATTACATGGAGCGTGGTACTTCTCGGTGGCGTATTCATCGGCGGTTTGATCGGCGCGGCGACCAGCGGTACCCTCAAATGGGGCAAGAAGGACGCTGCTAACAGCGACGAGCAGTGGAAGAGCGTCTTTGGCAAGCAGACATGGAAGCGCTGGGTAGTGGCCTTTATTGGCGCAATCATCCTTGAATATGCGGCAGGTATTGCAGGTGGCTGCACTAGCGGCCTCGCCATTTCCGGCGGGATGCTGCTCGCACCATCGGCATTCCTCTTTATCGCCGGAATGTTCGCTTCCGGTATTGTCACTGCGATGATTATCTACCGTCGGAGATATTAAACATGAGCACCTATGTTATTGCTTTATTCTTAGGCGTTTTCTTCGGCTTTTCACTTAATAAAGCTGGATTAACGAAGTACCACAAAATCGTCAATGTGTTCCGCTTCACGGATATGGCGGTGCTCAAGTTCATGATGACTGCCCTCATTGTCTCGATGAGCGGTTTGTATCTGCTGCGCGGTTTGGGATTGGTGACGTTTCCGAATGTGCCCGCGACTTATGTCGTGGGCAACATCGTCGGCGGATTGATCTTCGGTGTGGGCATGGCGCTCAGCGGCTACTGCCCCGGCACATGTGCAGCCGGCGCGGGTGAAGGCAAGCTGGATTATTTGATCCCCGGTGTGCTGGGTTTCCTCGTCGGGGCGACGATTTATGGTTTGACCTATCAGATTGTTTTCCCGATGATTTCAAAAATCGCCAATATTGGCAACGTGGTCATTCCTGACATCTGGAATCTGAGTCCACTCCTGACGGTGGTGTTCTTCGCCTTGTTGTCGTCGTTCCTGTTCTATCTGATTGATCGTGCAGGCTTACAACGCAAGAGCAAGATGTAATCGTCAGCATTCATTGAGAAATAACCAGCAAAGACTGGAGACACCTATGAAAAGTGATTTGTCGAGGCGCGATTTCCTCAAAATGGGCGCGACCTCAGCCGGAGCTTTGGCTGTTGGTCAGTTGATCCCGCCGATGGTGGCGCATGCTGCCCAAGATACGGGGCTGCTGACACCCTCCGGCGACGGGTTTATTCCGAGTATGTGCGAGATGTGCGTCTGGCGCTGTGGCCTGATCGCCAAAGTTAAGAACGGACGGGTCGTCAAGCTGGATGGCAATCCTGAACATCCGCATTCGGGTGGTCATCTTTGTGTGCGTGGTCAGTCCGGTTTGATGAACACGTATGATCCTGATCGCGTACTAACACCGCTTATCCGAACTGGCAAACGTGGGGAAGGGCGTTTTCGTAAAGCATCATGGGAAGAAGCCCTAGATTTAACCGCTAGCAAGATGCTGGAAATCAAGAATACCTACGGGCCAGAGGCAATGGTGTTCTCTTCTACACATAACCTCAGCCAAGTGCAGTTTGAAAACCTGCTCTACGCGTACGGTTCACCTAATTATGGTACGCAGCGCAGTTTATGTTTCAATGCCATGATCGTTTCCAACTTGCTGACCTACGGCATGGAAGAACCGGCGCGGATTTACGATGACAAGCTTCAGTATGTCATCCTGACAGGGCGCAATCTGATGGAAGCCGTCTCTACTTCAGAGACAGGTCAACTCAGCGATGCAATTGCACGCGGGGTGAAGGTTGTTTATATCGACCCGCGCTTTACCAAGACCGCCGCCAAGGCGACTGAATGGCTGCCGATTAAACCCGGTACTGACTCTGCGTTCCATCTGGCGATGCTGAACGTTATCATCAAGGAAAAGCTGTACAACCAATCCTTTGTCGATCAATATACAGTCGGTTTTGATGAACTGGTGAAGGAAGTGGAGAAGTATACGCCGGAATGGGCAGCGCCAATCACTGAAATAACTACCGAAACCATTCAGCGTATCGCGCGGGAGTTCGCCGCTGCAGCACCACACGCCTTGGCCCACAATGGTTGGCGAACCTCTAATTTCCAAAACTCGTTCCAGACTGAACGGGCAATCGCTAT
The DNA here is from genome assembly GCA_044226855.1 of Aggregatilineales bacterium. Taxonomy (GTDB): domain Bacteria; phylum Chloroflexota; class Anaerolineae; order Aggregatilineales; family Phototrophicaceae; genus CFX2. The sequence continues at coordinate 250,560 of JBGAGF010000002.1, forward strand.
CCTGAATGCTTTGGTCGGCAACTGGAATGTAACCATGCAAGCGGCAGCGGGCGAGGGGAGTGGCGGATTAGGCAAGCCTCCCCAGCCACCGTACCCGCGTGCCACAGCGCTGCGACTCGATGGCGTTCCGGGCAAGTATCCGGTGGTGCCACTCAAGATTGGCGTTTTCCAAGAACTGCGCGACAACATTCTTACGGGCAAGCCGTATCAAGCACATGGCTGGTTTATTGCCCGCCAAAATCCGGTGATGTCACTGCCGGATCGAACCAAGACGTTGCAAGCCTTCGAGAAGATGGACTTCATCGCCACTGTGGACATCATGCTCAATGATACGGCGTGGTTCTCAGATGTGGTGCTGCCGGAAGCATCGTATCTCGAAAGATACGATCCACTGAATCCGGTCGGCAACCGCATTTTCTTGCGCCAGCCGGTTATTGAACCACAGGGCGAGGCCAAATCGGCACTATGGATTTACAAACAGCTCGGCGAAAGGCTGGGATTGGGCGATTTCTTCCAATATACCGACGAGGAAGACTATATTCGCCAACAAATTGCGCCGCTGGGCGTCAGCTTTGAGGAATTGAAGTCAAAAGGCTATATCGAGCTTCCAGAGAGCAACGAAGAACCTGAACTTAACTGGAATACGCCGAGCGGTAAGATTGAGATTTTCTCGGAGACACTCGCTAAAGTGGGATTCACTGGTATACCCGTCTGGCAAGGACCACCACAGCCTCCACAAGGACAGTTCTATCTACTTACTGGCAAAGTGGCCCAAGCCACGCAGTTTGCATCTCAAAACAACCAACTGCTTAACAAATATGCCGATGAACCGCAAATTTGGATGAATGCCGATGTGGCGGCAGATCGCGGAATTGAAGATGGAGCGTGGGTGGAAGTGTTGAGTGAAGTCGGCAAGGTACATGTTCGCTTGAAAGCGACTCCAGCTATTCGGCGCGACTGTGTGTATATGACACCGGGATACGGGCATCTCTCCAAAGGTTTAACCACGGCCTACGGGCGCGGCGCGAGTAGTTCTGTACTGCATGTAACGTACACTGATCCCATCAGTGGTGGACAGGCACTCAGTCAGACGTTTGTTACCGTGAGGAAGATATAACATCATGTCCGAAACAATGAAATCACCCCGCTACGGTTTTCTGATTGACGTATCGCACTGCATCGACTGCCGCACCTGCACGGTGGCGTGCAGTGTGGAAAATAATGTGCCGATGGACAGCACTCGCATTTGGATTAAAGAAACAGGCGTGACCGGAGAATGGCCCAATCTGAGCCGGTGGACAGCGCCTTATCATTGTATGCACTGCAAAGACCCATCCTGTGTATCAGCCTGTACGGTTAGCGCGCTTACACGCAATGAAGATGGTATCGTGACTTATAACAGCGACATTTGTATCGGCTGCCGTTACTGTATGTACGCCTGTCCGTTTGAAGTTCCAAATTATGAATGGGAACAGCAGCTCCCGCTGGTTGTGAAATGTGATATGTGTTTCGGGCGGTTAAGCGAAGGGCAGCAACCCGCTTGTGCCGCGACCTGTCCAACGGGCGCGATCAAATGGGGTAAGTATGACGACATGCTGGCCGAAGCCCACAAGCGCATTACCGAACGACCCGATAAATACGTACAGCATATTTATGGCGAAACTGAAAATGGTGGTACGGCGACTCTTTATATCTCCCCTGTCCCGTTTGAAGAACTGGGCTTCCCGATTGCGGGTACAACATCTCCTGCCTTCTCCAACCGACTCGTTACCGAAGGTACGCCTATGGTTGCAGGCATGATGCTCGTCGGGTTGTCAGGCGCTTATTTGACTATCAAGCATCTCAAGGAAGAAGCCGCTAAGGAACGTGCCGAGGCTGAAATGGCCAAAGCTAGTGAACAAGCTGTTGCGGAAGAGAAATGACCATGCTTCAAAAACTACTGCATGAACTACGAACCCTGCCCAAGTTTATCTATGTGCTTACTGCTATTACTGCTTTCGGCTTAACTGTCGGCCTCTACCGATTCTATGTCGGTTTAGGGCCAACCACGAACTTGAGCAAGGCTTTTCCATGGGGTATCTGGATCAGCTTTGACCTTTCAACCGTTGCTCTTTCGGGCGGTGCTTTCACGCTGGCGGCTTTGGTCTATGTCTTCCAGTTTGAAGATTTGCATGTCGCGACCCGGCCTACGGTGTTAGCAGGTTTGTTAGGCTATAGCTCGGTGCTCGTCATTCTGCTAGCTGATCTCGGACGCTGGGATCGTTTCTACAATGTGTTCCTGCATCCTAATGTCAGTTCTGCACTGTTGGAAGTCAGTTGGTGCATTGCGGCCTATTCACTCATCTTGATTTACGAGCTTAGCCCCGTGTTTCTAGAGCATTCGCGCTTTAAGTGGCTGCTGCCTACCATCAAGAAGTATACGGTGCCAATAGTGATCATCGGTGTGACGCTTTCCACGATGCATCAATCTTCGTTGGGAACGATGTTCGTCATCATGTCTCCGCGTCTCAATCCGCTGTGGCATTCGATGCTGTTGCCCGTTTTCTTCTTGATTAGTTCCTTAGCGGCTGGCATATCGCTGGTTATTGGTGGTGCGAATATCAGTTATTGGTTATTTGGCAGGAGTCTTAAAATCAAGACTATCGCTAAGTTGGCATGGTTCCTACCTTGGTTGCTCGGCTTTTATTTAGTGTTGAAGTTTGGTGAACTCCTCATTACCAACGAACTGGACTTGCTGTTCCAAGGTGGCATCTACACCGTTCTGTTTTGGACAGAAGTGATTGTAGGCGCGGTGATCCCGATTATTCTCTTCGCTTTCAAGCAGGTGCGCCTCAGCCGACAGTTATCATTATTCGGTGCATTTCTGATTATGGGCGGTGTGGTCCTCAATCGCTTCGATGTAACTTGGTTTGCCATGAAGTCCGTAGATGGTCAGTTTTATTCCCCCCATTGGATGGAAGTCGCCATTCTGCTAGGCGTCGTTTCGGGCGTCGTGTTGATATACAGCTTGATTGCCCGCTACTTCCCTGTTTACGAGGAGACGGTCGTTTATCAGAAGCCAGCCGCTGAAACACAACCTTATACAGAGCCACAAGTTATCAAACAGCACTGATTGAAAATGCCTGCCAAGTCCCAAAATGCACACAAGACACCACGTTCGCCCATTCAAAAGTGGGCACGATGGATCGTTGTCACCTTAGTTTCAATAGGGCTGGTCGCGGTTTTTGTCTTCCTCTCGCAAACTCCAGCGCAGGGGTATGACTTTTCAACTACCAACTTAGCAGGGGATAAAGTCTCCCTATCTGACTATCGTGGTCATGTGGTCATGGTCAATTTCTGGGCGACGTGGTGTCCACCATGCCGTGCTGAGATGCCTTTGATTGAAAGCGCCTATGAACAATATCGCAGTCAGGGCTTTATCGTGTTAGCGGTCAACAACGCTGAACGATCCGATCAAGTCAGTTCCTTCGCCAGCCAATTTCAATTGACATTTCCAGTGCTGTTAGATTATTCAGCCGACATCTCCCAGCAGTTTGGTGTTAAAGGTTATCCGACGAGTATCTTTTTGGACACCAAGGGCAAAGCGTATGCCACGCATCAGGGAATGCTGACGGCTACCCAATTGCAAAACTACATCAGCACTGGCCTACAACGTTCAGCTTAATTGTCGATGGAATCATTCGATTTCACGGCTTCCAAAGCTTCGGGCGTATTGACGTTCGCGAATGATCGTAAATCATGGTCATATTGACGAAGTGTTGCTTCATCAATCCGGTGTGTGTTGACTAATCTGTAAAATTCTCGAATCTTAAGATGGTTATTCTTAAGTTCTTGAAGCATAGGGGCGAGACAGGTTTTTCGGTAGATGGCATGTAGTCCTTGCGGATGCTCACCGATCATTGGTACAACCGCATCACCATCGGTCGAAACACTGATCATGTAATTCAGCAGCATCGGGTTGAGGAAAGGCATATCACAGGCCACACACAATGTGTATTCAGTTTGACTGTGATAGATCGCAGAATACAATCCTCCTAATGAACTACGTTCAGTGAGAACATCTGTGAAGACCGGTATACCAAATACCTGATAAGCTTGAGGATGGTTAGCAATTATTGTAATTGGAAGCGATAGTTGACTCACTCGCTCGATGACGTGACCAATCAGTGGTTTGCCTTCTAGTTCTACAAAGCTTTTATCCCGCCCCATGCGGCTGGATTTTCCGCCTGCAAGGATGGCGATACTCACGAACTCATTCATGGTGTTGCTTTTCGGTCATAAGTATGACATTGGTGACAATATCGGCTCGCCTGTTCATCTGGTTTCTGCTGACATTTTGAACCTGTGACTAGCGGCAGAATATAATTTGTGCCATCGACTTTGCTAGTGAATTTCCACTGTTCGTCTACTTTGCGGATGTTGTAAAGGGGTTCCCCACGATTGGTCACAAGAATAGTGTCGCCAACTTGCAAATCGACAAACGAATTCAGGTCGGCGCGGGTCATAGCAAGCTCATTTGCGTATTGAACAGTTGTCTCTGTTGGTGGCGAATCAAGTGTGCCATGACAGGTTGAGCATTGGACATACTGTGCTTCAGTACGGTTATTGTGCAGAATGCCATCCCCCATAATTTCCAGCGAAGTATGGCAGTCAATACAGTCCAATTCCCATTCGCAGCGTGTGAATTCACCAACGGGTTGGTAATAGTCATGCAGACGCTTTGCTTGCCCGTTTAGCGGCTCGCTAGCGGGAATATCCGGACGCGGCACGAAGGTCATGCTGCGAAGATCATGGTTTCCCCGGTTATGACAGTGATCACATTGAGTAAAGGGAATGGATGTCGTGAATTGATGCTTTTCCGGATTGCCAATTGCATCTTTAGGAATGGTTGGGTCGTTTCCTAGATAGGTTCCCGCCTCATTGTAGAGAACATGGCAGCTCGCACATCCGGTGCTTCGACGAAAGTAATCGACTTGCTGGGGCTGTCCGTCAATATGGCAGTTGAGACAATTGGCGGCGAAATTTCGGATTGGTTTTGGATCGCTAGTAGTCGGAACGAAAGCTTGTAAATGATCAACAGCCTTTACCGCAAACTGCACGATGTCACTTGCTTGCGCGCCGAATGCTCGTCTTACAAGAGTAATTGCACCGCTGTAGGTCGTCATAATACTGTGCTTGACCAGATACACTTGTGCTGCGTGACAGTTTCCACAATACTGCTGCGCCACATCGAGTGCGCTTGGATTGCGTACCATATTGTTGTGCGCCGTATCTGCATCCAAAGCCATCGCTTGTCCACCATGACAGGATACACAGCCAAATTCATTGGTGAGATGCGATGGGCTAATCGGTTCAATCCCTTTATGACAATTCAAGCATCGTTCTGGTTTGCCTGTGAGCATCGGCGTGATTTGAATAGGCGGTCGCTGCAGCAGCATGATAAAGCCGACCAGCATGAAGCCCATGCCTATAACGAGCAATATTAGATTGGTTGTCAAGGAGGGTCTGGTGAGAATAGGTATCCTCATAGGCGGGATCATCAATCAACAATGAGTTGTACTTTAGGGCGAACCCGACTTCGGATCAAAATCCATTTTTACACGTAAAACACTAAACAAATCACCTTGTGATTTATTCGAGTTTGCATTCGTTCGCTTATGCGGATTATCGAATATAACGGCTAAATTTCGTAGTAACAAATCACCCCTGAAAGCCATGTGATAAGTCATATCACAAAAGTTCGTTTCTCCCTCAAGCGTGGTAGAACGTCATGAGGATTATCGGGCGTAGAAAGTGATTGTGATGACTTTCTCAAATGGCGGCTCTCCGTTATGTTAGGAGCGTGTGTTTCTGTTTCATAAAGATATTCGAAAGTAGAGAAGAAAGATGAAGACCGGAAAAAGACAATTCATTTTTAGTTTAGTGTTAATGATAAGTCTCCTGCTAGGATCAGGCGTAATCGCCTTAGCCCAAGATGCTACTGCAGAACCGACAGCGACGGCTGCCTTTGATATCCAGCCGGTACTGGTGGATTATCTCCAAAACCTGCCGGATGGCTTTTATGGAGTGAAGCCTGAAAATGTTCTCAAAGAGCTTGGCAGCGATACCAACCCATTCGTGATTGATGTTCGCGAAGCCAAGGAAATCACTGACAATGGTTACATCGAGGGTGCAGTGACGATTCCGCTGCGTTCTTTGCTTGACAACTTGGATAAACTTCCTGCACAAGATCAACCAATTATTGTCTACTGCGGTGTAGGACATCGCGGTGGTATGGCAACTGAAGTACTTCAGTTGTTGGGCTATAAGAATGTTCGTAGCATTTCTGGTGGTTTTAACGCTTGGAAGGCAGCGGGTCTGCCTGTGGCAACTGAAAAGATTGCTGAACCCGAGGTCAGTGGCGCCGCCGAAGCGGAATTTGACTCTGCGTTGTTCGATACACTCAGGGAGTTCATGGCCGCGATACCTGACGGTTTTTATGCAGCAGCGCCGACATCAGTCCTTAAGCGTCTCGGCGAAGAACCTAAGCCCGTCTTGATTGATGTTCGTGGGGAACAGGAATTGAAGGACACAGGGTATATTGAAGGGCAGACCAATATTCCCTTGAGGACCTTGCTGGATGACCCGACTAAACTTCCAACCGATAAGGACCAACCAATCATTGTTTACTGCGCAATTGGGCATCGCGGAGCAATGGCGATGATTACCCTCCGTTTACTAGGCTACACTGATGTCAGTAGCATTGGTGGTGGGTTCAAAAACTGGGTAGGGAATAATCTGCCTGTTGTGAAACCCGCCTAATTCGCTCAGCCAAAGTAGAGTCTATCCCTTTCAAGTAGGCTGACTAAAAACATGAGACTTCACCTATAAATCATTTATAAGTGAAGTCTCATTTTATTTGCATATCCCCTGAAACGAATATACCAATAGTTTTAAATGTGATGAGGCCGAATTGGCGTCTCTGGTTATAGCTCTAGCCTCATTTATGTCAGTTCTCAATAACTTCTTTAAATATCGGACATGTCAATTTGTACCTTCACTGAATTTGGCGGCATATGCAGTGCAAAATCAAAGGCTTTTATACTGTCTTTAAATGGAAAAGTCTTTGTGATCAGTGGTTTGACATCCAACTGGCCACTTCCCATCAGCGCTAAGGCACGTGGATAAACATGTGCATAACGGAAAACGTGTTCAACGCGTGCTTCTTTGACTGAGGCAGCAACTACATCATAATGTATCGGTTCTGTGGGAAGGCCGATAAAGACGACAGTGCCGCCCGGACAGAGCGAGTCAAATACGCTAGAAGCTGCCTGTGGGTTGCCGCTGGCTTCAAAAACGATATCAGCGCCCCATCCATCCGTGAGCTTCATCACCACATCAGTCAATTTCTCCTTCGAGACATTTACTGGAACAATTGGGCGACCTAGATTTGTAGCTAATGCTAATTTGGGCTGTTGAACATCGCTGAGAATCACACGACTGCAACCCCCTGCTAGAGCGGATAGAGCTGTGAGCATGCCGATTGTGCCTGCGCCGATGACGACTGCCACATCGCCGGGGCGAATATGGGCCTTATTGGCGGCGTGCATACCAACTGCTAAGGGTTCAACCATTGCGCCTTCCGCATCACTTACCGTCTCAGGAAGCTTAAACGTAAATGCTGCGGGATGGACGACCGTCGGGCGCAAGATACCATGAACTGGCGGCGTTGCCCAGAAGCGTACGGCAGGGTCAAGGTTATAGATCCCGAGGCGCGTTGCGCGGCTGTTTGGATCAGGGATTCCGGGTTCCATACAAACGCGATCCCCGACCTTCAAGTCTTTCACTTCAGAACCCACTTCGAGGACGTGCCCTGCTGCTTCATGACCTAGAATCATCGGTTCCCGTACCACAAATTGACCTATCTTCCCGAACTCATAGTAGTGGACATCACTACCGCATACTCCCACAGTGGTTAGCTCGATGCGCACATCGTGTGGGCCAAGGTGCTCATCAAGCGGAAAATCACGAATTGCAAGTTGTCCGACCTTTTCCAATACTAGAGCTTTCATTTTGTTCCTCCTTAAGTTATCCCCGGCGGATGATGGCATATGCCAAGACAAGTGAGATGACCGTTGCAAACCCGATAGGGATAAACGCTTCAATGAAACGCATCCACAGTAGGTGAATTGCGATTAAACAGACAATGCTGACAAAATAACGATCAAACAGATTGGTGTCGAAAGGTAGAAATCCTTTGCGTTCCGATTGGGGCAGAGGATCGTCCAATACCTTGAGACGCTTTATTTCCGGTGGCTCTTTTTCAATGGGATGGTTGTTTTCGGAAGACATATCACGCTCCCTAGTCTTTTACAGCGCCAAATGTCAAGCCTGTCACGATATACCGTTGGGCAAAGCTGACAAAAATCAGTGAGGGGATTAACACGAGGGTCGCTGTTGCGGCCATTTCGCCCCAGTTGGTGCCCGTCACAGTCACAAATTCTGCGAGTCCTGTAGTTATCGTTCGGGCTTGAACGCTGGTTAAGGTCGCTGCATATAGATACTCATTCCAAGCAAAAATCCAACTTAAAATTGCTGTGACCGCCATCCCCGGAGCAGCAAGCGGAAGTATAACCCGTCGCAGCACTTCCAATGTTCCCGCTCCATCAATCATAGCGGCTTCGTCAAGCTCGATAGGAATACCATCTATGATGCCTTTCATCAACCAGATTGAGAAAGGTAAATTGAATACGCAGTAAAGCAGAATTAGTCCAATCTGAGTATCGAAGAACCAAAAACTTCCAATTTTGAGTGTGAATAACAGGAATAAAGGCAACAAAAACGCTGAAGCAGGAGCCATGCGATTCGTGATGGTCCAAAAGAATATACTGTCTTTTCCAGCTATTGGATATCGCGATAAGGCATAAGTTGCCAATAAAGCTAGTACAGCGACCAACAGCGCGTTCGACGTAGCGACAATCAGAGAATTAACGAAATATCCCCTAAAAATAGGGTTATTGATGACGTTCGTGTAATTCTCTGCAAAAAATGATTTTATGACGAGAGTTGGAGTATCGAAGAGCTCAACACGGCTGCGTGCTGAAACGACTATCATCCAATAAATGGGTATTAGTGTTACTAAACTGGCAAGAATCCAAGTCACATAGGTTGGCACCCATCGGGTAATCTTGTTTGCTCGTTTTATCATGATTATCCCTTTCGCTGCTGTTTGCGGGACATGATGGACGTATAGAGCAACCAGCAGACGACGATCGTAAAATACAATGTCAACAGGGACATTGCGGCTCCATAGCCGTAGTCCGTCTTTGGAAACACAATTCGCCAAATATGTATGCCTATGTAACGTGTTGATGTACTGCCACCCGTAAGCATCCAGACTTCATCCACTGTTCGCAGTGCATCCATGAGGCGGATAAAAATGGTTGTTAGGATCACTGGCCGCATAATCGGGAGGATGATGTACCAGAAGACTTGCCAGCGGTTTGCACCGTCGACTTGCGCTTGTTCCAGTGGTTCCTTGGGTAAGGCTGTCAGACCCGCCAACATCGTAAGCGTAACAAGGGGCGTCCAATGCCAGATGTCCATCAGAACAGTTGTGATGAAAGCTTGATCCCCATAAAAGCCGATTCGGTAATCAATTCCCCACCATTTGTTGAGATAGTATGGAACCATGCCAAACCCGGGGATGGTCAATAAACGCCATACAGCACCTATAACTAGCGGAGCCATCATAAGGGGTGTGGTATGGATGATACGAAACAACGTTTTTCCGGGAAAGTCTCTCGTTAGCAACTGAGCCAACAGGAAACCTAATATCAGCTCGCTCAGCACCGCAAAGAAAGCAAAGCGGATTGTCAGCCAGAGTGAATTGAGGAATTCCTGATCAAAAACGAGCGTCCGGTAATTGTTAATTCCGGCATACTGCGCTCCCGATTGGGCGGACATCGCATTCCAATCAAAAAAGCCCAGTACCAAGACATAGAAAAACGGAACAAGTCCAACCAAAAAAAGAATAAGTAGAGTAGGGGACAGCAATAGCCAGCCAGTCCGTTTAGAGCGCATAGAGCCCCCGTAGATTCATCAAATAGATTTTTAAGTTCGCATTCGGACCATAATCGAATAATTGAGATAAAAAGTGTGGTGCAAACCCGTCGAGTATCGTCTTTCGGTTCACACCACACGCATCGTGACTACGATGAAGCTGTCATGGTTTTGCTAGTTTTACTTACCATATCCCAGTTTCACAAGTTCAGCATCGGTTGCCGCCGCAGCTTGATCAAGTGCATCTGAGACACTTAGTTCGCCTGTAATAGCTTTCCAGATATAAGGGGCAATGACTTCACGAATGCCTGCGTGGAACGGGAATGGAGGTGCACCCGCAAACAGGTAACCCGAATCCTTCATCTTGGTGAAGTAGCTATCGGCTTTGGCGTCAAATTCCTTGACAAGTGGTTCATCATAGGTTGCGGTAAGCGTAATACGAGAGGCACGAGTTGCCCACTCAGGTTGCACCGATTCCTGACCGATAAACTGCAGCCACAGAAGGGTGGCTTCCTTATTCTTCGCAGTCGCGGGCATACCGAAAGCGCCACCATCGAAGTAGCCGATGTAGCCCTTGCCAGCCTTCGCTGCATCAAGGACGCCTGCCTCCAAAGGAGGAAGTGCGACACCCACGTTGCCAACGACTTTCGAACGTGTCGGATCAGTGGCAATCCAAACAGTGTTCTCACCATAGACTAAGCCCTGAGCAGCGCGTCCGGCCGCGAAGGTTGCCGCGACTTCGTCCCACGTGCTGCTGGTTGACTCCGGTGGTGCATCCTTCAGAAGATTAACCCACCAAGTTAGGGCCTTCTTTGCCGTATCGCTGTTAAGCTGTCCTCCATTGGCGACACTGGCCTTCCAATTGGTCATGTCGATGCCCCAATTGTAAACGCCGAATGTCGGGAAAACCGACTCGACCACTTCATAGAATGAGGCTGGATGTCCAGTAACAGCCTGAACAGTACTGCCCCATAGGTCCATGTTATGGTCTTTGCCCCACTTGGTGAAGAAATCCGCAATTTGCGTGTATTCTTCATGGGTGGTAGCAGGCGCGAGATCCTTACCATATTGCGCTTTATAAGCCGCCTTGATTTCGTCGTTATTGAATAAATCGAGGCGATATAGATAAGGCTTGACGAATGCCTCCATCGGGACGCCGAATACATCGTTATTAACACTGGCGTCTTTGAAGTAATTGATAAAAGATGTGAAATTGTCAAAGCTGAAATCAGGCGCAACCAGCTTTGGATTATCTTTCATCATTTGGGTGAGGTCGCTCAACCAATGATTTGCTAGATAACTGTAAATAATATCCTGCTCAATGTAGACAAAGTCATAGATGCCGGTACCGGCTTGCATATCCTTTATGCCCTTGTCATACATTTGGTCCCAAGACGTGGTTTCCAGCGCGACTTTGATGCCGGTCGCAGCTTCGAACTTTTGAGCAAGGAAATTGGCCGCATAATTTGAGGGAGGGGTGCTTTCGGAAACACCATGAATGGTTACGCCAGCATAGGGAGCGCCAGCAGTTTTCCACCAATCATCTTGTGCATTTGTTACCGAAAGTCCTGCTAATAAAACCGCTAGAATAGAGACAACAATAAAAAATCTACCAAATCTAGACATTTATATGCTCCTAATCCAACGAAACAGGAAAATAAATAGATCCGGGATCCGGTATATTAATTGTTTATAAATTATCCCCCTTTCGATACCTTATTTTCCATTATCCCAACATTTAGCATACTTAACTCAATTGTTGAGTAATACTGATAAAGATCATCTTTGATGCCTTTAATTCATCATGTCTGTTTTATGGTACGGAAGTTTTCAGACAAGACTTGAGGTAGCAAAAATGAATTTTAGTTGCTGAACCTTTGCCGATCGAAGGTCTTATATGATTTTGTGAATCTTTGAGCACAAAGCACATGAACGCAAATTGAATGTCGTGGAATTAGGGACACTGATTTTAGAAAGTTATCAATACTCGATCGGTATATTGGTACAAAAACAGATGCAATGTTCTGTGGGAGAGAAAGGGGCAGAAAACATACAAGCGGGTAACGAGACTCGAACTCGTGACATTTTGCTTGGGAAGCAAACGCTCTACCAACTGAGCTACACCCGCATATATTGTGAATTATAGGAGGTTGGGGGAGCGATGTCAAGAATAGGGAGAACTGGCCATATTATGCTTGGAGTTGAGCCTCGGCAGAGGTTTGCAGACGATAGTATAATGCGCCTTTTGTGTTTACCGTCAAGGAAAGGCACTGAACCGGGTGAAACGCTGGCGTGTCGGTTTGCTGGGGTTGGTCGTCAGCCTAGCGGCGATTTACTTTATTGCCTCGCAGGTGAATCTCAATCAGCTAAAGGACGCAGTTGTAAGTGCTCACTATATTTATGTGTTGCCCACCATTGCGTTTTTGTTGTTGGGGTTGGTCACACGTGCCATCCGTTGGCAAGTACTGCTGAACAAAGATTTGCCATTCTGGCGCACGTTTAGCATCATGAATGTTGCTTATCTGGTTAATGGTGTCCTGCCACTTCGTATTGGTGAGGTCGCTCGAATGTATTTAGCGACCCGGGCTATTCCGCCTGTGCCTCCTATGAAGACGGCTAGCACGATTATTGTTGAGCGATTGCTAGATTTATTGGGCGTTGTCCTAATGGTCGTTTTGGCGCTTTCAGGAGGTCCGGTTCCAGATCAAATCCGGGCGAGTGCGTTAGTTAGTGGCTTAGTGGCTCTTGTCGGATTTGCTGCTTTAGTGGTATTAGCGAGTCAGCGGCAAGTTGCTAGTCAATTGTTGCAGTGGATATTAGGTTTGATCGGGCGTGACACAAAGTCAGCGTTTTCAATGCGCTTGACAACATGGTTTGAGCATTTCTTGGATGGCTTGAAGCCATTAACACGCCCGTATGCGCTGGCTGCCGCACTTTGCTGGACTATAGTCAGTTGGGGATTTTCGGCAATTGCCGGGTATATATTGATGTTTACTTTCTATTCACATGCCAGTTGGGCAGCCACGCTGCTATATATTGCAGCAGCAGCCTTTGCGATTGCAGTGCCTGCGGTGCCGGGGAATCTTGGGCCTTATGAAGGATCAATTTATCTGGCGATCAGTGCGATGGGCTATGCCAATCCGGCTGGGACAGCGGTCGCCTTCGCTGTCCTAGTACACGGGTTAAATTTAGCTGTTCATGCAATCACAGGTGTTATCGGTTTCATTCAGGAAGGGATTTCACTAGAACAACTTTCACGGGGCGTACAGAAAATGCGCCAATCATGATGGGAGACGGGGCAAAGCATGTCAGTTGCCGAACAAGAACATCAAAAGAAAACCAGCAAACAACTAGAAGACGCGTCAATCTTAGAGACTGGCGATAATAGCAAGCTCAAGATTCTGATGTGTTTGTTATATTACGTGCCACATCGTACGGGCTTGACCATTCACGTACAGCGGGTGGCTGAAGAGTTAGCCCGTCGCGGACATGAAGTGACTGTCTTGACAGCGCGCTATAAGTTGGATTTGCCCCGTGATGATGAAATGCACAACGGTGTGCGTGTCGTTCGATTGGCAACTCCGCCAATTCCGATAAGTAGAGGGTTAATCATGCCTGCCTATCCTTGGGCAGCGCTTGGTTTGATGCTTCAGAACGATATCGTGTTTGTTAATACACCGATGTTGGAGACTGCACTGGTGAGTATGATCGCTGGTATAACAGGGCGTAAAGTCGTGGCGACCCACCATGGTGATTTAATCCTTCCAGCAGGCTTGACAAATCGCATTATTCAGAATGTAATGTTCGCCATGTTCAGATTCATGGCCAAACGAGCTTCACAGTTGATTGCGTATAGTCAGGATTATGCTGATCATTCTTATTACCTCAAACCATTCATGGATAAAGTGACACCAATTTATCCCCCGATTCATATGCCGTCCCCAAATATGGAATACGCTCAAGCACTGCGGGCGCAATGGTCAAAGAACGGCGGACCGGTGATCGGGTATTCCGGGCGATTTGTGCAAGAAAAGCGCCCTGACTTGTTGATTAAGTCTTTGGAAATTATTAACAAGACTTATCCCAATGCAACGATTGTTTTTTGTGGCGAATATCAAATCGCCTACGAAGATACATGGGAACGGTTTCAAGACTTGGTTAATCAATATCGTGATCAGCTCGTCTTCCTTGGTTTACAAAATGACATGCAGTATATGGCCGATTTTTACGCTGCGTGTGACGTATTGGCTTTAACTAGTGATAGTGAGTGCTTTGCTTTAGTGCAAGTTGAGGCGATGCTCAGTGGAACTCCGGTGGTGATGACGGATACACCCGGAGGACGAGTGCCAGTTAGAGTTACGGGTATGGGCAAATTGGCAACCGCAGGGGATTGGCAGTCGATAGGCTCGGCTTTGGTCGAAGTGATTCGCAATCGCGATCAATACGTGAAATCGCGCGACGAAATTGAGGATGTATTTTCATTCCATCGAACCGTTGATCAATATGAAGCTGTGTTCCGTCAGTATGCCCGTCACAAACAGAGCAATTCATAAGCCATTTACTGGCTATACCGAAAAGGCAGAAAGCATCTGTGGTTGATTTAGCGACAATCGAACATATGACGCGCAATGAGGCCGATATGGCCTTCAAGAAGCGCGTTCGTACTATTTTTGAATGGATTGCCCCACGGGATGAATCGGTGATCTTGGACTGCGCCTGTGGACGTGGTTTTTATCTGAACATGTTTCGCTACGTAAGTCAGTGTAAATTGGTTGGTTTGGAGCTAGACTGGCCAGTCATTGAGAAGGCGAAAAGGAATGTCGGGCATTTGCCGAATTTGCTTCTCACTAATGCCAACATTTATCGTCTTCCTTACCCTGATAATACATTTGACGGGGTGATTCTTTCAGAAATACTAGAACACATTGATCGAGATGTGGATGGGCTCAAGGAAGTTTATCGTGTATTGAAACCGGGTGGCGTGGTGGCGATTACCGTTCCTAACGCGAATTATCCATTCTGGTGGGATCCGATCAATAAAACGCTTGAAACTGTTTTTAAGACCCATATCGGTAAAGGCCCATTAGCTGGTATTTGGGCGAATCATGTTCGACTATATACAGCCGATCAACTGCGCAATAGCGTCGTTGCAGCAGGTTTTGATGTCGAAGAGGAACGAGCGTTTACCCATCATAGTTTTCCGTTTATTCATAATTTGGTGTATGGGTTAGGCAAACCGCTGTTGGAAGCGGGGGTGTTACCTAAGGCAATGGCAAACGCTGCCGACCGGACAACGTTCGATAAGAATGATGGTAGTTTGCTGAACCCGATTAATTTGGCGCTTGGGCTGTTGAATTTTTTTGATCGCCCTAATGTGATGAACGAACCTAGAGGACGTTCAACGGTTAATTTGTGTATCAAAGGGCGTAAGAAAGTTCTATAGATCTATGAAATGATGTAGCATATCTTTTACCGAACTGGTATTTTGTTTAGTGTTGTTCGTTCTATATAACGAACCTGAAATTTATCATCCTATTCCAGAAGTAAAGTGCCTGAAAATGACTTTATCATCCGACCAAGATGCACAACAGTTTCAGCCTGATGGTGAAGTATCATCCAACGTGGCGCATGTTGAACTGCCCGTCCCACTGGAACACGCGGATTCTGAGGGCGAGACGACCACATCTGTTGCAATTGAAGATTTGACACTTGCTGAGGTATTAGCACAAGTACTTCGTGCACCAACTAACACACTGCGGGCGCTGCAAGAAGTGATCTTTGCCTCTCCTCAAGTTGGCAAGTCGAAAGTCGAGAGTTTGCCCGAGAAGCGATCCTCTTTTCGAAATCCCATTCAAATTTCTTTGCCACAAGGTCGTGCGCTAAGCGAAGCTGAACGTACAGCTCGACAACGCGAATCACTTTTGCTGGGTATACGTGCTGTCGCATTGATCGTGGCGGTTTATGGCAATTGGCTGATGGCGACTGAACGCACAGAAGCAAGTGGGTTGGCAGGTGGGATTCCTATCTTATTAGGAGCATTCCTAATTTGGTTAGTGGGGGATTTTTTCGTCAGCCGAAAGTATGGTGGTTCGCAAACCTCAAAACCTAAAGAAGAAATCGAGGTTATACCGGCGCAAACCTTCAAGCCATTTAGCTGGAATCTCGATTCATTGGAAGTAATGCTACGCTTTTTGGGCGTTGCACTGGCATTAACGATGAGCCTGATTACGCTCTCTGCGACCTCCAACAATCGCTTTACAACGCTTGGTGTAATCATGTGGGTGGCAAGTACAGTGCTCTGGGTGATTGTGGTTGCTCCAAAGGAGTGGAGCGTAGCATCCTTGGTGAGTGCTGTGCGTGAAACTCGAATGCCCCGTGGTTGGACTCTAGCGATATTAGTCGCGATTATGATTGTGGCTGTATTGTTCCGTTTTACGGATTTGCAGAGCATTCCATCGGAAATGACCAGTGATCATGTTGAGAAGATACTCGATTCTCAGCGGATTCTCGATGGTAATCCCCAAGTTTTCTTTCCCAATAACGGTGGCCGCGAACCCATACAGTTTTATCTGATGGCGATCATATCCCATATCCCGGGACTGGGCATGAACTTCTTCACGCTCAAGTTCTTAACCGCAGTTGAAGGCATGATTTCAATTCTCGTGTTGTGGTGGATGGGGCGAGAAATCATAGACGAGAACGAACCGGAGCTTGGTAACGTTGTTGGTTTGATACTCGCGGCATTGGTGGCCGTCAGTTATTGGCATACGATGCTAAGCCGATTAGGTTTGCGGATTGTCCTGACAGTAATCGTGACAGGATTATTGGTGATCTTTTTTAGTAGGGCACTCCGGTACAATCGACGTGGCGATTTTATAATATCCGGTTTGATATTAGGTGGTGGCGTCTATGCTTATCAAGCCACGCGAATGCTGCCTGTGGTTGTGATTGCGGGTATTGTGCTGGCAATCCTGTTTTGTCTTTTTAGGCAAGGGCGATGGGAGCAGATTGTACGATATGTCGCAAACATGGCGATACTCGTTTTGATTTCACTTGTCGTATTTGTGCCCATGCTCGGTTTCGCGCGTGATTATCCTGAAGATTTTTGGCGTCGAACCTCAGGCAGGTTATTGGGCGATGACATCGTTCAAACGACTGATCAGAATGGTCAAATCACTACTCGAAACGCAACGATTGATGAACGCATGGCGGCTTTCCAGCAAAATCTAGGTATATTGGTAAATAATATCCGTAATGCACTTCTGATGTACAACTGGAAAGGGGATGTGGCATGGATTACCGCTGTGCCAAATCGCCCTGAAATGGATGTCATTACAGGATCGTTGTTCATAATTGGGTTAGGCGCATGGGGTATACGAATGGTCAAGCGGCGTGATGCAGCTGATTGGCTGATGCCCGCTGCGCTTTTCATAATGCTTCTGCCTTCGGCGCTTTCCATCGCATATCCGATTGAAAACCCCAGTGCGACTCGTACCAGCGGTAGTTTACCCGAAGCCTACCTTTTTGCTGCCTTGCCCTTAGCGCTTGTTTGGTTTGCAATTGGACGTCTAGTTCCAAATCGGTGGGGAAAAGTGGTCGGTAGTAGTGCAGTGGGCATAGTTGTGTTTTTTGCTGCCAGCGCGAATTGGAATACCTACTTTGTAGACTTTAACCAGTCATATACCGCTTCATCTCCCGCGCCATACACCGAGGCGGGTCGATTCTTAAGGGGTTTTGCGGACAGCGGCGGGAGTTTAGGTAACGCATTTATGATCGCCTATCCCTATTGGTGGGATCATCGGGCCGTCGGTATTGAAGCTGGCGTGACGGATTGGCCGAATGGGATTGTAACTTTGCGTGATGTGCCATCATTTATCAAATTTACGGCAACTCGCGGCGATAAATATCAACTTGATCCTGAAAA
This sequence comes from Aggregatilineales bacterium, assembly GCA_044226855.1. GTDB lineage: Bacteria > Chloroflexota > Anaerolineae > Aggregatilineales > Phototrophicaceae > CFX2. The sequence goes on from JBGAGF010000002.1 coordinate 268,525, forward strand.
GGACCTGTTGTTCTTCTATAATCCGGCAGATCTCACTACCGAAACACAATTACAGGTCTGGTTTCCAACGGGTATTAAGCAATTGATTCATAGTTACAAACCGGGCGACGATTTTGATGTGTATCGTGTTCCAAAGCTGGGCCAACAGGGACTATTGGATTTCGAGGCAAAAGCTGGAGCATAATTTCTTCCAAGTGAGGAAATCTTAATGGAATGGTGTATAGAGGACGATTATTGGTCGCCTACATCAAACATAATCAGGCTTACCAAACGCAGATGCTGCGTCGTTAAAGGGTCAATATGGTAGAAGCAGTTGTGAGTCCGGAAAAGAAACGAGCTTGGGCGATTGGAATCAGCCGAAGTGATGTTTTAGTGGGTATTCTACTGGCGCTGGTTATGCTAGGCGGCGGATATTTTCGTTTCATAGGCCAAAGCTGGGATGAGTACACGATCTGGCATCCTGACGAGCGCTTTTTCACCAATATGACCTCGGAACTCAACGGGCCACAGCGCTTTACTGACGACAGTATTGACCCCATCGCACAACAGACTGCAACCTGTCTTGACCGTTATCCATCGACAGGTGGGGTAGGTGGCTACTTTGATGCTCAATGTTCGACGATGAATCCGAACAATGTGGGCGAAGGTCTGATGGCCTATGGCACGCTGCCCGCATTTATTACCCGTTGGACAGCCGATGCCTTAGCCCAACTCAATAGTGATCCGACAATTGCGAGCTATTACGGCGCACGCAGCGTTGGTCGTTTTATTTCCGCACTATCGGAAATGTTGGTTGTTCTCGCAGTCTTCTTTATTGGGCTGCGTTTACACGGGAAATGGGTAGGACTGTTAGCGGCTCTATTGTATTCGTGTACGGTATTTTCAATACAGCAGTCTCACTTTTACACCGCAGATGCAGTCGCTAATTTGATGGTTGTGCTGGCGATTCTCGGGGCTGTATGGGTTCAAACCGATGGCAGGCTCAGTTCCTATCTTTTATGTGGCATATTCTGCGGGTTGTCGCTAGCAAGTCGTGTTAATACTGCTCCAGTCATGGGTTTACTATTTTTGGCAGCCATACTCCGCGCTATGCCATTGCTTGACGCACATCTATCGTGGAGTGAACGTGGCCGACTCTTCACGACTATTTTTGTCGGTGTTGTGCTCGCTCTGGTTCTTGCTTTCTTGATGTTTCGTTTGTTTAACCCGTATGCCTTTACTGGGCCGGGGTTCTTTGGACTAAAACCAAATTTTCGCTGGTTACAGGATGTGGGCGAGGCGCAGCATCTGGTGAGTGGCGATGCCGAATCCCCTCCAAACTGGCAGTGGGCTGGACGCACTTCTTATTTATTCCCGTTCAGCAATATGGTGTTGTGGGGAATGGGTATCGGCCTCGGCTTGGCCGGCTGGATTGGCTGGCTGTGGAGTGGTTGGCGTTTAATACGCGGTAAAGCCGGTTCAGTGCTGAATATTCTGCTGTTCGTTTGGGTGTTGGTTTATTTTGGCTGGCTAGGACGCAATTGGGTCATGACCATGCGCTACTATTTGCCATTGTACGCCCCGATTGCCGTACTAGCAGCATGGTTCCTTGTTGAACTGGTGCGAGGGGCTAATCGTGCGAATGTCGCGTGGCGCAAGGTAGGGGCGTGGGCGCTGCTGGGTATTGCTGGAGGTTTCACGGTATTGTGGGCAGCGATGTTCACCAATATTTATCGCCACATGTTTGCTCCGGCACAATCAACCAATTGGGTTACTGAGAACTTGCCCTCGGACTTCACGATGCAGCTTGAGGGCGAGAATGCGCCGCTGATAAATATCTCTGTTTATAACCGTCCCGGTGGAGATGATACGCCTGTCGAGCAAGTTGCATCCCGCTATGAAGACGGACAAATCTTCCTACAAGGGTTTGTCGCTCCGGCTGATGGTACTGTGACCAAAGTGTCATCGCTCCATTTGGGCGACCCAAATGATTCACCTTCGACCAAGACCATCACAGTCAAGATTGGCATTCCTGACAGTAACAATGTATTGGCGGAAGGAATGTTAACGTCGGAGTTTAAGCGCGACAATAATGCTCTGGGTGACGCCTACGACATTCCACTGAGTGAACCTGTTGAACTGAAAAAAGGGCAGAGTTACAGCTTCTCAGTACAAGTTATAGGTGGAGCGCTCATAAGCTCTGGCCCTGTAATGGCATGGGAAGGGCAATGGGACGAGGTTTCGCTGCCGAAAGTATGTGCCATGCCACCCGGTTTCTCAATAGGCACCGAGATGGCTCCTAGCAATCTCAAGGTTAGTGATTGTACACCGCGCGATGTTTGGGCAGGGCAGTTGATCCCACAACCACTCCAAATCTATTGGGAAGACGATCAGGGCAAGCGCAGCGTCATGCAGCGAGGACTGGATAACTCCGATTATCTGGTTATTTCGACCAATCGGCGCTATGACTCGCAGTCGCGTATTCCCTACCGTTGGCCGATGACAATGCGTTTTTATGACGCACTCTTCAGTGGCTCACTGGGTTTTGAGCTGGTTAAGACCTTTCAGGAAACGTACGAGTTGGGCCCCCTGCGCGTCTCTGACCAATATTTACCAACCTATACCGGCCCCAAATGGTTGAACGAATTTGAGGCGGAAGAGGCGTTCCACGTTTATGATCATCCTGCCGTGTTCATCTTCAAGAAGACGAGTGCCTATAGTACTGCGAATACGGAAGCGATTCTAAACAGCGCTCCCTTAAATCGGATTAACACGGCGCAGACACGTATCGCCTGTCCTGAAATTTCACCGACTTCGCCCATTGCTTATTACTGTGATCCTGAACTGGTTGGCGTTTTGCAGCTCTATTCTGTGCCTGCGAGTAAAATCCCGACGGCGCTTCAACTGCCGCCTGATTTGGCCCAGATGCAATACGATGGCGGCACATGGTCTGATCGCTTTCACAGCGACAGCATAGTCAATACACAGCCTGTAGTCAGTGTGCTCGGTTGGTGGATTGTGATTGTATTGTTTGGTTGGGCTGCGTGGCCGCTGTTGTTCTCATTTCTACCGGGATTGGCTGACCGAGGTTACGGATTTGCTAAAGCCGCGGGGTTATTACTCGTGGGCTGGTTCGCTTGGTTTTTTTCCAGCGCACGAATACCACTGTGGTCACAGACAGGGATACTGATCTCTCTATTGGTTTTGGCCGTAGTTAGTTTGGCGATGGGCTGGCGCAAGCGCGATGAACTCGCCGTATATATCCGTGAAAATGGCCGACGGCTATTGTGGATCGAAGTCATCACGCTGCTGACATTTGTCCTGTTCTTGATCGTCCGGCTGACCAACCCTGATTTATGGCATCCTTATATGGGCGGCGAGAAGCCAATGGACTTCGCCTATTTTAATGGCGTGCTTCGCAGTACCGTTTTCCCGCCAATCGATCCTTGGCACGCCGGTGGATACATCAACTACTATTATTTCGGTTACGTGATCGTTGGTTCCCCTGTATTGTTGCTCGGGATGATGCCTTCGATTGCTTATAACTTGATCATCCCGACATTGGCTGCCTTAACGGGGATGGGTGCCTTTTCAGTGGCGTTCAATGTGGTGAGCCATTGGCAGGAAAAGAAAGTAATTAAGCAGAAATTGGTAGCACCTCCTGTTTCGCCAGAAGCGCTAACGGAGGTGTCTGTCGAGCAACAAACTGTATCAACAACAGGATTCTCGGCTGAAGTCAGCAGCACACCTGTTGAGACAGAACAGCCAAGTATTATTGAACGCGTACGGGTCGGAAATCCTTGGGTTGCAGGCGTAGCGGCCTTGCTGCTGGCAGTCCTGCTCGGCAATTTGGACACCCCCCGTGTTTTCCTATATGAAGGTGTTTTGAAGGCGGGCGACTATCAGCAGTCCAGCCTAATTCAACAGGAATTGCAGCTGGAATACAAAGTGCGGACAGGCATGGATGCCACAGGCAGTGATCTGGAAAAGATCGTTCAACAGGCAAATGATGAAGCCAACTCGGTTACAGCCAGTCTGGCACGCGGACTAAAAACGGGCATGAATAATGCGATGGCGCAAATCGCTCCCAATCGATGGTATTGGGCTGCAACCCGCATCCTGCAAGAAACACCCGACGGTGGCGGTGGTGCGATTGCGGAGTTTCCGTTCTTTACCTTTTTGTACGGTGATTTACACGCTCATATGATCGCTATGCCGCTGTTGTTCATCGTGATGGCATTCGTGTTGAACGAAGTCTTAGCGGCAGGTGATGAGCGCCGTGGAAACCTATCCCTGTTCCTAGCCTTAGCTTTCGGCGGCTTAACGGTCGGGATGCTCAAAGCGACCAACACTTGGGATTGGGTGACATTTCTACTCTTGGGTGTGCTGGGTATCGGCTTTGCATGGTGGATTAGCACAGCGAAAACCACCCGTAAATCGGTGATTTCACTCGTGCTGCGGATTGCAGTGTTTGTTGTGGTGAGTATCGTAGCAGTCCTGCCATTTAGTACTTGGTATGCCTCCGTCTATAACCGCGCACTGGTTTCTGAGCAACCTCGATCTGAAGTTTGGCGTTACATGACCATCTATGGGCTGTTCTTGTTCCTGATTGTCTCACTTCTTATTTGGGACACCGTGCGTTGGTTGCGAAGTGTTTATGTCCGCTCACTCCGAGGGCAGCTTCCGTTGTTGTTGACCGGGTTTGTGCTGGTAGTTGTTGTACTTTTGGTTGCAGTAATTTTATCGTCGTTCCAGATACCGCTGCCCATTACGCCAAGCGGGGGACCGATCCAACCTGCGCCAGTTGCTATCATTACTATACCTTTGATCTTATGGATCGCTCTACTGTTTCTACGACAGGGACAATCTCGCGAAATGCGTTATGTGCTGGCTTTAGCAGGTTTATCAGTTGTCTTGACCTTGGCCGTCGAGTTGGTCGTACTCGATGGTGATATCGGTCGTCAGAACACGGTCTTTAAATTCTATATTCAAGCTTGGTTAATGTTGAGCGCTGTCGGGGGTGTGGCTGCAGCCTGTCTCATTAAGAGTTCTGATGATTGGCCGACTTTAGGACGCTGGATATGGTATCCTGTTGGCACTGTTTTGGTCGCGATTGCAGGAATGTATCCGTTGATGGCGACGCGGGGCAGGGCACAGGATAGAATGCCTCCGTCCGGTTCACAAACGATGGCTGATGTCCCTCTTACTCTGGATGGTATGGCATACATGAAATATGCCTCTCAATATGATGGCGATCCTAATGTGTTGGCGACCGACCCCGAACTTGCGCCATTCCCGTTGTCGGGTGACTATGCTATGGTTCGTTGGCTTGAAGAGAACGCGCAAGGTACACCAACGATTATGGAAGGCCGCGCTAGTGGTGAATACCATTGGGAAGGCCGGATTTCCATTCTTACAGGATTCCCTTCAGTAAACGGTTGGAACTTCCATCAACGGCAGCAGCGAACATTTGATCCTCTACCGAGATTGGTTGAACAGCGGGTAGCCAACATCAATGCTTTTTATGTGACCGAGGATATTCCGACTGCATGGCGTATTTTGCAGCGCTATGATGTGGCTTATGTGATCGTCGGCGGGTTGGAACATGCCTACTATCCCGCATCGAGTCTTGCTAAGTTGGATACGATGGTCGAACAAGGTCTGCTTGAAGTGGCTTATGAGCAGGACACGTCGAAGATCTATAAAGTGAAACAGGATAAATTTTTCCCATTAGTAGAGAGTGTGGCTGGTGGTATTTGAATGGTTAGCCCGCGAAGGTTGGGTGGTTTTTAGCTGGTGGTTGTTAGTCACGCTGGCGGGTTTGGCGGCGCTGCCGTTGTGTGCACGTTTGCTGGGCGCACTTCCGGACAAAGGATATACGCTGGCGAGGGCAGCAGGGTTACTCCTCACCGGATATATATTCTGGATATTGGGTAGTCTGGGCTTTCTACGAAACACAAGCGGCAACATCATACTCTCATGGTTGGTCGTACTGGCTATCGGTTTGACGGTCTATTTTCGTTCAAGCGAACGCTTTGATTGGCGATCGTGGTGGACTGAAAATCGCAGTGTAGTCATCGTCGGCGAACTGCTGTTTGTTGCTCTGTTCGTGGGATGGGCGATTATCAGAGCTTACCAGCCAGAACTGCATTCGACTGAAAAGCCGATGGACTTGATGTTCATCAGCAGCATCATGAGAAGCCCGACATTCCCCCCGAACGATGGTTGGATGGCAGGGTACTCAATCAGTTATTACTATTTCGGCTATTTTATCGCGGCGATGTTGGCGACGGTCAGCGGGATTGCGAACACCATCGCCTTCAATCTGACGATTTCGTTGGTGTTTGCGTTGACGGGGCTGACTGCGTTTGGTGTTGCTTATAATTTAGTCCGGGCGCGTCAAATTGAGCGTGCGGTGTCATCAGCCAGCGCGGCATTATTGACCGGTGTTGTTGCAATGATCATGGTCGTGCTGATGGGTAACTTGCATACAGCACTGATCAATATCCCGCACGCAACAGGTTCAATATCCGATAGCTATCTAAAATTCTGGGACGTCCAGCGCTTTGAAACAGCGTTGCCCGCACCGAATCCCAATTACAACGGCACAATTGAATGGTTTTGGCCGAGTCGTATTCTGAAGGATTACGATCTCGATGGACAGGCAATTCCGGTACAGCCCATTGACGAATTCCCACAATTTAGTTTCCTGCTGGCTGATAACCATCCTCATGTGATGGCTTTGCCTTACGTGCTGCTGGTTCTTGGGTTGGCAGCCAATCTCGTTTTGAAAAAACGTCGCCCCAGTTTGGGCGAGCTTGTATTCTACGGACTTTGTACCGGAGCATTGATCTTCCTAAATACGTGGGATGGCCCAATTTACATAATCGGGCTAGTCGGCGCGGATGGATTGCGACGGGTTATGAACCGGCAGGGTAGACTTGCACAATCCGATTACTTCGCAATGGCAGGCTTAGGTGCGGCTCTTCTTGTTTTGTCTGGTATTTTCTATCTGCCATTCTTGATCAGTTTCCGATCTCAAGCATCCGGTTTCTTGCCCAATATCATCACGCCGACCTATTTCCCTCAATTCTTCTTGATGTTCGGGACGTTCCTGTTAATTTTGGCGTTCTTTTTGGGCAACGAAATACGCTTGGGGCGGCTGAAAATGAACTGGTTGTTGGCTGCCCAAGTCGTTATCTCGCTGTTTGTGGCGCTACTGGCTGTTGTGCTTGTCTTGATTGTTGTCGCGTTGCGGGTGCCTGAAGTCTATAGCAGTGTGATGCAATTTGGTGCGCGATTTGGAGGGCTTGATCAGGTGCTGCCCTTGATCGCGGAACGTCGTTGGGTAACCTTACCGACGACCGTTGTTTTGTTGGTCATGCTGGCGATCATTGTGGCGCGTATTTTCCCGCGCCGCCAAAACTTTTTACAGGATAATGTTGAACTCGAACAGCGGCAGGTGATTACCTATTCGCCGAGCACAGGATTGGCTCTGGTGATGGTAGCTCTCGCGGTTGGTTTGACCTTGGTGCCAGAGTTTTTCTATCTACGCGATAATTTTGGTGTGCGAATCAACACCATATTTAAGTTTTATTATCAGGCGTGGGTACTGTTCAGCATCGCTAGTGCATATGCGATTTATGCACTAATATTCGATAACCAAATTCGCCCCTCGATTGTTTTTCGGGTAGCATTTGCCCTCGTCGCTATTGTCCTAATTGGATGTGGTTTGCTCTATCCAATTTTGGGCAATTACACCCATTCGTTTGTTGATACTCAGCGGGCCAGCGGTAACAAAGATGCGCCGTTGACTTTAGATGGTGGTACCACGCTAACCTACAACACGGATTATCAGGCGATTATGTGCTGGCAAAAGCTCATTGGCGACCAGCAAATCGTGGTTGCCGAAGCACTTGGTGGCGCTTACGATTCGAACTTTGGACGTGTTGCTGGGCTAACTGGTGTGCCTTTGGTGCTGGGTTGGGAAAATCATGAAAACCAGTGGCGAGGCTCCACGTATTCAGCGATAGCCGGCACGCGAGGTACAGATATTCCGAATTTGTATACCGATGTGCGCTGGGAAACGGCGCAGGAAATTATCAAGCGATACAGCATCGACTACATCTTTTATGGCTCAAGTGAACGAGGCAAGTACGGCGTTTCAGGCGAAGAGAAATTTATCGAACATTTGCAGCCTGTGTGCTCTATAACTGATAACAGTGGACAGGCTGTGAGTGTTTTCTATCGCGTAGACAGTGCTTCCCTCGTCAATACACAGTAACCGTACAGGCATTCCTAGGAATAGAGTTGAGTTATGGATTCCATTCAGTCGCTAAATCATGTTTCGATCAGAAACCGACTGTTTCCGCAAGCATTGACCATTCATTATGGTTTTTTTGTTTATCTAGCGGTCATCGTCATTTCACTTGTACTACGAGTCGCGCAGTTGGACGTTGTGCCTTTGAGTGCATATGAAGCGCGACAAGATTTGGCTGCATGGCGTGCTGTGTACCCTGAAGCTGCTGGAACACGTATCGTGGCAGAAAGCCCCTTGTTATTTGCCCTCCACAGCCTGTCATTTACGGTCTTAGGCCCGAGTGAATTTTCAGCACGCATCTTAACTGTTTTAGCGAGCGCCTTGTTGATTTTGACGCCCTTGTTGTTTAAACGGTTGTTTGGTCAAACACGAACACTCGTTTTTGTCCTTCTGCTGGCATTCTCGCCGACACTTTTAGCAACCGGTCGCATGGATAGTCCAGTCATATGGACAATGCTGGGAGTGGCTGTCGGTTTATGGAGTTTGTGGCGCTATCGGGAGACAGGACGAAGTCATTTTGCTCTCCAATCGACATTGTGTGCCGCTGCGATCATATTTTTGACCGATCCAGCAGGCTTATTTGTTTTCTTGACTCTGGTATTGGCTGGGCTATTCGCTTTTTGGTATCGTCGAAAGTCAGAAGATGAGTCGGAAACACCGGAATATGTTCCTGAAGGACGTTTCGGCGCTTGGCCTTGGGCAGTCGCCGTGCCGGTTTCTGTGCTGGTTGTATTTCTCGTGGGTACATCATTTATGCTCTATCCTACTGGTATCAGTACAGTGGGAGAACTTCTTGGCTCTGGGCTAAGAGGGCTCGCTACTCCACGCTCTTATGCGCCTCCATTCTTTTCTCTTTTATCCGCACTTTATTATGAGCCAATGCTTTTTGTGGTGGGCGCGGTTGCTGTTTTCGGAATATTGACGACTGAGCAGGTCAATCAAGAAGATCGGTTTTTGTTGGGCTGGTTGATCTTCGCAACATTGCTCTCTCTCCTGTACGCAGGTACCGGACCAGAGAATGCCTTGTGGATTGTGTTACCATTGGCAGCGCTTTCGAGCCGTGTCATCACTGGATTAGTCAACGGAGGAAAGCAGTACTTTGCACCACAATGGAGCCGCTGGCTGATTGCATTGATTGTAGCCGCACTCATGGCGATGATTAGCGTTCATGCACAGTCTATTGCACGGTCTCTCATGACATCGCCGGATGTGGGATTACAGCAAATCAATGTTAATCCACAGAACCTAATCGGTATTGTGATCGCAGTCTTGCTCATTTTGATTGGCTATTTCTTGGCTTCGAGCGAATGGGGCGAGGGAGTTGCAATCCGGGGTGGGGCACTGGGCATATTGGCTTTTATGCTGATTACCGGACTGGGTAGTGGGTGGCATATTGCCGTAAATAACGCTGATAGCGCGGTTGAATTTTGGAACCGCAATCCAACGAGTTATCAGACAGCACAGCTCCGCCAGACCTTAATGGAATTGGCGGATCGCCAGACTTCAGGGTTCCCTGAGATGGCTGTAAGTGCATTGGCACCTGATGACGGTGTTGTCGCTTGGTTGTTGCGTGATTTCCCAAAGACCACCTTTATCATTGATCCGACGGCAGCAAAGGGCGAAGGTATTGTGATATTGCCTTCCTCTATCGAGAAACCGGATTGGGGGGGTGCCTACGTCGGGCATAAGGTCGCGATTAGCAATGGTTGGGATTTTCGCAGTATTAGCTTGCTGAACTTCGCGGCATGGTGGTTACAGCGTCGGACGTTGACCACTGACTTGCCTTCTGACAGCGTTACACTCTGGTTACGGCAAGATGTTTACAATGGTTCCAAGCCTCTCGTTCCGAGGTAAGGAATACTTAATGTGCATGTGTATAAAATGTGGAATGAGCAACGGGTAGGGAATAGGATGCTTCATGAATCAGCAACCTGATGAAATTGCTGCGGTCATCAGCCAGTGCTTGGCGGGGGATCAAGCGGGCTACGAGGCTTTATATACAATGTGTGCGCCAGTTATTTATCGGCTGTGTTATGGTTTGCTGATGAACCGACAGGACGCGGAAGATGTCATGCAAGAAGCATTTGTCTATGGCTTCAAGAATTTGCATCGCTATGATGCTTCGCGCGCGTCTTTCAAAACATGGTTGTATACGATTGCCTTGAGCCGCTGCCGTAATCTCTATAGGCGCGGACGGTGGTGGAACATAGCAGGGCTACTCTCGCTTGATCTGCCTGCGCCCCACTCGGACGCTCCTGAGGCACGTTTGGCGGATCGTGATGCGAAAGCTGCCATTGAACATGCTCTATCGGCTCTTTCGCCCCGCTTGCGTGAGGCGGTTGTGCTCCGCTACGGCCACAACTTGACGTTTCGTGAAATGGCCGAAGTCATTGGCTGTCCACAGAAAACAGCCGAAAGCCGAGTTCGATTGGCTCATGAACAGCTGAGAAGTGTTTTGCAACCTGCAAGTGAAAATCTGTTAGATGCGCTGCTAGGTGTTGAATTGTCATCATGATTTCATGCAAACGATGTGAACAACTTTTAGTTGGCTATATCCATCATGAACTGTCGCCGAGGCAAAAGCGTAGAGTGGCCGAACATCTCGACCACTGTGGGTCATGCTACGCCCTGTATTTAGAACATAAGAGTGTTGCCAATGAATTGCGACACGATATTCCATTGGTGGGCAATGGGCGACCCCCATCATTTGACCGTGTTTGGGCGGCAGTTCGCCTTGATGCAGCACGCCGAACATCAAATTATTATCCGCTTCGTTATGGTATGGCGATGCTAGCGATTACGTTACTGCTCCTCATCCCATTTGCACTTGGACGGGGCAATCAAGTTTTAGCTGAACCGCCTACACAACCTGCGCCATTGATCCGCGTGACTCCAAACAGTACAGTCGCGACTGAAGAAGGCGTAGCAGTCGCTTATGAAATTAGCCAAACGCCCGCACCCGCAAAAATACCTGCCACTTTACATTTAGATGTTGTCAGTACACCCTGATTTGAGGACGTAATGGACTTAACAAGACAATCTGAAAATCCGACTTATCCAGAATCCGTTGCGCCTGATGGATGGCTAACGCGATCATTCCACATTAACTGGGAAACGACCGTTTATATCGTCATCCTATTGTTAGCCATTTTCACAAGGTTCTATGACCTTGGTGCACGAACCATGAGCCATGACGAGAGCTTACATACCAAGTTCTCGTGGGATTTGTACAAGAACGGGGTATTTCAGCATACGCCTCTGATGCATGGGCCAATTTTGTTTCATATGACGGCGCTGGATTATTTCCTCTTCGGCGATAATGATTTTACTGCGCGCATTTATCCAGCCGTACTTGGTATCTTGATGGTCATGTTCCCGATCTTGTTCAGGCGTTGGATTGGGCGCTGGGCTGCGCTATTAGCGTCCATCATGTTCTTGATATCGCCGCTGATTTTGTATTACAACCGATATATTCGTGAGGATACACCATCCATCTTTTTTACCTTAATCATGGTGTATTGTGTCTTGATGTATCTCAACGGGCCACCTAACCTCAGGCGAAAAGCCCGATGGCTGTATGTTTTTTCGGCGGCAATGTTGTGCAGTATGGCAACAAAAGAAGTTGCCTTCATGTATATCGTGATTTTCTTCGCAATCTTGTTTTTATACTGGCTAGTACGCGTAGGACAACTGTATTTCCGCTTGCCCGGAAAAAGCCTTTTCTACTTTTTATCAATCACGATATTGCTTGGCGGGGTGGCTGCATTGGCGTTTTACGTCATTGTCAGTGTTATTCCACTGTCACCCGCGCCGCAACAGGGAACGACAGATTTTGCCAGCCTGATCAAATGGTCACTCATAGCGATTTTCACTATGCTGCTCATCGTTCTCGGGACGATGCTGTGGGTTTCGCGCCGGGGGAAAGGTCGTTCACCGTGGGTTGATGTACTGCCGATGGTGGCGCTAATTGTCGTCGTGACCAGTCTGTTATTGATATTTGAAGAAGCATCCAAGATTCCTAAAGACACAGCAATTCCACCCTATTCAGGCCTTCCGCTTTATGCGGAATGGGCGCTGGCAATTGTTGCTATTGGCGTGCTTATCTATTTGTGGCGCTCCGGGATTTGGGCGAAACTCCGTCGTTTCCCTGAAGTTGACTTGATGGTCATTATGGTGACACTGGTTCTCCCTTGGGCGACACCGTTCATCATGAAGGCTATGCATCCCAAGGATGTTACGTCGCTCGTCGAAGTTGCCAACGCAGTTCAAGCCGCCATTCCCTTCCAGTTCGATTTGACCCAAACCGGAGCTCAAATCGCTGTGGTCTCGCTAACGGTTTGGCCTGCCATATTTGTTTCGATCACGATTGGCTTAATCTGGAATCCGAAGCGCTGGTTGATCTGCGTCGCGGTATTCCATGCCTTATTCCTGTTCTTCTTTACAACAGTTTTTACGAACCTGTACGGTATCGGAACCGGTATGTTTGGCAGCCTCGGTTATTGGTTGCAACAGCAAAGCGAACGTCGAGGCAGCCAACCTCAGTATTACTATTTGGCACTTATCATGCCGTTCTATGAATTCCTGCCCGTGATCGGCAGCATCTTAGCGATGTTGAGTGGTATGGCGATTTTCTGGCGTTTCCGCCAAGCTCGGATTGCCACACGTGAACAAAATCGCATTGCAACGTCGTTGGCCTATTCCGGTGAGGAACTGCCAAACCTGAATCTTGTGACATCACAAGAAACTGAAAGCGCTATACCGCTTGAACCGCTACCCGTTTTACGGCGTCGTGGTAATGCTGATCCCGAAGAATGGCTAGGGCAGATGCCTGTTCTAATCTTTATTTCGTGGTGGGCGATATTCATTATGATTGCGTTCACGCTCGCCGGTGAAAAGATGCCTTGGCTTGGCACGCATCTGACCACGCCATTGATTTTCTTGGCAGGTTGGTATTTCGGGCGGTTCTTTGAACGAATTGATGTTGAAGGGTTTTTCAAACGTAATTGGATGTACTTGCTGCTGCTGCCGCTGTTGTTTGTTGCTGCGGCTCAGTTAATTGCGCCATTCATTTTTGGCGGCGTTGGCGGTTTGGAACAAACACAGTTAACCAAGATGTTCCAATGGATTGCGGGAATCGTGGTCGGCGGTGTTGTGGTCTATTCGATCTATCGCATTGTTGTCCAGACAGGATTTACACAGTTACGTGTCATGGTTGGGGTTGTAGTTTTCGCTTTCCTCGCGTTTCTCACCTTCCGCTCGGCTTGGATGGCTGCCTTCATCAATTACGATTTGGCGACCGAGTTTCTGGTATATGCGCACGGTGCGCCTGCCAATAAGGCGGTTGAACAGCAAATTGAGGATTTGAGCAAACGCATTACCGGCGGTATGGATTTGAAGTTTGGCTATGACTTCAAGATTTCATGGCCGGGAGCATGGTATTTCCGCAACTTCCCCACCGCATCTGCCAAATTCTTGGGTGAAAATCCAAGTCCTCGTGATATGCAGGACCTGATGGTGGTCATCGTAGGTGATGAGAACAAAGCAAAGGCGGTCGATGCCTTATCGGATAACTACTACGAGTTCGATTACCCGCGTATGTGGTGGCCGATGCAAGATTATTTCAATATGACGGCGGATCGCGTTGTAAACACCTTTGATTTCACTAATCCGAACTCGGCAGCGATTCGTCAAGGCATGTGGGATATCTGGTGGCGGCGCGATTATACGGCTTATGGTCAGGCGCTTCAAAAAGACTTTACTTTGACCAAGTGGCCTGTCGCTGATCGTATGTACGTGTTCGTCCGCAAAGATATTGCCGCTCAGGTCTGGAATCTCGGCGTTGGTGATGGGACGGCCGTAGTCGCCAATGTCTCGCAACCGAATCAATGTACGGCTAACTGGCAACCGCTACAGGCCAATCAAATTTATCAGGTTAGTGCACAAAATGTCCTGCCCATGAACCATCCGCGCCAGATTGCTGTCAATAAAGATGGACAAATTTACACAGCGGAAGAATTTAATCATCGGATTTCCATCTTTAATCCTGATGGTACCTTTGCGACGAGTTTCGGGCAGCTCGGTCAATTGTATACCGAAGGCGATCCCTACTTTAACAAAATCAGCGGTGCTGACAGCGGTGGACTGTTTAACCGTCCAAGTGGTATTGCCATTGGCCCAAGCGGCAATGTCTATGTGGCGGATACGTGGAATTATCGTATTCAGGTGTTTACGCCCGATGGTAAGTTCCTCAACAGCTGGGGACAGCGCGGTGAGTTCGGTGACAAAGCGCAACCAGAACCGTTTGATGGATTCTGGGGACCACGGGGCATAGCCGTTGATAGCCAAGAAAACGTTTATGTAGCCGACACGGGCAACAAGCGTATTCGAGTTTATACGAGTACCGGGCAATATGTGCGTGATATTGGAACAGCGGGCAGTGCAGTGGGGCAGTTGGACGAACCCAGCAGTGTCACGATCAGCCTCGATGGAATGCTCTATATAGCCGACTACTGGAATAAGCGTATTTCGGTGTTTACGCTTGATGGAGCACCTGTAACGACCTTTAAGGACGCTGGTGGATTGCCGATTAACAGTTTCAAAGTTCGGGGTTGGCAAGAAGATCAGGGTAATCGTCCTTATCTTGCGTTGGATGCAGCCCGAAAGCTGATCTATATCACCGATCCTGATGCGGGACGTGTATTAGTCTATGGCACGGACGGTAACTGTGTCGGTTCATTTGGTGAGCTAAACCGGGAAACGACAGGTCTAAATCCGGGGCAATTCAACAGCGTAGGCGGTGTTGAACTAGACAGTGCCGGAAATGTATATGTTGCGGATGCTGGAGCAGGACGTATTCTGCGTTTCGCACCTTTCGCAGCACCCGTAGTTGGTGAGCCTGCTGGTCAACAGCCGCCTGTCCTCATTCTACCCAATGATGGTCAGGGCGCTGAGGCAACTGTTGAAATCGGTGCGCCGGTTGAAAGCACAATCGAAATCACGCCGGAAGTTACGGCAGCGGGGTAAGGGACAAGTCTTGTCTTTTACTTTGTAATGTGATAGCATATTTGCATGTGAGAAAAGTGGGCACCCCCCACTTTTCGTCATTATTGTGCAAGTTGCCTTGGTGGTTATCGACCCTCTTTCGCTTATTTCGTGTATGATTAACCATAAAATACAAGGCATTAACCCTTTCCCTTGTAAGGGGGATATGGTCAGGGGTATATGAAAAGCGAGTTTGAAATCGCGTTTGGTGAAATTACAGAGCTTCGATCCCTTCCACGTGATGTGGTGATGGAGGCATTGCAGAATGCCCTTGTCTCTGCCTATCGTCGTGATGTGGGGGCGAGTGCGGCGCAGGCGGTTGACGTCAAAATCGACCCGAGTACAGGTCGTGCCCGCATATTTGTGGAAAAAGAAGTTGTTGAAGATGTGATTGATGATCACACTGAAGTGACGCTCGAAAAGGCGCGTTACTTTGAGCCTGAATGTAACCTTGGCGATACGGTCATGGTGCAGCTTGAAGGTACGACGAAGAAATTTGGTCGTATTGCGGCACAGACTGCCAAGCAGGTTATTCTTCAGAAAATCCGCGAAGCGGAACGTCAATCGCTCTACGATGAATACATTGACCGCGAAGGCGATTTGATTACCGGCACCGTTCAGAGCGTCAACGCAGCGGTCATTACGCTGAGTCTGGGACGCGCAGAAGCGATGATGCCGCGAAACCAGCAAATTCCGGGCGAGCGCTATAAGCCGCATGATAAGGTTCGCGCATATCTCCTTGAGGTCAAGAACAGCAATCGAGGCCCACAGATCATTGTGAGCCGCAGTCATCGCAATATGCTGCGTCGGTTGCTGGAGTACGAAGTTCCTGAAATCTATAACGGGCAAGTGGAAATCAAGAACATTGCACGCGAGGCGGGCTATCGTTCAAAGGTCGCCGTGGCAGCGCTTCAAGAGGGTATTGATCCTGTAGGCGCTTGCGTGGGTATGCGCGGTATTCGTATTCAGAATATCGTCAAAGAACTTCACGACGAGAAGATCGACGTGATCGAGTGGAATCTCAACCAAGAGCAGTTCATTGCCAAGGCGTTGAGTCCATCGCGCGTCAGCGGGGTTTACCTTGAAGATGACCCGGATGCCGGACGCACGGCGGTGGTGATTGTCCCTGATGATCAATTGTCATTGGCAATCGGACGCGAAGGACAGAATGCCCGTTTGGCTGCGAAGCTCACAGGTTGGCGCATTGATATCAAGAGTGTGACCGAAGCGGTATCCGACGCCTTGAATAATCTCGATAATCCGACGCTCTCCGATTTGAAGACGCAGAGCGCCGCCATGATCGAAGATGTGCAGCGGATTATTGAAAAGAAGAATGCCAACAAGACGGTCATGCCAGAAGAGTACAATACGCTGGCACGTTTCGCCGATGTTGTGGAACGACGTCTCCTTGCACGGCGTGATGCTGCTCGGCAGGCACGTGTGGCGGAAATTAACGCGGTCAAGGCTACGCTGCCTCAACGGGCGTTCACCTTGCCGATTACCTCGCTCGACTTGCCGGATAGCATCATCGAAGTCTTGCAACCACTGGAAAATGTCGGCGAGATTATGTGGCGGTTCTTGATCGATGAAGATCGCCTGCGTTACCTGCTAAAGGATTTGCCCGACGACTCACTGATGCGAGTTCAAGCTGCACTCGATAAGATCGTTATTCCTGAAGGCGATGAGCCTGTTGCTGATGAAATCTCTATCGAGCCTGTCGCTGAAGCACTGGTTGAAACACCTGTTGAGGTTGAAGGTGAAGTAGAGGAAGATGCGGTACCTTCTGGCGCATTTGGTGACGAAGACTTGCCAATCGAGACACCGAAACCTGTTAAGCCAGCGCCAATTTGGAAAGAAAAGCCAGCACCGGTTGCAGTCGCTGTTGATGAAGAAGAAGACGACGAATTTCCGGGCACTAAACCCACTGGCAAGAAGAAGAGTGAGAAGAAGAAAGAACGCTTGCAACGTCGCCAGCTTATTTTCGATGAGGAAATTGGTCAGGTTATCGCCAAGCGTCGCCGTAAAGGCGGACGTGGAAATGATGAATGGGATGAAGAATAGCGTCTGCTATGGCTGAGCAGCAGCGTGTGAAGCATATCCCTGTGCGGACGTGTGTTGTTTGTCGGGAGAAATCTGGCAAGCGAACACTCGTCCGCGTAGTCCGTACTGCGGATGGTATTCAGGTGGATGCGACTGGTAAAATGAATGGGCGCGGTGCATACGTGTGTGACCGCGAAAGTTGTTGGGAGAGGGTGGTGCAATCTGATGTACTGGCTCAGGCGCTACGGACAGAAATAACTCATGAAGATCGTGAACGCCTACAACAGGCCAAGCCCAAAGCATGATGGGCGAGAATCATGAACCGACGATGGCAATCATCGCCAAATATCAATTAATCGCGATAGGTCTATGCTAAGCCACTAGTTGCTTTTCTGGCCTGTCGCTCCTTTATGTGGAGGTCACCGATATGGCACAGGAAAAGCAAGCAGTTCTGCTCCCTGAATATCTAACAGTACGTGAATTAGCTGACTTAATTGGAGCAAGTCCAATTGAGGTGATGAAGCGCTTGATTGCCAACGGCATCATGGCGTCAATCAATCAGCAAGTCGATTTTGACACAGCAGCCATCGTTGCGGAAGAAATGGGCTTTGAAGCGCATTCAGCAGCAGCTGTGGCCGTTGAAGAAGAAAAGCAAAAAGCATCAGAAGCTCAAACTTGGCGTAAGAAGTATGCGGACGAAAAACCGGAAAGTCTGTTACGCCGTCCCCCGATTGTAACCATTCTAGGCCATGTCGATCATGGTAAGACAACACTCCTCGATACCATTCGTAAGTCCTCTGTAGCAGCCGGCGAAGCGGGCGGCATTACTCAGCACATCGGTGCTTACCGTGTCATCCACAACGGACAACAGGTCACATTCTTGGACACCCCCGGCCATGAGGCGTTCACCGCAATGCGTGCGCGTGGGGCGCAGGGTGCAGATGTTGCCATTCTCGTGGTGGCGGCTGACGACGGGGTGATGCAGACCACGCGCGAAGCACTGAGCCATGCACAAGCCGCCAATGTGCCTGTCGTGGTTGCCATTACGAAAGTCGACAAGCGCAATGCGAATGTCGAGAACGTCAAGAAGATGCTGGCTGACATCGGGTTAACGCCCGATGAGTGGGGTGGCGACACCTTAGTTGTGCCGGTATCCGCACAGCAGGGCACGGGTATTGAAGATTTGCTTGAGGCCGTGCTGCTGACTGCCGAAGATAAAGAAATTGTCGCGAATCCAAAGGGCGACCCTTCAGGCATCATATTAGAAGCCGAAGTGAGTTCTCATCAAGGTACGATGGCGACCCTATTGGTACTCAACGGCACACTGAAGCGCGGTGATATTGTGGTTGCCGGACAAGCTTACGGTCGCGTAAAGGCGATGTTTGACGAGAGTGGCAAGAAGCTTGAGACAGCAGGTCCATCCGTTCCGGTACGAGTGCTTGGCCTAAGTGCACCACCTCAACCGGGCGATACGTTTGAAACGGCGAAGAACGATAAAGCGGCGCGTCTAATAGCTGAGGAACGTAAGGCAGCAACCATTGCAGGACAAATTCGTCCCGAGCGCTCATTCACACTGGAAGACGTATTTGCACAATTCGAGTCAGGCAAAGCCAAAGAATTGGCGCTCATTCTCAAAGTTGACGTCCAAGGTTCACTGCAACCGATTGTCGATGGTTTGAAGAATATTAGTGGCGACAATAAAGACGGTATCACCATTCGCATTTTGTCGGCTGATGTCGGCAATATCAGCGAAAATGATGTGAACCTCGCCAGCGCATCCGGCGCGATTATCGTTGGCTTCTCGGTCAACGTGGATAACGCCGCACACCGTACTGCCGACTCAATGGGTGTCGAAATCCGCTTGTATAACATTATTTACAAGCTCTTTGAAGACATCGAACTGGCATTACAAGGTATGCTTGAGCCGGTCTACGCCGATAAAAACATTGGAACGGCTGAAGTACGTCAAATCTTCAAGATTCCAAAAGCGGGTACGATTGCGGGCAGCTATGTCCGTGAAGGCGAACTGCGGCGTAATGCTAAAGTGCGTGTCAAGCGTGGCAACAAGATTGTCGCTGAGAATCTCACCGTTGCTTCCTTGAAGCGCGAGAAAGACGATGTACGTGAAGTAAGATCTGGTTTTGAATGCGGCATCAGCCTGAATAACTTTGACGCCTATGTCGTTGGTGATCAGATGGAATTTTACGTCAGTGAACGTGTGAACTAACCCAAATACTTCAATGCCACGTTGAATGGCTTGGTTTGGGGGATATATAACCCCGGCAATAAGGGGCATTTGCCCCTTGTTTGTTGTAGTAGCCGGGTCGAAAGGAGTTTGAAATGTCAATCAAGCAAGACCGGATGTCAGAACGAATTCAGGGCATATTGAGTGAACTGCTACTACGCGAAGTTTCTGATCCCCGGCTCCAGCATATTACGGTGACTGAAGTCAAGCTCGATCCCGAATTGATGTTTGCAACTGTCTATGTGAACGCTTTAGGAGACGAGAGCCGCGAAAAGCAAGTGATGGAAGGGTTACAAAGGGCAAAAGGCTTTCTCCGCCGTGAAGTGGGCAAACGAGTCCAACTGCGTAATTCACCTGATTTAATCTTCCATTGGGACAAAACGCTAGAGCGTGGCGAGCGATTACACCATCTGATCACATCACTGGATATTCCGCCTGCACCGCCCGAACCCACCAAAGATGAGGAAACTGATGACGAATTGGATTGAAGCGGTCAACGCGGTCAACCATGCCAATTCGATTTTGATTGTGACTCACATCAAACCAGATGGTGACGCGATTGGATCACTGCTTGGTATGGCTATCGCTTTGCGCGAGATGGGGAAGGCAGTAGACGCCGCTGTTGATGGTGGAGTGCCGGATTTTCTGAACTATATTCCACAGCAAGACACGGTCATCACCGAACTAAAACAGGGACAATGGGACTTGATGATTTCAGTCGACGCGAGTGACGAAGAGCGCACTGGTGAGGCTGGGCAATATGGTCGTGAACACAGCGCAAAAGTCATCAATCTCGATCATCACGCCACCAACACGATGTTTGGCGATGTTCATCTCGTTGTTCCTGAAGCTGTCGCTGCCTGCGAAATTGTCTACGATTTTCTGCTGCAGTTTGATAAGCCCGTTTCGCAACAGTCTGCCACTGCACTCCTCACTGGAATAGTGACGGATACAATGTGTTTCCGTACAAGTCATGTAGTCCCACGCACATTGGAAGTTTCCCATCAACTGATGCTTGCAGGCGGCCCACTGGTTGACATCATCAATCGGACGATGGTGAGCAAACCCCTAAGCGACATTTTGTTGTGGAAAGCGGCTTTCCCTTCGGTTGAGTTTAAGGATGGAATTATTTCGGCTGTAGTTACATCCCAAGATGTGGAAACTGTTGGCCTTCGCGAGATGACCGATGCAGGATTAGTCAGCACACTGGTGACTGCTGATGAGGTGATGATCGCTGTGGTCTTTAAGGTGCAGGCTGACAACAAAGTTGAATTGAGCTTACGCAGCAAAGTCGGATATGATGTTTCAGCAGTGGCTTTCGCGTTGGGCGGGGGAGGGCACAAACCTGCTGCTGGCGCAACTGTCCCCGGCACCCTCGAAGAGGTCAAAACACGGGTAATGCCTATGCTCGAAGCGCTTGTGAAACAAGGAAAACAGGTTAGTGGCTGAGGTTTCGGGTTTCCTAAATATCAACAAACCGCTGCACATGACGAGCCATGATGTTGTAGCCAGAATTCGGCGTGGGCTAAAAATCAAAAAAGTTGGTCACGCGGGAACCCTCGACCCATTGGCGAGTGGTGTTTTAATTGTTTGTGTCGGCAGTGCTACCCGCTTGAGCGATTATGTCATGCACGCGGCCAAGCATTATCGAGCACGAATTCGTCTCGGTGTAACGACGGATACCTATGATGCCGAAGGAACTGTGCTGAGCGAACTTGATGCCTCTCACGTGCAGCAGGAACATGTACAAGCTTTGCTCAGTTGGTTTACAGGCGATATTGAGCAAATTCCGCCGATGTACAGTGCCATTAAACAGGGCGGACGCAAGCTGTATGATTTGGCGCGCGCCGGCGAAATCGTAGAACGTGAAGCTCGCTTAGTTAGAATTGAGTCGCTTACCATTTCTGACTGGTCACCCCCAGAATTCACCTTGGATGTCGTGTGCAGCGCAGGGACATATATTCGGAGTTTGGCCTTTGATTTAGGGGAATCACTCGGCGTCGGCGCCCATCTGAGTGGGTTGACACGGGTTGCCAGTGGTACATTCCATCTGAACAATGCGGTAGAACTGGAAACTGTATTGGCATCTGAAAATTGGCAGCAGCATCTGATTGCTCCTGAGGCAGCCCTTTCAGAATGGCCTCGTGTTCAACTATCCATAGATGATGCGGAGCATATCGTTCATGGACGTTCGATTGAGGCTAAACTCTCGTCAAGTGAATTAGCGTTTGGTTATGCGCCCGATGGTCATTTGGTAGCCATTCTACGATTTGACAATGGTTTATGGCGACCGCATAAGGTATTCTCGGAATAAGTAAGATCAGCCCTGCTGAAAACAACCTAATTGAGTCGATCTACACTTTATGGATTAGCTATGAAGCATGTCTATAGTCTCGCCGAAGCGAATTTGCCAGAACGGTCTATTGTTACGATTGGGGTCTTTGATGGTGTCCACAAAGGGCATCAATATCTGATTCAAAGACTGGTTGAGGAAGCACATTCGACCGGGCGTTTGGCAGTTGCTTTGACTTTTTTCCCGCATCCCGATGTGGTATTGCGTGGTTTGCAGGGACGTTATTATCTGACCACACCCGATCAAAAAGCTGAGCTATTGATGGCATTGGGCGTGGACTGTGTAGTCACTCATCCCTTTAATGACGATGTTCGCCAAGTTCGAGCATCAGAGTTCGTTGATGAGCTTGTCAACCATCTCAAAATGAGCGCCTTATGGGTTGGTTCGGATTTTGCGATGGGCTACAAGCGTGAAGGGAATGTCCCTTTCTTGAGAGAGCAGGGGACACAAAAAGGTTTTACGGTACATGACATTGACTTAATTGAGGCCAAAGGTGGCATCATTAGCAGCAGCGCCATTCGTAAGGCCGTGCAAGACGGTGACATGGAACAGGCGCGTGAATGGCTCAACCGTGCCTACTCGGTTACAGGTGAAGTGATTCACGGCGAAAAACGCGGTCGGCAGATTGGCTATCCCACTGCGAATACAGCTGTTTGGGACGAGCAGGTTTTACCCGCAAACGGCATCTACGCAGGTTGGGCGCGTTTAGGAAACGAACGGTTCATGGCCATGACCAACGTTGGCGTACGACCGACATTTGAGGGCAAGAATATCACGGTTGAGCCTTATTTGTTGGATTTCAATCGGGATATATACGGTCATCAACTGGAGGTCTCGTTTGAGAAGCGCCTACGACCCGAAGCCAGGTTTGATAACTTACAGGATTTGATCGACCAGATCGGGCGTGATGTCGACGAAGGCCGCGCCTATCTTGCGCAGCTTGAAAAATAAGTGCCAATGCCCCTAATCTTTCCCAGTAATGCCAGTGGAGTGGGCCGGTCCATTCTACTTGGGTCCACCCATTCTCACCCTCATAATGGTTTGAAAACTCGAACTGAATCGCGTTGACAATGTGTGAACTTGTGTTCTATAATTTGAATACTCATTAACAATTTTAGGTGATAGGTCACCATCGTACATGATGCATTTTCTGCCCCAAACTATCGCAATCAGAGCAGCGACATGCACAAATGGCACAGCGGTGGCATTAGCCGAGCTATCCG
The DNA here is from genome assembly GCA_044226855.1 of Aggregatilineales bacterium. Taxonomy (GTDB): domain Bacteria; phylum Chloroflexota; class Anaerolineae; order Aggregatilineales; family Phototrophicaceae; genus CFX2. The sequence continues at coordinate 291,726 of JBGAGF010000002.1, forward strand.
CTGAAAATGCGCCAATTCAGCGGCATTGACTGAGCGCCCCGCCGTCACAAAATGTCAATTCGGCGGCATCAGCCGAGTGAGCCGCCACTCAATTCAGCGGAAATAATGCAAATTCTGCAAAACTTGCGAATCAGTTGTAATAATTTCGCAAAACCAGCCATCGTTGACGTGAGGTTTAGTTGTCTTTCTTGGGCAGGCGATAGCCGAGCCGGCGCATGAGGTCTTCATCCATGCGCCAGTTCTTTAAGACTTTGACGCGTAGTTCGATATAAACCTGCGTACCTAGCATTTCAGCCAATTCTGCCCGGGCTTCTGAACCGATGCGCTTGATCATGTCACCATTCTTGCCGATCAGAATGCCTTTTTGCGAATCGCGCTCGATATAGATCGTCGCGCCGATATAGGTCATGGTATCAGAACGTTCTTTGTATTCCTCGACTTCAACCGCAACCGAATAGGGAACTTCCTTTTCGGTATTGAGGATGATCTTCTCGCGGATGACTTCAGCCGCTATAAAGCGCATGTTGACTTCGCTGACTTGATCAACCGGATAGTAACGTGGGCCAAGTGGCATTGAGTCCTTCAGGTAGTCAATCAGTTCGGTGACGCCATCGCCTTGTGTTGCGCTCACCAATATGGTTGCCTCATGATCAACCAAATTGGCGTACAGGTCAAGTTGGGCTTCGCGTTTCTTGGGATCAACCAAATCAGTCTTGTTGAGCGCAAGCACAACCGGCGTATTCCCGCGTGATTTAGTGATCAGTTCGGCAATCTGTCCATCCTCTTTGGTCGGCTCCACCGAAATGTCGAGTACCCACAAGATGACATCGCCGTCTTTCAAGGCCTCTTCCGCTACACCCACCATATATTCGCCCAGCTTATGATGTGGCGTATGTAAGCCGGGGGTATCCATAAACAGGATTTGAGCTTGTTTCTCGGTATAGATGCCCAGTTGTTGACGTCGCGTGGTTTGCGGCTTAGGGCTGACGATTGCGATCTTTTGCCCGAGTATGCGATTAATGAGCGTTGATTTGCCCACATTGGGGCGTCCAACCACTGCCACTACACCCGAGCGATGGTCAGGCGGCAGTTCGTCATCAAATACTGTATCGAGGTCGTTCATATGTTCATTTCTGCTTGCCATTCCGCAAGCGATGCATAGCGGGGTAAGTAATTTAGGAGTCGTTCGGATATGTCGCTCAAATCAGGCGCGATTAATGCGGTTGGCTTGGCAATCGGTTTTGTGCTTTTGTCATCAGGATATAGTAGGACTTCAGGTGCGACGGCCATATCCAGCGTCCGCAGCATCACCATATCTTCCGTTCCGTCATTTTTGTAGCCGACGACTTCGGATCGTGGATAGAGATTGCTATGCTTTAAGATGAATTCCCACGCTTCTTCACTGGTCATAATCTCGCCGCGATCCAAAACTAGCAAACCCGGCACAATCGAGACATGCAACTTCCCCAGAAAGCGTAATCCATAACGGACAACAAAACTCCCGAATGCAACAGGTTCTAAATCTGTTGGAACGAGAGTTGCTAAAGCTTGGAAGTCACCAATTTGGATGACGGAACCCGTAAAGCGATCGCCAATTGGGTTTCGGTCAGGAATCGCGCTGGCCACAGTTTAGTGATGAACGGCTGGATGTGAATCGTCAGCCGGAACAATGGCGTGATCATCATGAGCCGCTGCATGACCATGACTGCCGTCATCAAGCGGTTGATTAATATCGTCGAAGTGCTGTTGAGGACGTGTAAGGCCGAACCAGCCGACTGAACCCAGTACAAACAATCCGATACCGCTAATGAAAGCGATCCCTATCGAACTGTTATCCGCAGCACTGCCTTGGATAACGCCAATCGCTAATGCCAGAACAATCAAAATAACGCCTAGGCCAGCAATCATTGACATGCCAAGCACAGCCGGACTATGATTCCAACTAATCTTTTCGGAGACTTTCACGGTACGTTTCTCCCTAAAACGCCTCGTTTGGGCGGTGACATGATACAGCTTGTTTATTGAGGGATTATTATACCTCATTTCACAAGCTTTTTCTCATTGTGCCGTTAGAATATGGGAACGTCAAGTCAAATTCGTGGCGGTTTGATATTCACTATACAGAAGGAATTTGGAGTTCATCTAATGACACAGATTGAACGTGTGTTGCTTATTCGTCATGGGCAGACCGACTGGAATGTGGATGGTCGTTGGCAAGGTACACTGCCTGTAGGCTTAAATGAAATTGGTAGAGCACAAGCAAAGGCTTTGGCAGAGTATCTGGCGCAACACAAGATCGGTTCTATTTACACAAGTGATCTGCCTCGCGCGTTTGACACTGCTCAGGCCATTGGCAAGGTCGTTGGAGTCACCCCACAGCCGGATATCCGTCTGCAGGAATTCAATCTGGGGATTTTCCAAGGATTGACACGCGAAGAAATTAAAGAACGTTATTCGAAAGAGTTTCACGATTTTGAAGCCAACTATTGGGATTATGTCGTAGCAAATGGTGAGTCACGGCGTGCACTGCAAAAGCGGGCCTATGAAGTGTTTCAGGACATTATTGATCGAGCAATCGGTCCTGACGTTGTCATCGTTTCTCATGGTGGAACGATCCGTATGTTACTGCTGCGCTTGTTCGAAGGCGCACCCGAGCTAAACCACTTTCATGTGGAAAATACATCCCTCACCACGCTCGTTTGGGAAGGTGCTCACTGGAAACTCCATGAACTGGCTGTTGTCCCTCATTTGTAAGGGACAGGATTTGTGACGATCATCACATATAAGTGTGAATGTTTGTCGTATCTTCCACAGTGCCTGCTCCTATAGAATGAAACCGTAAAAAACAACAAAGGAGCTACAAAGTGACAGCCCAAACTCTGGAAAAACCCCTAGAAGTCGTGCCTGATTATGTGCAGCATGAACGCCTGCGTAATTGGGTTACCGAAATGGCCGCCCGTTTACAGCCAGACAACGTTCAGTGGTGTGATGGATCACAAGAAGAATACGATGCCGTTTGCGATACCTTGGTGGCATCAGGTACTTTCATTCGCCTGAATCAGGAGAAGCGTCCCAACAGCTTCCTTTCGCGCTCTGATACAAGCGACGTCGCTCGCGTTGAAGACCGTACCTTTGTATGCAGCGTCAATCCCAAGAACGCCGGTCCCACCAATAATTGGGTAGACCCGGTTACCATGCATAAGACTTTGGACGACTTGTTCGAAGGTAGCATGCGTGGTCGCACCATGTATGTTATTCCGTTCAGCATGGGCCCGTTAGGTTCACCAATTGCGTATGTCGGTGTGCAATTGACTGACTCGCCCTATGTTGTCGCGAACATGCGCATTATGACCCGTATGGGGAAGAAGGTTCTGGATGTTCTGGGTACAGATGGCGTGTATATTCCTTGCGTCCATTCAGTCGGTGCACCACTTGAACCCGGCCAGCAGGATGTTCCTTGGCCCTGCAACCATGATAATAAGTACATCGTTCACTTCCCCGAAGAACGCGCCATTTGGTCCTACGGCAGCGGCTACGGCGGAAACGCATTGCTGGGCAAGAAGTGCTTGGCCCTGCGCATTGCTTCGGCGATTGCCCGCGATGAGGGTTGGTTGGCTGAGCACATGTTGATCATGGGTGTTGAGTCACCCGAAGGTGAAAAGACCTATGTGGCGGCTGCTTTCCCCAGCGCCTGCGGTAAGACCAACTTTGCTATGCTTATTCCCCCGAAGGCCATGGACGGCTGGAAGGTAACGACCATCGGCGATGACATTGCATGGATTAAACCCGGTGCCGATGGACAGGTTTATGCCATTAACCCTGAAAGTGGTTACTTTGGTGTGGCTCCCGGCACATCGTACAAGTCAAATGCGAATGCGATGGAATCATGCAGCCGCAACACCATTTTCACCAACTGCGCTCTTACAGACGATGGCGATGTGTGGTGGGAAGGTATGACTGATGAGGCACCCGCACACCTAATCGACTGGACTGGTCAAGACTGGACGCCCGATTGTGGTCGTAAAGCCGCTCATCCAAATGCACGCTTTACTGCTCCGGCCAACCAGAATCCGGTGATCGACCCCGAATGGGAAAATCCGAGTGGCGTGCCAATCAAGGCCTTTATCTTCGGTGGCCGCCGTAACAGCGTCGTGCCGCTAGTTTACCAAGCATACAACTGGGCGTTTGGTGTTTATCTTGCAGCTACATTGGGTTCGGAAATGACTGCTGCTGCGGCTGGTAAGATTGGTGAAGTTCGCCGTGATCCATTCGCGATGCTACCGTTCTGCGGTTACCATATGGCCAGCTACTTCAACCATTGGCTGCAATTCGGTCGTGAAATCGCCAATCCGCCTCGTATCTTTGGTGTGAACTGGTTCCGCAAAGATGAAAATGGCAAATTCATATGGCCCGGCTTCGGCGAAAATATGCGCGTTCTGAAGTGGATTGTTGAGCGCGCCCATGGTCATGCAGTTGGTGTGGAAAGCCCACTTGGTCGTATGCCTCGCTATGAAGACTTAGACTGGAACGGCTTGGACTTCAGTCGCGAACAATTCAACAATGTGATGTCGGTTGATCGTGAACTCTGGTTGCAGGAAGTGCTCTCACACGAAGAATTGTTCATCAAGTTGTACGACCGTCTGCCGAAGGAATTGGTTGCTATCCGTGAACTTCTGCTCTCTGGTCTGTGGCGTTCACCTGCTCACTGGGAAATCAGCCGCGAGTAAGGCCTGATCCTCCTCTATAGTGTTACCTAAGCAATAGGGCGGCCTCACAAGGTCGCCCTTTGTTATGTTATAATTTACCCGCGAATATACCAAATGGAGATAAATAGAATGGCTCGTAGCAAAGTTACAATTGTCGGGGCGGGCAATGTAGGCGCGACTTGCGCTCATTGGATCGCCACCCGTGAACTCGCTGACGTGGTTTTGGTTGATATTGTTAAAGGTGTTCCGCAAGGGAAAGCATTGGATTTGTCTGAAGCCAGCCCTGTTATGCGCTACGACTTGAGCATTACCGGCAGCAACAGTTACGAAGCAACTGCCAATTCAGATGTGGTTGTGATTACAGCAGGTGTTCCTCGCAAGAAGGATCCTGTTACCGGTCAATTCCCAAGCCGGGATGAATTGGTAAAGACCAACCAGAAGATTGTTGGCGAAGTGACCCGTGAAGTGGTCAAGTACTCGCCCAACTGCGTTATCATTGTGGTCTCAAATCCTCTGGACGCAATGTGCCATGTTGTACTGAACGAAAGCGGTTTCCCCGCGGAACGTGTTATCGGACAGGCTGGTTCGTTGGATACTGCCCGCTATAAGACGTTTATCGCTGAAGCACTCGGTGTCAGCATTCGTGATGTGCATGGCATGGTTTTGGGTGGACACGGTGATACGATGGTTCCACTGCCTCGTCACACTTCAGTTGCGGGTATCCCAGTTCGCGAATTGATGGCAGAAGACAAGCTTCAAGAAATCATTAAGCGGACACGTAATGGTGGTGGTGAAATCGTTGGGCTGATTGGTGTGAGCGCATGGTATGCACCTGCGGCTGGTGCTGTTGAAATGGTCGAGGCCGTGATACGCGATCAGAAGCGTATTATTCCATCTGCTGTATTGCTAAACGGACAGTACGGTTATAATGGATTGTATATTGGCGTACCGGTAGTCTTGGGCGCTAAGGGCGTCGAAAAGATTATCGAGATGGAATTGAACGACGAAGAAAAAGGCATGCTGGAAATCAGTGCCAAAGCCGTTCAAGATGTTGTCGGAGTCTTGGGATACTAGACCTACTGCCAATTGTATTTTAATATAGGGGCGATGGGGTACGTTTCGCCCCTATTTTAGATTAAGTCTGTAATCGCAAAGAGGTGGTATGTCCCGGATCATTGATTTGAATAGCGGTAAGGCAATGGTCGTCACCGATTTACACGGTGCATGGGACGCGTATTACAGACTGCGTGATTTGTTTCTTGAACAGCTAAACAAAGGCGAGGTTGAGCATCTCGTTATTTGCGGCGACCTTATTCACAATGAGGGATTGGAAGAGGTTGATGCAAGCCTTGACATGCTGTTGGATGTGATGTGTTTGCAGGCCGAGCTCGGTAAGGATAAGGTGGTTATGCTGCTCGGTAACCACGAATTACCACATATCTACGGTCTGACACTGGCAAAGGGCTCTGTTGAATTTACCCCCCGATTTGAGGCTGCTCTCACCCGGCTTGACCAGCGCTACAAAGCCACTATAAAGCGCCAGGAAATCCGAGATTTCCTAGCTAGTTTGCCGTTTTTTGCCCGAACAAAGGGTGGTGTACTCATAACACATGCAGGTGCGGCATCTGATGTAGCATCTGTAAAGCATGTGGAACGGTTGCTGAATTTGGAACACCGCGACTTAATTGATTTGGCTGACCGTGAACTGAAGAAGTTTGATATTGGCAGCTTACAGCGTGGTTATTCACATTTCACCGGCATCACCTACGATGAACAGGCAAAACACTATCTCGCAGTAAGCGGTACTGACGATCCTCGATATAACGAACTCTTGCGTGTTTTATTTCTCAGCGGTCAAAATACTGATTTCGACCTAATGTGGAACACACTGTTTTCGCAGAATGAGCTTGATGTCGGCGAATCGGCCTATCTGAAAACGCTCAAGAATTTCCTGAACTACTTCAGTTCATTGAGCCCCAAACCGCTCAATGTCTTGGTATCGGGGCATATCAGTGTCAAGAATGGTTATGCCGAAATTGGCAAGCAGCAACTTCGACTTGCGAGTTGCACTCATGCCTTCCCGCGAAAGTCGGCACGCTATCTGCTGCTCGACTGCGAAAAAACGGTCAATTCCTCTGAGGACTTAGTTCCGTGCTTGCGTTATGTTTTTGAGGGTGGCGATCAGGACGCTAACGTTGCGCCTGCGAAATCAGCCTGACCCTTAATAAATTCTTCAACAGGCATCGCTTTCCGTCCGGCTAACTGAAGTGTTCCTAGCTTAAGCAAGTCGCGACCGGTGCCAACTGCAATCCCATCGTGTAATTTGACGACAGTTCCCGGCACTGCTGCTCCTTTGATGACACTGCCGCTTATAATTTTGAGCTGCTGTCCTTTGAAAAAAGTGAATGTTCCGGGCCAAGGGGTGAAAGCACGAATCAAGCGTTCAATTGTGCTAGCGTCCTGTGTCCAGTCGATGCTGCCTTCTTCTTTCTTGACCTGTGGCGCAATCGTTATTCCCATTTCGGGTTGTGGCTGTGGTTGAATATCCCCATTAAGATAATCGGGTAAAGTTTCCAGCAATAAATCCGCGCCCAATACGGACAACTTGTCGTGTAAGGACTCTCCGGTTTCGTCTGATGCGATTGGAATCGAACGCATCTTGAGCATAGGGCCTGTATCAAGGCCTGCATCCATTTTCATAATGGTGACACCTGTTTCGGCATCTCCCGAGCGGATGGCTGCTTGAATCGGTGCTGCGCCTCGCCAACGGGGCAATAAGGACGCGTGAACGTTGATTGATCCGTATGCGGGAATATCGAGCACCGTCTGTGGCAAAATTTGACCAAAGGCAGCGACCACATAAACCTCTGGTTGCCACTGCTTCAAATCTGCAATGGCTTCGGGTCGGCGAAGTTTCTCGGGCTGAAATACGGGGATATTGTGCTGAAGTGCAAGCTGCTTGATGGGCGACACGTGAACCTGCTGTTTCCGTCCGGCAGGGCGATCAGGCTGAGTGACCACACCGATAACGGTGTAATTTTCAATAAGGCGCTGGAGGATCGGGACAGAGAAGTCGGGGGTTCCCATGAAAACGATGCTGGTCATGAAAGTTGCTCCATATGCGCTGGTTGTGAGGGCGCTTGCGAAATGCTAAACTGTACAGTCTCAACAGATGGCACAGCTTGTGTATACACTGCTGAACTACACATTATTTTAATTGTTGGGTGAACGTGTGTCTACATTACCAAAAAGGTGGGTCATTGCCTCACCAGTCTCTCCAGAAATTCTCAGTCGCTACCCGAATATGGGCAGCGTTTTAGCGCAGGTTCTCTACAATCGCGGATTTACTAATTTCGCGGAAGCGGAACGTTTTCTCGAAGCCAATGATGAGCTTTCTAACCCCTTTCAGATGAAAGGCATCAATCAAGCGGTTGCGCGAATTCGGCAGGCGATTAAAGCGCATGAACAGGTCATTATCTATGGTGACTTTGATGCTGACGGTGTCACATCGACCACATTGATGGTGCAGACCCTTACAGCGTTGGGCGCGGTCGTTAAACCTTATATCCCGCATCGCGTTGACGAGGGCTATGGTTTGAACAGCGAGGCGCTGCTGCGTCTGGCACGGGAAGGCGTCAAACTGGTCATCACGGTCGATTGTGGCATTCGCTCGGTGGATGAAGTCGAAGATGGCAAGGCCGCTGGCTTAGACCTTATCGTGACTGATCATCACACAATTGGTCCCGAAATCCCAAAGGCCTTTGCCGTTATTAACCCTAAGCAGGAAGACTGCAAATACCCTGAGGATATGCTGGCCGGAGTAGGGGTGGCTTTCAGATTGGCAGATGCGCTGTTACGGGTGGCGAAACAAAACAAACAGCAGATCAACTTGAATATTGATGATCTATTAGATTTGGTGGCAATCGGCACGGTCGCTGACCTTGCACCAATGAACCGCACCGAAAATCGTGCATTGGTCAAGCGAGGTTTAGAAGTCATCAACAAGGCGAGCCGCCCCGGTATCCGTGCACTGTTAGATGTATCTGGTGTCAAACCGGGGACGGTGACGGCAATGAACATCGGATTTGCACTTGGGCCGCGCATTAATGCTGCCGGACGGCTCGAAAGTGCAATGATTGCCTATCATCTGCTCTCCGCTGAGGATTACCCAACTGCCTTTCGATTTGCCGAACAACTGCAAAAGCTGAACGTCGAACGTCAGGACTTAACCCGTACTGCCCAAGGCGTAGTGCGCGAGCGTTTGGAAGCCGAACAAAGCCAAGGTTCCCTCATCTTTGCGTCTGGTGAATTTAGGCCGGGAATCGTGGGATTGGTTGCGGGACGTTTGACTGAAGAATTTTCACGTCCGACAATCGTTATGGAAGTGGGTGAGATCGAAAGCCGCGCATCCTGCCGCAGCATCCCACAGTTTGATATTACGCACGCACTTGACCAGTGTGCTGATTTGCTCGTACGGCATGGAGGCCATGCGCAGGCGGCAGGTTTTACCGTGGCTAACATCAATATTCCAGCGTTGAAGGCCAAGTTGATACAACTGGCTGATGATAGTCTTTCGGGACAGGATTTGCGCCCGATATTGGAAGTTGATGTTGAAGTCGATGCGAGGACCCTCACTGAAAAACTCGTGTATGAACTGGCTCGATTGGAACCGACCGGTTATCACAGTTCGCCGCCGGTGCTCATGTCCCGCGATTTACGGGTTCTGGAATCACGTACTGTTGGCAAAGAAGGTCATCATCTCAAACTCAAGTTGGCACGGGCTGGGCAACCCCCGTTAGATGCAATTGGGTTCGGATTGGGCGATTGGGTAGAGAACATGCCTGAGCGTGTTGATGTTGCGTATCAGCTTGAAATGAACGAGTGGAACGGCAATCGCAGTCTGCAATTGAATATGCAAGACATTCGACCGGCAGGCAGCGAATAATGAATAGGGTTCGTCGTAGCGCCATTGTAGTACGCTTTCTCATGGGGCTTGCTGCCTGTTTGGTTCTGTTCAGCTTTCAACTACATGCGCAGGAAGATATTCCATCCAATCCATTTGGCGTAGTTGAAGGGTTTTGGCTGCCTGATACAGTCTGTGACTTAGGTGTCGGATGGGAACGAATCATTTTTGATTGGTCACAGCATCAGCCCGAAGGCCCTGATGATTGGTACACGCTAAATGTCGATGACCGCTGGCTAAAAGCCGCAAAAGATTGTAACCGCGAAGTGGTGGCTATTTTTAAACACACTCCAGCATGGGCGACCGATGGTACACCGGGAGCAGGTGTTCCACGCGGTTTATATTTACCGGTCGATGATCCGAATAACCTGTGGGCACGGTTTGTGCGCAAGAGCGCTGAGTATTATGCGCCCCGTGGGGTCAAGCGCTTCATCATCTGGAATGAACCGGACATTACGCGCGACACGTACGGTTTTGAGTTTGAAGGTTCGCTGGACGACTATTACCAACTATTGAAAGTTGCCTATCTTGCGCTGAAAGAAGGCAATCCACAGGCGGAAGTTTTGTTGGCAGGCACGACCTATTGGCATGATTTGAATACGGGTAGGCGTCTATACCTTGATCGGCTCCTAGAACGAATTACAAGTGATCCTCAAGCCGCCGCTCATGGGTATTATTTTGACGTAGCGAGCCTCCATATTTATTTCCGTACTAAAACGGTCTATGATATTGTTCAGCAAACGCGTCAACTGTTAGATAAATACGGCCTAAAAGATAAGCGCATTTGGATCAACGAAACCAATGCCGGGCCGACTGATGATCCGCTTTGGCCGGTGGTGCGCCCTCAGTATCAGATAAATTTGGAGCAGCAGTCGGCGTTCATCGTTCAGGCAGCTGCGCTGGGATTAGCCGGCGGGGCAGAGCGGATTGCAGTGTATAAATTTTACGACTGGAATTTGCCGCGGGGTGACGAGTCGTTTGGGTTGCTGCGGCAGGATGGTTCCCGACGACCTGCCTTTGATGCTTGGCAGATGGTTGTGCAGCAGTTCAAAGATGTTCAGCAGGCGAAATTTGTCCAAACCAGTAACACGGATGCTGTACGCTTGAAGTTGGCAGATGAGAGTTTCCTATATGTCTTGTGGGCACGTACTGCCAACAACGTAAATCTAACAGCGCAGGTGTCAAATAGTCTGTTAGTGCTGATGGATCAGTACGGGCATAATCAAGCAGTGAACCCTGATGCAAATGGCCAGTTCGCTATTACCTTAAAAGGTGCTCGTTGCGATAAGAAAGATGGGTGCGCTGTGGGTGGGACTGTACAGATTATCCATTCAGCGCTGGCAGTCATACAAGAAAAAACGTCAAACGGGACGCTTGAAATCAAGTTTGATTAAGTCATAGAAGAGGTCGGAATGTCATCCAATGGTTCTAGTGCGCTGAGCAGCAATGGCAAGAGTTCTGCCGGTGTGAATGAGCACGGCGAATTGAAATTCTCGTATGGTGGGCAAGCGGTCATTGAAGGGGTTATGATGCGCGGCGCACATAACGCTGCCATCGCTGTTCGCGATCCGAAAGGCCAAATCGTCGTTCATGAACAGCCCTTAAACGCGACGCTGTATCGTGGTCGGATAGCTAAGACCCCGTTTGTGCGCGGCGTGGTTGGCCTGTGGGATGCTATGGGTTTGGGTACACGTGCGCTCATGTGGGCTGCGGATGTCGCCATTGGTGAAGAAGAAGAAGTGAATTTTAACGGGCCAATCGGCTGGGCGACCATCGCCTTCTCACTGGTTTTGGGCGTTGGATTGTTCTTTTTGCTGCCTACCACGCTGGCGACCGGAATCGCTCGTGTATTAGGTTTATCGCATGATGGTACGGCGGCTATTGGGCTGAACGCATTCCTGATTAACTTAATCGAAGGCGTTGTCCAGTTGTCTCTGCTCATTGGCTACATTTGGGCGATTGGGCGTATCCCTGACGTGAAGCGCTTGTTCGGTTATCATGGAGCCGAACACAAAACGATTAACGCTTACGAAGCGGGCGCAGAATTGACTCCCGAAGTGGTGGCCAAGTATCCGATTGAGCATCCACGCTGTGGCACGGCATTCTTGCTTACTGTCGTGTTTGTCAGTGTCTTCGTGTTCTCGCTGTTGGGGCGTCCACCTTTCTTGCTGCTAATTCTCAGCCGTATTATTTTCATTCCGGTGATCGCTGGCATCGCCTATGAGCTGCTGCGTTTTACGGCACGAAACATCAACAATCCAATCATTCGGATTATCGTAAAGCCCAATCTGGCGCTGCAACATCTGACGACCCGTCAGCCTGATTTGCACATGATTGAGGTGGCAATTGTCTCCTTTAACCATGTGCTGGCTTCGGAAGGGCTGCTCACTCGCGAAGAGTTGGTCATTCCAGAACCTCGGCCTGAAGCAGTATCTCCGACTTTAGCAGCTGCTTCCGCCAAGAACTGATTGAGCAATCCAACTTAGTTTGAGCGACTAAATAGGAGGTTTTAACCTCCTATTTTGTTTTATGCCTGTTGAATGACCGCGTCCGTCATCCAGCAGTCTTGGTAGGGCGCTTCATCTTGTTTGGACAGTACAAACGCATAGAGCGCACTTTCGCCGTTGGTATGGATGACGCGTACGGCTTGTTGGGCTGAACGTCCTTTGACAACGACTTGGCTAAACTCTGCACGTTCAAATCCAATGAGTGGCTTGTAGGCATGTGTCTTCACCAGCTTGATGAAGTTATCAATCGGGCCGGTAATCACTTTGTTGCCGGGTGAGGCGAAATTAAAACAGATGCGTATGCCAAGGTTATCGGCGGTTAGGTCATTGTTTTGCAGACCTTCCAACTGAAGTTTGACGACTTGATCCGGTGAAAGGTTTGGGCTTGGGTGGATAGCAGCAAGTTGTTGGTAGTAATAATCCATCGACTCAATACATCCTTCTCGACCATGGCAGGCGTAGATCAATCCTCATCTTAGGGACATGATTATCGGTTATTCAATTGCGTAACGGATGAGAAAAATCCTACTTCTCCGCTGCCATGCGTTTGAGTTCATAGAGTTTGGTCAAGGCTTCTAGCGGACTCAGATTATCAACTTCCAGTTTTCGGAGCGCTTCAAGGGCTGGACTGGTTGGTTCGGCAAACATGCGAAGTTGACCGGCTTCCTCACGCGCCTTCTGCTTGGGTGAAACTCCTGTAGGAGCCGTCGTCGGTAATTTGAAGTCACTACCCTGCGACTCAAGGTGGTGAAGGAGTTCGCGCGCTCGATCAACTACAGGACGCGGCATTCCTGCTAGCTGGGCGACATGGACGCCGTAGCTGCGGTCTGCTCCACCGGGGATGACTTTGTGTAGGAAAACAATATTCTCGCCTTCTTCGCTGACCGCAACGTTGAAATTGCGGGTGCGTGGCAGAATATTGGGTAGCTCGGTGAGTTCGTGATAGTGAGTAGCGAATAACGTCCGGCAGTTGAGGCGTGGGTTATTGTGAATGTGTTCCACGACCGCCCGGGCAATTGCTAACCCGTCATAAGTCGATGTGCCACGCCCGACTTCATCCAAGATGAGAAGGCTGCGACGGCTGCTGCCGGAAAGTAGACGGGCGGTTTCGACCATTTCCACCATGAAGGTGCTTTGTCCTGCGTGGATTTCATCCTGTGCGCCGATGCGTGCGAAGATGCGATCCACGAGGCCGATGGTTGCTTCATCCGCTGGAACGAAGCTGCCGATTTGGGCCATTAAGGTAATGATGGCAACCTGCCGGATGTAGGTTGATTTACCTGACATGTTGGGGCCGGTGATGATGTGAACACGTGACATGCTGTCGAAATGCGTATCATTCGGTACATAGCGAATGCCGTCATCCAGCAGCTTTTCAACAACGGGATGGCGTCCATCCTTGATGACTAGAAGATCATCATCAGTGAGTGTAGGGCGGACATAGCCTTCGCGAACCGCGACTTCAGCTAAAGACAGTAATGCGTCGAGGTAGGCGACAGCGCGGGCAGTTTGGAGCAAACGCGGTGCTGATTGAGCGATTGCCTTGCACAGTTCTTCAAAAAGTTGGCGTTCGACCTTGAGGATTTCTTCCTCAGCATTAAGCACCAGCGTTTCATATTCCTTGAGTTCGGGCGTGATGTAGCGCTCGGCATTGACTAAAGTTTGCTTACGGATGTAGTCCGAAGGCACCTTATCAGTATTGGCGTTGCTGACTTCGATGTAGTATCCGAAGACTTTGTTGAACCCGACCTTGACGCTGGCAATACCTGTACGACGGCGCTCCTGCGGTTCGAGGTTAGCGATCCAGTCACGAGCGTCACGCGTTGCGGTGAGAATATCGTCGAGTTCCTTGGCATAGCCGGGACGGATTGCACCAATGGTGTTGAGAACTGCGGGCGGTTCGTCACTGATGGCACGGTTAACATGGTCACTCACGTCATCGCAGGCATGCATAGTCTTAATCAGCGAAGCTAGTGAAGGCGTGGGTTCGATGAGCTTCTGGATATGAGGGACTAACAGATCGCGCGGGCCAGAGCGCCCGACCAGCAAGCGATTGGTTAGGCGTTCAATGTCTGAAATGCCTTTGAGGGCGGTTCGCAGTTCGGTGCGCAGCACTTCATCAGCGGCAAGGGCTTCGACAGCGTCCAAACGGGCATTTAGGCGGTTGAGTTCGAGCAGCGGTTGGTTGATCCATGTTCGGATTAAACGTGCGCCCATCGCTGTGACGGTTCGGTCAAGGGTGCTGAGCAAGCTACCTTCGACTTTACGGCTGCGAATGGTTTCGGTCAGTTCGAGATTGCGGCGTGTAAACGGATCGAGCACCATAAAACTGGCCGTCGAATAGGCGCGGATGGTGGTCAGTTGAGCCAATGTGCTGCGCTGGGTGTCACGGACGTATTGCAGAACGGCTCCAGCGGCACGAATTCCAGCGGGCATTTCGCCCAAGCCAAATCCATCGAGGGTTCGCGTACGGAAGTGCTGGGTAAGCGCGCTTTCGGCATTACCTTTTTCAAAGCGCCAATCGGGTACCGAACTCAAGTGGATTCCCTGTGGAAACGACACGCCACGTTCGACCCATGAAGCGGGCATGATCACTTCACGCGGTGAAAGACGGGCGAGTTCTTCGAGCACAAGTACGCCTGCGTTGTCCCCTTCGAGTTGTGTAGCAGCGAATTCACCTGTTGAAATATCGACATAAGCGATGCCGGCCCGTGTCCACTGTCCGCTGTCAGCTTCGCCGATTGGCATGATACCCAAGAGATAGTTGGCGCGTTCCTCGACGAGAAGTTCAGGTTCGATAACTGTGCCGGGGGTGATGACGCGGGTGACTTCACGCTCCACGATGCCACGCCCATCCGGTTCGCTCATTTGCTCACAGACTGCAACGTGATAACCGCGCTCGATGAGCCGTGCGACATAGTTTTCCAGCGCATGATGCGGGACACCTGCCATTGGCACCCGTTCTTCCTTGCTTACGGGACGGCCCGTGAGTACCAAATCCAGTTCACGGGCGGCAACCTCGGCATCAGCGTCAAAGGTCTCGTAAAAATCGCCTAACCGGAAAAATAGGATACAATCGGGATATTGTTTTTTGATATCGAGATATTGTTGGCGTAGCGGCGTGACACGCGCCATAAATTTTGTCCTAATGTTGTTATGGGGTTTGGATGAATTGACCCCGTAATTTTAACGAATCTTGAACATCCGTTCAACCGCAAACGCTTATTATACTCGGACTCATTAGTGCAGGAGCATAGCTGTAAATGTCTGAAGCCATCATCGCAGTTGACTTGGGTGGTACACGCATACGTGCTGCCCGTCTCAATCAAAATCTTGTAATCGAAGCGCGTGAGGAAACGCTGACTGAAACCGATAAGGGTTTAGAATATACCCTTGGGCGTTTTAAGGAAATGGTACGCAAAGTTTGGCCTACGGATGGAACACCGGTTGCCGGGATCGGGGTGTCGTCACCGGGGCCGCTGAATCCAATTACGGGTGTGATTGTCGCGCCACCGAATTTGTTTGGCTGGCATAATGTGCCATTGGGCGACATTTTGCATGATACGTTCGGCGTTCCGGTTTATGTTGGGAATGACTGTAACGTGGCTGCACTGGCCGAAACGGTAATGGGTGCCGCACAGGGTTACCAGCATGTCATCTATATCACGGTCAGTACTGGAATAGGCAGCGGTATGATCATTGACGGCAAAATGCTTCTGGGGAAATCGGGACTCGGCGCAGAAGCGGGGCACATCATCATTCAGTCGTCACCTGAACAAGTTCGCCTTGAACTTGAGACTGCTGGCCCGGCGCTTGCGCTCAAAGCGAAGGCGCGGATCGAAGCAGGCGAACAGTCGGTGATCAAAGAGATGGTAAAAGGGGATTTGAGCCAGATTAATGGGGCGACCGTCGGAAAGGCCGCACTGGTTGGTGATGCAATGGCACTTAGTATTGTGAAAGAGGGGGGACGGGTCTTGGGGCTAGGCATGGTGAGTTTGCTGCATTTGTTTAATCCGGAAATTCTGGTATTCGGAGGCAGCGTCAGTGATAACTTGGGCGAACTGCTATTGGCGCCGATGCGGGAGTCAATCCAGAAATATTGCATTGATAACTCGTACTGGCAAGATTTGAAGATCGTACAGGCCGCGCTTGGGGAGAACGTCAGTGTTTTCGGGGCGGCGGCTCTGGTGGTCACGCAGGGCGGTGTTACTGATGTGAGCGAGGCTAGTGCACGAATCATAACCACTTCATAACTTTCGCAAGAAATATAATAGAAATATCCATACCGACTATATTCGAATGGTGTGTGGTGCTACAATCGCTCTATGTTAATGCTACCTGACTTCCGCGTACGACAGCGCGATTTCCTGCTGGAAATATCACGCGCCATGACCGCCCAGCTCGATCTGGCTGAGGTGCTGCGTTTGGTACTGCATGCCTCGACCGTGATGTTGGCTGGTAAGGTGGGGTTGGTCGCGCTGCGGGACCAGAATGACCATTATCTTATCCACGCAACATTGGGTGTTGAATCGGATCATTTGCCCGAACTAAACCAAATCCTCGATGAGATGGTTGGGAGTGCTAACTGGGGCTATGACCGGGAATTCATCAATACCAAGTTAAACCAAATGGCGGTGTCACTTGATCGTACCTTGCGACAATCGCTATTTTTGCCGCTGGTGATTGCTGAAGAACCTGTTGGTTTGCTCATTATTTTTCGTTCATATTGGGTACAGCCGACTGAAAACGACCAGCAGATTCTCCAGAGCTTTGCCGATCAAGCAGCGATTGCTGTTCATAATGCCCAACTTTATGCCAGCATCAGTCATGAGCGGAAGCAGCTAGGCGCCATTCTTGATTACAGTGCTGATGGCGTCATGATGCTTGATCCACAACTGCGGATTTTGGGGTTTAACCATGCTCTTGAGCGCATGACGGGGTGGGTGGTGCAAGATGCGCTGGCTCAAAACCACGATACAGTTATCAAATGGAAGCGGCTAGAACGCGGTGATCTCCGACAAGCGTTGAATGATGGTTGGCCGTTTCGCCTGCCTGAGGATGCACCACCGGAAACGCTGTATGTCGAAGGGGATTTGCTGCGGTTGGATGGAATGACATTGAGCGTCGGTATCACCTACGCACCTTTATTAGCCGATGATGGCACATTGATGAATATTGTGGCGAACGTGCGTGACATCACCAATTTCCGACGTGCGCAAGAAATGCAAAATGTTTTCATCTCGACTGTTTCACATGAATTGAAGACGCCCGTTGCGCTCATTAAGGGTTATGCAGGTACGCTTCGGCGTGAAGATGCACGGTGGGATCCACAAGTTATCCGTGACAGCCTTGAAGTGATCGAAGATGAGGCTGATCGTTTAACGGCACTCATCGAAAATCTGCTGGCCGCCAGCAAACTTCAAGCCGAACGCATGCGACTCGATATTGGAGATGTCCAGATTGATAAGCTGGCCGAGAATGTGGTTGAGCGGTTTAAAACCCAGACGACGAAACATCGATTTGCGCTGAACTTTCCTGCTGATTTTCCGGTAATTCATGGCGATGAAGTCCGTCTGCGGCAGGTGCTTGATAATCTTGTAAGTAATGCCATCAAGTACTCGCCAGATGGTGGTACAATCACGCTTGGCGGGGAAGTGGATGATCGCTACGCGACGATCTATGTGCGGGATCAAGGGGCGGGCATTCCGGAAGTTGACCAAGAACAAATATTTGAGCGGTTTTACCGGGTTGATGGGCCACTGAGCAAAAAGACCAAAGGTACCGGCCTTGGCTTGTATCTGGCGAAAGCTGTGGTCGAAGCTCACGGCGGCACGATACGCGTCAAGAGTAAGCCCGGCAGTGGCTCGACGTTTTACTTTACCATTCCTCTATAATCGAATGACTTTTTGGAGTTCTGATGCCAAAGCAAACGACCATACAGTGTATTAATTGTCGCCAGCCTATTCGTGCGACCATCCAGAATGTGATTGACCCGGCTCAAAATCCCCAAGCGAAAATCGCTTTGCTCGGCGGCAACATCAATATGGTGCAGTGCTCGAACTGCAGTACGCCCAACTCGGTTCTTTCGCCCATTCTGTATCATGATGCCTCGAAGGAACTCTTGATTTCATATGTGCCAATGGAATTAGGCCTGCCGAAAGATGCGCAGGAAAAGGCGATTGGTGAACTGATGCGGGAAGTGACGTCCAACTTGCCACAGGGCGCGTTTAAAGCCTATATGCTGCAACCCCGGCAGGCGCTCACCTTGCAGGGTTTGATTGAACAGGTGCTTCAAGCGGACGGCGTGACGCCAGAGATGATGCAAGACCAGCGTGATCGTGTGAAACTGGTAGAAACCTTCATGCAGTCACCGCCTGATTTGCTGCCGCAGTTGGTGCAGCAGCATGATGCCAAGATTGACGCTCAGTTCGTCCAGACGATGACACTGGTCATCCAGCAGCTTCTCAATGAAGGGCGTGAGCAAGTCGCCGAGCAGGTGGCTTATATCCAGAACCAGATTGTTGAACTGTCTACATTTGGCAAAGAGTTGATGGCGCAGCGGGAAGCACAGGAAGAAGTGATTGCGGAAGTCGCGGATGCTGTGAACGCGCTGGGATCCGATGCGCAGCGGTCGGACTTCCTTCAGTTAGCGATCCAGTACACTGGCGACGAACAACGCCTGCAAGCGCTGGTCGGGTTGGTGCGACCTGTGTTTGATTACGGTTTCTTCGAAGAGATGACGGCCTACATCAGCAAAGCTCCGGCAGATGACCGCGCACCACTAGAAGGGTTGCGGGATATGCTGGTGCAGTTGACGGCCTTGATCGACCAACAGGCTCAGGCCGCCTTGCAGGAAGCGGTTGGGTTACTGCGGGTGATTGTCAGCAGCCCCAACCCTGATGAAGTCATTCAGGCGAACCTGCCGATGATCGATTCGACTTTCTTGCAGGTGCTTTCGGCAAATATTCAGGAAGTCACACGGCGTGGTGATCTGAACGCCAGCGCGAAGCTCAAGGATATCTATAACCGGATTGTGACCGCGCTACAGGCCCGTATGCCGCCTGAATTGCAGTTCATTAACCAACTTCTGAACGCACAGACGGATGATGAAGTGCGGAGTATGATCGCGGAACACGCAAGTGATTTTGGTCAGCCCTTATTGGGTGCAATCGACGCGGTTGAGCAGCAGTTAGTCGGGCAGAACAATCCGGCTGTCATGCAGCGCTTTGAACTGGTTCGTCGGGAAGCCACTCAGGCTCTGGCTTAATTTGTGTTCACAGAGGATAGGAAACACTCGCTTTTCTATCCTCAACTCGCTTTTCGCTGAGATTTCTTCCTGATTTCTTGCCGATTTCCCGTTGTTTACCCCACGCTTTGCCTCCGATTGATGGCGAGTTGATTGTTTGATTGTCCGTATCCCCTACTAGCATTGCATATGATTTGGTACAATCTGCTGCTGACGAGCCTGTTTTTAAGAACATGGCTTGGTTCTGTCGTCCTGATAAATTGGAGATAATGACTAATGCAACGATTTTCTCGCTATTTTGTAGGAGCGGGCAGTGTGCTGGTACTGGCACTGACCGTCGTGCTCCTCTCGCTCCCAACTCATGCGGTTGCGCTGGCACAGACCGCACCTACTGCAACGCCAAATGATCCAATATGGCGCGGTTTTTCGGCCTCGCGAGATGCTATTCAAAAGGCGCGTAAGGTCGATTTGACGTTGGTCGCCAAGTGGGAATTTGAAGAAAGCAGTTGGGATGGAACCGGCGGTATTGACAACTGCGTTGAACTTGAGGACGTGACCCAAGCCCGTAAAATTTATTATGGTTGGACGTATACGATAACCAGTATGCGCGGGCAGGTTTACCAGACCCACGTGAGCTATGACCTTAAAGAGATCGCCGTTTGCGACAAGGTGAATGCGGCGGTTGCTCCGACGGCAGCGGCTGGTACCCCGAATCCGGCTTTGCCCGCACCAGTGGCTGGAGCAGCAGCAGTTGGCGGATTTGAACTGGGTGGTCAGGCACAGGATATGAACCTGAATACCTTTGGTTTGATGCGCCGCGCAGGCATGACATGGGTTAAGCAGCAGGTGACCTATAATCAAGGTGAGAATGGCAGCAAGGTGAGCGGGCAGGTCAACGTGGCCCACTCGAACGGCTTCAAGATTTTGTTGAGCATCAAGGGCGATAAGAACGCCTTAGGTGCGGGCTTTGATAGTTATCTCGCCGGTTATGCGGGCTTCCTTGGTCAAGCAGCGGCTGCCGGCGCTGACGCGATTGAAGTGTGGAACGAGCCGAACATTGACCGTGAATGGCCGAATGGTCAGGTGAATGGCGGTTCCTACACTAAGATGTTGGCGTCTTCGTTCAATGCCATCAAGTCCAGTAACGCTAATACGATAGTCGTGAGCGCGGCTCCTGCACCGACTGGCTATTTCGGTACAGCGGGCTGTACGGCACAAGGCTGCAACGATGATGTCTTCATGACGCAGATGGCGCAGGCTGGCGCGGCAAGCTACATGGACTGCATCGGATTACACTACAACGAAGGTATTATTCCTCCAACGCAGGCCAGTGGTGACTCACGCGGTGGTTACCCCACTTACTACTTTGGTTCAATGCTGGCTCGTGGCTACAATCCATTTGGTGGGAAACCGGTGTGCTTCACCGAACTCGGCTATCTGACCCCTGAAGGATATGGTCAGGCTCTTCCAGCGGGTTTCGCATGGGCGCAGAATACAACCGTTGCCCAACAGGCTTCGTGGCTGTCCCAAGCGGCGACACTGGCTGCTCAGAGTGGTCACGTCCGGCTGATGATTGTATTCAATGTCGATTTCCCGTTGTACACAGGTGACGATCCACAGGCTGGTTACGCCATGCTCCGTCCCGGTGGCGGCTGCCCGTCGTGCGATTCGCTCGGCGCGGTGATGAAGAAGTAAGTTCTTCAGGCTATTTTGACTGATGAAGGGCGCTCACGATGGTGGGCGCTCTTTTGTTTCTTATCAACTGAAAAACTGCATATTCCGCAAAAATCACAACTGCGACTTGTCGCTTTGACGGCGGATTTGAGGGAGCGAGACGCCGAAAATTCGCGATATTCTTCAAATTCCTCAATTTCACTGTGAAATATGGCTTTTGGCGGTTAGCGATTGGCTGTTAGTTCCAGACAAAAAGTGTGATATGTCGTCCCAGTCGCCAGTCTTCAGTCTCATACAAAACAGAAAATGGTTTTATGTCGGCGATGTCGTCGTCGGCGACGCCAATTTGATGTTATGTGGCGGCCGTGGCGGCGGCATTGTCATTGGCAGTGGGTGCAATGATGCAGTTAATGCTGTTGTTGCAGTTGAGAATGGGCTGTTCTTGTTCCATTTACAATGATTGATCGTCATTAAGGTGCGGATTGTCGCATGGATCTGTCAGCGGCAGGATATGCCACCGGCAAATCCCTACCGATGAAACGCCCTGATGTTTATTTTAGCGGAACGCAGAACGGAATGGGTTACATTTTGGAAGAACATTTTGTAACTGTTTTGCGGCTGTGGTACAAACTTTGTAGGTGAGGATTGATTGGGGAAGATTAGATAAAGGTTTACAAATGGTTTGCCGACAAACCGAAAGTAAACCTTTGTACGAATAGTTTGAGGTTGGCTGCTACAAATAATCTTTGATGCTGACGGATTTGCCGTTTATGTCAACGAAGTTGATATCACAGAGCTGGGCGATAGTTCCTAATTTGGGTTCTAGCGTAAGGGTCAGCTTGACGTTGTCCAGCAACAGATGGGCAGTTGTTTCATCGACCGTCACGATTTCGGTGCCCGTTATTTGCTTGTAGGTATTGATGGCTGTCACGAGATCCGGCACAGCTATGGTGAGTCCGGCTATGTGGCGGATGCCATTGGGCTGAGTGGTGGTGGCTTCGTCATCTGGCACACGGAGATTTCGCGGCGTCTGGTCTTCGAGGAAGAAGGGTGTCATGGTGCCATTATCGAGCGTAGCCGAGCGCCAGCGGAGTTCTTGACCATCAGGGCGAGCGCGCCCATTGATAGGCTTTAGTGTGACCTGAAGGCCACGCTGTTTCATAGCTTCGATGTCATCAGGAAGCTTGTCGGATAAGAGCGCATAACCGCCTAATCCTTCACCCTGCGCCAAGAGAAAGAGAAAACTGCTCCGATCATTGGGATCGAGAGTGTCCAGCAGTTCAGGTGTGGTAGGCGCAAGCAGTTCCAAATAGCTGCCATCGGCTAAGACGATGAGCGCATTATGTGTTTTGCCTCCGGCATGGACACCGCCGAAAAAGGGGTTAAAGCCCACTTTCTTGTAGTGTTCAATCCCTTTATAAAGGTCTTTGACGAGGATGATGGCGTGATCAAAACATAGTGTCATGGTGTTGGTCATTATAGGGATGTCCTCACGCGCCACAGTTCAGGAAAGAGTTCGATTTCCAAGACTTCGTTCAGATAGCCGACGCCGGATGTGCCACCTGTGCCCCGCTTGAAACCGATGATGCGCTTGACGGTGGTCATGTGACGGAATCGCCATTGGCGGAAACTGTCCTCAAGATCGACCAATTCTTCGGCCATTTCGTAGAGATTCCAACTGTCGTTGGGATGGCGATAAACCTCTAGCCAAGCCTGCTCGACCGATTGGTTGTGTTTGTAGGGCTGCGTCCAGTCCCGTTCAAGCACTTCAGCATCAAGCTGGTAGCCACGGCGGGCCAAGAGGCTTAAGGCTTCATCATATAGAGACGGACGCTCAAGCTCTGTTTGCAAGATTGCAGATAGCTCCGGGTAGTGTCGATGTGGTCGAATCATGACGGCGTTCTTGTTGCCGAGAATGAACTCGATGAGGCGGTACTGGTAGGACTGGAATCCTGATGATTGGCGCAGAAAGGGCCGGAAGCTGCTGTATTCACTGGGTGTGAGTGTCGATAGCACATCCCATGCGCTCACCAACTGCTCCATAATGCGGGAGACACGCGCCATCATTTTGAAGGCTGGCGGAAGGTCATCGGCTTTGATGCGTTCGCGGGCGGCGTTGAGTTCATGCAGCATCAGTTTGATCCAGAGCTCACTGGTCTGGTGCTGGATGATAAACAGCATTTCGTTGTGATCAGTTGAAAGCGGATGTTGTGCATTGAGGACGCTGTCTAGAGCGAGGTAGTCGCCATAGCTCATGTCGTCATCAAAGTCGAGTTTTGCGCCGTGTGCTTGAACGTCTGCTGCCATGTATTAGTCTCCTGTTCGTGCCAACGATTCTTCGGTCAGTCCACATTCCTGTAACCGCCGAGCATACTTTTGTAAAACGGGATGTCCGTGATCGTTAAAGTGGCCTTTGATCTGGGTGTCATCGACCTGCGCCGATGAGTTCGGCGTCTGTAAATCGGCTGAAAATCGATGTAGTTTGCGGCGATATTCCCACAGTTCTAACCAATTCCCAACCGCCCCGCCTAATGCTACCTCTAAGACGCGTTTGATGACGCGTGACATACCTAATTGGATTTCAGGTTTATCGAAGTAAGGATCAACCGCATTCGGTAACTGCTGGTATGACCAGTCGTTGACCTCACGAAAACGGCGATAGTAGTCGGTTCCGTAAATGGGTACCATCTGCGCGACTTCGTGGGCGAGGAAAATATCACGGCGAGTTTGGACGAGGTTAGTTTCGGCAAGCACATAATTGGGACAAATGGTGACCCCGCGCAGCCGTCCAATCCTGACCATGAGAATGGCAAATGCGCGAGCCAACCAGACCCGATGTGGTGCAGTGATCAGCATGTAATCCAGATCATCATCGTAATCGGCGGCATTATGGACGGCCAAGGCACCGGTTAGGGCCACCATTCGTACGTAGGGTAGGGCAGAGAGTATGTACCCCCAACGGATGGCTTGCGGCCAGAGCGAAGTGGAAGCGGTTTCACGTTTGCGGCGTGTCTCAATTAGGCTTTCGCTGCCTTGAAAGATGATGTAATCGCCGATTTGCTTGAGCTTTTGTTTGAGGATAACCGATTGGTGAAAGGTCTGAGCGACTTCTGCAAGGCTGACTGCCTCATCACTGATCAGGTAATGATGTATTTCCTCGATTTTCATCGGGAAATCGAAAACATCTGCATAAAGCACCGTGCGTAAAATCGCTGCTTCGAGAGGTTGCATCGTAAAGCCTCTTCTTTTTGTACTCAGTACGAGTTAAGCACGGCTAACGGATGTGTGCAATGAGTTAATTATCCCAGTTCCAGACCCACGTATCGGTAAACTTGCAGGATGTACGAATCGGATCGAAGTTGACGACCGCATTGCCGACACCGCCTTCTACGACCGTGTTAGACATGTGACCGCCATAGAAACCATCTACATAATACAGCAATTGGTCATTTTGAAGTATGACGACCAAATTGTGCTTATTGCCGGTTACAGCCGACTTTTCGACATAAATACCGGGAACAAAGTGATCATTCTGACGCTGTGATACCCCGAAGGCGCCACTATGGTCGACATAGGCGAGGGTGTAGTTGGTGTCATTTGTGGATTGAAGGACAAGGCCGCAGCCTGTGAGGCCATCACCGGACGCATCCCACGAAACGGTTGTGCCAATGGCGAGATTTTTATAGGTTGCGCCGCGTGCTAATGACACGCGATCGACACCGGGTTTGGCAGACTCGATGAAACTTTCGGACACGTTGAGCGAAAGCTGTCCAGAGGCGGGTATCAGTCCACGCCGCTGAAGGTCACGGGATAAGGCGGCTGGCTGACCCAAGGTAATTTGCTGCGGGATTATGCGCTGACCTTTTTCCATGGTTGGCGTGGTGACCATGAGGTCATCAAAACGAGCTGTGGTCTGGCTGGTGAGCGCCGATGAGGTACTGACCGCGAGTCCTATGCGACCGGGGGTGGAGAGCGTACCGTCACTGATACGGCCAAAGAGAAAGTCATTGTAGAAAAAATCAAATCCTGTGCCGTTTACGAGCGCCCCCAATGTAAAGCTGCCCGAAGTCTTTGAGATTGCAGGATGATCTGTCCAGTCACGAACCATCGAGTCCGTGCCATCTTTACGCACCGATAAGCGCCACTGTCCGCGCGAATTGACGCTCAAGAGGTAGAAATTGTTGGCGTCGGTCTGTCGGAGTGTCATTCCGACAATCCAACCATCCTGTCCACCACTGGCTGTGACTTTGACGTTGGCGTAAAAATCGCCTGTTGTCGTCTGTTTGGGATTTACTGCGATGCCGCTAGTGTTTGGGCCGGAGATGGCAAGGGCAAGTTGTCCATCTGTGTTGTTGACGGTAAATCCTGTGCTGGATGTGCTGGCATCCTGCCACTGAAGATCGCCATTGAAGTTGTCATTGAGGGCGGTTTGGCTAAAGCCATCGAGCATCGTCAGTTGATACTCGCCGGCAGTGTTGTTCACGCCGGTGACTCGTACACTGTAGGTATCGGTGCGTGGCATGGTGACGGCTTCTAACATGGCGTCCGAACTGTCGGGATAGGCGTAATCGTCATTGCTCAGGAAGGGATCACCTTTGCTGTTGCTGATGGTGAACTGCGGATCGAGATTGCCGCCGGTTGCATGGGCGACAAAGGATAGAACCTCGCCTTCGACCGCGCTAAAGGTCCATGTTTGGCTGCTGCCGCTGCCAATTTGCCCATCGACCGGGGAGTCTGTTGTTAAGATGCTGGTTGTGTCCTGCGCTGTCAGGCGTGCGCCGCTGCTGATGAGTGCTGCGAGTAGCAGACTCAGAGAAATCGCTTTTAGGTATTCCATCGCAAATATAACTCATTCAACCGCTTGATGTATGTCTCGAAATCGGTGACGGTCAGCTCGCCGCCGTCATGCCAGCGATGTTCCTCCGCTAACCGTATGCGCCGTTGTTCGCCCGCGAGACGTAAGGACTCGGCTTTAGCGGCAGAGGATTTGTCTTTCTCGGCCTTCAGCTCGGTAAAGGGCTTGATCTGGCTGAGTTTATCAGCTTGTTCGGGTGAGGCAAAGGTATAGACTGGCAGATAGATATCATCTTGCTGAAGGGCACAGGCCACGACAAACCATCCACGGGGCATGCGCCCCCGACGCGGGATTTTGAATTTCCAGTAGTGAATATTGGCGGTTTCATTGGCTTTGATTTCGGCCTGCACTTGATCGTTCTTGGTTAAGCGCGCGCCTCTGGCATCTAGAAAAAGGGCGCGTTTGCTCGGCCATAGGCGTTTCAGCATTGGATCGACCAAGCGCGCGACAATGGCTGCCAAAGCAAAACCAATCAATCCGGCGAGGATGTTGAAGCCGTCGCTGGGGATCAGGGTGTTGGCGATATAAAAACCGGCGACGAATACGCCAAGGAATATGCCGACTAAACCGAGGCGCAGCCCACTATGCTCGCGGTCAACTGGGAGTTGCAGGGTGTCTTGTTCTAGGGACGCATTCATGCAGATTGTTTCTCGGCGAAGAATATAACCCGATCCGCACGGGATACGGCGGGATCGTAGTTTTCCAAACGATTATTGATGATGGTGCGAATGTTGAACTTGTTGCGCTGCAAGAGCGAAGCCACTGCCTGCACGGGGAAGGCGCGAAGCACACGGCGTGCTTCGGCGCGGAACCAACTGCCACCATGCTGACGAAATATAAGGTAGTTAATGGTTTGCATCTGGCGTTCGTAGTCGAAATCTTTGCCACTAAATACAGTTAGGCTTTGACCGTCGTCATGGATGATTTCGCTGGTGGTGCTGCCTGCCGTACTCAGACCTTGTAAGGTCATCATGTCGAAGATGAAGAGTTTTCCGGCATCGAGAATGCGCTGCGCAGTGGCGAATACGGTTTCCAAGTCGCGCAGACTGTTGAGTTCATTCATGACGTTCAACGCCAATACGAGATCAGCGGTTGAGGCCATAATCTGATTGCCGGTATCGCGGATATCGAGCTGCAGCCACTTGACGCTGAGGCCGGGTATGTCCATTTTGCGACGGGCTACTTCGAGCATTTCTGGTGCGCTATCCACACCCGTGATGGTATAGGGGTATTGGGACAAGTACTCGATTTCGCCGCCCGAGCCGCATCCCAAGATCACAATCCGCCGCCCGAGCCAATCCATGTGCTGAGCATAATCCATGAGTTTTGGGGTAATGGCTGTGGCATAGTCCGCCATTCCGACGGTGTCGTAAATGGAGGCTAAGGTTGCGTAATCTCCGGACACGATAATTCCTTCAACAGTTGGTGAATCACTGATCACGGTGGCAAGCGTAGCACAAACAAACCTGATTTGCCAATCAGGTTCAGTGTGCTTTAGTAATAATCTCGTTAGGAACTGCGATGCCGTTATAGAGGCATCCGGTAGCCCTGTCCCGGCACGGTCACTATATAGGCGGGGTGACGTGGGTTCAGCTCAATTTTCTGGCGGAGACGGGAGATATTCACGCGAAGGACGGAGTAGTCACCGACGTATTCATCATTCCAGACGCCACGCAGTAGATCATCGTGGGTCACAATTTGACCGGCGTTTCGCATGAGCGTGACAAGCAGACCGTATTCAATTGGGGTGAGGCGCAAGGGCTGACCACGAATGAAAGCATGACGGCGCGGAATATCCAGTTCAAGCTGACGTACCGTGAGTTTGGTTTCCGGTTGAGGTGTCCAGTTGATGCGGCGGAGTAGTGCTTTGACGCGGGCCACCAGTTCATCTGGCGAGAAGGGTTTGGCGAGGTAGTCATCTGCGCCAGCTTCTAAAGCGTTTACCTTATCCCGTTCGCGGGCAAATCCGCTGACGACGATCATTGGCAGGAATGAACGCTCACGCACCTGCTTGAGCACGTCCAAACCGTTAATGTCGGGCAAGTTGAGGTCGAGCAGTACCAGATCAGGTGACGCAGAGGCAATCTCGGTGAGTGCCGCTTCTCCCCGGTCTACCGATACGGCGTTGTAACCTGCTTCATTGAGCAGGGTGCAGACCACTTCAGCGGTGTCTTCATCGTCCTCGACGATTAAAATTTGGCGATTGTCTTGTACCATGACCATCGTGTTTGTCCTGACTATGCTAATGCTTTTTATACCCGAAACAAACGGGAATGTAACAATATGATCATAATCATAGCCGAAAAGCATGATCGACGCAACAATTTGTTACAAGGTTTGATGACCTATTTGTACTGAAAATCGCATAAACAAAAACGCATACCTTGAATTAGTATGCGTTAATATATTTGGGCCGTATAGGACTCGAACCTATAACCCCCTCGGTGTAAACGAGGTGCTCTGCCAATTGAGCTAACCGCCCATACTCAATAGTTTACATTAACCACTCCGGTTTTTCAATAGCTGTATATTCTTGAATTGCGGCGTAGTCATGCAATACTAGGAATATTAAGCTTCGGTCTTGTAGTGGTTCGATGTAACCTATGCCTTCGTCTCGCTCATTATAGCTTGGGCGGTGTCACCCCGATTTGTCCCTGATACTTGCCTTTTTTGTCGGCATATGAGGTTTCACATTCATCATCCGCTTCGAAAAACAAAACCTGTGCCAGTCCTTCGTTGGCATAAACTTTGGCAGGCAAGGGGGTTGTGTTGCTGATTTCGAGCGTCACATAACCTTCCCATTCCGGTTCGAAGGGCGTTACGTTTACGATCAGACCGCAACGCGCATACGTCGATTTTCCGAGGCAAACGGTCAATACTTTGCGCGGAATCCGGAAGTATTCAAGGGAACGGGCGAGGGCAAAGGAGTTCGGCGGAATAATGCAGACGTCGCCCTTAAAATCGACAAAGGACTCGGGGGAGAAATTCTTGGGATCAACGATTGCCGAATAGACATTGGTGAAGATCTTGAATTCATCAGCGACGCGTAGGTCGTAGCCGTAGCTGGATACGCCGTAACTGACAACGCCTTTTCGTACCTGATTCTCCACAAATGGCTCAATCATGCCCCGTTCGAGCGCCATCTTTCGTATCCAATGGTCGGGTTTCAATCCCATGCTGAGTTCCTTTCAAAAGGTCAAGCAAAGTTAGTGTTGAGCAATTACATGCGTTCGGGCGCGGACATGCCCATCAGTGTCAGGACGCGCTTAAAAATGACCTCTGCGGCGTGGTAAAAGCGCAGCCGAGCTTTGGCGAGTTCAGGCGGTACATCGCCGTGCAGCGCCCGTACTTCGTCGTAGATGGGATGGAAGACGCTGGCCAGCTCGTGCGCGTAAAAAGCGATGCGATGCGGTTCAAGCGTCTTGGCTGAGAGATCGATGATTTCCCCGAGTTCAAGAGCCTTGCGGATGAAACGCTGTTCTGCCTCGCCCAGCAGGCTAATGTCGGCGCCTTCGTCGGTTAATCCACGTGCCTCAGCTTCACGGAAAATTCCGGCGCAGCGCACATGGGCATTCTGGATGTAATAAACCGGATTGTCGTTACTTTGTTTCACGGCCAGATCAAGGTCGAAATTCAGGTGCGAGTCGGCGCTGCGGGCAAGCAGAATGTAGCGCACCACATCAGGACTGGTCTGGTCGATGAGGTCATCCAGCGTGTCATAGTCACCGCGCCGCGTGCTCATCTTGACTTCTTTGCCATCACGAATCATGCGGACAAGTTGGATAATGACGACATGGATAATAGAGGGGTCATAGCCAAGGGCTTGAACGCCATACTGCACAACTTTGTACTGGGTTCCATGATCCGCTCCAAGAATGTTGACCAGCAGATCAAAGCCGCGGTTGATTTTGTTGAGATGATAAGCAATGTCGGGCAGGGTATAGGTCGGGATGCCGTCATTCTTGACCAATACGCGGTCTTCCTCATCGCCGAAAGCGCTGCTTCTGAACCATTTGGCAGGCGCAAGATTTTTCGCCTTTGCACGTTCTTCTTCGTCGGCGTTTTCACGCACCGCACTTTCGTAGATGTGTCCTGCTTTTTCAAGCGCAGCGAATGTATCCCAAACCGCTTGCGACTCGTACAAGCTGTTTTCATTGAAAAAAACATCATGCTGAATGTTGACCCGCTTAAGAGTCTTCTTGATAATTTCGAACATGCGCGCTTCAGCGTATTCCTTGAAGGGCTTCCAATCGGCATCTTTTAGCGAGTCGCCTTTTTCCTTTACCAGAGCGGCCGCGAAGTCTTTCAAGTACTCGCCTTGATAAAAGGTTTTGTCATCTTCAGCGGGAATCTCGACAGGCAGGTTGAGCGCTTCCAAATAGCGTATCCGCATACTATTGCCGAGGTTGACCATCTGCACACCGGCATTGTTGAAGTAATACTCGCGTTGAACGTCATAGCCAGCCGCTTGGAGGATACGGGCAATGGTATCACCAACCATGGCACCACGGCTGCGTCCGACATGCAGAGGGCCAGTGGGATTGGCACTGACAAACTCGACCTGCGCCCGTTTACCTTTGCCCAAGTCCAGTGCAAAGACTTGTTCACCTTCGCTAATGATGTTTTCGACCTGTGACTTCAGCCACGCTTCATTCAAGCGGAAGTTAATGAAGCCCGGTTTGACGACTTCCGATGAACCGACGAAATCAGCCTTCGGGAGATACTTGGCGATGATGGTCGCTATATCGAAGGGATTCTTGCTTGTTGGTTTGGCAAGCTGCATGGCGGTAGCACAGGCATAATCGCCTTGTTCGGATTTCTTAGGCGGACGAATTTCAATGGCCGGTATTTCAAATGTCGGGAGTTCACCCGCTTTTTGTGCAGTGACAATAGCCTGCTCAACCAAAAGAGCATGTTCATGGGGTAGGAGCTTCAAGATGGTTCTTCCTCAGGTAGATACGGAGAGGGGCACGACTCGAAATATCATGCCCCTATAATTGGCTGCATTGTAGCAAATTTGAGGCTGTTAGCAAGTTGAGGCCGGTAGACTAGTACAAGGGATAGATTTCGATAACGCCATCTTCGCTAACTGAGGCGGAAGATTTGCAGTTTTCGCATAGCCATTTACCATTACCAAGATTCATGGAGATATGACCACACTTCGGACAGCGCAAAATCTGATCCAGCGGACGTACACCGATGGGTTGGGATGTCCCATCTTTGCGCCCCCAGACTTTGCGATAATCGACCTGCCAGATTTGAGCTTTGGCTTCCACAATGCCACTGGCTTTGAGGATTTCCTGAAGCTGGCCGCTCGTCCATGTTTTACCGGGCATGAGCTTGGTGTTAATGCGCTGGCTGGTCAGCAGCAGGCCATCAGGGCGCAGCACACGTACCATCTCTTTGACCACCGCGGCTGGATTGGTCATGAATTCCAGCGCTTCGAGACAGGTGACGACATCGAAGGTGTTGTCGGGGAAGGGGAGGGTTTCAGCCGGACACCAGATAAAGGTTGCACAGTCGTAAGGATAGATGTTCTTAGCCGCCGCTTGGAGCATTTTGCGGCTGAGGTCTGCACCGATGACATGACCCTTGAAACCTTCATGTCGGGCGAGGGCTAACGGCAGACGTCCCGTTCCAGTCGCGACATCCAGTACCAGTGGATTGGTTTGTGGGGCGATGGCATCCATCAGTGGAATGGCGAGGTATAACTCTTCATACTCGCGGTGGTAGTGCTTGATGCCATCGTAGCGATGAGCGAACCAATCGTAGAGCAAGATGACGACCCAGCGTCCTAAGTAGACACCTTCACTTGCAATCAGCAGCCACCAGCCCAAGAGCATGAGCGCAGCAATGACCGTTCCGATCAGCAGCAAACTGAGAATGGTATTCACGTCAGTAAGCCCTGTTCACGCAGCCAAGGCACACACTGATCAATGCCAGTTTGCAAATCGGTCTTGGGCTGCCAGCCGAGCAAATCACGGGCTTTGGTCATTTTGTAGGTCTTGGAGGCTTGCAAGAAATCGACTAAGGTGGGCAGTTCTTGGGGTTCGCCACGTAAGGTCAAGAAAAGTTCGATGATCGGGGCAATCGGTCGCATGATGATCGGCGGGATTCCGAGCCAGCGGTTGTGTCCGGCGAGGCGAGAATAACCACCGAGAAACTCACGCCATGTGGGGGCGGGATCAGACGAGCAGTTGAAGGCTTGACCGACCGCTGCCGGATGTGTCGCTAGGACGACCATCAAATCGACCACATCATCAACGTAAATGGGATGCGCCTTGCCGTGTCCATCACCGAGGAAAGGCGTCGGTTTGCGCTTGCCCAGCTTGAACATAGTGGCTGTCCAGCCGTTGCTGCGTGGGCCGTAGATCATGCCGGGCCGAATGATACTGTAAGGCACGTTACTCTGGGCACTTACTTCATGGACGACGGTTTCAGCCTGCGATTTGGTTTGGTTATACGGGACGTGTCCCGGCTTTTGTTCGAAGTCCTCAGTGATGTCGCCGCTGTAATGGTAACCATAAACGGCAATTGAACTGACGACAACTACCCGCTCGACCTTGGCCTCAGCCGCCGCCAGCATGACGTTGCGCGTACCATCAACGTTGATGTGGTGCTGCTTTTGGAGGTTTCCACCGAGCGCGGCAGCCACATGAAACACGATGGAGCAACCCTGCATGACCTGTTTTATGCGCTCAGCATCTGTGATGTCGCCTTCAACCAGCGTGATGTTGGGCTTGTCTTTGATGTAACCGGCCTTTTGTGGGCTACGTGCAAGCGCTTTGACTTTTCCACCATCCTGCGCCAAGCGCACTGCCAATGCGCCACCGAGGAACCCTGTTGCTCCCGTTACGAGAACCTGACGACCTGCTAAAGACACCTTAGCCTCCTATCGGCAGAGCGTAGATGCCGAGATGGTTACCCACTGGACGTTCCAACCCGGGGATGTGACTATGAATAGGTGAATTCAATACTTGCGGCAGACCATTTGTGCCCTGCATGGCCAGCGTCACCGAGCCGCCACCATCCAAATTTAACGCGTTGTAGCCGCCGCGCTCCACTATGATAGCCTCAAGTTCGGGTATGGTCACCCCTACGCTGTAATTAGGCTGCCTGCCATCAACCAACACAATGATGAGTGTGTTGGCGGTCTGATCAAGGCCAATGGCTGTACGAGGGTGCTTGCTTGTTAAGTAATCATTGGTCGCGTCAATGGGTACAGGTTGTCCGTCGACCACAAGCATCATGTTGCCGGAGATGGCATTATCGATGGGTGCTTGCGTCGGCGTAAACGAGGCCTCGTTATCCTTGGTGATATAGAGTGTGTTGTAGTTGGCAGGCGGTGAGTAACCTTCGGTGTATCGATTGCCTCGTGATACGGTCAAGCCCCGCACATTCACGCCATCGCCGACATGGGGATAGTAATCCCACAAGCCGTTGTCACGCCAAGGATCAAAGAAATCGGCGTTGATGGCTAACTGCAAACCGAATTGCTGCACAAATTGTGATGTGGTTCGCGCCGATAACACGTAGTGTTCAGAGGGCTGAGGCGGCGTGACCAGAAAGTGAACGCCCGAATTATGCAGATCGACGCGTACGGTATAGACGATATTGGGGCCGGAAATCACCTCGCGGCTGTAGGTAATGCCGGAGTAAACTTCACCGCTGATATTGTCAGGTAACGGACGGTGGCCGTACCAAAACAAATAGGCTGCAAACCCAAGGGCGATCACCATCAATATCAGTGGGATTGCCGTTCGCATTTGCCGCCCAAACCGACGAGCTAAGGCCATCCCCATCAATCCTATAAAGACGGCAATGAGCGTACCGAGGTCCAATGGGGATAGGGCGATCATATATGTATGTCGATCTTACTCCGTCAGTCTGCCCAAACGCAGCATTTCCGGCCACTTTCGGGCGACAAGTACCACGACCAAGATTGTACCCAAGCCTCCGCTGACGACGGCAAAAATGGGACCGCCAATTGCGCCGAAGAAGGACTGCCCAACGCGTGTGACCAAACCCGATTCGAAGCCGCCTAACTCATTCGAAGTGCTGATGAACACGGAGTTGACAGCCGCCACACGCCCGCGCATTTCGTCCGGCACACGGGTGAGCATGAGGGTACTGCGGATGACCACACTGATTTGATCAAGCGCACCGAGCGTCGCCAGCATCAGCAGTGATAGAAAGAAGTTATTGGAAATGCCGAAGATGATGGTGGCGACGCCGAAACCGGCTACTGCAAAAAGCAGTGTTTTGCCCGCTTGTCGCATTGGCGGTAGATAAATCATCAGGGCGGCCATCAGAATAGCGCCGACGGATTGAGCGGATTGCAACCAGCCCAAGCCTTCTGGCCCCACTTGGAGAATATCCTTGGCATACACTGGAAGCAGGGCAACAGCCCCGCCGAATAATACCGCGAACAAATCGAGCGTAATGGCCGCTAGCAGAATGCGCGACTCACGCAGGAAGTGAAAGCCAGCAAGTATCGACTTCACGGTTGGTGCTTCACGGGATTGGGCAATTGGACGTAGTCGCATGAACGATACGGCAGTCGCGAAGATGATACAGGCCACAGCATTGATGAAGAAGATTTCCGCGCCGCTCTTGAAGAAAGCGATCAGCAAGCCACCCAAGGCAGGGCCGACGACAGAAGCGATTTGCCATGCGCTGCTGCCCCATGTGGCGGCGTTGCCAAAGGCTTCTGGCGGAACGCTCTGGGCTAGCAGGGTCGAATTCGCCGGATCATTAAAGGCGCGCATAACCCCGAACAGAAACAGACAAAGGTATATCAGGAATAGGCTGCCATTCGTATAGGATAAAGCGGCCAATCCGAGCGAGAAGACGCCGAGTCCGGCTTGAGTGGTCAAGACAATATATTTGCGGTTGTAACGGTCAGCCACATGACCGGCGATGAGCGAGAAGAGAATGACGGGCAGCACTTGAACAAGACCGACCAGCCCTAAGAAAAAGGCATCGTGTGTTCGTTCGTAAATTTCCCAGCCAAGTGCAACTCGCACCATTTGCTCGCCCAGCGAGGCAGTGAAACGGCTGAGCAGCACCAGTTGGAAATCGCGGTAGCGCAGCGCGGCCCACGGATCATGCGGCTGAATTGGTGAATCATTGTCTTTATTTGCTGTTGGTTCCATTTACGCCCTGTACTGTATTTGTATTGGAGTTACGACACTATGTGCTTTCGCCTGTAAGTGTCAAATCCTCGCGGAATTGCATACTATACAGCTTGGCATACAGTCCATTTAGCGCCATCAATTCTTCATGGGTTCCCAGTTCAACCAGTGCGCCGCGGTCAAGTACCGCGATTCGATGGGCGACTTTGATGGTGCTCAATCGATGGGCGATGATCACAGTCGTGCGGTTTTGCATAAGCTTGGCCAATGCATCTTGTACGAGATGTTCACTTTCGTTATCGAGGCTGGAAGTCGCTTCGTCCAACAACAAGATACGCGGGTCTTTGAGGATGGCGCGGGCAATGGCTACCCGCTGGCGCTGTCCACCACTGAGGCGAATACCACGTTCACCCACTATAGTGTCGTATTTATCCGGCAGTTCCATGATGAAATCGTGTGCATTAGCGGCTCTGGCGGCTGTTTCAATTTCTGAATCGCTGGCTTCGAGTCGACCGTAGCGGATATTCTCGCGGATCGTTCCGCCGAAAAGCAAGGATTCCTGCGGGACAATACCGATTTGCTGACGGAGGCTGGCTTGCGTAACAGATTTGGCATCGGTGCCATCAATGCGCACTGCCCCTTCTGATGGATCATAGAAACGTGGAATGAGGTTGAAAATGGTACTCTTGCCCGCACCGCTTGGACCCACTAACGCGACGATCTCACCGGGTTTGATGTCAAGGCTAATATCGTGCAAGACTTCTTGGCGTTCGTCATAGCTGAAGCTGACATTGTCAAAAGTGATGCGGCCTTCTGCGCGACTGAGTGTTTTAGCGTCGGGACGATCAAGCACATCCGGCTTGGTATCCAAAATCTGGAAGACGCGTTTGGTCGCACCGAGCGCTTCTTGCACCGAGGTGTAGAGATTGACCAGCGAACCCAATGCACCAGCGACTGTAATGCCATAGAATAGAAATCCGATAAGCTGACCGCCCGTTAGCCGTCCGTCAATGACTTCACGTCCACCGAACCATAAGACCATCGCTAAAGACCCAAAGCCGAGAAATGCGATTAAAGGCCCGAACAGCGACCGTACCCGAAGCAAACGAATGGCTGCACTAAAGGCTTTGCCAATCGCAAGTTGATAACGGCTGATTTCAAAAGGTTCTCGGACGAAACTTTTGACTTCACGGATATTTTGTAACACTTCTTCAGTGACCACAGTCGCTCCGGCCAATTCATCCTGTACCTCGGTACTAATGCGCCGCAGGAAAATACCGAAGATGCCCCCAAATGCGATGATAAATGGCGTCAGTACGAGAATGAACAATGTCAGCCGTGCGTTGAGTGCCACCATAACGACAATTGCGCCAATCATGGTTATCGTTTGCTCGATGAGCACGTTGACGTTGCTGGTCAAACCTGTTCGCATCACCGTCACATCGCTGGACAGGCGCGATACCAATTCACCGACGCGACGCGAGGCAAAGAAGCCCATGGAAAGGGTTTGTAAGTGGTTGTAAATTTGCATGCGCAAATCGACTACGATTTTTTCCCCAATATAGTTGAGATTGTAGTTTTCAATGAGCGAGGTGACTGAACGGAGGAAGAAAACGAACAGTAGAGTAATGGTTATTTGATCGAGAAGCTGCGTGTTTTTTGGTGTGAGTACTGAGTCAACCACATTGCCAATGATTCCCGGAAACACGAGGCTCAAAACCGCGCTGCTGATGAGGGCGAGAATAGCCAGTGCTAACCGTGCTTTATAAGGCGAGAGGTAGCGGAACAACCGCTGCCAATTCATGGGAATATCAGGGACTTCAGCCTTGTCTTGGAGCGCACCGCGCCGACCGCGTCTGCCGAACATGGTTATGTCTTTCTGCTAAGTTTGTGATAAAACGCACAATAGTATGCGTCAGTTGGATTAGATTTGAGTTAGAACGGGTGAATTTTAGGCCGATAAACTTGCGAGGAAAAGGCTATGAACCCGCAACGCTGATGACTACGCCCTGTGTATCGACTGGAACGACCCACGTGCGCGCTTTGATGCCGCTGTTTTCGAATGCGATTTCCATGGTAGTGGCGATTTGCTTATGATTGGACTCGGCAAAGGCAATGAGGGCAGGGCCATCACCACTCAGGCTGACAGCGAGTGCGCCTGCCCGCCGCGCCATTTCCGCCACATGATCATAGCCTGTGATCTGTGGTTTGAGATAAGGTACGTGCAGACGATCATCAATCAGTTGGCCGATGAGCTTCAAGTCGCCAATGCGCAGCGCTTCGACCAGTAATGGAACACGGCTGAGGTTGAACAGCGCATCATTCAACGGGACGCGCTCCGGCTTTACCTTAGCTGCTTCGCTGGTATACTGCTTAAGTTGGGGCAGGGCAACCACCACACTCAAGCCTGAAACGGGAAGCGCTCGGTAAATCAGCTTTTCAGCGCTGGTGAAGCTGGCGGTTAATCCACCCATGATGCTGGTGACCACTTGGCTCGGCAGACGGCTGATGAGTGCGGAAATCTCTAGCACTTGGACGCGGTTGTAAATGGCGTCGATCAAGTTATTGGCCCCGATGATGCCGGCGACCCAAAAGGCCGCTTCTGCCCCAAGGCCGCTGTTTAATGGAATATGATTGCTGACCTTGACATTCAGCCCTAAGATGGCCTTTTCTTGCTTCTGAAACAGCCGCATCATGGCTAAAGCGGTTGGATGGCGCAGCCCCATTCCATATTGCCCGGCACCTTCGCCTTCCGTTTCAACGACCAACTGATCATCATCGCGGCGGCTGATTTCGACCGTTGTATAGAGGCCAATCGCAAGGCCAAGGCTGTTGAGGCCGGGACCAAGGTTGGTCACTGTGGCTGGTAAGGTGATTTTGACCTTATACATGATCGCTAGCCATTCATCATGATGTCATGTGTCCTGCCGGACGACCGGAAGCACGAAGGTGAAGGTGCTGCCCACGTTCAGGTTGCTGGACGCCCAAATATCGCCGCCATGCCGTTTGATAATGGTTTTGGCGATGGTTAAGCCCAAGCCCCCCCCCGGAAGCTCGCGAATACGTTCGTCCTTGGAGCGGTAAAGGCGGTCAAAGATCAGTTCAATTTCCTCGTCCGTGATGCCAATGCCCCGATCCGCCACGCTGAAATACAACTCGTTGCTATCACCCCATGCATGGACAGCGATTGGCGTTTCAGGACGCGAGTATAGAATCGCATTATGCAGCAAGTTATGGATGGCCATTTCCAAACGAGCTTGGTCGCCCATCACGACAGGAAGGGGATTCTGAAGTGACGTTGCAATCGTCACTTGTTTTTCCTGCGCCAAGTCGGAAAGGTCATTAACTACTTTGTCGATGAGCGCGCGCATGTCAATCGGACGGTGTGCCAGCGGCATTCCCGCTTCGATCCACGCCAGATCGACCAGTGAGCCAGCGACATCATAAAGTTTCGCGGTGGTCTGCTTAATACGCAGCGTGAATTTTTGCTGCTGCTCGTTTAAGGGGCCGAATTTCTCGACCAATTCGGCAAAGCCGCCAATGGCTGAGATTGGATTACGTAAATCATGAGCCATCGCCGCTACGAGAGCTTCCCGCCGGGATTCAATTTCCTGTTTTTCGGTGACGTCCTGTAACAGGATAATGCGCGTGCCACTTTCATCGGTGTTAGCTACGCCGATAGCCAGCCTGCGTTTAGGCAGCCTGACGTTGAGCGTTTGTTCGCCGCTTCGCGTGAAGAGGTTCATCATTGCCGGATTTTGATGAAAGGCGCTTAAGGCGGCTCTGCCGACCGTTTCTTCGACTGTGATACCCAACATGGCAGCGGCAGCCGGATTGACTCGCTGAATGATGCCATTAGAATCAGCAATCAGAACGCCATCACTCGTTGTGCGAAAGATGAAATCGTTGAGCTTGAGATCAGGCATTCGTATCAACCACTTCCTGCCAGTCTTCTCCACTGACGGTTTTTGTACGCCCACTCGGGAATGTGACTTTTGTTTCTGACGCCTGCCGTTCGATTACAACGCCGTGTTGCTGAATGGTAACCGGAGTGTTCCACGCGAACTTCCCGCCAACCCATACTTTGGTGCTGGATATGATGCGAATGCCAAGGACGCGTAGCAACAAATGAACGGGCACGATCCCACCCGTGTTGGCGGGTTCCCCTAAACCGTCAGGAGCATCACTGTTATAAAACTCGCTAAAACGTTTGTTAGTTTTGAGAACTTGGGTTTGTACGCGCAAAATGCGCTGGACTAGTTCTGTGGCTTGTTCCATATGACCCAATTCGATGAGTGCCTCACCCATCAGTGTGAGCCAATAAAGCCAGATACCGCCACTACCGTTGGCATTTTTCGGGTCGAAGTTGGTATCCTGCGCAGAGTTCATTGTAATGCCCGACTCGCGCCAAAAAAGGTTGGAATCAGTAAGCAGCGATATCAGCGGCTGTAGGTGGTTTTTAGGAACACCTGTCGACCACAGCGGCAGCAGGGCATTAATGTCGAGGCGTGATGTATCGACCGTGTGAACATCAACACGGTAGACGCGGCTTAATCCATCAAACGTGGCACGATCAATCTGTGAGAATGTCTGCTTCGTGGTATAAACTCCACGTCCACCCGCCCAGATGAATGCCTCACCTGCCACTTGTTCGCTGATGGCTTTGCCCGATGGATCAAATCCATCGAGTTTCATGGTCATTTTCGGATGAAGGTTGACTCCACCCGAAACCCGCACCACGAGACGGTTCGGCGGATTGAGTTTTTCGGAGGGCAGCAGTTCATCCATCGCGCGGGCGTCTTTGATAATATCGACGCGGCTTGTGGTGAAGTGGGTGTCTCGATCACGGTAAGTATAGCGTCCGAGGTCGCTGCTCCACAGACTTTCAAGGGCTGCTTCTAATTTTGCGATTTGTTCATCAAGTTGTTTTTCGGCAGCCGAGTCCCGCAAATAATAGGCGATTTCTTTCAGACTCTTGGCTTCCGAGAGTAAGTAGGCGATCAAGTCAGGCGTTTCGATGGTACGAATGTCGGCTCCGCCTCCCCATGCTTGCCACGTGGCAAAAGTCGGTGTGAACACATAGCCGGTTTGGACTTCGTTCTGCCACTCTGGCACGCCGTCTTGATCTTTATCCATGTCGGCTTGTAACCAGCGCCGGAAAAACTTCAATAAGCCCGGAAAAACATCTTTTAAGAACTGGGTGTCTTCCGTGTATTGAAATATGCCCCACGACAGCCGCGCGAGGATAGGCATGCACAGTAAGCTTTGTTTTTGTCCGGCTAACCCCGGTTTGTTGTCAATCCATCCATCATTCTGCTGAACCGCAAGATAGTTGCGAATGATACCCTGCGCCAGTTCCCTATCGCTGCTGGCGATCCCCAGTGCTGACAGATAGGCAAGTGTCGTAGATTGACCATTCCAACCTTTGTCATTCGTGTTGTAGCCGCGTCCCGGTTCACGGGTGGCTACAAACGAAGGGTAAGGCAGACTTGAGGTGGCTTTGAGAAAACTTTGTGCAAGTTCACGATAGGCAAAGGCGATTGTAGTGTCGGTGTCTTTGTCGCCCATTTCGATTCGGGGAATGGAGGTTGACTTGGCTTCGATCTGCGCGAAAGCTACGTCCCAATCGGCTTGCATCCACTTTTGGGCTAAGGCCAACGATTGGCCGAGGTCGCCAAGTCCGGCGTGAATGAAGCGTAATGTAACTTTCTTCCGTGCTGCGATTTTCACGGCGCGTTTGAGTTTAGGACTGCTTGGCGCTTCGTTCTCCGTTTTCCCATCTTCCAACAGAATTACTGGCTGTAAATTGCCGACCTGTCCCAAGCAGAGCGCACCCGTTCCACTGCTTGGCGGTAGGGCAATCAGCTTTTGTTCCTTGTTGTTCATGCCGACGAAGGCGATGACATCAAGTTCGACCTCCAGCGCTTCAGTGTGAACATTCGCGAGTGTGTAACGCACTCCAATGGCATGACTTTCCATTGCCCAGTATTCGGTTTGAAGGGCGAGGTGTGGGGTAAGCGCGGCTTCGAAACGCAGATAACCCGGCGCAAAACCTGTGAGATAGGGTGGACGTGTATACGCTTGTGCCTGATAAATCGAGCGCCCATCATGGATCCACATGGGAACGAGGCTGATTAATCCAGCGCGTCCACCCATCCGTGTTTGCAACGCGAGGGCCGGGGATTCCCCACTTCCGGGGAGTACCTCCCAGATTTGGTCATCGCGATAATCAGTGCTGCTGAGTCGGGCGTCTGCTGCGATATGCAAGCAGTAAGGGGCGTTGGTCTCAAGATGCCAGCGCTGGATTGTTTTCATGTGCCAACCCCCAAACGAACATGAATGTAACTAAAGTTTCTTCCAAGTACTGTCGGTTTCGTTGAATTGGAACTTCTCATTATACAGGCTGAACAGAATATGATAGCCGGGGCCTGATACCCATGTGCCCTGTGCGTCTACCGTTCCGCCCGGATGATATTCGTAATTGCTCACATAGCCAAATTCCGGTGTCAGGCCGAACCCAAGTTTATCCTTAATTTCTGGATTAGTACGCCACAATTTGCCAAAGCCACGTACCGGTTGATACTTCCCGTCAGGCGGTACAATGCTGGGATCGGTTTCAGGTTCTCCGTCCTGATATGTATTATCATACACCTGCCACTGACCGCTGCCTTGCCCACTATCGAACATCACCCAAATTTGCTGGCGCGGTTGAATCCAGAACATGCGCCCGTGTTCGAACACTTCTTCAGCAACTTGAATTTGTCCCAACGTCGCAGTGGGGCGCACATCGATGGTTGCTGTTGCACTGGGTGTTTCTGTCGCGGGTATCGTTGTCGGGGTTTCGGTGAGTGTGGGAACGACAGGTGCTGACGTATCTGTTGCCGCTGCAACAGTGCTGGCATCAGTGGGAGGTGGGGTTGCCGTTACGACGAGAACGACTTTTTCGGTTTGCCCTTGGCAAGCTGCCACGATCATCATGAGCACTACAAACAAGGATAAACGTAAACGCATTGGCATTCTCCATGTCTACTACGGCAATTGCCAGTATGGCAACATTACGCCTGAGATTGTATCAGACGTACCCTGTGCTGCAAGGTCACGATCACCTAATCGTAGATTTATCAACGGTTATGGAACGTGTGTCGTGTTACACTGGATAGAGTGTATGGAAGGTGGTATCTTTTCCATGAACCGCGCCTTGTCGGGGATGGAGGCTCAATATGCGACAGATATTCAGGCTGATACTCGTAATGTTGATTGGGTATTATGTTATTGAGTGGTGGCTTAACCAGCAGAAGAAACAATCTGTCTCACAAGTGAAGCCGGTTCCCCCTGTTGCCAAACCGACTGCTAAATCCGGCTCGGTACCAGCGTCAAGTAACGACCCACTGGTTGAGCTCGATGGTATTGGCCCGGCTTATGAACGTGCGTTGAACGCTTTGGGTATTCATACATTTGCTCAATTGGCCACTCAAAATCCTGATGATTTGGCGATGCGCTTAACGTCGGTGCGGATAACGGCAGCACGCATTAGACGTGACCGTTGGATTGAACAAGCGGCTGCCCGTGCAAACGTGCCCTTAACATCATTACGTTGGAGTGCAAATGACGGTAATTCGGCCTAAATCGGTGACCTTGAATAAAACCACTGGCTATCTGGAAATCGTTTGGGGTGATGATCGGGTGTGCCAGTATCCACTTTCGCATTTGCGTGAAGCTTGTCCGTGCGTGGAATGTCGCGGCGGCCATCAATTTATGAACCAACAGTATGATCCGGAGAACATTTTGGTGCTCAAACCAAAACGCTCCTATGCCATTGAGTCCCTCGATCTTGTTGGCAACTATGCCTTACAACCGTCGTGGGATGACGGGCATCATACTGGGATTTACACGTGGGAATATTTACGCCGTTTATGCCCACCGGAGGCGCAAAGCGATGTTGGATAAATCGGATGTGCTGGATTTGATGGCCGTTGCCGAAAAAAACGTGATGTGCTCAGAAGCTATTGACCTTCTGGAGCGTTGCTTAGCCGAAAAGTCATCCTCGCTGCTCGAGTCTTTTATGCAGCGTCAAATGCTCGATAATCCCGTGATGGCTATCGAAATGTTCCAAGACCTTGCTGAAAGTGTTCACCAGCACATGATTGCGCTTCAGGAATCCCTGTTCGAAATTCGAACGATTACCCTGAACACTTTGAAGCGTGACTTCAAAATTGACTTAGCACCGTTGGTTCCTCTGGACTTGATTGAAGAATACCACGCGCTGGAATTGGATGAAGCGCTGGCCTTTGTGACGTCGCGTTACCCCAACCTTTCGGATGCGGATCTGGTTTCCGTCTGCCACAATTTGCACAACGCGGTTTTGCGGGCAGGGCAAATCACCCAAAGTATCATACTGGTACGGCAAATCCTCGACTATATTTTTGATTGGTCGGAAGCGTTAAGCGTTTTCACCATTCAGAAATATTGGCAACTTGATTTC
Organism: Aggregatilineales bacterium; assembly: GCA_044226855.1. Taxonomy (GTDB): domain Bacteria; phylum Chloroflexota; class Anaerolineae; order Aggregatilineales; family Phototrophicaceae; genus CFX2. The sequence goes on from JBGAGF010000002.1 coordinate 335,293, forward strand.
CAACATACCCGTAATACACTTCTCCATTAGTTATCCAAACCGATATTCTTCCTCACTGTGCAGTTTATACACAGGTGCGCGAATATGCGCATCTGTGTTTTAGTGCGTTTTGAATAAATGAATAGCAACCTAACGTAGGCTGAAAACAGATTTTTATCTGGCATATTGTCAAGTTAAACGTTCCAATACTTGTGCAGAATGCAATATAAAACAGGGTGTAAAGTCATAAAATTCGCTTGCTGAAACCGTTTGGCACAGCTATAGTCAATGTGATTAACTACCAGTGAGGAAGTTTTCTCAACTCAGGTTAATTACCCGTGGATCGATTTTTTGAAGGAAAGGAACTTAAAAGTATGAAGTACAGAAAACTATTGGGGTTGTTGTTGGTAGCCATTCTCGCATTGAGCAGTCTAAGTATCGCTTTTGCACAAGATGCAACCGCGACCCCCGCACCGACCGCGACCTTCGTTCCGTCGGCTGAAGGTACGCTCACGATCTGGTCAGACGCTGGGCGTCAACCTGCGATTGAAGCGATTGCCAAGGGCTTCACCGAAAAATATGGCGTTCCCGTTCGCGTACAGGTAATGGGCTTTGGTGACATCCGCAACAACCTGCAGCTCGGCGGCCCGGTTGGCGAAGGCCCCGATATTATTGTCGGTGCTCATGACTGGGTTGGTCAGCTTTACGGCAACGGTCTGCTGGCTCCTCTGGATTTGTCGGCTGATCTGCTTGACAAGTTTGATCCCGTCGCTATCAAGGCCTTCACCTATGACGGCAAGCTGGTCGGTATGCCGTACCTGACCGAAGCGGTCGCAGTTTACTACAACACCGACTTGGTCAAAGAACTTCCTGCCACATGGGCAGACACCATTAAGCTCGGCGAGCAACTGGTGAAGGATGGCAAGGCTGAACAGGGTCTGGCTATTCCCAAGGGGGATGCGTACCACCACATAGCGCTCTTGACCGGTTTTGGTGGCTATATCTTTGGCCGTGATGAAGCTGGTAACTACAATCCGAAGGATGTCGGTGTGGACAGCCCCGGTGCTCTGAAGGCCGCTGAAGAACTGGATCGTTTGGTCAAGGCTGGCGATTTCAGTGATGCAGTGGATTACGGTGCAGCCCAAACCTTGTTCCAATCCGGCAAGCTGGCGATGTGGATTACCGGTCCTTGGGCATTGAATGACATCCGCAAGAGCGGTGTTCCTTATGCAGTGGGTGCCATTCCGAAGATGGATGATACCCCTCGTCCATTCGTCGGTTCACAGGGCTTCATGGTCAATTCCTTCGGCAAGAACCTGCTTCTGGCACAATCTTTCCTCACCGATTATGTTGCGACCGACGAAGGTATGAAGGCGCTGTATGATGCCGTGCCGTTTGTCCCCGCGTGGAAGCAGTTGGCTTCGTCCATTGATGACAAAGATTTGCAGAACTTCGCAGCTTCCGTCGCCAATGGTGATCCGATGCCTGCTATTCCTCAAATGGCCTCAGTCTGGACGGCTTGGGGTAACGCACTTACCCTGATTTACCAGCAGAAGGAAGATCCGGACAAGGCGCTTAAGGATGCGGCAGAAGCCATCCGCACCGAAATCGCGAAGTCGGGCTAGTCGTATCTGAGTGAGTTTAATGGGCCGGAGACTCAGTCTTCGGCCTATTGAATGGGTTCATGTAACCTCTTTTGTCCTCTAGATGTAGTGTTTCTATTTAGGACGAAAAGGATGTAATAAAACTGATGTTTTAAAAGTTCATTAGGGGGCGTTTGGGTTTATGAAAAGCCTCGTCGCGCGTATTGTTCTTCTCGGTATTTTAGATGTTGTGGTTATACAGCTGGCACTGGCTCTCGGTAGCAGCCTTGGCCCTGTCCTCAGTATTGGCATCATCGTTTTTACGGTCATTGCAAATATAGTTTTTTTGAGTGAACGCTTTTATCCGTGGCGTTGGGTCGTTCCTGCGCTGGCGGGTATGTTTTTGTTGGTCGTGTATCCCATTGGCTATTCTGTGGTCGTCGCCTTTACCAACTATGGCGATGGTCATCTACTGACCAAACAACAGGTGATTGACCAGCATCTGGCAGAAACCTTTGCTCCTGCAGATGCGCCTACATACAAGGTTTATGTCTACCGGTCTGACGCACAGGATGCTTTTGAATTCTGGTTGGTCGATTCAAATGGCAAATCATATTCCTATGTTACTGGTCAGCAGGGGCTAAAAGAAGTTGCGGCCGATGATGCCTCGGTAGGGGAACGCGATGACAAAGGCATTCCCAAGACCCTCAATGGCTTCAATCGGCTGCCCCCCGGCGGCGCACTCCGCTTTGCCAAGACTTTACAAGAAATCTCGATTGATGCTGCTCCCAATACCATCAAGATTACCAAGATTGGCATTGCTGAGGCACAGGAAGCCAAGCAGCTTCAACCGGTTTGGAGCTACGATCCGGCTGCTGACACATTGACTAACAAACAAACGGGCAAGGTGTATCGCAATGAGCGTGGCAATTTCGTGACTGGTGAAGGTGAAACCCGTGAGATCATGACGCCCGGCTTTCCCGACATTATCGGGCTGGACAATGTGGTTCGTGTGGTGACCGATCCGACTATCCGCGACCCGTTCTGGCGCGTGTTTGTGTGGACGGTCGCATTTGCGGCGGGTAGTGTCGCTATGACGCTCGGCTTGGGCTTGCTGTTTGCGGTACTCTTGAACGCTCGTGATCTTCCTCTACGCGTATTATTTCGTTCACTCTTGATCATTCCCTATGCTATTCCCGGTTGGCTAGCCGTCACGGCTTGGGCTGGTTTGATGAATCCAGTATACGGACCGTTCAATATTGGCATTAAAAGTGTTTTCGGCATCTCACCGCAGTGGTTTTCTGACCCCGGTTTAGCGAAGGTTGCTATTCTATTTGTCAACATGTATTTGGGCTTCCCCTACATGATGTTGATTTCATTGGGTGCGCTGCAAAGCATCCCCGGTGACATGTACGAGGCTGCGACGATTGACGGCGCAAACGCTTGGGAGCAGTTCCGCTCGATTACGTTCCCACTGCTGCTGGTGGCCTTGGCTCCGCTTCTGGTAGCCAGTTTCTCTTTCAATTTTAATAACTTTACTGTCATTGAACTCATGAACAAAGGCGGTCCGCCCATCAGCGCCGCGACTGTCGCTGGACACACCGATATTTTGCTGTCTTATACCTACCGCTTAGCGTTTGCCGGGGGTACGGGGACGAACTATGGTTTTGCGGCAGCCATTGGCATCTTTATTTTCATGATCGTTGGCCCCATCACGTACTTTAATTTCCGTTTGACCCGTCGTTTAGAGGAGGTGAACTGATGTCCGCCGCAACCCGCACTCAGGGAAATCAGTCGAGCGAGCGGCAGGGCATGGTTATCGCCAACCGCCGACGCAATATGATCATCAGGGTGATCGTGCTCATCATTGGATGTGTATTCGCACTCTATCCCGTCGTGTTCGTGATTAGCGCCTCATTCGATCCGCGCAATACGTTGGTAGGCGCATCAATAATTCCGCCGAATCCTTCGCTGGAAAACTACACCAAACTTCTGAATGGGACGCAGACACCGATCCTCACATGGCTCAAGAACTCGATTGTGGTTTCAGGCGCGACGACCATTATTACCTTAACGTTGACCACCTTAGCGGCTTATTCACTGTCGCGTTTTCGTTACTACGGACGCCGGTCGACCCTGTTAGCCACGCTGGTGATTCAGGTCTTCCCGACGGTTGTGGCGCTGGTTGCGTTCTATCTGCTGCTGGATCAGATCGGCAAGATCATTCCTTGGCTGGGCCTGAACACGCTTGGCGGTTTGATTTTGGTATACTGCGGTGGCGCGTTGGGCGCGAATGCCTTCTTGATGAAGGGTTACTTCGACACGATTCCACACGAATTGGATGAGTCGGCGAAGGTGGATGGCGCAACCGAGTGGGTCACGTTTTCGCAGATTATTCTGCCGCTCATTCGTCCCATCCTAGCGGTGGTCGGCATCCTCAGCTTTATCGGCACGTTCAATGACTTTTTGCTGCCACGCGTGTTGCTGAGGGATAGTAATACCTTCACGCTGGCCGTTGGCTTAACGACCTTCCTCGATAACGGGTTTAGTCAACGGTGGGGTGTGTTTGCGGCAGGCGCGTTAATCGGCGTGATTCCGATTACGATCATATTCTTGCTATTGCAAACACAGTTTGTCAGCGGTCTGGCTCAAGGTGCGGTGAAGGGATGATGGAACGTTCCATCATCCACTGTTCGACATCAACATATTGAGTGTGCTGCGGCTTTGCTGCAAGCATTCATCAACCCCGGCGATAGACCAACTCCGGTTGGTCTCGTCGGGTGTGGTGGGGTTGAGATAGTTATAGATCGTGCGTGAAATGTCGCTGATGAGCGGGAAGGTTTCGGTCGCTTCGAGCCACACCGGCCCGTGCATCGCCACAACCAGCACATAATCACCACCCGGCGAAAAGACAATTCCCGCGTTCCCATGCGTATCATCAATATAGCCGTGCTTATGCGCCACCCGAGTATCCGGTGGTACGCCCGCGCTCATCATCAGGGGTTCGCCGAGGTTGTTGTCGCTCATGATATTCAACATCTGGCGGCACTTTATGTTGGTGAATTGCCCCGGCAGCTTGGTCATCAGCGCACCGTCACCTGTATTGGCACACTGATAAATACTCGCCAGCAGCCAGCCCATATTATCGACCGTCAGTTGGTTGGAATAATCCGGTGTGGCGCGGGTTTGATCGGCTTGCGTTGTCGGCGCGCGAACCGGAACAGGTGTCGCATTAGGCACTTTGAATGGAGCGATAATAAACATATTGCCGAGGCCGAGCTTCTGCAGCATCTCGGTGACTTTGGCTGCGCCTTTATACTCATCACCATCACCAATCTTGCGCAGTAAGGCGTTAGATGCGCTGTTTTCGCTGCACACCATCATGTAAGCGATATTCAGTGCCGTTTCTTCGTCAGGCGGCCCTTGGAAGGTGCTGTATAGGGCGGTTAGGATCGCAATCTTGTTCAGGCTCATGCCGCTGAAAGCGATGTTATTGCCAAAGGTCAGCGCCTCGTTGGTCTTGAGGTTCATCACAAACATGGCCGCAAGGGTGCTGGTTTCAGGCGCAAAACCCGCCTTGAGCATCATGCCCCACAGCTCATCACCCAGTGCTTGAAATGCCGGACTAATAACTACTGGTGACGATTCCAGTAAATGGCTGGCGAGCACGACAGGCTGTGTCGGCGTCAGGGTAGGGAGGTTGAAATTCATCTGCGTGATGACTGGCACATTATAGATATTGCCCTGCACCTGTAGCAAATCATTGGCGACCCAACCAAATCCGTTAGGCGCATCAGGATAGCGGATTTGCAGCCACGGGAACTGACTGTGCCGGCCCGTTATCTGATACTGCTGTCCTGCTTCGCCCACGCCAATACGTGGATAATCTACGCCCGGCCCGTAGCGAATATTGATTTCTGCCTGTGCCACGCCGATGACGCCGGTAAGTGGTTCAGGCGTAGCCGTCATCGACACAACCTGATTGTTCGCCGGCGGCGTACTGCTTGCCGCGCTCACGGCAGCGCTTGTGTCTGGTGTCAATGTGGGTGCCAACGTCAACGTTGGAGGCACATTGCTCACCACGATTTCACTAAAGGGAAGCGCATTGACGTTGCCCAACACCGTGACCAGATCAGCATAGACCCAACCAATTGGCTGCTGCGTATCAGGGTTGCCTAATAGGTACCACGGATAGAATTGGCTGCGAGCCAGTACCGGATACTTGGTTCCCGTTGTAATTTGACCGAGTAAATCGCCGTTGACGTCGGTTGTCGCACGTAGATTGGCTTGGCCGACAGCCTCAGCGGTTACAGAATTCGATTGTGCAGTCGTCAAAATAGGAAGGGCAATAATCACAGTAAGTATGAAAAAGAGGGCTATCTGATGTTGCTTGAGTCTCATTCGCAGCTCGCTCACCTAACTGATATGCATCCAAGCGGGCATTATATCACGCCTCTTTCACCCTTTTCCTGAACTGTTCTAGAGAGTAGGGCAATCGCAGATTTAACCGGGAACGACAGAGTCACGGCGAAATGTTGATGGGTAAGATTACGTTATCCAGTGAAAGTAGGTGTTGACACTCAGGGGAGTTCTGCTACCATATTGTCCACTGCACGCCGAAGTGGCGGAACTGGCAGACGCGCTACGTTCAGGGCGTAGTCCTCTTACGAGGGTATGGGTTCGACTCCCTTCTTCGGCACAAAAGCCCGGTGTAAACCGGGTTTTTATTTTTCCCCGCCTGCGCTATCATGTTATGGTGAATACGAACAAGTTTGAGGCTTTGTCTCGATGACCCCTGAGAAACCGAAACGACAAGAGCGCAAGCGCACCAGCCAACTTTCCGGCTTACAAATCATGTTTGCGGCTATTCTAGCGATTGGCCTCATTTTGGGACTCAACTTCACCCGCTTATTCTCGGCGGGGCAACCGCTTCAACAAACCTACAACCAATTGTCAACCGATATCGCCCAGCTTGAAAAAGACCAAGCTGACCTCACGCGCGAACGCAATTACGTTCAAAGTGATGATTATGTCGAAAGTTGGGCACGCGATGAAGGGAAGATGATTCTTCCCGGGGAACATCTTGTCATTCCAGTTGGGGCGCAAAACAAAGTTGAGGCGACCGCTGAACCGTCTCAAGCGCAGGCTGTTGTGCAAACAACGCCACCCGAACCGCCTAAATGGCAGCTCTGGTGGACACTGTTCTTTGATACCGAACCGCCGCAGTTCTAGCTACGATTACGTGCGGTTTTCCAATACGGGCGGCTGTGCACCAGCCAAACTTGTGATCTGAGCCGTGATAGCGCTATCGCCGACCCTAAACTCATGACCCACTTCAGCCAATGGCACTTTAACGAAGCCGATGCCAATCGATTCGCCTGTTGGTGCCATGACGCTGCTGGTTAATTTCCCGACGTCTGTACCGTCGACTTTGAGCGATGCTGGCGCATCCACCATCTGCGATAATTGGAGTGTCACCATCGTTTTAGCGAGGCGGTTGCGGCTTTCCATACGGGCGATAATTTCCTGACCGGTGTAGCAGCCTTTGGTGAAGCTGACCTCATCCCATAATCCCGCTTCTAGCGGGATGAAATCGGTACTTAGTTCACGTCCGACCCCCGGCCTGCCCGATTGTATCCGCAGCACGTTAAAAGTCAGCGAACCCGCTGGCTTTAATCCCTGTACTTGACCCACTGACAAAATCGCTTTCCACACATCAACCGCTTTTTCTGAAGGTACGATGATTATCCACTGGGTACCCACCAGCGGCTTGCGCTTCAGCAGTATCACCTGTGTATTTGCAATCGAAGCTTCCATGCATTCTAGATTCGAATGCTTTCTGGCCTCAGGCGCAAAGGCATTCACAACCCCTTCCGCATGTGGCCCATGCAGCGCGAACTGCTTGGTCGTCGTGCTGAAATCCTGTATTCGGATATCGTCATTGAAGAAAACTTGGCGTTGCAAGAAATCACGCACAATTTGTCCGCGTCCCGGCTCCGTGGTGACGAACGCCGTGTCGCCGTGATTGTATACGACTAAACGATCAATGATACGGCCTGTTGGTGAAGTAAGAATCGTGGGTCGGCCTTCGCCAACAGCCATATGAGTCACATCGTTCGTGGAAATGCGTTGAATGAGTTCCAGCCGGTCACGGCCTGTGGTTTGAAGGCGGCCTTCGTGGCTTCGATCCATGAGGACGGCGGCCGTCTGGGCGGCTTCGTATTCGAGGTTTTGATCGCCAAAATGAAGCGGAATACCATCAGGTGCGATTGTCGCCCCCGACTGTTGATACAAGTCTTGTAAGTTCATAACAACGCTCAAATCGCTTAGTTTTGCAGGGCTGTAGTCTTTTGACGCAGTTGCTCGAGCGATCTCTTACTGCGTTCCGCCAGCACAATACCATAGAGGATAGCGCTTGATTCCTTCAGTTGGTCTTGATAATTCGTAATCAGATAATCACATTGCGGCGCGAACTGCATTTCCATCTCCACTCGTTTCAAACGGGTGTCAATTTCAGCCTGAGTTTCGCCTCGAATGCTCATTCGCTTTATTAACTCATCGACGGACGGCGGTTGTACGAAGACCAAAACTGTGTTTCTTGGATACTCGTGGTGCAGAATGTTAGCCCCAAGTACCTCAATATCGGCAATCAAATCGCGTCCTTCATGCATCGCATTTTCGATTGTTCGGCGGGGTGTTCCGTAAAGATGGTTATGAACCTTTTGCCATTCGATGAGTTCGTGGCGGTCATCCATCAGGTGAAATTCGGCGTCGCTGACAAATAGGTGTTCACGGCCTTGTTGTTCGGTGTCGCGCATGGGACGTGTTGTTGCTGTGGGCAGTTGACGCAAATCTGGTAGTTGGCGCAGCACCTCATTCATGATGGCGTTTTTGCCAGCCCCTGCCGGACCCACTAGCATGAACAACAATCCCCAGTCTTGCGCTTGTTCTTCAATCATTGGCACGATATTCCTCGGGAATATGCAGTTATTCATTATGAAATGGATGATACTATGGCAGGGCTTGAGATGTCCACTAGAAAAAAGAAAAGCAGACTCGTTTAGGCGAGTCTGCTCTTCAATTCTAGTCTGCTACATTTTTCTATTAGCCGTTGTTGCCAATGACGATATCAGTGATCCACCAACCATCATAGGTCGTATTGCCGCTGCCGGAGGTATCAAGCCGGAAGCGCAAACCGATATTCTGATTGGTATAGGAACTCAAATCCAGTGAGAACAATCCCCAATCATAACCGGACTGTGGCCTGTGGTCTTGCCACCCTGAAGTTGTTGGATTGCACTGCCACCACGATTGCAACGCAGCAGGGCAGTTGTCGCTCAGGTTGTCTTGTATCCATGTGAAGCCACCATCGTTACTAACTTCGACTCTTGCACTTGTACCACCATTAAGATAGTACAACGAATAGTACTCGAGGCGTGGCTTCCACTGCGCGGTAGTGTAACCGGTCGGAATGTTCAAGTTGATGACACCATTCAAAATCAACGATGAACTGCTGTACTTAGTCGAATTAACCACCGGGAACGAGCTTCCTGCGCCTGCCTGCGGGCTGTCGCTGAACGAGAACTTGTTCGTACCGACCTGTAGTTGAATGGTCGCGTCACCACTACCTTCGAACCACTCCATGATGACCCGGTAATTTCCTGCAGCGAGGCTAACGTTTTGATAGTCTACTGTTCGCCCATGGTAATTCCAGTTGTTGATGACGTTCCAAGTTGTTGAGGCTGGCATACCAGATGGTGCTGCGCCTGCGAGTGTCTCAACACGAACACGGACACCATCATCGGAAGTCGTAATGAAGGTGTACTGACCACCTGTTGCGGTGATGGTTCGTATGAAACGTGCCGCATAATTGTCGTACCACGTATCGGAAGCCGTACTCGGTCGACCATCAGTGCTGAAGTCGTAGTTGATGACATCAGTGAAGTCTTTGAGGTAATGCGTCCCTGATACCAGTTGTGGTCTGGCCGAGATCCATGAGTCGGTAGCAGTCGTCGAACGATCTGTAACGGACCCAGACTTAACTACGTTGTTAAAGAAGTTGCTCCATGTGTTCTGATCGCAAGACCCTTGGTTCAGCAAACTAGCTGTATAAGTTGCAGTCGGGTTTGCTGTCCAGTTGATGCAATCGAACCAGTAGACGCTCCAAGGACTCGTTCCGAGATCCGCAGCGCCGCCGCCTGAGCCACGCCACTGTTCAGGTGCTAGACCCCAACGACCTTCAGGTATCCAATAACGCATGTTTCGGGCATCATCGCTGAAGCCTACGGTGAAGACTTCGGCAGTGCGGAACACGAATTGCACATCGTCAACCCACCAACCCAGACCGACACTCGAATCAGAGTAAGCGTTGACAACAAAGCGAACTTTAAGGCGTTTACCTACATAGTTTCGCAGGTCAACTTGTTCTCGGTTCCACGAATCATTGCGGCTTTGCGGGCCTAAGCTCCATATCTTTTCCCATGAGCTTCCTCCGGTATATGACGTTGTCGATCCCCAGAGATACTGGTAATCATAGCCAATCGTATTCCGCGGAGGTGTGGCCGAGGTCATTTCAGTTTCATCCTGAACGGCCACTTCAACCGATATCGAATCACCCTTACCGACATTGTAGTGATCCCAGAAGTACATGGTCGGCAGGTCAGTGTTCTTTGTCCCGCGCAAGTCAAGGATCTTGGTCATCTCCAGTACGTTGAAGCTCTGGTGTAAATAGTTGACTCCACTGGCAGAATTACTATGCATTGAGGTTACGCCGCTGTGCGCATCCCAAGTGACTGCCGTCCACGGGCTGCCCGATGACCAACGGTTGTACCAATCGTCAGGATTATCGATATCGTCAACCCAGTTTGTACCATTGCCCAAACCGGCTGCCGGTGCACCCGCCTTAGCCGTATAGCTCACGCTTGGCGACCACAGCTTGAATGACGATTCACTGTATTCCTGCATCACAATGTTGTCGATGTAAATACCATCGGATACGGTTGACCCCGATGACGCATCGAACGTGAATTGGATGTAGAAATCATCATCATATTTATCAGGATTGGTAGCGAGAGTATTCCATGTCATGCCTCCACCAATGACCTTCAAAATGGCGGCGCGCATATCCACTTCTTCACGTTCCCATACAACCTGCGTCGAATTACCCGCATTATAGTTATAGGCCCACACCGATGTCGGTGCGATGGCAGTTGTACTGGTTGCGGCATGAGCAGCGCGGAAGATTTCAATACGGAAACTCTTATTTCCGCCCAATTTCCGCCAATGCCAGAAAGAAAGGATCGGCTGTATGGCTGCTGGTGTAGCGCTGCCGTTAAAGCAGCTCTTGTTGCCACCCCATACAGTGAGATTTTCGGGCGTGTCATTATTGAAGTCGATAGCGTAACGCATGGTCATCGAACTAACCTGACCATTGACGTAGTTGCCGCCCGGGCTGTCGCTGAATGAACGTCCGGTCGTGAAAGCGCCGCTGGTGGTCGAGACGCCCCATTGACCGCTCATCAACCATTGAGAGATACCATTTTCGGCGTCGTCGCAGTACGGATAGTTGCTGTAGCGAAGAATACCTTCACGCTCGATAGCGATGTTGTCGATGAACCAACCCGTTGATTCATTGCTGTTGTTAACGATCAGTGCGAAACGCAGCCGGAAGGGTGTGACATTCCAATTGGGAATATTCTTCAGTTGCAGCGTGTACTGATTCATCTCGTCAGAAATTGCAGTACCCGTTGTCGCAACGGTCTTAATGGGCGTACCACCGACTGGCAGCCATGTAGCAGGTGTACCCGGCGTATCGCTGTCACGTGTATATTCGACTTCAATGGTGTCGCCCTTATCCAAACCGTAAGCCTGATAGAACGTCAGAAGTGGGAAACCGCTGTCGCCTTCCCAGTCCGGTGTTCCGCCTGTGCCATCCGCATTGATGGAGCGCAGATCAATCAAGCCACTAAAAGCGACGTAGTGAATACGGTTATCGCCTGCACCGCTGCCGGATTGCTCGCTGCCGAACTTGGCATAGCTCGTTGAACCGTTATTCTTGCCGCTGCTGCTGACATCCCAACCCATTGACGGCGTGCCAGCGTCATTTGCCGCGACGTTCCGGTTGGTTAAGTCCCAGCGCGCGGTGGTAATGAAATCGGCCTTCTGATCAGGAATATCCAGACTCCAGTAGTTGCCGCAGGTGTACTTACTGACCGTGCAAACGCCATAGGTCTTGGCGGCGGCACCTGCTGCCAGTTGAATATCATCCAGATACCAGCGTCGTACACCGGTTTGTCCGCCGCTATCCATGACAAAGCGCCATGTGACCTTCTTATTCAGAAGTGACGCCGGGATCGCCAGTTCATTGCGCGTCCACGCATAGTTCTTGCCAGCGCTGTGCAGTGTATATGTCGTACCGCCCCAAGTCGGACCGCCGGTCAGATCAGCGTTATAGGCCGCATACTCTGCTAATTGGAGCTTGATGGTTGTGTCTGTGGTCGTCCCGAGATCCCACACATCCCAGAAACTCATGGTGGGGTTGGCAACGCCGTTCAGATCGACGTACCCGCGCAGTTCAAGATTACAAGTCATGTTTTGCGGGAAGCCGTTGGTCACGGTGGAGAGATTTTCTTTCCACGCATACATCAGCGTGTTAGGTTGTGTACCGGTAACCTGTGTCCACGGGCAGTTTACCGTCCCCCCGGGGGGCTTGGTCGTATCTGCATATTTCAAGTTGCCTTTATCCGTGCCGATATTCAGCTTGACGTAAGCGCTACCGCTGTTTTCGACGTATTCAACCACGATGGTGTGGGGTGTGGTCAGCGTGGCATTCGGCGTGAAGGTTTGTGACGCGCTTCGTGTGCCGCTGCCGGATGCGAGGAGCACCACACCGTCAATGATGAGCTTGGATGCGTCATCTGATGACAGGTTGAAATTCAATTTCACCGGCGTATTTCCCGGTTGAATATCAATCTTCCGCGTAAAGCGAATGGAGAAGTTGTCGGTCTGTGTCCAACCATCAATGGGAGCACCTGTGCCCCAGTTAAAATCCAAATTGAAACGGTAAGTCGGATCAATCTGCTGGTTATAGAGCGTCCGGTCAGCGGGTGCAGTGAATGACGTATTGGGATAATACTCACCCAGCCAGTCCGCGCCGCCCAAATAAACACTGTTATCGACACGCCACCAAACAGGCTGGTCAATCGTATCGACGAACGGCACGTTAAATGCAAAATCATCGGCCGTTGGCGTCGGCGGTAGAGTCGCCGTTGGCTTGGGTGTATTACTCGGTGTGACCGGTGTCCACGTCGGTGAAGGACCGGGTGTATAGGTAGCCGTCGGCGGTTTCGGAGGGCTGGTCGGGAACGAGCGTGCCTGTGGTGGATTAGCCGCAACATATGTTACAGTCATCCAGAAGGCGGTTGGGCCGCCACGTGCGTACAAATCTTGCGGCGTTCCGGTGATGCCCACCAGATTGAAAACCGTGTTGCTGAACACATTGCCCAGCGCCGGACCGGTTGCCGCGACTGCTGCTACCAGCGCCATTACCACCAGCACGAGGATCAAAGCATATTCAATCAATGCCTGCCCGCGCTGAGCTGGTTTTTGGGGTGATGTACTGGTTGTTGGTTCTTGCACCATATTGCTAACCCCTCATCCAATCAAAAATGTGACTTGTTGAGTGCCGGAAATACAATTCCGGGAATCATGACCTGAATACTATCTCTATCTTACTCGACTATTGGTAAATGTCAGTCTAGTTTTTGTAGGCATCTTGTTCAAATGCGTTGACAATTCCTCAATGATCACCATCAATATTTACTTTTCGTTTACAATCGCCCCTCTATGGTATCCTTGACCTGTTATCTCACACGAGAGGATAGAAGTCATGTCTGCGATGATTATCGACGGCAAAGATATTGCCGACCGGATGCAAGCACAAATCGCTGCCGAAGCAGCCCGTTTTAAGGAAAAGCACGGCTATCCGCCGGGATTGGGTGCGGTATTGGCGGGGGACAATCCCGCTTCTGCACAATATGTACGTATGAAAAGCCGCGCCTGTGAAAAAGTTGGTATTACCTCGGTTTCCCGTTTAATGAACGCCTCCAGCAGTCAGCAAGAAGTGGAGGACGCGGTTGCAGCTTTGAACGCTGATCCGAAAGTTCACGGCATTCTGGTGCAGTTGCCCCTGCCCAAAGGCATTAATGAGGAACCGGTTCTGCGTCTTGTTAGTCTAGACAAAGATGTTGATGGTTTCCATCCCATTAATATTGGTTGGCTTGCGATGAAAGGCCGTGATCCGCTCTTTACGCCCGCTACGCCGACCGGATGTATGGTCATCTTGGAAGAACTGGGTGTCCAAATTGAAGGGGCGAACGCCGTGGTCATTGGCCGCAGCAACATTGTCGGCTTACCCGTTGCCCTAATGTTAATGAAAGCCAACGCCACTGTAACCGTCTGCCACAGCCGTACCCGAGATATGAAATCGATTGTCAAGCAGGCTGATATTGTGATTGCGGCTATCGGTCAAGCTAATTATGTGAAAGGCGATTGGCTCAAACCCGGCTCGGTAGTGATTGACGTTGGCACAAACAAAGTCGATGACCCTACTTCCGACAAGGGCTATACCTTTGTTGGAGACGTTGATCTCGAATCTGCGAAAGACGTTGTTAAAGCCATCACCAAAGTCCCCGGTGGAGTAGGGCCAATGACCATCACCATGCTGCTCGCAAATACCATGAAGGCCGCGTGGCGCATTGCTGGCGAATGACCAAAAGTGGTGTAAATTCTTGCAACGACACCTGTTCCCGTTTACCCTATCACTATTGCAGACAAACAATTTGTGGATTGTAGGGGTTTGTAGCCGACAAACCCCTTTGCAACACGAGGGTTAGTACAGATGCCATCACGATCAGAAAACAAACCATCTGTCCAAATCATCTCTATGGATGTGACCGTTAACGCTGACTTCCTGCGTGAAGGTTTGCGAGTTCTGGCGCAAGCCTTTATCGAATTGGAAATCAGCCATGTCATCGAGGCCACACCCCATGAACGCAGTTCGAGCCGACGCTCATACCGCAATGGCTATCGCCGCCGCACATGGATGACCAGCCTCGGCGAACTGACCCTCGAAATACCGAAACTGCGCAAAGGCAGCTACTACCCCGCTTTTCTGGATACTTTACGCCAATCCGAATCCTTCTTAATCGAGTCGCTGCGGAAGGTTTATAGACATGGTGTTACTGTCGCTGATGTAGAGAAGATTGTTGATTTGATGGGCTTTACGAACGCACAGCCCGATCAAATCGCTAATATCGTGGAACATCTTTTTGATCTGGTTGACCGTTTCCGAGAGAAGCCCCGTATGCGCTTGCCGGACAATCTGATGCTCTACCGTCCCGTCAATGCCATCGCCACCCGAACAATAAATGCTCAGATTGCCGATGATCATCTGCCCAAATCACTCTATACCGCTTATCCCGACGACTGGCTCTCCGAATCACTTTCTGTGCTGATTCGGATTCATCGCGCCTTATTCGATGAGGTCGCTGCCGTCGCCGCCTAAACTTCATTCGTATTTCTCTGTTTTTCTCTGCGCCTCTGCGGTTCATAACGCATGGGTTATCGTTAATGTTGTCAATTTCAAGGAGACTTTTATGAGTGGTGTCATTCCGATGGTCATTGACCAGCAAAACCATACCGAACGGGCCTATGACATTTATTCGCTGCTGCTCAAAGAGCGCATCATCATGCTCGGTTCTGATATTAACGATGCGGTTGCCAATTTAATCATTGCCCAACTGCTGTATCTGGATAGCCAAGACCCCGACAAGCAGCTTCAAATATACATCCAGTCTCCCGGCGGCGAAGTGTATGCAGGTCTAGCTATTTATGACACCATGCAGCAGATCTCTGCGCCCGTCAGCACCGTAGCGGTGGGACGTGCCGCCAGTTTTGGCACGGTTATCTTGACCGCCGGCCGCAAAGGGCTGCGTTATGCGTTGCCGAGTTCGACCATTCACATGCATCAACCCCTCGGTGGCGCACAGGGACAGGTGTCTGATATGCTCATTCAGATCAACGAATACACTCGCCTCAAGCATTATCTGAATGACATTTTCGTCCAGCACACCGGACAGGACCTCGCAGTCATCGAACGCGACACTGACCGTGATATTTTCCTCACGGCGCAGCAGGCAGTTGACTATGGGCTTATCGATAATGTTCTCCTGCGTCGTCCAGCGCTGGGCCATCTCGTCAATATCCCACAGCCGCTCAAGGTGCCCGCTCACGAAGTAGAATCGGTTCGATAGACGATTATGGCATAGGGGAGCACACACCGGTGCTCCCCGGAACCCGACTTGTTATACCCAACGTTTAATTTAGGTTTGTTGGCAAACCACTTTCTAACCATTGGTCAACAATAGCCCGCGCATTCTCCCTCATTCGGTTAGCACCAACTCCTCGAAATAGTTACAAAATGTTCTTCCAAAATGTAACCCACTGCCTCATTAACTGTTTTATACTGGTGAACGGGAGGCTTTGTTAATGTGGTGTCAATGGCCTTTGACTGGAGACAGGTAGCTGACGACTGAAGACTATAGATTGGCAAAGTTGGCGGCGGCAGTCCCATCACTATAATTGCCGCAACTTGAGCCGAGCGATCCGCCGAATATCGCCAGTTTTGCCAATTATTTCTGGCAAAAAGAGCTGAAAATCCGGCAATTTTGACAGAAAATTGATGTGGCCTGTAAAAATCAACACGAAATTTTTAGTAAAAAATGACGGTTGGATTTGTACAGAACGTACGCTATGTTACGAGCTTCTACTGACTAAAGACTACCGACTGGCGGCTCAAAATGCTCAATGATCCCGTTCTTATCAATGACTGGCACATCGTGGCCGCCTCACGCGATGTAGTGGAAGGCAAACCTCTTCGTGCTCGCTTGCTGGCTGAAGACCTTGTCCTCTGGCGCACAGGTGACCAAATTATGGTGTGGCAAGATCTCTGCGTTCATCGTGGAACACGCCTTTCGCTCGGCAGTGTTCAAGATGACAAGTTGATGTGCCCTTATCATGGATGGACATACAATACGGAGGGCCAGTGTGTCCACATGCCTGCACATCCCGATCAAACGCCTCCCGCTCGCGCCCGTGTCGTGAAATATCGCGCCGTCGAGCGTTATGGTTGGGTCTGGGTGACTTTCGGTGAACCCGGGCATGACATTCCGGTTTTCCCCGAATGGGATGATTCTAGTTTCCGTAAGATTTTTACTGGCCCATATGCCTACAACGCCGCTGCGCCTCGCGCCGTTGAAAACTTCTTGGATGTCGCTCATTTCCCGTTTGTTCACGAAGGCTTTCTCGGTGACCGCGCCCATCCTGAAATCGCAGATTATGAAGTCACCACCGATGAGAAGGGCATTACTGCCGCGCCTATCACCGTCTGGCAGCCCGACCCTGATGGTACAGGAGTAGGCAAAAACGTAACCTACACCTATCGGGTGTTTCGCCCCTTGGTGGTCTATTTTGTCAAACAGATGGAGCAGCAGTTCGCCATCTACTTCGCTGTAACACCCGTTGATGAACTTCATTGCCTCGGCTGGATGTGTATGGTGATGAATTACGGCTTTGACATTCCCGAATCGCAGTTGGTGGCTTTTCAAGATGAGGTCACGGCGCAGGACATTCCAATCGTTGAGTCGCAGCGTCCCGAACGTCTGCCTTTAGATCTACAAGCCGAACTTCACCTCCGTTCGGACCGTACTAGCATCGCCTATCGCAAGTGGCTTAGCGAACTCGGCCTGACTTTCGGAACCGCCTAAAATTCGCTATGAAATTGAAGAATATGAAGAAATTTGTGAAGAATGGGCGATGTTAGATCAGATCATTCGACACATTAATCATGACCGGGCCGCCCTGTTTCGCGATCTCCGCCAGAATGGATGCCAGTATCGCATCCTCATGATGTTGATCATCAAGGTACATGCTTCCGCCATCCGGTTGAGTTGAAGCTGTAAATGTTCCCTTTTCGCACAGCACTCGGATTGTCGCAGGAGCATTCCGATACTCCGCCGACCAACTCCGCTCGGAAGAAACCCCAGCATTTTTCAGAGCGTGGTAAATCCGGTCAACGAAGTAGTCTTCTTTGCTATATAGATCCTTGATGGTTTTAGCCTTAACAAAGCGATCCCATGTGGTGTAGACGAAACTGAGGGTTCGTTTACTGGTGTTCAGAATCGGAGGGGTTTTAGGGTAAATCGTGCCGAGCTGTATTTTGTAATAGGCGTTGTTTGCGCGGGGATGATTCGGTTCGTTCGGGAGCAAATCGCGCCGGTAGAGGAGTTCGACGCCTTTTCGGTCAGCGTAATAATGGATGCCTCCATTACGCTCACCAAATGCCTTGCTCAGGAAGAACGCGATGTACTCGACGTTGACACCGCGTTTCATTTGGGACTGGGGGATGCGATACCAGTGCTCCCCCAGTACGGTTTCCAGATCACGTTTGCGGTTAATCACGCCAACCAGTACGCGGTCCTCCACAAACATTGTTTAGACCTTCTGGGCTTCGGCCTCGCGCAGCGCGTTGAGGCGCTTGTCGATTTCCAGTACGCGCTGTTGGTGACCAATCCACCACTGCGAATCACGTTGTGCGTCGAGTTCCTGTACTGACTTGCCCTGCTGCTCAACCCATGTGTAGTACTTGAGGTTGTGCCAGCGTTCGCGCACATCTTTTGTGCCTTCCAGCACCCAATCGGTACCGGCTGCGTGGAACACGCCTTCGACCCGTCCGACGGCTGCTGCTTCGTCCAGTTTCCCGTACTGCGCCGCCATCTCATCAATTACAGAGTAGTACCGGTCGAGGCTGTCAGTCGCCGCTGTATAAATCACATCATCCTTGCCGTAGTTGTAGTATTTAGCCGTCTTGATCGCGCCCAGAATATGGCAAATCCCGCTGATACCAAACAGGTCGCCCATCTTCTCGATCAGTTCAGGGTTTGCGCCGTATCGCTTGATCAGGGTTTCACGCCCAACAGGCTCGGCCAGCAGTTGTAAACCCTTCTTGCACTGTAGATCGTCAATGCACATCAATGCATCCATGTTCAGGACGTTGTGGATCCATGTCACATGCTTATCACCAATGCCCTGAATATCATGTGCACCGTAACCATTATTGAAGAGGGTAGGGCACTGAATTGGCTCTAAACCTACATGTTTGCAATCGGGGAACACTTGCTTGAGGCGATCAGATGCTGCGTTAGTGCCTCCGCTGCCCATTGCCCAAACAAAGGCTGCTGCTTTTCCGTTACCGATGCCTTTGGCGTTCAGTTCACATGCCAGTTCCGCGATGGTATTGCCGGTCACATGATAGTGAAAACGGTAATTGCCCATCTGCTCGAATTGGTTCAGGATGCGGACGTTCGGGTCTTGGCGCAAGCGGTGTGTTTCGTCGTAAATCTCTTTGACGTTGCTCTCGGAGCCGATAGTCTTGATGACACTTGCGCCATAGCTCTCGATGCGCTCAAAACGCTCACGGCTCATGCCCGCTGGCAGAACGACCACACTCTTGCAGCCCATTCGCCCACCGACCCATGCTCCGCCGATGCCGTAGTTGCCTGTGGAAGGCCAAACCAGTGTGTTCTTGCTCGGATCAACTTCGCCGAACAGCTCTTTTTCAAGGAGTACCGAGTAAGCCGCGCCAACCTTGTGGCTGCCCGATGGAAATTCTTTCCCGTAAAGCACTACGATATGCGCCTTAACCCCGGTGAGTTCGGGAGGCAGAATAATATAGTTGACATCGTTGTTCGCGTTGCGCCATGTGATGTTGAAGAGATTAATGGGGTTCAGTGGATCGCCCTTTAAGGCTTTTAGTGCTTGTTCCCGGATTGCTGGCGCAATCTTGTTGGGGTGAAGCATCTCTTCAAAAGTTGGCCCTGTAATCACTTTATGTTCTCCAGTCCTAACGTGAAAGAACGAGCAAATCTATTTTACTCGTCAATATTAAGTTCCATTTCCAGTTCGTGCATCTCGCCCTGTATATCGTCCCGCCTGCGGGCAAGATGACGATAGCGAGCGAGTTCTTCAGGGGGGATCTTCTCAGAGCTGCCACCGTGCGCCATAATCAATTCGTCGATCTCTTTGTCGAGTGCTTCATAGAGCAGCACAAGTTCCTGATACTTCTGTACTAGTACTAGAGGCTCCCCTTTTTCCTCGGACATAATCCCCCCTTGTTTTATGTCTACGGCTCAGGTTGTGGTTCTGCGGTAGGCTGCTTTTCTACCTGTCTCGATTCGCTATTGGAGTCGTCAAACCCAACCTTTTCAGCCACGATATAGAGCGGTCTTCCGCGCGTTTCGTCGTAAATGCGCGCGACATATTGTCCTAGTATAAACAAAAAGAACAATTGGAATGCACCGACCAGCAATAACAACACGATATTGGTCACCTGACCACCAAGGAATTGGAAACCTAGGATGAGCCGGAGAATGGCGATGATCGGGATTGCAAAAATCGCGAGTACCCCAAGTACAAACGAAACATACACCATCACCTGCAAGGGGAAGTACGAGAACCCTGTAACCGCATCCATCGCGAAACGTACCATCTTCTTGAGTGGATACTTGGTTTCACCCCATTCCCGCGCTTCACGTACATACGTAATACCCGTCTGTTTGAAACCGATCCAACTGGTCAGCCCACGGATGAAGCGGTTATGTTCTGGCATTGAGTTGAGAGCATCGACCACTTTGCGATCCATCAAGCGGAAATCACCGGTATCAAGGGGAATATCGACATCCGTAATCCGGTAGATAAGCCGATAGAATAGTTTCGCCGTGACAAGTTTGAACCAGCTTTCGCCCTTTCGTTCCTGTCGGACAGCATATACCACATGATAGCCTGCTTTCCAGCGCTCGATCATGTCAAGAATGAGTTCCGGCGGGTCTTGTAGGTCAGCATCAATCACCACGACCGCATCACCCGATGTGTTATGGAGGCCAGCCGTTACTGCCAGTTGATGGCCAAAATTACGAGCGAAATTGACAACCTTAATACGCGAGTCTTTGTGAGAAAGCGCGCTCAGCAGCTCAAACGACTTGTCACGACTGCCATCATTGACCGTAACGAGTTCCCAAGTTTCGCCTGTCGAATCCATGACTTGCGAAATCCGGGCATAGAGTTTCTGAATATTGCCTTCTTCGTTAAAAATTGGCGCGACAATCGAATAACGTGGATGTTCGCTCATCTACCCTCACCAATACCCAAAGCCTGCCGAATAGATTCTATCGTCGGTTGCACCCGCAAGCCCTGCGCGACCGATTGTTGTGCTCGTTTGATGTCTTTTAGCCCATTGCCCGTCATCAATAACAACACGGATTCATCATGCTCTAATAAACCTGATTGTACAGCACGTTTTGCTCCAGCGTAAACTGCCGCACATGAAGGTTCTGGAAATACCCCTGAAAGCCTTGCGAGTTCAGGTATCGCGCCTATGATTTCTGCGTCCGGCACTGCGATAAATGCGCCATTGGTTGCACGGACGGCTCGTAATGCCTTTGCGCGATCGCGTGGAACCCCCGCTGATATACTGTCCGCAATTGTGTCTGCTGGCATCGGTTTCATTTCTTCCGGTTTTAATCCGTTCTTCCAGGCATGAACGAGTGCTGAACTGCCTTCTGCTTGTACACCAATCAGGCGCGGAATCCGCTGTATCCAACCCAATTGATGTAAATCATAAAAGCCCTTGTAGATTCCACCGATGATGTTTCCATCGCCGACACCGACCATCACAACATCAGGCACATTCCAATCTAGCTGCTCCGCAATCTCATACGCGACCGTCTTCTTGCCTTCAACTGTGTACGGATTCATGCCTGTATTGCGACAGTACCAGCCTTCGCTTAGGCACATTTGCGAACAAAGATCAAACGCCACGTCGTAAGTATCTTCAACCAGCAATACTGTCGCGCCATAAACCAACAGTTGGGCAATTTTCGCTTCCGGTGCGCTGGCAGGCACGAAAATAATAATGTTCATTCCGACTGAAGCGCCTACGCCTGAAAGAGCTGCGGCTGCATTGCCCGTGCTGGCGGTGCTCACCGTTTGGATGCCTTGCTCCATGGCTCGTGCGACAACGATTGCGCTCGCCCGATCTTTCAGTGATCCTGTCGGATTTTGTCCGTCATCTTTCAACCAAACTTGCTGTAAGCCTAGACTATGTGCGACACGAGACGTGTCGTACATAGGAGTCATGCCCACTCGTAGCGGTGGTACTTTTGAGTCGGCCGCAATCGGCAGTAAGGCTTTGTAGCGCCACATCGACTGCTCATGCTGATTACGCAGTGAGTCGCGATCCAGTTGCGCTTTCAAAGATTCGTAGTCGTATAAGACTTCTAACGTGCCGACTTCACCACAAGCCGGACACGTGTATTGGATTTCACCGGGTGAGTAACCGCGTCCACAAATCGGACAGCGGAGTTCTTTAATGGTTGCCATTTGTAATAAATCCTACCGTTGATGCCGATCTCCGGGGACGATATGCGTGCCCGTTTCGCCGTGTAAAGCTGCTTCGAGATGCTGTGGATCAGTGATAATGGCCCGCGGGCCACCGTTCCCAACGAAATCGATGGCGGCTTCGACTTTGGGCAGCATACTGCCGACGCCAAAATGACCTTCTTTAAGATAGGCCCGCGCTTCTTCAAGTGTGACCGTACCCAATTCGCGTTGATCAGGTTTGCCAAAATTTAAGGCGACTTTTTCCACGCCTGTTGAAATCATGAGCAAATCCGCACGTAGGGTCTGTGCCAAGAGTGCGCTGCAACGGTCTTTATCAATGACGCTGTAGACCCCCTGTAGACTGCCATCGGGTTGGCGCACGACCGGCACACCACCACCACCGCAGGCAATGATGACATATCCGCTGAGCATTAATCCTTGAATCGCATTGATTTCCATAATGGCGCGTGGGGTAGGGGAAGCAACCACGCGCCTCCAACCGCGGCCTGAGTCTTCCATGACCTGCCATCCTGAGGCTTCGAACTTCCGCGCCTCTTCCTCCGACATGAATCCCCCGATGGGTTTGGTGGGATTTTCAAAGGCGGGGTCATCGGCGTCAACTCGAACCTGCGTAATGACTGTGACACAAGTGCGGTTCATTCCTCTTCGGCGTAGGGCATCATCGAGCCCTTGCTGAAGCATGTATCCAATGCTGCCCTGTGTATCCGCCACAACCAAATCGAGCGGGACATCGTGGATGCCTTCTTTGGCTGCGATTTCACCACGGCGCATGATATAGCCGACTTGCGGGCCGTTCCCATGCGTCACCACGATGTTCCAACCGGCGGTGACCATGTTAGCGATATGATCGCAGGTTTTGCGTGCGGCTTCCCACTGTCGGGCGATGCCGGGTTCTTTCGGATTTTCAATCAGTGAATTACCACCCACTGCAACAATTGCTAGTTTTTCAATCATATTCTGTCGTCAGCTCTCAGTAATTTATTTTGGTCTATTCTGAAGTTGGGCAGTGAATCAAATATGAGTGTTCAATATCGATATTGATCCCTAATCATTGCATCACCCTAACAGTAATTTCAGATCTTTAATGCACTCCACACGAGGTCAACAAAGATTGTTGGTTTACAACTTTTCATACTGGGATGGTTTTAAGGCTGCTATTCAAAACATATTGTTTGGATAAGAAATACTCTAAAACAAACCGCCAGAATGAACATCGTGTCAATCTGGCGGCATGAAAACAAACGGAATTAACGCATTGTCAAAGCCATAGCGGCTTTCTGAACATGGAGACGGTTTTCAGCTTCATCATATACGACGCTTTGTGGGCCTTCGATCACGCCATCCGTGACTTCGATGTTACGGTCAGCGGGCAGACAGTGCATGTAGATGGCATCACGGTTCGCTGTTGCCATACGCTGCTCGTCTGTAATCCAGTTGGTGTATTTCTTGCCGATGACCGATGATTCATTCTTGTCCTCGGTGGTCATCCAGCAACCCCAACTCTTAGCATAAATGATGTCGGCGTTCTTGAAACCCGCGTTAAAATCATCCATCATTTCGAACGAGCCACCGCTCTTCCGGGTATTCTCTTTAGCCTGCTCGACAACATCCGGCATCAAAGCGAATTCTGGCGGATGCACCAATCGAACATTCATGCCGTAGCGGGTCATCAACAGGATAAGGCTTTGCGGGACCGACAGCGGCTTCTGGTAGCTAGAGGCATAGGCGTAGCTCACGTCAATGGTCTTACCGCGCAGGTCGCGACCAAACTTTTCTTGAATGGTCATAAGGTCAGCTAGAATTTGGAAGGGATGGTAGACGTCACACTGCATATTCAGCACCGGCACGCGGCTGGCCTTGGCGACTTCGCGGATGTACTTGTTGCCGAAGTTCCAATCGCACTGACGGATCGCGATGCCATCGGTGTAGCGTCCGATGATTTGGCCAATTTCCATGGCCGTATCACCGTGCGAAATCTGGGTGGTTTCACTGTCAATAAATTGGGCGTGACCGCCAAGCTGTGCCATACCAGCCTCGAAGCTGACGCGGGTGCGGGTGCTGGTAAAGAAAAAGAGCATAGCCAATACTTTGTCACGCAGCAGGGCATGAGGTTCGCCCAAGGCGCGTTTGCGCTTCAAGTCCCAAGCTACATCCAATAGGGTGTCAATTTCCTCACGTGTCCATTCCTGTTCAGTGATGAGGTCACGCCCTCGCAAATCTGTCTGCATAATCCATTTCTCTCCTGTTTAGTGTTTCACGAAAACCTGCTTGGTTATAAATGTTCGGTTTGATTCCAAGCGCGGCAGATATACCGACCATCTCCATAGGGCTCTAACACGATTATTCCGGTGTTGTCCAAAGTCCGGTTGCCTTGTAGTGCGGCTGCATTCACGCAAAGATAGGGAATAACGGTAATGCTAATTCCGCCATGCGTGACCAACAATGTTGTCTGATTAGGATCGACATTCAGCAGGCAGCGGCTGAAACGATCATAGCCCTGACGGTAACTTTCACCATCCGGATAGGTCGCATTCCAGTCGCGTTCTTGCCAGCGCCGGTAAACGCTATAAAACATCTCCCAGCTTTCCTCATCGGTGCGCCCGTCGAGGCTGCCACCGTTCATTTCGCACAGATCATCAGATACCGAGCAGGGTAGCTTTAGGCGTTCAGCAACAATTGCAGCGGTCTGTTCGGCTCGATGAAAGGGGCTGTGAATAATCTGTTCAATACCTTTATCAACAAACCAATTGGCAGCTTTACGAGCCTGTTCACGCCCGAGATCCGTGAGATCCCCTTCAAACTTGCGACCACTGATTCGACGCTCAACATTGACAATACTCTGGCCGTGACGCATAACGTAGATGAGATTCATTCATCCACCTCTGGTATGTCTTCATATTCGTATTCAATGTAACTGGGTTCGCCGATAATGAAAGTCATCAGCACTTGGTCATCATGGAGGAAGTATTGGCTGGCTGTGTGTTTCTCGAACAGCTCTGTGCTTTCCCATTGTTCCAGCATGATGAAGGTATCTGGCTCGCTGATGTCTTCAAAAATCCCGAAGCCAATGCAGCCTTCCTGCCGCCGTGTACGTTCCACCATGCCCTTTGCGAATACGATATAAGCGCCGCGAGTCATGGGATCAATTGAAAACCGGCTTGTTAACATCAACATAAATCAACTGCTCTAGGTGTAAATTGTGCGTCCGGTTGCAGCATATTCTTGCAAAAATGTTTGCTGCTCTTGAGACAAGTCGCTAAAGCTGCACAATGGACGGGTTTCCAATATCCGCGAGCGGGCATCACTCAGGCTCCAACCTTTGTTCAGGTAGTAAGCATGCAGCAAAGTTCCGGTTCTGCCTTGTCCGACTTTACAGTGAACCAGAACCGGTTTGTTTTCCCGCTGCATTTGGTCGATAAACGTCATAACTTGTGTAACTTGTTGAATATTCGGGGCAGCGAAATCATCAATTGGAAGATGAACCGTAGCAATGCTTAACGTGTTCAAAAGCTCGGTAGTTACACCCTGACGAGCGATTAGAGGGCGTTCCGTTAGGGTAATGACGGCACGAATACCCTGATCGTATAGCGAACGGATGTCCGCTTCCTTTGATGGGAGTGGGCTGGCAGCGAGCACGTTCGGTTCAATCCAACTGATGTTCATTGACGATGGTCTCTACTTCTTCGGCAGCAAACCGGGTAACATCGCATACCACTCGGTTGCTTTGACCACATCATCTAAAGGTACTTGGTCAAGGACAGTATGAGCGTGAATTTCATTTCCCGGCCCATATCCGATACTCGGAATACCTGCCTTGCCGCACCAATAGGTTCCGTTGGTTGAGAAGTCCCATTTGCCTGTTGGCAGCGGTTCGTTCCACAGAAGCTTACCCGCTTCAACGCCTGCTTGAACATAAGGATCAGCTTCAGGTAGTGCCCATGCTGGATAAATCTTGTCGAGCGGGTAGACAAAGCCTGTATAACTGGGCGTATCGTACACGAGGATCGATGCTTCAATATCCTTGCGATCTCCGACCACAACGGCGTTGATGCTGGGTGTTTTGACGTGCATGTCGGTCACGGTAATGCGTCCATGACCGAGGAAGGGGTCGTCACCTAATTCGGGTTCAAGTTTGCTGATGGCGTCAATTACGGGCAGCAGCTTGTAGATGGCATTGTCACCGAGGAAATTGCTGGCGGCATGTGCGCTCTTGCCACGCGCGAGGACTTGCATTTCAACGCGGCCTTTGTGCCCCCGATAGACTTGCATCTTGGTCGGCTCACCAATGACGACGAAGTCAGGTCGCAAACCTTCGACTTCAACCAGCGCGTTGGGAGCGATGCCGTCGTTCCATTCTTCCATGTTGCCAAAATAATAGCCGGTCACGCCTTCGAGCAAACCGAGTTCTTTGGCAAGCGCGAGGCCATAAATCATACCGGGTGTGCTGCCTTTTTCATCACAAGCGCCGCGCGCGAAGAAGATGCCATTCTCGACTTTACCTGTGAAGGGATCCCATTCCCATTCTTCGGGCGCACCGATGCCAACGGTATCAATATGGCTATCGTAAAGCAACTTGGTCGGACCATTACCGATACGACCAACAATATTACCCATCCGATCCCACCAGACTTCCTCGAAGCCTAGCTTTTTCATTTCAGCCTCGGCCCGTTCGCCGACAGCGCGAATTTGACTGTCATAGCTCGGAATAGCGCACAGTTCTTTAAGGAAGGTGATGATGTCTTCGCGCTGCGCCGCAACACGCGATTTGATGGCATCAATCGTTGTTTGATTAACCATGTTGCTCACTTTCAATTGAAGTAGGGACTTAATATTACCACTTTTCGCTAATTATATCGCCCATTGAACGCGCTGTAATGTGGACATGATACCAGTAGATGCCGCTGATAATATGCAATCCGAGAATGCCTATCAGAATGGCGATTCTTACATTTGTCCAAAATTGGCGTGTGGTAGCAAGTGCATTATTTTCTATTTTAGGAGTGATAGACGTCTTTTGCCATGCAATTTGCTGGACGAGAAATGCGGTTGATACGATGAAGAGGATGAAAAGAGCGCAAATCGCACTCCACGTAAAATTGGCATGGGCAAGCCGCTCTCCACCTTCTGCTAACAAATACATATAGGCCGCTCCGAAGATAAATACGAGCCATGCCAAGTTGAGGTAGGCGGTCTTAAGCGCTGCCTTGAAATAGAATCCATAGACTAAAAGGGGAAATAAGATGGATAGCAGGAACTTCCAGACTATGCCGTTTGGCGCTTCGGGGTTGATGCGTGTCCAACTATAAATGACGGCCAGCGGTGCGAAGATAAAGCCTTCGCTGCTGCGAAAAAGCAGCATTTGCAGTCCGAGCGTGACGATGGCAGGGAGTAGTATGCCTTCAATGAACAGAACCCAATCGACAGGCTGCCGTCGAATGCCACGATAGGTTACGGCGATGATCATCGCGGGGAGTAATGCAATCATGTAACTGGATTTGGTCATGACACACAGCACGCTGGCAGCGCAGCAAACCAATACGGGAATGCTGCGACGTTCTTTTCCATTGATTATGGTCGGACTCTGGAAGATTGACACGGTGCACCAGAACAGAATGATGGCAGTCGGTTTGAGTAAGACGATGGTCGGATTGTGATATGCGTTGATGCCAATATAGCCCACGAATAAATTGGTAGGGGTAAAGATGTCGATTGGCATTAACAGCATGAGCGCAATGGCTATTGCCCCATACACCAAACTGATCATCAGGGTGCGAGGTTTACGGAGTATCCGCGTGATCAACCAGTAGGTGACGAGTGTTCCGGCAATGTAGGCGAATGTCGAGACTACCAGCGCTGCATCGGCAAATGTGGTTAGCGAGAAGATTTTGTAAACCGTATAAACCGACAGGTGATACAAAAAGTGCGGAAACATGGACAGAATCTGAATGATGGCGTGGATGTCCAGTGGGTCGTGCAAATAAGATAGATGATTGGCGTAATCGACCTCTTCTTGGGCAAGAAAAGCGACAACAGGCTGGAACAAAACGAAAGCTACAACGGCTAATAGCAGCGCCGTGATATGAATAGGCGTAAACTGCCTTCGAATTGTTTCAACCAAGTTCGAATCCTAGACGCAAAGCGCACTAAACAAATAAGTCAACGACTTTGAATTGTTCGACATCCACCAAGCCGACATCGGTCAGTTTCAATTTGGGGATAACTTCGAGTGCCATGAAACTCATTGCCATGAAGGGATCGGGCATGGAACTGCCCAGATTTTGGGCGTGGGCGATCATCGCATCGTATTCATGTCGTACTTGTTCGAGCGGCAGTTCGGTCATGAGGCCAGCCACTGGCAGGGGCAGCGTACCGAGTAGTTGCTCACCATCTACGGCGACTAGGCCTCCGTCAATTTCGATCACAGCTTGTATGGCACGGCGGATACTGACATCGTCAACCCCGATGACGACCAAGTTATGATGGTCATGCGCAACTGTACCCGCTATGGCACCCCGTTTAAGGCCAAAACCGCTTATAAAACCTTTTCCAATGGTTCCGCTGGCGTGATGGCGTTCGACGACGACCATTTTGAGTAGGTCACGCTCGGTATCGGAGACAGCGTGCTGCTCGATGATCTTGGCATCGTCAATGAGGTGATGTGTGACCACTTGATCGCCGACGCCGCCAATCACGCGAATTCGATTACTCCGAGCAGGAATTGTCAAATCGAGATTATCGAGATTGAGGTTGACGGAACGCGGCAGTTTGATCGGGCGCTGCGGCGGTTTATCGGTGATAATTTTTCCATCTTGCGCCACAAGCTGTCCCCGCCGGAAAACCATTTCGGGTTGCAGGTTATACAAATCGGAGAATACGATCATATCGGCCCATTTGCCGGGGGCGATGACACCATAATCATACAGGCGGAAGTACTGAGCGGTATTGAGCGTACCCATTCGGATGGCCATCACCGGATCGACCCCATGCGCGATGGCGGTACGCACCATGAAGTCAATCGACCCCTCATCCATTAAGCTGTTGGGTTGGCGATCATCGGTACAAAAACACAGTCGCGTGTGGTTCTGTGGCGTAATCATGGGCAGCAAAGGACGCAAATTGCGGGTGGTTGTCCCTTCACGAATAAAAATAGTGAGGCCGAGCCGCAGCTTTTCAAGCGCTTCTTCTACAGTAGTGCATTCGTGTTCACTGCCGATGCCTGACACGACATAGGCATTGAGCTGCTTGCCTGTGAGAGCAGGGCAGTGACCATCAATGGGTTTCGATTGAAATCGATCCAATTTGTCCAACATGCCTTCATCGCCATAGATGACGCCGGGATAATTCATGACTTCGGCTAGTCCAGTTACCCACGGGCTGTCGAGGAGTGTCGCGAGATCGTCTGCTTCCAACCGTGCTCCGCTGGTTTCCATGTTGGTTGCTGGAACACAGCTTGGAGCATTAACAAATACACTGAGTGGCCCATCTTTCGCCCGTTCGAGCATGAAGTTGATACCCTGAATGCCTAGCACGTTGGCAATTTCGTGAGGGTCAGTTACGACACTGGTCACACCATGTGGAACCACTGCACGGGCGAATTCTGGTGGAGTACACAGACTGCTTTCGATGTGGACATGCGCATCGATAAATCCGGGGCAAACGTAGCGAGCGCCAAGGTCGATTTCTTGTTTCGCAGTGTAACCACTTCCGAGCGCGACAATTCGCCCATCGTGGATGATGATGTCGGTGGGATAGATTTCGCCTGACCAGACATTGACAAGCAGGGCATTACGCAACGCTAAATCAGCCGGAAAATCACCTCTGGCAACAGCTAAACGGTCTACAATAGTCATCGGAGTCTCTCCCGTACTGATGCGAATTCATACTATGATCATAACCCTAATTGAAGGGATAAACATTACTCACCATTGATGAGTTTGCGGGAAACATTATTGTGACGTTCTACGAGAACTGGAACATCGGCTGTGAGTAAATGTCCTTCCCTGACCACGATTCGTCCATTGATGACTGACAAATCAACAGTTGGAGAGGCGCAGAAGGTGAGTGCCGCCACTGGATCATGCAACGCGCCCGCAAAACTAATGTTGTCCAAGCGAAAGGCGATGAAATCGGCTGACATACCGGGAGCAATCGCACCAATATCATTTCGACCTAAGACCGATGCTCCACCGAGTGTTGCCATTTCAAGTGCTTCACGCGCTGAAAGGGCAGACGGGTTACCCATCACACGCTGAAGGAGCATCGCCTGACGTGCCTCGTTAAGCAGGTGTCCGCTGTCATTGGATGCTGAACCGTCAACCCCAAGCCCGACTTTCACTTTGGCATCCAACATCTGCCGAACCGGAGCGATACCAGATGCCAGACGCATGTTGGACGAGGGACAGTGGCAGACGCCAGTATGGGTATGCCCAAAAAGATTGACTTCATGACTATCCAATTTGACACAATGAGCGTGCCATACGTCATCTCCGACCCAACCGACTGACTCGGCATAGTCACCGGGACGCTGACCGAACTGCTCCAAGCCGTAAGCAATGTCATTGTCATTTTCGGCTAGATGGGTGTGTAAATTGACGCCGTAACCGCGGGCGAGGGCTGCCGACTCACGCATTAAATCTTGTGAGACGGTGAACGGCGAACAGGGCGCGATCACAACACGCAGCATCGCATGCCGGTTGGCATCGTGATACTGCTCAATCAAGCGACGCATGTCTTTGAGTATGAAGGCTTCATCCTCCACTACTTTATCGGGCGGAAGGCCACCTTTGCTTTCGCCGACGCTCATTGCTCCGCGGGCGGCATGGAAGCGAATGCCCATTTCCTGTGCAGCCTGAATTTGATGATCAAGCGTCACATCATTGGGATAGATGTAGAGGTGATCGCTAGATGTTGTGCAGCCGGAGAGCATTAATTCAGCCATCGCCAGTTTTGAGGCGAAATAAACGGCTTCTCCGGTCAGTCTGCTCCAAATGGGATAGAGGGTTTTTAGCCAGCCGAAAAGCTCATCATTTTGTGCCATCACTCTAGTCAGACTTTGTACCATGTGATGATGGGTATTGATGAGTCCGGGCAAAACGATATGCTGCTGACAATCCAGTACTTCGTCAGCTTGCAGGTCAGAACTCTCGGAAGTTAATCCAGCCGACTCAATGATGCCGTCACGCACCAAAATGTAGGCGTTCGTGAGTTCTCGACGATCTGAGTCCATTGTGACGAGGGTATGAATGTTTTTGATGAGGAGTGTTGACATACGAATTCCTTTGTGACTAAGGGAGTTTAGCACGGCAGGATAGAAGTTCACAATTCGTACAGAGGATTGTTACATCAAAAACATGAAGAATAGAAGCTGATGCGTTACACTATGTAGTTCTATGGGCTGATTTTCTCAGTAAGGTGAGTTTGCTGTGCTGATAACTAATGCTACGGTCGTGACATGGGGTGTGCCAAACCAAGTTCTTTCGAATTACGCTGTTTATATCGAGGATGGTAAAGTTGCTGCGATTGGAACCAGTGACAGGCTGATCGCACAATATCCACAAGCGACACGTTTGGATGCTAAAGGCCAGTTGGTCATGCCGGGGAACATTTGCGCCCATACACACTTTTATGGGGCGTATGCGCGAGGATTGGCTATTCCTGACCCTGCGCCATCAAGTTTCCCTGAAATTTTGAGGAAATTGTGGTGGCCGCTCGACAAAGCCTTGGATAAGGACTCGGTGCGGGCGAGCGCTCTGCTTTGTTTGGTGGATGCGGTTAAGCACGGGACAACTACACTTATTGACCATCATGCCAGCCCGAACTTTATTGAGGGTAGTTTGGATGTCATTGCTGACGCGGTTGGTCAATCTGGCTTAAGAACTGTGCTGTGCTACGAGGTGACTGATCGCGATGGCGAGGAGAAGATGCATGCGGGCATCGTAGAAAATGTTCGTTTTATGCAAGCTAAGCGCATCTCTCGTATTGGCGCGACGTTCGGGTTACATGCTAGCTTGACCTTGAACGACAGTGCATTGAAGGCGTGTGCTGATTCGGTTCCTGATAAGGCAGGTTTTCACATTCATGTGGCTGAACACGAAGCCGATGAGGACGATAGTTTGCGACGAGGTGGAAAACGTGTCGTACAGCGGCTAGACGAATATGGAATTTGGCGAGATAAGACAATTGCCGCACACTGCGTCCATATTAACGAAGCCGAAAGGCAAATACTCCAAGATAGAGGCGTTTGGATCACGCATCAGCCCCGTTCCAATATGAACAATGCGGTTGGAGCACAGGCTTTTGATCAGATGATGTCTCAAAAGATGCGAATTTGTATCGGCAACGATGGCTTTAGTAACAACATGTGGGCCGATTGGAAAGACGCTTACTTGCTGCACAAGGTCGTCAGCCGTGATCCGCGTAGGGCGAATGGTGGGGATATTGTTCGTGCGGGTGTGTATAATAATGCGGGCTTAGCTGAGCAGTTTTTCCCCGGAATGAAGCTTGGCGAGATCAGTGTTGGGGCGCAGGCCGATTTGATTTTTGTGGATTATCATCCTTTCACGCCGATGCATGCGGGCAATTTGCCGTGGCATATCTTATTTGGCTTCGAGTCTTCGATGGTGATTACCACTATTGTTGACGGGGAAGTGTTGATGCGTGACCGTCAGTTGTTGACGCTGAATGAGGCTGAGATTGCGCAAGAAGCACTCGCCCTTGCTCCTCAAGTTTGGGAACGCTATAGTGCGAATGTGAAAAAGCTTTAGATCACATTCCACTTTTTCACAATTAAGGAATGATTCATGTCAGATAATCAAGTGACGAGTATTGCCGTGCTTGGCGGTACAGGCAAAGAAGGTTCTGGTCTTGCAATGCGCTGGGCAATGAAGGGCTATCAGGTCATTATTGGCTCACGGGATGCTGAACGCGCTGCGGCACATGCGGCTGAGATGAACGCGAAGCTCGGAGGAAATAAAGTCGTCGGGATGGGCAATCCTGATGCTGCCACGAAAGCTGATTTGGTGGTTTTGAGTGTTCCATATACTGCGCATCAAGCGACTTTGGAAGGTGTCAAAGAGCAGCTAGTCGGAAAGATTCTAGTGGACATCACTGTCCCTCTTCAACCGCCGAAGGTACGCACTGTTCATTTGCCGGAAGGCAAGTCCGCAGCGCTAGAGGCCCAAGCTCTGTTGGGCGAAGGCGTAAAAGTTGTCGCGGCGTTCCAGAACGTGAGCGCAGAACAGTTGGCTGACCCTGATCATGTGGTCGATTGTGACGTGCTAGTGTGTGGCAACGATGCAGAAGCTAAAGCGGCTGTCATCAAGCTGGTTGAGGCAACGGGCATGAAAGGTGTTGATGCCGGTTCATTGACGAATGCGATTGCCGTTGAAGCGCTGACCCCGGTGTTGCTGTGGATCAATAAATCTTATGGAATCAAAGGTTCCGGCATTCGGATCACCGGGATATAAGCCATCTTGGAAGCATCGATCAGTTCATTAACTGTTACGGCACTGCCGGGCATACCGCTCATTAAAAAAGGTGATGATCTCGCGCGGATCATTTTGGATAGCGTCGAACGGCTTGGACTTCAGCTTGAGACGGGTGATGCGCTGGTTGTCACCTCAAAGATAGTGTCCAAGTCTGAAGGCAGGCTGTTTGATTTAAGGGAAATTGAACCGAGTCCTGTAGCCCACAAGTTAGCTGAAGAAACACGCAAAGACCCGCGTATCGTGGAACTGGTTCTGCGGGAAAGTCTGAAAATTTCTCGTAAGGCTGTCGGCGTACTGGTCGTACAGCACCGATTGGGATTTGTGAGTGCCAACGCGGGTATCGACCAATCGAACGTGGACGGCAGCGAGAACATGGTGCTCCTGCTGCCGCTTGATCCGGATGCTTCGGCTCTAGCGATACATGACAAACTGCTTCGGCAGACCGGTGCAAACATCGGTATCGTAATAAGCGACTCGCATGGGCGGCCCTTCCGTGTGGGGAATGTTGGCGTGGCAATTGGTGTCGCGGGGATGCCTGCCATATGGGATTTGCGCGGGCGTGCTGATTTATTTGGACGTGAATTGAAGATCAGCATTCAGGGATACGCTGATTTGGTAGCGTCAGCAGCGAATTTGCTGACAGGTGAGGCGGACGAGGGGCGACCGATTGTGCTGGTGCGCGGGCTGCGTTATCCCTCACTTGAAGGGAAAGCAACCGATCTTTATCGTGCGCCTGAACAGGACTTATATCGATGAGCCAGCACAATGGCGACTCATTGAAAGCGGATGGTCGAAGTTTTGAAAATGTGGTCTTTCATAGGCGTTCGATAAGGCGTTATCGACCTGAGCCTATTCCTCATAAATTGATTGAACAACTGCTTGAGGCGGCCATCTGGTCGCCTTCATCACATAACCGGCAGCCATGGCGCTTTGTCGTGGTCGAGACGCAAACACAAAAAGAACAACTCGCACAAGCAATGGGCACACGGTTGCGGCGAGATTTGCAGGCTGACGGTGTTCCAGTGGATGTGATTGAGGCGGATGCAGGGCGTTCTCACTCAAGGATTACGACTGCACCTGTACTCATCATTTTGTGTCTGTCGATGGTTGACATGGATGTTTATACTGACGCCAAACGCAGCCAGAATGAATATTTGATGGCTGTGCAAAGCGTGGCGATGGCCGGACAGAATATTTTGTTGGAAGCGCATTATTTAGGGCTGGGAGCGTGTTGGATGTGTGCGCCATTGTTTTGCCCTGATGTTGTGAAAGACTCGCTGGTGCTGCCGGATGATTGGCAACCGCAGGCTCTTTTAACCGTTGGTTATCCGGCTGAGGTACGCGAGAAAACCCGTAAATCTTTGGAAGTGAGTGTAATGTGGCGATGAAGGTAGTGGTATTGGTGGGTGGGGTTGGTGGTGCAAAGTTGGCCCTAGGGTTGGCGCGGGTGCTACCTCCTGAAAATTTGACTGTCATCGTGAATACGGCTGACGATACATGGATGTATGGTCTACGAATTTGCCCTGATCTCGATACGATTATGTATACGCTTTCGGGATTGGTGAATCCGGAAAATGGTTGGGGGATAGCAGGTGATACCTTTCAGACGGTCGCAGCATTCAAGCGATATGGTGAAGATGCGTGGTTCGGATTGGGCGACCAAGATATGGCGACGCATATCCTACGAACCCGCTTGTTGCAAGCTGGAAAGACTCTGACTGACGTCACAGGCCGACTGACAAAAAAACTAGGTATTCATCAGCAAATTTTGCCAATGACGGATGCTCCGGTTGCCACTATTGTTGATACAAAGGAATATGGCGAGATTGACTTTCAAACTTACTTCGTTAAGCATCGTTGGCAGCCAACGGTTAAGAGCTTGCGGTTGGACGGTATCGAACGCGCATCGGTTAGTCCGGAAGTCGAAACGGCCATCCAACAAGCAGATGCTTTGATTGTAGGGCCGTCTAATCCTTGGCTTTCTATCGCACCCATTCTTT
Organism: Aggregatilineales bacterium; assembly: GCA_044226855.1. Taxonomy (GTDB): domain Bacteria; phylum Chloroflexota; class Anaerolineae; order Aggregatilineales; family Phototrophicaceae; genus CFX2. The sequence continues at coordinate 370,855 of JBGAGF010000002.1, forward strand.
CAGTGCCGGGGATGCGGGAGCTTATCGAAGGCTGTGACATCCCGCGCGTAGCGGTCAGCCCGATTGTTGGAGGGGAAGCGATCAAAGGGCCTGCGGCGAAGTTGATGGTGGAATTAGGTCATGTGGCCTCTGCACAAGCAGTTGCAGAATATTACAATACACTGATAAATGGCTTTGTATATGATGCAAGCGACAATATCACTGATTTCCCACAACAAAACGTGACGAAATTTGAAACTATTATGAAGACGGATGAGGTTAAGGTCGCTCTGGCGCGAAGTGTGTTAGAGTGGATTCAGGGTTGGAAATGAGTGCTTTCGCAATCAAGGTTTAAGCGAAAGGGGGCATGTGTGTTTTTTCATCGGATGATTGTCTGTTGAAGTAAACACCAAATACTATGGGTGTGTGGGTCGTAATCCCTGTTAAACCGCTGAATCAAGCTAAGACGAGACTTTCCCAAGTGCTGACGCCACTCGAACGTCAACAACTTGCTGAAACGATGCTGCGGCATGTGCTAGGGGTAGTACAACAGGTGCCTCAACTGATGGGCACGCTGGTGATTAGTCGCGATAACAAGGCTTTAGCAATTGCCCGTGAATATGGGGCGAGAACCGTGCAGGAAAGTGGTGCACCAGAGTTAAACTCGGCGTTGATGCGAGCGACACAAGTCGTTGATCGTTTGAAGGGCAGCGCTATTTTGATTCTCCCTGCCGATTTACCATTACTTGACGCGGATGATATCCGCTCCATTATCAGAATGGGTGAGCGCGAACCTTCGATGGTGATTTCAACAGATCAACATCATGACGGCACGAATGCTTTGTTTACCCGGCCACCGGGACTGATTGAATACGCTTATGGGCCGGGCAGCTTCAACCGGCATATCGAAAAAGGGCGAGAAGCGGGCGCTGAAGTGCATATTTACCAGTCCGAGCGCTTATCACTGGATATTGATATGCCCGCTGATTTAAAATTCTATAGTGAATTAACAAAAGGCTACGCTTCTTAATAAATTGGGCGCAGCCTGATTTTTACAGGACACTGGGGGAAAATTATGGCTGACCGGGTTGCGCTTTATTTGCAGGATGCTCACTCACTTCAAGATGCAATTAAATATGTTCAGTATGCCGAGTCGCGCGGATTTGAGGCAGTGTGGCAGGCTGAGAGCCGTCTGGTACGGGACGCGATTGTACCGATGGCAGCTTTCGCGGCGACGACCACTCGTATCAAGATTGGATCGGGGGTAATCAACAACTGGACGCGAAACGCAGCGGTGATTGCAGCCACCTTTTTGACGTTGGATGACCTTGCACCTGACCGGATCATTTGTGGGATCGGAGCGTGGTGGGATCCATTAGCCACTAAGGTTGGTATTCACCGAACTAAGCAATTACTGGCGATGCGGGAAGTGGTTACAACTGTGCGAGATTTGCTGGCACGGAAGCGGGTGACTTTTCATGGTGAGTTCGTCAATTTGGACGATGTGGAATTAGATGTGGTGCATGGGCGCAAAGAAGCGCGCAATGTACCGCTTTATATTGGTGCGACGGGACCGAAGATGATGGCTCTCACAGGCGAAATCGCGGATGGCGCGGTTTTGAATTATCTGGTTTCTCCACAATATAATGAGGGAGCGCTGGCACAGCTTGAAGAAGGCGCAAAACAGGCTGGAAAGAAGCTGGATGATATTGACCGGCCTCAACTGGTGGTGTGTTCGGTTGATAACGACCGGAAGAAGGCGTTGGATAATGCTCGTAAACTGGTTACACAGTATTTGGGTCAGCAGCCTCATATCATGAAGGCGAGCGGGGTTAAGCAAGAACTGCTTGATGAGATCGCACAGGTCTTAACATGGCCGGCAACCGAGGAGCAGATTGAAGAAGCGATGCATCTGGTGCCGGATGATGTGGTGCAGATGATTACAGCGTCTGGAACCCCGAAGGAAGTACGGGCGAAGGTACGCGAGTATATTCAACACGGCGCAACCTGCCCGATTTTGTACCCGTTGGGCGATGACGTCCGGTTGATGATTGATGTGTTCGCGGACGGTTATTCGAACTAAGCAAAATTTGGAACGAAATGATTTAAGGCGGCTTTCGAGTCGCCTTTTTTATTGCAAATTGTGCAATACTTCCGCTGAATTGTCTGGCAGGAACTTCGGCTGATGCCGCTGAATTGACAATTTTGCACGGCGGGAAGCTCACCTAATACCACCGAAATGGCGCAAATGCAGCGGATGGTTCCCGTATGTCTGCCGCTGCACAAATGGCATTGCTGTTGCAGCGGGTTTGAGGGAGCATTTCGCCGAATGTTGTATAAATGTGGTAAGCTGCGGGTTAAAATAGAAAGTTACTACCCAATTCAATGGTTTTTGTGTGAAAAGCCGTTTGGAAAGTGGGATTTCAGTGTGAAATAACAGATTCTTACAAACACAATTGTAGAATAAATTTTCTACTTCGTCAACCCCCCAATAAGCGGTATCATAGGCAGCATGACAAACAAACTTTTTTCGGGCGGTACCCACAGACGCCCGCTTGTTATTTGGGCCTTGTTTTGCACCATCGCAGGGGCGACTTTCCTCGCCTATACACTGAGCAGCCTCGCAAACGGTCACGGCGAATTTGTCATGCCGCTGGACGATGTCTATATTCACTTCCAATACGCTCGGCAAATGGCTGCTGGACAGCCGTACGTGTATAACCCCGGTTTGCCAGCCACTTCCGGCGCAACGAGTTTTCTGTATCCCTATGTACTTGCTTTCGGTTACCTGATTGGTTTCCAAGGACTGGAGCTCGGTTTATGGGCGATGGGTGTTGGCGCATTGGCGATGGTCGGTTCGATGTGGCTGGTGTATAAATTGATCCGGTTGTTGTTTGCACAAGATTGGGTTGCGGTTCTGGTAGCGGTGGCTTTTGGAATCAGCGGGCCGGTGGCATGGCATTTCATGAGCGGCATGGAAACCGGATTGGTGATGTTGTTCACGTTGGGCACACTGTACGCGGTAGTGGGGACAGTATTCAAGGAATATGTTTCGTATGTGCCGTTTTTGGTATGGGCGACCGTAAAAGCGTTGATCCGACCTGAGGGTGGGGTGTTCGCTGTGACGGCGGTTGCGGTGGTGTGGTGGATAAATATACGACGTGTTGAGAGTGGAGGGTTTGCCAGCGGCAAACTCCGGCGTATACCATTTTTAGGACGGATGTTTGTTTCCAATCCTCACCCCCCAACCCCCTCTCCATTACATGGCAGAGGGGAAGCCATAAGGAAAGTGGAGGAGGGAAGAGCCAATCCTCGATGGACGCATATTGGATTGCTGGTTCCAGTGCTGGCGGTGGGTGTACAGCCATTGGTGAATTGGATTTTTACGGGTTCAGCGGTGGCGTCGGGAAATGCAGCAAAGTCGATTTTGGGGACGGTGCCGTTCTATTGGGATGATGTGATCCGGCGCATTCTCGGCAATTTTGGGCAATTATGGGTCGAGTTTGGAACAGGGATCAGTCCACGCGAAGGGCTGTACGTTATGCCGATCATGCTGGTACTGGCGGTGGTTGGCATCGGCTGTTTGCTGATTAAGCGGAAGCTGCGGGTTGTGGGGGTGATGCTGGTGCTGTGGTTTGTGGGCGTGAGCGCGATGCTGGCGACGCTGGATACGGTGTTCTGGCATTTTAAGCGGTACCAAATGCCGCTGCTGGCGCTGTTGTTTCCGCTGGCAGGGTGGGGGATTGGGGCAGCCGTAAGAGAAATTCGGATTAACCGCCAAGACGCTAAGGAGGCCAAGAGTTTTCCGTGGATTAGGCAAAGGATTGCGCGCCTTTCAAGTGGTGCGGTCTATGTTTGTATCACAGGAATGCTGGTTGTGGCGGCAATGACTAGCGTGCAGTTTTGGCGGTATTATGGGCTGAATGTGGGGTATGTATATGCGCAGCCGCTTCAGATGGCACGCTGGCTGCAAGCGAATACGCCTGATAATGCGGTGATTGCGGTTCATGACGTGGGAATGATGCGCTATATGGGTGGACGGACAACGCTGGATATTGTGGGGCTGACAACCAAAGGCGCAGCGGATTACTGGCGGAACGGACCGGGGGCGGTGGCTGAGTTCTTGATGAAGGAGAAGCCGGATTACATCGCATCCTACGGTTACGGGCACGGTTACGGGTTGGGGATGATCGCGGACACCGATATTTACGGGACGCCGTTAGCGAGTTTTCCGGTTGAGTTGGATGATCACGCGAATGTGGCGTTGGCTGCGAACTTTCAAGGCATTTACAAGCCAGACTGGGATAGTATCACTGTAGCTAAATGGTCAGCTTTGCAAAAAAGTGTATGTGATAATTATTTTAAGCAATGTAGCGAACCGCCTCCGAATAATCTTTATACCTTGAGTAATGATTCAATTGATGTTGCAAATCTACAGGACGAAGCAAAACATCATTATCAATGGTCAGATGTTGAACCGTTAATTGGTTTTTCGACAGAAGTTCACGGGTTCAATTACCTCGATTGCTACGAATTATGCCAAGTTGTTGACGGTGGAAGGAATATTGATCGTGAAGAGGCATTTGATATAAATGGGAATGTAGAAGGTCACGATGGCAGACGATTGCTTATTACTCGATTACATCCGGCAACTGCAGGTACATTTGATATTTATGCCAATGATCATTTTGTTGCTACACGCTGGATTCCTGAGATTCGGGGACATTGGTTAGAGGTTGCAACCCTTATCCCAGCCGAATTTATGAGTGTTGCACCCGCGCCGACACGCATTCGTATTGTTCCACACGTGCCGAAGGGTTATTACATGCCCTATAACCACGTTATATATGGATATTATGATACTTCGATCCAAGAAAAATTTATCACACCATTGGCCGGCTTTCAAAACGAAGCAATCCAACTGGGTTCGGCTAAACTGGATTATCAGCCAGACGCGGCGAAGTTGGGTGTAGCCTTCGAGTGGTATACCGATGGAAGCGCAAAGGGCGATTACAAGGTTTTTGTACATTTGTATGATGATGTGAACAAAGCGCCGGTTGCGCAGACGGATATGCGACCGGGAAATGGCACTTTGCCGCCCGGAAACTGGCTGCCGGGTGTGCTTCATGACACAATTACGGTAGACTTAACAGGAGTGGCGGCGGGTACTTACAAAGTCGCCATTGGCATGTATGATCCGGTGACGTTTGAACGACTGCAACCGACCGGTGGGGATGAGCTAGGTCGATTGTTTATTGGTGAGGTCGAAATCAAAGGATGAGTGAGGATCGCGCCGTTTATGAAGCCCTGATGGCCGCCGAGGACAAAGGCGATTTGGTGGCACTGGCAACTATAATCAGTGTACAGGGCAGTGTGCCCCGCCATCCCGGAAGCAAAATGCTGGTCCGGCAAGATGGCTCAATCGTGGGTACAGTGGGCGGCGGCGGCATGGAAGCTCAAGTCATCAAAGAGGCACTGGCGGCTATTCAAGATGGCAAAACGCGAATGCCGAGTTATACCCTTCATGATCCTGCCAAAGGTGATCCCGGTATCTGCGGGGGAACGATTCAAATCTTCATCGAACCCATTACTACTGCGCCGACTCTGCTTGTCATCGGTGGTGGTCATGTTGGAAAGGCATTAGCTGAACTCGCATTATGGTCGGGATGGCGGGTGATTTTATCGGATGACCGACATGAGTTTTGCAATCCGAGCTATGTTGCGGGATTAGCGGATTATCTGGTCTGTAAACCCGCTGAAATCGCCGAAAAGTGTCCTGTTAATTCACAAACTTATATCGCGGCAGTGACGCGCGGGATGCCAATTGATGTTAATCTTATTCCAGTGCTGCTGGCGACAAAGGCTGCTTATATCGGCTTGATTGGAAGCCGCAGACGTTGGGCGCTGACGATGAAAGCTTTGCGGGAAGAGCAGGGATTAACCGAGGCAGACTTCAAGCGCGTTTATGCGCCAATTGGTTTGGAATTGAAGGCTGAGACACCACAAGAAATTGCCATCAGTATCATGGCACAAATCACGATGATCAGGCGCGGCGGGGATGGCAGTTCGATGCAGTGGACAGGAGATAAGACCGAGCAAGCCGAGAAATTGATAGCGCTTGGAAAACAATAGTTCAAATATCTTTTTTAGGTACGCGCGTGAAGATTTTATGTGTTAGTGATACGGTTATGCCGCAGATGGAAAGTGCGGTTAATCTACGACGACAGTATTCGGATGTGGAGCTGTTGATTAGCTGTGGCGACATGCCATCTGTATATCTGGAGTTCATTACTTCGGTGTTGAATGTGCCGCTGTTTTATGTGCGGGGCAACCATGATGAAGGATACCAAGCAACGCCGCCCGGGGGCGAAGATTTGCATGGAAGACTGATCGAATATGGCGGACTATCGTTTTATGGTTTAGAGGGATCCATCCGCTATAACAAAAGCCCGATTCAATATACAGAAGGCGAAATGTCACGGATGGTTTTGAGCGCAGGTTTACGACTGCGTTACCGGCGGATGAAGTTTGGACATGGTGTTGACGTACTGGTGACGCATTCGCCAGCGCGGGGGATTCATGACGCGGATGATATACCGCATCGCGGTTTCGGGGCGCTAGTCAAATTTATGGATTGGTATCGCCCCCGTTATATGCTGCATGGACACGTACACACCTATGATCGCCGTACGGTAACCCATACCCAGTATGTCGATACAGAAATCTACAACATCAATCCGTCGATGGTGTTAACGATTGAACCTGCGGCGGCGGGTCGAGGCTGAGCGTCAAGAAGTCGCCAGTAACCTGTGCTATAGTGATTTAGACATGGTAGAAGGGACGGGTTAGCGGTCGTTATGTGGAGCCAATATTATAATGTCAGTACGGTAGCAGAAGCATTGGAACTGCTGGCACAGTACCGTGACAAAGCACGGATTGTGGCAGGCGGAACTGATATTCTGATTGAATTGGAGCGCAACCAACGGCGTGGTATTGAAGCGCTGATTGATATTAGCCGTGTGGACGGCCTGGATACGATTACCCAACTCGGGGATCACATTCGGTTGGGTGCGCTGGTTACGCATAATCAGGTGGTCGGGAGTAAGCTGATCGTCCAGCGGGGCTTCCCGCTGGCGCAGGCTTGTTGGGAAGTCGGTGCGCCACAAATTCGTAATCGGGCTACTGTGGCGGGAAATGTCATCACCGGCTCGGCGGCGAATGATACGATCACCCCATTGATGGCGTTGGGAGCCGAAGTCAAGCTCACATCATTGGAAGGCGAGCGTACTGTTCCCCTAAGCGCTTTCTATACCGGGCTGCGGCGTACTGTGATGCGTCCGGACGAGATGTTGACGGCGATTACTTTCCAAGCCCTTTCCAGCAATGAACGCGGTACCTTTATCAAGCTAGGCCTGCGGCGAGCACAGGCGATTTCGGTCGTCAATGTGGCCGTGCTGCTGAAGTTTGACGCTGATAAGGTGACGCAAGCAGCGATCACTTTAGGATGCGTCGCACCGACAATTATTCGGGTGCCAGTGGCCGAACAGTCTCTGATTGGTCGGAACTTGAATGAAGACGTCATCGTGAACGCTGCACGGTTGGCTGCTGCCACGCCGACTCCAATTGACGACATTCGGAGCACGGCGGAATACCGTACGGAGATGATCAAGGTGCTGGTGGCACGGGCGCTGCGAGCATTGGCATCCGGAAGCGAGCGAGAGAATTGGCCGCAAGTACCGGCGATGCTGTGGGGCGCGGCTGATACGAACCATTCCCTCACGGCGATGCGCCAGATTGACGGTCAGCAAGCGATTACGACGATCATCAATGGGCAGCAGTATACGATTGACGGCGGACAGGACAAGACGCTGCTGCGTTTCTTGCGGGAAGATGTCGGGCTGCCGGGTACGAAAGAGGGTTGTGCCGAAGGGGAATGCGGAGCTTGTACTGTGTTCTTGGATGGCGCAGCGGTCATGTCATGTATGGTTCCGGCTCCACGCGCGGACGGGGCGGACATCGTGACGGTCGAGGGCTTGCAGCAGGACGGGCATCTGCACCCGATTCAGGAAGCTTTTGTCGAAGAGGGCGCGGTGCAATGTGGTTACTGTACACCGGGGTTCTTGATGGCAGGGGCGAAACTGCTTGAAGAACATCCTGAGCCGACGCATGAGCAAATTCAACAGAGTATTACCGGAAACCTGTGCCGCTGCACGGGGTATTACAAAATCTTGAAAGCGTTTGAAGAAGCCAGTAAGAAAAAACTGACTCAAGGAGAAATCTATGACCACTCGTAAGCCGCAGCCACGTGGAAAAGCGTTCTGGCCGGTCGTTGGATTATTGTTAGCGCTTTCGGCGGGAACGTTGGCGTACATATTCACTGATCCGACGATTGCCGTTCTACGAAGTTCACTGCGGAATTTCCCAACGCCTAATTCTACGATCCGGTTAATTGTCGGTGTAATCTTGTTTGCTCTGCTCGCAATGATTTTCTCATTAGCTGTTGCCGTTGCGATTCCACGCAAAAAGAGCGCTGTGACAGAAGTACAAGTGACAAAGAACCGCAAGATCATGGTTAATGAGAAGGCTGCCCGCAAGATCAAGCAGCGTGAAATTAACCGGCAGAACAAGGCACGGTAACACTTTATGGATCGTACCGTTCCGAAGACAGGCAGCGAAGAAATCCAACTGTACATGCGGACGTATTATTCGCTGCTGCGTTCCAGCCATTTGATTCAAATTGAAACGTTGGTGGAAAGCCATCTGGCTATGGAGTCGTCACTTCATCCGTTGGCGCGCAGCAACCAACCGGACACCTCAGCGATGACGTACGCCAGCTTACGGCTGCCGGATTGCATACTTGATACTCAACAGGTCTTGATTGGTCAGATTGAAAGGTCATTTGTCGAGGCGGGATACACCGATTTACAGGAATGGCAGCGGGTGACCGCACCCGGGCGGCGGCGGCGCATGCACTTCGATGGGAAAGGTTTGCTGGCTGTCTTTATCGCCAGCCGTTCAGATATTGACGACATTATTCCGACATTGACCGCGTACCAGATCGAATGGAATAAGCTGCATGTTCTACTTCAGGTTGATGACGCGAAGGCGATTCTCGCGGCCAAACGTGATAAAAAGCTCAATGAAGAAGAATATGCCCTGATTGCTGAAACGATCTATTTGACCTACGAGGAACTGCGGCGTCTGGAAGTGATCTGGGGCGACCGATTTACGGAAACGCTCTATCAGATTTCACAGCGGCGTAAGCAGATCGGGCTGCGGATGCTGGCGGGTTCGCTGGCCGATTATCGGCGGGCGACGGCTTACTGGTGGTCAGAAGTTGAAGCCCAGATGGACGAGATTGATTTAGAAGATCGTCCTGTCTATTTTGTGTCCAGCAACACACACTGCCTAGTGAACTTACTGACGGGCTTTGCCCAGCGGGAAGAACATAACCTTGCGGAATACATTGAGCAATTCAGTAAAGGGGATCTGATTGCGGAATACCAAGCTATTCGCGACAGCGGTGACCGCAAAGGGCTCGATAATTTGCTGTATTATGTGCTGAAGAAGTATCTGGCTGATCGAGGACAGAAGGCACGGGACTCGCTAACGGCAGATGAACGCACGATTGGAATCTATCGTGTGCCCAGCCGACATGGTTTTGATGTTGAAGCGCAGGTCATTGACTTGAAGCGACTGCGTCTGGACTGGATGGACAAGCGCATTCAAGATGCGGCCAATGATTCACGGATTGCGAGCAGTGACGCCCTGATTCTCAATATCGATTACCCGCTGGGTTTGGCGGCTTATGAACTGCTGAACCGGGTCACAGAGCGGGTCGGCAGTTTGCGCGGTGTTTACATCATGGGTAAGTCGGCAACATTGAATGGACGTGTGGGCGATGTGATGATACCCAGCGTCATTCATGATGAGCACTCGCAAAACACTTATCTGTTCCAGAACTGTTTTTCAGCAATGGATATCGCACCCTACTTGAGCTATGGCATGGTGCTGGATAACCAAAAAGGGATTAGTGTTCCGGGTACTTTCTTGCAGAATCCACGCTATATGGACGTGTTTTATCAAGAGGGTTATACGGATATTGAGATGGAAGCGGGGCCGTTCTTGTCCTCGATTTATGAGGCATTCCGCCCCAAGTTACATCCCTATAACGAGATTGTCAATTTGTATGGCACGCCCTTTGATGTGGGATTTTTGCACTATGCTTCGGATACACCCATGAGCCACGGAAAGAATCTCGGCAGTAGTAACTTGAGCTTCTCGGGAGTTGACCCGACTTATGCGACAGCGATTGCTATTTTGCGGCGCATATTTACCCAAGAGGCGCACCGTTTGCATCAGAAGGCCGTGGCGCGTACGAGTCCGGTGATTGAGGCTTAAACTGAAATAGCAGCACGACATGTGATTGATGATCATCACGGTTGAGGATTGATTATGACAGAGGCAATGAAGGTCGCTATTGGCGACAGTATTAAACGGCTAGATGCATTCAGTAAGGTGACGGGCCAAGCTGCATACCCCGGTGATATTGATATGGAGGGGCAGCTTTGGATGAAGCTGCGTTTTAGTGACCGGGCACATGCGCGGATTGTTGCCATTGATACGACTGCCGCGGAAGCTGTGCCGGGGGTAGTGCGTATTTTTACGGCGAAAGATGTGCCGCACAACGAATATGGTCTGATGACAAAAGACCAACCTGTATTGTGTGGGCCGGGTGGCACCAGCCAAATTCCGGGGGCAGATATTGTACGCTGCTATATGGACTGCATCGCTGTGGTGGTTGCTGAGACAGAAGCAATTGCCGCAAAAGCCGCGAAACTGATTGATATTACCTATGAGGATTTACCGACCGTTTTCGATCCCGAAGACGCGATGCAAGATGGGGCACCTTTACTCCATGAGAACAACCCGAATAACCTCTTGTGCCATTATCGTATCCGTAAGGGCGACATGGATGCCGGTTGGGCACAAGCCGATGTGGTGGTAGAAGGCGAATATCACACAGGTTATCAAGAACACGCCTATTTACAACCGGAAGCGGGACTCGGTTACATTGATGAAGAAGGGCGTGTTACGGTTGTCGTCGCCGGACAATGGGTGCACGAAGATCAGGAACAGATTTATCACGCGCTGGGTTTACCTGCTGACCAAGTTCGGGTGATTTATCCGGCGATTGGCGGCGCTTTCGGCGGACGTGAAGATATGTCGGTGCAAATTGTGCTGGCGCTGGCCGCACATTATTTGCGCCGTCCGGTGAAGATCATTTGGAGTCGCGAAGAGTCGATTCTTTACCATCACAAGCGGCATCCGGTGAGTATCCATGCCAAGTGGGGCGCAACAAAAGACGGGAAGATTGTTGCAGCCGAGGCAACGGTTATCGGCGATGCAGGCGCATACAATTACACGACGACCAAAGTGATGGGCAACGCCAATATGACCTGTACAGGGCCATATGAAATCCCGAATATCCATATTGATACTTACGGTGTGCTGACCAACAACATCCCGACTGGAGCGTTCCGGGGATTCGGTGGTCCTCAAGGGGCGTTGGCAGCAGAGGGCCAGATCAATCGGCTCGCTGAAAAACTGAATATGGATGTGGTCGAGCTGCGAATGCGAAATATTATGCGCGAGGGCAGCATCTCCAGCGTTGGTACGCCATTCCCGAAAGGCGTGTCGATACCTGAAGTGGTCGAGAACTGCGCCGACGAAAGTTACTGGACAAAAGATGTTTCGGCAGGATGGACACGTAAAGCGCTACCACAACCGACCAATCCTGTCCTGAAGCGTGGCGTGGGTTTTGGCTGCGGCTTCAAAAACGTTGGCTATAGTTTTGGTTTTCCGGAACAGAGTTGGGCGACGGTTGAAATATACGGTAATAGCGAGATCGAAAAAGTCGTCGTTCGGCATTCCGGTGCAGATGTCGGGCAGGGCGCACATAACGTATTTGTGCAAATGGCGGCGGCTGCGGTCGGCGTGCCTCTGGAATGTGTGCAGTTGATGGGGCATGACACTTCGACTGCGCAAACGTCTGGCAGCGCTTCGGCTTCGCGTATGACGTTTATGGCAGGTAATGCCATTAAAGGGGCAGCTGAGCAGGCATTGGAAATTTGGAAGCGCGAGGAACGTCCGGCGATTGCAACCTATCAGTATCGTCCTCCTAAGACAACGCCATACGATCCCATGACCGGACGCAGCGAACCCAACTTCGCTTATGGGTATGTGGCAGAGGCAGTTGAAGTCGAAGTTGACATTGAAACCGGACACATTCGGGTGGTGCGTGTTGTGTGTGCTAATGATGTGGGTAAGGCCATCAATCCGCAGCAAGTACAGGGACAGATCGAAGGAGCAGTCATACAGGCTCAAGGCTACGCGGTCATGGAGAATTTGGTATCGGTTGAGGGGAAGATTCGTAATCCGTACCTTTCAACCTATCTGATTCCAACTGTGTTGGATATACCCGAAGAAGTGAAATCGGTCATTTTGGAATATGCTGATCCGATTGGGCCATGGGGCGCGCGCGGCATGGGTGAAATGCCTTTCTTGATTTTAGCACCGGCAATTGCAGCCGCCGTGCATGATGCAACGGGTGTTTGGATCGATACCATACCGATGACGCCTGAGCGCGTCGTCGCCGCTTTGCGAGAACATGGTATTGGCGTACAGTAGTGTATTCAGCTTGTCTTCGTAAAGGGATTAAGGCAACCCATCAGAAACTAAGTGAATGTGACGAGAGCCGGGTATGAAACTTCAAAAAGCATTTGAAATTGTGCCCGGCGACCTTGTTGCTTTGATTGGCGCTGGTGGAAAAACGGCGACGCTGATCGCGCTGGGACATGAACTGGCTCAAGCAGGACTGCGTGTACTGGCGACGACTACCTCTCAAATCGCCGTCGATGAACTGGATTTGATGCCATATTCGGCAACGCTGGATGATGGTATGGCACAGCTTTCATTGGCATTGGGCGAAAATCGTTTTGTTTTTCTTTATAGCGAAATACGAAATAGTCAGGTTTACGGGCCGGATGCTAAGTTCATTCCGCGCTTGTTGGATTCAGTTGACTCGGATGTGCTTTTAATTGAGGCCGACCATGCAGATGGCCTGCCTTTGAAAGCGCCATTTGAAGGCGAACCCAACATCCCGCCAGAAACGACACTTGTCATTCCGATGGCATCACTGTCAGTTCTAGGGCAGCCCTTTGACGATGAACATGTCTACAACGCGACGGCAATTGATGAGCGCTATGGTTTTTTGCTGGGCAATCGCGTGAAGTCGCCTTGGATCGCGCAAGTCCTGCGGGATGAAGAGTTAGGGCTGAGAGGCATACCACCTTCGGCACGAATTGTGGCGCTGCTAAACCAGACTCCATCACAGGGTTATGCACGGGGTCGGGCGAGGCTGATCGCCCAATTCATATTGCGTTCACGCCGCATACATGGGGTGGCATTGGGGTCGGTTCGGAGCGCTGAACCGATTTATGAGGTGCAGAAACACATCGGGGCTGTAGTGCTTGCCGCCGGAATGTCGCGCCGGATGGGACAGCCTAAAGTGCTGCTGCCTTGGGGTGGCCACCGGACGATCATTGAGCATATCGTTGAACAGTTGACTCTGGCGCGTGTACCTCAAATCACAGTTGTCACCGGGCATCGGGCGGGTGAGGTGCGTGAGTCGGTTTCCAAAATGGGTGTGGATGTCACTCACAATGCACAGTACATGACCGGGGATATGCTGTCCTCGTTGAAGGCGGGCTTGAGAGCAATGCCTGCTCATATCAGCGCTGCCATGATGGTGCTGGGTGATCAACCGCGCATTCAACCCAAGGTGATTTCACAGGTGATGATGGCCTATGCGGAGGGTGCTGGTGAGATTATAACGCCAAGCTACCAGATGCGTCGGGGGCATCCCATTCTGATTGACCGGCGTTATTGGGCAGAAATCCTCGATTTGCCTGACAGCGGTTCTCCGCGTGAAGTGATTGACCGACACAAAGATCGTATCGCCTATGTGAATGTCGATACCGACAGCGTTTTGCGGGATGTCGATACGCCGGAAGATTATCGCCAAGAACGCAAGTTGGCCGGACTGGACGGCTAGATCAGCGATCTCTGAGGTGACCTGTTCGCAGTGACGCGGGACGACGTGTCACACCTCCATGAGCGAGGATTCGTAGTTCATCGGCATGCTGCATCGGCGTGACCACGATCAATACGTCATTTTGTTTTAGGATAAGCTGTGGACTGGGCGCATAGTGATAGTGACCATCCGCTTTGCGCACCGCAATTACACCCGCTTGAAACTTTTTCGTGAGTTCTAATGTGCCGATGCTAGAACCAATCCATGGTGAGTCATCCTGCATATAAAGCTCAGTGGTTTCAATCTGCGCATGATAGTTGTAGACCACATATTGTAGAAAATCGCTGACCGCAGGGCGGGTGGTCGCGAGTAAGGTGAATTGGGCGGCAATCTGGAAAGGCGTAACGACGCGATCAGCTCCGGCGCGACGCAACTTAGGGATCATGATTTCGCTTTGAGCTGTTGCTGTAATTAAGAGGCGCTGGCTGAACCCACGACAATTCAGCACGGTCAATACGCTGCTGGCATCATCCTCAAGTGCAACCATGATGGCGAGTGCGCGTTCCACACCGGCTTTTCGCAAGACTGCATCCTGTGATGGCTGGCCCTGTACAACTCGAAAGCCGCGTTCGATGAGTTCATTGGTATAGCGTTCATCATCGCTGATGATGACAAAAGGACGGCTCGGATCAAGCTGGTTGATGGCGTTCCGTGCAACGCGACCTGTTCCACAGATGATGAAGTGCTGTGTCATTTCTCCTATGACAGGTTCGCTGTCTTCAAGACTATAAATACGATCTGGTAATTGGTGTGGTTTCATTTGAAGTGGGAGCCGCTGCCAGTTGGGAATGCGTGGCTGCGGAATACCGGGCGCACGACAGGCCACACGAATAGGTGCTGAATTTTTAGCAGGTACAACGGTAACGAGTGTTTCGTGCTGATGGAGAAGGTAGCTTTCATCGGGCGCATAAAGATAGGTGCCATCACTTTGACGAATCCCGATGACACCGGCTTCAAATTGTTGATAAAGTTTTAGACTGCCTAACGTCTGACCGATCCAAGGTGAGTCTTCGGCAAGATCAAGCGGAATGGTGGTTATAGCCGAGTTGTGGGTGAACAGAATGCTGGAAAAAAATTCACTCACGGCAGGACGCAAGGTAGCGTTGTTCAGAAAACGGGCTGCCGAGTCGTAGTGGGCGATGACACCATTTGCACCAACTCGGATCATTTTGTTCGCTAGATGTTCGTCTAATGCGGCTGCGGTAATATCAATTTCAGGATTGATGCTTCGCGTAGTCAAGACAGTGAGCAGACTCTCTGTGTCATTATCAAGCATGACCATCATGGCCTGAGCATGGTTTACGCCTGCATGTGTCAGAACATCGTCATCGGTTGGGTCGCCTTCAATCACCAGTAAATTGTTTTCCCGAAGGTGTGCTGCAAATTTGGTGTCCGGCGTGACAATGACCACAATATCAAGCAGGGTTTCTCGAGTATGAAAGAGATCGAAGAAATAGTGATGGGCGTGCGAGTCGACTTTGGCGGTATCCAAAAGAGTTTTCACCGTTTCATCGACCAATTTGCCAGCACCGCAGATGATGAAATGATTACGAAGCTGATCGATGTGGCGCTGGGTACGACGACGTTGACGAAAATCCCGAACACCGGGGCTTAGGAAAAAACTCGCAGTGGCTTGCAAACCGTAGGCAACCGCACCCAGCCCAAGTAGGATGAGTATGATGGTGAATACGCGGCCCGCCGCAGTATGGGCAACGATATCTCCGTAACCAATCGTTGCTAAGGTGATGACGGTTAACCAGATCGAGTCGAGAAATGTAAATTTCTCGAAGATCATGAAGCCAATCACCCCTATAGCAAAGATAATGGCGACTGCGACTATGGCAATACGAATCTGGCGCTGAGTTTCCTGAAAAGAATCCATGCGACTGGTTTACACCGATAGGATTAAATTGAATGGGTTGAAACGTGCCTATATTATAGGTGGGGTTGGGGTGTGGGGCGAACCGATGTCTTTGGTTTGGCTAGAGTACAAACCATTTTCTAACCTTACGGGATATCATTCGTCGATTGGATTGCAGTAAAGTGGATGATTCAAATAGAAACGTCTGCTACTGCTTAAGCCATTTGAGTAGGCGGGTGACTACATTACGCCGCTTGAGCAAGTCTTGATTGATTTCCTGCTGGAGCTGCTGCGTCAGGTATTCGAGTTCCGTGATTCGCATTCGAGCGCCGTTGACGATGACCCACCCATTGTCCAAATTTTGGATGTCACGAGGGCGGCGATTATACAGTTTTTGATACGCATCTGAATAATGTGCAATAACTTGCTCGTGCGCGGCATCCATATGAAGTATCTCCGACTATTTGATTTAATAGTAACTCAAAATGCTATCCTATGCCTAACAAGCGTACTTTTTACCTACTGACTTGAGCAATCAATGGCTGATGGTCATCATTTTTCTGGAATAGCCCCCTTTGCCGCAGGCACGGTATAATGGCACCCATTAATTATTGTAGACATGTCAGATTGAATACAAATGAATTACACACACGCTGATTATGAACAAGCTGTTAAAGTGATTCGGTCGCGAACTTCATTGCAACCGATTGTCGGATTGGTGTTAGGTTCTGGCCTAGGTGGGCTAGCTGATCAAATTCAAGATCGGGTTGCTATCCCGTATCATGATATTCCCGGTTGGCCGCAGTCAACGGTCGTCGGGCACAGTGGACAACTCGTGATCGGCTATCTGGAAGGTAAAGTGGTAGTCGCCCAGCAAGGCCGCGCTCATTTCTACGAAGGCTATGATTTGCAGCAAGTCACGTTCCCTATGCGCGTTATGCACTACATGGGAGTCCAAAGAGTGATTTTAACCAACGCGGCTGGCGGGGTAAACAAGGCCTATCGAACGGGCGACCTGATGCTGCTCAATGATCACATCAATTTTGTGGGCATGACTGGCAATAATCCGTTGATGGGACCCAATGACGACCGTATTGGGCCGCGCTTTTTGGGGATGGTCCATACATACGACGCAGAAATGCGAACAGCGGCAAAGCAAGTTGCAGCCAAAGAAGGAATTCAGCTTCACGAAGGTGTCTATGCCTGTCTCTCCGGGCCGAACTTTGAAACGCCTGCTGAAATTCGAATGCTAAGGGCGATTGGTGCGGATGCAGTAGGGATGTCTACCGTTCATGAGGCTCTTGTGGCGCGTCACGCAGGGATGAGTGTGATGGCCTGTTCTGGCATTACGAATGAGTGCATTGATCAGGTTGATGTGGAAATGGAAACTAATCACGAAGAAGTTTTGGACGCGGGTAAGATCATCGTGCCGAAACTGACCGCTATTCTGCAGGGTGTAATTCGTTCTCTATGACGACAATTGTTTTCTTTATTGAGCAAATTGCAATCGGATTGTATATCCTAATTGGTCTCGGCATTTTCTTGATGCTGCGCCGATGGACACAAGCCGGTTATGACTTACGCTCGACCCAGTTTGAACTGGAGCGCGATATCTATCGCTACCGTCGTGCGAACGCGATTACGTGGCTGATTCTCTTAATTCAGGCAGGTCTGATTGTCTTCGGGATACAGGAGGTTGTTGCGCCGACGATCCGCGCGAACGCTGTGTCTCGTTCGGATGCGGCAGTTGCAATTGAACCGAAATTCGAAACGCCTGTTGCGCCCAATGTAAACTTTAACCAATCTCCGATTGATTCAAGTGGCGTCGTGATTGGCGATGATCCAAATGCCAACAAAATTCAGTCAACCGATGTTCCAACGCCGACGCCTGTTGGGACGATACTGCCCAATCCGCCCGCTGCCCAAGGCTGCGATTCGCCCCAAGCACAGCTTCAAATCCCCGGCAATGGGCAGCTTGTTTTCAATCCGATTCGCGTGATTGGCACGGCCTACACCGACAATTTTTCGGTTTACCGTTTTGAACTTAACGGCCCTTCCACAAAGGGGCAATTTGTCGTGCTTGGTGAATACAATGTTCCGGTGAAGGATATGGGCGACTTGGGGCAATTTGTGCCCTCATTCTATGACCCCGGTGCTTACCAGTTCCGGTTAACCGTATTTGACATCAATACGGCACTGAAGGCGGCTTGTATGGTAAACATCACGATAAGCCTACCTGTACCGACGGCGACGCCTATCGCGCCACAGTAGCCATACCATGACTTCACGACCAATACTTGGATTTGTCGGTGCCGGGAAAGTCGGGACGGTCTTGGTGCGTCTACTGTATGCGCGTGGATATGTAATCGGAGCCGTTTACAGCCGTAACAGAACATCGGCTGAAGTGTTAGCTCATATAGTAAATGCGCACATTTCTGATTCGATTGTCGATCTGTTAGCACGAGTAGATTTGATCCTCTTGACGGTGCCTGATGATGTGATTGGTTCGGTAGCTGACGAACTTGCTCAATCAGAAATGAATGGTAAAGCAGTAGTTCATACGTCGGGAGCACAAGAAGCAGCCGTGTTGAGCCTGTTGGAAACTCGCGGGGCAATGATTGGCAGCTTACATCCGATCTATCCATTTGCCGACGTTGAGCAAGCTCTCGATGGATTAGTTGGTGCGATCTTTGGACTACAGACTAAATCGGAAAAACTGTCCGGCTGGCTAAGTGATATCGTCATGGCGCTTGAGGGCAAAATTCTGGTAATTGCGGCCGGGCAAAAGACGCTGTACCACAGTGCATTCGTATTCGCGAGCAATTACAGCGTGACGCTTTATGCGATTGCACAAAGCCTGTTGGCTCAGATTGGCGCAGAAAAGGAGGTTTCGGCACAAGCACTGAATACACTTATGATAGGTATGGTTCGTAATTTGCAGGCAAAAGGGATTCCTGATGCATTGACAGGGCCACTGGTTCGGGGTGATGCCGGAACGGTTGAGGCTCATTTGGATGCATTAGGAAAGATTGATCAAGCACTGGTGGATTTGTACGTCCAATTGGCGAGGCATACGCTGCCATTGGTGACAGCAAGGGGCGTTGATACCGCGTCAATTGAGACCTTGTTAAGAAAGAAGATGGATGATGCGGATAACTATACGTGATATCCAGAAAATGAAGGCGGCAGGGGAATTGATCCCGATGTTGACCGCTTACGATGCCACAAGTGCTTATTTGGGTGAACAAGCGGGTGTGCCAATGCTGCTCGTCGGCGATTCGATGGGCATGGTAATTCAGGGACACCAATCGACCATTCCGGTCACGCTCGACCATATTATTTATCACTCGCAGATTGTGGTACGGACAACGGAAAAAGCCTTGGTGGTCGGTGATATGCCTTTTATGAGCTATAAGGCAAGCACCGAACAAGCGATGCAAAATGCAGCGCGGCTAATGCAAGAAGGTGGCGTTGGCGCAATCAAGGTCGAAGGCGGGGAGTTTATCGCCCCCACGATTGACCGGATGGTGCAGGCAGGTATTCCCGTGATGGCTCACATCGGATTGACGCCGCAAAGTGTCAATCAATTTGGTGGGTTTCGTGTGCAGGGTAAAGATAAAGACACTGCGCAGCAATTGGTTTGCGATGCGCAAGCGGTACAGGATGCCGGCGCATTCGCCGTTGTACTCGAACTTGTGCCAGCACAATTGGCGCAGGAAATAACCGAGAAATTGAAAATCCCGACGATTGGGATTGGGGCAGGACCACATTGCAGTGGGCAAGTACAGGTTTTTCATGACTTGTTTGGGCTGTTTCCGTCTTTCGGCCCACGACACGCTAAGAAATATGTTGATGTTGGTCAGGTCATGAAGGATGCATTGAGTCAATATGTGAGTGAAGTTAAGTCGGGGCAATTCCCGACTGCGGAAAATAGTTCATCCATGAGCCAAGAGATTTTGGATGAAATTCACCGCTTATGGAGATGATTTGTGGACGTGGTTGAAAACATTGATGCACTACGGGGAGCAAGGTCGCAGATTATTGGGACAGTCGGCCTAGTACCGACAATGGGCGCGCTGCATGAGGGGCACCTCACCTTGGTCAAACAAGCTAAAGCTGAAAATGATGCGGTGATTGTCACGATCTTTGTGAACCCAACGCAGTTTGGCGCGAATGAAGATTTATCGAAATATCCCCGTGATATTCCGCGTGATTTGGAAATGCTGCGCGCTGAGGGCGTGGATTTGGTATTTACCCCTACGCCGGAGATGATCTATCCCGAGGGCTTCCAGACATGGATCACTGTCGAAGAAGTTTCGCAAGGATTGGAGGGCGAACGCCGACCGGGGCATTTTAAGGGTGTAGCGACTGTTGTAGCTAAATTATTCAATCTGACACAGCCTCATAGGGCCTATTTTGGTCAAAAGGATGCACAGCAAGTCGCTGTGATCAAACGGATGACGCGCGATTTGGATTTTCCTATCCAGATTCGAGTATGTCCAACGGTTCGCGAAGCTGACGGCCTAGCCATGAGTTCCCGGAATGTTTATCTGACCCAAGAGCAACGAGCCGCTGCGTCAGTCATTCGACGTTCCTTAATGGCAGCCAGTGCAGTATACGAAAGTGGTGAGCGTGATACCGGGCGAATTCGCGTAGTCATTAACGATACTCTGAAACATGAGTCGTTAGCTGAAACTGATTATATCTCTTTGGCGAATGCGGCTACGTTGAAGGAAATCGAGACACAGAGTAATGATCCGATAATGGTGTCATTGGTCGTCAAAATGGGAAACACTCGCTTACTCGATAATATGCTGCTACCGGAGTCGTTGAATTCGCTCGAGGGGCTAACGGCGACACTTGGTGGGGCATAGCTCTCACCTAGTTCTCAGCTATTCTTTAAAACATCTCTTATGTGGATACGTATAAGATGAGAGGGTAATCTTTCCAAAATGGAGTTCGGTATATGGGATACGGGTTAGGTTTCGGAGGTTTGTTTAGTTCGAGCTATTTCTTGCTGGTATTTATACCAGCAATCGTTTTGTCACTCGGCGCGCAATTCCTTGTTTCCAACGCGTTTGGTAAGTGGACTAAGGTTCGTATTCGTGCCGGATTAACTGGTGAGCAAGCTGCGCGGCGGATTATTCAGGCGGCGTGCCTGCAAGGTGTGCAGCTCGAAGGGATTGCGGGCGTGCGTACCGATCACTTTGATCCCACGTCGAATGTGGTGCGCATGTCGCAAGATGTCGCGACGACTCCTTCAGTGGCCGCCATGGCCGTGGTTGCACACGAGCTTGGGCATGCACAGCAGTATGCTGAAAAGTCGATTTTCATTCAGATGCGGAGTTTCTTGGTTCCGGCAATGCAGTTTAGCCCGATGATTTCGTACGTGCTGATTTTGATAGGCTTGCTGCTTAATGTCACTGGTTTTCTACAGCTTGGTATTCTGTTTTACGGTGTGGTCGTCGCCTTTATGCTGCTTACCCTGCCAGTAGGAATTGACGCCAGCATGCGCGATCTGCGACTGTTGAATGCTAGCGGCTTGATGCAGGATACTGAAGACGTGAGTGGTTCACGTCAGGTGCTGACGGCGGCTGCGTTAACCTATGTTGCTGCGGCGGTCACGGCGCTGTTGAACTTACTCTACTACGTTAGCTTGCTTAACGGTCGTCGTCGCTAAGTCTATTCTCGCTTCGAAATGGCCGGACACCAGTTGTCCGGCCTTTTTTATGTGTGGCCGCTACCGTCGTCTGACCCACCACCGCTTCCACCACTATTTCCTCCGCTTCCGCCATGTCCACTGTTATCGCTGTCACCGCCATGATCATCGGTCGGGCTGGTACTGCCTGAACTGCCGCTTCCCGAGTTGTTGCTGCCTGTATCGGAACCACTGTTTGCTGTAGGAGGAATGGTAGAGGTGATGTTCGGTAATTTGGGTAGATAGATTGTTTCCCCAACGACAATCCGTCCGGCATCTGTAATGCAATTGACGGACATTAAGTTCGTCAGGCTTATCCCAGTACTGGCTGCTAAGGCTGATAGGGTATCACCTGCACGAATTTGGTAGTTGACCCAGCCATCAGGTCGCGTTGGAGCGCATTGGGTCGGCGTTGAGATTGCGATCTGTGGAGTGGTGGCAGTGATTGGAACTGTGGTGGATCTTATCGGCGTAGGCGTCGATACCACTTTTGTGTTAGTGGGCTGCGGGGTATTGGTTGCCATACTGGTCATGGTTGCTGTTGCGCTTGGCATGATCGTCGCTGGCGCCGTTTGAGTTGGAACAATCACAGTCGGTACTACGGTGCTCATCGTAGCTGTTGGCAGGGGGGATTCTGCCGACTCAACGATTTGAATGCTGACGGCGATAATGTCTCGCTGATTGGTTGTGCGAGCCATGACTTGAACTTCGTCACCAATGTGGGCTGCAGAAGCGTTGGGAACTTCGGGCTGCACAGTAACGGGCAGAGAAGCGATGATCCAGCTTGTCCCGTTCCGGGATGAAATGGTTCCATTAAATGTGACTTGCTCGCTGCGTCCAAGGGCAAGAAGCTGCTGGACCTCTTGAATACGGCGCTGGTTGAGACTGGCTTCTAGAGCGTCATTATCAAACAAGGTTTGCTGTAGGCCTTCGGAGAAGGTTTTGACTCCATAGAGCGGATCACCCGGTAGGCTGCCTTGTGACAGTGCCGTCAGACTGCCAATCGAGACAAAACCGACAATCAATACTGCGGCTAGAGCGAGCACGACTTTTGATATTGGACTGGTACGTCTCGGCGGTGGAGCGCGTAAGGCATCTTCAAAACGGCGCCGGACTCGCATCTGGGCTGCCGCAACATCGGCAGGCTGAACTTGTATCCGCTTTACGAGCAAACCCGCCTCAAGCATCGGACGTAAAGCTGAACTGTACTGTGGATAGCGTCGCAGACACTCGTCAATCGATTGACCTTGAGCAAGGCGGTCAACACAATCATTAAAGGCATTCATTATGTCGAGTTCAGCCATTGCCAAATTCCTGTCTGGCTTCGCCTAGTATTTGCCGTAATGTGTTGACTGCTCTAAATTGCAGTGATTTGATGGCGCTGATCTGCCGATTCATAATATCGGCGGTCTCTTGCAGGCCAAGCCCTTGCCCAAAACGTAGGATAAGAACTTCTTGTTGATCCGCAGAAAGCTTCAATAATGCGGCTCGTGCTTGCTCGGCCCGAATGGTTCTCATAAATTGCTGCTCAGGTTCCTCATCCGATGGACTGGGTGTCCATTCTTCAAGCGCTTCGGAAGTAAAACCCCGGCCTTGTCGATAGTGATCATGAATGCGGTTTCGAGCGACTCGAAACAACCATCCACGCAGGCTGTGATGTGGCGCGTTTCGGCCTCGTAGCGTTTCCACCAGTTTAATGAACACATCGCTGGCTAAATCTTCAGCCAGTGACGTGTCATCTACACGTAAGCGTATGAAGTTATAAATAGGTGGAAAGTAAGTGTCGTATATACGCATTAATGCTTCTCGGTCACCGGTTTTGGCTTGCGCCAGTAAGCGATCTTCAACTGTAATATCGGGAAGTACGATCAGTATCATTACTCTGCCTGCTTAGGTCAGTTGTTTAGGAAGCATAATGAGGGAGACTCTATGACCTCTCCCTCATCGCGGATAGTTTATCGAATTCGATTAGCCGTGACCACTGCCTTCGCCTGAACCACTGCCGCCGCGTCCGCTACTGCCACCATCATCACCACTGTTGTGGCTGCCACCGTCATTTGACCCGCTGTTATTGCCGTGATCGTCATTCAGGTCGTGGTTGGCACCGTCGTCAGATCCATTGCTGTTGCCGTGATCGTCGTTCAGATCGTGATTGGCACCGTCATCCTGACCACCGCGACCGACGCGGGTTGGCTGCACGCTGACCGGCTGCTGCGGGACCAAAACGGTTTGGCCTGCTTGGATGCTGCGAGGGTTGCTGATGCAGTTGGCGCTAGCGACAGCCTGTGGGTTGCTTCCCGAGCCAAAGGCAATACTTGAAAGGGTGTCACCAGCTTGCACAGTATAGGCCACCCAACCGGCAGGTGCGGTCGGTGTGCAGTTGGGGGACACGGTTAACGTAACCGGAATGGACGCTGATTCCACTTCGCGAGCCATCCATTGGTTGTTGAGGACAATCACATGGACTTTTACTTGGTCACCAATCGCCAGAGAGTTCTTGACTTCAGCCCCCGACAGGTCGATAACGTGCCCACCCACAGTGATTGTTGAGTTTGTAATCGCCGTGATTTGTCCGGTAATTTCAAAAGCATTAATGGGCACCGGAGTTACGGTCACATTCGGGTCAACTGTTTGTTCGGCGGTCGGTAATGAAAGTTCTACCTCGCGGGCAATCCATTGACCTGATGTGTCTTGTGTAGCGTGAACTTTGACGAGCGCGCCAACTGCTACACCAGCTTTAATTTCTGCTGTACTGATGTTGAATACTTGGGTTCCTACAGTGATGCTCGTGCTGGTTATCGCGGAAACGGTACCGACGATTTCAACCTCGCCAGTGGTGGCTTGTGCCATGACGAACGACTGACCAAGCAGGGCAAACACTGCTATAACCATCAAGGAAATAAGCTTGATCTTTAATCCACTAAACTTCTGAACCATTTTTCTTCTCCCTTAGAATATGGTAATCAAGACCGTTGTTGGTCATTACAGCCATACCGACGGAGAAAATGAAAAAAGGTTTCGCAAATACTTCGCAGGACTTTAGTACTAGAGTACAATACTGCTTGATCAAAGCGTTACAACTGGTCGACTTTATCCCGCAGTCTTTGAATGCGATTGCGGCGGAAGTTTAGCCTTTCGACCATATTACTGATTTGCTGATTCAGTCGCTTCCATTGGGATCGCACGCGCACCCACATATAGCTGAATTGGCGGCGCTGTTGATTTATCGAGATGCCTGTGCGGGTATCCGTGACTGTCGCGCCTGTCCACTTAATGATCATGGATGCCCACGTCAGGCCGCCGCCAAAGCCAATAAACGCGGCGTATTCACCGGGCTTAAGTCGTTTCTGCTCGAGTGCTTCGCACAGCGCGATCGGAATCGAGGCAGCAGAAGTATTCCCATAACGGTCCAGATTAACCACGAACATTTCAGGGTCGACTTTGAGGGAGCGTGCAGCCGCTTGAATGATACGTGCATTCGCTTGGTGGGGCACAATCAGAGACAAATCTTCAATGCCGATGCCGGCTTTGACCAGTGCTTGTTGGATACTTTCAGCGATGACGCGCGTTGCAAATTTGAAGACCTCACCGCCGTTCATATGCATCTTGTGCATTTTATGACCGTCGGTCGAGAAATCGGAATGATAAAGGTCTTCGCTGCCGACGGTGGGGATGCCGAGCATATCGCCGCCAGAACCGTCTGACCGGAGAACTGCCGAAAGCACGCCGCCTTCCACATTACTCGCCTTGAGGACGACAGCGCCAGCACCGTCTCCGAACAGAATGCATGTCCCGCGATCTTGCCAGTCCATGACACGAGTCATGGTTTCGGCTCCAATAACCAGTGCCACCTGCATACTGCCAGAACGGATGGATTGCGCGGCCATATCAAGCCCATAAACAAATCCAGAACAGGCGGCACTGAGGTCGAATGCCCCGGCACGGGTCGCCCCCAACCAGTTCTGGATAAGGGAGGCTGTACTGGGAAATATATTTTCAGGTGTTGAAGTAGCCACCACGATCAGGTCGATATCAGTTGGCAGGATGTCGGCCACTTCCAGTGCTTTACGAGCGGCCTTCAAACCAAGGCTTGCCGTCGATTCGGTTTCGCCTGCGATTCGGCGCTCTTTAATGCCCGTTCGGGAGCGTATCCATTCGTCACTGGTTTCGACAATTGCTTCGAGATCGTGGTTTGTGAGTACCGTTTCCGGTACAGCCATTCCCCAACCTACGATATGTGCATATCGTGTGGTTGGGATGGCTGGCATATCATTATTTGGAGTGACCATTTTGTCCATATTTGCCAAAGATTACGACAGCATTGTGACCACCGAAACCGAAAGAGTTGCTCATGACGGTTTTGAGTTCACGCTTAACGCCCACGTTCGGTGTGTAGTTCAGGTCGCACTCCGGATCCTGGTTATCAAGATTGACCGTCGGTGGAATGAAATTGTCGCGCAGGGCCATGATCGAGAAGACGGCTTCAACCGCTCCCGCCGCACCCATCAAATGTCCGGTGACGGATTTTGTCGAACTGATCGGGATTTCGTAGGCAGTTTCACCCAACGCGCGTTTAATGGCGACCGTTTCACTCTTATCGTTGAGCGGTGTGCTTGTGCCGTGCGCATTGATGTAACTGATGTCTTCCGGCTTAAGTTCGGCATCTTCAAGCGCGAGTTCCATCGCCTTAGCCGCACCTTCACCCGTTTCAAGTGGCGCGGTGACATGGTAAGCATCGCAGCTTTGACCATAACCGAGCACTTCAGCATAGATTTTTGCACCGCGTGCGACCGCGTGATCCAAATCTTCTAACATAATCAGTGCTGCACCTTCAGCGACCACAAAACCATCGCGATCAATATCGAATGGCCGGGAGGCTTTTTCGGGCGCGTCATTTCGTCGGGAGATGGCGGTCATGTTATTGAAGCTGGCCATCGCGATTTCGACCAGGCCTGCTTCGGCGCTGCCTGCGAGGATGGCCTTCGCGCCACCGCGCCGGATAATTTCAGTGGCTTCACCGATGCTGTTGTTGCCTGTAGCGCAAGCCGTTGAAATTGCAAAATTCGGCCCGCGTAAGCCCCAAGTCATGGCGACTTTTGAGGATGGGCTATCAGGGAGCATCATGGGAACCATGAGAGGACTGACTGCCTTCGCACCACGTTCTAAGAACGATTTGACCGCTTCAAAGATCGACCCGATACCGCCGATACCACTGCCCATGATGCAGCCAATATCGTAACGGTTGTCATCAGTGATCTGTAAGCCCGAATCTTCGAGCGCTTGTTGAGCAGCCACCAAACCAAGCTGGGTCACACGATCCGTACGCCGTGCTTCACGTCGACCAAGCACCTCATTGGGGTCAAAGTTCTTGACTTCTCCACCGAAATGATTCTCGAGATGCGAGGTGTCAAATCTTTGAATGGTGCCAATGCCTGTTTTGCCTGCTGCTGCATTTCCCCATGCTTCTTCTACCGTGTTGCCGGTGGGACAAAGGATGCCCATGCCCGTTACAACTACCCGCCTTCGTTCCACAATGTTCCTCCAGACAGCGATTGATACGCATCAAACGCGAGAATTTGTTTATTTAATTAAGGCTCTGCATTATATCTATTCCATTAAACCCCTCACAAGGGCTGTGGTTGCAGTATTGCGGCATTTTATCCCCATGATGCGGATGTTATAATTCGCCGTCTTATGGAGGCTGCATGATTCTTATCACAGGTAGTACGGGGTTTATCGGTCGGCACCTTACAGAGCGATTGTTGGCGGATGGTCATCAAATACGTTGTCTCATATCTGAAGGCCGCTCTGATGACCTGCCATTTTCACAACCTGTTGATGTCGTCACGGGCAGCCTGCGCGATGAAGAAACCACTTTCAAGGCCGTAAGCGGCTCACACACGATCATTCATCTCGAAAGTGCCCAATGGTGGGGGCGCGCGACTGACTTAGAACGTGTGGAATTGGTCGGCACACGGAACTTGGTGACGGCGGCACGCTCCGCACGCGTTGGACGTATCATTACGGTGAGCCAATTAGGCGCGTCTCTATCGTCAGCCTATGTGCTGCTTCGTATCAAAGGGATGGTCGAAGAGGTCATTCGTACCAGTGGCCTTGCCTACACCATCATCCGGTCAGGGGTTGTGTTTGGCGAAGACGATGCGTTTGTGAACCACATTGCGATGATGCTGCGCGCATCCCCACTCATTTACCTGATGCCCGGACGTGGCGAAGTGGTACTGCATCCAATTTATATCGCCGATTTGGTCGAAGCGATTGTGCGGAGTTTGGAATTGGTTGATACGGTGGATGCTACTCTGGATATTGGTGGGCCGGAATATATCACGGTTGAGGACTTGATCTATACAGTAATGCGTGTGTCGGGCGTAGGACGAACCATTATTCCAACCCCGCCTTACTTGCTACGCTCGCTTTCGAACATCTATAGCCGAATTTTCCCGCGTTCACTGATGACGCCGCAGTGGCTCGACATATTGGCGACTAATCGTGCGGCCCCGTTGGGGAATATCTATAACTATTTCGGGATTCGCCCCCGCCGATTTGAAGACACGTTGTTGATTTATATGCCGAATAAAGCCTATTGGCTGCCGATGCTCCGATATTCGATGCGACGGCGTCCGCGGAGCGCCTGAGTAATATCATAGGGATGAAAAGTATAAGGAACGAGGTTGTTGGTCAGGATGGCTGAGATAACAAGTATTCGATTGCTGCACAATTTGGATGAGATGCACGAAGCGGTTGAATTACAGAAAACCTATTGGGGCACGTCTTTAGAGTCGGTCGTGCCTGCGCACATGCTGTTTTCACTGGCGACAGCCGGTGGGCATGTATGGGCGGCCTTTGATGGCGCAAAGATGGTGGCGGTGTTGATTGGCTTTTTGGGGACTGACATCCAAGAGCAAAGTCGGCCAGCGATGGCGAACTTGCGTATCGTCTCTAAACGTATGATCGTGCTGCCTGAATATCGTGGACAGGGTGTTGGCTATAAGCTGAAGAAGCGCCAGCGCGAATTTGCGATGCGACAGGGGATTCGCTTGGTAACTTGGACGTTTGATCCGATGCTGGCGACTAATGCCCATCTGAACATTCGCAAATTGGGCGCGATTTGCACGTCC
Organism: Aggregatilineales bacterium; assembly: GCA_044226855.1. Taxonomy (GTDB): domain Bacteria; phylum Chloroflexota; class Anaerolineae; order Aggregatilineales; family Phototrophicaceae; genus CFX2. Next base: position 399,684 of record JBGAGF010000002.1, read on the forward strand.
TATCTGGAAAACTATTATGGTACCTCCAACGAGGGGGGCTTGAGCCGTACTGGCACCTCGGATCGGTTACTGGTCGAGTGGTGGGTAACCAACCGGCGTGTTGAGGAACGGTTTAATGGATCACGCGGTTTGATCGATTTGAAGCAGTATTTGGAGGCGGAAACGCCAATCGCCAACCCATCAACGGTTACCAAGTCAGGTTTGATGATCCCAAGCGAAACAATCGTTACGCCAGAAGGCTCACTGGCGTTGGTTGAAATTCCCACGACTTACGATGCGCTCATTCGTGATAACCTGCCGCTGGCAATTCAGTGGCAAACCCACGTACGGAGTGTGATGCAGGGCTTCTTCACTTATGGTTACACAGTGACTGACTTTGTAAGCAGCACCTACGAAGACCGTGAACGAGCATTTTATCTATTTAGTCAGGCTGAGAGAGCCTTTGAACGTGTCGATTTTAGCAATAACTGATTTTGCTTTTTCATGCTCACATAAGGATGCTCATTTTGAAGCCGATCACGATCAAAGATATCAAGCTGTATCCGATTGCCATGTCTCTAGTGGAAACATTAAAGACCAGTTCGGGCGATGAACCTTTCAAGACCGGAATCGTAGTGCGGCTTGAGACGGATAATGGCATCGTTGGATGGGGCGAGGCTTCACCTGAGATAGCGCCCGGTTACAACTACGAGACAGTCGGTACTGCTCTTCATATCATGAGCGAGTTTCTGGTGCCTGCTCTATTAGGTAAGACACTCGCAAGTGCTACCGATGTGCCCATGCTGTTCGGTCGTGTACGTGATCACCATCTGGCCAAACATGGACTTGAAGCAGCAGTCTGGGATGCACTGGCAAAGAATAACGACCTGTCACTAATGCAATTGTTCGCATCGTATTTGCCTGCTGACCAGCAGCCGCGCGGCTATGCCAATGTTGGCGTCAGCATCGGTATCAAATCGACGGTCGAAGAAACACTTTCCGTGATCAAGACGCGTTTGGGGCAGGGTTATGGTCGAATCAAGCTCAAGATCGAGCCGGGATGGGATGTCGAACTGGCACAGGCGGTTCGCAAAGTTTACCCCGATATTGTGATGATGCTAGATGCCAACAGTGCCTATACGCTGGCAGATACCGAACACCTCAAACAGCTGGATGAATTGAACCTTCTGATGATCGAACAGCCGTTGGGGCATGATGACATCTACGAGCACAGCAAATTACAGCCTCAGCTCAAAACCCCGATTTGCTTGGATGAAAGCATTTGTTCAGCCAACGATTTGCGGCTTGCATTGGAACTCGGTGCCTGTCGCATCCTCAACCTGAAGCCTGCACGTGTAGGCGGCTATACCGAGAGTCTCGAAATTTACAAGCTATGTGTTGAACATCAACTGCCGCTCTGGATTGGTGGATTGTTGGAAACGGGGATTGGCCGTTCAGCGAACTTGGCTTTTGCGTCACTGCCTGCCGTGACATTGCCCTGCGACATTTCTGCGACTGACCGCTATTATGATCCTGATCTGACAGAACCGCCATTTGTTTTGGGTGCGAACAGCCGCATCATTGCGCCGACCGCACCGGGCATTGGTGTCGAAGTGCGAACCGATCGCGTCGAAGCAGCAGCTCAACGCTGGACAGATGAACATGTTTACAAAAACTACTTTTAGGGGGAGATGATGTCTTTAGGAAATATGACGGTCGGGTTCATCGGCAGCGGCGTCATGGCTGAGGCGATGATTAAAGGTCTGCTGAACGAAAAACTTCTGCCCGCTCAACAAATCATTGCTGCCGATCCACGTGAAGCACACGTTAAAGAACTCGGTGAGAAATATGGTCTGAAGGGCACTACTGATAATGATATGGCTGCAGAGGCCTCAGATATCCTAGTGTTGTCAGTTAAGCCACAAGTGCTAGCAGAAGTTATGCCTGAAATCCGCCATGGTGCGCATACGTCGAAGTTGGTGCTAAGCATCATTGCGGGGGCAAAGATTAAGACCATCGCGGATGGCGTAGCGAATGCCAGTATCGTACGGGCAATGCCCAACACGCCCGCACAAATCGGGCAGGGCATCACGGTTTGGACGGCGACCACCGAAGTCGAACAAGCGCAGCGCGAACAGGCGAAGGCCCTGATTGGCGCATTGGGCCAGCAGATTTTTGTGGACGACGAACGCTATCTGGATATGGCGACTGCCCTGAGTGGGACGGGGCCGGCCTACGTGTTCATGTTCATGGAGGCTCTAATCGACGCGGGTGTTCACATGGGATTTTCGCGCCGGGATTCCGAACAATTGGTTTTGCAGACCATGCGTGGTTCAATTGAGTATGCCGAAAAATCGGGTTTGCATCCTGCTCAATTGCGCAATCAAGTGACCAGTCCCGGCGGTACCTCTGCCGAAGCCATCTATCATCTGGAAAAAGGCGGCTTACGCACAGTTATTTCGAGGGCGGTCTGGGCAGCCTATCAGCGGTCGGTTGCATTAGGCGGTGGTACACCGATTCGCAATCCCGATATGCTGGATGGCGACCGCTAGTTTTATTGACCAATTACTGGTAAATTGACAAGGTAAATAACCTATATTTATCCAAGTCACTTCCGTTTGTGAAAAAGTGGACAGATAAGATTCCATCATGTACAATTCTGTCTACAGGTTTGTGTTGTATTTGTATCCTCAATCCCGGCTTAAACCAGCGAATACGCTGTTAGCATAGATAGGCATATTAGCTAAAGGTAGCAAGGAGGCCTCAATGGCTGTGATCTCCAACGATATTTATGAGTCATTGCTCAAACAGATCGATGGATATGGAAAGAAAATTGAGTCGGTAGAAGTCGGACGCGTTCTGGAAGTCGGTGATGGTATTGCGCGTATTTCCGGCTTGGAAAATATTCGTTTCAGCGAACTTGTTCAGTTCTCTAATGGTACGCCCGGTATCGCATTTAACCTCGAAAAAGACAATGTCGGTATAATCATCATGGGCGAATACGACACCATTCAGGAAGGTGACGAAGTTCGTCCGCTAGGACGTATTGCTTCTGTGCCAGTCGGTGTGGGCTTGGTCGGGCGTGTAGTAGATGCGCTCGGTAATCCAGTTGACGGCAAAGGCCCGATTGCTGCGACCGAGTTTTACAATATCGAACGTATCGCCCCCGGTGTTATCGAACGTAAGAACGTCGGTCGTCCTCTCCAGACCGGTATCGTCGCTATCGACTCGATGACCCCGATTGGTTGCGGTCAGCGTGAGTTGATCATTGGTGACCGTCAGACCGGCAAGACCGCTATTGCTATCGACACCATCATTAACCAGAAGGGCAAGAATGTTAACTGCATCTACGTCGCGATTGGCAAGCGTCGTGGTGAAGTCGCCCGTTTGGTCGCCCTCCTTGAAGAATACGGTGCGATGGAATACACGACGGTTGTTGTTGCGTCGGCTTCTGACTCGGCTGCTATGAACTACATTTCGCCCTACTCCGGTTGTGCTATCGGCGAGTGGTTCATGGAAAACGGCAAGGATGCGCTGGTGGTATACGACGACCTTTCCAAGCATGCTTGGGCGTATCGCCAAGTTTCGCTCCTTATGCGCCGTCCCCCGGGACGTGAAGCCTACCCCGGCGACGTGTTTTATCTCCACAGCCGTCTCCTTGAACGTGCCGCTCAGTTGAGTGACGCGCGCGGCGGTGGCAGCTTGACCGCTTTGCCGGTTATTGAAACCCTCCTTGGTGACGTGTCCGCATATGTGCCGACCAACGTTATTTCGATTACGGACGGCCAGATTTACCTCGAACCGGAATTGTTCTATGCCGGTACGCGTCCTGCCATTAACGTCGGTATTAGCGTCAGCCGCGTCGGCGGTGATGCCCAGACCAAAGCTATGAAGAAAGTGGCCGGCGGTTTGCGTCTTGATCTTGCGCAGTTCCGTTCATTAGCGGCCTTTGCCCAATTCGGTTCTGACTTGGATAAGGCGACCCAACAGCAGCTTGATCGTGGTTTGCGTTTGACAGAACTGCTCAAGCAGCCTCAGTATCAACCGTTCTCGGTTGCTGAACAAGTTGCCTTGATCTATGCAGGTACCAAGGGCTATTTGGATAATGTGACGGTTGACCGCGTTAAGGAATGGCAAGCTGCGTTCCTCCGTACTTTCAACACACAGTTCTCCGAATTGGCGAACAGCATCGGCGAAAAGAAGACGCTGGATGATGCGCAAGAAGCCACTTTGAAGGAAGCGTTGAATACCGTCAACGCGAGCTGGAGCTAAGTCGCTTTTACACAAAACAGGGCATACTGAAATATGCCCTCCATGTGCTTTTAATAGCGGCATAAGGAGATAATTATGGCTACAGCCCGTGAAGTAAAGAAACGTATTCGTTCTGTAAAAAACATTTCGCAGATCACCCGCGCGTTGGAAGCGGTATCTGCGTCTCGCGTTCGTAAGGCGCAGGCACGTGTGTTGGCAAGCCGCGCATTTGCTGAAAAAGCATGGGAAATCCTGCTGAATGTGCAAAGCACCAGCACGAAGGGCGTCCCTTTGCACCCACTGCTAACCGCACGCGCGGAAGTTAAGTCAGTGATGGTCGTGCTCATCACCTCGGATCGAGGTTTAGCAGGCGCGTTCAATTCCAATATTATTCGTGTGGCACAGCGTTTCGCTCAGCGTATTGGCAAGCCAGTCCGCTACGTCACAATCGGTAAGAAAGGTCGCGACTCGCTCATTCGCGCGGGTGGGAACGTCATTGCGGAGTTTAGTACCTTTGGTGCTGATCCGACGGTTGCCGACATCGCTCCGGCGGCGCGTCTGGCGATTGATGAATTTCTATCCGGCACCGTCGATGGTGTTTTCATTGCCTATACCGACTTCGTGAATACGCTGACGCAGCGTCCGGTCGTGCTGCCTTGGCTGCCACTGCTGCCATTCTCAACCGAAGACTCGGTACTCAAGGAATCGCTCAAAGATATTCCGAATGTGAGCGCCTCAAAGTCTGATTATGAGTATGAACCAGACCCGGCAGCAATTTTGGATGAGATTGTGCCGCGCTTTACCGAACTGCAGCTCTATCAAGCGCTGTTGGAAAGTCAAGCCAGCGAACACTCTGCTCGTATGGTTGCCATGCGTAACGCGTCCGACAATGCGACCCAGCTTATCGGTGATCTCACGCTGGTTTACAACAAGGCTCGTCAGGCATCTATTACGGCTGAAATTCTGGACATCGTCGGTGGCGCTGAAGCGTTGCAGGCATCCATCGAGTCGTTGGCAAATGACATTGTGGCCGCAGCCTCGTAGAACAGGCAGAAGTAAGCACTTAACTCTTGTGTCGCTCCAGTGGCAAGAGATAAATGAACCAAAACTGGACACGGTAATACTTTGACAGAATCCGGGTGGCGCGTCATGGCAAGCCACCGCGACAATTAATTAGGAGACAACAGATATGGCAGAAGTACAAGGGCGTGTGTCCCAAGTCTTAGGAGCGGTGGTGGATGTGGTTTTCCCTCCCGGACAGCTTCCTGATATTTTTGAGGCCATTCGTGTTCCTCGTGAGGGACAAGATGACCTCATCCTTGAAGTTCAAACCCTGTTGGGTGATAACGCTGTGCGTACCGTCGCTATGGATACGACTGACGGTCTTCAACGTAATGTTCCAGCGTTTTCTACCGGCGCTCCCATTAGCGTGCCTGTTGGCCCGGCATCGTTGGGACGCGTCTTCAACGTTCTAGGCAAGCCCGTAGACGGCGGCGATCCTGTGCCAGCCGGTTTACCGCGCCGCGCTATTCATGCCGATGCTCCAACCTTTGAAGAACAATCGACTAAGATTGAGATCTTCGAAACAGGCATGAAGGTTATTGACTTGGTCGCGCCCATGTCCAAGGGTGGTAAGGTCGGTATCTTCGGTGGAGCAGGGGTAGGCAAGACGGTTACCATTCAGGAATTGATTAACTCGATTGCAACCCAGCACTCTGGTTTGTCGGTGTTTGCTGGCGTAGGTGAACGTACCCGTGAAGGGACGGCGCTCTATCATGAAATGGACGAAGCAGGCGTTTTGGATAAGCTGGCGATGGTTTTCGGCCAGATGAACGAGCCGCCCGGGGTACGTCTCCGTGTAGCACTTTCGGGTTTGACGATGGCCGAACACTTCCGTGATGAAGGTCGTGACGTGCTGCTCTTCATTGATAACATTTTCCGTTATTCACTGGCGGGTTCGGAAGTGTCGGCGCTTCTCGGTCGTATGCCCTCCGCAGTCGGTTACCAGCCCACATTAGCTGACGAAATGGGTCAACTACAGGAACGTATTACGTCGACCACCAAGGGTTCGATTACCTCCATTCAAGCGGTGTACGTACCTGCTGACGATTACTCTGATCCAGCGCCTGTGGCCGTGTTCACGCACTTGGACGGTACGATTGCTCTGGAACGTTCGATTGCTGCTCGTGGTATCTTCCCGGCGGTTGATCCTCTGGCAAGCACCAGCAAGAACCTCGATCCGCTGATCGTCGGTGAAGAGCACTATCGCACCGCCCGTGAAGTTCAGCAGATTCTCCAGCGCTATAAGGACTTGCAGGACATCATCGCCATTCTCGGTATCGATGAACTCTCGGACGACGACAAGCTGTTGGTGGCTCGTGCTCGTAAGATCGAACAGTTCCTCAGCCAGCCATTCTATGTGGCGACTCAGTTCACGGGCCGTGAAGGTCGTTATGTCAAGGTCAAGGACACTGTTGCTGGGTTCCGCACCATCCTCAAGGGTGATGTGGATCATGTTCCTGAGCAGATGTTCTATATGGCTGGTGGCATTGACGAAGTGCTTCAGCGCTACGAGCAGTCACAGAAATAAACTATCCGCTGCATAAACGTGTGCTCAACTCAGAACACACCTCTATGACTGAGGATAGATAGGAGGCAAGATGCCAATACATGTTGAAATTGTGACGCAGGAGCGCAAGGTCTTCGAAGAACGTGAAGCCGATATGGTGCTCGTTCCCGGTTCAGAAGGCGAAATGGGCGTGCTGCCACATCACGCGCCAGTATTGACCACGATGGGATTCGGCGAACTTGTTGTGCGTAAGGCTAACAAAGAAGAACGCTTTGTCATTTACGGTGGCGTCGTCGATATTCGTCCGGACAAAGTCGTGGCATTGGCTTATTTGGCCGAGTCCTCATTTGCGCTGGACGAGGAAAAGATTGAAGCTGCCCGTGCCCGCGCTGCCAAGATGATGGCTGAAGGGGTGCCAGAGGCTGAAAACCGTACCGCCGCGCTCGAACTACGCCGCGCGGAACTGGCTTTGAAGGTCAAGAATAAACTCAAGAGTCGTTCAGCTTCTATTCTGCGGATCGTGTCTGAGGACGATAGCGAATAGGTTTTTGTCAAACTGAACAGCTATACAGTAGGGCAAGGTATCTTGCCCTATTTGTTTTTAAGTATGATCTCCGCACTTCACGTGTTGTATGGTATAGTACGCGCTGTGAAATTCTCAACGAAATGGTTTGAGGGATATGGGACTACTCCGCAAACAACTGGGTGTTGACCTCGGTACTGTCAATGTCCTGATTTATGAAAATGGTCAGATTGTGCTGCAGGAGCCTTCTCTTGTGGCGTTAACGGCTGAAGATGAACGTATCGTGGAAATCGGTCAGCCTGCCCGCGAAATGTTGGGCAAGGTTGATGATGAAGACATTCAGGTTGTTCGCCCCTTACGCGACGGCGTGATTGCCGATTATGAAGTCACTGAAGTGATGCTTCGCCACTTCTTTGATAAAGTGGCTGGACGTGTGCGACTGTTCAAACCGAGTGTCATGATTACCGTTCCCTTCGGCGTGACCAGTGTTGAAAAACGGGCTGTACACGAAGCGGCGCTTTCAGCTGGAGCACGCGAAGCCTTTCTGATTTGGGAACCTTTAGCGGCAGCAATTGGGGCAGGGCTTCCTGTCAGTACTCCCGCTGGCGACATGGTCATCAACATTGGCGGTGGCATCACCGAGGCGGCTGTGATCACCATGAACAACATTGTTCGCGCCGAAAGTGGACGCGTCGGCGGCTTACGTCAGGACGAAGCTATTCAAAGTTATGTGCGGCGCAAATATAACCTCAGCATCGGGCAGCCCACGGCTGAGTCGATCAAGATTCAGGTTGGCGCTGCGACCGATATTGGCGAAACAATGTCCATGGAAATCCAAGGGCGTGATAACGTCAGCGGCTTACCGCGAACGGTTACCATCACGACAGGTGAAGTGATCGAGGCGCTTCAGGAACCACTCTCAGCGATTGCAGGTGTAGTGAAAGCTGTGCTTGGAACAACGCCCCCTGAACTAGCCTCGGACATTATTGACCGTGGTATCGTTTTGACTGGGGGCGGAGCATTACTACGTGGGATGGACCAATTCCTGACGCACGAAACAGGTGTACCCGTCTATCGGGCAGAAAATCCCATGATCGCGGTGGCTGTTGGTGCTGGCCGGGCGCTTGAAGATCAATCGATCCTTCGACGTATCGGTCAAATTTAAGAAAGATAGAACGTCATTCGCTGTAATTGTACAACTGGGTCGATGTACTGCACCTTAATGTCGGCAGGGACATTCAAGGTCATCGGAGCATAATTCAGGATCGCGCGTACTCCAACGTCAATCAATTTGTCGGCTACTTCTTGGGCTTTTTCGGCAGGCACGGCAATCATCGCGAGCTTGATGCCGCGTTCTTGAATGACCTTCTGCATGTCTTCCATAGGGTGGACGACGAAATCCCCAATTTTCTTACCGATTTTCTGTGGTGAATTGTCAAACACACAGGCAATTCGAAAGCCTCTATCGACAAAACCTTTATAGTGAAGCAAAGCGGTGCCGAGATCACCTGCGCCGATGATAGCCACTTCCCACTCTTGGTTTACTTTCAGCACCTGACGTAACTGCTCAACCAGATAGGAGATTTGGTAGCCTGTGCCTTGCTTGCCGAAGCCGCCAAAATGGGAGAGGTCTTTGCGGATTTGAGCAGAACTTATACCTAAGCGCCGACCGAGTTCGTGAGACGATGTAACTTCCTGCCCCTCTATGGCAAGGCGGGTGAGCGCACGCAAATATAAAGGCAGTCGCCCAATGACGATATCTGGAATATTTCCGGGCATAAGGGCCACTGCTCCCTTACCGTTGACTAATTAATGGATTGTGAAAGATAACGCATATTTAATAATACCATCGGTATTTTTTTAGTGCCAGATTAGTTTTCGCTTGATGCGTGCTGAATACCGACGGGATTACTGTATAAATTGTGCTATGATAACTTGATTGAGTCAAATAGAACAATCGAATGAAACTTTAGTCTAATCGCAAGGTGTTGGGTGAGTTTGTCGAGTGAGAGGTTATGTCGGTTCGTCGATCGTTGATCTTTTTGACATTCTTGGTTCTGGTGGTACCCGTCTGCGCGTTCGGCGCTAATGCTGCCCAATTGATGCGAACCCGTGAGCCTGACCAAAATCTACGTTTTTACACGGTAGTGCAGGGCAATGTGTCACTCTTTGTAACGGGTATCGGCAGAATTGAAGCCGAATCGGTGGTCAATTTGAGATTCATGCGTGTTGCAAACGTGTCCGAAGTGATGGTGCAGCCCGGTGATGTAGTGCAGAAGGGCGATGTTCTAGCGACGCTTGATCACGAAAATGAACAACTTGCTTATGATCGCGCTGTGTTAAGCCTGAAATTAGCCCAACTACAGCGTCAAAATGTGATCAAGCCTGTTGACGAAAGTGACATTCGGATCGCCGAGGCTAACCTCAAAAGCGCACAGGGTGCCTATCTAGGTATTCAGAATGCAGTAGCACCGTCTGATTTACAAGCAGCGGAGTTGCGCTACCGACAAGCCCTCGACTTGAAAACTCAAGCTCAGAAAGCCCGTACCGATGCCGATGGCGGTCGAGTTGACCAATATTATCAGCTGCTCGATGCACAGGTCGGCGCGGCGTCCTTCAATGCCGAAATCGCTCGCCTGCAACTTGAATCGCTCAAAGGTGGTAACCAAGGCGCCCTGAATGCCGCTTATGCGCGAATCATACAGGCACAAAAGGCGCTTGATCAGGTCAAAGCCGGACCGACGCAAGCCCAAATCGATCAAGCTAATATCGGGGTACTACAGGCGCAGCTCCAAGTGGATCAAGCCGAAAAACTGCTGAACGATATGTCGTTGGTCGCGCCGTTTGATGGTGTTGTTTCGGCTGTTAATGTGCAGGTCGGTTCGGTTGGCTCACCTGCACTGCCAGCCGTACAGATTACCAATATTTCACCGCTGCATGTGCTGGTACAGGTTGATGAAATTGATATTCGCAAAATCCGAGAAGGCCAACATGCTCGTGTGAAAGTTGACGCGCTTCCGGGTATTGAACTGCCTGCTACTATTGAAAGAATTGCCCTCGTCGGCACAAACGATAACGGCATCATCAATTATGATGTACAAGTTCGCTTGGATGCCAATGATCCGCGTGTTCGAGCGGGGATGACTGCCGAAGCCTCGGTTGTAGTGGACCAAAAATCGAACGTCTTAAGTGTTCCAAACGAATATATCCGGCTTGATCGCACGCGAAATAAGGCCTACGTGAACGTTGTGGATAGGAATGGACGTCTGCAAGAGGTCGAAGTTCAGTTGGGGCTTCAAGGTGACGATGTGAGCGAAGTGACTGCCGGGATACTCGAAAACGATGTATTGGCAGTAAGTCTTGGCAGTGACAAGATTGCGATTTTCGGAGGCTAATCGATGAAACGCATACTCCGAATAATCATTATCATAATCTGCCTGTCAGTATTTGTCAGCGCTAGTATTTTGTATGTGCAGTTTCAGAATGCCCAAGCTGTGGCACAGGCAGCGAGTGTCAAAGTTGAAGACGAGATATTGGTCACCAAAAGTGATTTGACCGTTACCGTCAACGCGACCGGTGCGATCACGCCGCTGCAGCAGTTGCCTCTGGCGTTCGGCTTTAGTGCTCCAGTTAAGGAGATATTGGTCAAAGAAGGGCAGCCAGTTCAAAAAGGTGACGTTCTGGCTCGCCTCGATGCACCTGACTTCGAAAATGCGCTTGCGAACGCTCAACTGGCTTTGTCAGGGCAGCAGGCCTCCTATGATGCTTTGACCCGCCCTGCGCGTGATGTGGATATTGCCGTGGCCGAAGCCGCTTTGAAAGCTGCCCAAGCGCAAGCCGGTGCGGTCACCTTGGGCGCTGATCCCAATCAAGTCGAAATTGCGCGTTTGCAAGCTGAGCTTTCACGAAATCAACTGTGGCAGGCGCAGCTTCAACGTGACCTTCCATCTGCGGCCGCCAAGCAATCGGCAGAACAAGCGAGTAAATTCGGGATTACGGTCACGGTCCCGCAGTCGAATCCTGCTGATAATGTGACTACACCAATTGTGCAGGCTGAAAACGGCGTTGCCTTAGCGGATATTGGCGTAACCGGCGCCGAAAACAAACCGGCGGATGTAGCCGCCCTTTCCAGCGCCAACGCTCAGATCGTTGCGGCTCAGGAACGTCTTGACCTGCTTAAGAATGGACCGACTGACTTGCAGCTTCAAATTGCGCAGACGCAGTTGCAGCTTGCCCAACTTGCCGTGAAACAGGCTCAGACGACCTTGAGTAAGGCTGTCTTGGTCGCTCCATTTGATGGCGTCGTCACGCAGAACAATCTGGTTGTCGGCGAAGTTCCCCCACAAGGTGCGGCCATAAGCCTCATCGACCCGTCAAGCTATTACGTCGATGTGGCAGTTGATGAAACGGATATTGTGAACGTGCAGAATGGACAGTTGGTCAACCTGCGTTTGGATGCCTTGCCCGACGCGAAGATCACAGCTCATGTTACCCGTGTTGCTCTGACGTCCATTCGTGCAGGACAGTTGGTAACTTATAGCGTTCGTGTGACATTGGATCCAACGGATGCCCCGATCCGTGTTGGGATGACGACTACCGCGACCATCATTGTCAACCAACTAAAGGATATTATTGCGCTGCCCAACCGCTTCGTTCGCATTGACAGCGCTTCGCAGCAAGCTTATGTTACGGTTCAGGAAAGTGAAGCTAAGTTCATAGATATTCCAGTGACATTAGGTGTGAGAAACGAAACCGAAAGCGAAATTGTAAGCGGTCTGGATGTCGGTCAGAAAGTCGTGCTGGTGGCGCGCGGCACCTTTAATCCGATTGATAACTAGCAGATTACTGTATGAACCTGATTGAGACTATTCGTATCGCACTTGAATCGCTGCTCGTCAACCGCCTTCGCGCGATATTGACGACGCTCGGCATTATCATCGGGGTAGGGGCAGTCATCGCGCTCATTAGCTTGGGACGCGGGGTCGAAACTTATATTTCGTCTCAGTTCCAAGGCCTCGGTTCAAATATCCTTTTTGTATTCTCATCCGCACCTGCCTCTACAACCCGTACGATCATCATGCCCTTAACGACTATCGAAGGGAATGCCCTTGCCAATCCGTCGATTGCTCCCAGTGTTCGACAGGTCGCGATGGAACATCAAATCCCCGGAACAGTGGTGGCGGAGGCCAAACGAACCACGCTTGCGGTAAGCGGTGTCACGCCTAATTTCCAAGAAGTACGTAACTGGAAGCCGCGTTCTGGTGGTGTGTTTATCAGCCAAACCGACGTTGATAACGCCGCGCGGGTGGCCGTTCTGGGTACAACCATCGTGGATCGTTTATATGGCGACAAATCATTTGATCCAGTTGGACGCATCATTCGTATAAATGATCGTGTGTTCACGGTGATTGGTGTGATGGAAGAGAAAAACAGCAGCTTCTTCGGCGATCAAAATGCCGTGGTTTATATCCCGTTAAGTACCGCTCAATCGCGCCTAGATCAGGCCCGTAGCAAAGATGGTGGCTACCGAGTGGACGTGTTTCATGTCGAAGCTATATCCGAAAAAGAGATGGATCAGGCCACACGTGAAATTGAAGCTTACCTGACGACAGCCCATGATGTTCAGTTTCAGGGTGAACAGGATTTTCAAATCATTAACCAGAAAGACTTGCTGACGTCATTAGGGCGTATCACGGGTATTCTGACCGCTTTTTTGGGCATGATTGCGGGCATTTCTTTGCTGGTGGGTGGTATCGGCATCATGAACATTATGCTGGTTTCCGTTACCGAGCGGACACGTGAAATTGGCTTGCGTAAAGCCGTTGGCGCACGCGGCGCGGACATTCTGACCCAATTCTTGATTGAAAGTCTGGTGCTCTCAGTTGTCGGAGGAGCAATTGGTATTGGTATGGGTTGGGTAGGGACTATTCTGGTCGGAGTCTTCGTGCCGACGCTCAAAGTCAGCTTAAGTGCCGATGCCATTATTCTCGCGACGGCGGTCAGCAGTTTTGTCGGCGTTTTTTTTGGCTTGTATCCTGCTAGCCGTGCCGCTCGTATGAAACCCATTGATGCGCTTCGGTTCGAGTAAGTAGCCAATTGGATTAATTGCGCCATGTTTGAAAACGTTCGGATGGCACTGGTCGGTTTAGGGAGCAATAAACTCCGTTCCTTATTGACCATGCTCGGAATCACTATTGGCGTAGCATCAGTCATTGTTCTGGTATCGCTAGGACAGGCGGTGGACGGTTATGTACGCCGCCAATTCTTGGGTGTAGGTACAAATTTGGTAATCATCTTTCCGCGTCAGAATGATCAAGGTGAAATTCGTAGGTTGACGCTGGATGATGTTCAAGCCATTTCTGATCCGTTTCGTGTGACAGAGGCGCTCGCCATTATGCCTCAGCGCTCGGTGACTCGAAATGTAACCTTTGAGGGCCGTCAAGTCTCGATCCGTGTTTTGGGTGTCACGCCGGATTATCTGTCGGTTCGGAATCGCTCGGTTATCGCCGGTAGTTTTTTGGATACTGCGGATATGGACAGCCAAGCGCGAATTGCTATTTTAGGGCAGGATACTGTTAAACACTGGTTTCCAAATGGAACGGATCCGATTGGTAAGAGTATACGTATTCAAGGAATTACTTTCAAAGTCGAAGGCGTACTTAATGTGGTTGGTGGGGCAGGTTTTGGGCCAAGTGACGACGACCTAATCATAGCGCCGCTGACCACCGTTCAGACTCGCCTGAGTGGTGATCGCGAACTCACTGGCGCGCGACCAGTGACCAACATCATTGTTCAGGCACGCGATAATCAAAGTGTCACACCTCTGGTCGAGCAGCTGCGCCAAGCGCTGCGGGAAGAACATCGCATTAGTTTTCGTGATGAAGATGACTTTCAGATATTTACCCAAGATGATTTGCTCAGCAGTTTGGGTAATATAACCGGCTTACTGACTGTTTTCCTTGCGGTGATTGCGGGCATATCGCTCTTGGTGGGTGGTATCGGCATTATGAATATTATGCTGGTCACCGTCACCGAGCGAACACGCGAAATTGGCTTGCGCAAAGCGGTTGGCGCTCAGAAAGGGGACATTCTCGTCCAGTTTCTCGTGGAAGCAACCGTCTTGGCGCTAATCGGTGGTGGTATCGGTATATTGACCGCAACCGCAGGCACTATCATTATTACCACTGCCTTGCCAGAGCTTCAAGCCTCCGTTCAATTCTCGAGTGTGCTGCTCGCAACCATGATTTCTCTTGGCATTGGTGTTTTCTTCGGAATATACCCTGCGAACCGCGCCGCATCACTGAATCCCATTGATGCGTTGCGCTATGAATAACGCTTTGTACCTACCAAATCCTATTATGAGCCGAATGTTTAATGACGCCTGACAGGTTGTCACCAGTCTTTAACAATGATACGATAGTTCTATTATTCGATTGTACTTGCCGCATGCGTAGAAAAGTCTGAGGTATCGCCATGTCCTCGCCGGATAAAAACGGGATTCAGAGTCACGACATCAACTTGCAAGCTGTTCAGGAAAGTATGCTGGATGGCTTGGGACAGCTTGCGGCGTACTTCGGCTTCAGTAAGGTCATGGGGCAGCTCTACGGCGCGTTGATGTTGAGCAAGACACCGCTCAGTCTTGATGATCTGGTCGAACTGCTTGATATTTCCAAGGCGAGCGTCAGCATGAACCTGCGTACCCTTGAACATCTTGGCATGGTACGGCAGGTGTGGGTCAAAGGGCGTGGTGACCGCCGCAAGTTCTATGAGGCCGAGACTGATTTCTGGCAAATCATCACCAACATCCTTGCCGGACGTGAAATGCGAGATGTCGAACGCGCCCTGCATGTGATGGATGATAACGCCTCGCGCCTCTCAAAATCGATAGCAAACATGTCGGAATCCGATCAGGAATTGGCGAAGCTTTATCTTGAACGGATGGAGCAAATGCAAAGCCTCTTCCGGTTTGCCCAACTATTAATCACGAGTATTTTGGGTAAAGCGGGAGAGATGGATGTGTCACAAGTTTCGCGGATTGATTTGGAATGATTACCCCTTGTGAGCAGTTTATAGCTCGCATATAATCAAATTTTATGGGGATGTGGCGGAATTGGCATACGCGCATGACTTAGGATCATGTGGTTCACACCTTGCGGGTTCGAGTCCCGCCATCCCCACTTCCAGCCAAGCGCTATCACAAAATGTCTAATAAAAGATTTACAGAATTTCCATTTTCATAGTGCTATAATTTGCTCTACTTAACCTCTGCAAGGATACGGTCTTGAACATCCAAACTGAACAACTTGACAACCATAATGCTCGTTTTACAGTGACGCTGGAAGCCAGCCAACTGGAACAAGCTAAGCAGCAAGCGGCGCGCAAACTCAGCCAAAAATATAACATCCCCGGCTTTCGTAAGGGCAAAGCACCCTACAGTGTAGTGGTGCGCTTCTTTGGCGAAGCGCCTATTCTGGATGACGCTATCGAGATTTTGGGCAACGATGTCTACAAGGATGCCCTCGATCAATCGGGTATTCTTCCCTATGCTCCGGGCCAATTGAAAGATTTTCAGGTTGAGCCGCAGCCGACTTTCATTTTTGAGGTACCGCTGCAGCCGACAGTTGATCTCGGCGATTACCGTTCACTGCGTAAGGACTTCACTGAACCTGTCGTCGAAGACTCGCAGGTTGACCGCGCGATGCATCAACTGCAAGAAGAGCAGGCTTTGTACGAAGAAAGCACCAAGCCTGTCGAAATGGGCAATCGTGTGACGATGGAGCTTTACGCCAAGCTGGTTGAAGAAGGCGATGGGGCCGAAGCGGAACACACACACGCTGAAGGCGAAGAACATGATCATGAGCACACCGAAGGCGAAGAACACGATCACGACCATGAACATGCCGAAGGTGAAGAGCACGATCACGGACACGACCACGATCATGGCCTAGGTGGAAATGAATTTATTCATGAACACGAAGCTGTAATGGTCTTCCGTGACGAAAATGAAGAACCTATTCCCGGTTTCCGGCAAGCGGTTGTGGGTGCAAACGTTGACGAAGAGCGCACCTTTGAATTGACCTATCCTGTAGACGAAAAAGAGTACGAAGAATACGCAGGCAAGAAGGCACAGTTCAAAGTCAAGGTCAAGAAGATTGAAAATGTAACGATGCCGTCCTTGAATGATGATCTGGCGGCACGAATCACGGAAAAAGAAGAAAAGCCGCTGACCTTGCTTGAATTGCGGATGCGTACCCGCGAAAATTTGCAAAAGTCAATCGAGCAGCAGGCGAAGAACACCTATGCGGGTGAAGTTTTAGATACAATGGTTGAGGGGGCGAAAATCGCCTTTCCACAAGAGATGGTCGATGACCAAATCGAAAGTTATCTGGAACGCCTTGACCAAGATTTGCGTCGCCAAGGTTTGACGCTTGATGACTACACGCGGATTTCAGGTAAGTCTCGTGACCAAATCAAAGATGATTACAAGGATATCGCCGTCAAGAACTTGCGCCGTGCGCTCGTTCTGCGGCAAATTCGCTTGACCGAAAATATTGATATTTCGGACGAAGCGATCAACGCTGAAATTGACAAGATGCTGTCGCAGTTTGGCGAACAAGCTGAAAGTCTGCGCGGCATGTTGGATACCCCCCAGATGCGTGAAAACATCAAGAACGACTTGATGGAACAAGGAACTCTAGACCGTGTTGTTGCCATAGCCAAGGGTGAAGCGCCAGCTTTGGACGCACCTGTGGCTGAGGAAGTATCTTCTACCTCGAGCTAAATAACGAACAGAAGGAGATTCGTAGCGATGGATGCTTTTAATGTCATTCCGATGGTGATTGAACAGGGCGCGCGCGGTGAACGTGCCTATGATATTTTCTCCCTGTTACTGCGCAATCGTATTGTGTTACTCGGTACGCCCATTAACGACCAAGTTGCAAACTTGACGGTCGCCCAGTTGCTCTATTTGCAGCAGGAAGATCCTGATCGTCAAATCAATATGTATATCAACTCGCCCGGCGGTGTGGTTTATGCAGGCTTGGCGATTTATGATGCTATGCAGCAGATTTCGTCACCGGTGAGCACCGTCGCTATCGGTTTGACCGCCAGCTTCGGTACCGTCTTGTTGACCGCTGGTGAGCATGGTCTGCGTTACGCACTGCCGAATGCCACCATCCATATGCACCAACCCCTTGGTGGGGCACAAGGTCAGGCGTCTGATATTGTCATTCAAGCCAATGAAATTATGCGTCTCAAGGACACTCTGAATAATATCTTCGTGAAGCACACCGGCCAAGAACGTGAAGTTCTGGAGCGTGATACAGATCGTGATATTTACTTCACCCCCGAACAGGGTGTTAAATATGGATTGATCGACTCTGTACTTGGCGCGGCTCCAAATGGTGCTGCGAAGGAGAACGGTAAGGCGTGAACTATATTCCCGGTAGCCATCATTGTTCTTTTTGTGGTCGTAGCGATCTCGAAGTAGAGCATTTAATCGCTGGCCCAAACAACGTTTATATTTGCAACCGCTGTGTTGAGCGGTTGCAGATTAAGTTGCTCGAAGCGCAGGGTGCATCATCTTATGCATTCCCCAGTGAGCAATTTCAAATTGAGCGTTTGATTTCGCCCCGCGAAATGATGGCTCATCTGGATCAATATGTAGTGGGTCAAGAACAGGCCAAACGTGTTTTGAGCGTGGCCGTTTATAACCATTACAAGCGCATTCAATCAGAGGCATCGGCTGAAGGCGTCGAACTGCAAAAGAGCAATATTTTGATCGTTGGCCCAACTGGCAGCGGCAAAACATTGATGGCACAAACCATGGCACGAATGCTCGATGTGCCATTCTGCATCGCTGACGCCACAGCTTTGACTGAAGCGGGTTACGTTGGTGAAGATGTCGAAAACATCTTGCTCCGTCTCATTCAAGCGGCGGATGGCGATATTCCGCGTGCCGAAAAGGGCATTATCTACATCGACGAGATCGATAAGATCGCTCGCAAGTCGAACGATAATCCCTCAATCACGCGTGACGTCTCTGGCGAAGGTGTACAGCAAGCGCTCTTGAAAATTCTGGAAGGCACATTAGCCAATGTGCCGCCACAAGGTGGGCGCAAGCATCCTCATCAGGAATTCTTGCAGATCGATACCACCAATATTCTCTTCATCTGTGGTGGTACCTTCGCAGGCATCGAAGAACGCATCAGCAAGCGCATTGGCAAGTCTGGCACACTCGGTTTCCATTCGGGAGGGATTGCTGCCGCGAAAGATGAAACCGAACTTCTACATGAAATCAGCCCTGAAGATTTGATGTCATTCGGACTGATTCCGGAGTTCGTTGGTCGTCTGCCCGTTTTGGTGAATGTTGATCCGCTGAGTCGCGAAGCTCTAACCCGTATCATGGTCGAGCCAAAGAATGCTCTGACTAAACAATATCAGCATTTGCTGGCATTGGATGAAGTTGAATTGGCTTTCGAGGAATCGGCTTTAGGTGCTGCTGCTGATTTGGCGATGGCGCGTGGGACAGGCGCACGCGGGTTACGCTCGATTATTGAGAGCCGCTTATTGAATGTCATGTTCGAAATTCCCGGAAGGGACGACATTCGCCGCGTCGTGATCGATGAAGATGTCATTCGTGGCAAGATCAATCCGCGCATTTACACTCATGACGATGTGGAGTTGGAATGGTCGCCCGACGGTCGGCTCAAACCAGCGGCATAAGGTTCTTTAATTGAAGAATGAAAAACGGGCTGATTAGCCCGTTTTTTGTTGTGTTTCGGTTTTATTCGAAAATCGATGGCAGGATGACCTCTGCTCGACCGCCGACCTCGTTCTTAAACAGTCGCGCATCAGCTTGGTTTCCCGGCCCCCAATTGCAGGGAATGACCCAACGTGGGCGCAATTGCTTGACGACCTCGACCGCATCATGCACCGTCAGGGTTCCATTTCCATCAATGGGCAAGATCGCGATGTCAGGGTGGATAGTAGACATTTCAGGAATGATCTGGGTATCACCGGCATAGTAAATGTCGTAATAATTTACTGAAATGATAAACCCAAGTCCACCGTCTGAAGGCGGATGTTGCCACCCATTCGGCGAATAAGCGGGTATCGCCTTGATACCCGCGCGGTCGATCATGATGCTCTGCCAAGGCCGTATGATATCGCTGCCTTCAATTTCTTTTGACACAGAAGCATTGGTCAGAATCCGCGTCTGGGGTCCTCGCAGCTTGTTGATGTCCGCCAGTGAAAAATGATCATCGTGATGATGACCCACGAGGATCACATCAGCTAGGAATGTGTGACGTGTGACGCGTGAAGGATTAATGTAAATTAAAGGTGGCCCCTGAATGAAGAAGCTTCCATGTCCCAACCATTGAATTTGCTCGATCATATTCTTACCAACTAAGAACCACGTGGAAAATGATGGCTCTTGTAACCACGACCTTAAGGCTGCTTGTGCTGCATCCTGAGTGTACTATATAATTTACGTGGCTTCATGTTATCACATGTCTTTTTTTATGGAATGCTAACCCGATTGCAATTGCATTATTCAGGTGTTTTTGGCTGGAGGCCTTAATGACCGATCAAATGAATCGTAATGCGCCACCTCGTCCGCAGCAAATTAAAAAGCTTACTGGCCCAATTGGTGGGGGTGGGACGGCGGGAGTATCATCGGCTCAGCAATCGAAAGATGGATGGACTCCACCGCCCTTAACACGTTTGGAAGATACAGGATTAAATGCATTAAATGTGGCGGATTTGGTTCTCAAAGTATTGTATCTGGGCGGCGTTTTAGCTGGTTATGAAATCGCGGAAATCGTAAAACTGCCTTATACGGGCGTGCTCGAATCGGTCATTGATTTCTTGAAACGTGAGAAATACATTGAGGTTCGTGGTTCCGGTGGTATCGGCGAGTCCTCGTATCAATACATTATCTCAGCCAAAGGTTCAGAAAAAGCGCGCGAAGCGTCCGAACGCTCGCAATATGCCGGTGCTGCTCCAGTGACACTTGAGCAGTATATCGATTCTCTGAAGGCACAAAACCGCGAACGGTTGACAGTTCATGAAAATGACCTGAAACAGGTTTTGAATCACCTCGTTATTTCTGAGGAGATGCTGGGACGTATCGGTCCTGCGATTAACTCAGGGCGCTCGATATTTCTGTATGGACCTCCCGGTAACGGTAAAACAACAATCGCTGAAGTGGTTGGACGCCTGATTCTCGGTGATGATATGTGGATACCATATGCCATTGATGTTGATGGTATGGTCATACGCGTATTTGATGACGTGAACCATGTTGTTTCAGAAAAAGCTGCTGTCAAACAGGCTACAGGCTTGGTCTCAGACCCGCGTTGGATTCGCATCAAACGGCCGATGATTATGGTCGGTGGTGAACTTACGCTCGCGGGTTTGGACTTGGTCTACGACGATACCAATAAGTTCTACGAAGCCCCGTTTCAGGTCAAAGCCAATGGCGGTATGTTTCTGATCGACGACTTTGGCCGCCAGCAGGTTCGTCCCCGCGATCTTCTCAATCGTTGGATTGTGCCGCTGGAAAAAGGTGTTGACTTCCTGACGTTGCATACAGGGCGAAAGATTGAAATACCATTCTTCGTGTTGATCGTTTTCTCAACCAACCTTGATCCCCGTGAATTAGTGGATGAAGCCTTCCTGCGCCGTATTCGCCATAAAATCGAAGTGACGGATCCCAGTTACGAGGACTTCCGAGAAATCTTTAAACGCATGTGTGACATCAAGAAGGTTCGCTATGATGAGCAGGCGCTCGCCTACCTCCTCAAAGAGTGGTATATCAATCATGATCGTCCATTGCGGAGTGTCCATCCTCGCGACATCTTGAACCAGCTGATTGATATTGCAAGCTATATGAATCAGCCGCCTGCCCTGACTCGTGAATTACTGGATCGGGCCGCTGCATCATACTTCGTCAAGCTGTAATTTGAAGCGTATGGTAGACAGCAGTACAATAGAGCCAAATTCATCAGGCATTCCTGAGAAAAATTATGGCTAAAGCATATAACGGTACTGCTGTCCCACGTCATTTCATCTTCATAAGCCCTGCGGGTGAGGTTGTCGTACAACTGAGTGGTACGCGTGGGCAAGACTTATACACGGGCAAATTTATCGACATCAATCCAGCTTCACTTGGCAGTACAGCCAGCGATGCGGAACTAGATCGCCTCAAAATTGCTGGTCGTGTTGATCACTATAATAGTGCCTATGTGTGGGTGACCGGGCTACCCGAACCTCATGTATACGACCCGCATCGTGCGACCAGCGAGACAGGGCAGGCGCGTGTACGTAGTTATTATGTGAATACACTGCTCCCACCATCCACTTTGGGCGAGATACAGCGTTGGCTTGAGCATGTCCAGTTGACACATCTTTGCTCTGCAGAAGTTCGTGCCAATCTTGTCGCGATTACGGGTGTGGATGGGGTACTCTTTGGTGACTTTGATAGGGCAGAAGAGATTCGCCTGCATCTCTTGGAGCTTGCGCCGGATGGCTTCGCTTCATCAGTAGTAGCATTTGCCAATGTTGAGCTGCGTGATAGCCAGCTTGTCCATGAGCTTCACCCCTCAGGCAAAACCTCCGAACTAGACGCCATTATCGCCAGCCAGAGTGATACCAGTGTCACAGAAGGCAAAACCCTATTGTTACTCGTTTCGTCGCTTGAGGAACGAAAACTGATATACAATCTATGCGTTGAGCTGAAAGTGACGATACAGGTTGCGGCCTCGGCTGCCGAAGCCTTAACCCATCTGGAAGATGAAGCGGTTGATATGCTCATCATGGATATGCAGTTGCCGGATATGCATGGATGGGAACTGCTTGGTAAACTGCGTGAAGTCGAAAAATTGAGAAGTCTACCGATCATCTTGATTGCAGACCATGCGATGCCGGAAGATGCATCCCTCACGATGGCCGTCGAAACGGTTGATGTATATCTCGAACGTCCCATTAGTAAAGCACGGTTGCGCCAGAATATTTGGATGGCGCTGAGCGGACAGTAAGTCATACGCGGGTTGTTCGCTCTAAGTATTGTGTTTCATTCCCTTGTTTGGAACATTCGTCAAAAGCGTGTTTGAGGTCAACTGTATTATGCTCATTGCGCTTATTTTGATTTTTGTGGGCATCTTTTGTATTTTGTTCACCGTCGGTCGTGACCCAATTCCTTGGACGAATCGCTTACGCCGCGTTCATGCGGGAGTTTCGCGTAAGGCGGAGTGGGTTGCGCCGGACGATGTGGTTCGTGAAGTCACGTCAGATTACCTTCAGACAGTCGAGTGGTTAGCGCAAGCTGTCGTAGGCGAAGACATCCATCGTGCCCCACACTATTTGACAGGTCGGTTTTTGACGCGCTTCCAAACCATCGTCAACCACCAGAATGTCTCCAATAATGTTCGCTTTATTGGAATCATGACGGCTCGACATCATGTTCAAGTCCGTCAGTTTTCTGAAGATGGAACGCGCTGCCTTGTGGTCGATTGTCAGACGGAACAGTGGGTCGAATCCTACCATAAACACGACTATACTTGGTCGCTGGCTCAAGACTTGGGGGATGGCGCCTTCGTCTTTCAGATGTGTTACGATCCAAAGGCCAACCGCTGGAAAATTGAATCGTTTATTCAAGAACTACCTGCGGGCTGGGGCAATCGTGCCGATGCCGGGCGAATTCGGTTACTTTCTGATCTACCGACCACCGTTGGACGTGACAATTAACGTTCTCTCTTCTCCCACCCATAGAAAGCAGCACTATGATCTTTGTGACTGGCGGAACGGGTTTTCTCGGACGGCATCTCGTTCCGGCTCTGTGTCGTGCGGGTTATCCCATACGCATTCTCACCCGTCATCCGCAGTCCAACGACTGGCTGAAACGTTATCCACATGTTGAAATCATTGAGGGTGACTTACAGGATAAAGACGTCCTACAAAAAGCTGCCGGGGGCTGCCAGTATGTGATTCATGCTGGCGGCATGTTCCGCTTTTGGGGGGATGAACAAGCCTTCATGACTACCAACGCACGCGGCACAGAAAATGTATTGGAAGCCGCGCGCAAAGCTCAGGTTGAACGCTTCATCCATGTTTCCACGATTGCCGTCATCGGCGAACCTGATCCAAGCCGTATTGTTGACGAAACTCATCCTGCCCATCCGGCTGATGCCTATCAACGCAGCAAGTGGCAGGCCGAGCAAGCTGCCATGCGTTACCACCAAGAGTTTGGTTTGCCTGTTGTGGTTCTGCGACCGGGTGCTTATTACGGCCCACTCGGGCATTACGCCTTTAATCGTCTGTTCTTCAAAGACCCCATGCGCGGCATCATAATGCAGATCAATCATGGACGCTATATCATCTTCCCGGCTTATATTAGTGATGTCGTGCAGGGCGTTCTCAAAGGTCTGGAACGGGGGCAGGCGGGCGAGGTTTACAATATTTGTGGCGATTGGATTACCCATCGCGAAGCCTTTGACATCATCTGCCAGCAGGCGAATCTTCACTGGCCGCGTCTTCCCATACCCGGTTGGTTAGGCATCAATACCGCCCGTTTTCTCGAAGCTGTCTCGGTTTTAACTCGTACCGAACCGTTCTGGCCGTTGAACCTGCGTTCTTATGTGTATAATAGCTGGCGCGTTTCCAGTGATAAGGCGCGGCGCGAGTTAGGATTTGTGCCGACCGATTTCCATGAGGGCGCACGCCGTACCATTGAGTGGTATCGCGCCGGACAGCCCGAAACGCTGCCGGAACTGGAATGTAAGTGAAGTGGTATGCAAGTTCAGATTTAGGAATGTGTTTGCATGTTAGATGATGTCAAGATTTATGTTCGCAGTGGTGACGGTGGTGATGGCATCGTTGCCTTTCTGCGTGAAAAGTTTATGCCGCGTGGCGGTCCGGCGGGCGGCGATGGCGGTAGGGGAGGGGATGTCATCATCAAGGTTAATCCCCGTTTGAACACCTTATCACCATTCCAGCGTGGGATTCACTTTAGCGCCGATAATGGAAAGCCCGGTCGCGCCAAAAACATGAGTGGTGCCAGCGGCAAAAGTGTTGAAATTGTCGTCCCGCCCGGAACCGTGATTAAAGATGCCGAATCTGGCCTCATCATTGCTGACCTTGTGCGACCTGATGATCGTATTGTAGTTGCACGCGGTGGGCGTGGCGGACGCGGTAATCAACATTTTGCTTCACCATCCAATCAATCTCCGCGCATGGCGGAAAAGGGCGCTCCCGGTCAGGAGTTCTGGCTGGTTCTCGAACTGAAATTGATTGCCGATGTTGGGTTGGTAGGCGTACCCAATGCGGGCAAATCGACATTGTTATCGGTTATCAGTAATGCGCGCCCCAAAATTGCGGATTATCCCTTCACGACGCTTGAACCCAATTTGGGGGTCATGCTCTACGATCAGCGTGATATGGTTGTAGCCGATATTCCCGGTTTAATTGAAGGCGCTCACATGGGTGTCGGTCTAGGACATGCCTTTTTACGTCATGTTCAACGTACTCGCGTCTTGGTACATTTGATCAACGGGGCCAGTGAAGACCCGATTGCCGACTACAGCCAGATCAACAGTGAGCTAGCCCTCTACGATGAAAAGCTGGCTGAAAAACCACAAATTGTGGTCTTTACGAAAATGGATTTGCCCGAAGCTCAGGAACGTTGGCCTCAAGTCAAAGCCTACTTGAACACGCGCGGCATCGAACCAATGTTTATTTCTGCCGCTACGCAGCAAAACATTAAGCCACTTGTGCAGCGTATTTTTGCGACGGTTGATGCCTTGCCACCGGTTGAGCAAACACCTTTGGCGCAAACGCCGCTCTACGAACTGCCCGAAGATGAGGTGGTTTTCACCATCAAGCGCGAAGGCGACGGTATCTATCGCGTCAGCGGGCGGCGTATTGAGCGCGCCGCAGCCATGACTCACTGGGACTATGACGATGCCATTTTGCGGTTCCAGAAAATTCTGGAAACGTTAGGCATCTCTGCGGCTCTGGAAGAAGCGGGCGTACAGGTAGGCGATACAGTTTACATTGGCGATTATGAACTCGAATGGGCTGACTGAGGATTCATGGAGCGCATCGGCATTCTCGGCGGCACATTCGACCCTCCCCATACAGGGCATCTGATTTTGGCGCAGCATGCGGTTGATGCTATTGGCCTAAGCCGATTGTTCTTTGTGCCTGCCGCCAATCCGCCCCACAAGCAGCAGGAAGCCAAAACACCGGTTGAACATCGGCTGGCAATGTTGGACTGTGCGACGGCGGATAATCCACAATTTGGAATTTCTCGCGTGGATGTGGATCGTCCCGGTCCACATTACTCGGTGGATATGGTGCGGCTTCTGCAAGACCAATATCCACACGCCGAGTTGTACTTCGTGATGGGCGGCGACTCCTTGCGTGACTTGCCCAAATGGAATCGGCCTCAGGAACTTATTCGACTGTGCAGGATTGCCGTCATGCGCCGCCCACAAAGTGTCATTTCGCGTGATATGCACCGTGAAACACTGCCCGAATTGGCGGATCGATTGACGATTGTCGATGCCCCCCTAATCGATATTTCCTCAACGGCCATCGTTGCCCGATGTGCCGCTGGTTACAGTATTCGCTATCTTGTGCCGGATGCTGTTATCGCCTATATCAAAGAACACCAGTTATACAGGTAATGCTATGAAGCGTTTTACAGTTCTTTTTGCTTTCCTTGTGACCGGTCTTTTGGTGATGGTTGGTATTTCACCATCCTTTTCGGCGGAGTTGGTATTGCAACCAGCACCGACTTTAGTCCCACCAACGCTTGTCCCATCTCAAGATGTTGCCGCTGGTGATGTCCTGCTCAACGAATCCGCACTTGTTCAGGTTCAGAAAGACAGTGCGGTACGCGTTGGATTACTTTATAACGCGCCGCCTTTTGGCACACTCAATGTGCGTGGTGAAGTCTCCGGATTTGATGCTGACCTTGCCAAGAAGATGGCTGAAGCATGGGGCGTTAAGTTTGTTCCGGTACAGGTCACCAGCCAAACCGGTATCGAACTGCTTAAGTCAGGCAAGATCGACATGCTGCTCGGCTTGCAAACCCACCGTCGCGATATGGACTCTCAAGTCGAATACAGCCTGACCTACTTTGACGGTTCACAGTCAATGCTGGTTCGTCAGGAGGATGGTGCTGCGGAGCTTGCCGATATGGCCGGGCGCAAAGTTGGATATGTGCTCGGCACACCGGCTGCAGAAGCCATTGGCCTTTGGCAGCAGCGTTCCGGGGTAGGGGCGACACTTCAGTCATTCCTAACCATAGATCAGGCTTATTCGGCTCTGGTGAACAATGAAATCGATGGTGTAGTGGACAGTCGTTTCCAACTCATGAAAGTCATTCCGCAAGCCGGAATGGGCAAAATTCTGGATGAAGCGGTTGGCCCTGAACCCTATGCCATTGCCGTGCGTCGCCAAGATGTGAATTGGCGTAACCTGATCAATAAAACGCTGCAATATTTAGCCTCGAAAGGAACGCTCCAAGAACTCCAAAAGAATTATTTAGGAGGATTGAACTATTCCATCAACCTGATTCCGATTTGGGCTGGCACTGGCGAAGATGCTCCCAAACCCTCCCAAGTGCCGCAGGATGTTCCCTATCCATCCCAGTACACTATTCCACGCTTGCAGCAGGGTAAGGCGATCAAAGTGGCTGGTGTGACCGATTTGCCGCCCGATGCCCCTGAAAGCCAGAAGCGACTTGAAGCGACCAACCGCGCTGTGATCGAGGCAATGGCTGCTAAGTGGGGCTTCCGTGTGGACTATGTTCCAAATTCAGCCGCCAATGCAGTCGATTTGGTCGCCAGCGGTCAGGCAGATATTGCCATTGGTGTACCCCTCGATTGGGCCTATGTCGATAAGGTTGACCTCACTGCGGCCTATTTGCTGCACGGCGAACGCGTCATGGTCAAGAAAAATGATGACTACGAAACCTTCCTCGATTTGCGCGGTCGCGTGGTCGCTACCTTTAGCAGTGAAGCGGGCGCAGAGGATCGCGTAAAAGCCTTTGCCACCAGCGCGAATTCTGGTGTACGTCCTTTCAGCATCACCAATGAACAGGACGCTGCCTCAGTCATTCTCTCCCAAAACAATGCCAATGCGGTCTTTGGGGACAGCCTTAAATTGATCGCTCATGTCCAAGCCAACCCCAATGACTTGCGCCTCACCCATCGCGGTACCAATCCAGACGCATGGTACAGTCGTGTCTATGTGGGCATTGCAGTTCCGCGCAACGACATCGACTTTCGCTTGCTCGTGGAATATACCATTCAGGAAATGTCGCGCGGTGGACAGTTGCAGAGTTTGCTTGGACAAGTCTTGCTGCCAGAAGACCTGCCGCATGCCGATATATGGCCGGGGGTGTCCGATTATCTAGGCTTCAAATTGGGGGCGTAAGCCGGATTTTCTAACCATATTCGAACCCTCTAAACAGAAAATCTGTGCTATGATGAAGGCGGCAGTGATTGCATGGTGTCTAATAACCTAATTGTGATATGTATTTAACAATCGCATTTGTAGGGGCGCAAGGCTTTGCGCCCATTATTCAACACCTGACATCACTTACTTCTCCACCGTAATTCAGGCAGGCGTCGCGCTAAACGGCAGAGGCACACTAGCAATGGAACTTCACTCTAAAGTCCCCGATTTTCTTTGCGTTATTAGGCTTGGTGTTAGGAATGCGTCTCTTTTGCATTGTGATTTGGGCGTTCAATTTTGTCGGTTTTTGCAGTTTCAGCGGACATAAGGGAGACATCCGCCGAACCCTTTGTCGGCGGTGGACATACGGGAGCGACCCGCCGAAGCGGTGCCAATTCAGCGGCCATCACCGAGCCTCTCGCCAGCAAATATTCGCAGCTCGGCGGTTTTTCCCCGGCGGTTCGCCAGACATTTCAGCGGCCAAACTGCGCAAAATGCAAAATTTGCGAATTTTGTGCAATAGAAATGGTTTTATAGACATGAACTGCTAATCTAGAGTCTGATCAGCCAAATGAAGCGTACCGTTTTCAGCGCCTTTCGGGATAGTAATTGATGTTGCGGCCAATGGTTCAATGATTTGCCCGGGATTCGTAGGCGGTTCTTTGCTAACCGGTGGCTTCTTCAAATTGACCATCGTGATGCCTGTGATAATCGCGACACTCCCGGGTATTTCGAGGATGTTGGGGATTTCGTGGAAGAAGAAATAGGCGAGTACTGCGCTAATAATGATGCCAAGCTGCCCGACAACACTAACGAATGTAGCTGGTAACTGCCGTAACGCATAGTTATAAACTCCGTGCCCAATCAACTGCGGCAGTAGAGTCAGCATGATAATCGCAAAGTAAGCCGTTCCGTCGTATCCCACGAAACTCAATCGGCTCACAGCAGACAGACTTAAACTGGTCAGACCGCCGAAGGTGAATGCCAGCCACAAGTAGGGCAGGTAAGACATTTTGTTGCGCGAACTGCGTCCCACAATCGCATAAATCGCTCCAGCAATCGCTGCCATTACCGAAAGGCCGCTCCCTAACAAAGGATTGTCACCCAATGATGCATCTGCACCGCCCGCTATCGTAATAATGATTCCGCCGCACAGGGTGATGATGAGTCCGATCCAGATGACGCGGTTGAAGCGCATCCTGAGGATATAGACTTCAAGAACAGCCACCCATATTGGCAGCGTACCACCCAGCACACTGCTGACCAGCACTGAAGTGTGCTTCAAGGCTTCAAAGCCCGACATTAGATGGATGCCAAACCAAATGCCCCCGAAAACGGCCGTCAGCAAGTCCCGCTTGTTGAGATTAATGAGCTCTTGTCGGTAATTCTTCCAAACCAGTGGTGTAATCACCAATGCGCCCAACAGCATTCGACCAGTGATAATCACTGGTGTAGGCATGCCGTGATGCTGTGCAATCCGCCCGAAAATTGATGCCCATGCGCCCGCAAAGGTGCCGCAAAGCAGCAGGAGTTGTACAAACCTCACTTTATTGGAAGGTCGTGGAATTCTGGATATTAGAGAAGTCATGTTTTACTTGGTTATGTCTTTTGTGTCTGTCCTACGCTTGCGAGGACAACTCCACTTAGAATGATAGCACTGCCTATGATCTGGATTCCTGTAGGAATCTCTGTGAACAGCAAAAAGGCCACAATCGCGCTCAAGACAGGCTCGAGCTGCGCCGCGATTCCGACGTATGAGGCTGGGAAATAACGCAGTGTAAAGTTCAGAGAGGAATGTCCGATAAGCTGTGGAATGAGGGCAGTAGCGACCAGCAACAGGTAGCCTTTAATGCTGTAACCCACAACAGGAACACCCGTCACGATCACAAGAATGATCAGAAAGATGGCCGCGCAGCTGTACACCAGCCAAATATAGGGCAGCAGTGACAGGGTAGCTCGCAAGTTACGTCCGATTACAAAATAGACCGCCACAGTGACCGCGCCGATCAATGCCAGCAAGCTGCCTGTATTCGCCGCAAACTGTAAACTGCCACTGCTCGGTAACGCGACGATAATGCTGCCCAGAATGCCGAGCACAAGCCCAATGAGCACCCATCGTCCTAACTTGGTTCTTAGGAAAATGAACTCAAGGATTGCCGCCCACAAGGGATTGGTGTTGACCAGCACCACGCCGACCAGCACGCTGGTATACTCAAAAGATTTGACCCATGTCGCGAAGTGAATTGCCAAGAATAGGCCGGATAGCCCTGCCAGCATCAAGTGATTTCGCTCCAGCTTTTGTAATTCGCTACCATATTTTCTGAGCGTAATCGGCGTTAGCACGAGTGAGGCAATGGTCAATCGCGAGGCAGCAATAAGTGTTGAAGGTATTGCTTCCGCTTGAGCTAACTTAATGAGGATTGAAGCCAATGATACGGCTAAAACCCCAATAGTGATGACAATATAAGCCTGAAGAGGAATCTTGGAGGTCTTAGGGGCAGTAATCTCTTGCGTGGTCAATATGCCAACTCATAAGAGGTCGACTGGGCAACAATCGCCTCCTTCTCATGATTCTATTATAAATTTATGATGTGCTTTGCAACGCTTTTGTAGGATACTCATAAACGCTTTTCTCGGCTAGTGCCACTTATTCTGTACCAAAGGTCAATTTGGAAACCAAGGTGCCTGCGGCTAGAATGAGCGTGTTATGCATTTTCTGAAATTTTCACACTAAGGAGAATGACGATGGCTTTTGAACTCCCTGCGCTTCCTTATGCGACAAATGCACTCGAACCTCATATTGACACCCGTACGATGGAAATTCATCACGGTAAGCATCACAACGCTTATGTCACCAACTTAAATAAGGCACTCGAAGCCTATCCGGACCTGCAAAGCAAGAGCATTGAGCAACTTTTGACCTCACTCGACAGCATTCCTGAAGCCATCCGTGGTGCCGTTCGTAATAACGGTGGTGGACATTACAATCACACCATGTTCTGGCAGATCATGGGGCCGGGCAAGGGTGGCGAACCCACTGGTGAATTGGCCGCTGCCATTAATAGCGCTTTCGGTAGCTTTGCCGCATTTAAGGAAAAGTTTGCTGCGGCTGGTGTCGGTCGTTTTGGTTCTGGTTGGGCATGGCTGATCGCGGATAAGGGCGGGGCACTCAGCATCACATCAACCCCTAATCAGGACAACCCGATCTCCGAGGGAAAGACCGCGATTTTAGGCGTAGATGTTTGGGAACATGCTTATTACCTGAACTATCAGAACCGCCGTCCGGACTACATTGCCGCGTGGTGGAATGTCGTCAACTGGGACGAAGTGGCCAAGCGTTACGCCGCTGCTAAGTAATTGGTCGAACGTTATCAGTTACTGATGCGGTGAGTGTAGTTACAATCATCGCATGGAATAGTGAAAGGCGTTACAATTCGTAGCGCCTTTTTTGTTGCACACTGTACAATACTTAAATTAACGCGTACATCACGCGAGGAGATACAAAATGCCAGATTTTCGTACAGAAAAAGATTCGCTGGGGCCGGTGAATGTCCCCGCTGGTGCGTATTTCGGCGCACAGACGCAGCGTGCCGTCGATAACTTCCCGATTAGTGGCCTTAAACCTTATCCAGCCTTCATCTGGGCGATTACCATGGTCAAACGTGCTGCTGCTGAGGTTCATCTGGATCTTGGTCTTATGGACGAGAAGATGGCAAGAGCCATTATGCAGGCTGCTGACGAAATCTTGGCGGGCAAGCTTCATGAGAATTTTGTGGTCGATCCTTTCCAAGCCGGTGCGGGCACCAGCCACAACATGAATGCCAATGAAGTCATTGCCAATCGTGCCAATGAAATCCTCGGCTTCAAGTTGGATGACACCAAGAAACCGGTTAACCCTAACGACCACGTCAATATGGCTCAGAGCACCAATGACACCATTCCAACCTCGATCCGCCTTGGTGCGCTCTGGCGCTTGGAAGAACTTACGGCTTCCCTCCAAGCTTGCGCTGATGCACTGCGTATGAAGTCCAAAGAATGGGATGACATTACCAAGAGCGGTCGTACACACTTACAGGACGCTGTGCCGATCCGCCTTGGGCAAGAAGCAGGCGCATGGGCCAAGGCCATTGAACGCGATATTGAAAAGATTAATCAAGCTGCCGAAGGCTTGCGACGTCTCGGTATTGGTGGCACAGCTAACGGTACAGGCTTGAATGCCCACCCCGAATATCACACCCGCATGGTTGCGAAGCTGAGCAAACTAACCGGACTGAAACTTTACGAATCAGATGACCTCTTTGAGTCCATGCAGTCCATGCAAGACGCTGTATTTTTCTCAGGCGCTATTCGCACTGCTGCCCAAGACCTCATTCGAATTGCCAATGATATTCGCTTATTGGCCAGTGGCCCCACGACCGGTCTCGCTGAAATTACCTGCCCGACCTTGCAGCCCGGCTCCTCGATCATGCCCGGTAAGGTCAATCCGGTCATGGCCGAAATGCTTGACATGGCCATGTTCCATGTCATCGGCAAGGACACGACGGTAATGATGGCAGCGCAGGCAGGCCAGCTTGAACTCAATGTAATGATGCCCATCATTGCTCACGATCTGTTTGAAGCAATGCATGTTATGATTGGTTCAGTCAATGCCTTCACAACCAAGTGCGTCGTTGGCTTAATTGCGAACCGCGAACAGGCTGAGAAATGGTTAGCCAAGAACCCAATCTTGGTGACTGCTTTGAATCCTATTATTGGTTACCTGAAGGGTGCTGAAGTGGCCAAGAAGTCACTTGCAGAAGGCCGCAGCATTCGTGAGGTAGTGGTTTCATTGGGCTATATGACCGATGAAGATGCTGCCAAAGCGCTTGATGCCCGCGCCATGACTGAAGGTGGCATCAAAGAGGGCGTCAGTGGTGGCGGTTAATCGGAAATAAAGGAATTGTAAGCCATACATGCGTTGAGGATGTGGTTATCATAAGCTATAATCACATCCACGTACTTATTCCTCAAAGTGTAAAGTAAAGACCTTATCTGTGCAGAATCGAAAGATCGGGAAATACGAAGTAATCGAACGTTTGGGGCGCGGTGGGATGGCGGAAGTTTACCGCGCCTATCAGGCTTCGCTGGATCGCTATGTGGCCATCAAGGTGCTTCATGCTTTCCTTGCGGATGATCCTGAATTTAAGTCGCGTTTCGAACGTGAAGCACAGAATATCGCTAAGCTCAAACATCCGAACATCGTACAAGTCTACGATTTTGATTTTGATGAGGATGCTGAAAGCTATTACATGGTCATGGAGTTGATAGACGGTTCGACCTTGAAGGATCGTCTTTCAGCCATCGTTGCGCGCGGAGAATTGCTGCCTATACCCGAAGTCATTCGCATCATGCGTGAGTCAGCCAGTGCGCTGGCTTATGCCCATAGCCGCAACATGATCCATCGTGACGTGAAGCCAGCAAACCTTATGCTGGATCACGATAATCGGGTCGTATTAACGGACTTCGGTATCGCCAAAATTGTAACCGGTGCGCAGTTTACAGCCAGCGGCGGTATGGTTGGTACACCTGCTTTTATGGCGCCTGAACAAGGCTTGGGCGAGGCAGGCGACGAGCGCTCTGACTTGTATTCCCTCGGTATCATCATGTTCCAGATGTTGACAGGGCAGCTTCCCTATGACGCTGAAACACCCTTAGCAATCATCCTCAAACATCTTAACACGCCTACACCCATTGCCCGCGACATCAATCCGAATGTCCCTGAAGAACTTGACCGCATTGTTCGCAAGATCATTTCGAAGGAAGCCGGTGATCGGTATCAGTCCGCGAACGCGCTAATCGAAGATCTAGATCGTTTCGCGCATTCGAGCCATGATTTTGACCAGCAGCCCAAATCGTTTTTTGCGCCTCCTGATCTTAACAGTACACCTGTTCCTGCTGCTGTGAGCGATACTCAGCGGTCGACGGCTGTTGGTACCACCACCACATTATTGCCAGATCAGATAAAGCCGAGTGATACATCGCCGTCACGTACTTTATGGCCCGTTTGGATAATAGGCGCGCTCGTAACTCTGCTGATTGTCGGCATCGCGACCCGAATCATTCCTATTCCCAGCTTGTTCCAGAACGCAACGCCTACCATCAATCCAACGAGTGCCGTTGTTGTTCCGACGACAGACACAACCTCTGAAGCAACTTCACAGGTTGTTGGAACGACAGCGAATACACCCACTGTGACCAATAGCCCTTCGCCTACATTGACTGCAACACTTGAGAATTCGCCTACACCGAGCCTAACGCCCACGCCTTCGCCAACGCCCGCGACTCCAATTGCGATTTTGCCAGCGACCGGCACTGGATTGATTGCCTTGCAAGCGCCCGATGAAACCTCGGCAAAATTGATGGACATCAAGGCTGGTGAACAGGTTTCAATTGTAGGTCGTAGCCCTGATAAACTGTGGTTTCAGGTACAGAAGTCCAATGGTCTTGTGGGTTGGGTAAAAGTCTCTGCATTAGATGTTTATGGCGATGTAGAAAGTCTACCCACGGTTGCGGCTCCAACGTTGACCCCGACTAAACAGCCGACCTTGACACTGACCTCGACTCTCACGCCAACGCTGACTTTTACGCCGACAGCGACATCAACAGCAACCACAAACCCGACCTCGACCATCCTTGCCTTGACGGAAACAGCCGAGTCACAGAATGCGACCTTGGCAGCCTGTAACTTGGACTATGCCGTCGATATAGCGCTCGTCAGCCCTGCTAATATACGTAAGAACAATGAAGGTTTATACCCACTTCCAGTGAATACCGAGTTTGCACTCAAGATCCAATTCACCAACCAAAGCAATGCCAACTGCGACTGGGCAAGACGTACTGCACTGCGTTATTCATCAGGCGAAGATTTTGATGCTGGACGTTTTATCTTCTTCGAAAATCCGGATACCGTCGTGAAGCCCGGCGAAACCGCAACCATCAACTTCCGTGGGAAAACACCGTCTAAAGGTGGTAATGAAAAGATCAGTGGCAAGTGGACACTCGAAGCACCGGGACGTATTCCAATCGGTGATCCTCTGGAAATTACCTTCCTAGTTTACGGCTAATCATACGCCTTAGAATAAAAGGGAATAGCAACATGAATCGCGAACAGGCGTGGTCGATTGTGACAGAGTATACGCAGGGAGAATCCTTGCGACGACATATGTTAGCGGTCGAGACAGCCATGCGTGCTTACGCGTCACGTTTTGGTGGCGATCCTGATGTCTGGGGCGTAACCGGCTTAGTTCACGACTTTGACTATGAGCGTTATCCGGATGTTGCTGTTGAAGGTCATCCGGTTGTGGGTTCCAAAATTCTCCGTGAACGGGGCGTACCGGATGATATTATTAAAGCAATTCTTTCTCACGCCGAAGAAATTACAGGTGTGAAACCTGAAACGCCAATGGAAAAAACGTTGGTTGCTGTAGACGAATTGACAGGTTTCCTAATTGCGGTCGCGTTGGTGCGTCCCTCAAAAAGCATCTTGGACGTCGAATTGAAGTCTGTGAAGAAGAAATGGAAAGATAAAACGTTTGCTGCGCCGGTAAACCGTGAGGAAATTGAACACGCTGCCGCCGCTCTTGGTGTCGGCTTGGATGAACACATTCAAATTGTTATCGATGCGATGAAGCAAAATGCCGCACAACTTGGCCTAGTAGGAACCGCCATCAACTAAGTGCCAATCAAATCAACTAATGCAAACAAAACAGGAACTTGATGGTTCCTGTTTTTGATGTATAGGTCATCTAGAGCTAGAGCTGGACGTGTACCGGTGTTCCAATTTCGACAAAGCTCTTGTAGAACCATTCGGCTTCAGATGTCGGCATATTTACGCATCCGTGGCTCATTGGATGACCAAAATTGTTATGCCAGTAGGTTCCGTGTAGTGCATAGCCCTGATAGAAATACATGACGTAAGGCACACCCGGTAGATCATAGCCCGGTCCGACCATTCGCTGTGACTCGAGCATATGATAAACCTTGTAATCGCCCAATACCGTTGGGCTGCCCGGTAAACCCGTCGAAACGCGGAGCGAACGAATCAGCACACCGTCCTGATAGGCATAGGCCATCTCGTCGCCGAGATCAACCACGACTTGTTTGCCAACATAAATGGTTGGTGGATCAGGTATAAATTGTTGGCCACCTGCGGTGACCACCGCACCTCCGCCTGCGTCAGTTGTACCACTTGAGTTATCCACAGTGCCGCTGACGCCCGGAATAGTCAATGTCTGTCCCGCATATATTTGATCTGCGTTTGCGAGGCCGTTCGCGGTTGCAATGTTAACCCAACTCACGCCAAAGCGATTGGCAATTTGTGATAGATGCTCGCCTGCTTTTACGACATAAGTTGTACTCGGTGGTGGCGCTACGATTTCCGGCGTCGTAGTGTCAGTAGTAGCTTCAGGAGTAGGGGCCGCGTCTACCGTGATCTGTGGTGTAGTTGCAGCAGGTTCCTCTTCGGGAGCGATGTCCCAGACAATCAGTTCTTGTCCACGCAAAATGCGGTTCGGATTACTCAGATTATTAATCTTCATGAGCTGATCGACGGTCATACCGAACTTGGTAGCGATGCTCGCCAACGTATCCCCATAAGTGACGGTGTATTTTGTGGGGGTTCCGGCTACAGTTGGGTTCTCGACTGTATCAGCCGCAGGATTGAAATCGGGAATTACCAGTGTTTGTCCCGCAAAAATCACACTGGCATTCGTGATGTTATTCGCTTTGGCAAGCGTGTCGACGCTTATACCATAGTGAAGCGCGATCCGATACAGGTTTTCGCCACGTTGGACGATGTGTGAGGTTTGGGTGTCTTGAGCAGACGTTGGTAAGATAGTCAGTACCGTAAGCAGACCTAACGCAATAACGACGTGCATAAAGCGACGTACTTGGCGGAACATAGTACATTTCTCCTAAGTGGCATTTTGACTCCTTTAACACTACAACAACTGCTGATTTAGGTCAATTCAGTGGACATTAACGCAGAACTAACCGAGCAATTGCCGGACTCTAGGTTTGACAGTACAATGAATTGCTGATTGGTTTTCTAGCAATCCTTCGAGATAAAAACGAATGCTGGTACGTGCTTACCGCCTGACTGATAAATTCGGTGTTGTCATCCTAAAATCGAGCGCAGCCTTCGGTCAATTGACCGAACATGGGGTAAGCCGCATTACAGGGGTAGGTCGGCGGGGGGTCGGTGGCATACTTGGCCTGATCGTTGCGATATTGAGCAGCATCTTTAGCGTGCTCCGCGCTATATTCGGATTTATTTTCCGTTTATTGGGCGGTGGGGCGAAGCGAGTTTCGCAGCAGGCCGTTGGTGCGGTTGGTACCTCAACCAACACGATGATGGCGCGTCGTGCGGCACGGGCCGAAATGACAGCCAAAGTCACTGAAGACCCGTTGCGTGTCCAAAATCGGACCTTAAGTGTGCTATTTGTAGTGGTTCTTGCCGCCCTCATTTTAGTGGTGCTCTGGGCAACCAACCCTGCGCGTCAGACTCCCAACCTAAATGCGCTGGTCGATGCAGGTAGTGGTGTTTCACTGTCAACCACTAGTATTCCAGTTGACTCAACCGGTATTCCTATTCTGGGTAGTACACCTGTCCCCACGGCGACCGTAGTGCCTTCTGCGCTGGCTGTACGCGGTAGCATAGCCTATGTCGCCCGCGAAAAAGGGCAGACCGATATATGGGCACTCAACATTGGTAGTCGTGCGCCTATTCGCCTCACTAACAGCCCCGCTGATGATCGTGATCCAGCTTGGTCACCGGACGGAACGAAGCTAGCCTACGCCTCTCGCCAAGATGGTAACTGGGAAATCTACATCAATGACCTGACCGCCGGAACGACCAAACGTATGACCTATGATTTATCCTTTCAAGGCTCTCCACATTGGAGTCCGGATGGTAAATTCTTGGCTTACGAAAGTTATCAGGGCAATAACCTTGATATTTATGTAGTTCCGGTAGACGGTTCGCAGCCGGCGCTTCGGGTAACGAACAGCTCCGCGCCGGATTTCTGGCCTGCATGGTCACCTGTTAATAATGGCCGTCGGATTGCCTTTGTCTCGCTGCGGGACAGTAATCAGGATATTTACCTGTTCTCGTTGGATAATCCGACAGACGCCGCGTCGGTAAACCTGACGAATACGCCGGATCGGCAGGAAAATTATCCTACTTGGAGTCCTGATGGAAAATATCTTGCCTACAGTGCTCTAGACGAAGGCATTGAAAAAGTATTCGTCAAAGCGGTTGATAACCCGCAAACGTCGGCACAGGTTATCATGCGAGGTCGTTCGCCAGCATGGTCGCCGGATGGTTCGAGTTTGGTCGCTGCAGTGGATTCGCCAGAAGGTACGCAGTTTGTGGCGACGCCCTTTACCAGTAACGGAAATGCCACACTGGTCATCGGTGTACCGGAAGCCTCAACATCGCCTGTATGGACAGGACGGCCACTGCCTGCTGCTTTGGTGAGTAGCGGTGGCTTGCCTTCTGGTGTGCCACAGCCGCTATTCGTTGAACAGATCGGCAGTCCGGATAAGAATGGGCATTACGGGCTGGGAACCTTGTCGAATGTTGTCGTATCGCGCTCTGAATCCTATCTGAGCGACACAGTCAATGACTCATTTAATGCCTTGCGCCAGAAAACACTGCAAGTGGATGGCTGGGATTTTCTCGGTAAGCTAGATGACGCATTCTGGTCTTTTTTGCCCACACCGCGTTTGCCGGATGCAGGCGAAGAACGCCGGAACTGGTATTATACTGGGCGTGCTTTTGGTGTCACACGTAACTTGATCGCAGGCTTCCCACAGCAAATCGAATTAGTTCGCGAGGATATTGGCGTGAGCACCTATTGGCGTGTGTTTGTCCGGGTAAGTGATGACGCTGCGCCCGGTGAACTAGGGGAACCGTTGCGTTCGATGCCTTGGGATATGCTCAGCCGAAACAGTGGAGATGTACAAGCGTATGATAATGGTGGGCGCTTGAAGGCCGAGGTTCCATCTGGATACTATATCGACTTTACATTGATGGCGTCTGACTATGGTTGGCAGCGTGTTCCAGCAGGCAGTGATTGGCGAGCAAATGTCAATGGGATCAATTATTGGTTGTTTGTGAAGTCAGATGGCTTAAGTTGGTATGATGCGATGCTGCAGCTATACAGCAATTCAGAGTTAGGCGCGTTTGCTGCGACGGCTGTTCCAACTGTTCCTACTCCGACAACGCAGACACAACCGTAGGATGCCTATGCGACGTGATGGATTTTCGACCATTTTTCTGGTCATACTCGGATTAGCAGGATTTGGGCTAATTGTCTGGTTGAATGCCCGCCCTGACCAATCACCGAGCGTGATTGTTATTCCAACCGTTCAGCAGCCGACAGAGGATGCTAACTCCTGGCAAACGGTTCTGCGAGTTGGCTTTGGCAGCAATTCCACTCCGTTGCCGACGGTTGCTATTCCCACAGCGTCATTTGTGCCACCAACTTTAGCAGGTAGCAGCGATACGAACTTAACCCCAATTGCACCCTTGCAACTAACGAGCGCTGCGCAGATACAGCCGAATATGGTTGTGACGGCGACGGCTCCATCAGGGACGTTGGCACTGGACGCGACTGGCTTGCCCGTGACTGCCGAAGTGGTAACCCGTCCACCTTCACTCTGGTCGCCTCCCGCGTTGATACCGCCGATATCACGTGATCCATTTGGACGTGACCATTATGTGTTTGCTCGCCCTGTGGACTCGAATGCCACGAATTCTGCCTTACTCTCCTATACCTATGGCACAAACGGCCCCCAAGGTGAAATCCCGTGGCGAATTCATACGGGGATCGACATGCCGAATCCCATCGGTCAGACTGTTCGTGCTGCTGAGACAGGTACGGTGATTTGGGCAGGTCCGGGTTTCCAAGATTCGCCGAGCTATGGAAACGTTGTGGAAATTCAGCACGATTTCGGCTACAACGGACAGATGTTGTACACCGTTTATGCCCATCTTTCGGCCGTCTTGGTCACTCAAGGTCAGCGTGTGAGTCTAGGTGATCCTATCGGCCTAGTTGGTAACACCGGACGTGTCAGCGGTCCTCATGTTCATTTTGAAGTACGTTTAGGGGAAAATCGATACCGTGCCACCTACAATCCATTATTGTGGATGGTGCCTTATGTTGGGCGCGGTGTGATCGCTGGTCGCGTTCTCGGCGTGAACGGGGATGGACTACAAGATCAGACAGTAACAGTTCTCGATAATCGAACCGGTTTGGTAGTTCAGTCTACCACCAGCTACGTTTATCTGGATAATGGTTCAGATGTTAACGCTGATCCGTCATGGAAAGAAAACTTCGCGTTTGGAGATCTTCCTGTCGGGCGCTATCAAGTGGTTTCAAATATTGATGGACAGCGTGTCGTCCAGAAAGTCGATGTTTCGGAAGGGATGACTTCTTTTGTAGAACTAGAACCGCATTTTGCGTCTGCAACAGAAACGCCGACTGTTTCTCCGTAGCGTGGGCTATACGTAGCTTATTCGCATAGTAGGCTTGCTGGGATCGAGCTACACTCCACCCGGCATTTATCGGAAAATAACCATAAGGAGAGACTCATGATGTCCTCTCGTTTGAGAAAAATCATATTGGCAATTTTGGTGGGTATGGTCTTGATGTCAACAGGAATACTGTCTGCACAGGATAGTGCTACCCGCGCCTTGACACCCGGTATAACCGCATCCGGTACATTGAATGCCACCACGGTTGCTCAAGTCTATACGGTGAGTGTCACAACAGGACAAAGTGTCTCTGTTACGCTTACTACCAAATCCGGTGCTCGTCTAGCGCTGCTGATGACCGATGCTGCGGGCAATGCCTTAGGACAGAACTTGGCGACTGCTGCTAACGCGAATGTCGTGCTGGAAGATGTCGCCATTCCGACCACCGGCACATATTACCTGACTGTATTGGATGCGGCAGGTGCACCGACAAAAGAAATTGCTTTTGAAATTACCTTTCAGGTTGGTTCAGGTGCATCCAGTACTGCACTTCCAACGGCGGGGCAGCTTTTAACCGCCACTGGGCTGCAGTTTAAGCTCTCGTGGGATACCACTGCCAATCTCGATCTTGAAGTGCGTGATCCCGTAGGTGGCAGCTTATATTGGGAGACACCCAGTGTGACCAGCGGTGGTAA
This sequence comes from Aggregatilineales bacterium, assembly GCA_044226855.1. GTDB lineage: Bacteria > Chloroflexota > Anaerolineae > Aggregatilineales > Phototrophicaceae > CFX2. The sequence continues at coordinate 440,684 of JBGAGF010000002.1, forward strand.
GATGACCGCAAATGCCAACGGTGCCTGTACAGGACTGTCGGAAACGCCATCTGAACAAGGATCATGGCCTGCGGGTGTCGTTCCGACTGGCAGCTATGAAATCATTGTCTATTTTCAGCAGCAAACCGATTGCCCTAATCGCAATCCTGCGAATCTCACCTTGACGGTTACGCTGGATAGTAAAGAGGTTTCTCAGGTAAAGGCCACGATACAACCTGATCAAATCTACTTGGCGAGCGTAGTCATTAATGCTGATGGTACCGTAGCGGCTGGCACAAATGGTGTTAAGGTTGATCCGCCTACAATCTCAGGCGTCGACTTGAAATCAGCCACTGCCTTGACCCAAAATTCACCTGCAGTTGGTGTTATTACGTCAAAGCAACCCTATCAGGTCTATAGCTTTGCAGCTCAAGCGGGTGATGTCGTCTCAGCCCAATTAAATGCGGACTCGGGTAGCCTCGACACCTTACTGCTCTTGGTTGATCCGAACGGCAACATCGTTGCCAGTAATGATGACCGTGAACAAGGCGTCACCGACTCAGCCATACAGAACTTCTCGGTGATTGTTGCTGGAACCTACTCGCTGGTTGCCACGCGCTACGGGCAAGCTCTAGGCGGTACAGAAGGTGGCTATACCTTAATCCTGACAGGTGCCGTGACGGCTGCTGCTACTGGAACTCAAACGGCTGAGGTTCAGGTTCCAGTCTTCGCCGATGTGCCGCGTGGTTCTGTCGAAGTCAGTCTCCAGTGGAGTACGGCTGCGGATATTCAACTGCTGGTACGTGACCCCCAAGGCGATTCAGTCTATGATGGAAAGCCTTCTATCCCGAGCGGTGGTACGGAAGCGGCCAAAGGCAATGATAGTTGTGTGGCTTCAACCGGAACGTCACCATATTCTTATATCTACTGGCCTGAAGGTCGCTTACCGACTGCTGGTGCCTATGAAATCGAAGTGCTGTATCAGAACAACTGCAATGATACTACACCGGTGCAGTTTGTCTTGACGGTGGTGGCCAATAATCAGGTCGTTTTCCAGAAGAATGAGTTGCTCGGCGTTGATCAACGCTATGTCACGAGCTATAACATTGGCTTGGATGGTCAAATCACAGCCGGCGACGGTGGCATCTTTGGAACCAAGACCAAACCGGATGCTGCTTCTCTGCTGACCAGCGTTGTGGCCGAAATGCCTTCTGCACCTGTACTGGTAAATGGGCAGCCGGCGACGGGCAGCATCCGTCTTAACAACAAGTTCGATGTCTACACCTTTGATGGCAAAGCAGGGCAGGTAGCGACGTTGAGTATGGAACGCCTGAATGGTACGCTTGATCCAGTTCTGTTCTTGATCGGTCCCGGTGGTGATCAGCTCACGCAGAACGATGACGCCTCGGCGGATACGACCAACTCGGCGATCAATAACTTTGTGTTACCGATTGATGGCAAGTACACTGTGATTTCGACCCACTTTGGCGGACAATACGGTGTAACCGCCGGAGATTATCGTATGACTCTACGGTTGAATTAGCAATAAAAGGCTGTACAATACGGGGGCAGTCAATGTACTGCCCCTGTTTTTTGCCAATTATTGGTAGTCAGAATCTGAAAGTGTATCCTCATATGAAGTTTCGCATTTTGTTGCTTGGATTATTACTCTTGGGCGTTTTGGTGGCAGCCTGCTCTCCCGCTCCCAATTTGCGCAATCCCAAGTTCTTGAAAGACACGAGTGTTATTACAAAAGATGAAAAATGCGATGCGCCATGCTGGAGAGGAATTACTCCCGGTGTGACCAAATGGAGCGATGCTTTGGTCACCCTCCAAGATCAAACTGATCTTGATGATCCCCAGACTCAGTCTATTCCGGACTCTGGTGATGCCGTAGGTGCAAGTTGGCAGCCGACAGGTGGCGAAGCTTGCTGCCAGATCATTTCGGAAGATGGAAAAACAGTAAGTTCGATTTTCCTTCAGATTGCCCCTGATGTAACCATGAAGCAGCTAATTGCTGCGCGTGGGGAACCGGACTATGTTCTCGGCACACCCGGTACAGATGATCAAGCCATCATCAACTTGTTTTATCCGAAACAGAACATGATCGTGTTTGCCTTTGTCGCTGGTGCTGCAAAGGGAATCTTAAGTGAAACTAGCGAAATCATCGGCGTCTATTACACAACCGCAGATCGTATGGATCTGGGTGTCAAGTTGAGCAGCCTGTACGGATGGAAGGGATACCAACCATTCACAGCTTATGCGCCGGATAATCCAACACCGGACTATAAGATTACCCAGAGTGTGACCTTGACCCCAACGGGGCAAGCAGGTACAGCGCCGACACCTGAAGCGACCGGTACGCCGGAAGGCACAAGTGAAGCAACAGCCGAAGCATCTGCTACAGCGGAAGTAACACCTTAAGCATTATCGCGGGTATATAACGGCAAGTGGCCGATTCAGATTTAAACGGAGTAGCAAGGAACGATTATGAGCGAAGAAACTACGACGAAGCCTACATCAGTGGGTGAATTGTCGCCAAAGATGGAGCTTAAGGGCACGATCAAGCGCCTTGAGTTGTATGGTGCTTTTGTGGATATTGGGGTCGGGCAGGACGCCTTGCTACACATCTCGCAGTTGGGGAAGCCCAATGTCCGTAACGTCGGTGATGTGGTCAAGGTCGGTGACGAAGTCACTGTTTATGTTTTAAAGGTTGACCCTGCCGCCGGACGTGTTGCCGTATCTCTGGTAAAGCCGCCGGACTTCACATGGGATGACCTCAAAGAAGGCGAAACCGTCACGGGTAAAGTTGTCCGTATGGAGAACTTTGGATTGTTCGTGGACATCGGCGCTGAACGTCCCGCCATGATCCATGTGTCCGAACTTTCGGATAACTTCGTGAATTCTCCATCGGATATTGCTAAGGTCGGTGATACTGTCCAAGCACGAATTCTGCGCGTCAATTCGAAGAAGCGTCAAATTGACTTGACCATGAAGACTGCGCCAGAACCGGCACCAGAGGTCGAGGATGTGGTTGAAGAAGTCGTTCCTACCGCCATGGAATTGGCTTTGCGTGGTGCGATGGACGATAAGAAAACAGCACGTAATCGTCATGAAAACAAGGAACGCGAACGCCGCGATAAGATGGCTCGTGAACGTGAAGAAATTATTGCCCGCACGCTTCGTAGCCATTCATAAGACGATATAAAGTAATTCGGACTGCTATAAGAATGGGGCTGCACAAGCCCCATTTTGATTCATTTGATTTATGCTAGACTGCGCTTGAGACGGAATATCGAGATGATAAACAGCAAAGTCATGGTTAATTCGTGCGTCAAACACCATGTGCAAAATGCTTTAAGTTGGAAAGCCTGAAGGTAAACCAGCCACATGGAAAACAGGAACGCGAAGATGATAATCCCGAACTGGAGCATCACTCCATATTCCTGCAAGAATGCGATTCGATTTTGCAGCAGCAGTAAAGCCCCCAGCACCAGATAAGTCAGGAGTCCTAAGTAAGCAATCGGAATATTGAACAGCTTCGCATAAATACTATTCTGTACGACTTCGCAGTTGAATGCACCGCCGCCAACACAGATCGTTTGGCTTTCGGTTAACTTAACGTAACTCAGATATCCGCTGATACCGATGCCAATAACCACCAGTACAATGGAAATGATATACAGCCAGTCCCGTGATTTGCCTGCCGTGACCACTTCAGTTGTTTGTGCGTTTTGCAAACTTGACATATGAACCTCAATATAACTCCTGTAAATCCCGCAGAAGCCGAATAGGAAGTTTAGTACCTGCGGGTAGAAACTCGACATCCTCTGGAATAATCATCAAACCGTCCGCCAGCATCATGGAGCTTAACGCCCCTGAGCTTTGTGTGCCTGTTGTTTGTGCGATCCAACCATTCGCCTCGCGTTTGAGTTTGACGCGAATATAACTGCGTCGTCCGTCTGAACGCATATCCTCGCTAACTGATGCTTCGATTATCGTTGCATCATCAGGGCGATGCCCGAGCGTAAGCAGTGTAGGACGCACAAATACGTCAAATGTGACCATTGCGGATACTGGATTGCCCGGAAGACCAAAAAACGGTACGCCTCCGACTTGACCAAATGCTAAGGGTTTTCCGGGACGCAAATTGATGCGCCAGAAATCGACTTTCCCCAATTCGTCGATAATGGTTCTAACTACGTCGAAAGCGCCAACGGAAACGCCTGCCGAACTCAAAATTAGGTCGGGTTTTTGTTCCAATGCTTCTCTAAACCGCTTGCGTACATCATCAAGTGTGTCGCGAGCAATAGGGACGCGTATTGGGATACCGCCATGCTCTTTGACGAGTGCAGACAGCGTATAACTGTTGCTGTCCCGGATTTTCCCCGGTTTCAACGCTTCGCCAACATCAATGAGTTCATCCCCTGTTGATAGGATTACAACCCGCGGCTGTCGGACGACCTTGATTGTGCCTCGTCCCACTGCTGCCAGTAACCCAATCTCTGCTGGTCGTAGCACAGTACCATTTGCAATAATCTGTTCGCCGTTGCAAATGTCTTCTCCTGCAAGGCGTATATAATCACCGCTCTTAACACTCTTGAAGATGGCAACTTGCGCTGGAAGTGCCTCATCGCTGCCGGGCTTCCATCGCGCATCGGTGCTCTCAACTGGGATTACAGTATCAGCTCCTTCCGGCAGTGGTGCGCCCGTCATGATTCGTGCAGCCTCACCGCTCTCAATCTTTCCTGATGGAGCGTTCCCAGCCGGAATGTCCATGACAACCTTGAGTGCTACAGGCGCGTTTTCGTTCGCTTCCGCGATATCCACTGCTCGGATGGCAAACCCGTCCATACTGGAGTTCGCAAATGGAGGCAGATTGCAATCGGCGACCACATGTTCCGCGATAATACGCCCTAAAGCCTCCGAAAGCTCGACTGTTTCACTTTCCAGCTGTTTGATTATTTCCAATATTTGCTTGAGCGCGTCATCAACACTTAATAAGTTTGCCACTGGCCCCTCATACGGAATTTATACCGTTGTCGCTGTATTATAACAGGTATATATCACTCCACTGTTCATGTTCATTTTATGGTTTTTAAACGAATAATGTCACCTGTAAATCGTTTTTTCTCTATCTTCAGCAAAGAGTCGCAAAGTAACTGATAGAGCATATAATTAAAGATATGCTATTGCCATTAACATTTGCTTATAGTTAGTTGAAGAGTACGGACGAGACATTGATATGCAACAGATTGCGGGTTTGAACGTTGAGTCAATATTGGAATTGTTGCCGGATTTATCGGTAAATGATCGCTTGCTGATTGAGAAGGCGTTTCGCAAAGCAGAGGCCGCCCATGCGGGACAGTTTCGCAAATCAGGCGAACCGTACTTTACCCATTGTGTTGCTGTCGCGCATATCCTTGCCGAGATGAAGCTTGATGCTGAAGCGATTGCCGCTGCCCTCATGCACGATTTGGTTGAAGATACCAATATTACGGTTGATGAAATCCGCAATGAATTTGGCAAGAATATCGCTCACATCGTCGATGGCGTAAGCAAACTGAAAAATCTTCCCATCAAGGTTGATTCAAACAAAAAGGGTAGGGCTGCTGACAAGGAACTGGAATATTTCCGCAAGATGTTACTAGCGATGAATGACGACGTGCGGGTTGTACTGGTCAAATTAGCTGACCGTCTTCATAACATGCGAACCCTACATTATGTGCCGCCGGAAAAGCAGCAACAAAAAGCTCAAGAAACCCTCGATATATTCGCCCCCTTGGCAAACCGCCTCGGTATCTGGCAGATCAAATGGGAACTAGAGGACCTCAGCTTCCGCTATTTGCTTCCCGAAAAATACAAGGCAATTGCCGCCGCCGTTGATGAACGCCGTGTTGACCGTGAATCTTATGTCAACAATGTAATCAAAACACTGCGTGAAAAACTGAATGCCCATGGTTTGACTAAAGCCGTCATTAGTGGTCGTCCGAAACATATTTACAGCATCTATAAGAAGATGGATCGCAAGGATGTTCCCATCGATCAGATTTATGATGTCAGAGCGGTACGTGTCATTGTGGATGATGTCACGCAGTGCTACCAAGTTTTAGGAATTGTCCACAGCTTATGGCGGCCCGTGTCAGGTGAATTCGACGATTATATTGCCGCGCCCAAAGATAATTTCTATCGTAGCCTTCACACTGCTGTTCGTGACAATCAAGGCAAAACCCTTGAAGTCCAAATCCGCACGTGGGAAATGCATGAAGATGCCGAATACGGTATCGCTGCCCATTGGCGTTACAAAGAGGGCAACAAAAAGAGTCGAGATGAAGCCTTTGAAAATCGCTTGAGCTATCTCCGCCGCCTGATGGAATTTGGCCCTGACGCCAAAGACGCTGCCGATTTTGTGGACACCATGAAGAATGAGTTGTTCCAAGATCGCGTTTACATCTTTACCCCTAAAGGTGATATTGTCGATTTGCCGCTCGGTGCGACCCCCATTGACTTTGCTTACTACATTCACACTGATGTCGGTCATCGCTGTCGTGGTGCCAAGGTACAAGGACGCCTCGTTAATCTCAACTATCCATTGCGTACGGGCGAGCAAGTTGAAATATTGACTTCGAAACGCGGCGGTCCAAGCCTTGATTGGCTGAACACCGATTTAGGCTACGTCCAAACGGCGCGTGCCCGTGACAAAATCAAGGCATGGTTCCGTAAGCAAGATCGCGAGAAACATATTGCCAGCGGGCGCGAACTTCTTGAACACGAACTGAAGCGGTTGGGCGTCGAACATACATCTTTCGAAGACGTTGCCCAGATATTTGGCTATGACAAGTTAGAAGACTTTTTGGTCGCAGTAGGCGCGGGGGATATCAACGGCCCACAGATTGCGACGAAGATTCTTGAAGCCGAGCGCCGCGATCAACAAAAATCCTTAGTTGAAGAAATGCTGGAATCGCAGCAGCCTGTTCCATCCCAAATTCAGGTTGAAACCAACGGCATAAACATCAACGGCCTTGGTGGGATGTTGGTAACCTTGGCACAATGTTGCAATCCTATGCCCGGTGATCCCATTATTGGCTATATCACCCGTGGACGTGGCGTTACTGTGCATCGTGCCGATTGTCGTAACATGCAGTCACATAATGAGCCAGAGCGTCTGGTTGATGTCTCGTGGGGATTGATGCCCACCGAAGAGCGATATACGGTACCCGTCGAAATTGTCGCCTATGACCGTGATGGTCTTCTCCGCGATATCAGCACCATCGTAGCCGACGAAAAGGTGAACATGACTAAGGTGTCGGTCACGACCCGCCAAAATGTTGCTGTCGTGCAGTTAACAATGGAAATCGCTAATTTTCATCAGTTGACGCGCATTCTCAACAAGATGGAACATATCCAAAATGTCATTGAGGCGCGGCGTCGCAAGATGGCTTAAATCGGGGGAGATTCTCCCCCTCCATTTCCCCTCAGCTATTCTGAATCCATGCTTTGTAACCTACAAATTACCAGCCGCTTAACAGAGCTGTGATTTGCGTCTGCATTTAATTGGGTTATAATTTTTCTTTCGTAACTGAAAACAGACGTATTTCTAACTTGCCCTTCACAAATCCCTACTGGAAAGACCACGTATGATGGACTATTTGTATGAGCTTATTCGCCAACAAATTGCAGCGTTGGATTCACAAATTAAGTTGGTCTTTATTCAACCTGCTTATTTCCCTCAACACGTCGTGTTGGGAATGTTCTTGCAAGAACCTGCTTGCTTATATGTACGTTTCAGTCAAAACGGTATGGATTACCCCAGCGCGCAGGAACTATTGCAGTCCGCTCTAGCCGAACAGGTTTCAAGTGGAAGTTGGTCTGATGTTAGATTGTTGATCTTGGATGAGTGTGATCGCATTCAGCTAGATGACTTCGAAAAACTGCTGGCTGAACTGCTGCCTTTCGAAAATCTGCGTATCCTTTTGTTGAGCCGTTTGGTCCCCAATTTCGTGCGTACGAACACCACTCTACGTTCTCGCACCAGCATTATCCCGACGAATGCCAGCCTAATGTTCCCCGATTATGTTGCATCGGTCAATGATCCTAGGCTCCTTGAAGTCCGTGCTTTAGGGGGCGGGCACGTCCTCTTGAATGGACGACCGATTACAAACTGGGATGGTGATTTGCCGCTCAACTTATTCTTTTACCTAATAGATAAAGGGATGACTACCCGCAGTCAGATTTTTGAGGTGTTCTGGCCCGACCTGCCCGTACACGAGGCAACCAATGTCTTTCACGTTACCAAGCGCAAAATTAACGAAATTCTTGGGCTTGATTTGACCACTTATTCAGGTGGCTTCTATCGCATTGCCTCCGGCATTAATTTCATTTATGACGTTTCTTTGTTTAAGGACTTAATGCAGCGCAGCGCCATTGAATCCCAGAATGCAGCGCAGGAACTGTTATCTCGTGCAATCTGGTTATACAAAGGCGACTTTCTAATCGGTATTGATGCCAAAGTGAATCCTTGGGTTGAAAGTCGTCGTCACGAAATGAGTCAGCTGTATGGTGAGGCGCTTTTTACGCAAGCCAAGTTGACGGAGCAGGCTGGAGATATTCAGACGGCCTTGGGGCTGTTCATTCGCGCCAGCGCACTAAATCGCCAGCGCGAAGACTTAGCGGGTATCATCATGACCCTTTACCGCAAATTGGGAATGTTTGAGGATGCCCTCAAGACTTATGAGCGCATTGAAACCGATATTGCTGAAACCCTTGGTATTTCACCCGCCCAGTGGTTGCAAGATTTAGCAGCCAATATTCGTACTGAGGCGAAGACGACCTTGACTGGTCTCAATATTACTCAGTAACGAATACCGGCTGTTTGACTTTATTCTGCCGGCTGCGATTCCGCTGCGGGCATATCAACCCGTGGTTGGTAAATGATTACACCAATCACTTGTTCCTTGTCCCGCATCGAAATGATGAAGTCGCCACCGGCACGCCCGCGTATGACTTGCGGTGCGCGTCCTAAACGCATATAAAACGCCTTTTTGCGGTTTGTTAACGCGATAATGTTATCGTCCTGTCGTCCAATCGTCGTAGCGGCCAATTCACGGCTGCTTTGTGGAAGTCGCATGCTGATTACGCCGCTCCCTGCGCGTCCCTGAGATGGATAATTGACGATTGGCGAAATCTGGGCAACCCCGTCATCCGTCATGCACCAAACATACTGATCAGGAACGACGACGAATGCTCCTACTACACGATCACGTTGTTCTTGTAACTTAATTCCTCGCATCCCGCCCGCTGGCAGTCCGGTTGGCCGCACGTCATTTTCACTGAACCGGATCGCTTGCCCTTGCGCGGTCGTCAAGATCACTTCATTTTCACCGTTTGTGACCATCACCCAACCGAGTTTGTCATCTTTTTCGACGTCCATAACCGTGAACGTATTCGATGTCATCCCCGGTAAATCCTCAATCCGTAGGCGCTTGACCTCGCCGTTTGCGGTAGCGAATATCAAATATCCATGTTCAAGAGACTCAGGTAAGGTGATTACGGCTGTAATCTCGGCTGTGCTGGGCAACGGTACAAGGCTTGGGAAAACCGCACCTTCAGCCGCTTCATGAATTTGCGGTAATTGGTGTACAGGAACGGTCGCGCATTGGCCTGTAGACGTGAACAAATACACGATTTGTGCGGTGTTGGTCGCCATTATGAATCGTGGCGGATCTTTCAGGTCAGCTGTGACTTTCGGTTGGACGTTTTCAAAGCTGCGTCCCATCTTGCCATCGACAGTCATGGTCACCCATGTGTCTTCTGATGGCACCAGTAGGTCACTGGTTTGGATCGCAGTAGCCGTACTGTCCATAATTACGGTGCGGCGGCGATCCCCATAGGCATCCTTAATGACACCCAGTTCTTCAGCGATGAGTTGGCGCTGCTTTAATGGACTAGCAAGTAGACCTTCCAAATACTTGATGAGTTTGATTTTTTCCTTGTACTCATCATCAATCTTCTTCCGTTCCAAAGCCGCTAGTCGCCGCAGTTGCATATCCAATATCGCTTGGGCTTGAATTTCATCAATTTTGAGCAGACTCATCAAGTTATTGCGGGCCGTATCTACGGTCTGTGATTTGCGAATTGTCGCGATCACTTGATCCATCATATCCAGCGCTTTGAGCAAGCCTTCAAGGATATGCGCGCGTTCTTGTGCCCGTGCCAGATCAAATTGGCTGCGTCGCTGAACCACATTCAATCGGTGATCCAGATAAACCTTCAAGCACTGCTTTAAGCTCAATGTGCGCGGCTCATTATCGACCAGCGCAAGTGTGTTGATGCTGAATGTCTCTTGGAGTGGAGTCAGCTTGAATAGGCTGGACAGAACAGGAGTCGGTTCTGCACCGCGCTGCAGCTCAATGACCATCCGCAAACCCTGACGGTCAGACTCGTCACGCAAGTCAGCGATACCTTCAAGCTTGCCATCGCGCACTAGATTGGCGATGCGCTCAATCAAGGATGACTTATTGGTTTGATAGGGCAGTTCGCTAACGATAATACGCGATTTGCCCCGTCCCATGTCCTCGATATGAATTTTTGCCCGCATCGTGATCTTCCCGCGGCCGGTTGCATAAGCCGAGACCAACGTGTCTTCATCAGTATCAAGCCCATCAATGTGGCGGTAGACCAATCCACCCGTTGGGAAATCTGGGCCTTTGACGAACTTCATCAGGTCTTTGACCGTGATGTCTTCCAGCTTTTCCCACTCTTCCAGCATATAAGTCAGTGCGTCGCAAATCTCACCGAGGTTGTGCGGTGGGATGTTTGTGGACATACCGACCGCGATGCCGGATGAACCATTGACCAGCAGATTAGGAAATGCCGATGGCAGTACCGCAGGTTCAGTCAGACTGCCATCAAAATTCTCCACAAAATCGACAGTCTGCTTATCAATATCAACTAGCAGTTCCTCGCCGATTTGGGCCATTCGCGCTTCGGTATAGCGCATCGCAGCCGCGCCATCACCGTCGATGCTGCCAAAGTTGCCTTGTCCATCGACCAGTTCGTAGCGCATGGAAAAATCTTGCGCCAACCGCACCATCGACTCGTAAACCGCTGAGTCGCCGTGAGGATGATACTTACCCAGCACTTCACCGACGATACGCGCGCTTTTCTTGAAAGAACTATCCGAGCGGATGCCCATATCATACATTGCATACAAAATACGTCGATGAACCGGTTTCAACCCATCGCGAGCGTCGGGTAACGCTCGCGCTACAATAACGCTCATCGCATAATCAAGATACGCATCGCGCATCTCTTGTCCGATGTTGACCCGACGAACGGTTCCGTTTGTCATATCCATATCCTGAGTTGTCATTTCCCTTAATATGAAAATGTATTCTAGGTACACAGCCGAGTGCTGTCAATTACCGTGTGTTGAACAGATATTCTATTTTACCACAGAAATTTTCCCAGCGCCTCCCCGACTCTCAGGGAATTCTTATAGCCAGCTTTTCGGCTCTGTGATACCATGCTCACTATGAAAAAAATAAACACTACACGCCACCTCTATCTGATCCTTGCGCTTTTCATATTTGTGGTTGCCTGTTCACCACAACCGCCCATCGTCATTTATGTAACCCCCACCCATGAGGCCGAGATCGCTTCGTTACCAACTGCCGTGCCTACATTACCGCCGCCGACCGTCACGGTCACCCCGACGCTCGTGCCTACGTTACCGGCGACGATTACGGAAACACCGCTGCCTGTCGGATCAATTGTGCCCTCCAATACGCCGATGGGAGCCGTCATTGGTGGGGATTACACGCTGCCTCCAACTTCGACTCCTCTGCCCACCCAAACGTCGTTGCCGCCCACCGAAGGCCCGACACTCGCCCCTTCGGAAATTCCACCCACGGTTCCGACCAGTGTCCCGCCAACTTCTGGTCCCCAGCCGACTGCGCTTCCAAATCTCGACCCTGCTCGTATGGGTATCCAGCTCGATCCCAACTTGGATCAAAATGATTGGAATAAGGCACTCGACTCGATTGCGAACCTTGGCGTCAAGTGGCTCAAAGTCCAAATTTCTTGGAAACAGTTGCAGCCCAACAGCGCAGATGAAATCTCAGTCGATTTTAAGCGCCTCGAAATTTACTTGGAAACGGCCTATAACAAAGGCTTGGATATTCTCATCAGTGTTGCTAAAGCTCCGGCGTGGGCACGTTCCAACCAGAATGAAGATGGCCCTCCTGATGACCCCAATGCCCTCGCGAATTTTATTAATTTGATGACGCAGGAATTTGGTACCTCGCTAGACGCGATTGAGGTTTGGAACGAGCCGAATCTTTCAAGAGAGTGGCAGGGACAGCCTTTAAATGGCGCGGCCTATATGAAGCTGTTAATGCCCTCCTATAACGCCATCAACGCCTATTCTGAACGAATGAAGTCGGATCCCAAGACACCGCGTTCCACACCCTTGATGATTATCACTGCTGGCCTTGCGCCGACTTCCGATAACGCGGAAATTGGTTCACGGGACGACCGTGCTTACTTACAGGAAATGTACAATGCAGGCTTAGGTAAGCTCCCTGACATCTACGTGGGAATTCATCCCTATGGTTGGGGCAATCCGCCTGACGCAACCTGCTGTCAGCCGAGTCAGGATCGGGGCTGGGATGACAACCCGCATTTCTTCTTCTTGGATAATGTCAATGCCTTCCGTGAGGTCATGGTTAAGAATGGTCATTCTGGCAATAAGATGTTTGCCACCGAGTTCGGCTATGCCACCTGGGATCGCTTCCCCGGTGATCCACCACAGCCTTGGATGGCCTATAATGACCGCATGATGCAGGGAACCTATATCATCCGCGCCTTCCAGATGGCACAGTCAATGGATTTTATTGGGCCTATCATCCTCTGGAATTTAAATGTCGCCAACAAAGTGACCATCTCCAACCGTGATGAAATGGCTGCCTACAGCATTACTTTTCCCGGCGACCAGTGTAATCTCAACTTGGATAGTGGGAATCGCACCGAGCGTCCTGCCTACTGGATGATCTATGATGCAGTTCACCCTGATGTGAATCTGCCAAGTTACTGCAATTAACGACACGACATCAAGTTATAAAAACGCGGCATAGTAAAGTGTCGCGTTTTTTGATTCTTGAAAACTTTTTTGCAAATTGTATTACAATGTGATTTGCAGTTATTTCCCAAAATATATCTTCGAGGAAAATATGCGTAAATACCTAATAGTTTTTGTCGCACTAATCGCATTAAGTATTTCCACCGTTCAATTATTCGCCCAGACAAACGCCTTTCACCAAAATGACCAAGTGGTTATCAAAAAAGGCATTTCGTACGCTTGGATGCGTGATACACCAACCTCGGAATGCGCTTGTGTTGTTGTCGCGATTACTTCTTCGAAACAGATTCTCCGCATTCTCGACTCCACTCCTGTTTCAGATAGCATACAAAACTGGTGGCATGTCACAACGACGACGGGAACAATCAAGCAGGGATGGATTGAAGAGCAATCACTAGCGCTTTATAAAGCGGCACCTCCTTCAACAGCTACTTTATCCTTAACCCAACAACCCCGACAATTTTCAGGTGCTGAGGTACAAATTCGAGAAGGCGTTTCATTCATATGGCTTCGCCCTCAACCTTCATCCTCCGCCTCGAGTGGCGTCACCACAGTCGTCTTTTTCCGACCGACCACCCGAAGCCAGTGCTTGACATTAGGGACTGTCCCGACAACGGTTAAGTGGGATGGCCAGCAGTGGTGGCGGTACGTCAATTCGCCGTCTGATTCACGGAGCGGCTGGGTTGAAGAAAATTCCCTTGTTGACTGCAAACCGACGACTGCATCATCGGTGGTAACGCAGCCAACCGCATCACCCTCCGACTCTAGCAACGCCACACCCCTGCCGAGTACGTCGATCTATGCTGCTTACGAGCCTTTCGAGCGCGGCATAATGCTTTGGCGGCAGGATACACAGGTGATTTATGTGTTTATGAATGGTTCAGGTTATACGATATTTCCCGTTGATTCATATAATGGTCTGGCATCGCCAATCGATATTCCACCTGCAGGCAGATATACACCCGTCAACGGATTTGGTAAGGTCTGGAACGGTCATATGTATTTTGGCTCATCCATCCGCGATACGATTGGTTGGGCTACTGCACCGGAGCAGGGCTACACGGCTCAAGTTTCCGGCTATGTTGTCGCGTCCGCCGCCAAACCCAATACCCGTACCACCATGACACTTCCTAACGGACGTTCAGTAAGTTTTGATTCGGCCTTCAATTCGTGGTCCTATAACTAAGCTTTGTAGGTTACACCAAATCAAAAACGCGGAGCACTGAGCCCCGCGTTTTTTGTGTCTCTTGTAGGGGAGCACCTATGTGTGCTCCCTGCAAATCGAGTGATGAACTAACCTTAGTTATTCATCCCCATTTCTTCCATGCCTTCGTTATCGTCGAAGTTATCCTCAACCGCCGAGTCCAGCGCGCCCTGCGCCTCAAGCGTAATGTTCGGGGCGACCAGTTCGCGGTCCTGGTAGGTGTGGAAGCCCGTACCTGCCGGGATCAACTTACCGATGATGACGTTTTCCTTCAGACCGTACAGGTTGTCCATCTTGCCTTCGATTGCCGCACCTGCCAGCACCTTGATCGTGTGCTGGAAGCTCGCCGCCGACAGGAAGCTGTCCGTGCTCAATGCCGCCTTAGTGATACCAAGAAGGACAGGAGCGCCTGCCGCTGGTTCCTTGCCTTCCGCCAGCAGTTGCTCGTTCATATTCAGCAGCTTCAAGCGGTCGATCAATTCACCCGGTAGCAGCATACTGTCACCGCTGCGCGTGATCTGAACCTTGGAAAGCATCTTGCGGATAATGACCTCGAAGTGCTTGTCGGCGATGTTCACGCCTTGGTTACGGTACACATCTTGCACTTCTGTCAGCAGATAAAGCTGGGCCGCTTCTGAACCGAGAATACGCAGGATTCGGTGCGGGTTCTTCGCGCCTTCCGTCAACTGCTGGCCGGCGGTCACTTCTGCGCCGTCAAAGGCTTCGGGAACCAAACGGGCATTCGATGGAATTTCGTATTCCACTTCCTGACGCCGTTCGTAACGTACATAGATTGTATGGCCTTCCAAATGCACAACACCGTGCATCTTGGCGACAATCTTGTTACCTTCACCACTTGCCTCTTGGGCGATAATTTCGCCTTCGCCGACTTCCGCCTCATCTTCGACCAGAATATCCCAGCCAACCGGAATTTCATGCTGTTCGCTGAAGGCTTCACTGTCGATAACCGTCGCGATACGCACGCCGTCACGCTTGCTCAGGCGCAAAATACCACTGATGTCTGTGACAACGGCTTCACCCTTTGGCTTCTTGCGCGCTTCGAAAAGTTCTTCAACGCGGGGCAAACCGCTGGTGATGTCACCGCTGGCCTGTGCCGTACCACCGCTGTGGAACGTACGCAGTGTAAGCTGTGTACCCGGCTCACCGATGGACTGTGCTGCCACAATACCCACTGCTGAACCGATTTCCACCATTTCGCCGCGACCAAGGTCACGACCGTAGCACAGGGCGCAGATACCGTGAATAAGCGCGCAGGTCATTGGGCTGCGGACATTCACCTGAGGCAGCTTGCTGTTCTGGATCGCCTCGGCGACTTCTTCCGTAATCATCTCGTTACGGGCGACAATCAGTGCACCCGTTTCCGGATCATAGGTGTCAATCGCGGCGCAGCGTCCGATAATACGTTCGTATATTGTTTGACCGGCGATATCATCTGCGCGACGGATCCACATGCCTGCTTCCGTGCCGCAGTCCATACGGTTCACAATCACATCTTGCGCCACATCCACCAAACGGCGGGTGAGGTAACCGGCATCTGCGGTACGCAGCGCGGTATCGGCCAAACCTTTACGCGCACCGTGTGTCGAGATAAAGTATTCCAGCGCGTTCAGACCTTCGCGGAAGTGGCTGCGGATCGGCAGGTCGATAATACGTCCCGACGGATCAGCCATCAAACCACGCATACCAGCCAGCTGAGTGATTGGGCCGAAACCACCCTTCGTTGAACCGGAAATAGCCATAATCGCGATCGGACCGTATGGATCAAGTGCCTGCTTAATCATGTCTTGCAGACGATCCTTCGCGCGTGTCCACTCGTCAATCGTAATCTGATAACGTTCTTCTTCAGTCAGCAAACCACGTCGGAAGTCACGCTCAGCGCGATCGACTACACCTTCGGCCTGTGCCAGAACGTCCTTACGTTCTTCCGGAATGGTCAAGTCGGCCACCGCAATCGTCGTTCCGGAAATAGTCGCGTAGTGGAAACCGAGGTTCTTAATCGCATCGACGATGTCCGTCGTGCGTTCCGCGCCCACTTGCTGGTAAGACTTGGCGACCAAATCTTGTAGTTGCTTCTTGCCCATGGTGTCTTGGACAAACCGCATTTCATCCGGCAGGATGCGGTTGAAAATGCAGCGTCCAATTGTTGTCGGTTCAGGATCAATCTGCGGCGAACGATCATCATAGATGTTGCCCAACAGGATTGGCGTATGCAGTCCAACCATACCGAGGTTGTACAGATACTCCATTTCATCCATGTCCACAACCTTGCGGCGTTCGCTCAGGTTGGTGACGACCACCTTATCTTTGGCCTCTTTGCTCTTCTTGAGGCGCTTCCGCATGTCATGGATGTTGTCAACGATGCATTCCACTTCCCCTTCAAGCAGGGCGCGCAAAGTGCGGTCAACTGCTTTTTCTGTAACCTTCACACGACCGTTATCGTCGGTTTCGGTCACATCATTGAAGACCTGTATACCCTGTGTCAGATGGTTTTGCGTGTAGTAGTAACCCGGTGAACGGAATGCCACACCAACTTTGGCTGAACCATCCAGATTGCTCATCAGTGGGAACTTCTCAGCGTCTTGCTTCAAGCTGAAAATCTCCACGGTGGGGTCCATCGTCAGGTAATAGTTACCCAACACCATATCTTTGGAGGGGCCGACGATTGGCTGGCCGTCTGCGGGCTTCAACAGGTTACGCGTACTAAGCATCAGTTCGCGTGCTTCCTGAACCGCCTTATCGCTCAGCGGCACATGCACAGCCATCTGGTCACCGTCGAAGTCTGCGTTGAACGCTGAGCAGACCAGCGGGTGAATTTGGATAGCCTTACCTTCGACCAGTTGCGGTTCAAAGGCTTGGATACCCAGACGGTGGAGGGTAGGAGCACGGTTGAGCAGAACTGGACGTTCCTTAATGACTTCTTCCAGCACTTCCCAGACTTCGGGCTTCTCACGCTCGATGATGCGTTTGGCACCCTTCACGTTGCTGGCATAGTTGTAGCGCACCAAACGGCTGATGACGAATGGGCGGTACAGTTCCAGTGCCATCGTCTTCGGCAAACCGCACTGATGCAGCTTGAGCTTCGGACCGATAACGATAACCGAACGGCCAGAGTAGTCGACGCGCTTGCCCAGCAGGTTACGGCGGAAACGGCCCTTCTTGCCCTTCAACATATCGCTCAACGACTTCAGTTCACGGCGACCGCGGCGGCTCAAGGCCTTACCACGCTGGCTGTTATCAACGAGGCTGTCGACCGCTTCCTGCAGCATACGCTTTTCGTTGCGGACGATGACATCCGGTGCACCCAGTTCCAACAGGTGCTTGAGACGGTTGTTGCGGTTGATGACGCGGCGGTACAGGTCATTCAAATCGCTGGTTGCGAAGCGGCCACCGTCCAACTGCACCATCGGGCGCAGGTCGGGTGGAATAACCGGCAGAACTGTCAAAATCATCCATTCAGGACGGTTATCGCTCTTACGTAGGCTTTCGACCACGCGCAGACGCTTGGTGGCCTTCTTCTTACGCTGCTTGGAGCGGGTCGTACGGACTTCATGCCACAGTTCGACCGCCAGCTTTTCTAGGTTCATACCCTGAAGAATCTCGTAGAAAGCTTCCGCGCCCATGTCGGCATGGAAAACCTGCCCGTAACGGCTCTTCAGCTCACGGTAGCGAGTTTCAGGTAAGAATTGCAAGACACGCAAATCTTGCAGTTCATGACGGGCCTTTTCAGCAGCTTGCCGGACAGCACTCATGCGACTTTCGAGTTCACTGCGCTGTTCATCCATCGACTTCGCTGCGTCACCGGAAATCGAGTCGGCCTCGACGTCCAGCTTACCGAGCTCTGCCTGACGCATATCTTCAATTTCAGACTGAATATCGCTCAGGTAGGCGTTGGTTGCGGTCTGAATGCGCGAAATGTGCTCATTCGTGACCTGTTCGCCCTTGGCCGCGATAACGGTGTTTGCAGTGGCGAAATCGATGTCCGAAGTCGCCGTTTGTCCGACCAAGGATTCGATGCGGTTCTGCACGCCTTGTGCTTCCTGCATCACCTTGTCGCTCAAGCGGCTTAGTTCATTATCGAAATGTTCATGAATGCTCTTAACGCGGTCTTCGAACTGTCCCAGCGCACTGTCACGCTGTGTCCGGACGGTTTCCATCTGTTCTTCAATGTCGCCGCCCAGCAGCATTTCTTTCTGGGCGAGTTCCTTCTCAATACGTCCCAGTGCCTTTTGACGGGCTTCTTCATCGACGCGGGTAATCACGTATTGGGCGAAATAAAGTACGCGGTCGAGGTTGCGGCGGCTGATGTCCAGTAGCAAACCAAGGTAGCTGGGCACACGCCGCGTATACCACACATGAGCGACTGGCGCGGCCAGTTCAATGTGTCCCATGCGTTCGCGGCGAACGGATGCACGGGTGACTTCCACGCCGCACTTATCGCACACAATGCCGCGATAGCGAACATTCTTATACTTGCCGCAGTAACACTGCCAGTCCTTGGTGGGGCCAAAAATGGCTTCACAGAAGAGGCCGTCTTTTTCTGGGCGCAGTCTCCGATAGTTTATGGTTTCTGGCTTCGTGACTTCGCCGTATGACCACGAACGTATCTGATCGGGTGAAGCGAGGCTAACTCGTAGGGCGCTGAAATCCTTTGCTTCCAAGGGGTCTACTCCTCTGCGCTAAACCGGAAGGTTATGGGTGAGTCTGTTTAAAACTACTAGAACGAGGAATTGCATAACTGACCAACAACGAAACAGCGAATTGAAAGTACTCCCCTTCGCTGTTCAATATGTGCTATGTGTTTCCGACACCATTCGTAAAGCAAAATTATACGAAGAATGAGGAAAGAAGTCAAGCATTTTGCTGACTTTAATTTATGAGAAGTTTAGCCTGTTTATTAAGTAGGTCAGACACCTCATTCAAACCAACCTCTAACCACGATTAAATTGACTGAGGTAGTGGTCACATGGTAAGTGGTGAACGCATACGCAAATTGTGTTCGAGAATAAACCAACGTGTAATCAAGTCATGATAGCGATCTTCTTTAGAAAAAGATAAGGTGCGACGGGTGTAACGACCATTCCATTGGCGCAGATTGTTGTACCAGCGTTCTTGGTGGTGGGTCAGCCCACTGCCTTTATTGACCGGATGATGTTGCTCGGATGGCAGGACGAGCGAATAGGCTTTCCATTGATCGGTGAACAGGGGGAGTGCTTGATAAGCAGTGGGAATGGCTTGCCACAGCAAGCGACAGGTATCTTGGGAACGGTCGCCGATGGCATAGCCCACGATCTGTCGAGTACGCCGACATTGGGCGGTCCACAACCAGCGCTTGAACCATTTCTCACTCACAAAACTGACCAGTTCATCTAATTCGAGTACGTCATCCGCTTGAGCGGGCAAGAGGGTTTCGACTAAGGAGGGTAACTGTGCCACCCAAGCCTCCAACCATCGCAGCGGTCTTCTTGCTGTGACACCGAATACCCGTTGAATGCCGCGCAAACTCATCCGTTCTCGGTAGGCTTTCAGCACTGTCGCTTTAGTTTCAGAACTATATTTTTCGTGTGGTCGCATCACCCGGTAAGCACCGCAATCTTTGCAATGGTACTGCTCATTCCCGCATTTATTCCGTCCATTGCGTATAATATTCGTGCTGCCGCATGATCGACATGAGTAGGTGATAGTCTCTTCGATCATGTGGCAGATTCTTATCCACCACCACTTACTTTGCAACCACTACCTTGACTGATTTGGAACATGTGTGCTATGATATTCTTCGTAGTGGTCATAAGGTAAGTGATGAACGCATGCTCAAATTATGTTCCAGAATAAACCAGCGCGTGATGAGATCATGGTAGCGATCTTCTTTGGAAAAGGATAAGGTGCGACGGGTGTGGCGACCATTCCATTGACGGAGCGTGTTGTACCAAGGTTCTTGATGGTTGGTCAGTCCGCTACCTTTGTTGACGGGATGATGGTGTTCAGCTGGTAAAACCAGTTCATAAGCGTGCCAGTGATCGGTGAATAGGGAAACTGAACGATAATCGCTAGGAATGGCTTGCCACAGCAAGCGGCAAGTGTCTTGCGAACGGTCACCGATGGCGTAAGCCACAATTTGACGAGTGCGCCGACATTGCGCCGTCCACAACCAGCGCTTGAACCATTTCTCGCTCACAAAGCTGACCAGTTCGTCCAGTTCCAGCACATCGTCTGCTTGAGCAGGCAAGAGTGTTTCGACTAGGCTCGGTAACTGTGCCACCCAAGCTTCTAGCCAGCGGAGCACGGTTTTGCGCCACACTCCGAACACTCTTTGGATGCCGCGCAAGCTCATCCGTTCCCGATAGGCTCGCAGTACCCTAGCTTTGCTTTCTGCACTGTATTTCTCGTGTGGTCGTATCACGCGGTAGGCACCACAATCTTTGCAATGGTACTGCTCATTGCCGCATTTATTCCGTCCATTGCGTATAATATTGCGACTGCCGCATGATCGACATGAGTACGTGATTGTCTCTTCGATCATGCGGCAGATTATTTCTGTCCACCACTTACTTTGCAACCACTACCATATTCTTGCTTAATTATCTTTGATCTTCGACGCTTCGTTAAGTGGAA
This sequence comes from Aggregatilineales bacterium, assembly GCA_044226855.1. Taxonomy (GTDB): domain Bacteria; phylum Chloroflexota; class Anaerolineae; order Aggregatilineales; family Phototrophicaceae; genus CFX2. The sequence goes on from JBGAGF010000002.1 coordinate 461,635, forward strand.
GACAGTGCTGATGAATGTAAGCGGCGTCATAACACAAACTTTTCTTTCGTTTTGTCGCTTGCAACTTGCGGCTTTCTCCCTCACATCCGCTGCGCAATTGCCAATTTTGCATGGTGGTGGCATTGATCGACCGATCCGCCATATTTGTGCTATTTCAGCGGATCTAGGCGGGCGGTTCGCCAGACAAAAATGTCAATTCAGCGCCTCGCTCGCTTCAACCCGCCTGTCATTTCAGCGGAAAAGTTGCACAATTTGCAACTTGAATAAAAGATCAAAGCATTGCTTTATACTGAGTTAGCCAACAACTAAACGCTAACCGCCTTTTCAGACTTTCTCAGCGGTCGTTCGTTCAACCCGTAATCTCAGGTAAGCGTCCATAAACTCGTTCAGCCGACCGTCGAGTACTGCGCCCGTGTTGCCCGTTTCAAAATCCGTCCGGTGATCTTTCACCATCTGGTAGGGGTGCAAAACATACGAGCGGATCTGGTTGCCCCATCCGGCGTCCACATTCTCGCCTTTGAGAGAAGCTAGCTGCGCTTCTTGCTTCTGACGCTCGATCTCGAAAAGTCTGACCTTTAAAATTTGCATGGCGCGTTCGCGATTCTGTTTCTGGCTCCGCTCATTCTGGCACTGAACGACAATACCGGACGGTAAATGTGTAATCCGTACTGCCGTATCATTCTTCTGCACGTTCTGGCCGCCCGCGCCACCTGCACGATAAGTTTCGATCTTGAGGTCTTTTTCATTGACCTGTACATCAATCTCACCCTGAATATCCGGCCACAGTTCCACCTTCGCGAATGATGTGTGCCGTCGGTTTGCCGCGTCAAACGGACTTAGTCGTACAAGTCGGTGAACACCCAGTTCACTTTGGAGATAGCCGTATGCATATTCTCCCTTGACGGTCATCATTAGGCTCTTGATACCTGCTTCTTCGCCGTCACTTCGGTCAAGAATTTCTGTCTTATAACCGTTTTGCTCCGCCCATCGCAAATACATGCGTTCCAGCATCTTTGCCCAGTCCTGAGCTTCCGTGCCGCCTGCGCCAGCATGGATCGCCAGAATTGCGTTCTCGTTATCGTAAGGTTCGGAAAGCAGAGCTTGGAATTCCAGCTTATCGACAACAGTGGTTAAGGCGTGAACTTCACCGGTGAGGTCATCAAGCAGGGCAGGGTCATCAATTTGCGCTAGTTCAATCGCGTCGTTAATCCGGTTGGCTACGCTCTGCCAGCGATCAATCTCGGATTTCAGCTTTGATATATCCTGCATGATTTTCTGGGCATTGTCGGGACTGTTCCAGAAGTCAGGTGCGGTTGATTTTTCTTCAAGTTCTTGGGCTTGTTGGGCTTTAGTGGTGAGGTCAAGTCGCTTCATCAGCCCATCTATGCGGTCTTTCATTTGTTTCAACAGGCTGATTAAATTGTCCATGTAATCTTTATCAATTCCTCCTCAGCAGGCGAGATGCCCTGTTTACTAGGGAGGTTTGAAGGATACCTCCCGCATTCTAGAATTATGGCTTGCTGGTCCTAATTTTCGTCGAAAAGGCTGTTTACAAAGTTGTCGGGATCGAAGAACACTAAGTTCGTGACACCTTCGCCTAATCCAATATAGTGTACAGGCAGTTTGAGGTCATTAAAAATCGAGAAAATCATTCCGCCCTTAGCCGTGCCATCCAGCTTGGTTACGATAATCCCTGTCACATTGACCATTTCTTGGAACTTCTTTGCCTGCTCTAAGGCATTCTGTCCGGTCGTGCCATCCAAAACTAGCCAGACTTCGTGGGGTGCATCGGGTACAACCTTTGCTGAGGTTGCCTTGATCTTCGCCAGTTCTTCCATCAGGTTGAAGTTGGTGTGTAGTCGGCCTGCAGTATCCACAATCAAGATATCACAACCGCGTGCCTTTGCTGCGGTTGTCGCATCAAAAACCACTGCCGCTGGATCAGACCCCGGTTTATTCGCCACTACCGGAACGCCGATGCGCTGGCCCCACGTTTGAAGCTGTTCAATCGCCGCCGCACGGAAAGTGTCACCTGCCGCCAGCATCACCTTTCGCCCGTTATTGTTGAGACGGTTCGCAATCTTAGCGATAGAAGTCGTCTTACCGGATCCATTCACCCCCACAATCAAAACGATTGAGAGTGGTCGTCCGCTAATGTTGGGCACCGGCGGCTCAGCCAACAGTGATCGTAAGACTTCCTTCAATGCCTTATTGATCTGGTCAGCACGTGTGATTCCTTCTCGCTTAACCTTAGCCTGTAACTCACTGAGTACCCGTTGTGTTGTTGGTACGCCCATATCCGCTTGAATCAGTAATGCCTCGACATCATCCCACGTCTCATCTGTGATCTCGGAGTTACCGAGCATCTGTGAAATGCGTCCAAAGAAAGATTGTCGTGTTTTTGCGAGTCCGCTACGGAAGATGCCCACAGAGATGGATTCTCCTGTACAATCGGCTAAAAGTGTGTTCGTTTGTTCTGATTACAATTTCAAAGTATACAACACGCTCACTAATTATTGAAGCCTAAGGAAATGAGATGAGTGATAATCCCCGTTTAACCCATTTGGACGAAAAAGGTGCCGCGCGTATGGTCGATGTTGGGCAGAAACCTGAAACGGAACGCGTTGCGGTTGCTGCCGGTACCGTCTATATGAAGCCTGCTACTTTAGCCTTGATTCGTCAAGGAGCGCTCAAGAAAGGCGATGTCCTGACCATTGCCCGCATCGCTGGTATAATGGCCGCCAAAAAGACGTCCGAACTCATACCGCTCTGTCATCCAATTGCCTTAACCCATTTGGATGTTGACCTAACACTCGATGACTTGAATAACGCTGTTCAAATCACCGCTGCGGCTCGCACAACCGGAAAAACAGGTGTTGAAATGGAAGCACTTACCGCTGTCAGTGTTGCTGCACTAACGGTCTATGATATGGCGAAAGCGGTAGATCGTGAGATGCGTCTAAGTGATATACGCCTGCTCGAAAAACACGGTGGGCAGCACGGTGACTATCTAGCTGAGGAAAAATAATGCAAGTTCGTATTCTGCTCTTTGCTACGCTCAAGGATCTAGCGGGACGCAATCGTCTTGCGTTAACCCTCCCTATGGAAAGTGCTACAGTAACGAACGTTCGGGAAGCTCTTTCTACCAAATTTCCGATTATGAAAGCCAATGTCGATGCTGCGATTGCTGCCGTAAATGAAGAATATGCTTTTCCCCACGATGCCGTCCGTGATGGGGATGAAGTGGCGTTCTTTCCCCCTGTTAGTGGTGGAAGTGGCGAGTTTCCGGAAATCTTTAAGCTAGCGCCCGAACCTGTCAGCACAGATGAATTAGTTGCTGCCATCACGGTTCCCGCGACAGGCGCAGTATGTGTATTTAGTGGTATGGTGAGGGGCGAAACCAATCGAGAAGGCGATTCCCATCAGACACAGATTCTCGAATACGAAGCCTACGAACCAATGGCGCTCGCCAAGATGCGACAGGTGGCCGCCGAAATTCGTGAGCAGTGGCCGCTGGTCCAAGGCATCGCCATTGTCCAACGGATAGGTAAGCTTGAGGTAGGGCAGAACACAATATTGATTGCGTGTTCATCAGGGCATCGCGATCAAGGTTGTTTTGAAGCCGCGCGCTACGGAATTGACCGCCTTAAAGAAATAGTCCCGGTTTGGAAAAAAGAAGTTCGCCCCGACGGTCAATCATGGGTTGAAGGGCACTACATGCCCACCCCTCAAGATCGTTCTTGAGAGAGTGAGGGCGGCAATTCCGTGACCAATAGATTAAAATTCAGTTCTATTTGTCATGAGAATCGTTTGCTGAGGAGTAAAATATGTCTCGTCGTGTTGTAGTAACCGGCATGGGTATGGTCACGCCGCTCGGACTTGATGTTGAATCAACATGGTCTGCTATTAAAGTTGGTAAGAGTGGCGTTGGTCCAATTACCCTTTTTGATCCAAAAGATTATCTCGTGAAAATCGCGGCTGAAGTCAAAAATTTTGATGCTGCTCAATATATGCCTTCCAAAGAAGTCCGCCGCCGAGATCGCTACCAGCATTTTGTCGTCGCCGCTGGTAAGCAGGCTGTCGAATCTTCAGGTATACAGGTGACCGATTCCAATCGTCACCGCATCGGAACAATCATTGGCTCATCAGTCGGCGGTGTAGGCTCGTATTGGGAACAGGCTCAACTCTTAGTTGAAACCAAAGATCCTCGCCGCATTACCCCGTTTGGTATCCCTATGCTGATGGTTAACGGTGGTAGCGACCTAATCAGCATCGAATATGGCACGACTGGCACATCTGCAACGCCAATCTCGGCCTGTGCCACGGGAGCAGATTGCATCGGCCTCGCCTTTGATCTGATTCGCGCGGGACGCATGGATGCCGCTTTTGCGGGCTGTGGTGAAGCACCCATCATCCCAATTGGTATTGCTGCTTTTGACCGAGTTGGCGCCTGTTCCCGTGAAAATGATGATCCGGAACATGCCATTCGTCCCTTCGACAAAACACGTCCCGGTTTGGTGTTTAGTGAGGGTGCAGGCGTCCTTGTGCTTGAAGAATTGGAATTTGCAAAAGCGCGGGGTGCGAATATTCTTGCTGAGTTGGTTGGCTTTGCTTCAACCTCGGATGCCTTTCATATTACGGCTCCCGAACCAGAAGGCATTGGTGCGAGCGCAGCGATCAAGCTAGCGCTCGATGATGCCCATCTCGGCCCGACCGATATCCACTACATCAATGCGCATGGCACAGGTACATCTCTCAACGACTCGATGGAAACCAAAGCGGTCAAACGGATATTCGGCGATCATGCCTACAAAGTTCCCATGAGTTCCACAAAGAGTATGACAGGCCACGCTATGGGCGCGACGGCTGCGTTTGAAGCGGCTTTTGCTGTATTGGCTATTCGTGACAATGTCGCTCCGCCTACCATCAATCTCAATAAGCCCGATCCCGAGTGCGACCTCAATTATGTCCCGAACGTCGCTCGTGAACTGCCGATTTCCTGTGTCATGAGCAACTCATTTGGTTTTGGTGGACACAACGTATCACTCATTTTTAAAGCATTCAATTGAAAGTTGTCTCTGAGAAAGTATCCGATGACCAACGCATCTTCCCTCGTAAAGACCATTGATCTGGAATTCAACAATATCGCTTTACTCAAGCAGGCGCTTACACATCGCTCATATATCAATGAGCACGGTGCGTCAGACACGGGCGATAACGAACGGCTGGAATTCCTTGGCGATGCCGTGTTGGATTTTCTTGTTGGCGATATGCTTTACCAGCGTTACCCCGATTTATCGGAGGGCGACTTAACTCGTCTTCGTGCCGCCTTAGTGCGAACCGAGTCGCTTGCGGGTTTATCTCGTCAGATGGGATTGGGCGAAGCGCTTCGAATGGGCAAGGGTGAGGAAAATACAGGTGGACGTGAACGCCTCACCAATCTTTGTGCCGCCTTTGAGTCTCTAGTCGGAGCGCTCTATCTCGATCAGGGCCTTCCATCTGTCCAGAAATTTGTGACTCCGCTCCTTGATCCGCTGCTTGAGGAAATCTTGAGTGCCTCTTTAGATCGCGATGCGCGTAGTTCGCTTCAAGAATGGAGTCAGGCTGAACTGAACCTGACTCCCACTTATCGAACAGTGTCATCTTCTGGCCCGGATCATCAAAAAGAATTCTTAGTCGAGGTCGTCATTGGCGACGTCGTGGCAGGGCAGGGTATAGGCCGCAGCAAGCAGGCTGGCGCGCAGGCTGCTGCTCGCTCAGCCCTTGAAAATATCAAGAACGATAATTTTCCGATCAAAGCGCAGTAGGTTAGCAATGCTCAACTTACTGCGCCCCTTTAATGAACGTTTCAATGACCGCCATACGATGATCTGACGCATTCGTATTGACAGTGTTTGCTCCGATTGGAACCAGCGACCGTCGCCACAGCCACAAATAATCAAACTGAACTTTAGGGTATCCGGTACGCCACAGCGTTGCTGAAAGCTCCGCTGGCAATCCGGTTCCAGCGAACGGATCAAGGAATCCAGCATTTCGCATCTGGTCACCAATGGGTGAGTCTGGAATGTTATTGAAAGTGCCACCCACCAACAAACGACCAAGCTTGTCGTTCGCATACGTCGTATTCAGTAAGCCGAAAATTTCATTCAACTGTTTTTGTTGATCTTGCTGCTGCTCCTCAACACTCCTGTTGTCAGCCGCTTCTAAAAGATATTCTAGCCGCGTGTTGTAGAGCGTAATGACTCCCTCATCCGGACGAATCTGAACGCGTTGTACGCCAGTTTGGCTGCCACTGCTGCTCAGCAACACGCCCTCGTCATTCACAATCTCAACTCGGGATAATACTGCTAATCCTTGTAACCCTTCATTCGTCGGGAAGAATCGTGCGCCCATTCCTAATCGTCGTGCCAACCATAGCACTTCGTCCACACCAAAGCTAGTAAGCCGACCGATTTCCGCCTGCTGAATCAACACCACATCAGCGCCGCTCTGCTGGATGGTTCGTGCGATGGCATCCAAATCAAAATGGAAAAACTCATTGAATCCAGCGTGTATGTTATAGGTGCCAATCCGGATACTGTTCAGGGGGGTTTGCGCCGTATCTCGCACGCCTTGAATTACAGGTGGACGTACGGCAGATGCAACGCCGATACTTACTCCGACGGCAACCAACAGTCCAAAGAATGATGCCAAATAGGTCCCGCCCGTCCAAGGGATACGTCTTCGTGTTTGTACCATGGGCAGCGCGGCCAGAAAAACACTTAGCAGTATCACACCTAGCCCCAACCCCCTGAATGCTCTCAAAAAGGGTGGAACATACGGATTGAGGAACGCCAGATCAACAGGCATATTCTGCACATAGCCGTAATCGTAAGTAAAGTTGTCTGCTGCGGCCAGCATGACAAACACCAATACCCCTAGAACCAGCCACAAGCCCGTAAATTGACGCTCTTTCTCACCGCGTGGACGAACAATCCACCACCACAATAAACTCGCGGCAAATTGCGCCAAAACCAGAGCCACACCCGCGACGATGCCCTGAAAGCGTGTGCCGAACACAATCATCAGTGCCATCAGAAGCATCCACAGCCAGCCGCGGGCATTTTGGTCAAATAGCCCGACGAAATTGCTGGCTTGCTGCCGTACCCACGGAATAAGGGGCAACAGTGTTGCTAAAGTCACGAATGGTGCCAGAGTCGTGTAATCATATCCGGCACGTCCCGCAATTGTATTTGGTAGTGCGAGTAGGGCTAACTCCAGAAACAATAAACCACCTAAACCGATGCCTCCCCAGATGGGCATCAAGCTATAATTAGGCAGTACTTCACTTTGTTCGGCTTTCTGCTGCCTGCCTTGCCCGATGGTGGTAATTACACTCATTAAGATCAATATTCCGGAAAGGACTAGCTGAATATTGAGATAATCCAGCGACCATGAGGGATCAAGGGTGTTGCCGACTGCTCGAAACACTTGATCGGCTGCAATCCCTAACACAAATAGATAGGGTAGGACTTGTGCCCGAAAGCGCACCAGCATCGCCAGATAAACCAACCCGCCGCCGAATACCATACCTGTAGCGATCAGTGGGCTGATGCTTGTGTTGGCGATCATCACCGCTCGTCCTGCCGCGATCAGGGCAACCGCCACAATCGTCACCCAGCGGATGCGTCCGAGGATGAGTGCAAGCAGGGGCAGTGCCAGCATATACACCAGAAACATAATTTCATTGGTGACTGTATTCGCATCAATCGCTCCCGGTGTCCCCGCCGCAATAGTCGCCGGATCAAGGCTGAGAACAATGGATGCACCCCCCGCACGGCTGTAAATCATGCCGATGAGAAAGCGTGTAGCACTAATGAAAAACAAACCCACCAGCGCGGCCTCGAGGATGAAAACCTGCTGTAAGCGTAAACGCAGGCGATTACGCATGATAACTCCTAGCGTGAAGTGGTCAGACCAACTGTATAACGGCTACAATGAGATAAGCTGAATTTAACCTATCTAAACCTAGACAAAGTGTACAACAGCGATATAATCCCGCAAATTTTGCAGCAGGAGGAACAAAGTCATGGAACGAGTTGATACCATTTTATCAGGCGGAATCGTCGTCACCATGAACCAACAGTTTGATATTATACACGATGGCGCGCTTGCCATACGCGAAGAGAAAATTATTGCTATTGGTTCAACAACGGAAATTACGGCGCAGTTTGAAGCAGACAATACAGTTTCTTGTGAAGGTCAATATATTCTTCCCGGTCTTGTTAATGCACATACTCATGTGCCGATGACCTTACTCCGCGGTTTAGCAGACGATCTCCGCTTAGATGTCTGGCTGATGGGTTATTGTATGCCGACCGAGCGTGAGTTTGTCACACCTGAATTTTGTCGTTTGGGTACAGGGCTGGCCTGTGCTGAGATGATCCGCAGTGGCATTACCAGTTTTGCCGACATGTACTACTATGAGAAAGACGTTGCCAAAGCGACTGCTGATGCGGGTATGCGCGGTGTTCTTGGACAAACAATCTTAAAGTTTCCCGCGCCGGATGCTGAAAGCTATGAGCACAGCTTGGACTATGCCGCACAATTTATTGAAGAATGGAAAAATCATCCGCTAATTACTCCGGCGATTGCCCCTCACGCGCCATATTCCACTACTCAAGATCTGTTACATGATTGTGCTCAACTTGCAATTGCCTATGATGTACCGATTCTCATCCATATCGCTGAAACCAAATTGGAACAGGACGACAGTGTCTCAATTTATGGAAAAACGGTCGTTCCTTGGGTGGAAGAATCAGGTCTCTTAGGTGCAAAAGTTCTGGCTGCCCATTGTGTTCACATCAATAAATCTGAAATGCGTATTCTCCGTGAATATCAAACCACGGTCGCCCATTGCCCGACCAGCAATTTGAAACTCGCTGCGGGTATCGCACAGGTATCCCAAATGCTGGATGAAAAACTGACCGTTGGCATTGGTACCGATGGCCCTGCTAGTAATAACGATTTAGACATGTTCGAGGAAATGCGCCTCGCGGCTATTCTCGGCAAGACTGCTGCCAATGACCCAACTGCTGTTCCTGCCCGCCAAGCCTTGCTCATGGCAACACGGAAAGGGGCGGAAGCACTCTTTATAGGTGACAGAACAGGCAGCTTGGAAGTCGGCAAGCTAGCAGATGTCATTACAGTTGATGCTGGCCCGGTGCACAATATGCCTCGTTTCGACCGTGATCCGAATGCTATCTATTCGCGCATTGTCTATGCCAGCAAGAGTACGGATGTCCAGCATGTCATGTGCAATGGCAAATGGCTCATGCGAGATCGTGACTTACTGACGTTGGATGAAGTGGCGCTTTTGCGCGAAGCAAGTGAATATGCCCTCAAGGTGGATGCCTTCTTAGCAGCGCGTGAAAAGGACATTCTGCGTAAGCTGCTGGCGATCGGCGGCCTAGAGCAGAGTGAAAGCTTTGAAGTACAGGTTAAGGCCGTAGTTCCAGCGGACTTTGTTGTGGACAAACTGCTATCCCACCGTGACGTAGATGTGCTGAAAGCCATTCATTACCGTCAGTATGACACCTACTTCATGTTTGATGATCCGGATGCCGGTCGTGTTCGATACCGCGAAGATGATATGTTAGATGAAAAAGGTGAAGTTACATCTGTTCGTACGCGCTTGACATTTACGACGACCACAAAGGAGCGTGATTTCCATTCGGCAGTTATACTCTCGCGCTCTCGTTTCTTATCCAAAGCTGATCGTCCACTGCGCTTTTATCGGGAATATTTCCAGCCTCAAGACGAGCGCGAACTGCAAAAAGATCGTCGACGCTGGCACATTCACTATCAAGATGTGTTGTTTTATGTCAATTTGGATCGTGTCTTGAAGCCGGAACTGCCAGAGACATTTATCGAAATTAAGAGTCGTACGTGGTCTGCCTCGGACGCTGCTAATAAAGCCGACCGCATAAAGGAAATGCTCAATATCTTGGGCATTTCCCAATCTGATGTCATTCGTATGGAATACATGGATATGCAACCGACCACCGGCTAACTGTGTATCAAATCCTTAGTCGGTGTGCGACCTCGGAAGCAGTTATCACAGATATTGAATCGGTGATTGATCGCCAATGGAGCGCCGCAGCGTGAGCAGCGCTTCATGGTGTTAATTTTACGCAGCAGTGCTCCATCAATTTGCATGGAGCAATCCATCCGCATCTCTCGCACCTCGTCTTGGTGGGGTGCGAAGCTTTCAAATTCACGTCGTTGGGAGAGCCACAGGTAAATATCCGCGCATGACACGCAGTATTCAATGCTTTCCAATTCAATCGTATTCGTAATCTCGGTTGGTGCGACTGGTGGCAGCGGTAGTGCTTTGCCGGTCAGGATGTGCCGCGCGCATTGATACCAATAGTCACGGGTGCTCTGGCGGGTCGGCGCATTCACGATCTTCAGCGCGGCTTCCAATCCCAATAGATTGACTTCTCGATCAGTAAGCATATTTGCCAGTTCAATCCGTTCGCTCATATCCGCGGTCTGAATAGCAGACCTCAGCGAGTCAGGAATAGATTGGAGCGATGACCATTGCGTCAGTTTGCTCGCCAAATTCCCCGGTATCAGTTCCAAATCCTCGACGGTTGGTGCGACCCGCGCATGAGTCAGCACTTCCGCTGGTTCCGCAAATAACTGCCGGATTACCTTGAGATCACGTTTACTTGTGGCTCCGATCTGCCCGACAGTTGAAAGCCCATATCGTCCGGCACGTCCGCCGATTTGTTGAACTTCCGCCGGAGTGAGAAGCCGGACATTTCGCCCATCAAATTTCTCGATCTCGTAAAAGCACACATAATCAGCAGGTAAGTTCAAACCCATGCCTACAGCATCCGTAGCGATACAGATTTCCGTCTCACCATTGGCAAAGCGGTCTGCCTGTTTTCGTCGTACTTCAGGCGGTAGGTTGCCATAGACCACTGAGACTGTGCGCTTCATTCGTTCCAACTCAGTTTTGAGATGCAGCACCATTTGCCGCGAAAAAGCCACCAGAATCGTGCGCGGAGGCAGGTCTTGAAGGGACCAATTACGTTCAGCTATTTGGATGGGCGCTAACCGTTCATGCTCGACAATCTCGATAGGCATAGCTGCTGCGGTTGCCATCTGGGTGATCAATCCGCGAACCGTTTCTGGCCCAATGACATGAATATCAGCGGATTGTGATTCCATCAATGCCCGTGTCCATGCCCAACCACGATCGGCATCCGCCAGCATCTGCGCTTCGTCGATAATGACACATCGCCCACTCTGCTGCGGATTGAACATCTCTACCGTAGCCGCAGTAATGCTAGCATCCATGATCGGAATGTGTTCTTCACCGGTTAGCAAGTTACAGAAGACGCCCTGTTGGTTCAGCCGGTCAAAGATTTCAAATGCCAATAAACGCAGTGGCGCCAGATACCATCCGCTTCCGGCTTCAATCAACGCCTGTAGGGCCTCATAGGTCTTCCCGCTGTTGGGCGGCCCGACATGCAAAACGATACGTTGATCTGCGCGACCATCATGCCGCCATGTCGGAAAGGCAGCCACCAACTTAGCTCGCAGTGAAGCGCGGCGCTCTCGTTCGGCCTTTCGCTCATGTTCGAGACGTTGATTTTCCTCTTCACGTTCCATCTGTCGTTGAGCGCGAAAAGTTTCGGTTTTTTCTTTTAGAATCGCTCTGAATTCGCGGTACGTATCCGGTAAATCGAGTTCGCCGCGAATCTGACCCCATCGAGGATCGCCCCTTCGGAATCCGATTTTCTGCAACCGTCGTTTTACTGCTGTGAATCCGGTATCCATGACGATTGCGATGTCATTCGTGGGCACGATCTCAAACGCGGTGATATGTTCCGCATATTCAGGGTTATTGTAGGCCGCTTCAACCGCGTCAGCTGGTAGCCTGACCCGTCCTTCAGGATCCTCGAACGCTTCAATCCGGTCTTCGTCGATGGCTTGTTCTAGTGTAATCTGCCGGACGCCGATGCGCTGTGCTGCGCTGCCAATCGTATACGTCCGCGCCAAAACTTGCATCCGTGCCGATTTACCTTCTTTGACGTTTGGACGGACAACAGTGCCGCATTTTTCGAGGAGCTTTTCCCACGACGAAGTAGCTGATTCGTTGGCAACCTTTCGCGCTAAATCAGGATCAGCACTGGCCATTCGCAGCCATGTGATACCGTGATGTTGTGCGCTCATCACTTGCAGCGGTTTCAAGTCACCGAAAGAGAGCATGGTGTCAATCGCGTAAGCGCCAAATTTTTCCACCAGTTCACTTTCGAGTGCGACATGTCCGTTCTGGGCCTCAAGAAATTCAACTACGGCTTGCTTAACTGGTGCGATTTTTTCGCGAGTTGCCACTTGTTTGAGCGTTCGGTTGCTCAACCGAAGTGGATCGTATACAAATCCCTCATACAAACCCAGATCACGGTTCTCGATGAGCTTATGAAGTGCTGCCTTAACATGGGGTTCGTCACCTAGTTCTTCAATTCGCATGTAACCCGGCGTAGTCGCCAGCGCGTTCAAAATGTCGCTAGCAAGGTGTCCCAAATGCTGCACTTCAGCCAACCGCACCGCTTGGCGTTCCTGAATGCGGTCTTCAGCGAATACGCCCCCTGCTTTAGTCTCAGGGAAATGCGGTTTTGCCCATTCCCGCATGTCCTGTAATACATTCGGAGTCAATCGGGTTGCGTCGTACCACCAGTCACCGTCACGCCCAACATGTTCATTGGTCAACCCATCAAGCATACTGCGTTGCAGCGTGACGCGTTGGCACAACATGTCGTAGCGAATAAAACCTTCTGGTATGCGCGCTAAAATATTTTCAATGAGTTCGGGAGTAGGTGCGAGTTTTGGCATTCGTTATTGCACTGTGGATTGTATGGATTGGACGGGTGTGAAGTTGTCAGGTGAGAACTGCAACGTAGCGAAGTAATCGTCTAATGTTTCGGCTCTACGGATGCGTTCGACTTCACCATTTGAACACAGTAGTAATTCTTGTGGGCGCAGCCGACCATTATAGTTAAATCCCATCGCATGACCATGAGCGCCGGTATCATGAATGATGAGCAAATCGCCATCTTCAATAGCTGGAAGCGCCCGTTGGATAGCAAACTTGTCATTATTTTCGCATAAAGCGCCAACAACATCAACGTTGTCTTCATTGCCGGTGATTTCTTTGCCATAAACGTCAATATGGTGATAGGCGTTATACATCCCCGGTCGCATGAGCGCCGACATCGATGCATCTACGCCAATGTAATGCCGGTAGGTATCTTTGTGGTTGATCGCCTTTGTGACCAGAACGCCATGCGGTCCCGTCAAGAATCGACCACTCTCCATCAGCAAATCTGGTTGATACCCATGTTCTGTACAAAACTGATCGAGCAGTTGCGAAACTTCTCGTCCAAGCGCCTCAATATCCAGTGGCTCATCGGCAGAACGGTATGGGATCCCGAGTCCGCCGCCGATGTTAATAAAGTCAAAGCGAATATCGAGGGCCTTATGCGCTGCTTTGATTAATTCAAGCAGCATTTTGACCGTTTCAACCATGTAATGATGATTGAGCTCATTCGATACCAGCATCGTGTGCAAACCAAATCGCCGGATGCCTAAACTCTGCGCCTGTAGGTAAGCCTCAATAAATTGGTCATGATGAATACCGAACTTGGCTTCTATCGGTTTGCCGATGATCGCGTTTCCGGTTCGTTTTTCACCGGGGTTATATCGAAAGCAGATTTGCTCCGGAATCTGCGGCAGCTTATTTAGCAGTGACAAATCATCCAAATTGATGATGCACCCACCATTTGCGAACGCCGCTTGAAATTCAGCTTTGCTCGTGTTGTTCGACGTGAACATGATGTCATCGCCACGTGCCCCCACTTGTCGGCTCAGCACCAGTTCAGCCACCGAACTGCAATCAAACCCGAATCCCATATCCCGAATGATCGCCAAAATGCGTGGATTGGGTAGTGCTTTGACAGCGAAATACTCGCGGAAGCCTTTCACTTCACCGAACGCGTCCTTCAACCGTTGACCTGTTTCTCGAATACCGGCTTCATCGTAGAGATGAAACGGTGTCCCGAAATGTTCTGCGATTTCGGCTAGGTTGGGGTAGAGTCGGTCTTTAAAACCTTGCGACATTGGCATTAGAACTGACCTATATTTTTGGACATTGATGTGTTGCGAGACTTATCCGGCCTCACCACACCATTTCCACTGTCCATCTTCTTGTACCACATTATATTTCGTAAGCGGGAAGTTCGTGTTTTCGCCATTATATTCAGCCACAATTGCACCGCTGCACGTGACGGTATTGCCATTGGCGTCTTTCTGACAAGTGACATTTTCAAGATGCGCCTTCACACCGCTGAAGGACTGTGCTTCACGGTCAAGATTAGCTTCCTGACCCGCACACAGCAAATCGCGCAGCGTGTCCCGCTTGCTCTCAATCTTGGCCTGCAAATACTGTTCGACTACTTTCCCGGCGTCATTGTTGCTGCCAGACGCGCTGCTGCCTGCGCCACATCCAGCAAGAAGCATCCCAATACCAAGAACTAATACAATCCAGAATCGCTTCACTTTTTAACCTCAATCCCAAGTTCATGTCGAATTTCATCTAGAGTGCAAATCGAGAGCAAATTGTGCAGGCTGACGCCGTAAAACGCCTCGTATCCCGAATCATACTTGAGAAAATCAAGCCCATTCACTTTCAGATGCACTTTATCGCGATCCAGTCCATATTCGGGAAGCACCCGCGCCGCCGCCCACAAATTAATCAACGGGATTTGGTATTCATTAGCCAGTGAGACCAACTGCAAATTGAAGTTAATCGACTGCCAGAAATATTCTTCGTCTGGATGTGCGCTGAACGTGGAAATCACCGGGATGACGCCTTTTGCTAGTGAATCTTCGATAACTTGGCGCATCTGTCCCGCATATTTATCTTCAGTCATGCTGCGAACATCATTCGGTCCGAACATGATAAAGGCTACGCTTGGCTTTTTCAGGCGATATTCGCAGTCAAGCGGCGTTTCAGCAGATTGGCATTTGGCTTTGTCCGCCCAGAACGGATCAACAATCCCGTAAGTGCTCATCCCAATTCGTGCAGCCACACTATCGGTTGCGATTGAGCCGCCATAATAGTTGATCGTATCAGTCAAGAAATCATAAGGCCCAAGAGCACGCTTCGTGTTGCTCATCGGTATCAAGTACTGCACATTCGCACTGAGGCTGTCACCGACTTTGGTGATGGCATTACTCAAATTGCCCATTTGCTGACCGCGTTTATACAAATCCAGCATCGCATCACTAATCGTTGGAATAACGGGCACAGAGTACAAACTCGCCAATGACTTGCTATTCACGGTCGTTGGATCAGCGTCAGCGATCAGTTGATTGACAGGAATATCACCAAAATGCATCTTATCATCACGGTTCAAATAAGCGGAGAGCAGCCAGCCTTCTTGAACTACTTTGTTATCCGCCATTCGGGCTACATGCAGCCACATGCCAGTATGATTCCGCTCAATGATGCTAATTGGCAGTCCGGGATTCAGTTTTCCAAGCTGTTGGAAACTATCACCCGGTCCCGCGTAAAGCACTGTTGCTTGGTAGGCCGTAGTCTGCGGTAGTACCATTATTTGCACCAATGGCTCGGGAGGCGCTGTTGCAGGACGCAGATAAAGAGCGGCAGCAATGATAACTGCACAGAATAGAAGTGCTTTCATGGAAAAAAGAGCCTTTATCACTTGCATTGTGATGAAGCGTTCATTGTATCACTATCAAACATAGTGGATAGTTTACGACTGGATTTGTCTTTCTTTCAACCATTTATCTCGGTTTTTCCCGCGTGCGATTTTCCCACTGGAGGTTTTGATCAACCAGCCTTTATCAACGAGCGTCACAAAGTTCAATGTGATGTCACTTTGGCGGCTCACAGTTTGCCGTATCGCCTGCATGATTTGCTTTCGTGCTGTTGTTCCGTCCGTGTCAACTTCAGCCACTACGGCGATTAATTCGGTACCTTCGCGTTCATCTTCGACACCAAACGCTACCGCTCGCCCCGGATGGACGCCTTGTACCGAGTTTACAATCGCCTCGATGTCTTGCGGATACACATTTTTCCCCGCGTTGATAATCAGGTCTTTGCTTCGCCCGACAATATAGACTTCGCCGTCTGCCATGTACCCTTTATCACCAGTTCTGTACCAGCCTTCGGGGTCAAGTGGATGCAAATCATCTCGGTGATAATAACTAGTGAGCATGCAATTGCTCTTGACTAGGATTTCCCCGACGTGTCGCTCAGGCAAGACTTGCCCCGCTTTATTCACTACTTTGACGTCAGTGCCTTTGATGGGTTTCCCGCAGGATGCGATCTTTTCACTAGCTTCTTGGTCAGTCGTGGGTACGGCTGTCAATTGATGTTGAAGGGTCTGTCGTTCCACAATGTCAACCGTTGGATGCTTTCCTATCGGCGTTTGGGTCACCGCAAACGTATTCTCGGCCATTGCGTAACTGACAGTCAGTTGTGCCGTTGTTACACCGTTGGCCGCAAAGCGCTCTGCAAACAGCACGTGGCTGTCATACCGTACGGGTTCTGAGCAGTTAATAAACGCCCTTATGCTGCTCAGGTCAAGCTCTGCACTGTCCCGCTGTCGCACGGTGCGCGCACAGTGGTTATAAGCGAAATTCGGTAGCCAGCATAGAGTCGCCTTATAGTCATGAATTGCTTTGAGCAGCATCGCCGGATGCCGCACCCAGTCGAATGGCGACATCAATATAAGTGGGATTCCCTGCACCAAGGGTTGGATAAATCCTGCGATCAGTCCCATATCGTGATACAGCGGCAGCCAACTCACGATGATGTCATCCTCACGCAGCGCCAGCGCATCCTGATAAGCCGCTAATTGGTTCAAGACTGCCTCGTGCGAGAGTGCTACGCCCTTTTGAATGCCAGTGGTTCCGCTTGAATGTTGCAAAAATGAGGTCGCATTAGGTAAAGGTCTGTTTACTTGTAATTGAACTTTATCTGCTTCAAGAGATTGACTGATACGGTTCGAACCGTAAACCGTACAATTCACACGTTCAGCGAGGAGCAATGCGAAATCTTCAGTCGTCAAAATAGCTTTTACTTCTGACCGTTTGACCAGTTCGCCAATTTCACGTATGTAAATATCGGGATCGAGCTTTTCTGTCAGTGTGGGGAACATGGACGGAATCGCCCCGATTAGCATTGCGCCCCAGAAAGCATAGATACTTTCAAGATTTTGTGTGTGGGCAACAACTACCAGATCGCCGTGCCTAATATTTAGCTTTTGGAGTGCAAACGCATACCGCTCAGCCGACTTGATGAATTCCTGTCTGCTCACGGTGATCGGTTCGGCATTCGTCGCGAGGAATACGATTGCTGGGGAAGGACTGTCGGTTTTGTTGAGGGTTACTGCATCCAGTAACGTGGAAAATCTTTCGCGCGTGGAAAGAGTCAGCATGGCCGCTTATTTCATATCTCGCATGATTCGCGCGACCATCTGATTGAGTGTATCCATTTTTTCGACTGTTAAGTCAGGATCAGGAATATAAACATCGAATTCCTTCTCCGCAAACACACCAATTTGCGCCAGCGAAAACGAATCAATCATCCCCTCGGTAATGATCCCTTCGTCATCAGTTAGATCATACTTTGGGTCGCGAATTAGTTCTTTCACGATATAGCTACGCAGTTTTTCGCGCACCGATTGTTCGTCCATATTTGTTTGCCCTTTAGGACTGTTTATCCAACAGTTGAGTGATTGCTTTAACCACCAATGTGCTCATCTGCCGTGACCCGTCTGCGGTTAGGTGAACCGGACTATCCGTAAATTCCGCAGGCGCTATGCTATCCCACACATCAACATAGTTCCAATGGTCAGTTTGCGCCATTTGGCTCATCAAATCGCGGTAATGATCATACGCCCACTTCGGATACCAGAAGTTGTAACGGACATCACTGTTTTTCCCGTTCGCCACAAAGATCGGCTCATTGATGATGATCATTGGCGTTTGTCCTGCAATCTTTTGTCCTGTTTTCAGAACATCAAGTGCAATATCACTGTCTTGGAATGACTTATCCTCTGTAAATCCGTGCCATGTCACATCCGCTTCCAAATCATTGCTTCGCGGCGTATAAGGGCCGCTCACTTGATCAATGCCGGTTGCCGCCCAATCGATTCCGTAAAGCTGTAAGCGCCACCAATCCGCCAGCGCTCGTCGTTGCCCGACAATCGTTCGACCCCAGAAATCTAGATCGACAAACCGTGAATCATGAACATCCAGTTTCAGCCCAAATCGGTCGATTAAACTACGGATGCGCTCTGGATTATTCTGTGCGAGCGGAGCTTCTAACTGTTTGGGGTAGGGCATGGCTTCCAGCGTGACCGGCCACACGACCAAATCTGGTTGATACTGAAGCGCGTATTCCAGCAGCATCAGATCTTTTATGATCGACATCACCGGATGCCCGATGTTGTACGCTACCAACGACTTGTCGCCGATTTTGATCTGCGCCCTGTTCAGATTGCCCGTCAGCGTAACGCTGTTATCGAGCAGTATCCCCCATACCGATGAATCGCCTACCACAATCACGCGGTATTCGTCTTGTCCCTTCTGTTGGGAAACCTTATGCGAACTGAACATTGCTTCGAGGCTGTTCATCCCCAAGTTGTACGACTCGTTGCTCTCCCAATAGGGCAGTCGGTCACGTCCCGGCACCAGCCAGTTGTAAATCGACAGACGCCCGATCAGGGGCAGCGGATCAGCCATAGCAAAAACCAGATTGGCGAGGACAAATAGAATGCTTGTTTTCACAAACACGCGTACAAAAAAGCGCCAGCTATAGGAATATTGAGTGAGCCACGCCCAACCGTTCATCGTATCCCCACCAAAGCGCCAAATACGCGTATCGCCGAAGCCACATCCGGCAGTGCAAACCACACCCATCCCAGCAGTACGAAATGAAATGTCAGTATCACACCCAATATATTCCACAATTGTTGGCGTCGAGGTTCCTGCTTTAATCCTCGGTACCATCCCCGTGTATAATCGCTCCATATTTTGTGAACTATTAACCCGATCCCGTGCCACAACCCCCATATGACAAACGGAATCGTGACCCCGTGCCATAATCCAATCACCAGCATCGTACTCAACGTGCAGATCACAATAATCGTATAGTTTGATGGTTTGTTCTTGCGTCGCAGCAGACTTCTTGAGAGTGGTGAATAAACATACGACCGCACCCAATTACTGAGTGTTATATGCCAGCTTTGCCAGAAGGTCGTGATATTGTTCTTGAGATAGGGACGATCAAAGTTTTCCGGTAGTTTGATGCCAAACAACGTCCCGATCCCAATCGCGATGTCGCTGTATCCGCTGAAATCAAAGTATAAACGGAATGCATAACTGTACAGGAAAAGCCATGTCGCCAGTATGGAATTCACTTGGCTGAAGTTCGTTGCATTCAGGCTGAAATAAGCTAAGCTGTCGGCCACGATAAACTTCTTGAACAGCCCCACGCCAATTCGCGTCACGGCAACCGTCAGCCGATTGGCATCTCGCGTGTTGAGCCTCGCTAATGTCTGATAGTCTTCATCAAACCGTTCGGCGCGGTCAATAGGCCCTGCCGCGTAAGCCGGAAAAAAAATCACATATGTCATGTATTCCCGCAGTGAAAGAACGGGCAGTAGCCCACTTTGCCTGTCGCGCAGTGTGTGGATCAGCCGAAACGCTACATACGAAAACCCCAACCATTGAATATCCACAGCGCTGGCTAAACTTTGATCTTGTCCAGTTTGCCCTCTGAGCAATCTGCTCACAAGCGTCGTCAGGGATTCCGTTTTGACCACAATGAAAATGAAAATCAGCAAAATGAGAGCAATACTGATCAGAATTCGGTTAGGCACTTGTTTTCGTAATGTGAAAACGATACCGAGCAGCACGATGAGACAAGTCACGACCTGCCATATTTCAGGCGGTCGGGACGTGAGTTCAAACGGCAGTTCGATATATCGGCTAATGGTCAGCAGCAGAGCAACCCCGACGATAACCACAACTGCCAGCCAATCTTCGCGGGTCAGTTGGCTTTGCCCATCATTCGGTGGTCGGGTAATTAACCAGCATACCACACTGATGATGAGTGTCGCCGTCGGCAAACTGTAATCGAGCCACCGGATATTAAGTGTCGGTTGCAGCCAGTAAATAGCGATGGTGCTGCTAATAAGGAGAAACCATTTGCGCCATCGAGAGGGAAGGGCAAGTAGATAAACAAAGCCGGCGATGACGAATACAGCAATGTGTCCGAGTTCCACGCCTCAAAACCCTTGATAAATCCACTGTGGCGCTGAACTGGTGGTGATGACAATCAGCAAGATGACCAAAATACACAAACCGAGTGCAAAGAGATTTTCGCGTGTAAAAATATGTCGCTGCATGAAGTGCTCTAAATGGTTATGGGCAAGGATAGTGCTCGAATTTCAGTATGCGTCGAAAAACAGTGAGCAATCTTAACTGCTGCGCCTATCTTTTGCGAGTTACTTTTCCGCGTAGGCGCTGAGGATTTTCTCCATTTGAGCCGTCACATCCGGATTAATCCAGCGTCGTTTCTCGTCCGCGTCGAACCACGCTAAGGTTCTGCGAACGCCTTCCCTGAATGGAATGACGGCTTGGAAACCGGGCACAAACGATTTGATCTTGCTGTTGTCGAAAATTGCGCTCCATGTCTTGTCGCCGAGCAAACTACCGCTTTTCTCAGGCGCGATCTTCGCGATATAGTCTGATGGAATATGAACGATATTGGCTGTAACGCCCAGTGCATCCGCAATCGTCAAGTAAATTTGATCCCAAGTTAGCACTTCATCTGACGTGATGTGGAATGCATGACCGATCGCCTGTTGATTGCCCACCAACCCCAAAAAGCCCTGTCCGAAGTCTTCGGCGTGTGTCACCACCCACAGGGATGAACCATCCCCGTGTACGATTATCGGCTTGCCCTTGAGCAGTCGATCAGCTAGCGTATAACAGCCCCAACCCCCAATCGCGATTGGAAAGTTCGTATCATACGTCAACGAAGGTCGTACAATTGTTACTGGAAAGCCTTCTTGTCGATAGGCTTGCAGCAGTCGTTCTTCGCAGGCAATTTTGTTGCGTGAATAGTCCCAATAGGGATTGTATAAAGGGGTCGATTCAGTGATGATCGGGAAGGCTGGTGGTTTCTGGTAAGCGGATGCTGAACTAATAAAGATGAACTGTTTGACCCGTCCCTGAAATAAGGCCAAGTCCCGCTCGATGTCCTCAGGTTTGAAGGCGATCCAATCCACAACCACGTCGAACTGCAAATCGTGCAGCGCTGCTTGAACCGCACCGGGCTGATGAATATCAGCGACCAGATTTTGAACACCGGTCAATTCACTCTTTCGCTGCCCGCGATTGAGGTGGTAAAGCTCTATGCCTTTTTCAAGCGCCAACCGGCTCACGGCAGTGCTAATAAACCCTGTACCACCAATGAATAGGACTTTCATGGCAAACCACCTGCCAATAGGCGCTGATATTTTGAGGAAGCTAGAATCTTACAGTGATGACAAACCGTTAGCCAACCGGATTCTCTAACCGGAAACCATGTCCACGCACGGTGATAATATATTGGCTTTCCGGATCAATTTCGGCCAATCGGTCACGTAAACGGCGAATCAATGCGTCAATTGCCTGTTCGCTGACGCCTTCGCCCATCGCCTCTGGCCACACCGTTTCAATCACATGATCCCGCGTGCAAATACGCCCCGCATTGACAAACAACAGCTCCAATAGCCGATATTGGGGCAAACTCAGCGGCGGATTTAGTTCCACACCGCGTACAAATACGCGTCTCGACTCGGGATCAAGTCGCAGTTTCCCGCTGATAAATGCCGGTGGCTCACTGGCCAATGGACTGGTTGCATCAGAGTCAATGAACTTCAGCCGGACAGCCAACGCGACATGGATTTCGTCGCCATCATGCAGTTCGCGTGTACCTTTGAGTTGAAGCCCATTCACCCACGTACCGTTCTTGCTATCCAAATCTTGTATGAAATAAATATCACCCTGCTTATATATCCGAATATGTTGGCGCGAGATTTGGCGGTCGGGCAGTGTTAGGTCGCACTCCTCGTCGCGTCCAAGGACGACATCATCTTTTTCAACAGGCCAGTGCCGGATAGGCTGGTTTTCATCCTGAATGATGAGGATAGGCTGGTCTGTGTCAATTTTCGACATGAAACATTAACTCCTCAGCGAATGGATGCATCTCAATTAACATCATAATAGCATAATCATTTACCCGCTAGCGTTGGGTATCTGTACCGGTTCGGATTCAGTGACGCCGACCCACAATCCTTGGTCAGGATAGATGCTCTGTGTATTGCCGTTTGTAACTTGTGAAACACCCGGTGACGTGTTTCGATAATAGGCTTTGAACGTGTTGATTCCTTGCGTCAAACCGAGTGTCGAAATTTGTTGGAATGTCCACGCCGTATGATGGATGCAGCTTTGGCGCGGTCCCAGCAGGCGAATATCAGCCTCTGGCACCGATCCGCCTTGATTCTGTCCTCTAGGGATCGTATTAACAGAATTGGGAATGAGGCCGAGCCCGCTGGTTACCCCATCATCACCATATCGTACTTGAGCCGGATTATAGTAGATCGCGACGGTGCCAAGCGAGTTGTTGGTAATGATGATGCTCACGGTTAAGGTTTGCCCCGGCTGTGAGGGTAGGGCACTTGTCCGCACCTTCAAGCTAATTGGATTGACCGCCTCACGCCCGATGAGCGATTGGTGTTGCGCTCGTTCTGTACCCGTTCGCAACCATGCACACATAATACTTTCATCGGCGCCGGGAATAAGCGATGGCAGCAGGTTTGGCAGCATCCCCGGACCGGCAAATATGGCCAGCAAAACCAGCAAGAAGATAGCCACCAGCGCATTTGGGTTTCCTGAGCGACGGATATAGCGCATTGTCTAGCCAATTTCCTTTAGCCACTCGGTAACAATTTCATAAATGATTTCAACGCTGTCACTATGCATATTGTGCCACAAAATTCCGGGATCGTGACCCCTGAACCATGTATATTGTCGCCGGATAAAATCATGCGTATTATGCTTAGTACGTGTGACGGCTTCAATGAGTGGCAAATAGTCTAAGATATGAGTGGTTAACTCTGCATAACCCAGTCCGCTCATTGAAGGCAGCTTTCGGCTGTATCCCGCTTCAAGCAAATGCTCAACCTCTTGCAGAAAACCGTCTTCCATCATCATATCAACGCGCTGATCAGCTTGCTCGTATAAGCGCTCACGCTCCATCGTCAAACCGATATTCTTCATACCATAATCAGGAGGATGTTTTCGCTGTAGAACACTGATGGGTTCTCCTGCAACGATGCAGACCTCCAGTGCTCGGATTACCCGCCTCACGTTTCGATAATCGATTTTGGATGCTGCTGTCGGATCAATTTCGGCTAATCGCTTATGAAGTACTTCTGAGCCCTCCTGTTGCGCGAACTGTTCAAGTTCTGCACGCAACGCATCGTTGGGCGGAACTTGTGGGATCGACCAACCCTCAACCAGCGCGGTGATATATTGTCCTGTGCCGCCGACCAGTATTGGAACAAGCCCTCTTGAGTGGATGTCATTGATTGCGGATAACGCGAGTCTTTGATATTTGGCCAGTGACAAGTTTTCGTCTGGCTTGACCACATCAATCAGGTGATGCCGAATCGTTCTTCGTTGTTCTTGTGTGGGTTTTGCGGTACCAATATTCATCAATTGGTAGATTTGGCGGCTGTCAGCGCTGACGATTTCACCGCCAATACGGTGGGCAATCTCAATCGCGAGGCCAGTTTTACCAACGGCTGTCGGCCCAAGGATGATGAGCAGGGGTTTACCAGCCAAGTGCATCCTCGATATGTTCAATGATCGGCTTACCTGAACGAGGAACAGCCACTCCGATCACATCGATCCGCCAAGTCACATCCTCAATCTGATGGCTATCGAGATAGGTGTTGGCCGATGCAGCGAGTTTGGCCTGCTTACGTTTATTGACGCTTTCAAACGAGGCTTCGGTGTTTTCCTCGTGGCGTGAACGCACTTCCACAAACACAAGTACATTCTCTTTCTGTGCAATGATGTCGATTTCGCCTTGCGCACACCGCCAGTTGGTATCGACAATCTGATAACCGACATTTTTCAAATAGTCCACAACCAGTTGTTCCCCATAACGACCAAATGGTTGCCTTGGCTTAGAATTCGTCATGTAAGTTAGATGTGAAAATTAATTAGATGCTCTCTGTATTTTAGCATACCCGAAGAATCAAAACCCCCTCGGTTTTGCTGCCGAAGGGGTTTCTGATACAAATTTGCTATCGCTTAGGTGTTAGTCAGCGCCGCTCTTGGCAACCGCTTCCACCATCTTCTGGGTTTCCGGGTCAGTTCGCTTGCTGCGATTGACCGCCCACAGGATAATCCCCAACAGGACAAACATCACGATGATGATGATCGTACGGTTTCCCTCTGCTCCCGGAGCAGCCGCTGTCACAACCAATGGTGCAACCAACAGCGCTACCAGATTGACCACTTTAATCATCGGATTCAAAGCTGGACCAGCCGTATCCTTGAATGGATCACCAACCGTATCACCAACTACCGAAGCCTTGTGAGCTTCAGAACGCTTACCACCGTAATGACCTTCTTCGATGTACTTCTTAGCGTTATCCCATGCACCACCGGCGTTGCTCATAAACACCGCCATGAGCTGACCGGCGAGAATAATACCCGCTAGGAACCCACCGAGTGCCGCTGCACCCAACAGAAAGCCCACGATGATGGGTGTGAGCACAGCGATGATACCGATAGGTGTGAGTTCACGCTGAGCAGCCTGTGTAGAAACTGCGACGCATTCTGCATAGTCAGGTGTCTTGGTACCTTCCATGATGCCCGGGATACGCAGTTGACGCCGTACCACGCCGATCATTTGGAATGCCGCACGGTTGACCGAGCGGATAAGCAAGCTGCTGAACAAGAAGATCAGACCGCCGCCAATTAAGAAGCCGATGAACACGATGGGTTGAGCGATGTTAATGCCCGTCCCAAACAGCGTGCTGTTCAGGGGTACACCCAGACCGAGTTGAACGACGCGCGTATCGGTCAAGAAAGAACCGAACAGCGATACCGCCGCGATAACGGCTGAACCGATAGCCACACCCTTGGTGATAGCTTTGGTCGTGTTACCAACAGCGTCGAGCTGATTCAGAATTTCGCCACCGGTGCCACTGCTCTCGCCAGCCAATTCAGCGATACCCTGAGCATTGTCGGAGATCGGGCCAAAGGCGTCCATCGCCACGTTGTTACCGGTCAGCGTCAACATGCCGATACCGGTCATTGCCACGCCGTATAACACTGCCGTGAAGGTGTCAACAACTTGCGACCCACTCCCATTCGTAATCGGGAATAGACCAAAAATAATCACGCTCGCCAATATACTGCCTGCGATGACGAGAACTGCCCATACGCTGCTTTCCATGCCGCTTGCCAACCCGCTGAGAATAGTTGTGGCAGGGCCAGTTTGTGTATTCCGGGCGATGTCCTGCACCGGTTCAAACTCTACGCCAGTGAAATGCGCCGTTACCTTGTCAATAACAATTGCTAGCAATACGCCGATCACTACTGCCGCCAACGGTTGCCAGATAACGTTCCCACTATTGATATTTGGGTCACGCATATAGAGCAGGGTGAACAAAGCGAATAATCCTGCACTCAGTGCTGCCGCAAGGTAGAAACCACGGGTGATAACATGCAGAGCGTCCTTACCACCTGTTGATTTAACCAGCGACGTGCTGATTATGGACGAAAGCACACCGATACCGCGTACGACCAATGGGAAAATAATCCAGATTGGGCTGCGCGTAACCGTTGAAAGCGCCAGACCAAGAATCAGCCCTGAAACAATCGTAACTTCGTAGCTTTCGAAAATATCTGCTGCCATACCCGCGCAGTCACCGACATTATCACCAACGAGGTCAGCGATGACGGCTGCGTTACGCGGATCGTCTTCTGGTAGGTCAGCTTCGACCTTACCCACAAGGTCAGCACCAACGTCAGCTGCTTTGGTAAAGATACCGCCACCCACGCGCATAAACAGTGCCAGTAACGTACCACCGAAGCCAAAGCCTAAGAGCGCATCTGGCGAAGCGATGCCAAAGATAATAAAGATGATCGTACCACCGAATAAGCCCAGCCCGTCGGTTAGCATACCGGTGATTGTTCCTGAACGGTATGCAATACGGACAGCGTCAGCATAACCGCGCTTAGGATCAACCGCTGCTGCGGCCACGCGCACGTTGCCTTGCACAGCCATATTCATACCAATAAAACCAACGGCTGCCGAGAAGACTGCGCCCATTAAGAATGCACCTGCGCGGCCTAGCGCGATACTAATGCGCGCTGCTGTACAGGTTGCCGTTCCCTGTTGAACAATTTGAGCTTCTTCTTGATAAACAACAGCATTTTCCTGAAGGAGGGTCAATTCGTTAGGAGCAATATCTGGATTCGCCGCAGCCACACTAGCCTGAATAGCTGCTGTGTTTCCTGTCACACTCGCGCGTGCTGTTTGCGCAATATCCGGACAAAAATGCTCAATAGCATACGGCGATGGGTTTACCACATACACGCTGAAGAACAGTACGAAAACCAGCACCAGAACCAGTACGGCGATAATCCGAAGTTGAGAACTCAAGTAAGCGTTCGCCCCTGTACGAATAAATCCCCATACTTCCTGCATTTTCTGAGAACCCTTGCCTTCGCTCAGGATTTGGCGTGTTAACATGCCCGCATATATTAACCCTGCAATGGCAATGCCCAAAACGATTATGATGAGTATATTTTCAGTAGAATTCAGTTCACGCATGTTTGAAACTACTCCGTGCAATATAACAAATAATTAATTCGAAGTTGAGTGATTCAGTGTTGTACTACAGCGATATGATTTCTCCTAAATTACTAACGTAAAAGATATCGAAATTTTAACGTATATATTGATGGTATGCCAAAATTGGAAATTTGACACACTGACTCCGAAAATTTCCGTAAAGTAACGCAATATAATGTGGACTGTAGTATATCTATACTTTGTGCAGTTACTTTAACGACATGAGGAACTTCTTATGCCAAAAATTAAGGTGAACGGCGTCGAGTTGTACTATGAGGACACAGGGGGTATTGGCAAAGAGGTTATTGTTTTTTCACATGATTTATTGCTGAACTGTCGCATGTTTGATGCTCAAGTGGCCGCTTTAAGTGCTCGTTTTCGCTGTATTAGCTACGACCATCGTGGACAGGGGCAAAGTGAAATTACTACATCAGGCTACGATATGGAAACAATTTATGAAGATGCCGCCCAATTGATACGTGCTTTGGATGCCGTTCCGTGCCATTTCGTGGGGGGGGCGATGGGAGGTTTTGTTGGCATCCGACTGGCTGCGCGGCAGCCAAAACTCCTCAAATCTCTCACCTTGATCGAAACATCTGCGGATCGCGAGTCCGATCAAAATCGTTCGCGCTATCGTCTAATAAATCAGCTTTTTCGTTGGCTTGGTCCTATATGGATCGCTAACCCAACCATGAAATTCTTGTTTGGACAGAAATTTATGCAAGATGCCAGCCGCGCCACTCAGCGTGAAGAGCTAAAGCGCCAGCTTGTTTCACTCAGTCGAGTAGGTATACCTCGTGCGGTCTCAGGGATGATTAATCGCAATGGCGTCTATGAGGAACTTGCCAATATTCAACTGCCGACTCTCATTATGGTAGGGGACGAAGATATCGCCAGCATGCCCGAAAAATCAAAGCGGATAGCGTCTCAAATTCCGCATTCCCAAGTGGCTGTAATTCACGGTGCTGGACATTCTTCGACCATCGAAGAACCCGAGATGGTCAACAAAATGGTGGAGTTGTTTTTGAACAACCTGAAAAAATAAAATTGATGCCGTGATGTGCAAAACAAAAAAACGCCCTTACTGGGCGCTTTTGCTTTTAAGCGAATTGCAGGTTAGTCGTTTCGCGTGAGCACTTGACGGAACTTATAGCCGTAGATGATCATGCCTCGCTCGCCTTCAGTTGTAAGTTTGCGAGTGACCATTTCAACTTTGTCACCAATCGCAATTGGACCATCGACATCGGTCAGTTGTGCCGTGATGATCGGCCCTTCTTCAAGCTTGACCAGCGCCAATACATAAGGGGCTTGTTCGTCAAATCCCTCAGGCGATTCTTGCAGTGTCGTAAAACTATACACCTCGCCGCGACCAGCGAAGGTAAATTGTTCGCGCTGTACTTCTACTTCTTTGCGAGTTGTCATGCACCCTATCCTAGCTGGCGGCCTTCAATGCCTTCTTCGTGTTGTTTTCGTCAACCTGAGCATGTTGCACCGGTTCCCGCAGTGTAGCAGGTGCCGGACGATTCTGAAGGCTCATTTCACCGTTTTCATAACGGACACCCTGTAAACGATACCGTTGGGGGTTCAGGCGCCAGTGTCTTGAAATCTGCATGATTTTGTGTTCCTCGAAGTGATCTTGTTGATATTGTGCATTTTTGCACGAAACTATTGCAATCCTACATTGATGTGCCTATCAAAACCTATCAAATCGCTTGTGAGAGCTATCACAAAGGAGTTTTTCTCCCGTAAAATGCTAGTTTTTGATAGACTCTCAAATCTGAAGAACGTGAGTAATGGCGGTACTGCCTAATCCGCCTAAATTCTGGATGAGAGCCGTCTTTGCATCTGCGACTTGGTTTGTGCCCGCTTGTCCACGAAGTTGTAAACAAGCCTCAACAGCCTGATAAATACCAGTTGCGCCTGCCGGGTTTCCACGCGCTTTTAATCCGCCGAAAGTGCTAATCGGCAGCGTACCCTTTAAACCAATCGCGCCACTCTGCGCCAATTTCCAGCCTTCGCCTCGTTCAGCAAATCCAGTGGCTTCCAGTGTCAGAGCGCTCAAGATGGTATAGGCATCATGCAGTTCAAATAAATCAATGTCTTTTGCCGTGATATTAGCTCGTGCATAGGCCTTGTGCGCGGAGATATTCGCCGCTTTTAGGTACAGCATATCGCTGCGATCATGTAGCGTCAGTGTATCTGTCGCTGCCATGCTTCCTGTTATGCGAACGGGTAGGGGAACCATATCTGCGGCTCGATTAAGACTGGTGATGATGACAGCCGCCGCGCCATCCGCGTCAGGAGCATTGTCAAACAAACTGACCGGATCAGCAATCATCGGAGCTTTTGCAAAGCGTCCCGGTTTAATGCTGTTACGGAACATGGCATATTCATTTAACCCACCGTTAGCATGCGCGTTGATACTGAATCCTTCGAAGGCGCTTAACTCCAACCCGTACTCAAACATATAGCGCCGCATTAGCAGGGCAGCTAGTGCCGTCAATGTTGCCCCATGCGCAGCCTCGTAATCGGCGTCTAAACTAACATTACGAGCGTGTACGCGAGCGCTTGCCAGCATATCAGTTGATTTTTCAGCGCCCACCACCGCCGCCGATTCCACTGCGCCGGAGGCTACAGCTAAATACGCTGTCCTTAGTGCTGCCGCACCCGAGGCATCTGCTGCTTCGACGGTATAGGCTTCAATGTTGCTCAATCCGGAATAATCGGCGATCAAAGCACCGAGTTGCGTTTGGCTGCTAACCGTTCCTCCGTAGGCATTGCCAACATACAGCGCATCAATTTGTTCTAATCCGGCATCTTCCAGTGCGATCTGAATGGCTTCCGCAGCCAGCATCCGCAAGCTGCTTTCCCAGTGTTCGCCAACTGGAATCTGTCCAATACCGATAATTGCTACATCACGCATTGTCGATTAGTCCTTGAGCTTGCCACGATACCGGCAGTAAGTTGCGTAGTCAATTTCAGTCCGGCGCTTAATATAGTCCTGTGTCGTTGGGGCACGATGCTTAACGGCTTCAATCTGTTCTGTTACGTACAGATCGAACGCATCTGAACCCGCGCCGCTGCCGTAGCTCACCATCAGAATACGGTCACCAGCTTTGGCCATATCCAGTGTCGCGGTCAGGCCGAGCATGCAGGAACCGGAGTACACGTTACCGACTAGGCCCGCGAGCAGACCGTAACGAATTTGTTCTTCTGTAAATCCGAGCATTTCGGCTGCACGGCTGGGGAATTTCACGTTTGGCTGGTGGAAAACGGCGTAAGTGTAATCGCTGGCCTTTGTACCCATCATGTCCATCAGCGTTTGCGCCGCTGTGGTCACATGGTTAAAGTAAGCCGGTTCACCTGTGAATCGATCACCGTGACTTGGATAATGTTCGCCTGAACGCCGCCAGAAATCCGGCGTATCGGTCACGAAGCTGTAGCTGCCTTGGTAAACAGCGCATGACTCTTCTGCTGCGCCCAGCAAAAAGGCTGCGCCGCCGGATGCCGCCGTATACTCCAGAGCGTCGCCCGGTCTACCTTGGGCGGTATCCATACCGATGCTCAGGGTATAAGCCACCATGCCGCTTCCTACCATACCGATGGAGGCCTGCACCGCTTCGGTTCCGGCCTTACAAGCAAATTCCCAGTCTGCCGCTTGAATATTGGGCGATGCGCCGATGCTTTCGGCGACAATTGTACTTGTAGGCTTTACAGCATAGGGGTGGCTTTCACTGCCGACCCATACTGCACGGATCAACTCGGGATCAATGTTGGCGCGTGCCAGTGCATTTCGTGCCGCCTCAATCGACATCGTGGTGACGTCTTCATCTAACCCCGCGACCGCCTTTTCAGTGATTGGACTGCCGCCTAATCCGTTTGTCCAAACCCGAGCGACCTCTTTACCCGGCAGTCGGTAGCGCGGAATATACGCCCCATATCCAACAATACCCACCTTGCGGTCTGGATGCATGATGTACGACGGATTCATATGCATATCATTCGCTGTCATTAATTTGTCCTATGGCTATAAAATCCGATCAATCACGTTTTTTACCCGTGATTGATGATTCATCAGTACATTTCAGGTTGGAGTTCGCTCTATTACGCTACATTAAGCGTAAGCCCAACTCAGCTTTTGATGTACTGAATAAATTCCGAAAAGCATAAATTTATGAGGTTTGATTTCTCTTAATCGGCACCTGCTGCGGGATTGAATACAGAACCCGTTGTAAGTTCCTGTACCAGCATCTTCGCCCGTTCCAGCCGGATATTGCCTTCTTTGACCATCGTTTGAACCACACGCCCGACGAGTTCACCGCTTGCGCCTGCTGCGACAGCCAGTTGTCTGGCATGCATGCGCATATGCCCGCGTTGGATGCCCTCAGTCGCCAGTGCCTTAATCGCAGCCAGATTTTGTGCTAGCCCAACTGACGCCGTAATCTCAGACAGTTCGCGTGCCGATTGCGTACCAAGAATCTTGAGTGCCAATCCTGCTGCAGGATGAACCTTTGTTGCGCCTCCGACCGTACCCAGTGCCAGCGGCAGTTCAATCGAACCCCTCAGATTACCGTCCTTATCCTGCCACCACTTCGTCAAACTGGTATATTGTCCGTTCCGGGCGGCATAGGCGTGAGCACCCGACTCAATCGCTCGCCAATCATTGCCCGTTGCGATTACCACCGCATCAATCCCGTTCATGATACCCTTGTTATGGGTAGTCGCTCGGTACGGGTCAACTTCTGCGAAAACGCCAGCTTCAACAATCGCCCGAACAGCATCCTCGCCGCTCAGATTATCCGACGCTAATTCTTGCGCCGGGATCATGCCTTCGGCCCTTGCTTTGCGCTGGTCGGTCAAATTGCTCAGGATACGTAGGTTCACCCGTCCGCCAGTGATCGCTTCAATCTCCGGCGCGAGGTGCTCAACCGCCGTATTGATCGCATTTGCGCCCATGGCATCACGTGTATCGTACAGCAGATGCACCACCAGCATCGGCCCGATAGCCGTATTAAAAATCGGCCGCACTTGAATATCCCGTGCGCCACCACCATGCTTGACGATACTGCCACCGACTTTATCTGCTTCAGCCATCAGTTCAGCTTTGTGCGCCAGAACTTTTTCCGCCGCTGCTTGCACATCGTCTAAATCCAGCACCTGAATTTGCCCAATCATGACCGGCTCATCGCTGGAAGTAACAAAGCCGCCGCCTTCACGGAAGAGACGGGCAGCATTACTCACCGCCGCTACCACTGATGGTTCCTCAATCACCATCGGTACCAGATAGTCTTTGCCATTCACCAGAAAGTTCGTGGCAACGCCGAGGGGCAGGGCATAAACCCCGATGGCATTCTCGATCATATTCTCGGCGTGTCCGGCATTTAGACCGCTCAACCCGTTGAGAACACTAATCTCAGCCGCCGTCAGATGTGCCCACTCGCCAACCAACTGACTGCGCTCTTGCAGTGAACGTTTGTAGAACCCCGGTATGCGCGACGAACGATTCATAGATCAAAACTCGTTACTATCCGAAAGATTGTTGGAAGTCTATCAGTTACCAACTGTCAAAACCTATCAGGCTAGTGAAAAACAGCACAATCGCCTGTCGGCCTTCCTTCAATTGGAGAGTCTTTGATAGTCATTTCGCAGCAATTATGCGTTTATCCGCCGCTTACCAAACGCTATGCGTCTCCAGATCCAAAACAGCAATAGAATAAATCCAGCGTCGAAGAAAAAGGTATTGAGTCTATATTTCGTCCTTCGCGCGGAAGCCTGAACAATCATGAAACGCGTAGTAATTACCTTTGTGTTTGTAGTGTTGCTGATGACGGGAATAACAAGTTTGGCCTCAGACGCCCCAAAAGTAGAGCAGGGGAGTACCTTACGTCGTATTCATGTTCCGATATTGATGTACCACTACGTCAGTGAATTGCCGCCCCATGCTGATGACATCCGCGTTGGCTTGACCGTCACGCCTGCCACATTTAGGGCACATATGCAGTACCTTCATGATCAAGGCTACGCGACGATTTCCCTATACGACCTCAATAATGCCCTAACCAAAGGCACGAAACTGCCGCCCAAACCTATCGTTCTGACCTTTGATGATGGTTACGCAGACGCATATAGCAATGTCTTTCCCGTACTGAAGCAGTATGGCTTTGTCGGAACCTTTTTCATTATCACATCGCGTCCCGATGCCAATGACCCCGCCTATATGTCATGGCCTCAAATTATCGAAATGTCGCAGGCAGGTATGAGTATGGAACCACACACCAAAGACCATCTTGATCTTCGCCAGCGCGACCATGATTTCTTGATCTATCAGATGAAAGGCAGCATCGAAAGTCTTGCCGCCTATACCGGAAAGACTCTACATATGTTTTCCTATCCGGTCGGTCACTATGATGCGTCTACACTTCAGGTTGCCAAAGAACTTGATATATGGATTGCGGTCACCACCGCCAACGGGGATCTCCAAACGACATCCGGACGCCTGCGTGCTCCGCGTCTGCGGATATCAGGCAATATGAGTGTCGCTGGGTTGGCTGCAATCTTGCGACATACCTAGAAACGAAAAACCCGCTAGAATCGGCGGGTTGTTTGTAACTTAGTTAATACAGCACTATAGATTAATCAGGAAGAATCTTGGTGCCCATAAAGGCGTCGATCCATGTGACGCAAATCAGCACAATCGGGATATAGGTCACAATAAAGTAACCAAAACCGTATCGAGCAAGCGTAATACCTGCCGACTCAGGTTTGACCAGCGGAAAACCGACTGTCACCAGTAAATAGGTAATCACAAAACCCAATGCAAAAGAGACCACCCAAACAATCAAACGCTTTACATTAAGCGATGACATAACTTTCTCCCGTTGAAGTCATTTCCTCAATGGTTTTTATTCTAACCTGCCAATCCCCACCTGTGCAAGTCTTATCCAATAGCCTGACAAAAATCACTTTTTTTGTGCGGGGTTTGCGAATCGTTCAAAACATTGTTAAAGTTGCGAAACTTCATTTAGATAAACATATCCAACGCATTACTTCAGTGTTATTTCATTTACATCGTACTGCTGTTGAGCTAAACTGGTAAATTGTTACGGGTTTCACAAGGGGATTTGCATGGCCGATTTATTCGACAAAATGCGTAATGACGAACTCATTAATCGGGCTAAAGAAGCCAGTGAAATAGGAATGTATCCATATTTCCGTGCCTTGAGCCACTCTGAAGGCGTGACCGCCACCTTCGAAGGTAAAGAAGTGGTCATGCTCGGTTCCAATAACTATCTAGGTTTGACAACCGATCAGCGTGTCCGGCAGGCAGCTATTGATGCGATAAAACACTTTGGCACCAGCGTCACTGGTTCCCGTTTCTTGAATGGGACGCTTGAACTCCATCTGGAATTGGAACGGCGTTTGGCCAAGTTCGTAGGCATGGAAGCCGCCGTCGTATTTTCGACAGGCTATCAAAGCAATTTAGGTGCGATTTCCGCCGTTGTGGGGGAGGGCGACTACGTCATCCTCGACAAGGACGATCACGCCAGTATCGTGGATGGGGTCACCATGTCACGTGGTGAAATGAAACGCTTCCGCCACAACAGCCTGGATAGCCTTGAGTCTGTCCTTTCCAAATTACCGGAAGAAGCTGGCAAACTCGTCATTATTGACGGTGTTTACAGCATGGGTGGCGATATTGCACCCTTGCCAGAAATCGTCGCCATTAGCAAAAAATACGGCGCTCGCATCATGGTTGATGATGCGCATGGCATCGGTGTGACCGGTAATGGTCGGGGTACAGCGGCTCATTTTGGTATGACCGATCAGATTGATTTGTTGATGGGCACCTTCAGCAAGAGTTTTGCCTCCATCGGTGGTTTCATCGCCGGTAGTGCCGAAGCGATCTATTACATTCAGCACAAAGCCCGTTCGCTGATTTTCTCTGCCGCTTTACCGGCTCCTCAAACTGCAGCCGTCTTGGCAGCTTTGGACATCATGGAAACCGAACCGCAGCATGTTGAAAATCTGTGGGACAATGCTGAGTATATGCGTCACGGTTTTAAAGAGATGGGCTATAACACCGCCACCAGCAATACACCGATTATTCCCATTATCCTTGGTGAAGACTTCCGTGTTGGCCTAGCGTGGAATGCGCTCATTGAAGAAGGCGTTTACACCAATCCTGTAGTGCCGCCTGCCACGCCGCCTAAGGGTGGTTTGCTGCGCACTAGCTACACCGCGACTCATCGCCGCGAACACCTCGACAGAGCCTTGCATGCCTTCAAAGTGGTCGGCGAACGTCTGGACTTTATTCCAACCAAGCCGGAAGCCACGCCCACAAAATAGGTGAAATTGATTTGACACCATAAAGGCACTCATTTGAGTGTCTTTTTGTTTGTCATAACCGTGCATTGCGACTTCCGAAGTCAGCGTGTAATGTTGTATCCGTTTCTTTATATTCGCAATTATCGTTTGTACTGTGATTTGAGGAAGTAAATGGAAGAGTTTATTTTTGGAACACTTGCGACGGATCAGCTAAAACTGATACATCACCGCGCTCGGCATCGCGGTTTACAGCATGCACACGAAATCTCCCCGCGTGATCCATTGCCCGGCCAACCCATCACACTCACAGTGTATGTCGGCGCCAATGTGTCGGTTGATCGCGTTGTCTGTTATTACACCACCAATGGGACGCAGCCGGTCGGTGAAAAGGGTATCGCATCCAGCGGGCAGGTAGTTCCCTTTCAACTGGAAAGCGTCGTTTGGGATACCTTGTCATGGAGTTATCAACAGCGTTGGGTAGCCACGATTCCCGCACAGACCAAGCAAACTTACCTGCGCTATCAAGTCGGCGCATGGGCAGGAGATGGGCCAGAAATCTTTGCTGACTGGCCGAATGTCAAACATGCCGGCGAACTTGCCGCGTCCGCGTTCTTTTCAGGTCAGCCTGTCCCTGACGACATCACGGTCGGCGACCCTTACAAGCCCTATACCTTTGTCATCTCTATCGATCAATTCAAACCGCCTCGCTGGGCACGGGATGCCGTTATCTATCACATTTTTGTAGATCGCTTCTTTCCGGGGCAGGGCAATCGCTGGCTGCAAACCGGCGACCTGAATGGATTTTGCGGCGGCACGCTGTGGGGTGTTGCCGAAAAACTCGACTATATTACCGAATTAGGCGCGAACACAATTTGGCTCAGCCCTGTTTTCGCCAGCAATTCGCATCACGGCTATGACGTGACCGACTATGTCCATGTTGAACCTCGTCTCGGCGGCGACGAAGCCTTGCATCACGTTGTTAAGGAAGCGCATTCTCGTGGGCTGCGTGTCATTCTCGATATCGCCCTCAACCACATCTCGGATCAGCATCCCTATTTTCAGGATGCCCGCACCAATCCCGATAGCACCTACCGTGATTGGTTCACCTTCGATGATTCGGAGGTCGGCTATCGTTCCTTTTTCGGTGTGGCCTCGATGCCCCAGATGAATGTTGCCAATCCCAGTGCCCGTCAATGGCTGATCGAAGTAGCCCGTTTCTGGTTGCGCGAATTTGACGTCGATGGTTTCCGTTTAGATGTCGCCGATGGACCCGGCCCTGACTTTTGGTCGTATTTCTGGCCCGCCGTTAAAGCCGAAAAGTCCGACTGTTTCTGCTTTGGCGAAGTCGTCGATGCACCCGACATTCAACAGCAGTATATCGGTCGTTTGGATGGCATTCTCGACTTCCATTTGTGTGATGCCTTCCGCCGTACTTTCGCCAAGCGTCAATGGACAGAAGCTGACTTTGATAGCTTCCGTTCGCGCCATGCTCAATCCTTCCCCCCGGACTTTTTAATGCCATCTTTCATCGATAACCACGATATGGATCGTTTCTTGTTTCAATCGGGTGGTGATAAAGAAGCCTTGCGTCGTGCCGCTGCACTGCAAATGAGCCTTCCCAACCCGCCGGTGATTTATTACGGCACTGAAGTCGGTCTTTCCCAATCAGTCAGTGGGCAGGAAGGCTTTGGATTGCATGTCAATCGTGTTCCCATGCCTTGGGGAAAGCAGCAAGATCGTGAGCTACTCGCCTATTACAAGGGACTCATTGCCCAGCGCCGCCGCTAAACCAATTGTCGCTGTGCACGGATGCCTAACAACCTGTGTAGGGGCGCAGCATTGCTGCGCCCTTCTCTGATTTCATATAATCTAGGTTTACTTTAGGTTTGTCAGCAAACCGATTTCTAACCGCCCCATAACCATTTATCTCAAATTCTCCCTCAAAAAGTTAGCACCACGCACTCGAAAGAGTTACAAAATGTTCTTCCAAAATGTAACCCAACCGCCTTCACACTCTGATAAACTATCTTCTAGGATGACCACCTGTAGGGATGTGTCGTTGACAAATCCGCTGTCCTCTGCGCACCTTAACAACTAGGCCGAAACCAGCCGCACACAAACTCTGTGCAAATTTCGCCGCTTTTGCCGCCTCTGCCGCATATTGCGCTTTTACCAGATGTCCTCCACCGTAGGATGGACTACAGGCTAAACGCTCTTGGTAAATCCGGCACAAAACCCACCTTTGCCATTGCCGCCTTTGCTGCCAGTTGTACTAGATGGCGGCTGCCGCCGACGACATCGCCGACACATCCCTATTTGCACCAAGAGCGATAAGCTAACCGCCAAATGCCAAAACTTCACAGTGAATCTGAAGAATTTGAAGAAATTTGCGAATATTCGGCACTTTGCTCTTGCAAATCCGCCATCCGAACCATCCCTTGCAATTGTGGTTTTCGCAGTATTTGCGGTTTTTGTGAAGTTTCCGGTTCAAAAAGCGGCAGACTCACATCCACCGCTTCTGTATGAGACTAATGACTGGCGACTAAAGACTAACGACATAGAAGCAATCCCGCCGCCACTGCCGCCATGAAATGCTTAGCAAAACTTCCTGAAGCCTACGCTTCGGCGTTCGCGTCGAAAGCGTGACCGGCTCTCGTGAGCACCCGATTGGCCGACTCGATCAAAGTATTGCGCAGCGGAACATGATCCACCTTAATTTGTTCCATCGCCAGCATCACCGCGCCCACAACTGGAGGGGCAGTCAACGGCACCAACGTCGCACCCGGCGCTACATAATGAACCGTCTCGGCGATGCTCTCAGCGATCAATGGACTGCCTTTGTGGATGCTACCAGTCAGCACGAGGTCAAATGCCAGTTCTTCAAATTGAAGCTGCCGGATAACGCCCACCGCTAGGCTGCCCAGTTCACATCCCAACCAGCGTACAGCGTTAATCGCTACCGGATCGTTCTCCCGCACCGCTTCGAACACCACCATCACTGCGCTTGACCGCAAGTGGTATCGCCCGCGCGATAAACCTTCCAACAGATCCATCACGTCACGTGCGCCAACATAGTCCACAAACTTCTTAGAGAGAACCGTTTCTGGCCCTCGTTTCGACCAAGCTTTAGTCACCGCGTACATCGCCTGCCGGACGAGATCACCACCGCCGCCGTACTCGCCTGACCAATGTCCGATACCGGATACCCGTCCTTCACGACCGTGAACGTCTCGCCCCCGGCAGTTACTTCCTGTACCCGCTACCAAACTAATCCCCCATCCCGTTCGTGACCCCGCGATCAGCCCGATTACCGCATCATTCACCAACTCAAATGGAGCATCAAATCCCAAATTCCGAACCACGTCGCGGTGCAGCGGGTCGTCGGTTGGCCAGTCCAATCCGGCGATTCCCATTCCGATAGCCGTCAACTCCTGCCTATCGATGCCTGCCGTTTTCAGCGCTTCTCGGCTAACGGCGTCTAGTACAGCCGTAAAACCTTCATAGCCCACCGCTTCATGGTTGCCGGTTCCACCAGCACCGAAGCCGAGCACATGTCCGGCTCCGTCGCTAATCACAGCATGGGATTTCGTCCCACCTACATCAACGCCTAAGTAATACTGCTTCATAGGTCACTGCCGCATCAGGTCACGTAACACACGGTTCCCAATCACCTGTATTCCGGTTTTCTTAATATAGTCGCGAAGTTCTGTACTGAGAAAAGCTTGATAGTCTGCAACGCGGCATTCCCAATCTGGAGCAATTGCACGGAGTTCTGGGGTATCTTGAGCGGCATGCATATAGAAGTGCGTGATCCCAACCGGCAAACTGTCAAGCAAATGTTTCGCTTGTCCGACACGGTCATGTGGATCGTCCAGTGGCAGACCCATCTCATGTTCAAGCAGCGGAACACCCGCTCCCTCAAGTTTTTCGCTGAGGTCAACGGCCATCTGAGCCAGTTCATCATTCAGACCACGCTTGCGGAACCCGACTTTATCCCCTCTGAACAAGATAGTCGGTGGAAGTCGATATTCTTGTGCCAGTTCAACATACCCGGCAACGAACTTTTCATGGGCAATCGTACCCATATGCCCATCAATGTGAGTGGCGTCAATCCCCGCAGCTAGAGCACGGTCAATCTGTGCCTTGAGTTCCACCTTAACTGCCTTTGGATCAGCGTTCGCATGCACAGGCGGCTGCCGTCGGTAAAAGTAACCTTCATTGTCGATCAAGCCGCTTGTTAAGTCGCGTGTTGAGATCGGTCCCCAGCGATAGCCGTCCCACTCGCTGTTCAAGGTTAGATGCACACCCATATCCACTTCGGGATGCTTGCGGCAGTAGTCAGCCGTTTGGGGGAACCACGGGCAGGGAACCATCACCGCTGCCGATGAGATCAGCCCAAAGTCCAGCAAATCTTCATATGCGCTGAGTGTCGCTTGGCACATGCCTACATCATCCACATGCAGGATGACCACGCGGTCATCATCTTTTAGGCCAAGTTTCTTCAATACAGGATTCGGTTTCACGATCAACACTTTCTACGAATGAGCCAGTTAATTGAAAAATTGTGATAAATACTTCTTGTTGGTTTCCAGCAGATCATCCAGCACTGATTGAACCTTATCGGCAGATGGCCCCAAAGGATGCGTCAGCAGCGCCTGATATGCAGCGTTCCTGTCACCATGAACGGCTGCTTCAACCGTTAGCAGTTCATACGCCTTGACTTGCGATAGTAATCCAAACGAAGCGAGTGGCAGTGGGTCAGTGGGCAGGGGATGGATACCTTTTGCATCAACCGTACACGGCATTTCCAGCACCCAGTCTTCCGGCCAGTCTTTTACGGCTCCGCGATGTGGAACATTGACTTCATGAGTCTCACCCAAATCGTTATAGTGAGCATTTAAGAGTTGTGTCGCCAAAGTCGAGTAATAAGCTCCCCCGCGCTTCATCAGCCCTTCAGGCGGCATTGTTCGGTCAGGCTCGGCGTACTGCTTGAAGAGTTCATCCTCGATCTTCATCACAGCTTCGGCACGGGAAGGCGGCCACTTGTTCTGTTCCTCGAATTTGCGATCCGTATAATAGAAGTATTGTAGGTAGTAATTCGGGATCATCTGTAGGGATTCAATCGTGTTGATGTCCCATGCCAGCTCTTTCTCCGAACGCAGCTTTTGGACGTACTTTTCAAAAATCTGCGGCCACAGGTCTTCGCCATCCAACTTAAAACCTCGATGCCACGTGAGATGGTTTAACCCTAATGTATCGAGGTGAGCATCAGTCGATTTGGCTTCAAGGCCCAAGTCTTCCAACATATGCATCTTGGTTGTAATCGGCACGTTGCACACCCCAACCGCCGGAACATCCTTTGCGTATCGCGAAAGCGCCTCGGTGACCAACCCTGCCGGATTGGTAAAGTTGACCAACAAAGCACCCGGCGCCAGTTCCTTCATATCTTGGGCCAGTTTCAAGATAACTGGAATGGTTCTTAGCGCTTTCGCCATGCCTCCGACACCCGTCGTTTCCTGCCCGATCAAACCATGCCGCAGTCCAAGATATTCATCTTCGCGCCGTGCCGCCATCCAGCCTACCCGTAACTGAGTGGTCACGTATTGAGCACCTTTAACCGCCTCTCGTTGATCAGTTGTCAGGTGAACTTCGAACTTGGCTCCAGCCGCTTTCGCCATCCGTTGGGCGAACTTTCCCACAACTTCCAGCCGCTCGGGCAAAATATCCATGAGCCAGAGTTCAGTCATGGGAAAGCTATCTTGCCGTTCCAAAAACCCATTGATTAGTTCAGGGGTATATGATGATCCCCCACCAATCACAGCAACTTTCATGATGTCACTACTCGCTTCTTAAATAATTATCGAAAATCTTCGAAACTTGGCCTATGCTCCACATGACCGCCGGATAACCAACTCGGTTGGGAGAAGCGTCTCTAGCTCTGCACGACCCGTTTGTATCAAATTGACTAATTGTCGTATGGCTTCGCGTCCAGCGGTCTCAATTGGTGCTCGCACAGTGGTCAATGGCGGTAGCAAATAACGCGAAGTGCGGATGTCATCGAAACCCACAAGCGCTACATCTTCCGGCACTCTAATTCCTGCATCCTTCAATCCGGCCAGCGCTCCGATTGATGAGTCATCGTCTGCAGCAAAAATGGCATCGAACTTAACACCACGTTTCAACAATTGGATTACCGCAGCCATTCCTTGGTGTTCATTAAATCCGCCTGTAGCCACTAAGTCGGGATTGAACTTAATATTGTGGGCTTCTAATGATTCCCTATAGCCCATTTCACGCCAATAGGTATCTTCAACTCCCTCTGGGCCTCTCAGAAAAGCAATGCGCCTATAGCCTCGCTCTTCGATCAGGTAATCAACGAGTTTCCGGGCACCTAACTTATTTTCGACCGTGACAAACGGGATGTTCAGACCTGCTGGAGGAGAGCGGTGGAGCAAGACCATTGGAAACTGCATCGCGTAAAGCCGTTCAATCTCGTGGTTAGCTAGGCTGGTACTGAAAATGACAATTCCATCGGCGTTATGCTCTCCAACAGGGGAGGTCTTTTGTGTAGGGTTATCATTGCTGTTGTGAGTGCAGTGTATGAGGAGATCGTAGCCTTCTTCACGCGTGCCGGACTCGATACCGCGTAGCATTGGGCCAAAGAACTCACCGCTGATGTCCTGCAAAATTAATCCGATTGTGTTCGTTCTTCGGCTGGCAAGTCCCCGCGCGGCGCTGTGTGGAGCGTAGTTGAGTGCAGTCACCGCATCCCATACCCGGGCAGCAGTTGCTTCTGATACGGGGCCTGTCTTATTCATGACCCGGCTGACTGTAGCAATCGAAACCCCGGCTTTTTCAGCCACATCATCTATTGTTGCCCGCGAATAATCGCTCATCTCGAACTGTCACTATTCATTAATGGATGTAAGCGCTTACAGAAAACGCTTACATAGCGTAACGAATCTTTAGGATTTGGTCAAGTGGTCAATAATAGAAAACAA
The DNA here is from genome assembly GCA_044226855.1 of Aggregatilineales bacterium. Classification (GTDB taxonomy): domain Bacteria; phylum Chloroflexota; class Anaerolineae; order Aggregatilineales; family Phototrophicaceae; genus CFX2. Next base: position 503,971 of record JBGAGF010000002.1, read on the forward strand.
AGAAGAAATCCATCTCAAATGAGAACTGTAACGCAGAAAAACATTACACTGTTGGATTATCTTGGCTTACATCTGCGTGTTATAATTTGGGAAAGTTTTCGTTTTATGCAGATTAGGATGTCATTTGTTTATGAAATATACAGCCGAAAATATGCTTATTCGTTCAAAAGATACGGGCAAAAATGGTGTCTTTGCTGAGGTGTCATCCAGTCAAGCGGGTTGGGAGTGGCTCAATATGGCCGCCCGACGAATGAGTGTCGGTGAAAAATGGGCGGGCACAACCGATGGCTTTGAATACGTCCATGTGATTTTCGGCGGAAAATGTAACATTCGTTCGAGCGCCGGAGATTTCCTCAATATTGGTGCCAGAAAAAACGTTTTTCAGGGTAAACCATATGCAGTTTATCTTTCTCGCAATAACAGCTTTGAGATTGAAGCGCTAACGGATGATTTTGAAGTCGCGAGTTGCTGGGTCAAAACAGAAGAAGATCATCCAGCACAACTGGTCACACCGGAAACAAGCGCTGTAGAACTACGTGGTGGGGAAAATGCTTCGCGTCAGATCAACAGTATTTTGCCGCCGGGATTTGACTGCCAGCGCCTTGTTGTCGTCGAGGTTTATACACCGGGCGGAAACTGGTCAAGCTATCCCCCTCACAAGCACGATGTCCATCGTGTTGACGATAACGGGAAAGTCATCGAAGCGGATTTAGAGGAAATTTACTTTTATAAGATAGATCGCCCTGAAGGTTATGCTTACCAGCGTGTCTATACCGATGACCGGCACATTGACGCAGTCATGATGGCTCAAAACCACGATATGGTGCTCGTCCCTGAGGGCTATCATCCGGTGGTTAGTGCACATGGTTATACGACTTATTATTTAAATTTCTTGGCAGGTTCAGCACAATCCTTGGCGAATGCAGATGATCCCGCTTATGCGTGGGTGAAGGAAACGTGGAAGGGCATAGACCCGCGATTACCGATTGTTAAATAGTCAGGTGCTGAGCTAAATAGATTATTGAGTAACTTTTGCAGGGAAGTACATGAAAATAAAGTGGTATGGTCACGCAAGTTTTTTGATTACTGCTGATAACGGTAAACGAATTATCACCGACCCGTATACGCCTGAAACCAGTGGCTATAAACCTATTTCTGATGCGTCTGACATCGTAATTATCTCCTCTTCTAATGACACTTTTCACTGCCGAGCCGATCTCGTACCCGGCACTCCAACCGTGGTTAATGCGCTGGAACTGGCACAAACTGGCGGACAACGGACTGAGCAAGGTTTTGCTATCCAAGCGATTGCCGCCATGGAAGCGCTTGACCATCAATTTCATGACCCTGACCAAAATGGCATGTACCGCTTTATCGTCGATGGGATCAGTATTGGGCATCTGGGCGATGTAGGGAACGCATTGAGTGAAGAACAACTCCAGTTTTTCTCAGGTGTGGACATTCTGTTTGCCCTTGCTGGCGGTCATCCAACCATACGGCTGGATGATCTCAATACCGTGATTGAACGGACGCAGCCAAAGCTGGTTATCCCGATGCACTTCCGCACGCTGACTTATAAACCACGCAATTCGTTCTGGATTCAGTCCTTTCTGAACTACTTTAGTCCAGACGATATAGATTTTGCCTGTGACGTTGAGATTTCGATAACAAAGGACGATTTGCCTTTGAAAACACGCGTGATGGTGCTGGCGCACGCCTGTTAGCGATTGAAAATAGTTGATGAGTTGACACTAAACGAAGGAAATTTTTGATGACTACAAAACGATTGACAATGGCACAAGCCATTATCCAATTTTTGATGAACCAATATGTCGAGCGAGATGGGCAGGAGAATGCTTTTTTTGCTGGGTGTTGGGGGATTTTCGGGCATGGGAATGTCGCGGGTATTGGACAAGCTTTGCAGCAATACTCGGATACGTTTCGCTATTATCAAGCTCGCAATGAGCAGGGCATGGTTCATGCCGCAGCGGCCTATACCAAGATGAAGAATCGGTTACAAACGTTTGCCTGTACCTCGTCGATTGGGCCGGGTGCGACCAATATGATTACCGGAGCGGCTGTCGCAACCATCAATCGGCTGCCGGTGCTGCTGCTGCCGGGGGACATTTTTGCGGAAAGGGCGCAGGCTCCTGTGCTTCAGCAGGTCGAGTGGGAACACTCGCAGGACTTTTCGGTGAATGACTGCTTTAAGCCTGTGTCGCGCTATTGGGATCGGATTAATAGACCTGAGCAGATTATCGCGGCGCTGCCGGAAGTGATGCGGGTATTGACTTCACCCTCCGAGACTGGAGCTGTAACGCTCGCGCTGCCTCAAGATGTGCAGACGATGGCCTTTGATTACCCGAGTAACCTGTTTGAAAAACGAGTGTGGCATATCCCGCGAAATCGACCGGATTTGGGACGCCTGCAGCAAGCTGTGCAATGGATTAAGCAGAGTAAACGTCCGATTATTGTGGCTGGTGGTGGTGTTATTTACAGCGAAGCAACTGATACCCTAAGGCGCTTTGCCGAGATGACCGGCATTCCAGTCGGTGAAACCATGGCTGGCAAGGGAGCTTTAAACTACGACCATCCTCTAAACTTAGGGGCAATCGGGGTGACCGGAACGCTGGGTGCTAACGTTATGGCGCGGGAAGCCGATCTGGTGATCGGCATCGGAACCCGCTACAGCGATTTTACGACGGCATCCAAGACGGCGTTCCAAGGTGACACGTTGAAGTTCATCAATATCAACGTGACCGAGTTTGACGCTTATAAGCATAACGCGATTCCTCTGGTGGGAGATGCACGAGCCACATTGGAAGAATTGATGGGTGCGCTAGCTGGCTACCAGACGAGCCACTCCTATCAGGAACGGGCGAAGCAGTACAACACCGAGTGGGATGCTGAGGTGAGCCGCATTTACAACCTTGAGCATGGGCCGCTTATTAGCCAAGGGGAAGTGATCGGGGTTGTCAACACACTCTCCAAAGCGGACGATGTGGTGCTGAATGCGGCAGGGAGTATGCCGGGTGACCTGCATAAATTGTGGCGGACGCGTAACCCCAAGGGCTACCACATGGAATATGGTAACTCGACGATGGGATACGAGATTGCGGGCGGGTTGGGCGTGAAAATGGCCGATCCTTCGCGTGAAGTGTATGTGATGGTCGGCGATGCTTCGTACTTGATGATGAACTCGGAGATTGTCACAGCGGTACAAGAAGGCATGAAGCTGATCATTATCATTGTCGATAATCACGGGTTCGCAAGTATCGGTGGGCTGTCGAAGTCAATTGGCAGCGACGGTTTTGGAACGAAATATCGCTACCGGAACGAAGATGGTCAGCTTACTGGTGAAACGCTGCCGGTTGATTATGGCGCAAATGCGGGCAGCTTAGGTGCGTATGTAATCAGGGCATCGAACCGAGATGATCTGGCGAACGCAGTGCTCAAAGCCCAAGGAATGGATCAAACCGTATGCATTGTCGTGGAAACGGATCGCCGTCAGCGTGTAGGTGGCTACGAGTCGTGGTGGGATGTCGCTGTGGCGGAGGTCTCTGAGAATCCGGCTGTTCAAGAAGCGCGTAAGAACTTCGAGGCCGCAAAGACCAAAGAGCAGCACTACCTGTAATTGGATAGATGTTGATGCAAGTCGAGCGACTCGATCATCTGGTGTTGACGGTGGCTGATATTGAGGCGACCTGCGACTTTTATTCGCGAGTCATGGGTATGGAAGTCATTACTTTCCGTGAAGGGCGAAAGACGTTGGCTTTCGGCCAGCAGCGGATTGATTTGCACCAGAAGGGTAAAGAATTTGAGCCGAAAGCTGTTTTACCAACGCCCGGATCTGGTGACCTGTGTTTCATCGCGTCGATACCGATTTCGGAAGTGATGGAGCATCTGACGAGGGAACAGGTGGAGATCATCCTTGGACCTGTCGAGAGGGTAGGAGCAGCAGGAAAGTTAGAATCAGTCTATTTCCGCGATCCCGACGGGAACTTGATTGAGGTTTCGAATATTCAATAAGCAAGCGCATGGCGCACGGCTTTTCATTAAAAGGACAAAAAGAGAATGGCACTGAAGATAGGCGTAATCGGCGCAGGGCGTATTGGTAAAGTTCACGCGGAAACTTTGGTTCAACGTGTTCCAGAGGCCAGTGTGGTCGCGGTGGCAGATGTGGTGCCAGCAGCGGCACAGGATTTGGCGAAGCGGCTCAATATTCCGAAAGCAACAGCGGACTACAAAGAGATTCTGGCCGATAAGAGTATCGACGCAGTGGCAATTTGTTCGGCGACGGATACGCATTCGCAGATTATTACGGAAGCAGCTGCAGCGGGTAAACACATTTTTTGTGAGAAGCCGGTTGACCTTGACTTGAAGCGGATCGATGGAGCGCTGGCGGCGGTTGAGAAGGCAGGGGTAAAACTCCAAATCGGTTTCAACCGACGCTTCGACGCAAACTATGCGCGGGTGCGACAGGCGATCATTACCAAGGAAATTGGTGAGCTACATGTGGTTCACATCATCAGCCGCGACCCGGCACCGCCCCCCATTAGCTATGTGAAAGTGTCGGGCGGAATTTTCATGGACATGTCGATTCATGATTTTGACATGGCGCGATTCTTAACGGGCAGCGAAGCTGTCGAAGTTTATACTGTCGCGAGCGTGAAAGTCGATCCGGCGATTGGTGAAGCGGGCGATGTTGATACGGCGTTTGTAGTGATGAAGTTCGCGAACGGCGCAACGGTCACAATCGATAACAGCCGGAAGGCCGTATATGGTTATGACCAGCGGGTGGAAGCTTTCGGCAGCGGCGGGGCGATTTCGACTGAGAATATTTACCCGAATGCGGCGACGATTAGCACTGGTGACAGCATCCGGCGCGATTTGCCGTTGAACTTCTTTATGGAGCGGTATATTCAATCCTATGCGTCCGAGATGCAGGCTTTTGTGGACGCGATTGTGAATAATAAGGCAGTTCCAGTTACTGGCGCGGATGGACGTGCTCCGGTGGTGATGGGCATGGCGGCGAAAAAGTCACATCTGGAACAACGTCCGGTGAAGATCAGCGAGATCACGGCGTAATCTGTTTTGTGGCGGCGGCATTGATATTGGCTGTCTAGTCGTTAGTCTATAGTTGTTTGTCTCATACAAAGGCAGTGGGCGAGAGTCTGCCGCCTTTTTAGTTGACGGTCAACAGTTGTCAGTTCACAGTCCAGAAGCAAACCTCAGAGTCCAATGCGGAATATGCAGCAGAGGCGGCAAAAGCGGCGAAATTTGCGCACGGTTTGTGTGCGGCTGGTTTCGGCTTGGTTGTTAAGGTGCGCGGAGGACAGCGGATTTGCCAACGGTACATCCCTACAGTTATCCTACAGGACAGTTTAGCAGAGGGTGGAGAGCAATGGGTTACATTTTGGAAGAACATTTTGTCACTCTTTCGATGGTTTGGCGCTAACTTAGTGAGGGAAGGTTTGAAGGATATGGTTATGGAAAGGTTGGAAAATGGTTTGCTGACAAACCTAAAGTAAACCGAGATTATAAGAAGTGGTGTTAAGTCGTGTGAAGCAAAACGGAACTTGGAAAAGGCATGCCTTTTCCCTACAAAATACCTTTCAATGGCTGATAGAGCATTCGTTCGTGGTCTAGCACATTAGAGATCATCGGCTGAGGCGCGCCTCAGCCCTACAACGACCGTATATTTTCGGTGGAAAACAATTGAGTAAAGAAAGTGGCAGAAAAAGCGAAAATAGGCAGAAAAGGACGTCACAGGGCGGGAAATGCCCTGTGACATGCAGTGGTTGAAACTAGGTGCTTAACAGTTTTTCGTACTCTGTCTTGAGCGTATTGAAGCGGTTCAAGCTGTCGTCCAGTCCTCCGGGGCGATTGCGGGTGAGCCAGAGTTCGCGCTGTTTGGTAAGCACATTCTGGAGTTCTGCTTGCAGTTCAGCGGGCGAGCCTTCTTCATCGGCTATAAAGAGCAGACGGTGGGCAGAGTGCAGCAGAAGATTGGCTGCCTGCTGGAATTCGGCCTTGATCAGGTCGGCATCGGGGCGGTGCATTTGGGCCTGATCCAGTGGTGCGATGATTTGATTGACAGTTTCGACTACACGATGAAGCGTTTCTGGACTTATATCGGCTTTAGTATTCCCCCATTGTTCATGCGATTGGATACTCTTGTCGAGGCGGTCAGTGGGAACTTGCATGGAGTACGCCAAGATTTGGCCGTTGATGTGTTCGGGACCAATGAGTTTGTAGACTTCTCCTAGATCGTAAGCGATCTTGCCCATAATTCCAGATGTGTCGTTGAAGATGAATCGATCTAGAAGCGATGGCATGTCGAGTTTTTCATTGGTTTGGAGGCACCATGAGACGCCTGCACCGTAGGCAAAACCGAGAAAACTAATGGCGAAGGGCTGCCAATGCCCATTATCGCCCCAGTCAGTATTGAGGAAGCCGATTGCGCCATGCTTGAGGCCGCTGATAGCACTGATACGGCAGTTATCAATGGCGTTATCGGTGCGGCCAGCAATGCTGTTCCAACTGGATGTGCCGGGGCAGACGTAGAACGGAACACCGGATTGTTCGAGCATTGAACACTGGCGCTCCCATTCCTCGGCGGCCTTTTCACCGCCTTCATAGCCCCAGAGCATGGCGGTGACGTCTTTAGGGAGTTCGGGGACGAGATCGGGATAGTGGACGATAATATCGCCCCAGAACTGCATCTTACGCCCATGCGCAGATATTTCATTGTGCAACTGCTTGATGTAATCCAAATAGACGCGACCACCGCGGGCTTCGACGGCTTCTTTGCTCTTGCCTTTGCCCAATTCCCAAGGTTCATCACCGCCTACATTCATGAGCGAACTGGTGAAGTGAGGCAGGAGTTCGTCATAGAGACTGGCGATAAGGGCGAGGCTGCCGGGATCCTGCGGATCAAGCGTGGTGGGCGGACTGTGACCACCCCAAGGTGCTTCAAAGCCTTCGGGACATTCGGCAAGATGATGGTAGCGTTCGTGCTTGAGCCAGCGTTCCATGTGACCCAAGCTGTTCTGGTTTGGAACGAGTTCCACGTGACGCTCACGGCAGAATGCATCGAGTTCGAGGATTTCTTCACCGGTGAATGGGGTTGAATTTGCCCAAACTTCGGGATGATGCCGATAAGCGAAGGTGTGCTCCATGTATAGCTGAAGTTGATTGACTTTAAGGGACGCCAGCCGATCAACTAAGTCGTATATAGTTTGGAGGGTGGGGACTTTATCACGGCTGATGTCAAGCATGACGCCGCGTGCGGGGAAGTCTGGCCAGTCATCGATGATTAGGCAAGGAAGTTGGGTTTGATACTGCTGGACTAGCTGATTCAGCGTGCAAACGCCATAGAATATGCCCGCGCTGTCACTTGCAACAATGGTGATGCCAAGTGACGTGATTGTGAGTTGGTAGCCCTGCGGATGGGGATAATCTTGGTCTAATTCCAAGCTCAAGCCGACGCTAATGTAGTTAAGTCCTGCAACAATCTCCCAATGGGCTTGAGCGAACTGCCCTAAGGCCGATTGAGCTTTCTTCGCCTCAGAGAGCAAAGTTGGGCTGCTTATCGCGATCAACGAATGGCTCGGCAGCGAATAATCATCTCCGGTTAAAGCCAGTTGACGCGGATTTGGCAAAAGAAGCGGCGACGAAACCATGAAAGGTCCTTTCTTTAAATAGAGTACTTCAAGCTGTCATTCAATAATAAAGTCTAATTCGTATAGTCAGTGAATGTTAATTGTTTTCTGAAGTCTTGTCCGACTTAACAAGATTATTAAAACTTCATGAATCTTGATCAATTTGCTGCTCAGAAAGTGATTATAGCGGCTGAGGAAGTCCACTGACATCACCAAATTGGACGTGTTTGGTCTTGTATATTCATGACTAAGATAAGAAGTATTATACTGAGTACCCTTTTTTACCAGCTTTTAACAGAAACCTTCGTTGGGGGATGTATGAGTAACGTGCCATTACGTGCAGGAATTATTGGTCTTGGAGTGGGGAAGGCTCATGCGAAAGGGTACACGAGCAGTCCTGACGCGGAGCTGGTCGCAGTTTGTGATATGAATGCGGAGCGTTTGCAACTCTTCGCTGATGAGTGGAAAGTGCCGGAACGTTATGGCGATTACGTCATGATGTTAAACGACGCCAATCTTGATCTGGTGAGTGTGTGTTTACCAAACGCGCTGCATGCGGCGGTTTCGATTGCGGCATTGGAAGCCGGCGTCAATGTGATTTGCGAGAAGCCGATGGCGGTGAATACCCAAGAGGCGCAGGCGATGGTTGAGGCGGCGAAACGCACTGGCAAGCGGCTGATGATGTCCTATAACTATCGGTATCGCTCGGATGCACAGTGGATCCGACGGATGGTGACTTCGGGACAACTTGGCACGATTTATCATGTGCAGGTTTCGTGGCGGCGGGAAACTGGCATTCCCGGTTGGGGATTGTTCGGGAGCAAGGAGGCTTCGGGTGGTGGAGCGCTGATCGATCTGGGCGTCCATGTGATTGATCTGGCGCTGTGGTTTATGGATTTCCCAGCGGTACAAACAATCAGCGCACAGACCCGCAGTTTGTTTGGGCCAGTGGGGCGAAAGACTTGGGGACGCACACCCGGCCAGAAGATTGAGGGCGGGTTTGACGTGGACGACGGCGCAGTCGGTTTCATGCGGCTGAGCAATGGTGCGAGCATGGCGTTGAATATCACGTGGGCGGAACATGGTCAACCGCAGGAAGATGCCTATCGTGTTGAACTGCAAGGAACGGAAGGCACGGCTATTCTGCACGTTCGCAATTACAAGAATGATGACACGCTGCGGTTCTATACTGAGATGGCAGGGCAGCCTGTGACCGTCATCCCGGGCTTGCGGTTTGATGGTCCGCAAGGACATGAAGCACTGGTGATGGATTTAGCAGAGAGTATTCGTTTTGGAACTGAGCCGGGAACGAGCGGCGAGCAGGGGATGGTCGCCGTTGAAATACTCGACGCACTCTACAGATCGTCAGAACTAGGGCGGGAGGTGGTATTTGACAGTCTGGGGTTCATTATGCAACACAAGTGGGCAGCCATCGGCTCGTTGGTGGCCGGTGGCATCGGCGGAGTCACTTCGGCGATTGAACCCTATTTGGTTGGGCGCGTTATCGACGGGATTAGCAATCACATTTCACTCGAGACTCTCGGACAGTATGCCCTGCTGTTGATTGGACTCTCGGTGATTACCGTAGCGGCATTTTTAGGACAACGCATCTGGAGCGGTACGGTTGCTTACAACGTGAACTATGACATCCGGCAAACGCTGTTCGATAACCTGCTGACGCTGGAACAACGTTTTTACCAAACGTATCCGACGGGCGACTTGATTTCGCGTATGTACAGCGACCTCGATATGATCTGGCGACTGCTGATCATCGGGTTTACACGGTTTGGCAGCGCTCTGGTCACTTTGATTGTGACCTTCGTCTTGCTGGCTTTCATTAATGTGCCGCTGACGTTATTTGTTTTTATCGTGCTAACGATTTCGACTTATATTCAGATGCGAGTGGGCAGTGCTCTCGCACCTGTTTTTGAAGAGGTGCAGGCACAGGCGGGAACGCTTTCGGCACTGGTGCAGGACTCTGTGAGCGGCATCCAGACGATTAAAACGTTCGGACGTGAAGAGGGCGTTGCACGGAAATACCAAGAAGAAAACAACGAATATCGACGACGCTGGTTGTTCTTTAAGCGGCGTAATGAACCCGTCGGTATGCTGCCGAACATGATCAGTGAAATGACGGGCGCGATTGTGGTGATCGCGGGCGGGATTCTGGCACTACAAGGTTCAGTTACGTTGGGTAATTTCGTACAGTTTTTGGTGTATCTGGCGCTGATTAGCAACGTGCTTCTGCAACTCGGAACGATATATCAACGGTATGTGCAGACGGACGGGGCGTTAACACGCTTGACGCCGCTGCTGCGAACCGCTGATATCCGCAGTGCTGAACATGCTCAACCTCTGACCCAGCCTCGCGGTGATATTGCGTTTGAGAACCTGAGTTTGCAGGTCGAGGGTAAATGGCTGCTGCGCAATATCAATCTGTCGATTCCTGCCGGTAAGGTGGTGGCGTTCGTGGGACCGACAGGATGTGGCAAAACACTGTTGGTGAGTTTATTGGCCCGTGTGACTGATCCGACTGAAGGCCGGGTGCTGATTGACGGACAGGATGTAAGAAGTTTGGAACTTGACAGCCTGCGACGCGCGATAGCTTATGTGCCACAATCAACTTTCCTTTTTAGCCAGCCGGTTCATGCGAACGTTCGCATGGGACGGGAAGCTGTGGCAGAAGATCAGCTTGACGAGGCGATTTCGATCTCACGCTTCAAGAATGATTTGCCACAACTGCCGCATGGACTCAACACGATGGTGGGCGAGAAGGGCGTGATGCTTTCTGGTGGGCAGAAGCAGCGGGTAGCGATTGCGCGGGCCATTGTGCGTGATCCGGCGATTATGGTTTTGGATGATGCGCTTTCGAGCGTTGATACCCATACAGCGGCGGACATTCTTAATGATTTGAGACAAGTGTTACGCACGCGTACTAGTTTGATTATTGCGCACCGTATCGCGACGGTTAAAGATGCCGATCATGTGGTGGTTATGAACGATGGACAGATTATCGAACAAGGTACACATGAGTCGCTGGTTGCACTGAATGGCGCTTATGCCCGAATGGTCGAGCGTGAACTGAAGACTGAAGAAGATCAATTACTGGTCGGCACCCACTAGACATTTCATATTTTGAAATGCCTCCGCACTACCGAAAAACACTACATTAAAAGCGCTACGTTTCAAGACTCCAACCCGAAAAACAGTTCTTTGAGAAGCAAGTCATATGAGTGCAAATGTTAAAACAGCTACTTCTTTCCAGCCTCAAAAAGGAGCTGTACAGGAGCAAATTAGCGATCGTTATCTGTACCGTATGCTGGGGCGTTTCTTGCGTCCGTTCTGGAAAGAATTACTCCTGATTTTCCTGATGCTGGTCGGTGTGACGATTCTTTCGCTGCTGCCGCCGTACTTAATCCAACGGGCAGTTGATGGGCCGATCCAAAGTAAGGATTTGTCCGGTCTAGTTCCATATGGTGTGATTTATCTATTGGCCGTAATCGGTTTGTTTATTTTACGGTTTGCCCACACGTTTCTTCTTCAGAACGTGGGGCAGAACGCTCTGGTTGACTTGCGGCAAGCGCTTTTTGAACATATCTTACAGCAGGACATGAAGTATTTTAATACGACGCCGGTTGGTCAATTGGTGTCAAGATTGTCAAATGACATTGAGGCGTTGACCGAATTGCTGTCGACGAGCATCGTGATCGTCGCCAGCAATATGGTGACGCTGGTCGGGATCATTCTGGTTATGCTGGCGATTAACTGGAAATTGGCGCTGCTGGGGTTAGCCGTGCTTCCGGTTATGGTTGTTTGTACAGTTTATATCCGACGGAAGATCCGTCACCAATCGGATTTGTTCCATAAAGTGGTCGCGGAATACCTCGCTTTCATTAATGAGCAGTTCGGTGGGATGCTAGTGGTGCAATTGTTTGGACGGCAAAACGTGAGCCGCCGTGAGTTTGAGGCGATTAACCGCAGCTATCGCGATGTGCATATGCGTATCCGTGATTACTACACGGTTTATGCATCCATCCTTCAAATTCTGACGACAATCGGGCTGGCATTGGTGCTGTATGGGGGCGGACAGGGAGTCCTCGCAGGATGGGCTACATTGGGGATGCTGATTTCGTTTATTCAATATGCGAGACGTACATTCGATCCGATTATGCAGCTTTCGGAGCAGTTCACCCAGATTCAGACGGCGCTATCCGCGGGTGAACGTATCGCCCGAATGCTGAGAGTTCAGCCTGAAATTGTCGATGATTCAGCGCCAATTGACATTAAAGATTTTAAGCAAGCGATTCAGTTCGACCACGTGGTATTTGGTTATGAGCCTGATAGCCCTGTGCTGAAGGATATCTCGATCGATATTAAACCGGGGCAGCGTATTGCTATTGTCGGAGCAACCGGGGCAGGAAAAACGTCACTCGCTGGACTGCTAGCACGATTTTATGATGTGCAGCAAGGGCAGATATTAATTGATGGCGTCGATATTCGGAAACTGCCATTGGAACATCTTCGATATTATGTTTCGGTGGTACCGCAAAGTCCGTATTGTTTTAACGGTACGATTGCTGACAATTTGAAGCTTTTTGATCCAAGTGTTACGGAGGAGCAAATGGTTGAGGCTGCAAAGGCCGCAAGTGCCGCGCTATTTATTGAGCGTTTGCCCGGTGAATACAACTATATGCTGCTGCCGGGCGGCGCAAATCTTTCTCAAGGACAGCGGCAACTGTTGGCATTGGCACGAGCGTTAATTCACAGTCCAAAGAGTATTCTGGTGTTGGATGAGGCTACCAGCAGCGTGGATACGGAGACAGAGGCACTCATTCAAGAAGGCCTAGCGCGCGTTTTGAGAGGACGAACCAGCTTGATTATTGCTCATCGATTAAGTACAGTGCGGGATGCTGACCGTATTCTTGTCATGCAGCAAGGGAAGGTTGTAGAGGATGGTGACCACAAAACGCTGCTTGCAAAGAATGGACTCTATGCGCAACTTTATCAAAGGCAGTTTGCTGATTCAGAAGAGGTTCAATCGCAGCCCGTTTCTGAATAAGTCGTAATCTTTAGGTATTTTTTGATGCAATCTTAGCAATGTTGAATGAATCGATGGACATTTGGGTATATAATTAAGTATAATAATGATGGAATAATTACGATTATCGCTCGATCATTTCAGTGTTTCCTTTGGGATGGGCGTATGAAGTATTCTCGACCGACGATTTGGATGGTGTTAGCATTTCTTTTTGTGACACCTTTCGCTGCGGTTATGGAAGAAGGGGAATGCACTACATTCGTCAAGGAAGCCCTTGCCGCTACTGATAAAGCTTGCATCGACACAGGTCGCAACCAAGCCTGTTACGGCCACATTAGTTTAGAAGCACAACCGCAGTCTCAAGACGCGACGTTCAAATTTAACGAAGTTGGTGACCGGGTTGATGTTGCCCGCGTTAGCCGACTGCGTTTAAGTCCTATGGATGTTAAAACCGATGTGTGGGGTGTCGCGCTTCTCAAGGTGCAGGCGGATATTCCTGATAGTCTGCCCAATACCAATGTTTCAGTATTGGTTTTTGGGGATGTTGAACTTGAAAATGCGATTCCTGACCCCGTATTTGCTGATGTCGTGGTTAAGGGACCCAGCAATGCGAATATTCGACGCCAGCCTTCCAACCGCGCGTTCATTTTGAGCAGCCTTGCGCCGACTACGAAAGTTCAGGCGAAGGGACGATCAAAAGACGGCGCATGGCTCTATATCGGATTGCCGGGCGGGCAGGGCAGCGGTTGGGTTCGCCGTTCTTTGATGACCAGTTCTGAAGATTTGACGAAGCTGAAGGAACTTGACCCCAGTTTGACCTCATATGGCCCGATGCAGGCTTTCTATTTGCAAAATGGTAAGCATCAAACCACGTGCCAGAACGTGCCCAACGACGGTATTTTGATACAAACCCCCGAAGGTGTGGCACAGGTACAACTCTGGATTAATGAGGTGAAGATCAAACTCGGATCAACGGCCTTTATTCAGTCCAATGCCGACAGCAAGACGATGACCGTCACCACGCTTGAAGGCGCAGCCCATGTTGAAGCGCTAGGCGTCGAACAGGTGGCTGTCGCTGGTACGACTGTTACCGTGCGTGTTGATGAAAATCAAAAGCCCGTTGCACCACCCAGTCTGCCACAAGCCTATAACTTGAACGAGGTTCAACAACTGCCTGTCGAGAGCTTGGAACGCCAGATTACGGCTGCGGCGCCCGTTAATGTGACACCGACCTATACGCCAACAATGACGTATACGCCAATACCGGCTGTCACATCGACTCTTACTTCATCGCCTACTGCTGTGCCTAGCAATACACCTATTCCAACCGCAACGAGTACGAGCACACCGATTCCGGCGACGAACACGAACACTTTTGTTCCGCCGACCAATACAAGCGTGCCAACAAACACCAGTATTCCGCCGACGAACACGCCCATTCCACCATCGAACACGCCTGTTCCGCCGACGGCTGTGCCGACCAATGTGCCGCCAACTGATGTTCCGCCGACGGCTGTGCCGACCAATGTGCCGCCAACGGACGTTCCACCGACGGCTGTACCGACCGATGTGCCGCCAACTGCTGTACCACCAACATCAATTGCCGCACCTGCTCAGGCATCGATACAAGCGCCTGTACCACCAACTGACAGCGCGGCGCCTACTAGCGCTCCGGCAGCTAGCAATACTCCAATTGCTGAATAATAAGGGACAAGAAAAAGACCTGCAAAACTTAGTGAGCAGGTCTTTTAAATTCGATTTAGGGTATATTTGGGCATGTGGACGCAATCGGCGCATCTCCGAAATATCGTTCCCATTCTGAGGGCGAAAAGTTCCGGTTGGCGATGCTGCATGCTTTCTGCTTCCATGAACCAAGGTCAATATTCCATTTTATCAGTTGACTGTCCTCGCCTGCAGAGATGAGCGTAGAACCATCGGGACTGACGCTTACGGCGTTGATAAAATTAGTGTGTCCTACAAGTGGACGCCCAATAGGCAACTTTTGTGCTACGTCCCATAATATGATGGTGTTATCTTGACTGCCTGAGACTAACGTCGCGCCATCCGGTGTAAAGGCCAAACTCTTGACGCGATCTGTATGACCGAGCAATGGCTGCCCAACAGGCTCATGAGTCACTGTATTCCAAAGTCGAATACTGCGATCTGTACTGCCAGTTGCTATTAATTGGTCATCGGGACTAAATTTGACTGCCCAAACCTCATCCGTATGGCCCTGCAACGGCTTGCCAATTGGTTTCTGTGTCTTTACATCCCAAATGATTACCATTTTGTCGGTGCTGGCCGAGGCAAGCCATTTACCGTCACTATTAAAAGATAGTGACAAAATGGCCCCCGTATGGGCTTTTAGTGTGTTTCCTATTTGCGCGCCTGTGCGCGCATCCCAAAGCTGAACTTCACCAGTTGAATTGCCGCTGGCAATGATCCGTCCATCAGGGCTATATGCGACAGGAATGTAGCGATTATCGCCTGTCAGGGGGATTGTTAGCAGCAATTTCGCATCCGGTACGTTCCAGATTTCAAGTGCGTTGCTGCTTCCAGCCGCCACGAGTTGGTTACCATCGGGACCAAAGGCAAGATCGGTGATATAACCTCCGGTAACAGGAAGCGATTTGAGTTCTTTGTTTGTGGCGGAATCCCAAACATGGATCAGGTTGTCATTCTCTTTGGAACCGCCAGCAAATGCATACTGCTCGCTATTGGGACTATAGGCGGCCGCAAGAATATTACTGGTTTGGGAAATAATACTTTCGATGAATGGCTGGTTTGAAGCTAGATCCCAAATCATCACGCTGGTATCGGCGGCGGCCACAGCAAGTGATTGATTCTTGGGATTAAAGGCCATGCTCCAGATATGATCATAGCCTGTTAGGTTAGGACCGACCTGTTGCAGCGTGTCGGGATCCCAAATACGTACTGTATTGTCGTCGCTAGCTGTGGCTAACAGACTGCCATCAGAAGAGTACGCAAGGGCCTTGACGCGTTCAGTATGCCCTGTGGGGATTTCATCAATCGGTTCGCCCGTCGATGGATCCCAAAGGATTACCGATTTATCAATGCCTGTGGATGCCAAACGTGAACCATCCGGAGAGAAAGCAAGGGCCAAAACACCGCCTGTGTGCTCCGCAAGCGGCTCACCAATGGGCTGTCCATCTGCAGCGTTCCACAAGCGAATCGTGCCATCGCCGCTGCCTGAGGCGAGCATCGTTCCATCGGGACTATAGGCGAGGGCATAGATTAAGTCGGTGTGACCTTGAAGCGGCTTTCCAATTGGCTTGCCTGCTGCTACATCCCAGAGCAGGACTGTTCCATCCTTGTCCCCAGTCGCAAACGTCTTGCCGTCGGGATTGTAGGCGACACTCCAGAATTCTGTGGCACCCGGGGGCAGTGGTTCACCAATCGCTTGGCCAGTTGCAACATCCCAACGGCGAATGGTGCCGTCAATCCCTACCGAAAAGAGCGTATGACTATCGGGGCTGAAGGCTAGCGCATTAATCCAGTTGGTATGACCTTTTAATGGTTGACCAACCGGTTGATTGGTCTGTGTATCCCAGAGGATGATGGACAGGTCTTTGCCTGCCGAGGCTAACAAACGTCCATCTGGACTGTAAGCAAGGGCTCGGATTGTATCGGTATGGGCAGTTAAAAAATGAGTAAGCTGGGGTTTGGCTTCCAGATTGGTTACCAAACTATTGCGCGCTTCAAAGGTGTTTGCTGTGTTGAGGGATTCCAGACTGAGCAATAGGGCTAAATCAAGACGGTTTTCTGATCGGAGGGCGGTGATGGCGAGTTCACGCGACCGTGAAATAACGGCTTCTTCATTTGCGCGCACTGTTTGGACTTCGGCTGCCTGCTGCCGATCAAAAGCGAAGAGCGCTAATGCAATGGCGAACAAGGCTGCAATGCCGACTCCAATGGCGATGTTACGCGTTCTTAGCGCTGCACGCTGACGTGCTGCAACACCGGCCCAAATATAGGCTGATTCATCGGGAGTCAGTTTGATTAGCGGTGAAATCGCCAGTGATTCATATTGAACTAAACGAGCACCAGAAGGCAGGAAGCTCTTATCTTTGTCGGCAGCCACCCATTCAGACGTCACTTGAGTTAAGCGCCGATGTAAGCGAAGCTCTTCGCGGCTCGATTGGAGCCAATCGTGCAGGCGTTTCCATTCTCGAATTAGGGCTTCGTGTGCGACTTCGACTGTTGGCGTGCGGGTGCCGGGTTCGTAGTCAAATGTTAGCAGACGATGTTTACCGAACTCACTAATCACGTGCTGCACAATGCTTTTGTCAGAGGAAATAATGTTGAGTTCGGTTCGGGTGACGCGTCGGCGAGTGTCTTCAGATCCTTCGGTTAGAGATACCAACCGCAGAAACATTTGTTGTGCAGCGGCTTGACTATAGGTATCTAGCGTGATGTAAAGGTCTTCAGCGCGGCGGGCTAATGCGCCAAGAACACCGCCGGATGCCAAATAGGATTCTGTTTTGAGAAAATAGCCATCTCGTTTGTCGAAAAGCTCTGTGAGAGCGAACTGCAGGAGCGGAAGAGCGCCGGGCTGCTGGTTGACATCGCTGATGATTCGAGCGACCAAACCATGTTCAAATTGGATACCAAAACGCTCGGCAGGCTGCGTGATGGCTTCTTCCATCTCTGGTAAGGATAGGGGAAGCACAACCTCGGTATTGTCACGCATCAGTTCGCTTAAGCCAGCGTATTGCAGCGGACGGTCATAAAAGTCTGCCCGTAATGTGATGATGAGTTTTAGGCGACTGTCTGGCGTCTGTGCCGCTTTGACCAGCATATTTAGGAAGCGAGTACGGATTTCCTCATTGGAAACAAGCGTGAATACTTCTTCAAATTGGTCGATCAGCAGGACGAGTTCACTGTCGTCGACTGGTAGAATCGCCGGAACGATTTTTGCGAGGGCCTCATCATCCGCGCCAAATAAATCCGTTAAGGAAGTTGGCGTTTGAGAAGCAATGCTCAAAAGACCGTCGGCTAGCTGCTGAACCGGATTATTGCCGGGGGTTATCTGAACGTAGAACCATTCTTGTGATCCGAACAACGCCCCGCGTTTTAGGGCGGGAATTAAACCGGCTAAGGCGATACTTGATTTGCCACTGCCACTCGGACCGACAATCGCCAGAAAACGAGGATTCTGATCGGTTTTCGCGAGTCTGGTGACCAGCCGCTCGATCAAATCTTTGCGTCCGAAAAAGTCGTTTTCGTCGGCTTCCTGAAACGCTTGCAGTCCCTTATAGGGATTGCTGTATCCGGAAGGCGGTTCGAGGATGATAGTATTGGCGTTAGGTGGGTTGGATAACACTCGAGGAATGCTGGGTGTCGAAAGCTGGGCCATAACACTCGAGGTGGCTTCCGGCGCGAGGACTTGCTTAAGATCGTTTGCAAGAGAGTAAGCATCCGGATAACGGGCTTCCGGACGCTTGGATGTAGCGCGCCAGATAATAATGTTCACCGCATATGGGAGATCGGGCCGCATTGTTTGTACCGGTGGCAAGGTATCGCTGAGCTGCTTGCGAATCACGGTATCCGTATTGGAATCAAAGAACGGCGTTTGACCGGTGAGTGTGACGAAGATCACCATGCCCAAACTGTAGATGTCGGTTTGCGGAGAGACGGCTTGACCTATCACTTGTTCAGGGGAAATGAAAGCCGGTGAACCGTAGCGATCATCTTCCATAATCGGCTGCTGGACTTGGGTTAAGCGCTTGGCGATACCGAAGTCGGCTAAATAGGCGTTTCCTTCTTCATCGAGCAGGATATTAGCCGGTTTTAGGTCACGGTGAATGATGTGATTACGATGTGCGGTCGTCAGCGCGCCCGCGATTTGATCCACCAAGCGTACGACTTCGGCAGGCTGCCACGCACCTTTCGTCTCTAGTGAGTCTTGGAGGCTCCCACCTCTAAGTAATCTCATCACCAAGATCGCCATGCCCGGTTCACGCCAATAGTCGTAAAGGGGCGTGATATGCGGGTGTTCCAGACGGGCTACGACTTGAGCTTCTGATTCAAAGCGTCGGATGAATTCGGGGTCGTTGGCGTGCTCGGGGAGGATGAGCTTGAGCGCGACTTCACGATCAACCGATGCTTGATAGGCACGATAAACTGCACCGAAGCCACCATGCCCAATCAGCTCACGTAATTCGTAGCCCTTGATGGTTTGCCCGGATAAATTGGTGAAGTCTTCAGCCATAGCTTCCCGATTGGATTAGTTGAATTATGTTGAGTCTTGAACCAGTCTCAGTGGACTTAGTACGAGCCGTTGTAAATGCGGAATCAACTTGGGAACGTGACTCTTATTATCTTCTTTAGTACGATGTGGCGCTAGGTCTGCTAAGATTTCATTTGCTAGTTCGACCGCTGATTCACGAAGTTTTGTATCGGTGTCCGGCTGTGATGTGGTGCCGCTTTCCGCTGGCTTCGGTTCAATTGTCCAGTCATTATAGACGACTTGTGGCAGTTCGTTTAGTTTTGTGATTGATTCAATGTGCATTTCACGCCAGCGGACAATATTTATTCTAAGCAATCGGAATGCCTGATACAAACCTGTGACTTTAACAATAATTTGCGGTTTGTCGGCATCCTTGGTGATGCTCACGATTACCATATCCGAAACGGGCTGCACCATGACTTCATCACAGACCTTCTGAAAACCTTCAATTGCTTTGAGGTAAGGGAGCAATATCGTATCAAGTGTCTTGGATGTGAGTCTTATTGGATTGGCACTGTCCACTATATCACTTTGTAAGGTTAGCGTTGTTTCACCCGGAGTGGCTGCTTGAGCAAGCCTAAAGTAAACGCTGGTATTGACCTGACCCAAACGTAAAATGTCACCTGACTGGAGTGTATAGGGTTGTTGAGCGGTTAATTTGAGTTCATTGAGCCAAGTGCCATTTGTGCTTGAAAGGTCTTTAACCTTGTAGCCTGCTTCATCCTTGGTGATCATGGCGTGTTGCCGTGAAACACCCATGAGACTACCGTTAAAAGGGGTCAAATCCACGGTCGGTGGTTTTTCGCCCGGGCTGTAACGCCCAATTGTCACGGCCTCACCAGACATTTTCACCAGCAAGGGCTGTTCGTAATTGGCGATCTGAAAGACGATTAAGTCGGCATAAAGGCTGGTCAGTTGTACGACGCGTTCCGGCGTGAATTGTTTGTTGGGCGGTGGCGGAGGTACATGCGACGTGGTTTGAGAGGGCAGCATCGCCATAAAAGGCGTATTGCAAAAGGCGCACACCGTCGCATCGTAATTGTTTAATTTGCCACATGCTTTACAAACTTTTTTATCGGTCATGTTTGTCGCTCGTCCAGTTTGACTGGTGTATAGTTTGCAGCTGGAACTTCAATTTAACGCGTGACTGTTACTTTGTTGAGTCCTCGAGGGGCGTCGACTGCATGGCCTTTTTCTAAAGCAAGACGCATCGCGAATATTTGACCCGGTATGACGGCTGCTACTGGCGAAAGCCATTCTGGCAGCGATGCAGGCAGCGGCATCATCTTTTGACCTTGAAGCGAAAGGGCAGTGTCATTGGAAATGATAAGTGTTTCCGCTTGTCGTTCTGATAACTTCGAAACGAAATCAGTTAGGATTGCCAATGTTTTCCCACGTGGGGCGATGACAAACACGGGGAAACCGGGATCAATCAGGGCAAAAGGGCCATGCCGGAAATCTGCCTCACTATAACCTTCGCCACTAATATAGCATAACTCTTTTATTTTTAGGCTAATTTCGAAGGCTGTGCAGTAATTATATCCACGACCGATTGTGACCAAGCGTTCCATGTAACGGTAACGCTGCGCCCAATTGGCGATGTTTTCAGACTGCGACAATGTTTCGGAGATAAAAGCAGGTAAGCGACTCAATGCTTCGGTCAATTCTGGTTGGTCAACGAGGGCAGTCATGAGCATTGCAATCGCTGTTAGCTGTGCCGTATAGGTTTTGGTTGCGGCTACACTTAATTCCGGGCCTGTCATTAGGTGCAAATGATACTGTGCGGCTTGAGCGAGCGGCGAATCAGGGGCGTTAGTGATGGCGACGGTTAATGCACCTTGAGCACGGGCGTCAATTAACACTCGGCAAACATCTTCGGATTTACCGGACTGAGAAATACCGATGACCAGTGCCCGACTGAGGTTTGGCGACGTCTCGTACAGTGTGTGAATAGAGGGTGTCGCGAGGGCTACCGATAATTTGGCATGAATGCCAAATGCGTACTGGGCATAACGCGCCGCGTTATCGGACGTGCCACGCGCAGCGATGTGTATGAAAACGGGATTGAATTCACGGATGGCTCTGGCAATTTGTCGCGCAACTTCGGCTTCTCGCTGAAGTAAATTGCTAATAATCGTTGGCTGCTCGGCAATTTCGCTTTCAATGTGGAGCATGATCTATCTTTCGTTTCGTTGGTTAAATCTAGTCGTTTCTATCACGAACTTCAATAATTGACATACCATGTTGATGTGAGAGCTTCAACACCATAAAAATCTGTCCATGGTCGCGCAAGCCCATCACAAACAGCTGTAATTCGTTCCATACGGTGCGAAGCCACATCACGCACGAAGGTTTCCCGTTCACTACCTGTCAACGGGATCGCTTCCTGCCAGATGGCCCGACCGACTGCTACCCCGGAAGCCCCGTTACGACAGGCAGTGGTGACTTGACGGAGATAAGTTTCGTAGCTGGTTGCGCCCGATAGCAAAATCCAAGGTACGGAACAAACGGCTGAAAGTTCAGCACAGGCCGATTCCCAAGTGCTTTCGTCAGTATCAACCTCTACGTCGAGCGGAAACTCTGCTTTTAGCACGTCTATACCGAGCGCGGAAAAGCGTCTGGCGCTTTCGATGACTACTTCACGGCGTTGGGCTGAGGACAGCTTCTTCTGATCAGGGTAGGGCGAATACGATATAGGTTCCAGAAAGAGCGGGATTTCGTAATTTTTACAATCGGCCACCGCCTGTGAAACAAGGGCTTCTATCTGGGACGCTGTGGGCGAGTCTGGATGGTAATGGACGAGCAGCTTGATTCCGGTTGCCCCCATACGCTTGGCTTTTGCAACACCCCAATTAGGGAGCAATTCGTTCTCACGGGCGTTGGGATCGCCTGAATAGCCTGTTTTCTCGATGCCTACTAACAATCCCCGCTGACCCGATACTGTATCAGAGGCGATAAGCTGCGCCACACTATATTCAGGATCAAGCAGAACAGCACTACCGCTGGTTGAGAGATAAGTTATGAGTGTACGCTTGAAATCGGTTAGGCGTTCATCGGTTATTGGTGTGATAGAGTGCTGCTGGAGGGAGTCTTTCAAATTACCGCGATGATCGGCTGCCAGAACAGCGATTGCTCCACCGGGGCGACTACACTGTTGTAGAGCGCGAAACTTTCCGAGTGAGGTCCTTTTCATCGCGAGGTTTGCTTTCGTTTAAAGATTACATCAGAGTCTGTAGACAAGAATGGTGAAGGCTTGACTGACTTTACATTAATTAATAACACTCTGACCAGAATTTATTTCTACTTTCAGGATACCTTTTTCAGTAATACAACGCAAGATTCGGCCTTTGTGACTTCAGTGTAAGCGCCGAATCTTGAAACCTGTTTACTTATGCGAAATGTGGAATGACATCTTGTCCGATGGTTCTGATAGCGGCATCAATATCCGGCCCGAGTGGTGGGCCAAAGCTGATATGTTGGATGCCGAGAGCCGTTAGTTTCTCGATGCGTTCGATTAGTTGCGCACTGGTTCCGGCAATGCCAAATTCGAGCATCTTTGGTGTAATGAGCGACTTCGCTTTTTCTACATCATTTTCGGCCATTATTGCGTGTTCAATGGGTTCAAAATCGGCGTGAGTAAGGCCAAGCTGGCTGAGTATGGTTTCGCTAAAGGCGTGACCATAATAGGCGATTTTTTCTTTTAAGACGTCTTCAGCCGCGGCGTTATCATCGGAGACTGAGCACCAGATACAGGCGGCAACATCAATGTGAGACAAATCTCGGCCTGCGTCTTGAGCGCCTTTGCGGATATGCGGGATGACGTTCTGATAATGCTCAGGTGGAAACAATAAAGGCAAACCACCGTCAGCAATGCGGCCAATCTCTTCGGCCATTTTGGGACTCATTGCCCCGATATAAATCGGGACACGGCGAGCAGGTGTGAAACGGAGATAAGTTTCGTTCGTCCATTTGAGGAAGTCGCCGTCTTTTGGCGCACGTTTTCCAGATAATAGGCGATTAATAGCTCTGACCGATTCGACAACTGCGGTTCGCGGTTTGTTGGCAGGGATGCCAATCCAATTGAGAAAGTCGGACGCGCCGGATGATAACCCCAGATTGAAGCGTCCGCCGGAAACCTCATCCAGCGTGGCGCTAATCATGGCTATTTCAGCAGGATTGATGGTATAGGGATTGAGGATGCAGGTGCCGATTTGGATGTGCTGCGTTGCGAGAGCGACAGCTGTCAATATCACGGGAGCGCTGCGGAAAAATAGATCGTCACTGACCCAGAATTGGTCAAAGCCGACTGACTCCGCGAGCTGCGCCCAGCGGACATAATTGGAAACAGGATGATCGTTATTAAAACGTAGACTAAATTTCATGATGTTGCGATAATGGCTTCAGCTTCGATTTCGACGAGATAGCCCTCGCCGATAAGGGCACTCACTTCGATGAGCGTATTGGCAGGACGAATTTGACTAAATATTTCCCCGTGCGCACGGGCGACAGCTTCCCATTGATTGGCATCGGTCACATAAATTCGCGTGCGGATGACATCGGTAATGAGCGCACCCACTTGATTGAGGGCGCGCTCGATTTTGCGAAGGATATAAATGGTCTGCGCATAGGGATCGTTTAGACCGACTATATTTCCATTTTCATCGGTGGCTGTGGTGCCGGATACATGGACAGCGTTTCCAATACGCACGGCACGCGAATATCCGGCAATGGCTTCCCAGCTTGTCCCTGACGAAATGTTTTGGCGGTCACTCATATTGCCCCATGCCTTTAGTCGATGACGATGAGTTCTTGGTAGCCACGTGTGAGGGGTTCACCACCATTGGGACGGGCCACGACAACATCTTCTACGCGAGATGAGAAGGTGTTGAATTGGGTGATACTGGGTTCGATTGTAAAGAGCATTCCTTCTTGGATCGGGGTTTCATCACCTTTGGTCAAGAAGGGAGGTTCGTGGACATCCATGCCGATGCCATGACCGAGACGGTGGCGGAAGGCTTCACCATAGCCAGCGTCTTCAATCACTTTACGAGCTGCGGCGTCGACTTGTGACGTAGTTGCTTGACCTGCTTTGAGGGCCGCAATACCAGCCGCTTGCGAGGCCATGACCAGTTTGTAAACGCGTTGGAATTCTTCGGGCGGTTCGCCAAATGAGACTGTGCGGCCGTAGTCGTAGCAGAAGCCGTCGAGCACAGCGCCAAAATCAAAAAGGATGGAAACAGGGGCTGTCAGCACGCGCGGCCATGTTTCCAAGCGCTGACCAAAACGCAATGGATGGTTCGGGCCAGAGTTGTAGAACGACGTTGTGAAGGATGGGCCGAGCGAACCGTGCTTGCGCATCTGGTAATCGACTTCAGACATGAGTTCAAGCTCGGTCATGCCGTGTTTTAGCTGCTTGATGACATCTGCAAAGGCTGCTTCGGTGATCGCGCCCGCGCGACGCATGGTGGCGATTTCATCCTCGGATTTGATGACACGTAAGGGACGCAGTAGATCGGTTGCCGATAGGAACTGTGCACTGGGGATGATTTTCTGAAGGTTAACCACGCTTTCGCCGGTGGTCTGGTTGCTAATGGCGATCCGAGGGTTGGCAGGCAGGTTAAATCCCTTGAATATGTCGCGCACGAGCGTGGCGGGATCGTCCCAATCACCTAACACTCGTATGTCAATGTTTGAAATTTCATTGAGACCGCCGAATTCAGCAGTCATTCGTGGCAGCAGCAAGATCGGTTTGGCGTCAGGCGTGAGCCAAGCACCTTCGAGCCATGCGCCGGGATGCATGACAGCACCGTAGTTCGGAATGTCACGTGGGATACCGGTTAAGTACTGTAAATCCGTGCTAATGGGCAGAAAGACGACATCAACTTTGCCCGTAATGCTTTTCTGAAACCGTTGGATGCGTTCAGTGAAGGACATTGGATTCCCCTGTGGTTAATTCCTTGAGCACATTTGCACAAACTATAACACGGAAAAGTGGTCTACAAAATTGGTTTGCCGAGTTGGTTATATCGGTCTACAATTACCGTTTCTTAAGAGGGATGCCTCTTTGGGGAAATCTATTCGCCGTAATATCCAGTGTAAGGGAAGGATGTACAAGATGCTTGTTCGATTCAAGTCTCGGCACATGTTGACACTATTGATGGTGTTGATCACCACAATGGCGCTCAGTTTGGCTGCTGCACGCGCCCAAGATGAGAAGGTCTTGGTTGTTGGCTCAGCCGAATTTGTCGACTCATTTGATCCGGCACGTTCGTATTCACCCACGCCGATGATGAGTTTGCAGGTAACCTATGATACGTTGGTGACGTTCCCAGCCGATTCAGCGGATAAGTTTGAACCGCGCATCGCCAAGAGTTGGGATGTTTCAGATGATAAGTTGACATACACATTCCATCTGCGGGATGATGTCAAGTTCTCTGATGGTACACCTCTGACCGCAGATGACGTGGTTTTCTCGTTCAAGCGCTTCCAGAACATCAAGGGTAATCCTTCGTTCTTGGCTGCGACCATTGCTGATGTTACAGCTACAGATCCAACAACTGTTGTCTTGAAATTGACTGGTAGCGACCCGGCAATTCTTGCCAAGTTGGTTGCGTGGCCATTCAGCATTGTTAATTCCAAGGTGATCAAGGAGCAGGGTGGCACAGACGCGGCGGATGCTGACAAGGCCGATAAGGCTGAAGCATTCTTCTCAAGTGGTTCCGCAGGCAGCGGCCCGTACATCTTGGAAAGCTATGAGAAGGAAAGCCAACTGGTTTTGGTTCGTAACCCGAACTACTGGGGTACTGCACCTTATTTTGACAAAGTGATTTTCCAGAATATTCCAGAAGCGGCTGCCCAAAAAGTAGCGCTGGAAGCTGGCGATATCGATGTTGCACTGGGTATCACCCCCGATCAGGTGGATGCAATTAATAAGACCGATGGTCTGAGCGTCTATACTACCGGTGCTTTCACTTTGTACTTTTTCACTATGAACCGTCATAAGGAATATGGTGGACCTTTGTCTGATCACAAAGTTGAGCAGGCAGTTCGCTATGCCTTGGATTATGAGGGTTTCCGCAAAATTGCTGGTCCGGGTGCGGTGACTCCAGCAGCTATGCTCCCAGTGGGAATGTTTGGAGCTTATGGCGCTGATAAGGCACCAAAGCGCGACTTGGAAAAGGCGAAAGCACTTTTGGCTGAAGCTGGTTATCCTGATGGTTTCGAAACCACGTTGGATTATCCAACCTACACTCAAGAAGGCCTTAACATCGAAACACTGGCGCAAAAGGCTGTTTCAGATTTGGCAGAAGTCGGTATAAAGGTAAAGTTGGTGCCGGGAGATATTGGCACATTCATTGAGAAGGCACGAGCAGGAACTCTTGGCTTTTCACTGTTGTGGTGGCAGCCCGATTATCTTGACCCCGACAACTACCTCTACTTCCTACCGGGACGCAATGGTGGTAAACGTGCTCAACTGCTTGAAAACGAAGTTGATCCAAGCTTGATTCAATTGCGTGATAAAGCTTTGATTGAAGCCAATCCTGACGAGCGTCTAAAATTGTTTGCGCAAGTCCAAGACTATTGGCAGACAGATGGCCCGTGGGCACCGTTCCTGCAAGGTAGCATTCAGGTTGGTCATCGGAATGACATTCAAGGTGTGTTCCGTCACCCGCAATGGCTGCTGGATGTGGCTACATTGAGTCGTGTTCAGTAACTATTCAGTACTTGTCTGATTGCAATGAGGGGCGAGCGATACGTTCGCCCCTATCTAATTGTTCAAAGGCCACGTAATGCCGCTTCATCTCTACATTGCTCGTCGTTTCTTGTTCGCGATTCCGCTCGTCATCGGAATTACGCTGGTTGCATTTATCATTGCCAACGCGGTTCCCTCTGATCCTGTTTCTGCGAATTTGCCTGAGAAGTCACAGAATGATCCTGAAATCGTGGCAGCATTTAGGCGTGAGTGGGGTTTGGATAAATCATTACCTGAGCAATACCTGACTTATATCAGTAATATGCTGCGTGGTAATTTAGGACGGTCGATTAAGACGAAGCGACCCGTCATTCAAGACATTCAACAGTTTCTGCCTGCGACGATTGAACTGGCAACAACATCCATTATTGCCGGAATGATTCTGGGCATTGGTATGGGCGTCATTTCGGCCGTGTGGCGCGGGAAGCTTGTTGATTATGCAACACGTGTTGTTGCACTTGTCGGCGTTAGTTTTCCTGTTTTTGTGTTGGCATTATTGGCTTTATCGATCTTTCACGCTCAACTCGGTCTGGCTGCAGGACCGGGGCGCCTCGATGTGCGCTTGACAAAACCACCGCTCGTCACAGGACTTTATTTGGTGGATAGCATTCTGGCGGGGCGGGGCGATGTTCTGGTTAATGTTATGTCGCATCTGGTTTTGCCGAGCTTGGTACTCGGAGTCTATACATCAGGGCTCATTTCGCGCATTACACGCTCGTCGATGCTAGAAGTCTTGAATGCAGAATATATCCGCACAGCCCGTTCAAAGGGATTGAATGAGCGGGTGGTTGTCATGCGCCATGCTTTTTCGAACGCCCTTATTCCGGTTGTGACGGTTGTTGGTCTTTCGTTTGGCAATTTGCTTTCAGGCGCAGTACTTACGGAAACGATTTTCTCATGGCCGGGAATTGGGCGCTATGCGTTCCAAGCTTCGACTTCACAAGATTTTCCAGCCATTATGGGCATTAGTATGTTGATCGCCTTTATATACGTGGGAGTTAATTTCGTCGTTGACATCCTCTACTTTTTCCTTGACCCCCGAATCCGTCTGGCGTGATCGCGCCGGACAGTTGGGTTTCTTGCTACGGCGAAATCCGCTTGTTCTTATTGGGATTATCGTTACCGTAATCTGGATACTTGCGTCTATATTTGCGTCTCAACTCGCGCCTTATAATCCAACGGCTCAAGATATCGATCACCGGTTAGAGGCGCCTAGTCAAGTGCATCCTTGGGGAACTGACGAACTGGGGCGCGACATTTACAGCCGAGTGCTCTATGGCGGGCGCATCACGATTATTGCTGGTATCGCGGTTATTGTGTTTGGCAGCTTGTTGGGATCGTTCGTAGGCGCTGTCTCGGGTTATTTGGGTGGCAATTGGGACGAGCTTATGATGCGTTTCACAGAGCTTTTCCTTGCGTTCCCGACGATTATTCTGGCAATGGCGATTACGGCTGCTTTAGGGCCGGATATTCGAAACGCTGTTTTGGCGCTGGTGATTGTGTGGTGGCCTTCATATGCGCGTTTGATGCGTGGTTTAGTGCTTTCCGCGAAAACAAACCAATACGTGGATGCTGCACAGAGTTTAGGCGCACCCGGGGCGTACATCTTGTTTAGGACCATTGTTCCAAACTGCCTATCATCCATGCTAGTCCTAACAACACTTGACATTGGTAATGCAATTTTGACATTTGCTGGATTGAGCTTTCTTGGATTAGGGCCGGAGCCAACCACTGCTGAATGGGGACGAATGGTCGCTGTTGGTATCGATTTCTTTGACCAATGGTGGATGTGGCTCTTCCCCGGACTTGCAATCGCTACATTGGTAATGGCATTGAATTTTATTGGTGATGGTTTGCGTGATGTGCTTGATCCGCGAACACGTAAGTAATTACATATTGAAATTAGCAGCTTGAGCTTCTGAACCGGAGATATACGGTTATGCTTGATGCGATTCTTTTGACGCGCGAAGCCGTTGAGCGTCATAGTCTTGACATGCGTCAGTTTATTGATTTCCGTCAATCTACGCTGCCCAACGGCATGCGAATTATCGAGGCCTATAATAGCAGCGGCTTGACTTTCACGATTCTGCCTGACCGTGGAATGGATATCTGGGCGGCACATTATAACGGGGTGCCGTTGACATGGTTGAGCCAAGATTCTCCTCATCCGCCAGATTTCGGCCAATCGTGGCTGCGGCAATTCAACGGTGGATTACTAACGACCTGTGGTTTAACTCACGTCGGGCCTCCTGAAAAAGACGATGTTTCGGGTGAAGTGCGGGATATTCATGGTCGATTTAGCCGACTTCGAGCCGGAGAAATTAGCGTTGACCGCCATTGGTACGGTAATGCCGATTATAGTGTATGGCTCAATGCTGAAGTTTCTGAGTCTGTTTTATTTGGCGAGCAATTGGTTCTAAGACGGTCCTATGGACTGGAACTTGGGCATCCGACGATTACCATCTGGGATACGATCACTAATCACGGTGATACTTCAGCGCCCCTCATGCTCCTGTATCACTTTAATGTTGGGTATCCATTGGTTCGCGAAGGCGCGCGTTTGCATACGCCGAATTCCGGGGTTTTTCCACGTGATAGCGCCGCTCAAGTTGGATACAACCGCTGGTGGGAATACAGCGAGGCAGTTCCCCAATATCCGGAACAGGTCTTTTTTCATCACTTGAAAGCTAAATCGAATGGGTTTACGCGGGTGATGTTAGGGAATGAAAATCTAGCAATAGCCCTTGATTGGGATAGCGCAAGTTTGCCTTATTTCACACAATGGAAAAATACCCGTCAGGGCGTTTATGTCAGTGGCATTGAGCCGGGCAATTGCATACCTGAAGGGCAGAATGCTGCACGGCGTAATCACCGATTGCTGATGCTTGAACCCGGTCAGGAATATCGTTCCGCCATTTCAGTAAGCATCTTGGATGGTAAAGAAGCGATGCGGGAATGTTGGGTTGATATCAATCAACTGCAGGATATGGGGACGCCAATCGTAGGTTGTCGTTTGGCGGATTATGGGCGTTAAGTAAGGGGGAATGGGCGATGAAGGTTCAGGTTGAGGAACTCAAACAGGTTACGCTAAAAGTTTTGTCTCGCAGCGGGTATTTCACAGATGAAGCTGAAACGATCCTAGATGTACTGATGTACGCTCAATTACGGGGTAATAATCAGGGTGTTGTCAAGCTCATCGGGGCAGGGATGCCACGTGATAAGGCTTGCCAACCGATCTCGATTGTTCGTGAGACAAAATTGTCTGCACTACTTGATGGTGGTCGAAACGCTGGGATGGTGGCCGTTAACTACGCCATGAAGCTTGCTATCCAAAAAGCGCGGGATCATGGTATCGGTATTGTTGGTTCCAACAATACGAATACATCAACAGGGGCTATTGGCTATTATGCAAGCCAAATCGCACAGGCTGGATTTGTCGGATTGGTCTTTTCAGGGTCGGGCGAATATATGGCCATGTATGGTTCCTATGAGCCGATTTTTGGCACGAACCCGTTGGCGTTTGGTATTCCAACAGCAGGAAAGCCAATCGTATTTGATATGGCAACCGCTGCAATAGCCCGGTTTGGAATAGTTGAGGCGAAAACTGCTGGTCGTTCCATACCTGAGGGTGTTGCTTATGATAATGCCGGACAACTTACGACCGATCCGGCCGCTGCATTGGGTGGCGCAATACGTGCTTTTGGAGGCTATAAGGGTGCCGCGTTGGCTCTGCTAGTGGAGGTCTTGACTCATCCACTTGTCTCCACGCATCCGGACTCATCTGGACATAAGACAGACTGGGGTAATTTGATGATCGCTCTTGATCCTGAACTCCTCGTTGATGGTGATACCTTCAAGGAACGTGTATCAAAATTGGTGGAACGGTTAAAAGGGGCACAGAAATTGCCCGGCGTGGATGAAATTTTGATCCCGGGTGAGCGTGGTGATCAATACTTGCAACAAGTAATGGACTCTGGGTCTGTTGAGATCGAAGAGCAGCTTTGGGACGCTCTACGAAATGCTGCAAATTGATTGGATTTTTGCACAATTTTGTATTGACACTCTCTGGTTCGGCTGATATACTGCTTTTCAGTTCAGGGGGCGTGGTGCAGCGGTTTAGCATATTGCCCTGTCAAGGCAAAGATCGCGGGTTCGAATCCCGTCGCTCCCGCAGTTGTTACTATCTACAGAAATAATTTCGTTAGATAGTAAATGTTTCGAAACAGCCTCAAGCATTTCTGCTGAGGCTGTTGTTTTTTCTCCTAGAACCACAGCCATATTCCCGTGTAGCGCTACCGCTACAACCTGCTCACCATGCACAAAAACACGATTTACTACTTTTGAAATTAGTTGTTGCCGAGCGAAATCCGGCTGATCTGTTTTTTCGCATTCATTCCAGTAGTGTCTAAAATTTTGAAGCAGATCCGCTGCTTCATTTAAGACATCTTCCTCAATTGGACGAAGGGCATTCATCTCATCTTTTAGTTTTTGACGTTTTGCTATGTAGACATCCTTTTCTATAAAACTGTGCTCCCATTCTAGATCGACTTTTTCGACCATAGCCTTAATCTCCTCTATTCTTCTCATACTGGCTTCGTACTCGGACTTGCTCCTAATCGCTGTATGAACACGATCTTGGAATCCTGGTGGGATATTTAATGCCGATATAATGTTTACTACCTGATTTTCTATTACGGGTAATGGCACATTCTCTTGACTACACTTTTCATAACCTCTATCATGTGAAAGGCAGTGATAGTGGGCATAACCTCTCTGATTATGGAATTTGGGTCGCATCCTCCCATAGTTTTCATCGATTAATGTTATTGGTTTCTTGGCAATGCACTCTGCACAAAAGACACGGTCATGCATAATATAGATGCGCTTTGCGCTAGCTGCATGACGAGGACGTACCATACCAGCTCGAATTTGCTGGCATAGACTAAATAGTTCCTCGGTAATAATAGGTTTATGTTTTCCCTTGAACCACTCAGCCCGATTTCGTCTGGACACTTTCTTTTCGCCTAGGGTGCCATTATATATAGTTTCTGTATATGGAACTTGACCTGTATAAACCCTGTTTTGCAACATGTCACGTACCATCTCTTTATTTATTGGTTGCTGGTTTTTCCGAAGCATTTTTATTACTGGTCGATCATTCATCCAATCTGCAATATCTGTATCACTATATTTGCCATTCGAGTACAACTTAAAAGCCCGACGAACAATTGCGGCTACTCGGGGAAATATAAATATTCCCGAGGGGCTTGCTGGGTATTCTTTTGACATCTTTACAAGATAGTAGCCAATGGGTGGGACACTACCATTAAACTCTCCTTTAATGGCTCGTTCTCGTTTTCCGCGTTTGGTCTCGCTGCTCAAATTCCTCGAATAAAATGCTGAAAATACACCAAACATCTGTTCCATAGCTGCGCTTTGAGGAGAATTATCGTCATCTTCGCTTACACCTTGGACGCAGTATATTTTCAGCTTATAATCTTTGCGAAGTAACGTTTTAATAGCTAAAGCCAGATTTTCATCTCTTGCCAGTCTATCGAATTTCCAGATCATTAGTGCATCAAATCGTTTTCGCTGGGCACTTTCTCTAAGCTTTTGGAAGCCTTCTCGATCTAGGCTCCATCCGTTTTTGGCACTATCTGTGAATTCTTCGACTATAATGCCACCATATTTGCTAATCTCTTCGCGACAGGCTCTTATCTGAGCATCAATACTGATTTCGTTTTGCATTTCGGATGAATAGCGAGCATATATCGCGAACCTTAAACTCTTCTCAATTTTTGCGGCTGATTTTTTCATTTTGGTTGGTCACTTTCTGATTTGTAATATTCAAGCGTTTTGCTGATTACAGATTCCGAGTGGCAGGTAATTATAGGAACATGCTTTTAAAAGCTTATGTGTCGGTTAGGTCGATCCATAAGCCTATAGGCACATCGCTGCCTATAGGCTATTCCCATGTCTTACAAACTTCAGGGGACAGATACGGGGGTTCTACGTCGATCCCCTTTAGTAAAATTGCGAGCAAAGATCGATTTCTGCCATTTCCTTTGCACTACATGCACCAATCTGTTTTTCTATCACGAGTTCACTTTCTGTTTCAGAGGATGAACGCACATAGATTGCGAATGTTGGTCTTTGGTCAACTGTTATCCATTTTCTTCTCCTACGTGGTGGTTTCATGATGTTTGCAATTGGTAATCTGCTCTTTTAAGTCTGGGCGATAGATAATCACGACTTCTTCTGGCCAGTGATAATCAGATTTAGTGCGAAGCATCACGATTCCTTCAATTGCTTGAATATGTCTGTTCTTAAATACGTAAGTTGGCATGTGAGTCCTTTCTAATATCGTATTTGGCTGATTTGTGTATCCGCACACGCCAATAAACAAAAAGTCTATAGACATGCACCATGCCTATAGACTAGTCTTGCTAATTGATCTCGTCAGGGGACTGATTCGCGGGTGCTACATCGTTCCCCCACTTTTCCCTTGTCTCTGGCGAAGTCTTTTCAGCCGTTTCTTAATTACGTCTTTAATTGAATCTAGACTGGGGCCACCTATCTTCTTGTCTGGCATAGTAGCAAAATACTCATCATGTTCGGCGATTATTTCTTGAGTTGTTTGGCCTTGCTGTTTTAGTTTGTCAATAACTAGATCACTCTCGAACGTATCCCATTCATTTCGCACAATGCGTTTTTGGTTTCCCCATAATTCCAACTGTTTCAAGCTTATTCTGGGCCACAACGACGTCAGATCTTCTTTAGTGGTATCTGGGTAGATTCGTACCAATAAAGTTAAATCGTCTAGTGGAGGTGACATTGGTTCTCCAGAGATATCTTCAAGAGCTTGCGGAATGTTATCGTCATCCACTTGCACTGTTTCGCGAGATGTACGGGCAAAATCAATCCACTGATTAATGACGGCAGGTATAGTTGGATCGACTTGGGATATACGATTACTTAGATAGGCAATTGTGAGGATAGCACCCATAAATTTTTCGTCATCCTCTACACGGATCTCTACATGTCGAAAGGTTTGTTGATGCCTAGCTACGTTCCAAATGTGATCCCAGTTTTTTAGAACATCATATGGCTCTAATCCATAACATAAAGCTGCCACCATCAAACCATAATCGAGTCGCCATATAAATCCCTTGAATGGCGTGCAAAGTTTGTTCTCCATGGTACGTTGTAGTTGATGCCAGGTTTTTTTGGAGTAAGGTGTGTTTTCAAAGGCATACTGTACTAGAATATCATCCGCACTCATATCTACGTTTTCACTGGATTCCGGATACTTTGGAACAATTCCCCAGTGTCTTCTGATTTTGTCTAGACTAGATTGAAACTGGACATTTACCGACATAAGTTTTGCTACTTCCAACGCCCTTCCGCTACGCCTTTCATTTGATGCTTGTTCTCGCTTAATAAGGTTTTCTAGTAGCTTATATGCTTTGGGCCAATATCGAATCAATCGCGCAGCACTTTTATCAGCCATTCGCATAGCCAAAAGTTTTGAACGATAGCTGCCAATATATCTTTTAACACGTGTGAATAAGCGGTGATCATATTTCTCCAATTTGAGACCTAGATCATTCGGTGTAGTACTCGATCCCCGTCTTTTGCCAATAAAAAAGTTAATTGCTTCTAAAGTATTTAATGCTTCTTCCTGATTTAACATACTCTTATCAAGCATAATCAAGAGATGTATACAGTCTTCTACGGTTAGTTCTTGATTGGATATAAGCTTAGTTCGCGACCTAACTAATTGTTCGCTAGAGACCATTTTCATCCCTTTGATTATAGGAAGTAGTACTGGCCCAATTGTCTCCTACCTTAGTCTGATAGCGCAATAATTGGGGGTTGATTTAATCAAAATTATAATTTATTATATTATAACTGTTAATTAGAGATTGGAGAAAGTATGAAGAACAGCATCAAATATTTGCCCGATATCGATAATGAATTTGGCTTGAATTGGGTAAAAGAGCCAAATAAACGTGGCGTATTACTTCTTCCTGAATATGTTTTCCTAAACGAGGGTTTTCTGAATGACGCTGTGATTTTTAGCCAACTTATATATTGGAATACACCTGACAATAACGGGTATTCTCGATTGAGGGTTGTAAAGGATGGTCATCTCTGGATAGCTAAAAACCACGAGGATTGGGAGGAAGAGTTGGGAATAAACCGCCATACTGTGCGAAAGTGCTTGGACCGCTTGGAAGACCGCGAACTCATTATCAGAACCTTAGGACGGTTTCGTGGTATCAAGACTCCGCTGATAAGGATTAATTGGGATGGCTTCGAGATTCGAATGAAGTTAGTGCTCCAACACCTTGTAGGGAAACAACGACTTGACCTTGAAAAACGAATGGTCTATCAGCAGTTTATTAATTCAAACTAGTGCTGCATTAGATAATTCGGGGCAGGGTATTTGATCTAATACACCAGACAATCTGACAAAGTAGATCGAACCATATACATAGAATGGGACACAGACCATAAACATAGAATAAACTATATCCGTGGTTTCATTTTTCATCAATTTGCGTTCAGTGTTTTTGAATAGGAGGATCACTAAGTGACCTCGTTTGTTCATAGGCCAGAACGCGTACAAGAATATATCGTGCCTCTATCTCTTGTACTCTTAAATCGTCACAAGCTAAGAAAATATAAATATATTGGATGCTCAAGCTCTATATAGAGTCCACGACCTTTCTGAAGGCGCGAAGACGCGGATATAAGCATGGTGTTTGCTGAGGCTTCTAGCTTTACAAGAACAATGATACTTTCCAATTACGAAACACAAAGGATAGGCAATGAAGCCTATCCTTTGTGTTTGTAGACATAAATTGAGTTGTCTTTACTAATGTAGCTAAGAAGCGAGTATCATATACCGTCAGGGTACGACTAAACTATATGATGTTGAAATACTTCACTAGCTGCTAGCCTTTTTGTATTTTCTGGGAGAGTGTTATAAATTCTGATATAATCTGGACTATTAATTCCCGCAATTTTACTAATTGTTAGCTCATCGATATGGTGATCAAATAGTTTCGCAATAAAAGTTTTGCGGTAATCGGTCAAGCGATGATGTGCCAGACCATGTTTCTCTTCATGTAAAGCAAATATGCAATATATACCGTGCACACTTAAGCGGGGATATCCAGTAACGATTTTCCCGTGCATGTGTTGCGAAACTACCATTTGTGGGAACATCGGACCATCTTGGATTCCTCTATATTCTAACCATCTATCCATCAAGCATTTTACTTTTGTGTCAAGATAGATTGTTCTCGCTCTACTATGATATCGAGTGTTCCCTGGCACAATTTGGATTGTTTCACTCTTTGGATCATAATCCAAAACATTAAGCTGGCTAACTTCACCCGGGCTTAGTCCTAAGCACATCAAAGTTAACAAAGTCGCGTCGCGTAACCCTATAACGCCCCGGTTTCTAAATACCGTAAATAGGGCCTTTAGTTCATTGTCGGGGACAATACAACTTGTTGTTTGTTTTTGAAGCTTAATGCCTTTCACGGCAACAAGTTTTTCATATTGATCAAGTTCCAAGGAGCCGGTAAGCCAGCATTCTTTTAAGATACATCGCAGAACACATAACATCGAATTGGCTCTCGTCGGAATGTATTCAGCTACTAGCTTTGCACGCACCTTAGCAACATCGCTATAGGTCAAATTCTCCCATGGGAAAAAGTAGACTACGTGAAAGCGATTGAAACCATGTGTTTCCAACTCAACAATAAGCTTCGATAGACCAGGGGGATCGATGATTTCGATTAATCGGAACAAAATGGACATTTTCGTCCGCACACTATTTGGTGTATTACTTTGAGACAAAAGTGCAGTAGCTGGACTATTTCTTATGTGATGAGCGAAATTATTGTGGGATGTGGTATTAATAGGAAACATTTCGTCTTCAAACTCCTAAATAAAGAATGCACTAAGTGTCCGAAACGTCAAAAAAGGGCAAATTAAGTGATTGAAAGGCTTCGCGCTCTGATTTTTCATCACGACGATCATACCAATTATAGAGAGTGTCTATATTGCTATGTCCTGCCAAATCCGCTACCACCTCTGCTGGCACTCCACGGTCAAGCAGATCTGTGAGTACACCTCGACGGAGATCATGGCAAGTAAACCGCGTAATCTCTGCTTCACGGGATCGCCTGTCAACCATGCTTGCAATTCCTTGAATGCCCAGTCTGGATTGTAAGTAAAGAAAGGAGGGTTCCTGCATATGGACAAATAAGGGTCCAGAGTTGGTTCCTCTAACTTCAAGCCAGCGATCCACTATTTCTTGAGCAAAGGGTGATAAATATGTTGAACGTAATTTATTCCCTTTTCCTAATACAGTCAATTTACCTGTATCTCGCTCATAGTCGTCCAAATCCAAGTTTGACAGTTCTTGGCGTCTCAAACCTGCACTGAAGCATGCAAAAATCGCGGCGTCGCGTAAACCAACAGTGTTTCCTATATTTAGACAGTAGCTAATGATGGTATGAAATTCGTTGCTACTCACGGCCCTACCTGCCGGCACACGTTCAAGATAAAAACCTTTCATGTCTACAGCCTTAAGCATGTCATCTCTGGTCATAAGTCCAAGATTACAGCACTCTCGAATTATTCCTCTCATAAATGAAAGGACACTGTTGGCATAGCGCAATTCATACAACTCCTGTAGCCTCTCTCGAATGAATAAGACATGTTTTCGTCGCAGCAGGTGCCAATCGAACATATACGCAACATTATCAGCTCTCATACCCTGTGCGACTAGCCATGTCGCACTGGTTTCGACGTATTCAGGATTTAAGGCTCTAAGGCAAGCTTTCAGACATGCAAGGATTGTTTGATGAGAACTTGGGCTTACGTTCATTAAATATGTTGCAACTGGCCCGCTCTCTTTGCGAAATAAAAGTTCATCATATGGAGTAGTGGTAGTGTTATTTTGTGTAATCATCAAGCTATTGTACATATTAATAAACCTATGTCAATATAATAAGTAAGTAAGGAACATTATATTAGTAAACCCATCAAATCCACGATAGAGTATTTCCTTGTGTACCGAAGTAGGTGACTCAATCCCACTTCGATATACCCGCAGCTACTACATTGTAGCCACGGTAGGAATCCAATATTGAATCACATTTTGTGACCTCCTATTTCGCCTGAATTAGCCAGAGCTATTTATATTCAAATTAGGATGGGATGTGTCAAAAATTAGATATAAACCACATTACTTTGAGTTACATTAAATCACATCCTAATAATAGCTTAGCACGGTTTCCAAAAACTCATACACCCAATTTTAGGAGATATTGTAATTAATACGGTGCTCGTATTCTAATCAAAAAATGGACTGATCTTCCATCTGCTGGACGGCAACTCGACTTGATATCAGATTGCTTTTTGGATAATCCATCGACTCCTAAAACTGAAATTAGTAACGTTCCTAATTTATAGGCCCCTGCAAGCAACCGGCTTCTAGTAAACCATTGTCACTTCAATCTGGAATTAATGACGTACATAATTTCCGCCGCATCAAATTAAAATGTTTCTCTTTGAACACCGATTTAAGTATTTACCTTGTTTTCAAGGTTCGTGGTCTCAAATGGTGACAAGTTTATGTGACCAACGGAATATCCACTTAACCCCTGTACTAGTTCAAAACCCTATATAAACGTGGCACGGCATTGTGTATAAACTCACGTGATACGTATGCAATTTATCCTATTAAAGTGGTAGCCATTTGAACCAAATATAGTTTTGGGTATTATCAGGACAGAAATATAAGTTGGGTATTTCAAGATCAAATTAAGTATTGCCACAGCGGAACTAAATATCCCAATAAATCCTCTTCAGAGCGGACAGGATGGTTAGGTGATTCGTAGTGTCAACGTGATTTTTCACGTTGTTGGAGATTAAATGCGTCTCTTTATTAGTTATTCTCGCATTGACAAGAATGAAAGTCTTGAATTAAGCAAAATTCTTCGCGCTGGTGGGCATGAAGTCTGGATAGATGATCAACTGCGTGTAGGACGAGAGTGGCGACAAGAGCTTCGGGCCGAAATCATTAAGGCCGACGCGATTGTCCTCGCCCTCACTCAGAACTGGATCGATTCCCCGTATTGCAATTGGGAATTCATTGTTGCGGTTGAAAATGAAAAAAAAGTTATTCCTGTTTTACTCAAAAAGACACCTAACGGAAATAATCCTGAGATTCCAGCACGAATTAATAAATATCAGAGAGCCGATTTTTCATCCGGATTTGAAGACAACAACAAAATACAGAAATTCTTAGACGATCTATCCATATTAGGTGAAACTGTAAAAAAAGAGTCGTCAGATTTAAGTCGCAAGCAGGAACTCGAACGACAGATAAATCATGATATTTATCAGTCAATAAAAGCCGGCGATATCAGTGACAGCAAAGTGGTAGCCACCCCATCATTAGTACCAAACAAAACTAGAGAGAGTGAACCCGATAATAGGCCGCTGGCGTCAGACCAGCGAGCGCATCATGCGGTCGATCATGGTTGTAAATCTGTATCCATTGCTCAGTGATGTGCCTGA
>JBGAGF010000024.1:0-103039 GCA_044226855.1 Aggregatilineales bacterium
CCGCTTCCTGCTGTTTCAGGATGCCAATAATCTGACTTTCACTGAACCGTCCTGTTTTCATTGCAGTTCTCCTGACTAGCTCTAAATATACTGGAAAACTCCAATTTTGTTTGGCTCTAATTTTAGGGATGCTTACCCTAACTACATCAATAATGAAGTGATTAATTAGGCTCTTTTATCCAGTTCTTCCGGGGAAAAAATACAAGTCTATAGTCTTTTTCACCAGTTTTCGAACATCCTTTTTGCTAGGCAATTTTCTCGCTAATTGGACTTTTACATTGGTAATCATCAAACCTAAAGTACGTTTCTTAGAATAGTAGCCGTAACATACATACACATCCTTTAATCCAACAATAGGATCGCCTATGGAGATTTCTGATATTTCCAAAGTATTTGATTTGTCATGTGCACCAAAAATTATTACCTGATTCTTTTCATTATCATGGTGATACAAATATTCTTTTTTGTCCTGATCGATATAACGGTCATACAAAATCTTTATTGGTTGAGAAACCAAATTGACTTTCGAAAAGCCACTATCTTGGTTGTTTAGAGGCACGTTCACTGGTTTATAGTGTCCTTTAGCCACCATTACCACTTTCTGTTCATTAAAACTTTTGTCTCCGTGGTCATGAATCAATCTGTAATAAAAAGTTGGTAGTGGTATTGACTCAATAGTTCCATGATCCTGACGAGTGCGATGAAGAAAACCCTTCTGTGATAAACCACATAGAATTTTGTGCACAAGATCATAATCAGCTTGGTCAATATTCAAGTAAGCCATTAGTTCTTTTCGTGTAAATTGATCGGATGGGTGACTTATGAAAAGTTGTTTAATTTGACGCTCGAGACTGTGTTTCTTAATTTCGGATGGCATAATCAAAGCCCACGTTATAAGTTAATGCGTTCCTTAATTATCTACTGTGATTCATCCTAAATTAATTAATTTGTATGAATTTTTGTTGCATTGATAGATTTAAAATCAATAAACATATTGTCTGAGAAAACTTATTTCCCTCGTAGCCAATTACGCCAATGTTGATTGGGGCAACAATCTAGATATGCTGGGCGAATTCTCAGTGAAAAATTGTGCCAGAAACAAGCTATAATTTCTTTTCTACTTTTACATGAGGCATCCCCCATGGAAAAACTTATCCTCCTCGTAGCCGATTACGCCAACGTCGATCAAGGCGGCAAGCTGAATGTGCTCGGCGCATTCGGACGCATCTACGCGCCGAAGTTTCCGGCGGTTCACGCCTCGCTGCATCTGGTCATCAAGCTGGGCGCGGACTTCGAGGATTACGGCCAGCAAAAAGGGCTGCACGTCCGCTTTCGGGATGCTGATGGCAAAATCCTGCTGGCTTTGCCCACCATGAACTTCGCTGTGAATCCCAAAGTGATGCCGATTCCCGAAGTCAACTTCATTATTCAAGTGCAAAACTTAATGCTGCCCGCGCCGGGGCAGTATGACTTTGAAATTCTGGTGGATGAGGATGAAATCGGCGTGCTGCCGATTGCCGTCGAACAAGTCACGCCCAATCCGCAGGGATAAGGCAGCGAATCACAAGATAGGGCAATTCACATAGTCCTTATTGGACTGCTTGGTGATAAAATTATCCCTTGGAGCGTGCCGAATGGATAATCCTTCTTCGAGGTGCTTCCTTTTCTGTGGTTGCCCAATACCAAATCAACTTCATCATGCGCGGCAGTACGAAGTAAGCTAAAGCTGCGATGGCATATCCCGCTAAAGTCATTAAGAGAAAACCGATGAATATGGTTTCGAGTGTCATAAATGTGAACCTTATTTCCAAATACGCTGTGCCTATATCAACATAACGAATATCGATTACCGGCTTAGCCCTCGTTTTGAAAAGAGGACATCAACGATAAGGAGCCAATTGGGCAAACTCTCATTGGGCTGATATTAAAGACTAGACGTAGTGTGTCATGTAAATAAGTCACTAAACACATGTAAAAACAATGATTATTGACCATATTACATAGTCAATAAGAATAATATAAAAATGAAAGAATTGGGAATTTGTAAAGTGTTAAATCGCATACACACATATTCAAATTAAAACGCCCATCCAGTGATGAGCGTTTTGTGTTTGGGTCAATCGTGAGTGGGTGTTTTGACCTTTTCGCGGTACATCGGCACGCCGAAGTCCACAAAATAGGCCCAACCCTCATTTGCCATCTGTTGGCGCTGTTTCTCGTCTAGTTCCAGCACGATATTATGATCGCCGGTATGCATTTCGATGGTTAAGATATCCTTGCCATCATCTTCCAGTTCCTCAAAGCAGCGGCGTTCATAACCCATCGGGTACTTGAGAAATTGCCCGAAGCAGCGTTCGCAGAAAGCGAGATGGGCGTCACAATAGTCACGATTCAATTTGACACGCATAACTCACCTCCACATTTCTTTGCCTTAATTGAGCACCTTTTGGGGAAATTGGAGTAGTGTCGAATGTAACCAGTTCGACATCGGGTATGCGTTGAACACCCTAGATCAGGCCCTGATGCATCCTTGCGCTTTAGGAACTGGTTTCGGTGGCTTCGGGTGTCGCCTCAGCATCCAACTGCGTGACGAAAATGACATCCACCCAATAATTACTGGCCTGATAGCTCTGGTTGGGAAAGCGTGGTTTACCGGTGTAGATGTAGACGCCGTTTCCGCCGTTTCCTTTGCTCTTCAGTGCCACCAGCGGCCCGTTGCTGATATCTTTGCCAAAGGCCGGACGATCCACTGAATACCAACCGCTGCGCGTGAAGTAGGAGATGACATATGTGGTATTCGCGCTGACGGCAACCGGCTCCTCAAAGCTGGCTTCCTGCCAACCGGAGTCACTTTCGTCAGTGAACGTGACCTCGGCCAGCAGCTTGCCATCATCCGACCACAAATGTCCGATGTGTTCGCCTTTATTGGCGCTGCCTTTGTAAAAACGGATGCCAGTAATAGAACCATCCACCAACGTTTGGAACTTCAATCCGACTTCAACACCCGCCGCATCTGCCTGATTCTTGGTCTTGGGTACGGGTGTACCCCATAAACTGCATGGGCAGTTGTAGCTTGCTTCGGCGCTTGAGTCCGGTGTGGTGGGTGTGGGCGTCGGTTTGGATTGTGACGCGACCAACGGCAGTCCGATCATCATCAAGCCTATGGTCAATCCAAGGGCTGTGATCCAGTTTAAAGAACGTGATTTGAGCATGGCAACACCTCATTCAGTAATGGTACTCAAATCAGAGCGTACCTCGCACAACCTTACAACGTAAAAAAAATCACAAATTGTTCCCTAAATTATGTGCCTAAACCTTTCACAATTCATCGTGATTGCGCGTAATTCCATTTGTTTACTCATCAGGAGGATTGCATATGTATACCCTAGCCACGCTCGACCAACTGCGCGCCCGCCTCGGACTCGCCAGCACCGATACCGCCGATGACACCCGCCTGCTCAATGCGCTGCAAGCGGCTGCTGCCGGGATCGAACACGCCACCGACCGCCGCTTCTGCCCGCGTCAGAAGGCCATCCAGCACAACTACACCAGCAGCCTCGAACTGCTCTTGGATGATGACTTGCTGGAACTCACCAGCCTGACTAACGGTGATAACAGCAGCATCAACTTGACCGATGTCATCCCTGTACCGGATGAAGCACCCTTTAGCTATCTGCGGCTGACAGGCAGCAGCGCCTTCACATGGTATACCTCACCGCTGCAAGCCATCACCGTCAGCGGTATCTGGGGCTGGCATGATCGTCCGTCGGAGATGTGGCGTGGGACAGGCGATACCGTACAGAACAATCCTCTGAATAACAGCGCCACCAGCCTCACCGTGACGGATGCTGATGCGGCGGATAGTGAAGGCGTGCTTCCCCGTTTTCAAGTCGGGCATCTGCTCAAGATCGACAGCGAGTATCTGCGGGTGACCGCTGTGAATACGGTGTCCAATGTGCTGACCGTCTTGCGCGGTGTCAACGGTACATCAGCCGCCAGCCACACTCTCAACACACCGATTTATGCCTATCAACCGCCCGCTGAATTGAATGCGCTGGCGCTGCGTTGGGCCAGTTGGTTGTATAAAGAAGCCGACACTGCCGCCTTCCATGTCATGCCTGATAATTTACAGGCCGCGCTCTCGGCGTTTCGCCGGATAGCCGTCAAAGTGTAGCTGCCCATGATGGATGTTTATGCCGCGTCGATCAGGCTGCGAGCATCATCCAGTGTCTTGGAAAAACGGATGTTTTGGGCGGCGTGGTTCAGTGAGATGGTCTGTAGGATTTGCAGCAGCGACTTGAAAAATGGGTTGGCTCCGACCACCACCACCTTCCCGATATTGCCCGGAGCTGTCTGAAAAGAGTGCCCTAAATGGGAAAGTGCGTTGCCGTGGGGCAGCCCGCCGCTTTCACGTGAGTCCGAAATAATATCCACCGTATACGGAACGGAATTCAGGAGTGCATCAATCTGAACTTTAGCCGCCGCGAAATCCGCCCATGTCCAAACTTTCTCGTATCGGACGTAAATTGTTCTACGGGCTTCTGTTGCCCATCCAACCTGAATAGCCATAGCCTATATTCCATTAATGACATGTCTTCACAGTTTACTACCTTAATATATAGTAACTTTCCGAAAAGAAGCATTGTCGTCAATGGTGTGAAGGAACTGATATGTTGCGAAGCGGCTGCTTAACCGTTAATCAGATTATTCGCATCATCCAAGTTCTTGGAAAAGCGGATGTTTTGGGCGGCACGATTTAGCGACACGGTTTGTAGGATTTGCAGCGCCATTTTGAACATTGGATTAGCGCCGACCACCACCACTGTGCCGATATTGTTGGGTGCTGTTTGAAACGATTGCACCAAGTGCGAGAGCAAATTTCCTTGGGGCAGCCCACCACTTTCGCGCGAATCGGAAATAATATTCACGGTATAAGGTACGGAATTCAGGAGGGTATCAATCCGAACTTTTGCTTTTGCGAAATCCGCCCATGTCCACAGTCGCTCATATCGAACGTAGATCGTTTTGTGGGTGTCGTTCTCCCAATCCACAATAATAGCCATCATATTTTCCTGTCGCGTGAAACATTTCTTTATGCGTACTGTCCCAAAAACCCGTTGATGGCGGCCTTGTAGGGCGTCGGTTGCTCAATCATGACCATATGCCCGCTGTTCGGTATCGTGACCAGTTTGGCGTTCGGAACCTGTTGAGCAATTTGTCGCGCCTGTTCAGGGGGCACAATCCGGTCTTGTTCGCCGGTAATTGCCAGTGTTGGTGCAGCGATGCGCGGCAGCCAATCTTGAATATCGGTCTGCGGCATCCGTGCGAAGTAATGGGCTAACCCGTGCAGGTCAAGCTGGCGGACATCGGCAAACACCCGCTTGGTATGCATATAGAGATCTGGATAAGCGAAATAGGAACGCCAGTCGTGGGTGTATAAGCCGCTGCTGTAGTAATAGACTCGCGGCGTCACCATCACGGTACGCCATGCGCTGCGGAACATCGCTTCTCCGAAGCTGCCCCACTGCATCTGCTTTTGCATTAATGCCAGCGGCCCGCCCCATCGTCCCTGCACAAAGCCGCTCACGCTGATAACTGCTTTTACCTGCTTTGGATATTGGGCAGCAGTGGCCA
This sequence comes from Aggregatilineales bacterium, assembly GCA_044226855.1. Classification (GTDB taxonomy): domain Bacteria; phylum Chloroflexota; class Anaerolineae; order Aggregatilineales; family Phototrophicaceae; genus CFX2. The sequence continues at coordinate 5,635 of JBGAGF010000024.1, forward strand.
GCGCTGCGAAGCCGCCCGTCGAATGCCCGAAGAGAATCACCGGTTGGTCCCCGACCAATTCTTGGATACTGCGGCTCACCAAACGGGCAATCAGCTCCGCTGTTAGTTCGGAGCGCTGGAAACCCTCTGAAAACGCCGCCGGATAATGCCCCGGCAGACACAGCGCGTACCAGCGTTTACCGTCCACTGTGCCCGCTCCATCTTCCGGCCAGAAGGACGCCGACAGCCCGATGCCGTGCATCAATATAATTGGGGTATTGGTAGCGGTCTCGTTGTTGCCGAGCGCGACCATCTTGTGCCCATCAACCGTAATATCGTAGCGGCGCAGCATAAGGAATCCTATCAAATGGTAAAACCATTACAACCCGTTATGCCCTAGCATCCCATATTTTGGTAGGCACGAGCATGAAGGATTCCGTAATAATCCGTGAAGGCATCTTCCCCCTGTGCCCGCATCTTTACCGCATATCAATTCCGCCGTAAAATAAGCGCTAGATCATCTCGATCAACACCTTTCACTTCCTCAAAATTGATGGCTTCGATAGACGCATTGCCTAACCAATGTACTTTGTCATTTGCGGAGAGTTCAGTTTACGTGGGGGATACGCTATGACCATCGGTGATATTGCCAGTTTGATTGTGGCCTTGGCGACCACCGGCAGCCTGCTCTACATCTCGCGGCAGGTCAACGTGACTCGCCAGCAGGCCAAAGGTCAATTTTTGCTGGCGCTCGACGAGCAGTTCGAAAAGACCAATCCCATCACCGTTCGCTTGGTGAATGAAGTAGGGTTTTCACCGGTTGGTCAGGATTGGCCGGACATCTGGCGTCTGATGAGCGTCTTTGAACGCATCAACATCATGGTCGAGGACAAGATTCTCGATGTGGCGCTGGTGGATCGTCTGCACGGCTTCCGCCTGATCGCCATCGTCGCTAACGACGCCATTTATAACCGCCTACTCTCCACCGGAGCCGAGTGGCAGGACTTCATTGACTTGTGCTATGCCATCGCCGATCACCGCCGTGCCAGCAGCGATCCGTCTGACGTAGCCTTTATCGAGCGCGTGTCCAAACTCACCAAGGACGCCCGTGCCCTCCGTAATCCCTTCGTCTACTAACCAGCACCGTGATGCGTTGTGAGAATTTTGAGGCCGATCATCGGGTAAACGGCATTCACCACTAAATCCAGCGTGTACTGTGCGACGACTTCAACCGGAGGCGACAGATTATTTTCCAGCCACCACTCGATCACACCCATAATAGCGCCCTCCGCGAAGCCGATCAGCAGTTCGGATGCGATCGCCGGGGTTGCCGACTGGAGCCGTTCCAAAGCCACCAGCCGCTTGAGTCCCACTTGAATGATAATCTCGCGCAGCTTTGCCCGAAATGCGGGCACGCCGTTCGCCCCCAATATCACGCGGTAGAAATTATCGTTCGCCGCCACATGGCTAAAGATAATCACCAGATTGCGCTTTGGGATGTCCATCGCCGAGACACGCTGTTTGGTCAGCGGCTCAAATTCCGCCAGCAGTTCGTCGTAAATATCTTGGCTGCTGCGCATTAAAAGATCGTTCTTATCTTGGTAATGCAGGTACAACGTCCCTCGATTGAGGTCGGCGCGGTCGGTGATGTCCTGCACTGTAATCGCCTCATAACCCTTTTCCAGAATCAGGCTGACTAGTGCCTCTCGCAGTGCACGCCGCGTTCGCTGTTTACGCCGATCCACTTGAGTTAACGAAGTTTCATTCATAGACAGTTGTCCAGTATTCAACGCCGATTTGATTCTCCTAATTGAACCCCTTATTCCTGCTTCCTAATATAGCCATCAACCATCCATTACCAACCTCTGGAGAATCGAGGGAATATCATGAAGCAAAATGAAATTATCTTCCAACGGCAAAAGTTCAACATCCGCTTCAAGAACGAAGATATGGATTTCATGTTCAATTGGGCCGTCGGCATCAGCCAGATTGTCGGCATGGTGCCGTCGCAAATTTTCTATGCCGTTCACGACATCAAAGATGGTGATCCGACCGGCTGGCGAAATGGCTTTCATCAGCAGAGCCGCTATCAAACCGAACAGGCGCAGCTTTTCCTGAAGCAGGGACAAAAGCTGCTCGCCGCCCAAGCTTATCTCGGCGCGGCTTATGCCAATCGTGCCGCCTTACAGTACACCAATCCGTCATCAAGCGAGTTTGACACGATGGCCCACGAGATGGAGCAGGCCTTCCAGACCGGAATCAGTTTGTTCGGTGTGCCCATGCGCCCGATTGAAATACCCTTCGAAAACACCACACTTCCCGGTTACTACCTCGAACACAACTCGCAGCCGCGTCCGGTGATGTTCATGGTCGGTGGCGGTGACACATTCCGTGAAGACCTCTTTTACTTCGCCGGATACCCCGGTTGGAAGCGCGGCTACAACGTCATCATGGTTGATCTTCCCGGTCAGGGCATGACGCCCAATCGCGGACAGTATATGCGCGCCGATATGGACAAACCCTTCAGCGCCATACTTGATTGGTTGGAGGCCAATGCTGCCGTCAAACCCACCCAGATCGCCACTTATGGCGTCAGCGGTGGTGGATACTTCACCACACAGGGAGTCGCTGCCGACCCGCGCATTCAGGCATGGATTGCCGCCACGCCCATTTTCGACATCGCCCAAATCTTCCGCGTCGAGGTGGGCAGTGCTGTCCGTGCCCCAGGATGGCTGCTGAATACCATCATGCGCTTGTCCGGTTCATTCAACGAAAGCGCCGAGATCAACCTGCAAAAGTATGCGTGGCAGTTCGGCACCACCGACTTTAAGAGCGCGGTCGATGGCATCCTGACCCAAGGCCGAGTGGTCGACTACACCCGCATCAACTGTCCGTCACTATTTCTGGTCAGCGAAGGCGAAAGCGCGGAACTCCAGCGGCAAACGCAGGTCGTTTATGAGGATTTCGTCAAGCGCGGTGTAAACGTCACCTTGCGTCACTTCACGGCCAAGGATGGCGCGGATGCCCACTGCCAGCTCAACAATCTGCGCTTGGCCCATACCATCATCTTCGACTGGCTTGACCAACTCTTTAATCACGACTCCGGTGATATTCGTCTCCGCTGCTAGATGAATCGGTCACACTGCGTATTCCAGTTCCGCGAGTGGTTGTTCCGCGAATTGTTGCAGCCATTCGCGGATCGTTTCGATATACATCGCTGCCCGTTCGACCATCACCATATGCCCTGCGCCTGCGATCATCACCAACTCGCCATGCGATACAGTGCTGGCGATCAGCGCTGATTGCAGGGCGGGAACGATCGGGTCTTGGTCACCGGTAATCACCAGCGTCGGCGCTTGGACATAAGGCAGCCAGTGACTGATGTCGATGTCCGGCATCCGGTTGAAGTAATGCGTCATTGCACGCGTATCCAACCGCTTGGAGTAGACAAACTGCGCCTGAATGTGCCGGTATAACATGGGGTCACTGAAGTAAGCGCGCCGGTCTGCGGCATACAGGCTGCTCAGCCAGTAAGCCAAGCGGGGATGCAGCACGCCGCTTCGGACATTTAGCCTGAATAAGAATTCACCCGCTTTGCACATCCGCGCCTGACGTTGCAGCAGGCTTAACAAGCCGCCCCATTTGCCCTGCGCGAATCCACCAATGCTGATCACGCCTTGTACCATCTCTGGCGCTTGTGCCGCAATAGCCAACGCCGCGAAAGCCCCTGTTGAATGTCCAACCAGCAGCACCTGCTGATCGCCCACCAACTGTCGGATCGACTTGATCAACACCCGCGCCAGCATCTCAGCCGTTAAATCTTCCCGTTGAAAATCCGCCGGAAATACTGCTGGGTAATGCCCCGGCAAACTCAGTGAGTACCAGTGAAACTGCTCGCTGAAAACCGGCAGATCTTCTCGTGTCGCGCAAACATCATTTCCTCCGAAGCCTGACTGACTCTCTCTCAGTCTATGCTCGAAGGAAACTTTTCTCGTCGCTCGATAGTCCCAATCTTAATCCGACAAAAGGAGCATACCCACCATGACCATACGCGCTGCCCTCACGCGCCTCGCCAGTTTGACCGTGTCCGGCGCCACCCACAACTACGACGTAGACACCATCCCTGACAGCCTCAGCCGCGTCCAGCTTCCCGCGCTGCTGGTGCTGCCCATCACGCCACCGAGTACCAAGCTCGCCCGCCCGTCCAGCGACGGTTTCCAGACCATCGCCTTCAGCAGCGGCCCCCGCACCGTGACTGTCACCGTCACTCACCTGCTGCTGGTCGCACCCACCGAAATGGGACGCGGCACCCGCTCCCACCTGCCCCGCGTCGTCGACCTCATGGATGCCTACTGCGCCGCCCTCGCCGCCGATCCGTTGCTCAACAACACCCTGCTGGAACCCACCCGTGTCCATGTCGAACCCGGCGAATTCCCCTACGGCTACAGCACCTATCACGGCTGTGCCTTCCGCCACACTTGGGTCATTCAGGTTTAGGCGATCAAGATTCCCTCCATCGCTTGCAGGGGAGGGTTAGGGTGGGGGTAAATTTTCCCCACATTTTCATTCGCCCCCTTCCCCTATTTTTATGGGGCTAAGGCTATATTGCACTACCTATAACCAGCTAAAAGCCAACTGCTAACCAGCTAATCGCCAACCGCTACTTCCCCGAAAGGACTTCCTATGCCCCCTGCTACCTATACGCTCAGCATCGACCAGAACGACAACGCCAACTTTGCCGACTCAGGCGAGAACCGCGCGGCGGATGTACTTCAGCTCGAATGGCGTCTCGGTATGGCCCAGCCCTATGACACGGTCGCCGCACCCATCACCGCCCGCATCACCGTACGCAATGCCAGCCGAACCTATTCGCCCGAATACACCGCCGACGATCTCAAACCCGGTAAACCCATCCGCATCCAATCCAACGATGGTCTGACCACCCGTACCCATTTCACCGGTTTCATTGACCACATCGAACCGATGACCGGCAGTCAGGGCGAACGGCTGGCGGTCATCCATGCCATCGGAGCCGAAGCCGTGCTCGGACAGCAGTGCATTCGCCTGCCGCCGCAGGTCAACATCACCGCTGATACGGTTATCGCCGCTGTGCTGGATGCCACCCTTTTGCGTTACAGTCCCCTCGCCGGATATTGGCTGCTGGATACGCTCGGTCATGCCGAACTAGACAGCAACACCCGCCTCGCCGGATCAGCCGCTCGCAGCCTCGAATCGGGACGCTCGACATTCGCCTACGCCGCCGACACATGGGACGATGGCCTTACCGCGCTGGATGCCATCCGACAGATGACCGACAGCGAACGCGGACGTTTCTTCACCGACCGCTTTGGACAGTTGGTGTTCTACAACCGCCATCATACGCTGCTCACCAGCACCGCCGTCGCCAGCTTCAGTGACAACATGGATGGCCTCGAATACACCTATGGCGCGGACATCGCCAATCAGGTTGAAGTGACCATGCTGCCGCGCAGTTTGGGTTTACCCAACACGCTTCTCTGGGTGCTGGCAAGCCCGCAGTTGATCCTCCCCGGTGAGAGCGGTGTCCGACGTTTGGTCGTGCCTTATCGCGATCCGGCGACTGGAAAACGCATCGGTGTATCCAGCCTCATTCCACCGGTTCCCGCCGTCGATTATCAGGCCAATACCCTGCCGGATGGCACAGGCGTCAATCAGACGTCTGCCCTGAACATCGTGGTCATGGAAACGGGTGCATCCGCCGCGACACTCGAACTTCGCAATACGGGCAGCTTGCCCATCTATCTGCTAGCAGGCGCTCAATTACGCGGGACGCTGCTCTATACGGGTAATCCGGCGCTCGTCGTCCGTGCTGATTACGCCAGCGCCAATCAATATGGATTGCGCCGCTTCAGCCTGAACACGCCCTCGGTCACCAATATCGAAGATGCCGATCAAATGGCGCGTTATGAATTAACACGCCGCAAAGACCCGCACGGTACGCTCCACAGCATCGACCTCAGCGGTACGCTGCATCTCGCCCAAATCTTGAGCCGCACACTCTTTGACCGCATCACCATCCATGACACCCAGACCAACCACACCGGCGATTACTTCATCGTCGCCGAAGAACACAGGGTGGATCTCGGCGGCGCGCGTCACCGTACCCGATGGCTGCTCGAACCGGCTGCCGCCAACACCTTCTGGACTCTTGACACCAGCACCCTCGACCAGACCGCCATCCTCGCCTACTAACTTGATCAACAATTGAAGTGCTCCATCTCATAACAATGTGGGGCGCTCGTAGGGCGGAGACGTGCCTCAGCCGTCAACCTTACTGACAAGGACAATGGCTTTTGTAGGGGCAAGATATATCTAGCCCTGCACACTTCCCTGACTGATTCATCATTACACAAGGATTTTCGTAGGCAAAAGGCTCAGACTTTTCCGCCATCCTGCATATCGTGACAGGTCTCTTAAAGTCCTTCTCCCTTGCTTGCGGGGGAGAAGGGTTGGGATGAGGGGGTAAAGTTTGCCGAAATTGCTGCCACTTTTGCCAACCACATTTCAACAGCCAACAGCCAACAGCCAATCGCTAATCGCCAAAAGAAAGGACTCTCAATGACCGCTATCTGGACTCAACCCCGCTCATGGAGTGTCGGTGAACTCACCACTGCCGCTCTCATGAACCAGCAGCTCCGTGACAACCTCGACTGGCTCAAAACGCCGCCGCAGGGCGTTTACAACACGCCCACATCCCTCGTCATCACCAGCACCGTTTACGTAGATATCATGTCGCCCATCACCGTCACCTCTGCCGGCGGAGGCTTTCTGGTCGGCTTGCAAGCCTGTGCCTCCTGTTCCTCGACGGTGGTAGCCCTCAACTTCGACATTCAAGTGGACGGAGTCAGTCAAGGGGGATCGTCCGGCGTGGTGGTGTTCAACGGGCCTGCCGCAGGCTTGACCTTTAACACATCATTTGTCTTTTACGTCAGTCCCAAAGTGGCGGGTTCACACACCTTCAAATTACGCGCCTTCGTCAGCACCGGCTCGGCCAATATCTACGCCATCAGCGCCGGAGTGAATGCCCAGTTCTGGGTACGGGAGATATAAACCATGAAAAACCTATGGATTGATCTGTCCGCCGCCAACGTCCCATCCCTCGATGAGGATCTTCGTGCCGCGCTTGCCACTCATTTCTACGGCCTGATATTTGATGGCAAGCAGGTCACACTCGTGCTCGATGAAGCCGTCACCGATAAGGAAGTCCGGCAGGCGCAGAACATCGTTGCCACCCATGACCCCGCCAAACTCACGCCCGAGCAGCAGGCCGGGGTACTCCAAGCCGCCAAGCTGGATCAAGCCCGCAAAGCCTACGCCGCCACCGAACTTGACCTCACGGCCTATCAGGGCAAAGACGCCTTGCTGGAAAAACTCGCTCAGAAAGTTCTCTGGCTGGAACGCGAACTCAACGCCCTCCGCTAAGGCCAATGACCTCCCGCTGCCAATGTCAATGCCGCCGCCACTGCCGCCATAAACACCTCAATTGTCGTCGCCGACGCCGACGCCGACGCCGACATGTCTGACATCTCGCCCTATGGGTCTGAAGCTAAAAGTAGGGGAGCACCTGCGTGTGCTCCCGCCTTCTCTCCCTCCTGAATTTTTCACCACAAACCCATTCACAAGGGTGTGAAATTGAAGAATGTGAAGAATATTGCGAATCAAAACCGCTTTGCATTCGCCGCTTTCGCCGCATTTTCCGCATTTCTTGTCTTCCGGCTGGTGACTGGCGACTGATCGCTGATGACCACCGTCTTTCCAACTTGCTTCTTGCCACTTGTAACTACAAACCAAAGGAGTCCCACATGAACAACCTGCTCACCGACAAATCCGCCCGCCGCCCGCTCATCGACCCGCTGCTTTTGGCGCTCAAATCCCGCCGTGTCCTCGTCGCCTTATCCGCTTTGCTCGTTGGCCTGCTCACCCTCGCCATCCCCGACCTGAAAGCCATCCACGCTGAACTGCTCACCCTGCTCATCACATTAGCGCTAGCCGTAATCGGCGGCTACTCTCTTGAAGACGCTGCCCGCGCCGCCCGTCAATCACCAACCCCATCCCCCGACGACCTCCGCGACCTCATCAAAGACGTCCTCATGGATGTCGTCAGCATCCCCCCGCCTCAACCCTAGAATCAAACAGGGATGCTCCACGCGGGGCATCCCTGTTTTGATTCGTGTATATGCCTATGCTTATTGGTCGCTAAATCCCCGGTTTCGCCAGAATTTCGAAGGTCTTCATGCTCTGCTCAAACGTCGGCAGTTGCGACTCGAAGTTACCGGACATCCCCGTGAAGCCCACCAGATACAGCTTGTCATTCTGGATGATGTAAAATTGAAGCTGCGTCGAAATGATGCCGCCCACTTGGGTTTCCACAATCATTCGTCCTGCCTCATACTCGCCTACTTGTACCACACTCTTCTCAATAACTTTTGATCCGCGCGGTAGTTGGCTGGTGGTTGCATCCAGCAGCGTATTGAGCGAGAACTTCACCGGCATCGGGACACTCACGACGATCACGCTCGCCGCGACGCCGCTCTTGCTGCCGACATCCACCGCGATAAACGACAGGATGTCCGGATTTTGTTCAAACAGCGTGGCGGCGGCTGCGAAGTCCGGCCCCAATGAGCGCAGCATCTTGCCCAAAGCCTCTGGATCAGAACCTAACTCGCTGCCGACATACGTGTTCGGCAGTTGGATAGCCACACCTTTACCGACATAGCGCTTCCAATCACTGGGAACGCTGTTCGCCTCAGTCGTCGGGCTGATGACCGTTGCCTGTGCACTGGACTGTGCCGCCTTGGCCGTCGCCACCTGCGCCTGCAAGTCCGTGATTTGAGTCTCCAGAACCGTTTGTGTGCTCTGCGCCTGATCTTGGATTTGCGCGATAGCCGTAGACGCTTCAGCGATGGATGCCCGCAAGGTCGCGGTGGACTGTGCCTCAAGGGTTGCGAGCGCCTTCTCTTGTTCAACGGCCGCCGCACTTTGAGCCGCCTTCACCGCGTCGGCCTGAGCAGTTGCCGCGGCGTTCACCACTGCGCCCAGTGTAGCTGTCGCCTGTGCTTCGAGGGTTGCCTCGGCTTGGGCTTGTTGGGTCGCTGCCGCATTTTGAGCAGCTCCGACCGCGCTGGCCTGAGCAGTGGCCGCCTTATTACTCGCGTCGGTGAGTGCCTCCGCCTGTGCGCTGGCGGCTGCTTCACTGGCTGCGGCAAGTGCTTGCGCCTGCATCGTGCTGGCAGCGTTAGCGGCTGCGGCCAATGCTTCTGCCTGAGCGGTTGCTGCCTTATTCGCCGCATCACCCAATGCCTTAGCCTCAGCAGTCGCCGCTGCGTTAGCCTGTGAGGTCGCTGCGGCATTCGCGCTGTCCGCCGCCTGTGTGCTGGCCGCGCTTAAAGTCGCCACTGCTGCCGTGCCTTGCCCCACGAACGCCGCTTGTTGGGCGGTCGCTGTGCTCTGGATCGACGATAACTTGCCTTCTGCCTGAGACAAATTGCCGGATTGTATAACGACCAGAATGATGGCGATGGCCGCGATCACCCCGGCTACTGCAAGTCCGATACGGTTATTCATAATAAAATGTCCAATCTTAGAAATGACTTGCTAACACTATATATAACTGTGACTATACTATTGATTGAGGTTTTGGACATGGGAGGTTGGGTCATTCAGACCAATAAAAGAGAGATGTTCCAGTCATGAACATCTCCCTTTTGCGTCGCTTCTATGGGTCGGAATAGTTAGGCTTTTGGCTCGGCCTCAAAATCCTTCTCGACGAAGAACACCGGATTTTCCAGCACACGGTGAACCGGACACTTACCGGCGATTTCCTTCAACCGCGCCAGTTGTTCTTCACTCAGCGGCCCGTCAAACCGCACAGCCTCGCGGATTTCATGAACGAATGCGGCATCACCGTTGTAGGCAGCGTAATCACTACTCTTGAACCGTTCAATATCCAGTTCAATCGAGACGCCTTCTAGCGGCCAGCCCTTCCGTTGGGCATAAGCTTTGGTTGTCACCGCCACACATGCGCCGACCGCGCCCACCATAATCTCCATAGGCGTTGGGGCGATGTCCGTGCCACCGTCTGAAATCAACTCGTCAGCCATCACCGTATGCTGGCGAATCTGGATTGCTGTTTGATAACCCTTGTCGAGCCGTACCGAAATGGGAGTCATGTAGTCCTCACTTATGTCTGTAAGCCTGTTACGTTTATTACATAAGCTAGATCGTTCGGTTCGGATGAATCTTCCGCAGGCGTTACATGCGGGTGACAAATGACACGCCAAAACAGGATATTCGTCAGAGTGCAAAAGGGCTTTAATGACCGTAGAGGATTGTTACTTAAAAGAGGGAAGTGGGGTTTTGTCTGAAATGAAACACGGCAGGAGGATATTTTTGCCCTGCCGTGTAAATGTATGGCCTAATTCAACTTGATTTTCTCGGCCTTCCGCTTGATGTTCCCCAGATAGGTATTCAGGGCTTCGCCGTGTAAATGTTCCAGCACCAGTTCATGCAGCACCGCGCCCACGCCTGACCACTTCGCGTTGTAATCGACCGTCAGTGCCAGATGGCTCCATTCGCCGTCCGATTCAATCCACCATGTCCACTTGGATTTCATTTGACCGCAGCTTTCCACCACCAAGCGCCGCCCCGGTTCATAGACATTGGTGCGAATCTTGCTGCGCAGCTTGAGCTTGTCCAGCGCGTATGTCCACTCGCCCTCGTAGCCGCCTTCTTCGCAAGTCGTATAGGTGAAGTTGCTCACGCTGGGATTGAGCTGTCCCCACTGTGCCGGTTCGCCCAGTACAGCCCAGATCTGATTGGGCGGTGTATTAATGATGATGTTCTTCTGGATGGTACACATGATGTGTTTTCCTTACTGATCCTACTTACCTTCAGTTTTTCAGAGACATTTCAATTAACTGTTGTCTTTTCCTCCGGATTCCCCCTCTGCCGTGAAATGGAGAGGGGGTCAGGGGTGAGGACTTGAGCAATTGTGAAAGGTTCTACTGCGCGATGACTTCTGGCGAATGAACGGTAGCACTGTACTGGGGCGTCCACAGCCTGTTCCGCATTGGATTGATAACGGGCTGGCGTGTCGCAATCAACTTCTCGATCAGCACTGCCGCTTCGACTGCTGCGTCCTGCTTGGCAAAGTCTTCTTTCATATAGTCCGCGTTCATCTTGTAGCGGCTGTTTGTCAGCACCGTTTTCACAGCGGTCTGAATTTGCTTAACGGTCGGGCGGTTGGTCTTCAGGTTAATGCCCACACCGGCGTAAGCCGCGCGGTTGCCCACTTCGGCTTTATCCTCAGTGTTGCCCGCGCAAATCACCGGTACGCCTTCGGCCAACGCCAGCGTCACGCCACCATAACCACCGTTCGTCACCATCACGTCGACGTACGGCATCAGCTTGTCGAATGGGATGAACTTTTCCATTCTGACGTTGGCAGGGGCAGGGATGTTCAACTTTTGGGGATCAACTGTTGCCACCACCAGCACGTCCTCATTAGCCAACGCTTGCAGAGTCGGCTCGATCAGTTCGTCGGCTTGTGTGGCAATCGTGCCCTGAGTGACCAGAACAATCGGTTTCTTGGCGTGTTCCACTTCATCCCACCATGCAGGAGTCTCGAAATTTCCTTTCAAGTCAGGCAACAGTGGGCCAATGAAGTGTACGCTTTCCGGTAGGTCGGTGCGTGGATATTCAAAGGCAGGTACAGTTGGTTGTAAATATAGCATCGGTGAAAACATTGGCGCAAATGGCTGATATGGCAGCCCGACTTTCGCCAATTCCTGTCGCAAGAATTTGTTCACATCGCGGAAAATGACATGGTCTGCCATGAATGACAGCATCCGATTCTTGAGCTTACCCATGAACGAGTAATCTGGCATGATGCCCAATCCGAACGGCGGAACATCTTTGCTGGCGAGTCCCAATACCGTGATGTTGAACACCGACCAAGCTGGGATTTCGCCGCGGTTGTACAGCGCCATCGCGCCTGTAAACGCTAAATCGGAAAGCACAATGTCCGGCATCCATGTTTTGAACAGATCACGCAAATCATTGGCTTCACCTTCCATCTGTCCGACGAAGCAGTGCATGATGTCGAACTTGATTTGCTGCAAGCCCTTGAGCTTGGCACGTCCCGGAAACGCCTTGTCTAGATCGGCGTCGTCGTAGTCATACGCCTGTTTCATCGGCACATACGCCGCGCCGGTCGCTTCGACCTTCGCCTTGAATTTAGCACCGGTATAAAAACGAACGTCGTGTCCGCGCTCGATCAACTTGCGGGTAATTACGAGTGCTGGATTAACATGTCCGGTGATGGGATGAGTACAAATCAATATGCGTGACATCCAAATAACCTCTTCAAGTTTTAGCACTCATACCGACGAACAAATTGACACGGGCGATATTGAAAGCATATGCGCTTCATTCATCAGCGAACAGTTCAATCACTGCTCACTTTCTGTTCAATTTGGTCGCTAAGTGCTGATATAATCAGATGGTCAAATCGTATATCGAGTCGGTCTTTGCCTCATCAGGCTGATAATTGAACTTTTTCTCCGCCGAAGGATGGAGCCAATTTCAACCTAAAGCGCAGGCATCATGATTGGAGTTTTTGCGGTGACCAACGAATCATCACAGTCGGAAGCGCACTTCCGCAGTATCCGTATCGAAACCTATCAAGAAAACTTTCAACTCGGCGACCACACCCTTGTCGATGTGCGCGAAGCCGAAGAATGGGCGATGGGACACATCCCCGGTGCTATCCATATCCCCATGAACACCGTTCCTATCCGGAACAGTGAAATTCCACTGGATAAACCGGTCGTGGTGGTCTGTGCACATGGCTCGCGCAGCATGATGGTGTCCAAGTATCTGATTAGTATCGGATTCCCAGAGGTCTACAATCTGGAGGAAGGCACTCACGGTTGGACGATGCGTCGTTTGCCGCTTGACCGATAACTCACGTTTTCCATCTCCAATTACCCATTACAATGTAGATAACGTTCGCATAAGTTACCGGCCTTTCACGATGAATGACGTTTTACTTTTGAATACGGAGTAGCCTTGTAGGGGAGCACCTATATGTGCTCCCGTATGGTTCCCTCCTCCTGTCGCTATGGGGGAAGGGCTAGGGTTAGGGGGCGGAATTTTCTCCGTCTCAAAATGTGAACATCATTAATCGTGATCAAAATAATATGATGAGCCATTGGAGATGAACGGATGCTCCTCAAATATTTCTACGACAAAATGCTGGCGCAGGCTTCCTATATGGTCGGCTGTGCCGAAACCGGTGAAGCCCTGGTCATTGACCCTGCGCGTAACATTCAGCCTTATCTGGATGCCGCCCGCAGTGAAAACGTGCGCATTACCCACATTGCCGAAACCCATATCCATGCGGATTTTGTCAGTGGTTCCCGCGAACTGGCTGCGGCGACTGGTGCGAAACTCTATTTGAGCGCGATGGGTGGTGACGATTGGCAGTACGCTTTTGCCGATTCATCCACACTGCTGCATGACGGCGATTCGTGGATGGTCGGGAATGTCCGCGTCGAAGCCATCCACACCCCCGGTCATACGCCCGAACATCTGATGTACCAGATCACCGATACCAAAAACGCCGATAAACCATTTGGATTATTTACAGGCGACTGTTTATTTGTCGGCAACGTTGGCCGTCCTGATTTGTTGGAAGAGGCCGCCGGTCAGATGGATACTAAAGAACCGGCTGCGCGTGATCAGTTCCGCAATATTCAGCGCTTCAAATCCATGCCTGATTATTTGCAGATTTGGCCGGGTCATGGTGCGGGCAGCGCTTGTGGTAAAGGCTTAAGTGCTTTGCCCGGCAGTACGCTCGGTTATGAAAAGCTCTTTAATCCGGCGTTCCAATTCACGGATGAAGCCGCTTTTGTGACGTGGTTGCTTACAGACCAGCCCGAAGTACCCCGCTATTTCGGCCATATGAAACAGGTGAATAAAGCGGGTGCGCCGCTGATTTCCGATTTGCCCTATCCCATGCACATCCACAACAAAGAAGCGTTGAACAAAATCCTGCAAATGTTCTTGATCTTCGATACCGGTTCGGTGGATCAATTCGCCGCTCGCCATATCCCCGGCACCGTCAATGTACCCTTGAGCAGCGAACGCTTCAACACCCATGTCGGCTGGTACGTGGATTATGATCTACCAACCTACTTGATTTGCGATGAAGCCGAACTCCCGCGCATCCTGACCATGTTCCGCGCGATTGGCGTTGATGACGTCCCCGGTTATTTCACGCCCGAAGTGGTAGCAGAATACAACGGCATCATTCGCGGAATCACGCCCGCGCAAGCCTCAACCATGTTACAGGCGGGCAAAGCGACTTTGATTGATGTACGCAGCAGGGATGAATATCAGCAAGAGCATATTCCCAACGCCATTTCGCTGCCGATGGGGTCGATCTTTAAACAACTGGATGTGATTCCAGCCAAGCACCCTGTCATCGTTCAATGTGGCGGGGGGACGCGTTCTCAGATTGTCGCCAGCATGTTGCAGCGTATCGGCTATACCAACATCCGTAATTTAACAGGCGGCATCAACGCTTGGAAAAATGCAGGCTTCCCCACTGAAAACTAACGTAAACACGTGCCAGAGATTTTGATGATTGTTGAAGTGAGAGGGACACAACCCTCTCACTTTTTTTATGGCCTAGAACCACGTTTTTAAACCATTTATAGATAGCGAGTCGATCCTCTTTTCTTTACGTTTTTTACGCCTTAGGCCGCGTTCGATTAATATCACGCAACCAATATGAAAAATATCTGAAATATCGTGTGCGGAAGTCTGATACGCTCTTTATTTGAGTATAATTGTAATAATGCACACAGAGTTGAAATGAAAGGGTTCGGAACGTGCCTATCACTGTAGAATGGGATAACCCGCAGCAAACAATTATTCGTGCAGTTTTTAATGGTAAGTGGGATGCAGATAGCCTTCATCGGATGATTTCGGATGCGCGGGATATGGTCACCAGCGTCCTTCATCCGGTCGATTGTATTTTCGACTTCACCCATTCAAACAGTTCACCGACCAGCGCTTTAGCCATTTTGCAAGGACTAGATGTCTGGCGTGTTTCAAACGAGCGTTTGATGATTATCGTGAACGCCAACGGTTATATCAAAACCTTGTGCAACATCGGGCGCAAGCTTGCTCCCCTGACCTTCCAACACTTAATGTATGTTGATCGGCTGACGGATGCCTACCACGCGATTTCCAAGCAGGTCGCAGTGCCCCAGTTTGATGATGTAACGTCCCCTCTATAATGAATAGGATTGAGTCCAGAGATTATCGAAAGATCGAACCGTGTCTGTGAGTTTCCACTTTTGCAGTAAAACGAACTTAATGACGTACAGGATGAATGCATGAAGGAATCAGGAATGTGCCAGTAACAATTGTGTGGGATAACGATGAACACTCGGTCATCCGGGTGACTTTTGAAAAACGATGGGAAGTGGGCGACCTGCTACGAACGATTGAAGAAGGCGCGCGGATGATCGACACCGTTAATCATAAGGTCGATAGTATCTTTGATTTCACACTGTCGTCCATTTCGCCGCCCAAACTGCTCTCTAGTTTGGAACGGATGGAAGCGACCCATAACGAAAACGAGCGGCTTATGATTATGGTCAGTGCCAATCCCTACATCAAATCATTGACGAAGATTGCTAAACTCTTAGCGCCTAAGACCTTTGCTCACGTTCATTTTGCCGATAACCTTGAAGCGGCTTACGCTCTTATTCAACGCTACTCCCCTATAAAAACGGCCTGAAATCAAAACGGGGTGCTCATCAACACCCCGTTAACCCATCTCTACGCATTTAGTAAACTAATTCGGCCATGTATAACGCACGGTGTAGGTCAACACCTTTTCTTCACCGGGCTGTACTTCTACGCTGAACTCGATGCTGTTGCTGTTGACCTTGGTGAAGGGATCGCTGCTGTTCAAGATTTCCCAATTGCTCCAGCGATACAGCCGTTCTGGCACGCGGATTTCTACGGACTGATTTTCCTTGCGGTTGCGCAGTCGGATTTCAAAGGTTTCCTCAAGCACGTTCGAGCTGATCATCTTGAAGTCGGTCTGCGTACGTTCGCCTACAAGGTCAAATGCATTGCCCAGATACAGCTTGACCTTCTCGCCCTTAGCCGTGTGGTCGATCCGGTTTTCACCGATCAACAGAGCTGAGCCATCCACATCCTGTTGATACACGCGCACTCGACCTGCTGGCAGTGCCGCGTCCAAATTATTCTCTTTGCCCGTCGTGAATTCCAACCAGTTCTGGACATCTTTAATGCCGGTCTGTCCATAATATTGGTCGGTAATCCAGCCGGAGTAGCCGTAGAAAGGCATACTGCCGTCATACACGAAGAAGGTATGCGCCGGAATGTTTGTGCCGCTCACAAACTCCACCTGCTTGGTTTCATTATCCCCTACGGTCACCGGACGCTGGATTTCATACAGCTTATACTCGTTGAAGTTGCGCTGCTGGACTTGAGCCGACGCGAGTGTTGGCAGAGCGGTGGACGTTGCCATATCCAGCATCGGTGCGGGCGCGGCAGGTGGCTGAATCCGGTTAACGTCGCCTGCTACCAGCTTGACCTTAGCATCCTTGAACGCTCCGCCACTGCTGTTGGTTAGTGTGACCCAGCCGTTCAAATCGAGTGCGTTATTATCATGCGCCAGCAGCAGCGTATAGTCCGCCGTCCAGTTGATGCCGCCTGTCAGATAAGTCAATTCGACTTGCTGCTTACCGCCTTTACTATCCAGCATCCAGCGCAGCGTTGGACGGGTAATCAAGCCATCAGGCAGCGCCGGAAAGCGAATGTCCCGTACATTCGTCTGTCCGATAACCAGCACCTGCCCATCCGCCTGCTTGAGGATGATCTCGCCGTTGCGTCCGCTCAGCAGTTGCCCACTGAAGGTCGTCCCATCGTTGGTCACGATCTCAATCTGCTGGTCAAGGTAGCGTTCCAATAACGCACTGCTCCCCACCAGATCAAAGACATAATTCTGTTCCAGCACGCTCGTCCCCGCCGGATCAGTCAGTGATTTAAAGCTCACCGAGGTTGAGTCGATGCTGGACGCCACATCGGTGAAATCCAACATGCTCACGCCCGACTTCAAATTGAACGTTCGCCGGTCTTGAATGAGGGCCGTACCCTGATTGTAAATCGTCAGGTTGACCCCATCCGATTGCGGCACGGCAGGCGTGGGCGTTGCGGGAATAGTGGTTGCGGCCAGCGTTTGGGTCGGCGTTAATGTCGCGTCCTGAGCATTCATCACGGACGCCCGCTGACTCGCCACACTCAACATCGCCGCCACCGCTAACAAACTCACAATAACAATCGGTAATCGACGCATTTTCAAATCCCTTCAAATCACGAGATACGTTCTCGTTGGAAGGTCTCAGACCATTCCTAAGTTCCTCAAAGCTATGTTTTGGTTCCCCTCTCCACTTCGTAGAGAGGGGGCTAGGGGGTGAGGATTGAATTTAATGAACTAATACGGCCACGTATAACGCACGGTATAGGTCAGCACTTTTTCCTCACCGGGCTGCACTTCGAGGCGGAACTCGATGCTGTTGCTGTTGACCTTGGTGAATGGATCGCTGCTGTTTAGAATTTCCCAATTGCTCCAGCGGTACAGCCGTTCCGGCACGCGGATTTCAACAGCCTGATTTTCCTTGCGGTTGCGCAGGTGAATTTCGAAAGTCTCTTCAATAACGTTTGAGCCGATGTACTTGAAGTCCGTCTGTGTGCGTTCGCCCACCAGATCAAAAGCGTTGCCGAGGAACAGCCGCACCTGTTCGCCTTTAGGGGTATGGTCGATGGTGTTTTCGCCGATCAACAGCGCCGAGCCATCGACATCCTGCTGGTAAACACGTACCCGCCCCGCTGGCAGTGCCGCGTCCAAGTTGTTGTCCTTACCCGTGGTGAATTCCAGCCAGTTCTGGACATCGGTGATGCCCATATTCCCATAATATTGGTCAGTGATCGGGCCGGAATAGCCATAGAAGGGATAGCTGCCATCATAGACGAAGAAGGTATGCGCCGGAACGTTCGTCCCGCTGACGAATTCCACCTGCTTGGTTTCGTTATCACCAACAGTCACCGGACGGTTAATTTCATACAGTTTGTATTCGTTGAAATCCCGTTGGTCCACTTTTTGGACGGCCATATCACTGGCTTCGTTGGCAACTGCCCCCATCGCATACTGGGCATTGGCGTCAGGTAAGCGGTTCACGTCGCCCGCCACCAGCTTGACCTTGGCATCCTTAAAGGCCGCGCCGCTGCTGTTGGTCAGCGTCACCCAACCGTTTAGATCGAGCTTGCTGTTGTCATTCCCCAACAAGAAGGTGTAGTCGGCTGTCCAGTTAATGCCACCTGTGAGGTAAGTCAGTTCGACTTGCTGGCTGCCACCCTTGCTGTCCAGCATCCAGCGCAGAGTCGGGCGTGTGATCAAACCGTCAGGCAGTGCCGGGAAACGCACATCACGAATATTGGTTTGGTTCAGGACAGTTACCTGCCCATCAGCTTGCTTGAGGATGATTTCGCCGTTGCGTCCGCTCAGCAGTTGTCCGCTGAACTTCGTTCCATCATTGGTGACAATCTCAATCTGCTGGTCGAGATAGCGTTCCAGTAAGGCGCTGCTGCCCACCAGATCAAAGACGTAGTTTTGCTCCAGCACGCTTGTCCCCGCTGGATCGGTCAACGACTTGAAGCTCACCGAGGTCGAGTCGATGCTGGCCGCCACGTCAGTGAAGTCCAGCGTGCTCACACCCGACTGCAAATTAAACGTCCGGCGGTCTTGTACCAGCGCCGTCCCCTGATTGTAAATCGTCAGGTTGACCCCATCCGACTGCGGTGCGGCCGGTGTTGGTGTCGGTGTCGCATCCTGCGCCCCAACTTGGCCGATCACGGCTCCCGTAAGCATCAAACCTGCCGCTGCGATACGCATCCACTTCGCGATTTTCATAACAATTCCCCTTGACTGATAGTTGCCTCACACGCGATCACGCCTTGCCAGTTCTATTCGTTATTTCTGTCTTTGTCTCTGCATCTCTACGCTAAAAATACTTAAACCTTGACCTGAACAATCGTCCCATTCACATCAATCGTGTAATCGCCGCTTTCAAACGTCCCTTCCAAAGTGATGGTGTCCTTGTAGGGATTCAAATCCATCGTGCACATCACGTCGATCGGCACGATCCGGTAAATCTTGACCGTCACCTGCTTATCGATCCGCGACTGCTGTACCTGCACCGGAAATTTGCAACCATCCGGCTGGTAGCCGCTGACCTGCAATGTGATAGTGGCAGGCACACTGGCGGTGACTTGCGTCTCCACCTGCTCAATTACGGTCAAACTCTGTCTGCCGCCCACTTCCGCCGTCCCTTCTGTTTGTGCTTGTGCTGTGACCTCAATCCCCTCTGTCGGGGGCATTGCAGCCGGTCCTTGTTGTACACCTGCGATCAGAATGAAACTGAAAAAGAGCGCCACGAGCACTGCCGGGAAACAACCGAACATATTGCTACTCGTCTGTTCTGCCATCATTCGCCTCCTTTAAGCGGTTTTCCCTCAGTGTATATGCATAGACGTTGACCATGCCACAAAGGTTCCCAATCAGCCAAAGTCTTTCAAAGTGAACAAAATTTGAGCAGTCTTTGAACTGTTGGATGGCTACTGCCTTAATCGATACTGTGAATGTCACGAGTGACCATATCAGCAGCAAGTTCCAATGGAGGAAATCAAAAGCAGCCAACCAATGTGTGTGATTCACCCTCTTTATGCGGTCATTTCTACTTTCGGTGGACGACCAAGACAGTTCGATGATGGTTAACTCAAGTCATCGAGCAGGCGATAAAGAAAAACACTGACAGATCAGCCTGCTTTAATCATCTGATCAGTCTTTTAGAGAGGACGTGTCTTATGCTTCACAAAATCAATTCGGCTATCGATTTACCATATGCGCTCAGCAACCCGCCCGATCCGAAAACGGCCAAGCCGTCAACAGCCATTGTCCCGTTCCAGCAGGACAGCTTGCCCAAAGATCGTGTGGACATCGTTCTGCACATCATTGGGACAAGGACGATCAGCGGCGGCACGCGCTTACTACGATGAATGAAAATCGTCCGGTCAGCCGTTAATGAAGCAAAAGTCAAGCGAAGGCTGTAGCTGACCTCAGTCTTTGGATGGAGGAATAAATTACGAAAAGAATTTAGATTTGGCTTAATCGCAGCCTATAAATGCACACGAACGATAAAACGCATAACGTAATAACGCTTTAGGAGGAGCAAGATGAATCACGATACGAGACAGCGGTTAATGAAGTTGGGGACGGTTGCAGTCCTAGGGATTGGCGTATTCGCCGCCGGATTGTTAAACCGCCCATCCCGCGCACTGGCGCAAGAAGTCGCCCACAATACCTATATGGTACAGGCTGGCGGCTTTGGCGAAGCGAATGTGGAAGTGCTGGCTTTCAGCCCCTCATACTTGAAGGTGCATCGCGGCGACACCGTCATGTGGCATGTTACCAGTTTCCATAACATGCGCTTCGGCGAGAATGAGGAACCGTTTATTACCGTCGAAAAGATTGGTGATAAAGACACACCTGTTGGAAATCCCAAAGTGTTCTTCCCCACACTCAAGAGTGGTGATGCATATACCGGTGGTGATGCCAATAGTGGTCTACCTCCGGAAGATGCGATTAAAGGTAGCTATTCCTTGGTGATGGATTTGGAACCCGGTGTCTACAGCTACCGTTGTGATGTGCATCCCGGCATGACCGGTGTCATCGAAGTGGTTGCTGATAGCGAAGCCATTCCCAGCCCCAGTGAAGTGGATGCCCAAGCCGCCAAAGAATTAGACGACCAGATCAATCCTGCTATCGGTGCCTACTTTGCTGCTGCTGGCTCTGCGCCCACCCAAGCCGAAAATGGTGTCTTTACCATCACGGTTGGTACGGGCGGCACAGGTCGTGCTTCGTCCCTAAACTTTAACGCGCCTCTCGCCCATATCAAGGTCGGTGAGAAGGTGATGTGGACAGTTCCCGCCGACAGCCCGACCGCTCATTTCGTCAATTCAATTCCCTATGATCCCACCAAGGTTGCCGACATTATCCCGCAGCCCAATCCCAATGGCCCACCGACTCTCTTGGCTGGCCCCGGCTTCTTGGGCACAACTCAGGATGGCGCAACGGTTGGCACAGGTGACAGCTTTAACAGCACCATATTGGCTCCCGGCCAATCCTTCAGCCTGACCTTCAAAGACCCCGGTGTGTACGCCTATATCTGCCACGTCCATCCCGGCATGAGCGGCGCGGTCATCGTTCAGTAGCCACATCCAATTTGAGGGCGGAATGTAATCCCTCCGCCCTCATATATCGGTCTTATCCAACTCTTCACCTATAACTCGCATCATCCCTAAGTAAAGCAAAAAGTCGCATCGAAGGCATGAAAACGAACTCCGCCCTTAGATGGATGAATGACTTTTGAAAACGACATATAGTGACCATGTTCAACGTGACTGGCTGCCACAACCAGTACAACACACAAGAAAATTTGTGGTATCTCCTGAGGAGGAGCTTCAATGAAAAGTGATATGAGACAACGGTTAATTAAGTTAGGGACTGTAGCAGTTTTGGGGGTCGGTGTGTTCGCTGCTGGACTGCTGAACCGCCCATCGCGTGCATTGGCGCAAGAAATCACCCACAACACCTATATGGTGCAGGCTGGTGCTTTCAACAATGGCAATGCTGAACTGATGGCCTACGCCCCCTCGTATTTGAAAGTCCATCGTGGCGATACCGTCATGTGGCACATTAACAGCTTCCACAACGTTCACATTGGCGAAACGCCTGCTGAATTAGTCACAGTGCAGGAAATTGATGGCAAGCCGACTCCAGTGCTTAACCCATCAGTCGCTTTCGGTAACATCAAAACAGGCGAAGTCTATAAGGGTGGCGATGTCAGCAATGGATTGGGCATGGGGCCGGATGCCTCTCCCATTTTCTCGGTTGTCATTGATATGCCCGTCGGTATCTACAACTACTTCTGTGATATTCACCCCGGCATGACCGGCGTCATCGAAGTCGTCGCTGATGATGAAGTTATTCCGGCTCCGGCTGAGGTCGATGCTGCTGCACAGGATGAAATTGCGGGTCAATTTGGTGCCGCTCTTCCCACTGCGATGGCCGCCGGTGCCGAAGCCAGCCCTGTCGCCAAAGACGGCAAGCTGAATGTCTCATTGGGCGTCGGCAATGTCGGACGCGTCTACTATGGTCAATTCCTGCCGTACTTCGGTGTCATCAAAGCGGGTGAAAGCGTCACTTGGCAAAACCCTGCCGATAGCATCGAGGCCCATTTTGTCAATTCGCTGCCTTATGATGACAAGGCATTCCCCGACTTTGCGCCGCTGCCTGCCGCTGAAGGTCAACCGCCTGTGCTTGCTGTCGGTCCCGGCTTCTTGGGTAACGTCCAAACGGGTGCCACTGTCGCCAAGGGTGATGCTTTCAACAGCACCGCCATCAACCCCGGTGACTCCTTCACCTTGACCTTTAAAGATGCCGGTGTGTATGCCTACACCTGTCACATTCACCCCGGTATGAATGGTGTCATCGTCGTCGAGCCAGCCAGCTAAGAATCGAGTACGGACACAGCATGCTGTGTCCTGTGACAAGGGGTGGGCAGCACCCGCCCCTTTACCTTTATCGGATTTTCTTTGTCCCATTGATCGAGTGCTTAGCTTTAACATGAAATGATTGGTATCACAACGAAGGAACGCGCATCATGTCTGTTTTATCCAAACCCAACAACGAGCCTATATCATTTGTTATTCCGGGTATGCTCACCATCGGCCTGCTCACCATACTGCTCGTGCTGATCATTACACAGGTTCGTCCGGCCAGTATGAACCAGTCAGCCGGTGCCGCACTCGATCCGGCAGCCGTTAAAGCGGGGCGAACAGTATTTATGACGGTCTGTGCTGCCTGTCACAGCCCGAAAGCAACCGGCATCAAAGGTTTGGGTAAACCGCTGATCGGCAGTGTCTTCTTTAACGGCCACACCGACGCCGAACTGCTGGCCTTCCTACAAAAAGGCCGTCCGGTAAATGATCCGCTCAACACCACCGGCGTTATGATGCCAGCACGCGGCGGACGTCCAACTCTGACGGATCAAGACCTTGCCAACGTCATCGCCTACATCCGCAGTCTGAACGCCAAATAGCGCTTCGCACTTAACTCGCAAACTCTGAATCCTGCTCGGACATCTCCAGCAGGATTTTTATTTCCCCTCCGAATATTCACTTGAGACAGCTAAAACGGATGTCCGGCCTACTCAGCCTTCAGGCGGAGGGATGGTCATGAAATCCGCCCTTAGTCGGAGGAGTAAAGTTTCAAACTTTCGTATATTGATGTCGTTCCATGTGATTGGTCAGCCACGACCGATGAAAAAAGCAAAACAATGCATTACAAGGAGTTTTGAGTTGAAGAAACACACTTTGTTAAAAATGGGGACAACAGCCGTCCTCGCCGCGACTCTCTTTGTCGCCATGCCCTATGCTGCCAGCCGCACGATGGCACAGGACGCTACGCCCGAAGCCACCGGTGATGCTCAAGGGCAACCGCCAGCGATGGAAATGCCTCCGCTGCCCGGCGACCTTGTGATTGGTGATCTGCCCACCCCGCGTGGCATCGCCTTCGACGCCGATGGCAACTTACTGGTCACTGTAACCGGCAACGGCGGTGAACAGACCATGACCTCCAAGGGACCCGAAGGTGAGACCGCCTACAAAGTTGGCATGTCTGGCCAAGTGCTCTCCATCGGTAAAGATGGCAAGGCCACCCCGCTGATTCAAGGTCTGCCCAGCTATGCCTCAGAACAAGAAGTGACCGGTGTCTATCGCGCCATCCCGCACGGTGACTCGCTGTGGTTGGTTGTCTCATCCAGCGGCCCCGGCCAATACTGGGCGGACTCGATTGTCGAGTTGGACGCTAAGACTTTGATGCTCAAGAACATTATCACCCCTTATCCTTTCGAAGTCGCCAATAATCCGGACGGCAACGAAATCGACAGCAATGTGACCGATCTGGCATGGGGCAGTGATGGTACGCTCTACATCTCGGATGCGGGTGCAAACAGCCTCTACAGTTGGACGGCGGAAAAGGGCTTGGCCGTCGTCGCCACGTGGAAAGAAAACTCGGTTCCGACCTCGGTCGAAGTAGCTGATAACGGCGATCTGTATGTCGGCTTCCTTGGTGAAGGTTTGGCTCCCGGCGCTGGCAAGATTGAGCGCTGGGCAGATGGCAAGTTGGCGAATACCTACGCCAATCTGGACACCGTCATCGACATCCTGCTGGATGGTGACACACTCTACGCTGTCCAACTCGCCAAGATTACCGAGCAAGGCCCCGGCCCCGGCAGCGTCATCTCCTTCGATACCAAGGATGCATCTGCGGCTCCTGTTTCCGTCGCTGAAGGTCTGATCACTCCCTTCGGCATTGCTAAAGGCCCGGATGGTGCGCTCTACGTCAGCTACGGCACAGTGGCTTTCGCCCCCGGCATGACTGGCGGCGTGGTCAAACTCAAGCAGTAAATTCACTCTCACTTACTCCCCTCTCTATTCGATGGAGAGGGGTGGGGTGAGGTTTTCCAAAATCTGAACTGAACCCATAAACGAAAAGCTCTGAACGCGACATTATCGATAGCAAGCAGTTAGAAATAAGTAAGTACAAGAACCAAAATCATGCGCCGTATGTTTCTACTCGTCCTCATGCTCGTCCTCAGTGGCTGTAACCTTGATCTCAGCCGCTATTTCACGGTGAGTATGATGACCACCACTTCAATGACGGTTTTACAGGGTGACGCCAAGCATGGCGCGGAAATCTTCACTCACGGCGTAGGTGATGCCCCGCCCTGTATAAGCTGCCATTCCCTCGGCCAAAGCCCGTTCAGCCTCGGCCCTAAGATGATCGGCATCAGCCAGCGTGCCGGACAGCGTGTGCCCGGTCTGAGCGCCGAAGCCT
The DNA here is from genome assembly GCA_044226855.1 of Aggregatilineales bacterium. GTDB lineage: Bacteria > Chloroflexota > Anaerolineae > Aggregatilineales > Phototrophicaceae > CFX2. The sequence goes on from JBGAGF010000024.1 coordinate 30,716, forward strand.
ATCTCACCCAGAGCATCCTTGAGCCATCGGCCTATGTGGTATCCGGCTTCCGTGACATCATGTATCCCAACTTCAAGGAAAAGCTCAGTCAGCAAGACATCGCCGATTTGATTGCCTACCTCGAAACCTTATAATCAAGCTCACGACGGTTTGATGTGATGAGAGACAAGGCATGGACATTCAACTCAATAACGAGACGCAGCGATTTATCGAAGATTTAAAGAATCGCCCGAATGTCATCGGGATTATTCTTTTCGGTTCATGGGCACGCGGCAATAATCGCCCTGATAGCGATGTGGATCTACTCGTGATCCTCACCGATGGCTTTAAACGTGCTGTCGAGTATCTCGATTCTCAAGCTTTCGAAATCATCTATACCACAGCCCAATCCACGGCAGCATTTTGGGAAAGCTCCAAAGACGAAGGTGCCCGCTTCTGGGAAATCGCCAAAATCCTCTTTGACAAAGATGGAACCGTTCAAAGCCTGCGCGAACAAGCGGCTCAAATTATCAAAGCAGGCAAACCAGCGCTGGATGCGGATCAACTGGCGCGTTTCCAGTTTGACGCTGAAGATCAACTCCGTTCTATCCAACATATACTTATCAGCGATCCAACCACGGCCAGCTTGCTTCTCACCAACAAAGTTTTCTTGCTCACCGAATTGTTCTTCGATGTGCGTCAGATTTGGATGCCTGCCCCGAAACAGCGGCTTGCCGAAATCAATGCCATCAGCCCTGAATGCTATGCTCTCATCACAGCCTTTTTCGCCCCCGAAACCACCATCAATGAGCAGCTAGCCCTCGCTCGTCAGATGATTCCGCTGGTATTTAATTCCCCTGCTTAAAGTAGTCTTGGCCGACTCCATCTCCGAAAATTGTTCTCAATATGTAATAGAATTGACGTTATCCGCGCCCTATTGACATCAAACCGCAATTCTTGATACCGTGTTACTAGATTTTTGATGTCAGGATAAACATATGACAGCTGCGCCATTCGCTACACTCGCCCCAAAACGTGACAGTGTGTTATCCACTGATGATGCACGCAAGGTAGCCCGTTTCTTCCAAGCCTTAGCCGATCCGACACGGGTGCGGATGCTGAGCGCATTGGCGCATGGCGAATGGTGTGTAAGCGACCTGACATCGGCCTTAGGTATGGATCAACCGGCTGTCTCTCACCAGTTGAAGTACCTGCGCGAGATGGAGTTGGTACGCTGGCAGAAGCACGGGCGGCATGTGTATTACACCCTCGCCGACCAGCATCTACGTGACATTCTGATCACCAGCATCGTTCACCTAGAGTGTGGTTGACGAATAATCGGCACTTGTGTTAGGATGCTGATTAATCCACAGCAACACCTGAAGCGTCGGGAACGTGCTCATTCATCCGTTGATTGATGAGCGTCCCATTTTGAACACAATGCGCTCCTTCTATCACCAATGATGAAGGGGCGTTTTTATTTGGCTTGATCAACGAAAGGAGGACTGACATCATGACAGCTATCGCCGTCATTGCCGATATTCATGGCAACGTCTGGGCGCTTGATGTCGTATTGGCTGACATCAAACAGCGTGGCATCACCACCATCATCAACTTGGGCGATCACGTCTACGGCCCGATTGCCCCTGCCGCCACCATTGAACGCCTTATGCGCGAACCCATGATCAGCATCTCCGGCAACGAAGACCGTTGTCTATTCCTGCCGCCTGAACAGGCTGGATCATTTTCCAGCTATGCTTTTACCCGTTCGCAGCTCAACGCTGAACAGCTTGCGTGGTTGCAAGCCTTGCCGCCAACTGCCGTTGTTGGCGACATATTTTGCTGTCACGGCACACCTACCTCCGATACCACTTACATGCTGGAAACGGTCACTGAGCACAGCGTTTCCCTCATGACCACCAGCCAAATCGAGCGGTATGTAGCGGGAGTTTCACAGTCGCTTATCGTCTGTGGACATACTCATATTCCTCGCGCTGTTTGGCTGCCGGATGGTCGGCTGGTCGTCAATCCCGGCAGCATTGGCCTCCCTGCTTATGATGACATTGAACCCTATCCGCATATCATGGAAGCGGGCAGCCCTCATGCTCGTTACGCCATCCTCAACCAAACAGCGAATGGGTGGAATGTTGAGCACATCGCTTTGACATACGATTGGGCACGGGCCGCTACTGCCTGTTGCCAAAATGGACGTGAAGATTGGGCACATTGGGTTGAAACCGGAAGGGCTAAATAATGACTGATACCATCTATCCCATACTCGACTTTGATCCCGCGCTGGAAGCCATTATAGAACCGAGCAAAGTCATCAAGCCGATTGACATCCCGCAGCGCTGTGTGCTCTGCTTCTTTCAGGATGTCATCAACACCGTCTGCCGCGACGGAGGCCGCCGTGTTATTGCCCATGTCAACACTGAAATGGGCAATAATCCCATCTATGACTTGGAGTTAGATGGGGAACATATTGCTGTCATGCATCCCGGCGTCGGCGCACCTTTAGCCGCAGGCTTCACCGAAGAATTGATTGCCCTCGGCTGCCGAAAATTTATCGCCTGTGGTGGAGCGGGTGTGCTCAATAGTGAACTCGCGGTCGGACATGTGGTCGTCCCCACCAGCGCCATCCGTGATGAAGGCACATCCTACCACTATCTCCCGCCGGAACAGGAAGCCCTGCCCAGTGCTAGGGGTGTCGTCGCTATTCAGTCCGTATTGGATAAACACCAAATCCCCTATGTCCTTGGCAAAACATGGACGACTGATGCCTTCTACCGTGAAACGCGTAGTCGCATGGAAAAGCGTAAAGCAGCGGGCTGCCTCACCGTCGAAATGGAAGCCTCCGCCTTCTTTGCGGTTGCCGAATTTCGCGGAATCGACTTCGCCCAGATTCTCTACGGGGGTGATGACCTCGGCGGTGAGGTATGGGACCATCGTGATTGGATTTCTCGGACGTCGACCCGTGAAAAGCTGCTCTGGTTATCGGCAGAAGCGGTTTTGGCTTTATAGCAAGCGCAATTTCGTTTAGGGACTACAATACTAAGATGTTACACCGTAATTGATGGCAATCGGGGGAAATGAGCCATGCCAATTGTGAACCCTGAACTTCTGCAAAAAATACCGCTGTTTGAACTGCTCGATGATGATGAAACAAAAGCGCTTGCCGAGCAGCTTGATCAAGAGCGTGTCTTTGCAGGCAAGGTTATTTTTAATCAAGGTGATGAGGGTGGGAAAATGTATGTTGTCCAAGAAGGTAAGGTTGAAATCTTCCTGATGGATGATAACAAAGAACGTGTTGTCTTGAGCACCATCGAATCGGGCGGGATTTTCGGGGAACTTTCCCTCTTGGATAACGACCCGCGCTCGGCAGGTGCTAAAGCCCTCGTAGACACTGTCTTATTTGTCGTTGACCGCCACGACTTAGAAATGCTCTTCAAAACCCACTATCATGCGGCGCTGGATATTATGACCATGCTCAGCCGCCGCATCCGTGACGCCGATGTACTCGTCAGACAGCGTGTTGTTGCCCGTAATGTCAACGAAGAAGCCGCGCCGCCACTAAACTTTGGAACACGTTTAGCTGACCTTTTAACGATGGTTGCAGGCGACATCCGTTTCGCATATTTTTGTTTTCTCTGGTTTTTCGTCTGGATTGTACTGAATACCAATATTATTCCCGGGCTTCCAGCTTTCGATCCGTTCCCGTTTGGTTTGCTCACCATGATCGTATCCTTGTTAGCCATTTTCCTCTCGCTGTTTGTGCTGATCAGTCAAAACCGCCAAACAGAACGTGAAAAAGTGCGGAACGACATTGAATACGATGTCAATCTCAAAGCCGAAGTGGAAATTCGTGACCTGCATAACAAAGTCGATAAGATGGAAGAATTACTGGTGAACCATCTCAGCCGCCTTCATATCAATGTGGATCGGCTGACCACGGAAACCGGCACCGCAAAAATCATCGGTGAAGAACAGCAGTAAGAAGTGTTTTTATGACAGAGGCTTTAAATCGTCTGCGTACCGCCGCCCACGAACGCGATTGGAGTGTGCTCCAAGACACACTGGCGGACGTGCTCAGCGAGGTTGAATACTTTGCAGGTCTGGAAATCGGTCTGGTGCTGGCCTATGCCCACCTCGAAACCTTCGAGCAGCATCACCCTGATGCCAGTTGGGCGCGTGCACTCTTGGTCTGGTTGGCCTCCTATGGCGCACCGCCCGCTGACCTGCCGATGGATGCTGGTCTCCCGCATGACAGCGCTGGGGCCAATAATTTTGTCACGGCCTTGGTCGAACTTGCCCGCAGCGCCGAGCGCAAAACGCCGCTTGAAAACCGTCTCCGCTTTCTCGCCAACGCCATCGGTAATTTGATCGTGGCCGATCTGGCCGCCTACTGGTACGGCGAGAACGCCGACATGTGGGAATTTCAGCAGGAACATGGCACTGAACTCGACGACGAAACCGGCGAACCCATCAGTCAGATTGTTTATGCTTCGTTCTGGCTCGATGAGGAAGTCGCCGCCCGCGATACCGCTGCGTGGCTCGCCATAGCTGATCAGCTTGAACAGAAGATGAAAGGATCAACGACATGAATGGACTCATTATTCTGTTCATTATGATGTTTGTTGTTGGCCTTGTACTCGCTGCCAACTACATTGCGGTTTCCCGACAAGAACGCAACGAGCCACCACGCCAGCCCGCACCGATTGATTGGGATGCCATTGATGATGACATGCTACAGGCCGAAATCGCTAAAGGCAATAAAATCGGCGCGATCAAACGTTACCGCCAACTGACTAATCTCGGCCTCAAAGAGGCTAAAGATGCCATCGACTATGCCATGCTTCACCCTGACGAACGGGGCGACAAAAAGAAAAAAGCTGCTTATGATGCACAGGACGCGGGTATCCGTGACCTGATTGCAGATGGCCGTATGAATGAAGCGATAGAGATCTATCAGAAATTCGCTGGTGTCGATGCTTATACTGCCCGTGACGCGGTAGAAGCGATTGCCAACGACCTTCGCTTGAACCATAATTCAACATCACACACGGCGTTTGAACCGCCGCCTACGGATAAGTCGAATCGTCATTAATTTTATGCCTCATGTTGCCCTCACTGCTGTTACTGCCGCCATCGCTTTTATCACCACCAATGTGGATGACATTCTGTTGTTGATGTTGTTCTTCGCAGAGGTTGACCTCAGCTTTCGCAGGCGACATGTTGTTGGTGGGCAGTATCTGGGCTTTATCATCGTCCTCGGCATCAGCCTACTTGGCTTTGCGGGAACTCTTATTCTCCCACGCAGTGTCATCGGCCTGTTGGGCTTCATCCCGATTGCCATTGGCATGTATCAGCTTATTCGTAGACGTGGGGATGATGACAAGGATTTGCCTGATATTCCTGCTGTTCAACCGGCCGGTGGTGTATTGGCTGGTCTTTTGAGTGTCCACACCTTGAGGGTCGCGGGTGTTACTCTCGCGAACAGCGCTGATAATGTCAGTGTCTATGTGCCGCTCTTTGCCAGCCATAATCCGACGGATGTCGCCCTCATCATCCTCATCTTTTTAGTCTTGGTTGGTGTTTGGTGCTATGCAGGGTACCGGTTAGTGCGCTATCCCGCCATTGCCCGCTTCTTGGAGCGCTATGGCGAGCGCCTCGTCCCCTACATTTTTATTCTGCTGGGTATCTATATCCTCCTTGAAAGTGCTTTCTCCTTTTAAGTAGCCCTTGTTCTAAAGTATTCGCAAAAACCCACGATTTGTTGGCATGTGTCCCTGTAATGCTTTCTCTGTTTTGCTTACTTCCAATATTGTATTTGCCCCAGTTTTGGAATTATTTTGCCACGCTAAATAATTAGGAGTAAAATACTTAGCATCGCTAAATAACTTCTAAGAGGGAAGTTTTGACATGTAAGGGAGTTGGGCAAAATGGAACTTTCCAAAGATAACCTGTATCGTTTCCCGTGGTCCGGCAATGACAATCCAATCGGCTGGTTGGAAGTCACTGACAAGTGCAATACCTACTGCCGCGGCTGCTACCGCATTAACGGGATGCAGGGACACAAATCCATCGAGCAAATTAAAGAAGAAATTGCGCTTATGAAAAAATGGCGCAACTGTGACAACATTTCCATCGCTGGCGGCGAACCGCTGATTCACCCCAATATTCTCGAAATTATCGCTTATATTCGCAGCCTGAATATGAAGCCCCTTATTCTGACCAACGGCATTAAGCTGGAAAATAACATCGCTTTCATGCGCGAGATCAAGAAGGCCGGAGCAGTCGGTTTCACATTCCACATCGACAGCGAGCAGGCGCGCCCGCACTGGAAGGGCAAGTCGGAAATTGAACTGTTCGAACTGCGCCAGCACTACGCCGACATGGCCTATGAAGTTGGTGGATTGTTCGCTAGCTTCGGTACAACCGTTTATCCCGGTAACCTGTACATGGTTCCCGAAATGGTCAAATGGGCGAACAAGAACATCGACCGCGTACACGGCTTGGTCTTCATCGGCTTCCGCAACACCTTGATGGAAGGCGAATATGATTACTATGCCAACGGCAAGAAGATCGACCTCAAGACCAGCTACGCCGCCGACAACACTGATGAGTCCTATCTGACTTCCCGCGACATTTACGCCGAAATCAAGAAGAACTTCCCGCATTACGAAACCTCCGCTTTTATGGGCGGTTCGCAGGTGCAGGATAAGCTGACATGGTTGGTTTCCGCTCAGCTCGGCGTCAAGGGACAGATGTACGGCTCCATCGGCAAGAAGACAATGGAACTGTTCCAGATGTTCCATCACCTGCGCTATGGAACCTACGTCATTTACTCGCCCAGCAACCGCATTCCGAAGATTGCCTTCCTGTTGGGCTTGCTTGACAAAGGTGTGCGGGAAACCAGCCGCGCCTTCTGGAAAGACGTCCTGCGCCATCCGACCCGTTTGTTCCAACCGATGTTCGTCCAGAGCATCGGCATCATCCAAGGGCCGGACCTACTGGAAGACGGGCGCGTGGACATGTGCGAGAGCTGCCCGGACATGACCGTTTGGGATGGCAAGCTGGTTCATTCCTGCCGCATGGACGAGTGGCGTCTGTATGGGAACTACATCCAACCGCAGCGCCGCCAGAGTGAAGTACCCTCTGAAGCCGCATTGATCGCGCCGGAAGCCATCGGCGTCGTCGAAACCACTGCTTCGCACAACTAATTCCTCGTCTGTTTGGGGCATATGCTGTATGGCTATGCCCCTGTTTTCTTAGTCTCCAGCGATCAGTCTCCAGTCATTAGTCTAAAAGCGAGTGTAAAGCTTTTGGCGGTTAGCAGTTGTCTTGACGTTCCAGTTGAGATGCGAAAAACTGCTAATACCACAAAAACTGCAACTGCAAGGCACTTTTTATTCGCAATTTTCTTCACATTCGCCAGATTCACTATGTATTTGTCGGCGATGTCGGCGTCGTCGGCGACGCCAATTTGATTGTTCGTCGCCATTTGATTGTCGTTTGGCGGCAGTGGCGGCGGCAATTGCAAAGGGCGATTTAGTTCCAGATTTGCTTTGTCGGTAGTGGACTTGACCCGATATTGTGGAGAGACAAAGGATTCATAAAAGAAAGGCTGCCTCAAAAGCAGCAGGTGTGCAATAGCCAAGGGTGGAATGTAGGCGTTGACAGTTGTAATAGACCTCGAGGTACTCAAAGATAACGGTTCGGGCATAAGCATGAGAGTGAAAGAGATGTAGGTCAATGCACTCGGCTTTGAGGGTGCGAAAGAAGCTCTCGATGACGGCGTTGTCGTAACAGTTGGCGGTGCGGCTCATGCTGACGGTGATGTGGTGCTGAGCCAGCAGAGCTTGGTAGTGGTGAGCAGCGTACTGACTGCCGCGATCGGAGTGGTGGAGTAAAGCGCCAGTAGGTTGGCGCTGGGAGAGGGCCATCTGGAGGGCATGCTGAACCAGAGCGGCATCACAACGAGCACTCATCGCCCAGCCGACAACGCGGCGTGAGAAGAGATCCAAGACCACGGCAGATACAACCATCCCGCTTGCGTGGCGATGAAGGTGATATCCGCCACCCACTTCTGGTTGGGACATTGAGCTTGAAAGTCCCGGTTGAGGACATTGGCGGCAACGGGATAAGGATGGCGAGAATCGGTCGTGAGCTGCCGTCGCCTGGCTTGACGTACCGAGCGCAGTTGGGTTTGGCGCATCAGGCGGGCGACCCGTTTGCGACTGCAGTGGTGTCCCTGTTTCCGTAGTTCAGCATGTACCCATGGACTGCCATACGTTCCCCGGTTCTGCTGGTAAATCGTCTGGATTTCCGCCACCAAGGCTGCATCCGCTTGCTGTCGCCCACTCGCTTGTCGCTTGCACCACCCATAGTAGCCGCTCTCGGCCACTTCCAACACCTGACAGTGTCGCTGCACCGGATACTCCTGGGCGTGTTCGGCGATGAAGGTGCCTATTTTCCGCTTCCAAATCCCGTTCGTTTCCTTCATCTGTCACTGCTGAACTGGACTTGTCACTCGCCACCCATGTGTACAGCGTCCGCGCATTGATCCCCAACCCTTCAGCGATTTCCGGCTCCCCTTTTCCACTCGTTTTCACGAGTGCCACTGCTTCGGCTTTGAATGCTTCGGTTTGGTGCTTACTGTGTTTGCTCATCCTCTTCTCCTTGCTCCTTATTTAAGTGTACCTGTGCAATTTCACACTCTCCACTTAAACGGGGCAAGTCCAGGCTCCAGTATATCCGCTGCAACAGCACAAAATTGGCACAGCGGTGGCATTAGCCGAACCATCCGCCGAACCTGTGCCAATTCAGCGGCACCAGCCGAGCCATCCGCGGCGTAGAAATGTCAATTCAGCGGTTTCTCCCGTCCTTCCCGCCAGACATTTCGGCGGGAAATCCGCACAAATTGCAATACATTCACCTTGTGAACAGACGTTCCAATTGCTATAATTTTTGTTCTATTCGTACTGCCTCACAAGGACTGCCTCATGACCTCACTTTCACAGGCCGCCGTACGCGGTGTGATGATCGCCGCGCAGGGACTTCACCAGCGCAAACCCGCCAAAGTGACCAAGAAAAGCGTGCGCGACATCATCCGCCAGATGCACGTCCTCCAGATTGATACCATCAGTGTAGTCGCCCGCAGCCCCTACCTCGTCCTGTGGAGTCGCTTAGGTCAATATGAGCCTCGCTGGTTGGAGGATTTACATGCTGAAGGGGCGCTCTTCGAATACTGGTCACACGCCGCCTGCTTCCTGCCGATTGAGGATTTTCACCTCTATCGTCACGCCATGTTGTCGCGTGGGGGAGATGATGGCTATTCCCGCCGCTGGCTGAACGAGAACGCTGAAGTCGCCGAGCGTGTGATGACCTATGTCCGTGAAAATGGTGCCACCCGCTCATCTGATTTTGAGCGCACCGATGGCGTCAAAGGTACATGGTGGAACCGCAAGAATGAGAAGATCGCGCTCGAATACCTGTTTAATGTCGGTGAGTTGATGATCAGTAAGCGCCACAACTTCCAGCGGATTTATGATCTGCGGGAGCGCGTCCTTCCGGATTGGGACGAGTCGCAGGCCGCTGAGCAGGAAGGTATCCATGAACAGTTCGTGCTCAACACCATCAAAGCGTTGGGCGTAACCAAAGCCGATTGGATTGCTGATTACTTCCGGCTGAAGAAGGCCGACGCTTTAACAGCTCTCAAGATGCTGGATAAACAGGGGCAGATTGGTCAGGTACAGGTCGAAGGCTGGAATACCCCTGCTTATTATCACCCTGACCACGAAGCGCTGATCAAAGCCGCTTCCAAGGGGAAAATTCCGCAGTCGAAAACCACGTTCCTGTCCCCATTTGATCCGCTGGTCTGGGATCGCAAGCGGGCGCTGGAACTGTTCGGTTTCGACTATAAGATCGAGGTCTATACGCCCGAACCCAAGCGTAAATATGGCTATTTCACGCTGCCCATTCTCTACAACAACCAGTTGATCGGTCGGCTTGATCCCAAGGCACACCGTAAAGAGGGTATTTTTGAAATCCGGGCGCTGCATCTTGAACCGGGTGTTGTGGTCGATAATGCGATGGTCGCCGCTCTGAAAGAAACGCTTCAGGACTGTGCCAACTGGCACAAAACGCCGCAACTCATTGTCCGCTCGACCACCGAACCGGAATTAGCCGAATGGCTCTCTGAACCGAATTAGCGCCTACCAGATGCCCGGAAACAAGCGGTATCGTGTGCGCTGCGCGAACTGGGTATAGCCGGAGAGTTCATCCTGCAACGTACGATCTTCCATCGCCGTACGGATCACCATCGTGGCAAACCCCAGCACCCCGATCAACGCCGCTGGCCATGAACCGAGCGCAAGAGGCATTCCAAAGTAGAAGGCCACGATTACGCCGGTATACCCCGGATGTCGCACATACTGGTAAGGGCCGCTGCTGACAACATGGTGATCGCGGTCATTCTGGATGCGAACCGTGACTTCAAAGTGACGGTTGGCTGCCATCGCCCATGTGGTTAATCCAAAGCCTAACAGGATGAGGATATTGCCCACCACATACCAGATAGAAGGAATTGGTCCTGTCCAACCGTTACGGAAATCGAGCGCACCAGCCACCAGCATGAGTATCCACGTGATGCCGTAAATCGAAACCAGCACAAAATCCCAATTTTTGTCGTTGGCTTGTCGCCGTCCACGCCGGTTCAGCAGCTCAGGATTCTTGCGAATAAGCACGACTGTCATCATCAGCCATGCCACAATATGCGTGACTTGGAACACCCAACCCCACGGCCAATCGCTAGTCCCTGCCAGCGCGAACATGAAAACTGCCAGTAGAATGGGGGCGATCACCTGTTTGGCAATCGTATTCATGCCCCATTTATCGAGGCGGTTAAGATTTGTGGGTTGTACTTGGGTAGCCATAACACACCAAAATGATTGATAGTTCTATAACTTGACTCTAGCGCGAAATGAGAAGTCTCAGCCCCACAAAATGAGGGGTTGTCAGGACACATATCCACTTAGGGGGTTGCCAATGGGTTAGGTGGTTCATGCGCAGTCGCCTATCCAACACTATCCTGATACAAAGCGATTTGTTTACAAAGGATAGATAATGACTGATCCAAACCCAAATGGTGCGCCCAAAAATAGCGAAGTTGAAGACATTCGTCAGGATAGCAGCATGACTGACAAAAATCGAAAAGATCGTCCCGGTACCCGTGCAGGAGTACCGCCGACCAATGATGACTACGACTATCGTCCTGACTACGGAGATACGGGTGGCAGTGCTGATCAAGAAGAGGGCAAAGTACTAGACGGGCAACCGGTTGATCAGAAGCCAAAGTCCGAAGGCGATAAACCCGAGGACACACAGAAGCCTGCTGAGAAGTGGGAAAAATCCAAGACATAGAGTATTTTCATCGCATGATCGTAAGCTAAAATCGGCGGTATAAAACCATTTTATGCCGCTTTTGATGTGTCCTTTTTCCTATTTTCTCCGCAGTCTATTCCTTGCTACACTGCTGATCAACGTTCAATGACAATGATCACGCCAATTTTCCTCGCATTTGTTACCTGACAAAGCGTTGATTCAACTCTATTGTCAGAATAGAAAAATTATATCCCACGACAATCGCAATGCGGAGGAATAGTCAACGATTATGATCTGCATCCCCGACTCACACCGCGACCTACTAGATGGCCTCTATAATGTGGCCCTGACCACAGTTATGCCCGATGGACAGCCTCAATCCACGCCGGTTTGGTGCAACCGTGAAGGCGACTATATTCTCATCAATACCATGCGCGGCTTCCAAAAAGAGAAGAATATGCGCACCAATCCCAAGGTCACGCTGCTGGCCTATGATCCGCGTAATCCATTACACAACATCGAAATACGAGGCGAGGTCATTTCAATGACCAGCGATGGTGCGCTGGATCACCTCAACCAATTGACGGGCAAATATATGCGTAAAGTAGGTGCCAAGTTTTTTGGTGACAGCGTTCCCGCTGATCTCGAATCCACCTACACACCGGTCAAAATCAAAATCGCCCCGATCCGCATCCGCGCAGAAGGATGAGCCACCATGTCCCTTAGAATCCCCGAGTCGCACCGTGATCTTTTCACCAATGCGGTACATGGCGTGCTGACCACCATGATGCCTGATGGACAACCCCAATCGAGCATCGTCTGGGTGGATTATGACGGCACATATGTGCTGATTAATACCACCTTGGAACGGCAAAAAGGTCGCAATATGTGTGCCAATCCGAAAGTGACCTTGTTGGTGATTGACCCTGCAAACAGCAGTCGTTGGATTGAGGTGCGTGGTTGTGTGGCGGAAATCACCGCACTTGGCGCAGAAGCCCATGCTGACAAACTGACTCAGCTTTACGACCATAAGCAGCACTTCTATGGTGACATTTATCCCGTTGATCAGAAATTCAGGGAAACCCGGGTCATTGTCAAGATTGAGCCGATAAAAATTGCGCGGGATGCGATTTTCAGCGAACCCGCAAAAACCCCTTCGCATTAAGAGCAGCTTAAAAGGAGTCGGTCATGACTGCCAAAAATAAAAAGCAATCGAGCCAACCGAAATGGATGTCAGACTTGCGGGTCTTTTTGATGCGTCACACGCACAGCGCGCTCAACAACCAGAACATGATCATCACTACCACCGAGCGCAGCACTGGACATCAACATGCTGAGCCGATCACCTACATCCATGATGGGGGAGACTATATTGCGATCAGTTTGGGGCGTTCGGAGTGGTATCTGAATGCGCGGGCGAATCCCCATGTCAAGCTGGAAGTGGATGGCAAGAAGTTTGATGCCTTCGCCCAGCCGATCAGCACCCAAACTCCCGACGATACTCGGCAGGTCTTGGATATTTTCGCCCGCGAACGCCCCGAGCTGTATAAGAGTATTTTCGGCCTGACTTACAAAACGCCGTCCGACGAAGACGTAATCAAAATTCAAAAGCGGATTGGCTTTATCCGATTCTGCCCGATTCGCTAGCTCACTGAAATATGGTATTTGAAGGACGTGCCATTCTAGATTCCAGCCTATGTAAGGTGAGGTAAAGATGGCTGAAAAAATTGCCGTCAAACTTGGTGATGTTCAAAAGACGTTGTTTCTCCCTTTGTGGGGACGTGCTTTCGAATCAACGAAAAAAGCGCCGTTATTGGTTGATAAAACTGCTGTGGAAATTATCAATAATGTGGATTATGACTTTTCCATAATTGCCAACAAGATGAATGAACTTAGCCAAATGGCTTGGATCATGCGCAGTCTTTGCATAGACCAAGCCATCAAGAACTTTCTGGTCACACATCCCAAGGCCACGATTGTGAATATTGGCTGTGGCATGGATACGACTTTTGAGCGGGTGGATAACCATTTACTGTTGTGGTATGACCTCGATCTGCCAGATGTGATCGGTTTGCGAAAGAATTTTATCCATGAAAATGAGCGGCGAAGATTCATCGCCTCGTCGTTTTTGGAGAGTGAGTGGTTCGAGGAAATTAAAGCCGAAGATGGCATCCTGTTTATCGCTGCTGGCGTGTTTTACTACTTTGAGGAAGCACAAATCAAGGATTTTCTGATCCGGCTGACGGATCGGTTTCCGAACAGCCAAATCCTATTTGATGTTAGCTCACCCTATGGTGTAAAAGTTGCCAACCGGGCTGTGATACGGAATAGTGGTTTGGATGAGCGATCATTTCTCAAATGGGGATTGGAGTCCGATGACGCGATTGCGACATGGGATAAACGCCTCCATATCGTCGCGACTTACTATTACTTCAAGGGACAAAAGAAAACACAGTCGCTTAGATATAAGCTACTTGGATGGCTATCGGATCGGCTGCGAGTCCAATATATGATTCAGTTGGCGCTGACGGAATAATTCCCAGAGTTGCCTATCGCATCAATTCCGGTGCTTTGCGCTTGAGGTGTTCCAGCCCGATGGCCGCCCGCCGCACCCGCTCGATGCCGCAGTTGATAGCCACAGCTTCCAGATGCTTACCGGACGGATACAGGGCGGGTGTGTTGCGCAGCCCGAACTTGAGATAAATCGGCGCGGCCACCCGTACCAGATCCGCGATGTCATGATGCCGGATGAATCCGCCCACATCGTCCGGCGCTTCCACGTAGAAGTCAATCCATGCATTCGTCGCCGCGCGAATTTCCGCCACCTCTTGAATCGACAAATCCGAAGGTACATTGAGCGAATTGGCACCGAGCTGCGCCAAAACTGCGGCTGTCGCCGGATTAGATGGCGCGCTCAGCACCGATACCTTGATGATGAAATCCGCCGGAAGCTGTCCCTGATTGCGTTTCTGGTTCAGGACAGCCAATAGTCCCACATCCGCCACCAGCACACTCTTGCAGCCCAACGCTACCGCGCGATCAATGTCTTCCAGAGCTTGCGAAAGCTGACGTGCCCCGCGTAACGCGCCTTTAAGCGCCCCACCGTTTGAAGCCAAAGCTGCAGCGCCAATATCGAACGAACCTCGTGGCCCGACGAACAAACAGCACTCGACATTCCGTGCCGCGCACTGCTGTACCATATCCGTGATTTCGGCATCTGTCAGCAGTTGGATGCCGCTGCCCTGTGAGATGCGGTCAATCGGCACGCCGTAGCGATCCGCTTCGGCAAACACCGCCGTCAGTACGGCTGGCCCTTCGACGCTGGGGATTTCCAACCGCCACTTTTTACCGTCGGGGAACGTCTGGTTCGAACCCGGCACATTCACAGCATACGGAATAATAGGCACATGGACTTCAGACATGGTGCAACCTTAGTTGGTGATTGAACAAACAAGATGCCGGATACTATAGCGCAGGATAACTGAATTGCGAGCAGCGGCCTAAAGCCAAGAAATAAGAGAGCGACCTGTCACAGCCGCTCTATGAACTCATCCATTCGGCAAAGATCAATTACACACTGTAGTCTCGAAGGTAAACTGATAGGTTTTCGAGGCATCGCTGATGTCCGGTGCGATCACTGTCAGCTTGCCATCCGGTGAAACCAGCAGTGTGATACCTGCACCACTCTTGACCTCAACTGTCTCCGATTGGTCAACAGCCTTGGCAAGCGCTGCTTCAACTTGTGCTGTGTCTACCGTGAAGGCTTGACTACCGTAAGCGGTTACGGAATCGACACGAAGCACGTGAAAACCATCCGCGCTGCAATACACGAGAGCCGACGCTCCCGCATCAGTCTGATTAAGCCGGTTATCCTTAAACGTCAGTTTGCTTCCTAATCCGAAGTTCGCGATCAGCGCGTTGACCAACTCTTCAAAATTACTCCACGTGATGATCTGTCCGTTAATCGTAATCGACCCGTTCGGCGCATTCGAAGCGATCAGCGTTGCCAGCGCGTTGTAATCTTCTTCTGAATTGATGATAAACCCAAAGACCAGTTTATCCGTACCATCATTACCAGTGACAATCAACTCACCATCCGAGCCACCGTTTGCACCCTCATTCAACGTGATGGTGTCATTGCCTAAACCGCCGTCGACTGTACGGCCGACTGTGCCGCCAATGGTAATGTTGTCGTTCCCCACTTGCCCATTCACATCATGAGCGACTGTACCATTGATAATGATGGTGTCGTTGCCGCCGACGGCGTTATCGTGCATAAGGCCATAGTCATCACCACTTACATCATAATCAATGACAGCACCCGTATCGATGACGATTGTGTCATCGCCCACTTCGGGAGTAGCAACAATAGCAACTGCCCCGTAAGAGTCACCAGAAACCCCAGAGGCATGCCCAGTTGAGCCAACAGTAATCGTGTCGTTTGCACCGCCAAGATCCTGATTATAATCACCCATAACCATTCCAAGAACATTACCGTTAACGACAATGTTATCAGAACCGGAAGGCCCACTGATACTTGAATCACCCGCAACAAGTGTGTCCTCATGGGCACGTGCATCGCCCCCAACATAAACGACAGTCGATCCAACATCTATGACAATCGTATCGTCGCCTCCCTGCGCCCCAACGGCTTCCTTTGGAGTGGTCGGTGTGCTATCACACACAATCGTATCATTCCCAGGAGTACCTTCATTGCCCGGTGTCCCATTGATGGTGCATTCAGCCCGAACAAACAGCAGATGCGTCCCAAATGCACATAAGGCAATCACAATTAAAATAAGAGTTGTACGTTTCATAAGAGTTCTCTTTGCACATGACATATATTCAATTATGAAACCATTTTAGAAGAATTGCATTGCAAATAGCTAAACATCGTGAGGAAATGCACATAAAAAAGAGCGGCCTATCACAGCCGCTCCATGAACACAATCGTTCGCGACAGGTCAATTGCAGACCGAAGTCTCGAAGGTAAATTGATAAGTCTTCGAGGCATCGCTGATGTCCGGCGCAAGTACTGACAATTGACCATCCGGTGAAGCCTGCAATGTCACCCCTGCGCCGCTCTTGATCTCAACCGTCTCGGATTGATCAACAGATTTGGCAAGCGCCTCTTCAATTTGCGCTGAGCTCACTGTAAAAGCTTGGCTGCCCTGAGCCGTTGTAGGATCAACATAGAAAACTTGAAACCCATCAGCCCTGCAATACACCAGAGCCGATGCTGCGGCATCACTTTGATTGAGCCGGTTATCCTTAAAGGTCAATTTGCTACCTAAGCCGAAGTTGGCAATCAGGGCATTGACCAATTCCTCGAAATTCGACCGTGTGATGGTCTGCCCGTTAATGATGATCGACCCGCTTGGAGCGTTCGAGGCAATCAACGTCGCTAGAGCATTGTAATCCTCTTCTGAAGTGATGGTAAAACCAAAGATGAGCTTATCCCTACCTGTGCCACCATTGACGGCTAACTCACTATCTGAACCGCCGTTTGCACCGCTAATCAAGGTGACGGTGTCATTACCTAAACCGCCATCGACTGTTCCCTGCACCGTGCCACCAATGGTGATGTTGTCGTTACCGACTTGCCCAAGCACATCTCCCCCGACTGTTCCCTTTACGATGATGCGATCATTGCCGCCTGTGGCTGCGTCTGAAATACGAGTCGAATTATCACCAACCACATCATGATCAACTACAGCACCCGCGTTGATGACGATGGTATCGTCGCCCACGTCAGGGCTAAGGGCATTCGCCATTTCCCCCATCGAATCGCCTGCAACGGTTCCAACATGCCCGGTCGAGGTCACTATAATGGTGTCGTTTTCGCCACCCAGATCATTATTAAGATCACCATAGACACCACCGATGACCGTACCGCTAACCATAATGGTATCGGAACCCGCAACACCGCTTAGGCCGGGCACGCCGCCTGCGCTCATTCCACCACTGTCTGCTCTTCCATCGTCAGCAACTTCCTCGACTTTGGACCCTACCTCAACAACTATAGTGTCATTACCTCCTTGCCCTCCGACCAGTTCAGGCGGGACCGTGGCTGTATCATCACAAATGATAGTGTCGTTGCCGGTTGTTGGGTAGCTGCCGGGCGTTCCATTGGCTGTGCAAGCTGCTTGAACGAATAGAAGATGTGTCCCAAAAATGAATAACATAATCACGATCACAAAAATCATTGTACGTTTCATAAGTATTCTTTTCTTAACTTATCAATTTTCCATTTTGTAACCATTTTAGATGAGATCACATTGCATTTACCTAAACTTTGTGAAGATATTCACATAAAAAAGAGCGACCTTATTATAGGCCGCTCCCGTTGAGATCATTTATTTAGCGTGTTGGCGAACGGGGAAGAAGGTGCGTACCTTAGCGGCGATCTGGGCGTCGGTCAGCTTATCCACCGCTTCCACGCCTAAAATCTGTCCATCAAAGCGGTGATGCTCCAGATACTTCTGGAACTCGATCTTGGCTGGCCCCGGCCCCATAATCAGAATGGCCGACACGTCGCGCAGATGAGCGCAGACCATTTCAAAGTAATGGTTGACCATCTCGAACGTGTGCCTCTCATGTTTGTCTTCGGCGAGGTCGATATGTGGCGCAGTAGTGCTTTCGGCCTGCATATCGGTGGTGAAGCGTCCACGCTTTTCAAAATTCGCCTCCACCCGCTCAACGGTTTCGGTGCCATCGTTCAGCTTGACGATAATCGCCTGTCGATGGTCAATCCACAACCCAACTTCCTTTTTCATACATCGCTCCTCTGTCTAGCGGCTGCCTCTTAAAGGTCAAGCAGCCATTTGATAATCAAAGCGAAACTCTACCTTTAGGTTACTGCCGAGATCGTCTTAATTGCATTAGAAGAAAAGCATCCCTCTATATGGATGAATCACACGAGTTGAGTATCCATCGCTGGGTAACAGCGTTAGAATGAAAGTAGCGCAATGCGGAAGGAATGGGAGAAAAGATTTATTATGGCGATTACGAAACAAGATGCATTAGATTATCACCGGAACGGACGCCCCGGTAAGATCGAAGTCGTGGCGACCAAGCCCCTCGCTACCCAGCGTGATTTATCGCTGGCCTATACCCCCGGCGTGGCCGATGCCGTACTCGAAATTGAGAGAGACCCGCTGACCGCCTACGAACTGACTGCCAAATCCAATCTGGTCGGCGTCATTACGAATGGCACAGCCATCCTCGGCTTGGGCAATCGGGGTGCGCTGGCCTCCAAGCCGGTTATGGAAGGCAAGGGGGTTCTGTTTAAACGTTTTGCTGATATTGACGTTTTTGACATCGAACTCAACGCGCCGACCGTCGAAGAAGTGATCGCCGCCGTGAAGGCGCTTGCCCCGACCTTCGGCGGCATTAACTTGGAAGACATCAAAGCACCCGAATGCTTCGAGATCGAGACACGGTTGCGTGCCGAACTCAACATCCCCGTGTTTCATGACGACCAGCACGGCACGGCCATCATCTCCGGCGCGGCCCTCTTGAACGCCGTCGAAGTCACAGGAAAACGTATTGAGGACATGCGTCTGGTGGTAGCCGGAGCAGGCGCGGCGGCACTTTCAACAGTCGCCTTCTACGTCCAGTTGGGAATGCGGCAAGAAAACATCATCATGGCTGATGAGCATGGGGTCATTTATAAAGGCCGTGAGAAGGCGATGGATCCTTATAAGGCCCGATATGCCAATGATACCGACCGCCGCACTCTGGCTGAAGCACTGGTGGGTGCCGATATGTTCCTTGGCTTGAGTGTGGCCGGAGCCTGCAAGCAGGAAATGATCAAGAGCATGAATCCCAGCCCGATCATCTTCCCGATGGCCAATCCCACGCCGGAGATCATGCCCGAGGAAATCTTAGCCGTGCGCCCTGACGCTATCATTGGCACCGGTCGCAGCGACTATCCCAACCAGATCAATAACGTGCTCGGTTTCCCCTTCATCTTCCGCGGTGCGCTGGATGTTTATGCCACCACCATCAACGAGGAAATGAAGCTGGCGGCGTCTCACGCGCTGGCAGCACTGGCTCATGAAGATGTGCCGGACAGTGTACTTACAGCCTATGGATTGAGCGCGCTGAAGTTCGGCAAAGACTACTTAATCCCCAAGCCGCTTGATCCCCGTGTGCTGCTGTGGCTCGCGCCCGCTGTGGCCGAAGCCGCTATGAAAAGTGGTGTCGCCCGCCGCAACCTCGACATCCAGCAGTACCGGCACGAGTTGATTCAGCGGCAGGGTGTGGGTCAGCAGGTACGTGCCAATATTGTCAACAAAGCACGGATGGGTCCCAAACAGCGCATTGTCTATCCTGAGGGCGACGATCCCAAGATCATCCGCGCGGCGGCACAGGTGCAGGAAGACGGCATCGGCACCCCGATTTTGTTGGGTAAGCCGGAAGTTATACAAAACACGATCCACGAATTGGGCTTGAACTTCCACCCGATCATGATCGAGCCGCAGGCCGATGTCTCCCGCCGTCAGCATTATGAAGTCGCCTTCCACGACTTGCGCCAGCGTAAAGGTGTCACCCGCGAAACCGCTGCCCGCTTGGTCGGCAGCCGCATGACCTACGGCTTGATGATGCTCAAGCAGGGTGATGCCGATGCCTACGTTAACGGGCGCCAGCACGAATATCCGGATGTCATCCGTCCGGCGCTGCAAATTTTTCATACGCGCCCCGGTGTCAAAGTGACCAGCGGCGTCTATATCATGATCGTCAAGCGGCGGGTGTACTTCTTCACCGATGCCACCGTTAACATCGACCCTAACGCTGAAACGCTGTCGGAGATCGCTATCCTCGCGGCGGACTTCGCCAAGACACTCGACATTGAGCCGCGCGTGGCGATGCTATCATTCTCAAATTTCGGCAGCTCACCGCATCCCCTCTCAGAGAAAGTGCGCAACGCCGTCGAACTGGTGCGCCACAAGCGGCCTGATCTGGCTGTCGATGGAGAAATGCAGGCTGATACCGCCGTCATTCCCGAACTGATCGAAGCGCGTTTCCCCTTCAGCCGCGTCAGGGATGCTAATGTGCTGGTATTCCCCGATTTGCAGTCGGCCAATGTGGCCTATAAGCTGCTGGATCGCTTGGGGCAGGCGCAGACCATCGGGCCGATTTTGCTTGGGATGGGCGCACCTGTTCATGTCCTACAAGCGGGCGACGATGTTGAGGATATTGTCGCGATGAGCGCCGTCGCTGCGATGGACGCCCAGAGCCGACGACGCTATTAATCTTTGAAGGATTATTACTGTTTCAGGATGCGGAAGCCACAGGTGCTCGGCCACGTGCTTGGTTTGTGTCGCGCATGGTCATTAAGGATACACCCACGCCGTAAGTGATGAAGTCGCCCATCGGCTGAACCTCAATCACACACATGTTTGCTTGGGTTTCCGCATCCATTTCAAGGCCACGCAAGAGCGAATGCAGGATGTCCGGACTCACACAGTCAGCGCCCTGCACTTTTGCCAGTCCTGAAAATGTAATCGTCGCCGCTGGAATTTTGATCCAGAACAAAAACGGAATACGCTTGGCAATCGGCACGGTGATGGACACATGGGAATTCTGGGAAATATGGCGTACCTTCCACGTGTCTTTTCCCGATACCATGTAGAGTTTCTGATTATGCACAGCGTAGACAACACCAGCCGTGCGTGCCTCCCCTTTGTCTGTCACCATCCCCAAAATCGCAAACAGTTCTTGCTTAAGGTTCTTCCAGACTAGTTCACTTGCTAATTGACGTATCACGGGTCCCTCCGAATCCCTAAATCTCACCGTTCATCTAACTTTGATGGTATGGAGAAAGCCATTCGCTAGGCGCTAACGGATGTAATGGGATACAGGGGAGGTTGGTCATTCCAGAATAGACGGGATCGAGAAAAATAAGGGCACATCACCACGATGTGCCCTGTAAACCTATCCCGAAAAATTACTGCCGCAAATAATCCAGTTTTCCGGGTGCGCCCTGCATAGCCGAGACTTCAATGACCGGTGTGCCATCCTTTTCGACCCACACGCCGCACTGTGTTCCATCCGGACTAATGCCTAACTCAACAGGTGTGCCATCCATTCGCAGTACCGGATGGTAGAAGGTGGCGACTTGCACGGTATCACCTTCAATATAATGTCCGATGAGCGAACGGCGGAAGCGGTCCGTACTGGTGTTGGGCATGCTGCCGTGTACCAGCGCACCGTTGAAGAACAGCACGTCTCCTGCTTTCATGATCATCGGCTCCACCGGTGTGCCTTCGGGAATCGGCACGGTGACATCCGTAAAGCTCTGGCTGGTATCCGCCTTGACAGCACAAAGCAGCGGCCAGTTGTGACTGCCGGGAACAATCTGCATACAACCGTTAGCTTCGTCGCAGTCATCCAGCGCCAGCCACGCCGCCAGACAGGTTCCGGGCTGCACACGGAGATAGTAATTATCCTGATGCAGCGCTTGTCCACGTGCTCCGGCGGGTTTGAAGTACAACATGGTTTGAACAGCCAGCGGTTCGCGTCCTGCCAGCAAAGTAAGCATGTTGTTGATGCGCGGTTCGGTCATCCAATCGAGGCTGACCTTATCCCAGCGGTGCATGTGGATCATACGCGGGTAGCGCTTGAGAGGGTCGTTGCTGGTGGGGTCCGCGCCAATGAAATCACCTTCGTAAGAGCCTTTGGCGCGCAGTTCCATATAGTGATCGCGGTAAAAAGCGACTTCTTCCGGCGTGAATAATCCCCGTACGATCAGATAACCCTGTTCATCAAAAAGCTGTTTTTGCTCGGCAGGCTGCATCATGAATAATCCTTTTCTACATTTAGGGAAATTATAGCGCAGAATGGTGCGGCGTTGCTCTGATAAGATAGACTGAATTGATGAGTACCGAATGGGAGGTCGTATGCGTCGTTTATTTGGCTTAACTGTGTCCTTCATGATCTTGGGAGTGCTGCTGCTTGGCCTACAACAACCTGTAGCCTCAAGGGCAGAAGCTACCGCTGAACCGACTGCCGAGGCAACCGCCGCGCTGCCGGCCGATCTAGTTGGGAAAATCGCATTCGTCTCAGAAAACATGCTGGATTCCCAAATCTACATCATGAATGCCGATGGTTCGGACCTCCACGCGGTGACCAAAAGTGATCGTATTCCTTGGAGTCCGGCGCTGTCACCGGATGGGAAACAAATCGCTTTCGCCGCCAAAGTCAATGAGCGCTACCAGATATTCGTGATGAACAGTGACGGCACAAACGAGAAGCAAATCACCTTCAATGTGTCCGGGCAAACTGGCGTTTCAGGGATTGATTGGGCACGTGACGGCAAGCATCTTGCTTACACAGTCAAGTTAAGCGACAACCCCAACAATCAAAGCTACGACCTCTATACCATGAAGCCTGATGGGGCTGAGCAAACCAAGATCACGCCTCAGCCGATGGAGGCACTCATTGCACCACATTGGTCGCCGGATGGCAAATTGATTATCTTTAACGCGCGTGATGATTCACCGACTAGTCCGGCAACCCCGATTGATCCAACGGCGCGGACGAATGTTTATATCATCAATGCTGATGGGTCAAATGTGCATCGCCTCACGCAAAGCACGTATAACGAGCTTTTCCCGGCGTGGTCACCCGATGGTCAGGCGATTGTCTTTCTGTCCGGCGGCTCCTCCAACAGTGAGTTTGGCCTGTATCGTGTGGATGCCGATGGAACGCACCCGATGCAGTTGAGTCATACACTGTTTTCCCAACCGGCATGGTCACCGGATGGCAAATATATAGCGGCTACGCTTTCAGAACAAGTCAATGACAAGTGGATCAGCAACATCTATATCATGAACGCCGATGGGTCGAATCCAGTCAAAATCACGGATACTCAAGACCTCTATCATTTGCCCACTTGGTCAAAATAATTGTTCTGTAGGCGAGGGGCGTTTAAGCGTTTCAATCAATGAACACTGTCCGTAAGTCCAATATGGTTATAGATGGTATTATGGTAAGCTGGAGGGCATGATACCTTGAAGCAAACACACACACCATTTGTACGGAAGTTTATTCATGTTAAACCCCTCAAAACTTGCTATCGGACTTGAACGCGAGGGTGAAGAACCCATTTATAGACAGTTGATCCGCCATATCCGCGCCCAGATTGAGAGCGGCATTCTCCCCGCTGGAACGCGTCTGCCTGCCAGCCGTGATCTGGCGCAGCAGTTGAATATCAGCCGGATTAGTGTGGTCAATGCGTATGCTGAACTGCGTGCTGAAGGTTTCCTCAGCGCCCACGCTGGACGTGGCACGTTCATCGCTGGCGATGCCAACAACGCGCCACAGCCCTCCGATAATCAAAATGGGAACTCCAAAGTCAGTACGCAGGAAGCGCCCACTACGCCTGACCGTTCGCTGCGTGAGATGATGCGCATGGCGCGCAAGCCGGGGATTATTAGCTTTGCGCAGGGTTCGCCCCCCGGTGACTTCTTTCCGATCCAGCATGTGCGGGATGCCATCAACAGTGTGCTTGACCGTGACGGCGCGAAGGCAATGGGCTACGAAATTGCCGAGGGGTATGCACCGCTGCGGAGTGCCGTTCGCGATTATGTCAGCGGCTTGGGCATTCACTGTTCACCGGAACAGGTCTTAATCACTGGCGGAACCCAGCAGGCTTGCGATATGGTGGTGCAGGCGCTGCTTTCTGAGGGTGACTTGCTCATCACCGAAAACCCGACTTACTTGGGCATGATCGATATCGCCCGTACGCGCCGTGTCCAAATTCATGGTATTGATGTGGACGAGGGTGGTATCCGGCTGGACATGCTGGAAAACTTCATTCTCGACAACCGTCCCAAGCTGATTTACGTCATGCCGACCTTCCAGAATCCGACAGGCTCGGTCATGCCGCTGCACCGCCGCCGCCAGCTTCTGAATCTGGCAAATCATTATCAAATCCCGATCCTCGAAGACAGCGTTTATCACGAACTGCGCTTTGAGGGCGAGTCGCTGCCGCCGTTGAAAGCGCTGGATGAAACCGGCATTGTCATTCACGCCAGCGGCTTCACCAAGATGATGCTGCCCGGTCTGCGCATTGGGTATATCATCACCGACAATCACCACTACGAACGGCTGGTACGCGTTAAGCAGGCCGCTGATATTTCAACGCCGAGCCTCAACCAGCGCACCATGCATCTGCTGATTCAACGTGGCATTCTGGCGCAGCAGTTGGAGCGCAATAACCGTGAACTCAAACGCCGCCGTGACGTAGCCCTTGCTGCTGCTCAGAAACACTTACCACCGGGGTCACGTTGGAATGTGCCCAGCGGCGGGTTGTATCTGTGGGTTAATCTACCGAAGAATGGCCCGACGGCAGCCGAGGTCTACATCACGGCGATCCACATGGGCGCAGCCTATGCCATCGGCAGCGTGTTCTTTACCAATAATTGCGGCAGCCACCGTATTCGTATTAACTTCGGTTCACAAAAATCGGCTGATATTGAAGATGGTCTGAAGCGCATCGGGCGGGCATGGCGTGAAGTGGCCTGTGACTACGAAGCGATGGAAAAGTCACCGCTGTTGTAGAAAACCCGAGCAAAACAGAAATTTCTGTAGGGACATGCCGCCGGCATGTCCCTACACATTTCAAAGAGATGAAATGCCTCTTGATTTATCCCTTGCGGATCACGAATTCGGATAGTGCCTTAACTTTTCATTCGTTTTGGGGTATCATGCTGCGCGCGAGTTTTTCTTTCGTACCGGAGCCAGTACCTCATGGATAATACAGCAGCACGGCGGGCCTCAATGATTTTGGGCGGCATTATGATTGCCGCTATCGCATTGAGCGCAATCCTCCCGATTTTTACGAATAATGCAGCGTTACAACAAACCCTACAACCGACCAATGCGCCGACAGTGACTTCACCGCCGGTCATCACGGATTTCAGCACCATCAAATTTGATACGGATTATTTGCATCCCACTGGTATGTTCAGCGTCGCTGAACCGACAGGTTGGATACCCGGCCAACAGACCACCAACTCCAGCGGTGTCGAAATCACCATGAACAATGGTGATCTTCTGAGCGTCGTCCAAAGCTCGCTGCAGGTGCAGCCGGCACCAATCCCCAATTTGGATGCAGTGGATGCGATGTTCACATCGGCCACACTCAACTCCAGTTGGAGTAACTACTCACGTTACGCCGATACCGGCCTAAACTACCGCGAACAGTCCCGCTCTCGCGAAGACAACAAGCTCATTATCGACTTTGAGTTGAAGAATTCCCGGGGACAAATCTTTGTTGCCCGTCAGGTGGCTTGGGCTGATGAGGATTGGGTATACAGCATCCGCGTGGTGACGCCAGATAATCAGATCAATTTGCTGAAATACTTGGTAGAAAACCTCGTCAAGAGCTTTAAGCCCAACCGCATCTTCGCAGGTACACCAGTCGATTGGAACGCATACTTCGACGCCAGCACGAACTTGATCATCCGCTTCCCCGGAAGCTGGCGCGTGACCGACAGCGCTCCCGGACGTCCGACCACGACTGCCGGAAGCAACGGATCAATGCTGATTCAATCACAGTCGGTTTCAGCAGCACTCGATGAAGCCGCTGCCCGTAACTGGGTAACAGGAAATGTCACTGGCGCGACCGTCACCAGCGCCAAGGAAACCCAGCGCGGTGAGTTGTCAGGCTTCACAGTTGCTTATACCTATACCGATGCCGATGGTAATCCCAACAGTGGTCTGGCACTGCTGCTCAATGGCGCGAACAATACCCTTTACAGCGCCAACCTGCGTATCTTCGAAGCCAATGTCGATCTGAACACGGATACGGCGCAAGCGTCACACAGCGACTTGGTGAAGTTCTTGAACACCTTCCAACTCTTAACGGGTCTCAAAGTACCGCTGCCAACCCCGACGCCGGTTCCGACGCTGCCGCCGCCCACTGCGACATCTGAATTCACCGCAACGCCAGAGGCAACGGACACTGTCGCGCCAACCAATACCGAAGTGCCGCCGACCAATACCGTCGCGCCAAGTAATACGCCGGTACCGCCGACGAATACACCCAAGCCGACCAATACTGTCGCACCGACGAACACGCCAGTGCCACCGACGAGTACACCGAAACCGACCAATACGCCGGTACCGCCAACTGCAACCACCGAGGCAACGGCCGAAGTCACACCAGCCTAGGCAGTTTCAACGTAATTCACATAAAAAAGGCGCACCATTCAATGATGCGCCTTTTTTGTTGCAGATCGAATGTGTCAACCTTGCAACTCAGGGATAGGCATCTCTTCGAGCACGAGAATCTCAGCACCTTCCCCCCAATGCAGATGGTGATGGTCTTTCACCATCGCCAAGGCTTCGTCCATCGAATTCGCCTGCAAGATCGACATGCCGACAATGTTGCTCTCCGTTTTTGTAATGCCATCTTTGGTCACTTTCATGGCATTACCAAGCTGTTTCCCGAGATCGACCAATCCTGAACCAAGTTTTTCTTTCCAATCAAACCAGAGTTTCATTCCCTGTTGGGCGGCTTCCGGTGTCACCTGTGCGAAACGCTCGGCTGCGGTGATCGGCGCGGTATATAAAACGATGTACTGTTTCATGCTATAGGACTCGCTTTCATGTTTATTGGATTGCCTGCTTAAGCGCGTTGTAAAGCTGTTGAGTGGCAATATGGATTTAGGTATTTGATGTTAGGTCATGTTCAAGTTGGGTTAGGCGACGGCGCATAAAACTCTGTTCGACAGCGTTCTGGCAAAGGGCCAACGCTTCGGTGTAGGCATCATGTGCCTCTTGCAGCCAGCCCATCCGCCGCAGCAGATCCGCCCGCGCCGCGTGAAACAGATAGTAGCTGTCCAGCGAACCCTCGCGTTCCAGATCGTCGAGAATCGCCATACCCGCACCGGGACCATCAGCCATCGCGATTGCGACCGCCCGATTGAGTTCGATCACTACCGATGGATTCATCTCTGACAGCACACTGTATAAAGCTGCGATTTGCCGCCAATCAGTGGCTTCGGTACTGGGCGCCTGGGCATGAAGCGCTGCTATTGCCGCCTGAATCTGGTAGGGGCCGGGCTGGCGGCGGGCTAACGTCGTCTCGATGAGGTGTACACCTTCGCGCATCATCTCCGCATCCCACAGGCGGCGGTCTTGATCTTCCAGCACCACCAGTTCGCCAGATGTGTCGAGGCGGGCTTTACGGCGGGCATGACTGAGAAGCATCAGTGCCAGTAAGCCGAAAGCCTCGGCATCCGGCAGTAAGGTGGTCAGCACCCGACACAGACGAATCGCTTCATCACACAGCTCATGCCGGATCAGCACATCGCCCGAAGCAGCACTGTAGCCTTCGTTGAAGATCAAGTAGATGACCGACAGTAAGGCATCCAGCCTTTCAGGTAAGAGATTGGCAGGCGGCACTTGATAGGGAATGCCCGCATCACGGATTTTGCGCTTGGCACGCACGAGCCGCTGCGCCATCGTCACTTCCGAAACGAGGAAGGCGCGGGCGACTTCGCCGGTAGAAAGTCCTCCCAGCGTGTTCAAGGTCAATGCCACCTGTGCCTCGACCGTCAGCGCCGGATGGCAGCAGGTGAACATGAGCTTGAGCCGTTCGTCTTTGATGCTGTGCTCGAACATATCCTCATCATCGGTTGGATCAGTTGGCATCGACTCCAATAGGTCATCACTGCCGACGATTCGGCGGTTGCGACGGATGCGGTCGATCGCTTTGTGCTGGGCGGTCGTGGTGATCCACGCGCCGGGGTTACGGGGTGTTCCGTCTACGGGCCAGCGCTGCAGCGCCATGATTAAGGCGTCTTGCAGCACGTCCTGCGCCAGTTCGATGTCACCCAAGCGGCTGATGAGGGCGGCCAGCACCCGCCCCGATTCAGTCCGAAAAGTCTGTTCAATAACCTGCTGGATGGATTGCCCCACGTTTTAACCTTGTGGTTGTGACCAGTCAACAACCGGACGGATTTCAATGGCACCGTGCTTAGCGCCGGGGATTTTGGCGGCCATTTCGATGGCTTCGTCCAAGTCCTTGCAGTTCAGAATGTAGAATCCGCCCAACACTTCCTTGGTCTCCGCAAACGGGCCATCGGTGGTCAGGGTTTTACCCTCACGGACGCGAACAGTGGTGGCCGTGGCGACCGGATGCAGCGCCTCGCCTGACACCATCAGATTGCGATCGGAAGCTTCTTTGCCGAACGCGTTATAGGCATTGATTTCAGCCTGCATCGCTTCGGGCGAAGGGGCAGAAGTCGGTTCAGGTCCATAAATCAGCAACATGTACTGCATGTCTATCTCCTCAGTTGGTGGGGCGACAGATTTCACCCGCTATACCCATACGACG
Organism: Aggregatilineales bacterium; assembly: GCA_044226855.1. GTDB lineage: Bacteria > Chloroflexota > Anaerolineae > Aggregatilineales > Phototrophicaceae > CFX2. Next base: position 59,430 of record JBGAGF010000024.1, read on the forward strand.
AATAAGCAGTGCCCGAATCGACAATTTGTTCGATCCACTTTTGATTATCGCTAATTCTGATTGATTGCCATCTTAGGACAAACAATTTCTAACGTTAGGCGTTAAACCTTTTCATCAAATTCTTATTTTTGTCATCAGGTCATATATAAACTTTGTCCTTACTGAAAACCAACAGTCAAACCTACACAAATGTTTTACGCAGCGCTTTTGTAACTCAAATCGGGTCTTCGTAATTTTCTTCGATAAAAAAGTTACAACCATTTTGAGATGAGAGCGCTTCTCATAATTCGTCTTAAGATCAAACTTATTTCCGATCCGTAGCATGATTTTGCAGGATAAGAAGGTTTTATCAAAGGAGGTTTGAATGGGTACTTATACGCTAAAAAGATGGATGTCTCGGTTTGGCCTCGTAGTAGTTCTACTGGTATTTCTGATTGCAGGGACCGTTCGCGCCCAAGAGCAGCCAATCAACATCACCATCGGTTTTAACCAGACGCTGATCGGTATCGGGCAAACTGCTAAACTCACGATTGTCTTCGCCAACGTAAAACCCGATCCTATTCGCGTGACCAGCTTACAATGTACGCAATCGGGGAGTGCGGCTACTGCTTCGGCGATCAGTCCCATGCCGGGAACGGTCGGGGTAGACGTCACCTTTTTAACGACGCAGAGCTATCGTGGGGTTTCGACGGGCACCATAACCGTTAACTGCAATCTGACGGCGGTCAATACCGTGACCGGAGCCACCTATACCGCGACCAACTTGGGCCCCTCGACCCTCAACGTGATCCCTGAAATGGGATTGGGTTTTACCGCCTACAGTGCCACTCAAGTTGCAACCGTGGGCCAGAGTGTTTTTGTGATCTCCAAGTTTGTCAACCGAGGCAAGACGGCCTACACGAATTTGAATCTAAGCTGCGTCGAGTTGGGGCGGGCACTCATTTCGGTTTCTCAAGCGCCCCTGCCAAGCATTCTGCTACCGGGACAAAGCGGCTTCGTGGAAGATCGGTGGTTAGCCGTTCGCACAGGCGGTGGGCCGATCTCATGCGCTTTCACAGCAACTGAAAGTTCGTCAGGAAAGTCGGTGACTCTCTTAGCGCCAACGATCCAAATTGTTGTGAAGTAATCGGCATAGCTTCTGGATAAGGGCGGGGACTAGGTGCTTGCGCCCTTATTGTCGATTTTTATTTACTGCATATTTTGCATTTTGTCCGCTGAAATGGCAGGCGAACCGCTCCCGTACATCCGCTGAATTGACATTATGGCATGGCGGGAAGCTCCCTCATGTCCGCTGAATTGGCACAACTACAGCGGATGGCTCTCGTAATGCCACCGCCGACAAAGGGGTTCGGCGGGAAGCTCCCTCATGTCCGCTGAATTGACACGGCTTGGCGGAAGGCTCTCGTGCTGCCGCCGGAGTAGTTGCAAGCGGCAAGTGACCAGAAAAGACGAATCCATTTGAGCCGCAGAGAAGCAGAGAAATCATTCAAACCGCCAAGATGATGCAGAGTGATATAACCAAGTGTAGCACAAATTTTCGCATTTGAGCGTTCGAATAAACAAACTATTGAGTCAGGACTCCATTCATTTATGGAGATTTGTTTTCTGGAATCCTCACCTGCCAATAGCATTGTCTGGCACTGGAAATTTATGAGGAAGACAATCTGTAGATCGCTAGGTTCTTCTACGGGCATATATCCTATTATGATAGGCCACTTTGCACACTTCATCCAATGGCACGGGTACTTTCACGGATAATCAGTTCTGGCTCTAATATGATCCGTTGGGGCGGCATGGCCGGATTTTCAATTCGGTTAATGACGTGTTCGACGGCAAGGCGGCCCAATAATTGAAAGTCCTGCCTGACAGTCGTCAGGGAAGGTACGAAGTGCGCCGCTTCGGCAATATCATCAAAGCCGACTATGGAAATGTCCTGCGGCACGGACAGGCCATGTTCGCGTAAAGCGGTATGCGCACCAATCGCCATTGAATCGTTGCCGACAAAAATCGCTGTGATCGGCTCATTCCTCTGAAGCAACTCCCGCATATTACGGTAACCACTTTCGATAGAGTAATCCCCTTCAACGCTCAGGTGGGAATCCAGACCATGTTCCTGCATGGTCTGTAACCACGCTTCGTGCCGGTCGCTTCCATCTTGGTTAAACAGGGGGCCGCTGATTTCAGCAATGGCCCGATGCCCCAGATTGATGAGATGTTCGGTTGCCAAGCAGGCTCCGTGTTTCTGGTTGTATAAAACACAAGGTAGGTTGGGGTTCATTCCCATTTTGGCCCCGACCTGCACAAATGGAATGCCATTACACAACTTATTGAGCTGCTCATAGGTTTGTGACAAAGGCTTATCCGGTAAAAAGACCAGCCCGTCAATAAAGCGCGAGGCCGCACTGGCTAGAGTGTCTTCAAATTCATCGTCGGTAACAGCAGAGAGAACGAAGTGATAACCAGCTTTTTGGGTCACACGGGCCATTTCATACAAAAACATATTGAAGCCCGTATAAAAAAGAATGATCTCAATCGTATTGGAGCGTCCGGTTTGCATAATTTGGGCGGGGCGGTTAATCCGAAAACCAAGCTTATCAACAGCCTTATCAACAAGGAGCTTCGTTTTCAATGAAACGTTACCTTGATTATTGATGACCCGTGAAACGGTCTGATATGAGACGCCAGCTTCGCGGGCGACATCGCGGATAGTAGCACGTTTAGAAACCATAATATTGAACGTTCCGTTTTGTGTGGAAATAACAGGTGAAAATTATCGGTCACAATACCCTGTAATTTATCTCAAATTCTACTATGCCACATTCAACTCTATAACCCTAATTTTTGTAGCGACTATTGAATATAAAGCAGGACTCCATATGGCTTCAAAGCTTAACACAACCTATTTGACAAGTCACAATTTCTGAACTTCTTGCAATTCATTCTGAACTATGTTATAGATTGTGACTAGTCACAATTTGAAACTCTCACTTCATCATTCTCAATATATCGCCCCGAACCGGGACACCTTCTTGTGAGAGGAGGACGCAAGACATCAAGATCCTGTTCGCTAAAAGATTATTCTCAACTATTCTGTCTGAGGAGGAAAATTATGAGATCCCGTATTGTTGTATTGTTGGTCATCATGTCATTGCTCAGCTTGTTGGGCACCGTTCATGCGCAGGATAAGAAATATGGCGAATCACCAATGCTCACAGCCAAAGTTACAGCAGGTGATTTACCAGCCGTTCAAGAACGCCTCCCCGAAAATCCGCGCGTCATTTCCGTCGAAGGTTCCCAGATCGGCACTTATGGTGGTGATTTCAAAGACCCATTTGTCGGTGATTCGTTCTGGTCAAGCCAGATGATTTATTACATCTCCCGCAAAGGACTCGTGAACTGGAATCAATCGTTCACCGATTGGGAGCCAAACATCGCCGAAAGCGTTGATGTCAGCGCTGACGCCAAAGTCTACACCTTCCATCTGCGCAAAGGCCTGAAGTGGTCGGATGGTGTGCCCTTCACCAGCGATGACGTTTTGTTCGCGGTGAACGATATCTTCGGCAATGAAGAACTCAACGGTGGTTCGTTCCCGTCCGGATTTTTGAAACCCGGTGCTGGCGCGCCCGTTGCTGAAAAGATTGACGACTACACTTTTACCATCACTTTTGACACCTCGTATGGCATGTTCCTGATTAATTTGTGCGGTTACGATGGCTGGCTTCTGGTCACCGCACCCAAGCATTACCTCGAACAGTTCCATAAGAAATATAATCCCGATGGTATCGATGCTTTGATCGCTAAGACGGAAGGCGCAAAAGATTGGGTGTCGCTCTTCCAACTGCACTCCGCCGTTGGCGTCAGCACCGATCCGGCAGTCATTAGCCGTGATGTCGAATACCCGACGTTATTCCCATGGATTTATACGGAGCCGATGGGCACTGGCACACAATTTGTTGCCGAACGTAACCCCTATTATTATTGGGTTGACGCGGAAGGCAACCAACTGCCTTATATTGACCGTATCGTAGGGACGGCTTACCAGAACGAGGAAACGATGTTGGTCGATGTCCTCGCCGGTAAATTCGATACGATGGCCAACAGCACCAATGAACAGCGCTCACTGTTCTTCGACAATCAAGATAAATCCGGTCTGAAGATTTACCCGACACTGTCTGAAGGTGGTGTTACCACAACCATCCACTTCAATATGACCAATCCGGAATTGGGTGAAATTTTCAGCCAGAAAGATTTCCGCATCGGCATGTCCTATGCGATTGATCGCCAAGAAATCATTGACGTTGTGTATTTTGGTCAAGGTACACCGCGCCAAGCGTCTCCGGTTGAAGATTCGCCGCTTTACAATGAGCAGTTGTCCAACCAGTACATTGAGTACGATGTTGACAAAGCCAATGAATACCTCGACAAAGTACTGCCGGAGCGCAATGCAGATGGTTTACGCCTGAATCCGAAGACCGGCGAACCTCTCAACATATTGTTCACGGTCCAATCCGGTGATTATGGTTTGCGTTTTGGCGACGTCGCGGAACTGCTCAAAGGCTACTACGCAAAAGTGGGTGTGGATGTCACGGTCGAAGTGGTCGATAACGAAGTTTGGGCGCAGCGCAATAAAGAAAACTCGATTGAAGCTTCGGTCTTCACGGGCGAAGGCGGCTACGGCATCACGGCCATCACCGATCCCCGCTATTATGTCCCTGTCCAGAATCAAGGTGTTTGGGGTATGGGCTGGTCAATCTGGTATCTCACGCCAACCAGTGAATATGCAGTAGAACCACCACAGGCTATCAAAGACCACATTGCCCTGTATAACAAAGTTCTGCAGGCTCCGACCAGCGAAGAACGCATTAGCTTAATGAAACAAGTCCTCCAGACCGCAGCCGATAACTTCTGGGTTTTGGGTGTTTCCAGCCCCAGCACAGGCTACCGTCCGTTGAGTGCGAAACTTGGCAACATACCCGAGACTTGGGTTGATGGTTGGAACCCCAGCGGTCCCGCCATTGTCAAACCAGAACAGTGGTATTTCAAAAGCTAAGCTCTAATTGACGCGATGTTAGGGGAACAAAGACGGTTTTGCTCAACAAACAGAAGACCGTCAGTGTTCTCCTATTTTCACTCGCTAGGGTTGATAAAATAGTCATTTAGAGATTGCGAGCCGAAATAATCATTCTGGTTTTTGTGTACTCATTTGGTCAACGTTTCAAAAACAAATAGGATTCTGATTGGGGTCAGCCGCAGCCGGACATGAGATGATATCCGGTACTGATGTGGCTTCATCTCGGCTGATCTCGTTTTCAGACCAGAAGGGTGCAGCACCTACTCAGCTTGTACTCGCAGTCTGATTGTTCTTCAAACGCCCAAAGACGATTACACAACCGCCAAAATAATAGGGTATTTTGCCATGCTAAAGTATCTTTTGAAGCGTCTGCTTTATGCCGTTCCGACGATGTTTATTATCTCCATTATTGTCTTTATTACCGTTCAACTCCCGCCCGGTGACTTTGTTTCAACCATGCTTGAGAACATGCGAAACCAAACCAATGGGCAAACGTTCTCGGCTGAATATGAAGAGGCCATGCGTGAGCGTTATGGCTTAAATGAGCCGGTGTATGTTCAATACTTCAAATGGGTACGGAATATCGTCGTCAATGGCGATTTTGGTTATTCCGTCATGAATAACGCACCTGCTGAAAAGATGATCGTCGACCGTATCGGCATGACGATTGTGGTTGCGTTTGCCAGTTTCGTCTTTACATGGATGGTTGCCCTGCCGATTGGCGTTTTATCCGCCGTGAAGCAGTACAGTCTCGCCGATTACTTTTTTAGTTTTATCGGCTTCATCGGGCTGGCAACCCCCGGCTTCTTAATCGCGCTGGTCTTGATGTTTCTTTCCTTCAAGTACGGCGGGGTCAGCTTAAGCGGTCTGTTCTCACCTGAATTTGAGAATGTGCCTTGGAGTATCGACCGGGTGGTGGATTTGCTCAAACACCTCTGGATTCCGATGATCATCCTCGGTGTCGGAGGAACAGCCGGTTTGATCCGCGTGATGCGAGCGAATCTACTGGACGAGCTGAATAAACCCTATGTTGAAGCCGCACGGGCCAAGGGGCTGCCTGAATGGAAACTCCTGATCAAGTATCCTATCCGTCAGGCCATGAATCCATTCGTCAGCACCATTGGCTGGATGCTGCCTGCGCTCATCGCTGGCGAAGCCTTAGTTTCGATTGTGCTTAATTTGCCGACAACCGGCCCGGTTCTGCTGAACGCCTTATTGCAGCAGGATATGTTCTTGGCGGCTGGTTTCTTGATGGTGTTGAGTCTATTGACCATTATTGGCTCACTCCTATCCGACCTTCTGCTGGGATGGCTCGATCCACGTATTCGTTTAGATGATGTCTAAAGGACTTTCGATGGAAATCAATTTGAGGCGTATATTCCCACTCCAAAAGTCTTCAGATGTCCCTAAACAGCTTGTGGCATCCCAATGGCAGTTGATGTGGTGGAAGTTTCGTAAACACCGTCTGGCAATGGTCAGTCTGGTCATTATTCTCACGCTCTATTTCGTGGCCTTTTTCGCCGGATTTTTCGCGCCACAGGGTATGGATACGTTTAGCCGCCGCTACATTTCGGCTCCGCCGCAGCCTATTAACTGGTTTGATGACGGTCAGCTTGCACCATTTGTTTATGCCTATAAGCAAACAACCGATCCAGTCACCTATGTGCGAACCTATGAACCCGACCCGAAAAAGAAGATTCAGTTGGGTTTTTTCGTAAAAGGCGATCCTTATAAAGTCGGCTTGCACGGGATTCCGATTTATCCGATTAATCAACTCGCTGTAACGCTCAATGTCCATTTCTTCGGCACGGTCACTGCGGATGACCCGTTCTACATGTTCGGTGCGGATAATGTGGGGCGTGACCTGCTCAGCCGCATGATTTACGGTTCGCAGGTATCATTGTCAATTGGACTGCTGAGTGTTTTTCTCAGCCTTCTGCTCGGTATTCTGCTGGGCGGCATCTCAGCTCTAGCAGGGGGATGGATTGATAATTTTATCCAGCGCCTCATTGAGGTGATCAAATCCATTCCGGACATTCCACTGTGGATGGCACTGGCAACCGCAGTTCCGCCGCGCTGGGACCCTATTTATGTCTATTTTGGCATCACGATTGTGCTTTCCCTGATCGGCTGGACAGGCATGGCGCGGGTGGTTCGTGGAAAGTTCTTGTCATTGCGCGAAGAAGAATTCATCATGTCGGCTGAATTGGATGGCGTGCCCCGCCTGCGGTTGATCTTCCGCCATATGATCCCATCGTTCATGAGCCATATCATCGCATCGGCTACCTTAGCCATTCCGGGGATGATTTTGGGCGAAAGCGCCTTGAGCTTCATCGGGGTGGGTTTGCATAAGCCAGTTGTGAGTTGGGGCGTCATGCTCAACGATGCATTGAATATCGCCGCGATTGCCAAATACCCTTGGCTGATGCTTCCCGGCGCTGCCTTGATGATTACCGTTCTCGCTTTCAATTATCTCGGTGACGGATTGCGCGATGCAGCCGATCCTTATCATTGATGCGCTCGTTTATCACCTTACGAATTTTGATGGTAAACAAAGCGAATCCATGAATTGAGGAAAAATGAGAGAAGCTATGTCACACGATATTTTGCTTGAAGTTGATGATCTGAAAATCCATTTCTTCACCGACGAGGGCTTGGTTAAAGCAGTCGATGGTGTCAGCTATACCCTGAGACGCGGTAAAACCCTGTGCATCGTAGGCGAGAGCGGCAGTGGTAAAAGTGTCTCGGCACGAGCCTTACTACAGTTGGTTCAGCACCCGGGGAAAATCGTCGGTGGGAAAATCACCTATTACCAAGAAAACGGTGACGGAACAGTAAAGCAGCGCGACATCACAAAGCTTGATCCCTACGGACGGGACATACGCCGGATTCGTGGCAAAGAAATCGCCATGATTTTTCAGGAGCCGATGAGTTCCTTCAGCACTAGCTATACCGTCGGCAGTCAAATTATGGAAGCGATACAGCTCCATGAAAAGGTATCCAAACAGGAAGCACGAAACCGTGCGATTGAATTATTGGGGCGCGTCGGCATACCCAAGCCTGAACAACGGATTGATACCTACCCGTTTCAGTTGAGCGGCGGGATGCTGCAGCGCTGTATGATTGCAATGGCACTATCCTGCAATCCCAAACTCCTGATTGCCGATGAACCGACGACTGCCCTTGATGTCACCACGCAGGCACAAATTCTAGATTTGTTGAAGGAACTGCAAGAGCATTTTGGTATGGCGCTCTTGTTCATCACTCACGATCTGGGCGTCGTAGCGGAAATCGCGGACGATGTGGCGGTGATGTATTTAGGGAATGTGGTCGAACACGCTGATGTGAATGCCGTGTTCAATAATCCGCAGCATCCTTACACCAGCGCGCTACTGCGCTCCATTCCGAAGATCGAAGTTGAACCGCAAGCGCTCAAACCCATCGGTGGCGTCGTTCCTTCTCCGTTTGAGCGTCCGGATGGCTGCCCGTTTAACCCTCGCTGCGAGTTCCATATCAACGGTCTATGCAATGTCATCTCCCCGAAAACCATTTCTATTCATCCTAATCATCAATCCCGCTGCTTAAGACATGATGACCAATATCGGCAGCAGTTTGCAAAGCAAGAGGAACGACATGTCTAGTGACCACCGTCCACAAGGACAGACTCAGACTGATGGCGATATTTTGCTAGACGTACGCAATCTGAAGATGTGGTTTGCCAGCCGTACTGGTTTTGTCCGTCAGCAAGTGCATTATACAAAAGCCGTTGATGACGTGAGCTTTTACATCAAGCAGGGCGAAACGCTCGGCTTGGTCGGTGAAAGCGGCTGCGGGAAAACGACGGTCGGGCGCAGTATCGTAGGTATTTATAAACCCACTAGCGGGCAAATTGTGTATCATGGCAGCGAGGCTCCGGTTGATTTGACCACGCTTGACCGTCTGCAACTGCGCCCGTACCGCCAAGACATCCGTATGATTTTCCAAAATCCCTATTCCGCACTCAACCCGCGCATGACAGTCTTTGATAACGTTGCCGAAGTGCTGATTGTCAACAATCTGGCTCAGGGTCAAGAATTGGAAGATAGGGTTGCATCACTGCTCAAACGGGTTGGTTTGCGTCCGGAATATATGCGGCGCTATCCCCATGCTTTCAGCGGCGGTGAGCGTCAGCGGATTGTCATCGCGAGAGCCTTGGCGACCAATCCCCGTTTAATTGTGGCTGATGAGGCGATTTCGGCGCTCGACGTTTCCATCCGCGCTCAAATCCTGAACCTCATGAAAGAACTGCAAGCGGAGATGGGGCTCACTTACCTGTTTATCGCCCATGATTTGAGCGTGGTGCGCCATATCTGTGACCGCGTAAACGTCATGTATGTCGGCAAGCTCGTCGAATCTGCGCCTTCAAGAGAGTTGTTCTTTAACCCGAAGCATCCCTACACTGAAGCGCTCATGTCATCTGTGCCGATTTACAATCCACAACTGCGTGGACAAAAACAGCGCATCCGGTTGGACGGCGAAGTCGCTGATCCCGCTAATCCGCCCTCAGGCTGTTACTTCCATCCACGCTGCCGCTATGCAAAGCCAGAATGCAGTCAGAATGCGCCGCCATTTCAATCGGTCGATGCAGCGAACCATCATATGGCAGCCTGCCATTTTGCTAAAGAACTCAATCTGCGCGGGGTGGTTGCCGCCCCATCAGCAGATATGCATAACACCAAAGGACAAAATGATGAAATTTGAATTAGGCCAATGGTTCTTATTACCGGGTGTTGAAGGCATATACCCGCGATCTGTGACGAATGTCTTGATCCAAGATCATGCGCTAGTCATGCAGGGCTACAACCACGACATCCATTCTCGCAGCAGCTTTATTCACGGGACATTGATTACCGCCCGCTTTACCTCCCCGATGCCAAATGTCATCCGCGTTCAGGTATGGCATCACAAAGGGACGAAGCCGCACACGCCTGCCTTTGATCTGAATTATGATTTGCAGAATCGGGCTGCTCGCATCATCAGTGAAGATGGCACTGCCTCGCTGACAACCGGCAACCTTTCAGTCCGCGTTCCCACCACAGGCGAATGGAATTATGCGTTCTATCGCAATCAGGCTCCCTTGACTGATAGCGGCTACAAAGCGATTGGATTATTCGACAAAGATGGAAAAACGTATTTGCGCCAGCAGCTCTCAATCGGAGTCGGCGAAACGATTTATGGCCTCGGTGAGCGTTTTGGCGCGCTGGTCAAAAACGGTCAAAGCATTGACATGTGGAACGATGACGCGGGAACCATGTCCGAGTTTTCCTACAAGAATGTTCCCTTCTATCTGAGCAATAAGGGCTACGGCGTTTTGGTCAATCACCCCGGATGTGTCGGCTTTGAAGTCGCCTCGCATCATGTCAGCCGCGTACAGTTTAGTGTTGAGGAGCAAAGCCTCGATTACTACATTTTCGCTGGCGAGAACATGAAACACGCGCTGGAATTGTATACGGCGATCAGTGGACGTCCACCGAAACTGCCTGATTGGTCGTTCGGGCTTTGGCTTTCGACCTCCTTCACCACCAATTACAACGAAACCGACATCATGGCCAACATCGAACGGATGGAGGCGGAAGGCATTCCTATCAGCGTGTTCCATTTTGACTGCTACTGGATGCGCGAACTCACGTGGACGAGTTTCGTTTGGGACGAGCGCAATTTCCCCGATCCGGCGCGATTGCTTAAGCGTATTAAAGACAAAGGGATCAAAGTCTGCCTGTGGATTAACCCCTACATCGCCGAAGCGTCTGCCTTATTCGATGAGGCCGCTGAAAATGGTTACCTGCTGCATACACCGGAAGGCGATGTCAAGCAGCTTGACCACTGGCAGCCGGGAATCGGCGTCGTGGATTTTACCAATCCAGCCGCCCGTGATTGGTACTGTTCCAAACTGAAGGCGCTGCTCGAAGCGCATGCACAATTACTACAGCTATATCTACAATCAGATGGTATTCGATCTGCTCAAGCGTGAAAAAGGCGCTGAAGAAGCCGTTCTATTTGCCCGTTCAGCAACCACCGGCGGCCAGCAGTTCCCGATCCACTGGGCCGGAGACAACAGTTCCAGCTATCCTTCGATGGCTGAAACCCTGCGCGGCGGTTTATCGCTCGGCATGAGCGGCTTCGGCTATTGGAGCCACGACATCAGCGGGTTCAACGATACCGCGTCGCCAGACCTGTATAAGCGCTGGGTGGCCTTTGGGCTGCTTTCTTCTCACAGCCGTTTGCATGGTGCCAGCAGTGCACGGATGCCTTGGCTCTTTGATGATGAATCCATTGATGTGGCGCGCTTCTTCCGCAATCTCAAATTGCAGTTGATGCCCTATCTGAGGCGAGTGGCTCAAGAAGCGCAAGAACGCGGCTGGCCTATGTTACGTGCGATGGTTCTGGAATATCCCAACGATCCAACCTGCCGTTATCTGGATACGCAGTATATGCTGGGTGATTCGCTGTTAGTCGCGCCTATCTTCAGTGAAGATGGCTGTGTGACGTTCTATTTGCCGGAAGGCGAATGGAAAAACCTGCTAACCGGCGAACGCTCATCCGGTGGCAAATGGCGTACCGAAAAACACGATTATTTCAGCTTGCCTTTGTGGATTAATCTGGCAGCGGCTGGAACAGAATTGACCGACCTGACCATTACCAAATGATGCAGTTGCTCATGGCCAGACTTGGCCCGCTAATCGTAAGCAAAGCGACAAAAGCGATGGCTATAGCACCAAAAAGTGAGTGCCCCGATTTGAATGGGTTCAACTTGTTTACAGTCATGGTTTCCTTTTCTTTTAGCCTTGAATGCGGGGTATAGCCCTATCTTGTAACCTAGTTAGTGCCTATTCTTTGCTGTGACTTCGGGAATTCTACGTAATTTCGAATTTTGAAACCGCTTTACGAAGGTATGGAGTATGGTCAGAATTCTGAATCAAATATCAGCAAATCAAGTCGTACAAAATTTCAACCGATTTGATAATAGAGGATTTCTGAAGTATCTAACTTTATTAAGAAGAAGAGGATAAAGGTCTCGTTCAGTTAAGGCTCGAAATGGGGTTCAGCTCGAATTGAAACATTAATTCATCGCACAAAAATGATGATATTGTGCCTAGCTCCCCAATGCGAACACTAAGGAGCTAGCACTTTTCGATGCTATCAAATTGGTGGTGAACAGCTTTATTCTATAAACCATGGGTGAAACCCTCATGAAGCCAACCGGTAGCAAGCATAATGGCTCCACGTGCCGTCTGAGATTGTGACAAAGGATTCAGCATCACAAAATCATGAATTGTACCTTGGAACCGAACCGCCGTAACCGGAACGCCGGCCTGACGTAGTTTGTTGCCAAAAGCCTCGCCTTCGTCACGCAGCCCACTGCGCCTGCGCCCCGCCGTAACGTCGAAGATGTGCTTTTGTAGAATAAATTGGTTACATTCCACATGTGAACGCTTGTAGCCCCGCTCACATGTGGTTGATTTACTTTCCTACAGATAAAACGGGGCGCTAATAATGGTAAGATCAAGCATGTAGATCACTCTATATCGAATGATGATATTGCACCGCGTTATTGGTGAATCTTGTCACGAAAAGCGTTTTTGACAGAAGTACAGCCAGTAACTCAACTGGTGCATCCAACCGTGAGATTGCTAAGGAGCTTTTCATCAGTTTAGGTACCGTCAAGAAACACATCAGTAATATCTTCAGCAAGTTAGACGCAGACAGCCTCATTCAGGCAATTGCTACGGCTCAACAATACAATATTTTATGAAAATGACACACTTAGTATGACGAGGGTGTGAAACATACATTCGTTGCTTCACCACGCCATTCCACAGAACCGACGTTGAATTGCACGGATGAACGCTAATTACAAACAACAGGTATATTCGGGGTTAGGGTAGGAAGGATTTGTAGAATTCATAATCAGACTTTAGACAAGATGATGCTGCCGGGCCGTAGCTAGTGCCTGTGTACGACTATTGGCATTTAACTTGAGAAAAATATTATTCAGATGCTTCTTGACCGTACCAAGACTAACCACAAGTTGTTCGGCTATATCGCGGTTGGAAGCGCCATTCGCAATCAGTCGCAGCACCTGAATTTCACGCTCGCTTAAGGCTTCAATATCCTCTCCTATCCATTGCTGATCAGATTGTCTGGATGTTAATGGTAATCTCCCAAATGCTGCCAACAGTTTGATGACATATTCTGGCGCAATACTCCGCCGTTGAGCCTCTTGCAACAGCTCGAACATTGGCTCACCCGCCTCCACGAAAGTTCGGACATAGCCTTCCGATTCGCCGAGTGCCAGTGCATAGGCTAAGAGTTGCAGCGCCTTACTAGTGTTTCCTTGCAATCTGGCGACTACTGCCTGAAGGGCATAAATGCCAAGAACTCTTCCCATCCGATCTGCATTGCTCGCGGCGGTACCCAAGCGCTCCAAAAGTTCCTGCGCCTCATTTAGCCGACCTTGAGCCATTTGGACACGCGCGAGTATCATATGTTCAAACTCACGCGCGAAAGGTAGCGAATTATTTGGTACGGGCTCGATTTTTTCTGCCCATGCAGAAGCAGCAGCCAAATCGCCGATGGTGAGCAACATCCACGCCTGTTGAGCCAACATATTGCCCAGAGCGTCTCTCAAATCACCTTCCCGTGCCATCTCCACAGCTTGCTGCATCAAGCCACGTGCTTCGGCTATGTAACCCTTGGCGTATTTCAGACGCGCCAGAATATGACAACCTTCCATAGAGATTCGCTTGAGTGAATGCCCTTGGATCATCGGCCATGCTATCGTTACAGCTTCTAATGCACCATCTATGTCGTTATATTCGTATCGAAGCCGGCTGAGGTCGAGGTATGCTTGTCCTATCCAGCCCGGATCAACCGCACGTCGAAGAAGCTGATGAGCGGTATCTTCAGCCTGTTGCAACCTTCCCCTGATCATATTCATCCTAGAGGATTGGGTGAGGGCAATAGTAATCGTAAAAAGATCGTTGGCTTCTTCACCTAGACGAACCGCCTCTTGAAGGCATCGCTCAGATTCAGCCATTTCTCCCAATGATGTCCAGTATGTAACACCCATCACCATAGTGACCCAACCGCGCCATTGCACCTCTGACTGTGGCAATTGAGCAATAGCTTGATGACCGGCTGCAATCGTCAGTTTACCTTCACGACCAAGGAGATGGGATACTGTTGCGCGAACGGCGGCGGCTTGCCCCAACATCACGGTTCGACTACTTTCTGAAAACTGCTGATCCTGAGACAACACCTCCTCAACTTTTGATACCCGCTTTTCAGCATCGAAGTAGGCATCGGTCAAAGTTAACATAAATGCATAATTCAGGCTCAATTTTGGTCGTGCTTCCAACGCTTCTTCAGGCAACGCCTCTAACCAGCGTAGAAGCGTAGCGACTTCGCCACGTCTCCATACCCGTTCGCAGTACTCTTCAACCAATTGAGCCGCCCATTCTTTATTCGGTAGTGGTTGCAAAGTAAGTGGTGGATAGAAATAATCTGCCGCATGATCGAAGAGACAATCACGTACTCATGTCGATCATGCGGCAGTCGCAATATTATACGCAATGGACGGAATAAATGCGGCAATGAGCAGTACCATTGCAAAGATTGTGGTGCCTACCGCGTGATACGACCACACGAGAAATACAGTGCAGAAAGCAAAGCTAGGGTACTGCGAGCCTATCGGGAACGGATGAGCTTGCGCGGCATCCAAAGAGTGTTCGGAGTGTGGCGCAAAACCGTGCTCCGCTGGCTAGAAGCTTGGGTGGCACAGTTACCGAGCCTAGTCGAAACACTCTTGCCTGCTCAAGCAGACGATGTGCTGGAACTGGACGAACTGGTCAGCTTTGTGAGCGAGAAATGGTTCAAGCGCTGGTTGTGGACGGCGCAATGTCGGCGCACTCGTCAAATTGTGGCTTACGCCATCGGTGACCGTTCGCAAGACACTTGCCGCTTGCTGTGGCAAGCCATTCCTAGCGATTATCGTTCAGTTTCCCTATTCACCGATCACTGGCACGCTTATGAACTGGTTTTACCAGCTGAACACCATCATCCCGTCAACAAAGGTAGCGGACTGACCAACCATCAAGAGCGTTGGAACAATACGCTCCGTCAATGGAATGGTCGCCACACCCGTCGCACCTTATCCTTTTCCAAAGAAGATCGCTACCATGATCTCATCACGCGCTGGTTTATTCTGGAACATAATTTGAGCATGCGTTCATCACTTACCTTATGACTACTACCGTCGAGTTATGTTCTTCTACAGGTAGCACCACATTGAACGTTGGAAGCTAAGTGAGGGGGCAAGTGAGCCCATAATAACTCGTGAAGAGACCAGCGATGGTCGGTTAAGCCAGCCGCCATTGCGGGTGTGCGCTGGTCGAGCGAAGCATGGAGCCAGCAGAAGTTATATAAACAACCGACTAAGAAAACGCGTTCGCCAACCGTTTGCAAGTGGCGAGCCGGACAACGGGTACGACGGGCAAAACAAGCCAGATGCGCGCGAAAGGTGGCGTTGAGGCGTTCGATGTAAGCGGTGTTAATGGTCTTGCCCACGCCTTGTGTGACCTTCAGCAGACGCCAAATGGTTGAGTATGTACCCGACAAGACCCAACGGGTCATGAGCCACTCTCCCGCTTCCTGCTTGACCAGTTGCACCAGAGCCAGTTCTGGCCAAGGCGTTTGCCTGGACCACCGACTTTGCCTGTCCAGAGCACTTCTCGAAAGATGAAAGCCGCAGCCCTAGGATAAGCATTCCAACCGTCAAAGGCGATCACCAGTGGAACGTGTTTCGCCCAATTGTAAATACAGCTCATGATTTGCCGTGCCAACTGTTTGTCACGCTTTACCCGACATACCGCTCCCAACCACAAGCGACTGCCCACGCTCAACGCCATGGCGATCCACAGCACACACTGCTGCATCTTCAACCGGATTTCATCCACTTGTACCTGCTCTAAATCCACTTTCTGGATGTGCTGGTGATGAAAGTTCTCGGCGTACTCCCCCGCTCGATGCAACCAACCCGCCACCGTCCGTTCGTCGACCTCAAACACCGCCACCGGACAGCCCCATGCCACCAACCCGACTGCCCACGTCACCATTTCTGTATTCGTTCGCAAGCCGTAAAACATCGTCCCGCGCCGATACGAAAACGTGTGCCCACAGCTTTTGCACTTACACCGTTGTCGTTTCGGATCGTGGACAACGATATTCCCTTTTCCAACTTGATGCTTGTCACGACACGCCCTGTTCGGACAAAATACCACTTGAAGGTTCATGGGGTTTTCCTGATTGCTTCATCTACAACCAGTTTGCCTCATGTCCCTTCTCCTTTTCTACCCGCTCCACCACTTCGTGTGGTGCTACCAAAGGTTGCCATTCAGCTTATAATAGAACTATCGGAATTGAAATCAGGTTTTCTTGGATAACCATCCAATTGCACTCTCTGCTGGTAACCAATACGGCCTAATCAAATGCGATAACGATGATTTTTCAAGGCAACAAACTTGGACTATTGATGTTTGTTATCTGCGGATTGGTCGCTGGAGCAGCCTTATTGCTCAAACTGCCGAATGTGGTCGGGATGGTCGGTGTCGGTGTGACGCTGCTGTTGATGGATATGATCATCCGACTGCGCCAACGGGCAAGCGTGCCCGCAAACCACAACTGGCTGACGACCAAAGAAATCGGCGGCTTTTTGTACTTCATTCCGGCATGGGTGGGTGGTGTGGTGGTCATCGCCATTAACGTCATCAACGTGCTGTAAGCGTGAGTTATTCAAACCAGATCGGATTTGACCACGCCTTACGTTGATATTCATCGCGCACCAGCACCCGCACATAAGGGCTGCGCCACTGCCTCAGGTCGAATTCAATCGGGCGCCCCAGCGCATAGATATGGCTGGCGGGCGAACAGCGCACATATAAACGGTTACCGGGAATCACTTCCATGTCCAGAATATCGGAGCCGGTGCTGGAATAATAATCACCCGCTTTGAGCGCGACTAAAAGTGCTTCCGGCGACAGTTCCTCACTCTTAACCTTCACCCAGCCCATCAAACGGTCACGGGCATTCAGATTGAAGTGAGCGTCATCGGCGGCGCAGGCATAGATGCGTTTGCCCCGTGCCAGCATCAAATCCAACATGTAGGTGCTTTCGGCAGTGTCACTGTCATGCCCCACGCCCGCGTTAAACACTTCGACGGCGTGAATATCGCCCAAGGACAAAAAGTCACCTTCGGTCATGGCGTACCACTGCGGATGCGCCGCGATGACAAACGCACCAGCGTCCAGCGCCCGATTGGCTAATTGAGGGCCGGTTTCATCCGGTTGAGTGGGCGCAAAATCAAAGGGCAAGCCCAGCGCCACCAGATGCCAACCGTTGTTGAATTCCATACCATCGGTGTGAATTTCCGCACCGATCAGCGTGGTGAAGTTTTGATCCCGATACTGCCGCGTATCGGTGATCGACCAGCCGTAGCGCGCCTTGAAGTGGTCGGTGATGGCCATGAAGTCATAACCATTGTCGTGATACAGTGAATAGACCGCGTCCGGCGTCCACTTGCCGTCCGAGCAGGTGGAATGCGTGTGTAAATTGCCGCGCCAAAACGTCCCCGGTTTCGAAAAGACAGTTTGCATGATAGCTTCATCAATCCTTCAATCACACGCAAAACTTCTGCGGCTATATGGATAAATAATCGGATGGTCGGGTCAGGTTAGAGCATATCGGTATTCGGTTAGGCTCCTTTTAAGTCCTCTTTAAATTAGTGGGACGTTTAACCGGTCACCCTCATGGTTTCGATCAGTTCCAGAAAAACACGGTCGCCATCAAAGCGGTCGTAAATCAGCGAGGACAGGCGGCGGCTCTGGCGATACTTGTCCAATTGGCTCAAGAAGGCACGTAAGTTTGATTCGGTGATGGTCGGCGCGGCATAGCCCAACTGCTCATTCTGGATGATCTGGGCGTTCAACTGCTGCTCGTAATGATCAAAAGGCAGCAAGAACATCGGCACATGCAGGTAAAGCGCCTCGGTAATCAGGTTGTGTCCGGCTGTGGCAATGACCGCGGAGGACTGGCGCAAACTGTCGATGAAAACTGCGCGGTCACTCGGTTTGAGGATGACGTTAGCGGGCTGGCGTGTGGTGCTGCCATCCACGAAACACTGAAAGGTGCAGTCCGTGAATTGACCGAGCACGGCTAGCAATTCCTCTAAGGGCTGCTGGATATGGCTGGCAGCAGAGAGATAAACGGTGATTCGACGGTCAATCGGCGTGGGCATCTTGGCTTTGACGTCCGCCCCGAGGACCGGGGGGATCATGGTCACCGGATAGTCGCCCACCGGTGCGTACTGTACTTTGAAGAACGAGGTGGCGATCCGCGCTTCGGCCTTTGGGAAAAAATATCCCAAACGCATCCGGTGTTCGTTTGGGTTATAACTGCCGAGGTCAGGGAAGGCATAGCCCAAGAATTTGCTCTGCTGGTCGAGCGTCACCAAGGGTACACCAAACAGGTAAGCGATTTGCGCCGACACCATGTCGTAATCCGAGATGACCAGATCGGGCTTCCCGAATTGCCGTTCGATCAAGCCGCAGGCTTTCCAGAAGGAGCTATTGGCTTCGGGCAGGGCGTTACGCGGCTCATTGGCGGTCGCCTCGAAGTCCAAGCCGTGCGGCGTGGTGTGCATGACTGGCACATAAACCCGCGCGTTGGTCACCTGCGGATAATACTGGCTGAAGAATTGGTAGCTCTGGTCATTGGTGATGAGAATCACCTGATGTCCACGCGCCAGCAGCCCTTCCAAGATGGGACGCTGACGGGTGCTGTGCCCGAAGCCGAAGCCGCAGATGCCGAGTACGATTTTCATAGGGTGATCAGGTTCCTTTGCGCTGGCTGACGGTGATCTGCAAGCCCAACAACCGCAGCAGTTTGCTGACGTTCTGGATGGGAATGAAGCAGTGGTCGAAGTACCAATTCTCAGTCGTTTTATACTGGAAGCGTTTGAACAAAACGCTCGGAATTTGCACCGCCAGTGTCTTAAGCGTGCTGCCGATCACCCTGAGCCGTCCGACGAAACCGGGGTTGGCCGTTAACGCATATTTCCCTTCGAACTGACCGTTGGCCGATGCCCGTTTAAGGATATAACGCATGGTCATCTTCTCCGGCGGAACCCAATGGTAGACGCGCAAATCCGGCGAATACAAAAATACCGGCGACTCTTCGGCCTCCCATATCCGGCGGAACAAGCCGGTTTCTTCGCCCATACCGAGCTGATTGCCCTTCATGCCTGCGCCAGATTCAAACCCGTCGTATTTTTCCAACGTATCCCGCAGCCAGATCATGTTCGAGCCGGAGAAGAATTCACCTTTTCGCAAGTGGCGCTGCCCATCGCCACGCGTACGAATCTCGTATTTATCTAGCCACCAATCCGGCTTGGGACTGGTATAAAAGGGATGAATCGGCCCACCCACGCAGCGCAAATTCGTCGGGTTGGCGTCGATCAACTTTTGTGCCGTTTCCAGCCAATTGTTTTCGGCTTTGGCGTCGTCATCCAAGAAGCCAACGTACTTCCCCTGCGCCGACTGCCAGCCCGTATTGCGTGCCGTCGCCAATCCCAACCGCGTTTCATAGATGTAGCGCAGATTAGCATGCGCGGGCAGCATCGCTCGAACCGCCTGCACTGTGCCATCGGTCGAGGCATTATCGACCACGATCACCTCGTAGCGGTCAGACAACAAGGTTTGACCTAAGGCGCTCTCGACAGATGCCAAGAGGTGATCAAGGCGGTTATACGTGCAAATAACCACTGAGAAATCCATTTCGCAGCCTGTGATAACTCTTTATTGATGATGGTGTACAGCTTGGAAACCGGTATAGTATAACATCCTATGCCTAGACCACGTGAATAATGTAACTAGCACGGGTCTAGCAGCGGACTTATACTCCTCGAATATTTAATAATCAGTTAGATGAAAATGACATGAAGGGAAACAAAGAATGCTTTACGGAGCCGCTTATTACCATGAATATCAACCTTATGAACGGCTGGCTGAAGACATCCGTCTGATGCGCGAGGCTGGCTTGACGGTTGTGCGCTTGGGTGAATCGACATGGTCGAGTTGGGAACCGGAAGACGGACGGTTTGAGTTTGCGTGGATGGATCGCGTCATTGATGCGATGCACGAGGCGGGAATCAAGGTGATTTTGGGCACACCCAGCTATGCCATTCCGGCATGGCTGCACCGCAAATTTCCCGAAATCATGGCGCAGTACGAACGCGGCAGCCGTGCCTACTATGGTGCCCGTCAAAACATGAACCATGCCCATCCGGCTTACCGCTTCCATGTGGAGCGCGTCGTCCGCCAGTTGGTCAGCCACTATGCCCAACATCCGGCCATCATCGGCTATCAGGTCGATAATGAAACGGGCAGCGGTTTGCTCTATAACCCCGATGTCTTCCAGAAATTTGTGGATTACCTTAAGCACAAATTCCAATCCGTGGATCGCCTGAATGAAGTGTGGGGACTGACTTACTGGTCGCATCGCTTGGGCGGCTGGGATGATCTGTGGACGCCGGACGGCAATACCAACCCCGGCTACGATCTCGAATGGCGGCGGTTCCAAGCCACCTTGGTCACCGATTTGCTGGCATGGGAAAAGAACATCGTCAAGGAATATGCCCGCCCTGATCAGTTCGTGACGCAGTGCGTGGTCGGCATGCACGGACGCGCCGAGTCGGATGTGTACGACATCGCCCAAGAGATGGACGTGCTGGCGATGAATCCCTATCATGTGACGCAGGATGGGCTGAACCTCGCCTTAGGTGAAGATCGCATCTTCGGTGCGCCGGAATGGATGGCGCAGTTCCAGATCAGCAATCCCGGCGTCTGGTCGATGTCCTTGGCAGGGGATTTCGCGCGGGGCACCAAGCAGACCAACTTCCTCATCACCGAACTGGATGCCAACAGCATCGGCGGCTCGCACTGTAACTATCCCAACTACGATGGGCAGTGGCGGTCGGTGGTTTATACATTTATCTCGCGCGGTGCGAATATGGTCGAGTACTGGCACTGGCACACGCTGCACTATGGCATCGAAACTTATTGGGGCGGCATCCTCAATCATGACCTCGAGCCGGGGCGCTGCTACTCTGAAATCTCGCAAATCGCCCATGAACTCCAAGCGCATGACGCTATACTGACCGACCTCAAGCCGCAGGAAGATGTGGCTTTCCTGTATTCGCAGGACAGCAAGTATGCACTGGAATTCATGCCGTCGCTGCCGCAGTTGGACAATGTTCAGCCGGATAAGACATCCTACCGCCGCACCTTTGACGCCTTCTATAAGGGCTTTTTTGACGCGCGGGCACAGTGTGTCGTGCTCCACGAGGAACAGCACTTCGAAGCCTATCCGGTGCTGGTCGTTCCCTCGCTGTATATCGCTGATGACGCCTTTCTCGACCGCCTGACACAGTATGCCGCCAACGGTGGTCATCTGCTGCTGACCTTCAAGAGCGGTTATGCCGACGCGTTCGCGCGTATCCGCTGGCAGCGCGCCCCCGGCCCGCTGCGTGAAGCCGTCGGCGCGAATTACAACGAGTTCTCTAATTTGGTGACTCCGCTGTCCCTCAAGTCGGCTCAACCGGATTTCGTACTTCCCGCCGATGCCCGCGCCACCGGATGGGCAGATGGCTTGCAGCTTGAAGGCGCGACCGCTCTCGCCGCTTACGAGCATCCGCACTTTGGACGCTTTCCGGCAATTGTCTCAAAGCCCTATGGCAAAGGCTACGTCACTTACTGCGGTACACTGCCGAATACAGCTCTCAGCAAGACGCTGGCACAGTGGGTCTTAGCACAGGCGAGCATCACCTCACCGTTCGCCGATTTACCGACTGTCGTTCGTGCCTCAACCGCCCGTGCCAAATCGGGCGAAACGCTTACGTTCTACACCAACTGGTCATGGGATACGCAGCAGGTTCCAGCGGTGTCTGGCGGTACCGACCTCATCAGCGGCGCGTCCATTCCATCCGGCGCATCATTTGAACTGGGCGCATGGGATACCCGCATCATCGTGACGCCCTAAAAATATTGTGTTCCTCATGGTAGGGGCAAGCCCGCCGGCTTGTCCCTGCAAACACCCTGCGTTTCAGCGGTTCAATTTTCTGCTTGTCTTTCTCGTGTCTTGTCCTATACTGATAGCTGTAAACCACAAAAACACGGCCCCGTTGGTAGTCGTGGGCGCGTTTCCCCGTTGAAATGTCCGTATCCGTCTTTTCTGGAATGTCCGGTGGTGCAAATTAAATTTGCCTACTAGCCGGAAAGGACACCCTCATGCGATTGACCATTCTCTTTGATCCCCCCTATTGGATTGGTCTATTGGAAGCGGAATCCGATGGGCTGCTGTATGCGGCTCGCCACATCTTCGGCACGGAACCCTCGGATGCCGAAGTCTATGAATTTGTGCAGCGTGACCTGATACCGTTGATGCGTTCCATGACGGTCGGCATTCCTATCGATGACTCCTCAAGCTCGCGTCACATCAACCCTAAGCGGATGCAGCGTGTCATGCGCCGTGAAGTGCTGCGCGAAGGCATCTCCGGCAAAGCCCACGAGGCCATGCGCCTACAAATCGAGGCCAATGTACAGGAACGCCATGTCATCAGCCGCGCCGAACGGGATGCCCAACGCCAGCATAAACGGGAGGTCGCCGCTGCTAAAGCCAAGGCTAAACACAAAGGTCACTGACGCTTGCCAATCCCTGCTTGAACTGGCTACACTCGTGCTTTCGTTCAGCCTTAAGGTCATACTATGCGCATTGTTCTTCAACGGGTTACCAAAGGCAGCGTCACTGTCGATCAGCGTGTGACGGGTTCGATTGAAAATGGCTTCGTCGCTCTGGTCGGTATCACCCATGCCGATACCCGAGCCGAAGCCGATTTACTGGCTAAGAAAACCGTCAACCTGCGCGTCTTTGAAGATGCCGAGGGCAAACTGATGCCGCACGTCCTGAGCAAGCCGCTCCGCTGGTCGAGTATTTCGTTGAACGCTTGCGGGCGGAAGGCATTCAGCGCGTCGAGCAGGGCGTTTTCGGCGCGATGATGCAGGTCGAGATCCACAACGACGGGCCGGTGACGATTATTCTCGACTCGCGTGATATGATATAGATTAACCACAAACAATGTCATTTATCCCTAAGCAAGTAGGCCACGCTAGCTTGCCTCCAAGATTCAAGGGATGATTGCCAAAGCGACAATAGGGCATGCCTATCATATTGCGGAGCAAATCGCTTGGACACCCCAGTTGACACACAAGCTGTTGTCATCAAGAACCCGGCGACCCGAACAGCGCTTCGGCTGATTTTCTGCATCCTGTTAATGGATGTAGTCGGCATTACTATTCTTATACCTGTAACCCCTTATATCTTACAGCGCTACAGCAGCGACGCGTTGATGGTCACAATGGTGACATCGGTTTACGCTGCTGCACAATTTTTTGCCGCGCCCATATTAGGCAAACTCAGTGACCGATATGGACGCCGTCCCGTGCTGCTGGTGAGTGTCTTTGGTTCAGCCATTGGCTACATCATCTTCGGCATTGGCGGAGCCTTGTGGATATTGTTCCTCGCACGGCTTATCGATGGATTCACGGCAGGGAATATGTCGACCGCATCCGCCTATATCGCGGACATTTCTGAGCCGGAAGAACGGGCTAAGAATCTCGGGCTGATCGGCGTGGCGTGGGGTGTGGGCCTCGTCATTGGTCCGGCGCTGGGGGCCGTGTTCAGCCGGATCAGCCTTGAAGCCCCTGCGTTTGCTGCCGCCGCACTATCGCTGTTGAACGTGCTGTTGGCTTTTTTTCTACTGCCAGAGTCGCTCCCCAAAGTACGTCGAGAGACGGCGCCTATTCATGTAAGCGACTTCAACCCATTTACTTCGATTGGCGCCATGATACGAAGACCAACACTGGGCGTGCTACTTCTTGTGCTCTGCTTGTTCAACTTTGCCTTTAACGGCATCAATAGTACACAAACGCTGTTCCTGATTGATAAGTTTGATGCCCAACCTTGGCAGGCGGGATTGCTGTTGGTTCTGGCGGGAATCACTGTCGCCGCTGTGCAAATGTTATTCGTGCAAAGGGTTGTAGAGCGTTATAGCGAGAGGCTTACAGCGCTTATGAGTCTGCTTGGGCTGGGTCTAGGCGCAGTTGCCATATTCTTTGCGCCTCGCTTTGAGCTGATTTACCCTTTGACGGTATTCAACAGCAGCATGAGTACGTTTACGTTTCCAACCATAGGCACACTGACTACAAACCGTGTCATGCCGCATGAATACGGAGTGCTGATGGGCGTGACGACGGCGCTCAATAGTTTGATGACGATTTTCGCTCCATTGTGGGCAGGTGCGATGTTCGATGCGGTGATGCCCGGTGCAGCACACTGGATGAGCGCAATCATTTATGTGTTGGCAGCGCTGATTCTGGTGCGGGTCAATACCGGCAAGGAGCAACAATCTACCGTGTAGGAGTGAGGTGCGCCCATGTCCAAGATGACCAAGGCAACCATCGCAGATTATGCAGCCTTGTCCAAAACCAATTCGATTATTGTGCAAATCATTGTGAACTAACTTTTACAGTTGAACATGCCGAGTGAAACCACTACCCTTTACCGTCCAATCGGACAAAAAGAATACGAACTGATTCGCGATTCTGGCTTCCGCAGTTTTCCGCCGCGCCTCGCCACGCAGCCTATTTTCTATCCGGTCTTGAACGAAGCCTACGCCGTCCAAATCGCCCGCGACTGGAATACCAGAGACGCCGCATCCGGCTACAGCGGATACGTGACGCGCTTTGAAGTCGAGACCAACTTTTTAAGCGCCTATGATGTGCATACCGTCGGCAGTGCATCCCACCAAGAATATTGGATTCCGACGGAAGACCTTGAACTGTTTAATCAACACATCACCGGTACAATTAAAGTGATTGCCGAATTTCATCCACCCACAAAGAGTTAGGTTCTTATGTCCAAAAAAGTATTCGTCAGCGGTTGTTACGACATGCTCCACAGCGGGCACGTGGCCTTCTTCCAGTCTGCCGCCGCTTATGGGGATTTATATGTCGCGCTGGGTTCTGATCAAACCGTGTACGACCTCAAAGGCCGCCTGCCAATCAACAACGAGCAGGAGCGGCTTTACATGGTTAAATCGGTCAACTGCGTCACCGATGCTTTCGTCTCCGCCGGTTCAGGCATACTGGATTTTGAACATGAACTCCGTGAGATGAAGCCCGACATCTTTGTCGTCAACGCTGACGGCAATACGCCGCAAAAAGAAGCGCTGGTCAAATCCTTGGGCATTGATTATGTGGTTCTGGAACGCCAGCCGCACGCCGATTTACCGCCACGTTCGACCACCTCGCTGCGCCGGATTGACCAGATGCCCTACCGCATTGATGTCGCCGGTGGCTGGCTCGACCAACCCTTTGTGTCGCAGTTGTATCCCGGTCCAGTCATCACGATCTCGCTGGAACCGACCATCGCCTTTAACGAGCGCAGCGGCATGGCAACCAGCACCCGCAATCATGCGCTTGAGTTGTGGGGGCCGAAGCTGCCCCCCGGCGACCCGGAAAAGCTGGCTTACATCCTGTTCTGCTATGACAATCCCCCCGGTACAACCCAGATTTCCGGTTCGCAGGATGCCATCGGTATCGCCATGCCGGGACTGAACATCGCTTACTACGAAGGCAAATATTGGCCGGGTAAAATCGACCATGTTGGTGATGAACTCACGCTGCAATTCGTGGAGCAAGCACTGTACCTGATGCCGCTCGGTCCGCGTGAAGATGGCTATAATCCGCTGGACGAACGCAATATTACGCGCGAAGGGGCGAAGGCGCTGGCCGACGCCACGCTCGACTGCTGGCGGGCCATCCTCAAGCATGACATCCACAGCTTCGGGCGCAGCTTCCGCGAGGCGTTTGATGCGCAGGTCGCCATGTTCCCGCATATGGTCAATGAGGATGTGCTCGACTTGATTAACCGTCACAAACACGAAGCGCTGGGCTGGAAACTCTCGGGCGCAGGCGGGGGTGGCTATGTGATTTTCGTGGCCGAGCAGCCGATTAAGAACGCCGTGCGCGTCAACATCCGCCGCGAATTGGAATAGGCGACCATCGGGGTATCGACAGTTGAACAACATTTGTTAGATAGACTCAATTCTCTATCCGACAATTTACGCATTTCGTAATCTTTTGTACAGAATCTAAACACTTTAAGCTAAACTATAGGCGTAGTAAATTAAACAACTGTGCCGATATATCAACCATGTCATTACGACATCGAACGCTCTTCGCTATCATTTTCACCTTTATAGGCTTACTTTTTCTTCTGATTCTTCTTGCCGACACCATCATCCTCAATCAGTTTGACCAGTTGCAGGCCGACGCGATACAGGCCAATTTGCAGCGCGTCGTCAACGCTATTAATAAAGAGATTGATACGCTCAATTCAACAACCAGCGATTGGAGCTATTGGGACGATACCTACCAGTTCATCCAAGACGGGAATGACACTTATATCGCGTCCAATCTGACCGATGACACCTTCAACAATCTGCATCTCAACTTCATGATTTTTGTAGATGAAGAGGACAAGACGGTTTTTGCGAAAGCCTATAGTTTCGAAACGCATAGCCCTCGTGACTTTCCGGCGGATATGAATCCCCAGTCAGGGATTCTGAAACCATTGCTGAACCTTCCCTCTGCGACTGAGGGTAATAGCGGTGTTCTGCTCTCGTCTCAAGGGCCGGTACTGGTGGCCTCGCGCTCAATCTTGACCAGTTTGCGAAGCGGAACTCCGCAGGGCGTCCTCATCATTGGCCGCTATTTGGACGACCAAGAAGTGGCCGCGATTGCCGAACAAACGCAGCTCGCGCTTAAGCTGCTTACCTATAATTCGTCGGACGCCACACCGGATTTCACCACTGCACAGGCTACGCTCACGGCGTCCAACGCCCAATATGTATCCTACGTGCGCAAAGAGAATATTGCGCAGGGCTTCACGCTGATCAAGGATTTTTCAGGAAATCCGGCGCTGATGCTCCGCATCGAGACACCCAGCCAGATTTACCAAGCCGGTGAAAAGGCGATTGGCTATTTCTTGATCGTGATGGTGGTCTGTGGATTGATACTCAACGGGTTCATCGTCTGGTGGATTGAAGCCAAAGTGCTGGCGCGGCTGGCCTTCGTTGACCGGCGTATGTCCGAAATCGGCAACAGTGATGATCTTTCGGCGCGCATTGATTTGACAGGCGACGATGAACTGGCGCGGCTTGTCGCGACAATCAACGATTCACTGGCGAAACGTGAGCAGTCTCAGGAACAAAAGCTGCTGGTCTTAAATACGGCCTTGCAGCAGGCGAATGCCTCCCTTGAAGAAAAGATCAATGCCCTCAAGCTCAATCAGATGTATAAAGATCGCTTCTTCGCCCACGCGTCGCACGAGTTCCGCACCCCGCTGACGATTATGGCAACACGTTTTTATCTGGCGCGTAAACAGCCCGAACAATGGGACACTCACCTTCAAGTGCTCGAGGCCACCCACAGGCGGCTGCTCAATGTCATTGATGACATTTTTGAAATGACACGCTTGCAAGATCATTCCATTAGCTTCAACATGAGAGTCATGGAACTCAACAGTTTCATGTCCATGATTCTTGACGACTTAATGCCCCTATTCAAAGATAAGAACGCCACCCTCGTCCGCAATTTATTATCTGAGGAAATATCGGTCAAAATTGATGCGGTTCTATTGGGACGCGCCTTTGAAAAGTTGATCGGCTTCATGCTGGATTTTAGCGGTTCTAATATCGAAATCGTTGTGAGCGTTCAAAAGCAAACCGTCGATGGCGCGTCCGTTGCTTCCATCCAGATGAGCAGTCCTGCCTTTCAATTTAAGCCGGACGAAATAGCGGAAATGTTCTCACCCTTCTACCAAGTCAGTGAAGGGGCATTTCACTCGACAGGGCTCAATTTAGCCATTGCCAAGGAAATCATTGAAATCCATCAATATAAGCTGACTGCCTTAGTCGATGAGGTTCGTGGGGGCAGTTTTCAAATCAACGTTCCGGTAATAACCAATCTGCCCTGATCTCACCCTGCGGCTCGAATTCAATAGATGCTAGCGGCTAACAGCCTGTTTTAGTGCATCTATATCGAGTCATTTTTCATACAATCTTCGGTTTTACCCTTAAGCCTCATTACGTTATATTACGAAAACAACCTTATAATCGAAATAGATTTATTACATATTGTTTCATGGAATGGTTGGTAATCCCCATGTCCGTTCGCCGGAAAACGCTTTTATCGCTTGGTCTCACCTCGATCAGCTTGCTTGTCTTGTTGTTCGCACTTGCACAAATTATCCTGATGCGGGGTTTTGATCGCCTTCAAGAAGAAGCGGTGCATCAGAACATCCTACGTATACAGAATACGTTAAAAAGTGAACTCGATAACCTCAGTTCATTTGCCGGTGATTGGGGCTACTGGGATGACACCTATCAGTATATTCAAGATAAGAATGAAGAATATGCAGCGTCCAATTTGAATGATGGGTCGATTAGCAATCTCAAGATCAACCTCATCATTTACACGGACGTGAACAACGCTCCAGTCTTTGGGGAGTTCTTCGATTTTAAAGATAACCATTCATCTTCTGTGCCGCTAGACCTAGACCCGCGCCGCGATCTCTTGAGTTCTGTACTCGATTTGCCCGAACTTACCTCCACGAACACTGGCCTTATCCTGACCGCCGAAGGCCCATTGCTGGTGGCTGCGAAATCGATCCTGACCAGCCAGAAGACAGGACCCGCCAAAGGTAAAATCGTTTTTGGGCGGCTTTTAGACACAGATAAAATCAACGCCTTCGCCGAGCAAACCCAGTTAAAAATCGAAATTCGGCCCATCAACGCGTCTGACTCGCCTGCAGATTTTCAGACTGCTGGCGCGGCCTTACTCGCACCGAATGCGCCTGCCGTCTTATACCAACCGCATGATGACGCCGCAGAAGGCTACACCCTGCTGAACGATATTAACGGCAATCCGGCGCTGATTCTAGAAATGGCGATGCCCAACAGCATTTATCAGCAAGGGCAGCAATCGGTTCTGTATTTTGTGATCGCCTTATTGGTTGCAGGTGTCACCTTCGGCGCGGTTGGCATGATGCTCCTTGAAAAGATCGTACTGGCTCGCTTGGCCTATCTCAACAAGCGCGTATCCGAAATCTCAAGCAGCAGTAATCTTTCCGAGCGCATCGTCATGGCCGGTTCGGACGAGCTTTCAAACCTCACCTCCACTATCAACAATTCGTTAGAAGTGATGGAGCAGTCGCGCGGCGAGTTGAAGCGGCTCAACAGTGAGCTTGAAGACAAAGTGAATGACTTGAACGCCCTACAAGCCTATCGAGACCGCTTCTTCAGCAATGCCGCTCACGAATTCCGGACTCCGCTGGCTACATTACGAACACAGCTTTATCTGGCGCAGAAGCAGCCTGAACAGTGGCAGAAGCACGTCGAATTATTGACCACTACCACCAACAAGCTTTCCGATATTTTAAGTGATGTCTTCGATATGGCGCAGTTCAAGCGCCAGAACGGTAACCTCTCCCGTCAAGAGGTTGAACTCAAAAGCCTTGTCGTCAAGACGATTACCGCCGAACGCACAAACGCCAATAAAAAGCGTTTGCAGTTCATCAGTGAATTCCCTCATGATGAGATCTACGTTCAAGGCGATCAAGGTGCACTCGAAAATGCCTTCGAAAAACTGCTGACTTTTATCACCAATGGTTGTGCGCCAGATAGCCGGATACAAATCCAGTTATCCACCACGTCAGGCCGTGACGGGATGTTGGCCCTATTTGAAGTGTGTACCAAGGGGCTGCATGTGACCGAGTCCGACATACCCAATATGTTTTTGCCGTTCTACCAGTCGAGTGAAGGCAGTATCTCAAATACCGGCTTGCAGCTGTCGGTGGTTAAAGAGATTGCTGAACTCCATAAAGGAGAGGTGTCGGTGTATGTGAATGGCGAACCGGGTGCCTGCTTCAGTGTCAAACTCCCGCTGATACGGATGACCGAAGTGCCGGTTGCCTAATCTTCAACGGAACCGTTAGAACATTTGACGGAAACAAAACGAGTGTCTGGAACAGAAAAGCTCCAGACACTCGTTTTCTTATTTCACCTTTTGAAGTTGCGGTGAGGTTTAGACGTACCGTTCGCGGAGCGTCGCGCTCAAGTAATCCAGCACCGACACTACAATCGCAATCGCTAGCACCGCCACACCCGCGCCGCGATACTGCGCCAAGTTAATCTGCTGCTGCAGGATGAAGCCGATACCGCCGCCGCCTACGAAACCGATAATCGTGGACATGCGCACGTTGATATCCCAACGGTACATGGTGAACGACACGAACGGCGGAATCACCTGCGGCACAACCGCGTACATAATCGTTTGTAAGCGGTTCGCGCCCGTGCTTTCCAGCGCTTCAATCGGCCCGGTGTCGATGCTCTCAATCTGTTCCGAATACAATTTCGCCAGCGAAGCAATCGAGTGCAGCGTCAGCGCCAGCACACCCGCGAATGGCCCAATACCGACCCAGATCGAGAAAATCAGCGCGATAATCAGCGGTTCAATCGCCCGCAGCGTGTTCAACGTGGTACGAGTCGTTTGATACAGCACTTCACCCAAGGGGAAGGTTCCCCTCGTGCCCACCACCAAACTGCCGACGCCGCCCAACACGAAGCCAATCAGGAGAGCATCCGCCACATAATTACTGATGGTGATGAAGCCGATAGTCGTCACCGAAGTAGCCGGTGGCAGTGTCCCTTCAATGATCGCCAGCCCCATGTTCAGCGTCAAAAACGTGACTGCAAAGGCGGCGATGAAACCTACCCACCATAAAATCTGGTCGAGACTGCGTCCGGCAATGCTCGTCTGCCGTTTTCCAGTGAACTTGCTGTAGAGCAGCGGCAAAACCTGTGCGCCCATCACACCTGCCACGACCGGAGTCAGCAAGCCGAGCCACGCCGCTTGCATCCCGATCATCGCCATCAAGCCCAGCACCAGCGCCCCACAGATCGCGCCTAGAATGCCGCCCAGTACATGCTGCGTCCTACCGTCGAGCTTCTTCAATCCATCAACCGTCAGCGATCCACCGATGGACGCCAATCCGAATGCCCCGATGACACCGCAAATCGGCACAATTAGGAGTTCGATCAACTGCCCGATGGAACCCAACATGTTACTCAAATAACCGGGAATGTCGGTCGTGAACAGACGTCCGATGAAAAGGAACACGCCTCCTATGATCGCGATCACGATGACACTGACCAGCACCAGCAGCAGCGTATTAAATGCTGACCGTAACCGTCCATTAAACGGGTTGATTTCGGGCGTACGCATCCGCGATGTGGTCACTGCCCCGAATATCACCAGCGAGGCAGTACCCCCTGCGATAGCCGTACCACTGTGCCCCAAGTTAATAACCAGACGTCCAAGCTGTGCCAGCAGCGTCGTCCCCAGCCACCAGCCGACCGGCAGCAAAGCCACCATCACCAGCAGATTGCCCAACGACATCCGCAGCGAACGCATCAGGTTATGCGCCGCAAAAATGCTGATCACCGCCGAAGGCAGAATAGAAATCGCCGTAGCGATCAACGCGAGGAACACCGTCTCCACCATCTTTTGGAGAACCAAAAACGTGGTATCCGTCAGATGCGGCGATCCGGTTGGGAAGTAGCCCTGTGTTTCAATCGTCGACAATTTCCCCGCGCTGCCTCTGATTTTGGGTACAACAATTTGGACATTAAACGTACCATCGTCATCCGTCACAAAGTTGTCTTTGGTGTTTCCGACGATCTGCTGGATACTGCGTGTTCCATCGTTAGCCACCCACGTCAGCCGCGCCAACGAATTGGGATAGAAGTTAAACCCTTGGATTGTAATCGGTGTGCCGCTGTCGGCGCAGGTTGGGGAAACAACCAGATAAGGAGCATTATCGGTGGGCGCGGCAGCGGCGGCAGGTGCCGGTTCTCCCGCTTTGCACTGCACCAAGAAGGGCGTCGCCCCCACTTTGATCTCGTAATCACGCTCCAATAAATTGGGCGAGAGCAATTCGCGCAGCGCGTTGCCGAAGTTCTGCTGGCGCAGCGCCTCTTGCGGCTTATCGAAATTAATTTCGGTCACCGACCAACCGTAAGCGAACACCACCAATCCAGCCGCCACGCTCAAGACGATCAGCAACCGCCTTAGTGCTCTAGATGATGGGGATGGTGTGGCGTTCATGTCCTAGCTCCTCAAATTCCAATACATAATCTGTAGGGGTTTGCCGCTGGCTAGCCCAAATAAAAACATCAATCCTAATGAATTTCGACCTGAACCGCGTCTTCACCATAAATTTGGCGGAAGCGGTCTTCGTCAATATCTTTAGGCAGGCCGTCGAATTCCAGCTTGCCGTCTTTCAGCGCAATCACACGGTCAGCATAGGCCCGCGCCAGACTCAAGAAGTGCAGGCTGCACAGGATGCTAATGCCATCCTCTTCATTCAGCGCTTGCAAATACTTCATGACTGAATGCGAGGTTGCCGGATCAAGGCTCGCGACGGGTTCATCAGCCAGCATCAGTTCAGGCTCTTGCATCAACGCCCGCGCGATACCCACGCGCTGCTGCTGCCCACCGCTCAACATCCCCGCGCGGTTATTCGCTTTATCGGCAATGCCTACCCGTTCCAGCGCCGCTATCGCACGATCGCGTTCAGTGCGCGGAAAATAATTGAACAGGCTGTAGACGGGATTGACATAGCCAAGCCGCCCCGACATCACGTTGCTAATCACGCTTGACCGCTTGACCAGATTAAACTGCTGGAAAATCATCCCGATGCGGCGGCGAATCGAACGCAGTTCATCATCCGGTGCTGCTGTAATATCCAGCCCATTCCAGATGATGCGCCCTGAAGTCGGCTCAATCAGACGGTTGATGCAGCGCAGTAGGGTCGATTTCCCCGAGCCGCTTAAACCGATAATGGCGACGAACTGCCCATCAGGGATTTCGAGGTTAATCCCCTTCAGCGCCATGAAGCCGTTTTCGTAGACTTTCGTGAGATTTTCAATGACCAGCATACAGAGTACCCGCTTCGCATAAATAATACGGACAGAGAAACAAGTTCTCTGTCCGTATAGTTTACCCTATCAACTACACTCAGGCTTTACTTCTTCTTGGGATTGAACACATCGTCTTCAGTCAATCCGAGGACATCGAAGCGCGCGCGGACGCCATCATAAGCCGCATCAGTCACGGGGGCGATGCCGCTCCAGCCGTAGAAGTCGGTGCTGCCGATGGAGGTCTTCCAATCGTCAGTCTTGGCGAACGCTTCCAGAGCGGTGATGATCTTTTCCTTCACATCCTGCGGGAAATCCTTGCCGAAGCTCAGGGTGTCGTTCGGGATCGGCTCGCTAATGCGCAGGATACGAACCTTCTCGATGACATCCTTGGCAGTGTCACGGATATTAGCGCGGGCGTCCAGAATTTGGAGCTTGCCGACCAGCAGCTTCTTGCCGTCTTCGCTGATGCTCGATTGGTCAACGGTCAGATCATAGGGTTCGGGCGAATCGCCGACACGCCAAGCTGCACCGGGAACCAGCGGCGGGCTGAAGAAGGTGGTACCGAAATCAGCGTCACCGTTATACACAGCCTGAACGACTTGGTTATGACCACCCGCCGAAATTTCCTTACCGGGGGTGATACCCGCCTGTGACAGTTCAACCTTGGGAACAATGTAACCGGAGGTCGAAGCGGCATCCGGATATGCCCAGCTCTTGCCTTCCAGATCGCCGAAGGTGTAAATGTCGCTGTCACGGCGCACGATATATTCTGACCAGTAAATGTTCCAACCGTTACGGACAGCGGCTTCTGCAACCTGCACACCGCAGCGCTTGTTGGCGATCACATAACCGGCAGCCGGAATGAAGCCAATCGAGCTGCCCGGCGCGGCGCACATCGCTTCAACGGTCGCTGCATACGAGGTCGGGACAGAGACTTTGAACTTCAAGCCTGTCGCCTTCTCCAGTGCCGCAGCCATCACTTCACCGCCGGTGGTAATGACCTGTGCTTCAACAGATGGCACAAAAAACACCTCAATCGGGTTGGCATCCGTGCCGAGGTCGCCACCTTGGGCGGCTACCGCTTGGATGGAAACCGATAAGGCCGAGACAAGTAGAACGACGAGCAGCAAAACAGAAAATCTTTTGAGTCTCATTGTTTCCCTCGCATATACAATTTGGTTAATCGAGCAGATGACGTAACAATTCCAGCCAGAAATCTTAAACCCTATTGCGTAATTCAGCAAGTTATATAGGGTATTTGATGGAATATCGCCTCCGAGTTTCTCATCTGTTCATTGCTTCCACTTTTCCAGTGAACCTACCCTAAAAACTGTTCGGAAGTACAGCCCAATACCGTCCCAACCGCCGAAGATTCAAGGGGCCTCTCCATGCTAATGTGAGATTATCCAAATAGGATAGCAGTACAGCTTGAAAGGCATTCTTCATGAAAACAGGCTTGATTACAGGCGCATCACGCGGACTCGGGCTGGCACTCGCACGTGAACTCGCCCGACAGGGTTGGCAGTTGATTATCGACGCGCGGCGCGAAGACGCACTCAACAGCGCGCATCGTGAACTGGAAGCGCTCACTAAAGTCATCTCGATCACAGGTGATGTCGCTCAGCCGGGGCATCGCCAGCAGCTCGTTCAAGCAGCACATGATCTGGGCGGACTTGATGCCCTCATCAACAATGCCAGCGTGCTTGGTCCCAGCCCTCAGCCCAACCTGCTCGATTATCCGCTGGATGAACTCGAAGCCGTTTACAAAGCCAATGTCGTCGCACCTCTCGGCATTATCCAAGCCGTTCGAAATTACCTCAAGCCGGATGCCCGCATCATCAACGTTAGCAGTGATGCCGGAGTTGAACCCTACGCTGGTTGGGGTGGGTACGGCAGCAGCAAAGCCGCGCTGGAGCATATGTCCGCCATTCTCGCAGCTGAAAATCCCCAATGGCGCATCTATTGGGTTGACCCCGGCGACATGCGTACTGAGATGCATCAGGCGGCTTTCCCCAACGAGGACATCAGCGACCGTCCCTTGCCAGAAGTCAGCGTGCCGGGACTGGTTGCCCTGCTCACCGGAGATTATGCCAGCGGACGTTATCGTGCCCGTACTGTCCTCGAACCCGAACCGGAAGCGCCCCAAGTTCATTGGCTGAATCTGGTACTGCAAGTCACAGATTTCGAAAGCGCGACGGATTTCTTCGGCAACCATCTCAAGCTGCCCATCCAAAAAGAGTGGCACGATACCGGACACGGTGCGCTCTTTAGTGCCGGACGGGCCACCATCGAAATCGCCGATCCCACGCAAATCGCCGAAGTGGATCGAATTGAAGTCGGGCAGGCGGTCAATAATCCCGTCCGCTTAGCCTTTGGTGTGCATGATCTGGCGCAAGTCTCAGCCGATGCCGAAGCCGGTGGAGCAAAAGCCCTTCACGCAGCCGTCGACACCGATTGGGGGCATCGCAACCAGCGCCTGCGCCTCCCCGATGGGCTGCCCGTTGAAGCCATGACCCTCTTCCAAGTGATTGAAACCGATGGTAAGGATGCATCATGACCGAACCAACCCTGCTCGACACGCTCGACTTTACACTGCCATGCGAACTGGAAGCCACCGAACCGCCTGAAGCCCGGGGCTTAACCCGTGACGCCGTCAAATTGATGGTGTCTTATCCGGCTGAGGACCGTGTCATCCATACTCACTTTCACGCTGTCGCCGATTATCTGAACGCAGGCGACGTATTGGTCATCAACACCAGCGGCACCTTGAACGCCGCCTTCGCTGCCAAAAATGTGGATGGCAAAGCCTTCGCCGTGCATCTCTCAACCCATCTCCAATCCGGCCAATGGGTCATCGAAGTCCGCCAGCCGGATGGTTTGGCCACCAAGCCTTATCCGGACGCTCAAATCGGCGAGGTCTATCATCTGTCCGGGGGCGCAACGGTCACACTGATCGAGCCGTACAGTGTGCCCCAAGATGGTAAAGTTCGTTTATGGCGGTCTGATCTCAAGCTGCCTATGACTCTCGACCGCTACCTCCAGCACTACGGCAATCCCATCCACTACCGCTATGTGCCGCAGTCATGGGACAACCGCTACTACCAGACCGTCTATGTCACCGAGATGGGCAGCGCCGAAATGCCCTCGGCAGGCCGCGCCTTCACGTCGGAGATCATCACGCAGTTGGTCGCCAAAGGGGTCTTGATCGTGCCCATACTGCTGCACACAGGCGTTTCGAGTATGGAAGAACACGAGCCGCCCTACGCCGAGTATTACCGCGTGCCCGAAGTCACTGCCCACACGATCAACATGGCCCATGAAAATGGCGGGCGAGTCATCGCCGTCGGGACAACCGTTGTCCGCTCACTTGAAACCGTCGCGGATAATAATGGCTTGGTCCACGCGGGCGAAGGCTGGACGGAAACCATCATCACCCCTCAGCGCGGTGTCAATGTGGTCGATGGATTACTATCCGGCTTGCATGAACCGAAGGCCACGCACCTTGCCATGTTAGAGGCGCTTGCGCCCCGTTCGCATCTCGCCAAAGCCTACGGCGAAGCGCTCGACCACCGCTATCTCTGGCACGAATTCGGTGACCTGCACCTGATCTTGAACGAGCCACACCGAGCAGTAGGCAACAAGTAGGTGATTGGTCATCCACACGAATCGTTGTACGAATAAGATATGGGAGGCGAAACAAAGGCCGAATAGACCAATTAAGGAGTAAACATGCTTGGTCGTACCGAACAAATCGAAACCTATGCAAAATCACTCATGATTGGTGAAATCGCGCACGACTATAAACACGTTGATCGAGTACGCCATTGGGCACTGAAGATAGCGGAACGAGAACACTACCCTCACTTCGAACACGTTGAAGCGGCAGCGCTCCTACATGATATTGGCTTATCCAGCGGGGATCGAAAGCATCATGGTGAAATCGGCGCGGAATGGGCAGCCCAATTTTTACAGGAACATCAACTGTTCCCCACGGAAGAGATCAGCGAGATTACCAGTGCCATCCGATATCACAACACGTTAGAAAGTGGTGGACAACTGGTGTTGATTTTGAGGGACGCCGACGCGCTGGATTTGCTCGGAGCCGTCGGGTTGATGCGTGGGTTCACCTCCAAATGGGATAAGCCTGACTATCCGCCGGATCACATAAAAGGCACAACATGGGGCATGAATGCCGACGCTTTTACCGACAGGTTTCAAAGTGGTGTCGGCATTGGGAACTTCGTTGTCGATCAAATCAACTTCCAGATCAGTTGCTATGACAATCTCAAAACGACATCGGCCAAAGCGTTTGGGCGTCCCTTAGTCGCTTTTATGCGCACCTTCATGGACGAGTTTGAGAAGCAGATCAATGGGTCAAACGACACCTAGTTCAAAGTCCTACGACATGTAACGGCACAACTACTAATGCCATAGTCAGTCCATGGCCGGTCAAATCTGCGGTACAATGCTCTGCACAAAAACAAACAGCCATTGAAAGTCTAAACCATGCCCAAAACCTTGCTCTTTGTAGGCACCTACACCGAACCACTGCCCCATGTCCCGACAGCCCATGCCGAGGGCATTTACACCTACAGTTTTGATCCGGCCACCGGAAAACTCGACCACCTGAGCACCGCCTCAGGCATCGATAACCCGACCTATGCGGCAGTCGATCCATCCGGACAGCACCTCTATGCCGTCGGTGAATATGAAGGCGGACGTGAAAACCAGTGTTTGGCCTTTAAGATCAACCGCGAAACGGGCGAACTGACTTTGATTAACCAGCAGGCGACGTTAGGCCAAGCAAGCTGCTTCGTGACGGTTGACGCCACCAACAAATACGTGCTGGTTGCCAATTACACCAGCGGCAAAACCGCCGTTATGCTGCCCATCCGTGCCGATGGTGGATTGAAAACCGTGAGCGATGCGGTTGAGCACGAAGGCCACAGCGTCACCGCAAGGCAAGACAGATCACATGGGCACTGCGCCGTCTTTGATCCCACAAAAGCCTATGTTTTTATCGCCGACCTGGGCATCGACCAGTTGGTGAAGTACAAGTTGGACTCGGCGAACGGCAAGTTGATTCCGGTTCCAGAAGGGAACATCAAACTCAAAGCCGGCTCTGGGCCGCGCCACTTCGTTTTTCATCCCAACGGTAAATTTGTTTATGTGGTCAGCGAATTAACCGCGACCGTGACCGTCTTCAGCTATGATGCCGCCACCGGAGTAAACGAGGAACTGCAAACCCACTCCACCTTACCCGATGGTTACGACGGTCAAAAGTGGTCAGCCGCCATTCGCATCACCGCTGATGGGCGCTTTGTTTATGCCTCCAATCGTGGACATGACAGCATCGCCATGTTTGCCGTCAACCCGCAAACCGGTCACCTCACGCCCCTCGGACACCGCGCTACAGGTGGCAGTATTCCCCGCGATTTCAACATCGATCCTTCCGGCCAGTGGCTTCTCGCTGCCAATCAGGCCACTGATTCGATTGTGACCTTCAAGATCAATCCGACCAGCGGCTTCTTGGAAGAAACCGGCATCTCGACCGAAGTCGCCACACCGGTCAGCTTGGCCTTCCTCTCCACTTGATCGATAAAGCAATTCATTTCCTAATGTGGAATGTACCTTACCCGCTCCCCTTTCCATCGAATGGAGAGGGGTAGGTATAAGATTTCAACATTACAATAAACCACAAATCATTAAGATCGTCCTCCTCTACGCCATATCTCCCTTTTTTTCAGACAGGATTGTGGTCTAAAATAAATCTATATCCAATTGTTAGTTATAGATTGATCAAAATAATGGCTACAAATCCCAAAATCGTCGGCGAAGGCTTAGGGTTTGATGATGTGCTGCTCATGCCCCAGCGCTCCTCGATCCGCTCGCGCTTCAGCGGCGAAATCGACACCAGCGCACGGGTGGCACGCGGCGCACCGCCCATCACCATTCCCATCATTTCCGCCAACATGGACACCGTCACCGATTGGCGAATGGCGACCACCATGTCACTGCTCGGCGGATTCGGTGTCATCCACCGCTTCATGAGCATCGATGAGCAGGTCACCGAAGTGCGCAAAGTCAAGGAACGGATGCGGGTCGTCGAGGAGTTTCCGCCCGTCATTCCCGCCACCGCCACCATCCGTGATGCCCGTCACCTCCTGAAGCAGCGTGAACGCGGCTACGTCATCATCTATGAAGGCAGCACCTTTACTGGAAGCTTTATCGGCATCGCCACACCGCGTGACTTCGAAGCTGGAACGCCGGATACGCCGCTGAGCGTCATCATGACACCGCGTGCACGTATCGCCACCGTACCCGTTGGCACCGGATTAGACGAGGCTGTCACCGCCATGCACCGCAGCCGCGTCGAAAAGATGCCGGTTGTCGATAAAGACGGTCGGCTGGTCGGCGTCTACACCATGAAGGATTACAAGTACTATCACCAGTATCCGCACGCCTCGCTGGATAGCAAAGGCCGTCTGCTGGTCGGCGCGGCTATCGGCGTACAGGATGGCGACATTGAACGCGCCTTGGCGATGGTCATGGCCGAGGTGGACGTACTGGTGCTGGACATCGCGCATGGCGAATTGGACTACACGCAGGAAATTCTCCACCGCCTCAAAGTAATTGAGCGGATCGCAACGCCGGTCATCGCGGGCAACGTCGCGACTATCGACGGTGCAAAATATGTGCGTGACAGCGGCGCCGATGGTGTAAAAGTCGGTGTCGGGCCGGGCTACGTCTGCGAAACGCGCGATGTGGCCGGTGTGGGTGTACCGCAGATCACCGCCATTATGAACGCCGCCGAAGCCTATAAGAACGACCGCGAGCGTATTCCCATCATCAGCGACGGGGGCATCCGCAAACCCGGTGATGTCGCCAAAGCCATCGGCGCGGGCGCGGATACCATCATGGTCGGCTCGCTCTTTGCAGGCACCGAGGAAAGCCCCGGAGAACCGGTCGAGCAGGACGGCATGCTCAAGAAGATGGTGCGTGGTATGGCCTCGGCCACCGCATTCGAGAAGCGGCTGGCTTTGGGTTCGACCACCACCAATTTAGAGGACTACGTGCCCGAAGGCCGTACCACCTTCACGCCCTATAAGGGCAAAGTCAGCAAAGTGGTCAAGAAGCTGCGCGGTGGTTTGCTCTCCGGCATGAGCTACAGCAACGCCCGTACCATTCCTGAAATGCATGCCCACTCGCAGTTCATCATCGTCAAGAATGCGGTGCCGGAACAGCGCCGTCCGTTACAGACTTAAAATACCCCTAACCCCAATCCTTCCCCTGTTACTACGGGGGAAGGGAGCCATACAAGTCTCCAGTCGTCAGTCTCCAGTCTTCAGCTTTAAATACCGCAAATTCCATGTAATTTTGTGTCGCAAATGTCGTCGGCGGCGACGCCAATTTGATGTTTTATGGCGGCGGCAGTGGCGGCGGCATTGGCTGTGAGCGTCAGAGGCTCAAGCCTCTGCCTGAGTGAATAATGGGCGCTGAAGCGCACTGTTTATGCGAAATATGCGGCGAAAGCAGCACAGGCGGCAAATTTGGGGTGCCAAATGTTGTAAATGTTGCAGTTGTTGCAAGTGTTGCAGTTGTGAATCGGTCGGATTTGTCACATTTTCAACGATACCCCTAACCCCCAGCCCACATCAGCACGTTCGAAGGCTCACTCCGCTGAAAGCCCGTAGTAACAGGAGAAGGGGAGCTAATACAATGTTCCTGATGTTCATTGTACGAAAATAGGAGGATGAATGGGTTACCTTTTGGAAGACCATTTTGTAACTATTTGGCAGGGTTGGCGCTAACCGTTTTGAGGGAGTAGAAAACGGCGATGGGTTGGGGGATGGTTAGAGAACCATTTGTCGGGTTAACCGAAAATAAACCTGACATCGAAGAAATCGTGTAACGAGGGATTTGCGATAAGGATTTTGCCAAGGCGATCTTATACACCATACCTGCTCCTCATAGTTATAATATGTATTGTTAACATGTAACTGAAGTGAAATGTAATGAGCAATAATCCCTCTACTTCTCCAGAGAATACATTCCCCCACCCGGACAGCCTTTATCACCAGCTTTTTAACCTTACAAACATCATTAAGCTGATCATTGATCCAGACACTTTACAAATCTTGGAGGCCAATCCAGCGGCCTGTCAGTTTTACGGCTATTCAGCGGCTCAGATGACATCCATGCAATTGAGTGAAATTAATACCCGGCCCGAATCCGAAATTCGAGCCACTGCAAAAAAGATCATGGTTGGCACAATTTCTATATTCCAAACGCAGCACCGCCTCGCCTCGGGCCAGATTCGCAATGTTGAAATCCAAGCCGGATTAATTGATCAGGTCGATAAGCGCTATCTGTACGAGGTCATTCAAGATGTCACCGAGCGCAAACGAACTGAAGCCGCCTTGCGCAGGAGTGAACGCCTTCACCGCTTATTCGCCCAGAACATGCCGGATAGCAGCGTCGTGATGTTCGACACAGATATGCGCTATACCCTTGTTGAAGGGCCGTTCCTCAAGCGATCAGGCATGATGTCCGCATCAATGATTGGCAAGCTGCCACAAGAAATTTTAGCAACACATGAAGCGATTGATTATACCGTCGCTATTTATCAACGGGCTTTAAAAGGCGAGTCTTTCAGTTACGAGCGCCAAACGCCGGACTACGCCTATGAGGCTCATGTTTCACCTCTTTATGATGAAAACGGCCAAATTATCGGCGGCATGATTCTGAGCCATGACATCACCAAGCGCAAACACCTAGAAGATCAGCTCCGTACCAGTGAAGAACGCTTACGCAGCACTTTAGATTATGCGCCGATTGGAATGGCGCTGTTTACCTTAGATGGGTATTGGCTGGATGTGAACCCCGCTATCTGCCAGATTTTGGGCTATCCATCTGAAGAACTGTTCCAAAAGACGTTCAAAGACCTGACCCATCCGGACGATCTTGAACTAGACCTTCAACCTATAGAGGATTTACTGGCTGGCAAGATTGACTTATATCGTATGGAGAAGCGCTATTTCCATAAAGAGGGGCACGTCATTTGGACGTTGTTAAGTGTGTCACTGGTACGTGATAAAGCCGGAGAGCCTTTATATTTCATTTCGCAGATACAAGACATCACCGAACGCAAGCGGTTGGAAAGTATGCTGCTTGAAAAGCAAAAACTTCAAACCAGCCTTGAAAAAGAACAGGAACTCAGCCAACTCAAAACCCGAATGATGGAGCGTATTGCTCACGAATTCCGTACCCCGTTGTCCGTGATTCAATCCACAGCCGAAACTTTGATTCACTATTATGATCGTCTCACGCCTGAAAAACGGGAAACTAAGGGTGATGTCATCAAGGATCAGATCAACCATATCATCAGTATGCTGGATGAAATTTCGCAAGTGGTGCGAAATACAGACGGAGGTCAACTTGAGCCGCAGAGGATTGATCTCGGGATGATGTGCCGTGAGATCGGTGCCGAATTAACAACAGCACTCAACCTGTCGGGAAAATACATCTTCGAGACACAGGGCAACCTGTTGGCAACAATCGACTCCAGCGTTATACACGACAGCCTCGCCCATATTATGCGGAATGCTGCTCTCTATTCCGAGCCGGCTGATCCGGTCAGGGTTCGGATCGATCAAATCGGGGACAGGATCGAACTGCGTGTCATCGACCACGGTATCGGCATAAAAACGGATGAACTTCCCCGCATCTTCGAGGCGTTTTTCAGAGGCAGTAACATCAATGAACGGGGGGGCTTAGGCGTCGGCCTGACCATCGCCCGCGCCACGATCGAAGCACACGGCGGTACGATTCGCGCCGAAAGTGAACTCAACAAAGGCACGACTGTTATTGTTACGCTGCCGATTTAGTGAGTAGCCAAGAATTGCAAGAGCCGTAAAACCCCTCCACTGCTTCGAGGAGGGGTTGGGGATTGGGAACTATGGGGCGAGGATTTCAGCGTGGAAGTACAAGCTCAACCCTTATTCAGACGAGGTTTCACCACCCGGCTGGGATTTCATCAGGGACATGAGTTCGGCTTTAAGCGCACTGCGCCGCTTTAAATACTGCGTTTCACTGACCTGCCCCGCGTTGTGGCGCACATCCAGTTCAGCGATCTTCTTCATCAGGGCGTTGATTTGCCCCTGCACCGCGTCGTTCGCCGCCACCGGAGCCGCGCGACGCTGGTCGGTGCGCACTATCAACATATACGCTCAGCGGCAGCCCTTGACCATCCACAATCAGCATCAGGCGTGTACCGCGACCCTCTCGTGCCTTTCCGACACCAGATCCCCCTTTTTCGCTGGGATGAAGCTGCCATCCAGAAATGCT
>JBGAGF010000051.1:0-10549 GCA_044226855.1 Aggregatilineales bacterium
CTTATACTGCGGACTCCCGCATTTATTGTGTCCGTTGCGTATAATATGCTCACTGCCGCATGATCGACACGAGTATTTGGTAGTCTCTTCGATCATGTGGCAGATTTTTATCCACCATCACTTACTTTGCAACCACTACCATTTCTAGTATAGAACAAATGAGCAGAAAGTCAAGTTATAAGATGGTTTGAAAGTCGCTCAAGTTGGGTGGGGATTCCGCCGCGTATTACGTTTAACTAATGGAAGTCAGGTTGAATGTCACTATCTTGAAGAAAGCTTTGCAAACAGAATGAAAGCATCCGACATACCCATAG
Organism: Aggregatilineales bacterium; assembly: GCA_044226855.1. Taxonomy (GTDB): domain Bacteria; phylum Chloroflexota; class Anaerolineae; order Aggregatilineales; family Phototrophicaceae; genus CFX2. Next base: position 315 of record JBGAGF010000051.1, read on the forward strand.
GGGTATATGAGTGCTAATGAGGAGTATTGAAGATGAATAAACGGCGATTTCTCGGTTTACTTGCTGCAATGACGGCTGTGTTTAGCGTAGTGTGGGGCGGGGTACGTGCGCAGGAAGCGACCGAAGAACCGATGGGTGAGACCATGAGCATGGAAATGGACAGCGGCTATTCGGTTGATAAACTTGCGCCAATGGCAATGGCATATTATGACGATACTGTTGTCTACTTCATCCATCCTGAAGCATCGGATAAAGGCGTGGCCGATGTGCTGACCAAAATGATGGGGCCAGATGTGCTTACGGTTCCGAGCCTCGCTAAAATTCCAGCGGAACTCCTCGGTAATGCTTTTGTTTTCACCAATGGGGTCGAAGGGATGGGGCCATTAGGCTTCCAACCGGACGTTTTTGACAGTGTTCCCGATGATGATACCTATACCCCGCTGCGGGCACTGAATCTGGTGACGTGGCAAGATGGCAGCAAACCTCGTGAACTCAAGAGCGTCAAAGCGATAGAGGCCGCCGTCGAAGCCAAAGAAGTTGTCATTGAACAACCGGGTGTCGTTGTGAACATGCCCATCTTGGTTTGGGGCGATACGACGCGCTAAGTCAGGTTGAGCTTGAATGGTGTTCTTCTCTCCACACGGCGGAGAGAAGAACTATGGCGGTGTGTCAAATCAAATGGTGGTCATTGATATGTGATAATTCGCCTAGAGATGCGCGGGAGGGTCACAGACCCTCCCCTAGGATAAATGCGGATTGTTACAGATGAATAATTGCACGGTGTATCCTGCAACCACTGCCTCAAATCAGGATTAATGGAAAACACTCTTTCCATATAGGGTTCGTGCTTCCTCTATTTCTTTATCAAGCCCAATCTATAGATATCCGAAGCACAGGAGAACTCATTTGATGGGTTGAATTTTGTCTAGAATTTCAGGCGCAGCCTTCGTAAATCGGGGGCAGGAGAGGGCAAAATGCCTGCACAAACCTGTTTATCAGGTCAAAGTAGATGAAGTATTCAACTAAATTGGGTAGACTAAGTGGCTAGATTTATTGCATGCCTCTGAGGTTTAATCGAACGTCCATGAAATACACCAACCCCATTATTCCCGGTTTTTATCCTGATCCCAGCATCTGCCGTGTTGGCGACGATTATTATCTGGTCACCAGCAGCTTTGAATATTTTCCCGGTGTGCCGATTTTCCACAGCCTTGATCTGGTTCACTGGAAGCAAATTGGTCACTGTTTGACGCGCCCCAGCCAACTGCCACTGGAAAAGACACGCAGTTCGGGTGGTATCTTTGCCCCGACCATCCGCTATCATGACGGCGTTTTTTACATGATTACGACCAACGTCTCGGTCGGCAAACACTTGATCGTCAAGACCATCGATCCCAGCGGCGAATGGTCAGAACCGGTGTGGATCGACCAAACCGGCATTGATCCGTCACTGGCGTTTTTGGACGGCAAGGTGTATTTCTCGTGGACAATGCACGGCAGCATTTATCAATCTGAACTGGACATTGACACGGGCACATGCCTGACCGAACCGCGCCTCATCTGGACTGGAACCGGTGGACGTTATCCTGAAGCGCCGCATCTGTACCACATCAATGACTTCTATTATCTTATGATCGCCGAAGGTGGAACTGAATACGGCCACATGGAAACCATCGCCCGCAGCAGCAGCCCGTGGGGACCATTCGAAGCCTGTCCGCATAACCCGATTCTGACGCATCGCAATCGGGGTTCGCATATGATTCAAGCCACCGGACACGCCGACCTTATTCAAACGCCGGACGGTCATTGGTGGGCCGTGTTCCTCGCGTTCCGGCAGGGCAAACAGTATTCGCAGTTCCATCATCTGGGACGTGAAACCTATCTGGCTCCGGTCACATGGACTGCTGATGGCTGGCCGGTCGTCAATGGCAGTGGTGTCGTCGAACTGGAGATGGAAGCGGATGGACTACCAGAACATCACTGGAACAATCCGGTAATCCGGGATGACTTTGACACTAACACGCTTGGATTCGCATGGAACTTCTTACGCAATCCCTATCCGGCAAGCTGGTCACTGACCGAACGTCAAGGTTGGCTGCGTTTAAACGGCTCAGCCATCACGCTGAATGATAGTGACTCGCCAGCATTTATCGGCAGACGCCAGCAGCATATCGACTGTGCGGCTGCTGCTCATTTGGCGTTCGCGCCTGTGCGGCAAGGTGATGAAGCGGGTTTAACGGTGCTGATGAACGAAAATCATCACTATGAAATTGCTGTCGTATTCGATCAGGGCAGCCGTGATGTGATCGTCCGCAAACGCATCGGTGATTTAAGTGCTGTTGTCGCCCGAAAAAGCATTCCAAGTGGTGACATCGCCTTGCGCATTGAGGCTGATGCCGATCAATATCATTTCTCATATGCCATTGGAACCGAGACTTTCCACACGCTTGCTGCCGGATTGACCCGTTATCTGACATCCGAAGTGGCTGGTGGATTCACGGGCGTTTATATCGGCCTGTATGCAACCGGCAATGGTGCTGCTTGTTCTGTGCCTGCTGATTTTGACTGGTTCGATTATGAGCCAAAGCCTTTGGCCTAGGAAAATCGGGTTCAATTTGTGGCTGAATCCCGGCATCCGTTTTAGCCGGTATTCAGCCGAAAAAACTTTACTTTTCTCATCTGGTGTGTTATATTAGCACACAATCAGCGCATATACCGCGTTCCGCCCCACACTCGATTAAAGAGGAACGTATCCACTTAGCACAGCAAGCTAGCTGTGTTTTTATGTTTTAGGGCTCTATCACTGCGGAAATGTGAGGTTCGTTTATGAGCGATGTGCAATATCTGACACCTGAAGGCATGGTCGAAATGGAGGCCCGGCTGAAGTATCTGACCGAGGTCAAACGTGCCGAAGTTGCCGAACGTTTGCGCCAAGCATTGGCTGAAGGCGGTGACCTCAGCGAAAATGCCGAATACGAAGATGCCAAGAATGAGCAGGCCTTTGTTGAAGGTGAAATTCAACGGCTTGAGACGATTATTACGTCTGCGGAAATCATCGAACCGACTACTGGCAAGAAGGATAAGGTCGAGCTTGGTGCATTGATTACGGTCATTGAAAAGGGCAGTAAAGAAAAGGAATCCTACCGTCTGGTCGGTTCCGCTGAAGCCAATCCCCGTGACGGGAAAATCTCGGTGGAAAGCCCACTTGGACGCGCATTGCTGGGCGCCAAAGTCGGCGACAATGTAAAGGTCAAGGCACCAGATGGTGAAACGATTTTCGTAATTAAGTCGATTACGTAGGAGCTTTTAGCGATTAGCTATTGGCTTTTAGCAAAGACGTACAGGATAAAAGTTTAACAAACTAAGACGGATACTCGGGGCAAAATATATCTTGCCCCTATAAAAGCCTTCTCCGGATGAAAAGTTAAACTTTATGGTCATACCCCCCTCTTAATACTGAATCCTGACGATTAGACTTGAATATGATAGACTGTAGAGGCTTGCTGACCGCAAGCCTTTACGTTTATATCCAAAAAATTCAGGTCAAAAACATCCATGTGGCAACCGAACAAACTCGAACAAGAACGCCTAGAGCGTATTCAGGCGCTTGAAGAACGCGGCGTCGAAACCTTTCCGCGCCGTGTCCAGCGTACCCATACCAGCGCCGAGGCTATCACGGCCTATGAAGCGCTTGAACCATCTGACCGAGAAGCGGCTGAGAGTATCGAATTGACGGTTTGCGGTCGTATCCGCCGCGTGAACATCAAGGGTAAGCTGTCGTTCCTGCATATCGAAGATGAGCATGGACGCGTCCAACTCTTCCTGCGCGTCAATGATATGGATGAGGCGGTTTATAACCTCATCAAAGACAAGCTGATCGACACTGACGATTTTGTTCAGGCGACTGGCACGATGATGCGGACGAAGGCCGGTGAAGTCAGCGTATTAGTACATGATCTGAAACTGCTGTCCAAGTCGTTGAGTCCACTGCCGGTCGTCAAGCAGCAGGTGCAGGAAGACGGCAGTATTGTTGAGTTCGGTGAGTTTAGTTCGGTTGAAACGCGCTACCGCCAACGGTACGCTGATCTCGCGGTGAATACGGGTGTTCGGGATGTGTTCATCAAACGGGCGAAGATTATCAAGGCTGTGCGGAACTTCTTCGATAACGAAGGCTTCCTTGAAGTGGAAACGCCGATTTTGCAACCGCTGTACGGTGGAGCTGCGGCACGGCCCTTCATTACCCATCACAATCAACTGGATCAGGATTTGTACCTGCGCATCAGCTTTGAACTGTATCTCAAGCGGCTGCTAGTCGGCGGTTATGACGCGGTATACGAACTCGGTCGCGACTTCCGCAACGAAGGGGTCAGCTTCAAGCACAACACCGAATTCACGATGCTGGAGTTTTATAAGGCGTATATTGATTACAACGGTGTGGCTGATCTGTGTGAACGGTATGTGGCGGAAGCCTGTCAAGCGGTAAACGGCACGACAAAGATTAGCTACCAAGGTAAAGAAGTTGACCTGACGCCCCAGTGGAAGCGCATCACCATGCGGAATGCCATCAAGGAAGAGGCGGGCATCGACTACATGGATTATCCGGATGCGGCGTCGTTGGAAGCGGCCATCAAGAAGGCTGGCATTGAGGTCAAACCGGGACAACCATGGGGTAAGCTGGTGGAACATCTGCTGGGTGAATGTGTTGAACCCAAGCTGATTCAGCCGACATTTATCATGGATTATCCGCGTGATATTTCGCCATTTGCTAAGAAGGTGGAATATGATGATATGCACGTTGAGCGCTGGGAACTGTATATCGCAGGCATGGAATTCGCGAATGCCTTCACTGAACTGAACGATCCACGCGATCAAGAAGCACGCTTCCTCGATATGGCGAAGACGTTCCGTGCCGGTGAGGATGATGAAACGCCGCTCGATGAGGATTATCTGCGTGCTATGCGCTACGGGATGCCACCCAATGGGGGATTCGGCATGGGCATCGACCGTCTGGTGATGCTGCTGACCGATCAGCGCAGCATTCGCGATGTGCTGCTGTATCCGATGCTGCGGCGGGAAGAATAATCAAGTAGCGGCATGGTGGTCGTGTGTCCTACCTTGACATGCCATGCCGCTGCGACTAGAATTCGATGTGTATGAACGGGCCCGTAGCGAAGTTGGGATCGCGCTACAATCGCACTGTAGAGGTCAGGGGTTCGAATCCCCTCGGGTCCATATCCTCTTTTCCTAGACCTAAACGTTTTGTGTCTCCAGAACCGACCGGGAACGTGTAATAAATCGTTCCTTTTCCATCTTTAACTACCACTTTACTAACAAATTGACGAAGTGTACGCCGTGAGACTTCTAGTTCCGCGTTCTTCAATCCATCACGTAAATGGACTATCCATTCCTCAATCATCTCGTTTGTCACTTGTGGAATGTCGATGATTTTCACAATGAGTTTCTTCAGATGTGATTCTTGAGATTTTAGCTGTGATTTTTCGGCTTCTCGCTTTGTTAGTTTTTCTTTCAGACTCGGTGATAAACCCATATTTTCAATCGCACTAAGCAGGTTATCGATTTGCCGTTCAACCTGCTCTAGGTCAGCTTGAATAGCGCTTATTCGTATACTTGCGTCGTTGTTGGTTTCTCTAACTTGTTGGGCTATTGATTCACCAAGTGGACGTAAATTATCGGGGGTCAGAACATGATTAACGAGTGCATCAATTACACTTTGCTCTAATACTCGAGCGCCGATTCTTTTTGCATCACACTTATGATCGCGTGAGTTTTTCTTCATCGAGCAAATGTAAAAATCCCAATGGCCTCGCTGTCCTTTTTTTGCTGGAATGAAATCAGCCAACATAGGATGCTCTACACCTTCAATTTCTCCGCAGTATAAAATGCCACTGAGAAGATGTTTTCCACCTACTCGCCGCGGTTCAAGATTCTTATCCATCTTGTCACCGCGCATTTTTTTAGCACGTTCTGTTTTTCGCTTTTGCTCTTCTTCCCACCATTCCATTGGAATAAGCGCAGGGACAAAGTTGGTGATACGCTGACCACCGTATTCAATCGTCCCTGTGTAGATCAGATTTTTAAAGAATGAAGCGAAACCGCTCACGTTCTTGTAGAGACGGGTGACATCCATAATGTCACGGATAGACGCACCACCATGTCGCATTTGCCAAGCAAGGCGACAACGCTCCCAAAGCTCAGGGTCGGGAACGATCCTTTGGACGATGCGTGGTTCTCCACCCGATTTACCATGTTTGCGTTTATACACACCAACGGTAATTCGTTCTGATTTAAAACCAACAGGTATTCCGCCCGGCATAATTCCAAGATAGGCACCCGTTGATACCCAGTTGGGATTGTGTATTTGGAACTCAGGATCGGTATCTCGTAGACTGACAAGCTGCGCTAAGCCACGACGTGCATTATCAGATATTTCTTGCAGAAGCTGTTGATCTTGATACTCATAAAAGGTTTCAATCAGCGCATCAAGACCTGAATTTCCGGTTTCAACTATGGGAACAAGACTCACGATTGTAAGTCCACGCAACCGCAAGTCTGATTTGACATGTCGAGTATGGAGCAAATCACGTCCAAGGCGATTTGATTTCCAACACAGTATGCCGAATGGTTTTTCTTTTGCACGTTGGTCGCGTTTGGTTGGATCATAGACAACCGAGAATCGTTGGCGTAAATCAGTCATCATAGCAGTGAACTGGTCGCGCTTTTCTACCTCAGTTGCTTTTTCTGCTTCATCACAATAAACATGTTCCAAGACTAGACCGAAATGCTGGCAATATTCTTGAGCAGCTTCGTTTTGCTGAACAATGCTTTTGTCTTGTTCATCACCACCTGAATCTCTTGTGTATAGCACAACATGTGTGCCCGGTGGGAGTGGGCAGTCAGATCGAAGGAGGTGGAGATAATGGCTATCCGACATTGGTTATCTCTCCATAAATTGCGAAAAAAAACGGGGGCAGAAACTTAGTGACCGTATGCAATAGTTCGCCCAATAATTAATAGGGTCTTTTCACGATTGTACTCAGGTCATGGGTTAGACCACTATAGTGAAAGAGTGCTAAAACCCAACAGTATTTCATGGAGGTATTAGTAATTCTTGAGGATAATCAATCTCGCCATTCTGGGTCAACCATTGTTGGTGTGTAGTTGAGTGACAGTTTGTGGCGGATTAAGGCTTTGATCCTTTCTTGCACTTTCGAAGGTATATCTTTCCACTTGTTATTGATAATAAACACATCTGGTTCAATTCGATTTGTATCCGACGGATCAGTCATCTGATAGTGAGCCATAAGTTGATTTGCCATCAGACGAGTTATTCCGGGATTAACAAGATCAAACCCAGTCAAAGGATTATCCGGTTCTTCACGCATCTTTCGAATCGTAGATTTTCGACTGCTTTTGCTACTCATCGCTTCAAGTACACCTAAAACTGCATCCTGTTTTTCAGGCGGAAGCTCATCAAAAGCATCGGCTAAGTATTCTGCTCTTACCGAGTTAGAGTTGGATTGTGGGGGGATATAACCCGCCAATCGAAATAGCATGATTGCATCTACATCCAGGGCATCTGCAACACGGCGAAGCGTGCGCGGATCAGGATCTTTGACACGGGTTTCAATTCCATGTTTTAACAAGTTGCGAATTACTGACTCAGATACGCCTGCAACAGCGGCAAGCGAACTATTGTTATGGTTATGTTTTTTCATGAGGTCTGAAACGAACTTGCCGAGTGTATTCGCCGAAGAATCCATTTAGTTTGAACATCCTGATACACGATAAGTCTTGTTACCGAATATTATACAACTTTGCTGCTCGACCTATTGACAGAACTATCAAAACTATTTTACAATGCGTCAAATAGCGTATCTCGTTTTATAGAGCGATTCATTCAGAGGCTTTTGCCTCTATATTTTTGCGAGTTATTCGCTCCGAAAAACGAATTGAGTTTATTTGAGCGAGTATATAGTGAAACAACATAGTCGAAAACCTAACTCTATTCCGATGCAGATCGGTAATGATCCTGCATTGTGGCGCTATGCCAGTCTAGATGATGCGCTCAAAGCTAATGTTGATCTCATTGCACAGCTTATTCGCATCGGCGAAGAAAAATCGCAGTCGGATAATTTTAGTCTCGAATTATCAGAATCTACCCCGATAGCTGAGGTAGCTTGAGAGTGCAAAATACCTCTTTTTTTTCTTTCATCCGTCCGTCTCGAGTCCGTACCCTGAGGAGGTCCTATGATTAAGCGAATTGAATTCCATCTCAACCTCGACGATCCACGCGAAGCCGCTATTTATCAAGCGCTCAAACCGTCGCTGCGCTACCGACGTGCTGGTGAAGTCATCCGTCAAGCACTGGATCGGCTTCTCATACCCATCAGTGAAGCCAATAAGCCGCAGATGCTGCCAACCTTTGACCTACAGGAGAAGAACCATGAGTAAACGGAATGCGACCAAGAATACCCTTCCCGGAAGCACGCTAACCATTGGTCTGGACATCGGTTATGGGGTGGTCAAGGCGGTGACCAGCGATCAGGTGGTGATGTTTCCATCGGTCACCGGTCACGCCCGTGAGATCAAGTTCCAGCAGGAAGACCTCGCGCAGCGGCATCCGGGGGATCAAATCACCGACGATGAAGGGAATTGGTTTGTGGGTGATCTGGCGTTGGCTCAACTGCCCACCGGTGAACTGTTGCGCCTGCGTGGACGGACGGCCAATGAAAGCACGATGGGGAATGCCTTCCGGCTGCGTCTGGCCAAGGTGGCGATTGGCAAGTTGATGCAGGGGATGTGGAACCGCGACATCATCCATATCCGCATTGCAACAGGCCTGCCCACCGATCACATGCGCGACGCGGCTGAACTCAAAGCCTCCCTACTTGGCAAACACCTCATCAAAACCGACACCGCCGATCTCATCGCCAATATTACCGAAGTCATGGTCATGCCGCAGCCTTACGGCACGATCTTTGCGATGACCTTAACCGATACCGGTGAGGTCAACCGCCACCATGCCTACCGCCGTACCGGTGTCTGTGACGTGGGAACCTACACGGTTGATCTGGCGCTAGATGACGAAGGTGAATACGTCGATTCAGAAAGTGGCAGTGTCGAGAGCGGCGTGTATACCGCACAGGAACGGATTGCTGCCGCACTGGAACGCGATTACCGCGAGAAGATGCCCTTCAAAATCGTCGAAGAAGTCCTTCGGACCGGGATTTTCCATGCCAACGGTCAACCGGTGGATTACCGCGATATCGTGCAAGACGCGCTGGCGCCACTCCGGAGCGCGACCCTCAATTTGATCAGCGAGAAATGGCAGCGCGGGACGACGGTGGATGTGCTTTATCTATCGGGCGGTGGTGCCGCCTTTGTCGTGGATGACATTCGGGCGGCTTATCCGCAGGCACAACTGGTATCTGGAGCACAGCTGGCGAATGCCTATGGGTATCTGAATTACGCGCGGTTCGCCGCCCGTCAAACGGCGTAGCGGTAGTCGGTCAGTGTCGGACACGATTCGGACTGATTCGGTCAGCCAGTGAAGGAATGAAGCTTATGGCCAAGCAAAAACGAGCGACCGCCACCGTCAAGATGACTTACAGCGAGGATGCGGACCTGATTGCATGGTGGAACAGTGTACCGCGAGGCAGCCGGAATGCGGTGATGAAAGACCTGATGCGAGATTATATCGACCACAATCAGGGAGGCTATCGCCCAATATACCCGCGCAATATGCCGCAGCCATTCGATCCGGGACGGTTTACCCAGATGTGTGACGATACCAACTGGATCCGCACCGCACTGATGGACTTACCGGGCTACGTGGAGCGTGTCATACAACGGGTCGTCGCGTCTGGAGGAGTACCGGCAAACAGCCGTTCACCAAATGGCACGAATGTCATACACAGTAGCGACGAGGCTATTGTCCGGCGCGAAAACCGGATGAAGAAAGCCCGCTGGTGAGCGTGTCAGACCAATCCCGCATGGCTGCGCCATGCCGTTGCAGCGTCGAGGCGCTGCAACTTCCAGCGACGGGGATCGGGAGTAGACGTCCAAATAGACTTGCTCCCCGTCGCTAAGACGATTTTAATCTGTCAAGGGTTTGAGCAGAAAGAGCGGTAAAGAGAACTTCAAATGGGAAATAGGAATCCAAAAAACGTGCTCTGGAAAACGCCACAACACAAAGATGGAAGCCTGATGCCCGT
>JBGAGF010000025.1:0-93527 GCA_044226855.1 Aggregatilineales bacterium
TGGGCTGGGCGGGTAATAGCGGTTGGATCAGTTCCCATTGGGCGTCGCTTAAATTGTGGCGGCTCATTTTCCTCTCGCCTTTGCTTTCTTTTATCCTTTGGGCTATTTTACCAATTCTGAAATACGCTCACGCCTCAGCCGATTTTTTATCTCTCCTTCTACTTGTTAGAAACGCAAGAGCCTTATTTCACAACAAGCATTGAATTGAGGTTAATCACGAAATTCAGGAAACCTTTCCCTGAAACTTTTGGAAATCAGGGCACTTGGGACATTACTCACTTACAGCATTTAGTACACTCTTAACATCCCAAAGTGTCCTATTCATTTTCAAACAGATGAGCTAATATATGTTTTATGATGACCTGTAAATACTGCAATCAACACACTAATCAAATAAAAGCTGGACATAGTAGATCCGGTAAACAGCGATACAAATGTAAAAGCTGTCTGAGAACTTATACAGTGAATAAGTTGATAGGTAGCATTTCAATTTCATCTCGTGAGGTTGCTATTGGCACTATCAACAACCATAAAAATAAACTCTCTTCACTAGAAATTTGTGCTGGTGGAGGTGGTCAAGCACTTGGTTTAGAGCAAGCAGGGTTTCATCACTCTGCCCTAGTCGAAATAGATAACGCTGCTTGCGGAACACTTCGGCTAAACCGGCCATTATGGAATGTAATACAAACAGATTTAAAGGATTTTGACGCAACTCCATTTAAAGGTGTTGACTTACTATCTGGTGGGGTTCCGTGTCCGCCGTTTTCTGTAGCGGGCAAGCGCTTAGGAATACAAGATGAGCGCAATTTATTCGATGATGCTATTCGTTTAGTAGGGGAATGCAATCCCAAGGCTGTGATGCTTGAAAATGTACGCGGATTCTTAGATCGTAATTTCGCTGAATACAGATTAAAAATAACAAGAGAAGTTGAAGCACAAGGTTATAAAACTTTCTGGAAGCTTCTCAATTCTGCTGATTTTGGAGTTCCCCAATCACGTATCCGTGCGGTCTTTGTTGCTCTAAAAGAAGAGTACGCAGAACATTTTATGTGGCCCTCACCATCCTCGCCTAAAGAAGCTACTGTTGGAGATGTCTTATTCGAAGAAATGAGTTCAAATGGATGGGCTCTAGCTAATGAATGGAAGGTAAGAGCTAACGGTATTGCACCTACACTTGTTGGGGGGTCAAAGAAGCACGGCGGAGCAGACCTAGGCCCCACGCGGGCTAAGAAAGCTTGGGCACTTATGGGTGTAGATGCTCATGGTGTAGCTGATAATCCACCAGATATAAACTTTGTTGGATCTCCTCGTCTAACAGTCAAAATGGCTTCTTTAATTCAAGGATTTCCTTCAGACTGGCAGTTCTTCGGTAAAAAGACGCCTGCCTATAGACAAGTTGGAAATGCGTTTCCCCCACCTGTTGCAAAAGCTGTTGGAATAGCAATCGCAAACGCGTTACGTTTTGAAACTAGCAGTATTGCTAAACAAATCGAGAATAACTTATGCCAAAACAACTCGGCTCAAAAGCAAAATTACGAGCTTATTTTCTAGAACATGTTGGAGAAACTCTTGATTCTGACGCGCTACGAGTTATCGCAGGTTCAAGTGAATGGGCTAGACGAGTTCGTGAATTACGCAATGAAGAAGGACTGAATATAATTACTCATAATGACCGTAGTGATCTTAAACCCGGCCAATATGTCCTATTAAGTACAAAACCGTTACCTGCTTTTGAACGTGGTATTTCAAAGGAAGTTCGTGCTTATGTTCTTGACCGTAATGGATTCACTTGTCAAATGTGCGGCGCAGTCGCCGGTGAACCTCATCCGTATGATGCTTCTCGAAAAACCCGTTTGCATATTGGTCACATTATTGATAAGTCAATTGGTGGAAGCGATGATCCAAGCAATTTACGTGCTATTTGCTCAGTTTGTAATGAAGGAGCATCTAACATCACGTTGGAAAGACCTCGCGCTCAAAAATTACTGATTCAAATTCGTAGAGCACCAAGTGCCGATCAGCTTGATGTTCTAAGATGGCTCATGCAAAAATTTCCTCAACAAGCTGCTGAGATTATCAATACCAAGAAATAGACAAAACCATCCTCCCCCTTGACTTTTAAGCACTTTTGTTCTACAATAACTATTCAACAATCGCTATTAACCAATCACAGGATTCAGAAACTTCACACCAAAATGTTCTGAATCTGAAGAAATTGAAGAATTTTGTGAACATTCGGCATCTCGCTCCCTCCCATCCGCCGACATAACTAGTTCTTGCATTGCTGCTTTTGCAGCATTTGCAGCATTTTGCGCATTATCTGTAACACATCGTAATATTCGGGTGTTTAATTGATATGTCTTTCGACTAATTTCTAAAGACTATCGACTACAGACTTAACTCAGAACTCAGTACTTACCAATACCCCTGCTGACTTGTAACTTGAAACTCGAAACTTTATACTTCTCGTCATGGAAACCATAATCGGCGCCATCGAGCGCATCACCTTTTACAATGAGGAAAACGGCTACACCGTCCTCAAAATGACGCCAGAAGCCAAGGTCAACAACGGCGCTGCCGCCCGTGATGGCACGGTCACGGTCGTGGGTTCCATGCCTGAACTCTCCCCCGGCGAATCCGTTGAGTTTTCCGGCGTCTGGTTTAACGATCCACGCTGGGGCATGCAGTTCCGCGCCGAGCAGGTGCATCCTGTGCCGCCTTCCACCACCACCGGCCTCATCAATTATCTGTCCAGCGGCATTGTCCCCGGCATCGGTCCGGTCACTGCCGAGCGCATCGTCAAGCACTTCGGCCTCAAAACGCTGCTCATTCTGGACACCGACCCCCAGCGCATCGAGGAAGTACCCGGCCTCAAAACCTCGCTGGCCAAGGCCCTCATGACGGCATGGGCGGAAAATCAATCTGTCCGCCGCACCATGATCTTCCTGCAGGGCTACGGCATTAGCTCGCGTATGGCCGTCCGTATCCACAACGAGTACGGGGATAAGACCGTCGCCAAGGTAAAGGAGAATCCCTACCACCTTGCCGATGAAGTCTTCGGCATCGGTTTCATCAAAGCCGATGTCATCGCTCAAAAGATGGGTGTCGAATTCGATGACCCCAAACGCATCCGCGCCGGATTGCTCTTTGCCCTCAACAAACTCGCTCAAGATGGACATACCTTCGTCCCGCGTCAGGTGCTTATCAACACCACCTCGGAACTGCTCAAGGTCGACAATTCCAAGCTCGTCACCGAAGCGCTAGAGGCGCAAATCAAAGCAGAAGAACTCATCAGCAACACCGCTTATGACGAACACGGTAACGAACTGTTCGCCGTGTATCTGCCTGTCTATTACTACTCGGAGGTCGGTTCCGCCGAACGTCTTCGTGACATCGCCACCTCGCCTTCCAGCATGGCCTCCGTATGGAAGAAAACCAAGTGGCCGGAATTCCTGCGCGAACTGGCGAAAAAGAACAACGTCTCCCTCACCGATCAGCAGCAGGGCGCCGTCCAAGCCGCCCTCACCAGCAAAGTCTCGGTGCTCACAGGTGGCCCCGGCACGGGTAAAACCACCACCCTCCAGATGGTGATTAATGCCCTCTTAGCCGAGAAGCGAACCTTCCGCCTCGCCTCACCCACAGGCCGAGCCGCCAAACGCTTAGGCGAAGCCACCGGACAGTCCGCTAGCACCATTCACCGCATGTTAGGCTTCATGCCCGATGGCGGCTTTGATCTGGATGAAGACGATCCCCTTGAAACCGACATCGTCATCGTTGACGAGTCCTCGATGATCGATCTCGTCCTCTTCTACAACTTGCTCAAAGCCATTCGCCCACACAGCCATCTCATGCTGGTCGGCGATATTGATCAGTTGCCAAGCGTCGGCGCAGGCAATGTCCTCCGTGATGTCATCGACAGCGGCCTCGCCCATGTCACCCGATTGGATACCATCTTCCGCCAGAGCGAAGACAGCCTCATCGTCTATAACGCCCACCGCGTCAATCATGGCGAGATGCCCGAACTCAACAATAAGAGCAGCGACTTCTTTTTCTTTCGTGAGGAAGATCCGGAACGTGCCGCCGAACTGGTCGTGGACATTGTTCAGAACCGCCTGCCCACCAAATTCGGCATCAATCCGGTCAATGATATTCAGGTCATCGCACCCATGTATCGCGGCCCCGCCGGAGTGACCGCCCTCAACGATTCCCTACAGATGGCACTCAACGGCAGTGACCGAACAGTCGAAAAGAAACTCGCGGGACGCACTTTCCGCGCCGGTGATAAAGTGATGCAAATTCGTAATAACTATGAGAAGGAAGTCTTCAACGGGGATATCGGACGCATCAGCGGCATCGATTTGGAAAACAACCTCATCGAAGTCATCATCGACGGTCGCTATATCGACTACGACTTCACCGAAGCCGAGGAACTCACGCTGGCCTACTGCATCAGCACCCACCGCAGTCAGGGCGGGGAATATCCTTTTGTGGTCATCCCCTTAATCACCCAGCACTACATGATGCTCCAGCGCAACCTGCTCTACACGGCCATCACCCGCGCCCGCCAAACCGTCGTCCTCGTCGGCACGCACAAAGCCCTGCACATCGCCGTCAGCAACAACCGCGTCAGCCAGCGCTATTCCGGTCTACTTGGCCGCCTGAAAGAAGAGTGAGCTAAACCGGACTCCCCGGAATAATCGGCACATCCGGCGTTACTTCCGCGTCAGGGATATTCCCTGCTTCAGCGTCTTTAACCGCCTGCGCCAGCAGTTCCAAGGGAGCGCCGCCCGCTGTCCATGCCTGCCCATCCACAATCAAATACTGCGCGTCCTCGTTATTGTGCCCCTTATAGCGCACCCGAATACCCGGCGTGCCTTTAATGCCGAGCGAGTGCGCCAGTTGGGTGTCAATCTCAGATTGCAGCGGACGTCCGCCTTGCCCAACACACGTCAGCGCATCCGCATAGCTCAGGTCAAAGTGCTCGGCCACTGACAGAATCATCTTTTCGTCGTATTGCCCTTGCTCGGCATAAGCATAAACCTCATTGTGCAGCGGCCAAAACACGCCCGCCCGTTGATCTTCAAAACAGCTTACAATGCTGCCGATAATTTCGGTCATATGGCCGCCAGCCGTTGGCAGAATCCGGAATTCAAACTTGGCGCGCCCTGTCGCCACGTATTTTTGAATAAACTCTTGAACAGTCGGTTCGTAGCGCTGGCAGTAAGGACAGGCAAAATCTGCAAACTCGATGATCGTGATCGGCGCATCCGGATTGCCTAGTACTGGAGCACCGTCTTCTGTCCGCGAAAAGGGTATATCGGCATAAGGGTTCGTAAACACTGATTGCGTGGTTTCGCTTGTGGCTTCCGCGGTAGCCTCAGCCGGTGAAGGCGTCGGCGTCCGCTTCACATCATAGCCTTGCGCAGCAGGCACTATACCTGCCACCAACATCAGCCCCACAATAACCATCACCAAATATTTCACTATCAACCGGTTCATCATTTTAGTTCCGCTGGATTGCTTCTGTGATAATCCCATCATACGGGTAAAATAAACGCCCTGTCAAAAGGCTTCACACCATTATGAGGCAGCCATGTCCCGCCCTATCGTTCACCAGCTTCCGACGGATTATCACGAAGCTGAACATCTCGTTCTTCTCGAACCGAGTAAGTTGCTGTTAATTAATCTTCTGGCGCTGATTCCAGTCGCCATATCACTCATTGTCATGGGCACTTGGTGGGCATTGGTTTTGCGTCTGCGCGGTTCGATTGCTGGTGGCTTTGAAAGCGACTGGCCGTGGTGGCTCTGGATTATCCTCATCTTCATCATCAGCATTCCGGTCCACGAAGGTCTACACGGCCTTGCCATTCTGAGATCAGGCCATAAACCCCGCTTCGGCATGATGCTCAGTAAAGGAGCGTTCTATGCCACCGCTGATAATGCTCTCTTCTGGCGCGACGATTTCATCTTCATTGCCCTCGCGCCGATTGTAGGGATTACGCTCATCGGCTTAATACTCGTCTATTTACTACCCGATGCACTCGGCTACTACATTGGCCTCGGTGTCGTCTTTAATGCCGCCAACAGCATCGGCGACTTTTGGATGACAGCCGTCGCCCTCCGCTATCCGTCGAACACGCTCGTTCGCGACCAAGCCGACAGCATCCGCATTTACGTCAGCGCCTAATCGTCAACGCTTACAAAGGTCATCATCTTGGGCAGCAACTTTCCACTCCAGTTCAACACCATCCCCTACCCGATTTGGCGTCGCAATTTACCCTTCGGCTTGAACAACTTCATCCAATCAATCGCGCGGCGCTACTTAGCCGCTGATGCCGATCTCACGCCACCGACCACGCCTGAAATGATGGTCGATTATCTGCTGCGTTGGGGGTTGCTAGGCAGCATAGATCCGTTTGCCGCGATCAAGGTTTTGAACAGCAATCTTCCGCCAATCGAAACCACACAACCTTCACACGTGAATCCACCCATTACAGTTGATTCGAGTACCAGAGTGCGACTTCCCGCCCAATGGGAGCCAATGGAAACCATCCTGCTCACATGGCCATCCCTTTATCCGCCGCTCTGGGAACAGCACGCGCAGATGGTCGAAGCCATCACACCAGTTTCATCCGCGACCATCCTTGTGACGCATTCCATTTGGGCCAAAGCCGCATACCTCTTTCTCAGCCAGCGAGGAAAAGCTGACCTGTGCCGAGTCCGTTTCCTGCATCTCCCCACCGACGACATTTGGGTGCGGGACTATGGCCCTGTCGTCACCCAAAACGAGAAGGGTGAACAGGTCTGCGTCAAACTGGTTTTCGACCCGCTGCCCAGCTATCCCCAGCAGCAGGATAATACGATGGCGCTCCGTTGGGCATCTCACGAGGAAATCCCCGTTCGCCATCTCGATCTGCATCTGGAAGGTGGCAACATCTGGTCAGATGGACGTGGCACACTCATCATGGCGTCTCAGATTTTCCACAGCAATCCCGGCCTGACGCGCACCCAACTACTCGAACAGCTTCATCGTGTCTTCGACTTCTCCAAACTCATCATCACGCCCCGCCTCGAAGGCGAAGAAACCGGACATGTTGATTTGCTAATCAAATTAGCCGACGCCGAAACCGTTTTGATCAGCCGTCCGTCTGACCCGAACCGCGCCGCCCTTCAGCAAACCATCGACATTTTCCGCCGTACAACCAATGCCTCTGGTCAGTCCTATCGTATCTTTGAACTGCCCGCCCCGCCGCTCTATCTCAACTGGGGCGTTTATCCTGTGTGGCGCAGCTATACCAACTCTCTAACTGTCAACGGAAGAGTCCTCGTGCCCGTGTTCGGCATACCCACTGACGCCCAAGCGCTGGCCATCTATCGCAAAGCCATGCCTGACTTCGACATCATCCCTATCGACTGTGCACCCGGAGCCAATGGCGGCGGTGCGGTTCACTGCCTAACCAAAGAAGTCGCCGCCCCACGGAGGGGATAGACAATGAAAAAGCATCTTACCGCAGATGAAATACTCCAACTGATTGAGCCAACCGATGTCAACACGCGCTTTGTATTACATGACCAAGCACCGGTTAAAGAAATGATTTTGGCGCTAGGGAAAACCCGATCAATAAAAGCACGTTACTTACTCTGCACAGTTCTCGGTGACCGTCATGCGAAGTCTGCTGTCCCAATCCTCATTCAGCAGCTTAATGATCCTGACCTTAATGTCCGGGTTTATTCAGTGGAGGCGCTCGGCAAAATTGGTGATCCAATAGCAGGGCCTGTTCTTCTTGCTATGTTCAACAAGGAACAACCCCGCGCTTTACGCTCGACTCTGGCCGTTGTCATGGGGCCAATTCATTACCAGCCCGCCGTTCCTAGGCTCATACAGGCATTAGTTGATGACGACAGCGGTGTTCGCGGATCAGCGGCTTGGTCACTCGGTTTACTGCTCGCATCAGAAAGTATCCCCGCGTTGCGTCAGGCTGCCTCGATTGAAAAAAGCGATTGGGCAAAGAACCACATGAACGACGCACTAACCAAAATTATCCAAGCAACCAAGTAAGAAGCGCTTTGCCAATCACCAATTCGAGTTACATCCCACAAATTTTTGTAGGGATTACCTATTGCCCTGCCGATTTAGATCATCACCCAACCAACGTATCCAAGAAAATCTCCAACTGCTCTATCGACTGTGCCATATTCTTCCGCCCATACCCGATTCTGAAATGACTATCACCATAGTCATAGTTCGAACTCGGCAGCAGCAGCACCCCCTGCTTCTGCACCGCTCCAATACAAAAGGCCTGTGCGCTAATGCCTTCCCGCAGACGGGGAAACGCCGTCGAACTCGAACGCGGTCGCTGCCAAACAAACACATCCTTCAGTTGGGCGAAAAACAGATCCAACAAATCGAGATTGGCCCGAATGATATTCAAATTGCGTTCGACAATCTTCTCACGGTGCCACAGCGCCACAACACTCAAAAACTCGCTCGGCGCACTGTTACAAATCGTCGTGTAATCCTTAAACGCCGCCAATTCCTTATACAACGCTGCATCACGCGTCGCTAACCATCCAATCCGCAGCCCTGGCAGTCCATACGTCTTGGACATTACCCCTAACGAAACAGCCTTCTCATACAGGTCACACGCCGCTGGCAGCCGATCAGCCGAATTGTGCTCTAATCCTCGATACACCTCGTCCGAAAACAACCACAAACCATGTTTCCGTGCGATCTCGATAATCTGCGCCTGCTTCTCCGCGCTCATCAAATACCCCGTTGGATTATGCGGGCAGTTCACCACAATCGCCTTGGTATTTGGACGAATGTTCGCCGCCAGCCAATCGACATCCAATTCCCAGTTGTCGTCGTCACTCGTCACCCAATCCGAAACCTCACAGCCCACAGTCCGTGCCACTTCATGCAGTGATTGGTAACACGGTGTATGCACAATCACATGGTCGCCTGCCTCCAGCGCCACGTTCATAAAGGTGAAAATGCCTTCTTCTGCTCCGCTGAAAACCAGCACATTCTCCGGCTTAATCGTGGTGTACAACGCCGTAATCCCATGCCGTAGTTCCGGGCTGCCCTGTGACTCGGTATAGCCTAGCCAGTGATTTTGAAACTTCTCTGCCGCCCCCGGTTCGAGCGCCAGCACCTCACCGATGCTCATCGCCTCGCAATCGGATTGGCTCAGCAAATATGGCGCTGTAAATTCATATTGGGCATAAAACCGTTCAATCTGAAATGGACGAATTTTCATCAATTGCTCCCCCAATTAAAAACGCAGATGCGCTCTCATCATCTGCGTTTTGCTTTCGATTGCCTAGAGACAATTCATGCCAATTAAGTCTTCTTCGTCAGATAATCCTGTATCACCTGTGGCATATTTGCGTCATCAAGGAATCCGATCCACTTCTGGATAATGTTCCCCTTTGCATCAATCAAAAGATACTGCGAACGATCCGTGATATCAAATTCGTCTCGAACTGCCTTCGTTTCCGGAACATCAATATTCAAGTCGATCACGTCAATCTGATCCGCGAACTGCTTGCGAATGGCGTCAACAATCGCCTTGTTATGCTGGCAGGTTGTACACCAATCCGCATACGAATTCAGGAGTTGCGGCTTGCCGGTGCTCGTTACCAATGAAATATCCTGCGGTGGATATAGCCCACCTTCTTTACCGACCACCTGCGGCACCCGCGCACTCGGTGATTGTGTCGTTTCTGCCGTCGGTGTTGGCTCTTTTGCAGCGCCGCCCTTCGCCAGATTATCTGTCGGAGCACAGCCGCTTAACACCATCCAACCCAAAACACTGACAAACAATAAGCCCAATAGTCGCTTCACAATATTCTGTCCTATAACATGAGGGTAACAGCCAGAGTATGCCCCGCAAATCTTAAAATTCGGTGAAGGCGCTGTTTTTCTTCCCAATCTCTGCGTCTCTGCGGTTCAAAGTATTTAGTCTTGCCCGCCGAACGTCTCTAGCCATCGTCCGCTCGTCAGCGACTCGATATAAATATCCAGCTTCCAATCAATCGCCACATCCGCCGCGCTCAGTTCAACTTCTTCGATCTTCACGCCCGTATTGCGGATAATCGCTATTGGTGTCGCCTCGTCCCGTTCGCCCATCACCAGTTCCGCCGCCGCGCAAATCGTATCCGCTATGCCGCGCACCGTCACCTGCATCAGATTGCCGAACAAATCAGCCTTGCCCCGTTCATCCTTCAACGGACGGAAGCCCGCTGTCGCCAGTGCCACACCCGATGTGCCTAACCGCCCCGGCATCAGCCAACTATCCGTCACAATCACGCCGACATCCACGTCCAGCATCTCTCGCATCGCCTTACGGATTCCCGCCGCCGACTTGTATGGCTCTTTCGGGAATAATACTACATACCCACTCGGTATATTCGAGCGATCCAATCCCGCGTTCGGCTGTACGATGCCATGCTGTGCCGTCAGCATAAATCCGGGGATGCCCCCCAACACATGATCCGATTCGCGCAGCACCAATTCCGCCATCTGCGGCAGCATCCGGTAGCGCGAAGCCAGCGCCGCGCCTTTCTCGCTGACCACCACATCCGCCAGCTTGACCACTCGCCCTTCGCTGATCGCCGTATACTTACTGGAAACAGCCATCACGTCACCGTCTTGCAGCGCCTCGTCGTTGGCGGCAATCGCCTCAACTAGCGTTCGATGTAAGTCAAAAGGGGATTGTTGAACAGGCGCGCGAACAGGTATTACAGTGAGATAGGGTGAGGGCATTTCGGGGTCTTAACCTTTTCAACTTGCTCATAAGATCAACCACAAAGGGTAGCGATGCTACCACTGGCTGAAAGTCATTACCATATCGAAACTCCTCGCGTCATCCGGTGGACTGTACAGCACTTGCTTTTTCCCACTTTACAGCGGTAAGATTCGCGGACGTTTCAACCATAAAAATAAGCAGACTTAGGAGTGTGACATGGCAAAAAAACTAAAGAATTATGTGGGTGGGGACTGGGTTGACTCGTCCGCCAGTGTTTACACCCCCGTGGTGAACCCTGCCACCTGCGAAACCATCGGTGAATGCCCCGAATCAACCCGCGCCGATGTCGATGCCGCTGTCAAAGCCGCTCAGGAAGGCTTCGAAGAATGGCGTCGTACCCCCGTACTCAACCGTGTTCAGTATCTATTCCACTTCAAGACTCTCATGGAAGAACGCTTCGAAGACATCGCCAAGATGGTCGTCGAGGAAAACGGCAAGACCCGTGATG
This sequence comes from Aggregatilineales bacterium, assembly GCA_044226855.1. Lineage (GTDB taxonomy): Bacteria > Chloroflexota > Anaerolineae > Aggregatilineales > Phototrophicaceae > CFX2. The sequence goes on from JBGAGF010000025.1 coordinate 11,260, forward strand.
AAGCGCGTGGTGAAGTCCGTCGTGGCATCGAAAGCATCGACTTCGGCACCAGCGTTCCCGTCCTCATGCGCAATGACGGCGTTGAAGACATCGCCGCTGGCATCGACGAAACCACTGTACGTCAGCCCGCTGGCGTGTTCGCCGCCATCACCCCCTTCAACTTCCCGGCGATGGTTCCACTCTGGTTCTTGCCAACTGCCATCGCTTGCGGCAACACCTTCATTTTGAAGCCTTCGCCTCAAACACCCTTGAGCGCCGAACTCCTCTTCGAAGTCCTTCATGATTTGGATCTGCCCGAAGGCGTGGTCAACCTCATTCAAGGCGGCAAAGAAGCCTCGATGGCCGTCATGGAACACCCCGGCGTCAAAGGTGTCTCCTTCGTCGGCAGCAGCCCCGTTGCCCGCCTCGTCTACGAAACCTGTACCAAGGCTGGCAAGCGCGTTCAGGCACAGGGCGGTGCCAAAAACTACATCGCCGTCATGCCCGACGCCGATATGACCGCCTCCGTCAAGAACATCATGGGTGCGGCCTACGGTTGCGCCGGCCAGCGCTGCCTCGCTGCCGCAGTCGTCGTCGCCGTCGGTGATGCCTACGACAAACTCAAGGATGAACTGGTCAAGCAGGCCAGTGGTCTGCGCGTCGGCTACGGCCTCAGCGAAAACACCCAGATGGGTACAGTCGTCTCAGCCACCGCCAAAGAACGCATCGAACGCATGATTACTCAGGGTATCGAGCAGGGTGCGGTCGCCGCGCTCGATGGCCGTAACAAGAGTGTTTCCGGTTATGATCAGGGCAACTTTGTCGGCCCGACCATCATCGAAAACGTTCAGCCCGATAACATCCTTGCAAAGGAAGAGGTCTTTGGCCCCGTTCTGGCCATGATGAAGGCCGCCGACCTCGACGAAGCCGTAGACATCATCAACGCCAGCAAGTACGGTAACGCCGCCAGCATCTTCACCAATAACGGTGGTCATGCCCGCGAATTTAAGTACCGTGTCAATGCTGGTAACATCGGCGTCAACATTGGTGTCGCTGCGCCATCAGCCTCCTTCCCCTTCGGTGGACAGAAGGAATCCTTCTTCGGTGACTTGCACGGTCAGGGTATGGACTCCATCGAGTTCTACACCGAACGCAAGATCGTCATCGAACGCTGGGTCTAGCGATAAGCTGAACTCTCCCCAAAGCAATCGTTTTTGCGCCCCTCTCTATTTCGCAGGGAGGGGTTGGGGTTGAGGATACTATGCCAGAACCTTACCCCATCCCCGTCCAAGAAACCCAAATTGAACTCATCGTCGTCAATTCGCGCTTCATCGCCACCGCACTGCTTGCCGACACCGTAGTTTCCGCTCGTGAATCCCTCGCTCGCATCCGTGCAGCGATGCCCGACGCCAACCACCATGTTTATGCCTACCGCGTCGGCTACGGCAACAGCATCATCGAAGGCATGAGCGACGACGGCGAACCGACAGGCACGGCTGGCCCACCGACCTTAGCTGTTCTGCGCGGCGCAAATATCGGGGATACACTAGTCGTCGTAACCCGGTACTTTGGCGGCACCAAGCTCGGCACGGGTGGCCTTGTACGCGCCTATTCAGATGCCACTCGCACCGTGCTCGAAGCCCTTCCTCGCCAGCTCAAAATTCCCCGCCAGCAAATCGGCCTCGAATTCGCCTACGCCTATTTTGAGCGAATCAAATTGCTCATCGCCGAATATGAAGGCAAAATAGATGATGAAACCTTCGGGCAGGACGCATCATTGATTGTGACTTTTCCTCAATCAGCCGTCGCCGACTTCAGCGCCCGTGTCACCGATATGACCGCCGGACGTATCGAAATTATCCAGTTTGGAGAAGCCTAACTCGATGATTACTTATACCGACTCACTTGACCACATCACACCCGATAAACTGCAAGGCTTTTTCGTCGGCTGGCCCAACCCGCCTAACCCTGAAACCCATCTCCGCATTTTGCGCGGCAGTTCACATATCCTCTTGGCAGTTGACGATCAAACCGGACAGGTCGTTGGCTTCATCAATGCCATTAGTGATGGTGTGCTCAACGCCTTCATTCCTTTGCTTGAAGTGTTACCAACCTATCAAAAGCAGGGCATCGGCGCCGAACTCGTCCGTCAAATGCTCGATAAGCTGCGCACCCTCTACGCCATCGACCTATTGTGCGACGCCGATCTCCAACCGTTTTATCAACGATTCGGCATGCGCCCCTACACTGCTATGCTCCTGCGCAACTACGACCGTCAATCGGGTTCATAATCGTCCCATTCGCCCACTTATCCCATATCTAATCCCCCACACGACTGATGCTACTTTGGGGCGGTCGTTTTACTGTTAAAAGTAATCGGCAAAAGCGCAGCTTGGATGTCAGTCAGTGGGGGCAAGAACATGGAACGCCTAAAAATATTCTTCAGTCTTTTAACGCAAACCTTCACCGAATGGAATGAAGACCATGCTCCACGTTTAGCTGCCGCTCTTGCTTATTACACCGCCTTCTCGATTGCCCCACTGCTGGTCGTTGTCATCGGCGTAGTCGGTATCATTGTCAGCCAACAAACCGTACAAAATCAGATCCTCAGCGAAGTGCAGCGCAGTGTTGGCCCGGACGCGGCCAAAATGGTGGACGAACTGATCATCAACGCCTCTAAACCCGCTGAAGGTCTGCTCGCCACTATCCTCGGTATCGCTACCTTGCTGCTCGGCGCGGGCGGCGCCTTCGGTCAGCTTCAAGATGCCCTCAACACCATCTGGGATGTGGATCCGTCTTCAACTGGCAAACGCAACTCAGGCGTCGTGCTGCAAATCCAGAATAAATTCCTATCTTTCGGCATGGTGTTGGTCGTTGGCTTTTTATTGCTGGTATCGTTAGTCATCAATGCGGTTATCGCTGCCCTCAGCACCTACGTCGGCACGTTGCTCCCCGGCGTCGAATTTCTAGTCTCGTTGCTAAACCTTGTTATTTCCCTTATCGTGATTACCGCCATGTTTGCCTTGCTCTACAAATTTCTGCCTAAGATCAAGCTGGAATGGCGTGATGTAATCATCGGTGCGGCGCTGACATCCGTACTCTTTACCATTGGTCGCTTCTTACTCGGTTGGTATCTCGGTCGCAGTGGCACCACCTCTGCTTATGGCGCAGCCGGATCATTCGTTCTCATCCTGTTGTGGATCTATTACTCTGCCCAGATTGTCCTTTTCGGCGCAGAGTTCACGCAGGTCTTTGCACGGCGTCACGGTTCACTTCAAGGTTCTAAAACCGTCCCTGTATCGCGCAACACACCCGCCCCAACCGCAGGAACCGTTCCAGCACCTGCTCAGGCTATCGCATTACCACCCCCTTCAGCCGCCAAACCCACAGCAGGGGGTACGCTTTCAGGCATCGTCTTTACCATTGGTGTGTTTTTGGCGGCCATGCTCGCCAGTGTATTCAACCGTCGACCGAAAGACACATCCTCGACCTGACATCTCACACAAATCGCTTTCTCTCAGTTGCTAAACAAGCCGCCTCTCGCTATGCTTGGTTGGTTTCACGCGTAAAAATTGGCCTTGTGTTCTGGATATTTCCTTTTTAGGCTTAGTGCCATTTAAACGCCTGTACCCAAAAGGAATAGTATGTCATCTCTGAATACCTTCGGCGCTATCTTGACTTATGCCATCGAGCAAGAATCACGCCTCTCGGATTACTACAAGAAGGCTGGAAATGCGGATCAAGCCAGCGCTGCCGACAAACGCCGGGGCAAATTGGAACGTGCCCGCAGCCTCTACGTCTTGGAAATCACACTGGAACCCATCGAAGGCTTGGACGAAGCCAATTACGCCATCAACCTTGACGACACGTCTGCTGCAGGACAAAAAGCCGTTGCTGCCACTGCCGCCCGCTTCTACAGTGATGTTGCGCCCCGCATCAACGTCCGTGACGCCCAGCGGACGCTCGAAAAGTGCGGCAAGGAATACGCGAGCTTGGCCTAAGCTATAAATATCAAAAAGGTGACGGCATCAGTCGCCTTTTTTTATTGCTTAACACTCAAAAGATAGTCAGTTAGGAGTTTCTTTATGCAATATCATGATTTAGGCCGTACCGGCTGGAAAGTTTCAGACATCAGTTTTGGCGCTTGGGCCATTGGCTCAGCATGGGGCGAAGTCGATGACCGTGATTCGTTAGCCGCCATGCACACAGCCATCGACCTCGGCTGCAACTTCATTGATACCGCCGATGTTTATGGCGACGGCCACAGCGAGAAACTCATCGCCCAACTCAAGCATGAACGTTCCGGCGAAGAAATCATTGTCGCCACCAAAGCTGGACGCCGTCTGCCGCAGCAGGTTCCCGAAGGCTACACGCCTGAAAACCTCAACGCATGGATTGACCGCAGCCTTCAAAACCTCGAAACCGACTGCTTGGATATTGTTCAGCTTCACTGCCCGCCGACTTCCGTTTATTACATGCCCGAACTCTTTGACGCGCTGGATAGCATCGTCCGTGCAGGTAAGATTCGCTACTACGGCGTCAGCGTCGAAAAAGTCGAAGAAGCTCTCAAGGCCATCGAGTATCCCAATGTCCAGACCGTCCAAATCATCTTTAACATGTTCCGCCACCGTCCGGCTGAGCTGTTCTTCGGGGAAGCCAAACGCCGCAAAGTAGGTATCCTCGCCCGCGTTCCACTCGCCAGCGGTCTGCTTACCGGCAAGATGACACCGAATTCCGAATTTTCTACGGATGATCACCGTAACTTTAACCGTTACGGTCAAGCCTTCGATCGCGGCGAAACCTTCTCCGGCGTGGATTACGATACGGGTCTACAAGCTGTCGAGGAGCTTAAAGCCTTACTACCCGCAGGCGTTTCCATTAGCCAATTCGCCTTACGCTGGATTTTGATGTTCGACGCCGTCACCTGCGCCATCCCCGGTGGCAAGCGCCCCGACCAAGTCGAGCAAAACATCAGTGCCTCTGACCTGCCACCGCTCAACGAAGTCCAGATGGCGAAAGTGCGCGAAATCTATGGCCGCTATATCGCCCGCCAAGTCCATCACCGCTGGTAATCAGGCATAAAAAGAGGCGGACATTCCATCCGCCTCTGTACATTGACCTGTCATTCGTAGGGGATGATCTGTGACCATCCCGCTCCGTGTAGATTACCGCACCGTTAGCTGTCCAACACCACCGTCGTAGTGGATGGTAATCTTCTGGGCAGCCGTCGCGTAGTTTTCGGTCTCCCACACACCGCTCTTACCCAGTCCGAAACCACCATTGTCGCCTTTGATCTGTCGTAGATTTGATCCAACAGTCACGTCACCAATGCCGCTCGTCGCTTCCAACCGTACGGCTGCATCTAGCGGCAGGCGAATACGAGTTTCACCGACGCCACCTTTAATCTGTGCCTTTAGGTTCATCTTTACAGGGATAGTCAATTCCATACGCCCCACACCAACCTGTGAACTCAGATCAAGCGACTCATTATTTGCAGGCAGCGTCAGAAAAATTTCTCCGACACCGCCAGCCACATCCAAGTCGCTCACGTTCACACGGCTCAGATCAATTCGTGACTGTCCAACGCCGCCATGAACATCCAGCGCCAGCGGAATGCGGGTATTCAGCCCAATCGTCGAATGAAGCTGCTTACCATTATCCCAGTTCCAGTTCTCTGGCTTCATCCAGCTCGTCCATGAACCGCTGGTTTGGCTCAGGTTGACAACCTTATCGCTGTCGCCCTGTTCGCTAAATTCCATATCGCCGACAAAATTCATGTAGGCATCAATTAGGGTATCCGCGTTATCAACGCCCTGTACCGTCGTTTCGCCAACCGGCAGTCCCAGCTTCACCCGTGCGGATTTTGCATCCCCGACCACTGACGAATAATGTTCGTGTTTTATGTCCACTTTGGTTCCTTTCGCCTTCAAAAACCATACCCCAACAGCTACTAAAGCCAGCGGCCACAAGTTCCAAATACCACTCAAAATGCCGATGTTCGCCAGCAACAGCACCGTGCCCACCACAATCACACCCCATGCAATCGCGTTGGCATTCGAACGATTCAACTCACCGCGCTTTGGCTTTTCACTAAACGTATCCATTTTGTCTTCCATCCTTTTCATCATCGCTGATCCCCGTTTCCAGCGGGTCATCAGTCGATTACGGGCGTCATTACTACTTCTAACGTGCTCGAAACCATTTTGTTCAAAACTCATTTCTTACACTTGAATTGACATCCGTAATCACGGCAACATGTACAGAAATACGAGCCTCAGAAGTGAAAAGTTGTGCGCGGGGCACAACTATCCAGAAGACATGAACCACGTTTCAAGCGGTCTAAATAAAGAGAGGCGGATAACATATCCGCCTCGACCTGACTTGATTAACGTCTGCTCACACTGAAAGCGTTTAGCGAACGACAAGCTGCCCTACACCGCCATCATAATGGATATTGATTTTCTGCACAGCCGTCGCGTAGTTCGTTGTTTCCCACACTGCATTCTTGCCCAATCCGAAATTCCCCTCATCGCCGCTCACGCGTTGTAAGCGCGACCCAACACTAAAGCCGCCGACACCACTGTTCGCTTCCAAACGCACGGCTGCATCTGCCGGAAGATTAATGCTGGTTTCCCCAACGCCGCCTTTAATCCGTGCATTCATACTGATGCTCGCCGGCACGGTCAGTTCCACCCGGCCGACGCCCACCTGCGTTCGGACATCGAGCAAATCGCCCTTAGCAGGCAAAGTCAATCGGATTTCTCCGACCCCTCCCGCGACATCCAGATTGTTAACTTTCACGCGGCTCAGATCAATGCGAGACTGTCCAACTCCACCATGTATATCCAGCACCATAGGTACTCTTGTGTTCAAACCGATGGTCGAATGAAGCTGCTTGCCCGCATCCCAGTTCCAATTCGTCGGATTCATCCAGTTCGTCCACGAGTCACTGGTCTGGCTTAGGTTGACCACTTTTTCAGGCTCGCCCTGCGCGGCAAACACCATATCACCGATGAAGTTCATATCGGCATCAATCAGTGTAGACGCATCATCAATACCCTGAATAGTTGTCTCGCCAACCGGTAAGGACAACTTCATCCGTGCCGATGTAGCGTCACCAAGCTCAGCCGAATAATGTTCGTGCTTGATTTCGGCCTTTGTTCCTTTCCCCATCAATAACCAGACACCAATGGCGACCAAAACCAATGGCCAAAGCTGCCCGATACCATTCAAGATACCGAAGTTAGCCAGCAGGAAAATCACACCCAACCCAACTAAGATCAACGCACCAGTATTGTTTCGAGGGCTGCCGCTCTGTCCACGCTTGGGTTTTTCATCATACGTGCTCATACTTTTACTTATCCTTTTTCTTACTCCTCATGCGTCACGGGTTAGTGAGCTTTAGCGCAGGCTCAAACTGCCGACGCCCCCCTCATAGTGGATCGTAACTTGACGTTTGGCGGTCTCGAAGTCATTAGTCTGCCACACGCCTTCTTCACCGACACGTTTGTCCCCGCCGCTGACTTTGACGTAATTCGATGGAACGCGGATGTCGCCAACACCGCTATTGGCATCCAGCTTTACACCGACACCGTCCGGTACATGAATGTTAACCGATCCGACACCACCTTTGATGTCGAATTGAACGGCAGCACCTGTAGCAACATCAACGTTCAAATTACCGACGCCGCCGTTCAGATTAACGTTATAGCTGTTATCCACATTCGGAACCGTCACATTCACATTCCCCACGCCGCCATTTACCCGCAGGTCTGTAATTTGCAGTCCGCTCAGATCGAGCGTCGTATCACTAACCCCACAATTGACGTCGAGTGCAATTGGAACGTTCTTGGTAAGAGTGACATCCCAATGCAGATTACGCGGTTGGTCAAACCACCCTAAAAAATCAAGGCTGCCTGTATTTTCTGTCTGGCTTAAATTGATGCTCTTCTGGGTATCACCAGCCACCTTGAACGTAACTTCACCGATATAACGAATATTCGCCTTAAACAAATCATTGGAGTCATCCAAAGCCTTGACCGTCGTAGATGCCACCCCGATGTCCAAATTCACGCGGGCGCTTGTGGCATTTCCCACAGGTTCGCTGTAATTGGCTTCTTTAACCTCTACATTCTTGACCAAACCTAATGACGGTCCGAGCAGCATCAGCAGCACGATGACAACCACGCCCCCCAATGCAATCAACATGCCTAATTGCGGGTTGTTCCGTGCGAACAAGATGTCAAGACCAATAATGATCAGAATAAGTGGCCACAATCGGAACAAGACGCCGATATTGGCCGGTTGAAGGATACCGATGTTCGATAGTAACCAGAGGACTCACCACCCTGATCGCCTTCAACTGAGGCGTCATGCGTATGTCAGCCGATTTTAAATCACATGTGCTGCTCCGGGATGAGAAAGGGTTTCTGGGTATCCCTTTCAAACGCCTGCTGCTGGCCGCCGTCGGGGGCGGACTGGTGTATACCGTCGTACGCTTCGCCTCAGCCGGAGCTTCGGTACCGGTCGGGGTGCTGTGCGGGGTGACCCTGCTGGTCATGACCGGGATGCGCGGGGGGCTGCCGCTGTGGCAACGTCTGTTGTATCAGATGCGGGGAGCCTTGTTGCTAGCCGCGGCTCAACAACCTGCCAGCGGCTTAGGCAAATTGGCCGCCTTGCTGGAACTCCCCGCCGGTTTGGTTCATCTGGATGGTGCCCAGGTGTTTGTGTCGCTTCAGAGTGGGGGCGGCATCGATCTACGCGAGTGGACTTTGTTTACCTCGCCGGTTGAAGCCGATCACGATGACGGCTTGCGCTTCGTCGGAGATCCGTTGGAGGAGGTGCCATGACAGCACCGGTGCACACCTTTCGTCTGGAACCTTTCGACATCACGTTGCACGCCACTGAGGAAGGGGTGGCGTCCTTGCAATCCCGCTTTGCCAATTGGGCACGGACACTGTCGGGGCCGGCCCGTTTCGTCTGCTGGCAGATGCCAGCCACGCTCGATGACAAGATCGCAGCAGTCGGACAGACCTTGAGTACGACGGATGAGGTGCAGCGGGCGCAACTGCTGATGGAGTACCGCCGTCATTACGAGAGCTTGCAAGCCGACGCCGCCTATCAACGGGCGCTGTGCGGGATGGCCTTGTGGTCAGAGCATAATCCACGGGCACAGGCGGCCGCCATGACCTCGGCTTTTGACACTGCCGTATCGGTGGCTGAGTGGCCGGCTCTGTTTGAAGGTCAGTATGCCCTGCGTGAAAAACCCTTCTGGCATCTGGCTCCTACCGGTCGTCCCGGAGGGCGTCCCGTCTGGACGATTTTATCAAGTTATGAGTTCGCGCCGGCCACCTGGAACTTCTTCCGCCCCTTACCAGTGCTGCTGCTCCTCAATTTTCCCCTGGCGATTTGTGTGGATATCCCCAAATCCTATGACCGCAACAGCGGCATCAATGCCATCGAGAACATCATTCAAGCTTATCAGGTGCATCTGGCCGGAGTCACTGGCGAAGACAGCCGGTCGGTGCAGCGGATCGCCGACTGCCGCAAGACGTTGGCTGAGATCAATGCCGGGGATTTGCTGCACACCGTCGGTATCCACATCGCGGTGGCGGCAGATGATCTGGATACCCTCAAAGAACGGGTGCAAGCCATCCAGTCCGAGACCCGGGCATGGTTCAACTTGCGTCAGGAAGTCGGGGAGTTGTTGTCGCGCTCGGTCAGTTTCTTCTCAGCCAAAAGCAGTAAGGAGATCGGGTTGCCGGATACCAGTTGGCCGGTGACCTCGCGTGAGTTAGCCATGATGCTGTCGCCACTGGGGTATCGCAAGCTGGCTTCAACCGATGGCGTGCTGAGGGGCGAAGCTGTGGGGGCATTTTATCCGGTCTTTCACAATTCGTGGCGCGACAAACGCGCCACCCATGAAATCTGGGTGGGGTCGTCGGGTTATGGCAAAACCTTCGCCTTGAATTGTTATTTAACCCGCGAGTATGCCGAGACCGGGATCGCCTTCGATATGTTGGAACCGATGGGGCATGGCAAACATATCGCTCAAGCTTTCGGATTGCCGTGGTATGTCATGAGTGCCAAAGCCACCTGCCTCAATCCACAGGATGTGATGTTCCCCACCTTGATCGAACAGAAGAACCACACCATCCGCATCTACGAAACCGTCATGGGACGGGCGTTGTCAGGTGGTCAACGCGAGAATCTGGAACGTGGGTTATTGGGTGAGGCACTGGAAGTCTTGTTCAGCGGTTTTCCCGAACTGGGCAAGGTCACACCGGATTTGTCACCGACCTGTGCTGTGGTGTGCGATGTGCTGTCCGGTTTGGGCGAGAACCAGCAAACCAAACTCATCGCCCGCAATCTGGCGCAAGAAATCGCTGGTTTATGTACCGGTAGTGGTCCGTGGGCGAGTTTCCTGAACGGTATGACCAATGTGGATTTGACCCGCGGTGGACGCGACTGGATCGGTCCACGGGTATTCAGCTTCCATGATTTGGAGAGTGATCCGATCTTGCAAGCGCTGGCTTATACCCAGGTCTTGAGTGCCATCCGCCGTGACAGTCTGATTGATGAAACCCCGCGCATTATCGCTGTGGATGAAGTCTACCGGCTGATGCGGCATCCCTCGCTGCTGGATTTTCTGATCGAAGCTGCCAAGACTTTTCGTACCCGGCGCAAGAAATTGATCTCGATTGACCAGTGGAGAGCGAATTCACGGCGAGTTGTGGCACATCTGTACTAAAGGCGGATTGCTCCGCCTGATACTCTGCCGTGTCACACCAGCGGGCATGGCGGTTGTACGGTTTCTTTCCCGCGTAGTCTTTGTACCAGCAGCCATCGCCAAAATTGTAAGCGTAGCGCTCTTGCAGCGAACGCCAGGTGTAGTCGGGGAAAGCACGCAGGATTTCCCACTGGTCTACCCCGGTTTCAATCATCTCGCGCAGCTTCGTCAGATCGTCTTCGTCCCAGAAATAACCCGTGCTTTTGTGGGTCGTGCTGCGCTCAGAGGTGCTGCCATCGCGCCAGTGGACGGTGATGCGCTTCGTGTGCCGCGTCACCTTGCTGATCTTAATGTAACGGGCGAACTGCTCAAATAAATCGCGCTTTTCTTCACGCGGCACATCGCCCCAACGTTGGATAATAATTTCCAGTACCGGACGGGCTTCGACCAGTGAACGCGATTTGTGTTCATTGGACTGGATGTGGTGCAGTTCGGCGTGTAAGCCTTCCAGTTCATGTTCAGCCGCTTCGTAGCGTGCCTGCGCTCGAGCCACCATCTCCGGGTGGGTCAGTAACCCCAGACTGGCGATGATGTTGTCTTTGGTCTGCTCCGCCTGCCGGATGGCTGCCTGCACCCGCCGCACATCCGCCTGATCCACATTCTCCAGACTCGCCAGCGCCGCCTGCCACAGCAACTCATCAATCGTAGTCGCGTGGAGGCGTTCCAGCAGCATCTCATCCACCAGCCCATCCACAATCGAGGCTTTGATGTTCCAGACATTCGAGCGGTAGGGATACTCTGCCAGTTGATACTTATAGTGTTTGGCTTCCGTCCCCCAACTGCACGTCAGCCGTCGGTGGGGATACTCTGGCAGGTCATCAGTGTAAGCAAGGTAGGCATAAGTGGGTTTCGGTTCTTCGCGTTCGTTTTTGTCGTGGCGTATCCAGGGACGATATGGCACATACTGCGTGTTCGGTTCACCGTAGAAATCGACTGGTGACAGGCGGTTGTAGGCATACATGAACAGGTCGAGCGGGATAATGCCCTCGTGGTTGTTAAACTGGACAATCGCGCCTTTGTGAATCCAGTGACCAATGTAGGCGACATTCACTAGCATGTTTCGCAAGCCATCCTGCGAAGGGGTTAATCCACCCGTAAAGGGTGAACGCCGCTCCAGATGATAGGTGACTTGAAACCCCTCTGGCACTGCCTCTTTCGGAATGTCCGGCAAATAGGGGCCGTTCCGGTCAATCTGCTTCCATGTCATGCTGAAGTTACCGTCGTTCTCGCGGAATAACTCGAAATAGCGCAGCATCACATCGGCGTACAAGTCAAACCGCTTGTACTTGCGGTAGTCTGGGTTCAATGCGCCGTTGGGTAAATGGCTGCGTCCATCCATCATGAAGCCGGGCAGGATTTTGCGTCCCGTCCACATCCCGCTGGCGCTCCGGCGGTGACGGGCTGCGACCAGTCTCCCTCGTATTTGATATTGCAGATAGTCCGCTGCCCGCTGTGCTTCCTCACGGAACATCTTCATGTGCGAGGAACCCATGATCGGGTGTGCGAAGTCGTAAATCATCATCGGGGTCATCACCTGCACGTTGTTGCGTTTGCAGGCATCGATGAAAATGTTGGTTTCAATCATGGTCACGTCACGAAAGAAGCGGTCTACGTCCTGTGCTGCGACCAGTCCAATCTGCCCAGTTTCGATCAGGTCATACAGCGTGGACATGCCTTTACGCTCGCGGATTTTCTTCGTGCCGCTGACACCTGCGTCCATATCAATCATGAATACGTTCTCGCGTACCCAGCCCTGACGCAGCAGATGTTCGATCATATCCACTGTTTGCAGGGTGGTGGAAATATTGCCAATCTGTCCTTCCGACGACTGGCGATAGTACACCGCCGCAGGTCGTCCGACAGGGAGTGGTTGCAGCTTGTAGGGGTCAATTGGCTGCTCAGGGCGTTTCAATGTTCTGGGCATCGCTCATCCTCCTTCCAATGAAAAACGCCCTGCTCCCGCGAAAGTGATACGGCAAGAGCAAGGCGCATATTGTACAATGCTTCCTAGCCCTGCGACGTGTCAACAGCACCCGCGGGGTCAGCCAGATTGGAGTGTTCCACCACTTCAGTCTGGCGCAACAACGAATTACCCTCAGTGTACTCATTTTCGCCCAGCCGCGCAACAATGCGCAGCATGGAACGATACAACGACAGCAGGTTGATACCGTCATTTTCAGTATGTGGTTGTTCATCTGACAGTTGCTCAGGCTTCAACGGTTGCCTCCTGCATGATTTGGTTTTTGTGATAGCGAACTGCCTCCAGAATAAAATGTCGCGCCATATAAGAGTCGGGCAGCTTAAGCTGTTTCGCCAGTGTCTCGATCTCAGCGCGTTCCCTGTCCGTCAGCCGCATCGCAAAGATTCTCTTACGTGTCACCTGCCGAACCGGTAGGGTAGGGATTGTTGGTTTCTCCATCAGTCGCGTCCTTCGTTTTACACATGATCTGAGCGTAGCACACTGACCCAGTGCAAACCCTGCATTTTTCCAGTTTCGGGTTAGCAATCTTGCGAAGGTGTCTGAAATATTTCGGCGCTCCGCCCGAATCAAAAAGCTGACTGCTCAGCGCGTGGTACACCCACGTTTTACTGATGCAATCAGCTTATCAAAGTCAAGTTCCGCGACCCGTGTAAATTTGGCAAATCTGACCGTCAAAATTGGCAAATCGCCCGTTAAAATTACAGTCTTCCCACTTATTCTGGGTTACACGCAGATTCACCTTGACTTACACGTCTGAAGTAGCTCAATAGGCTATAATTATAGATGAAAATATGTGTACCACCTCCTTTGACCTGATCTGTTATCTTGGTGAGATGTCTACAGATTGAATGCATTAAAGGAACTTATATGACAGATATTCAAGATGCATTGCGTCAATTTAACACGGCTGATTTCCATGACGAACTGGATGCCGGGGAACGTGAACGTTCCGAGATGGTAGCACGCTTCCCGCTGACAAGCTGGGAAAATATGTCGCTTGAGCAGTATGCGTTGGGACAGAGCCGCCCGAAGGAAGATGTGTATTGTTGGTGGTTGGAGTTTGGTACACCTCACCTTGGCAATATTGGCGGAGCTACTGCCATTAAGCATATGATTTTTTACCATAGTGACGGTTACTGGAAATATCTACGTGAATACACAGATGAGAATAAAGCATGGCAAGCGGCTCATACCGAGTTTCTCAGGATGTTTGAACTTGCTGAAGCAGGGCAATGGGACCAAATTGATGATGAAGCTCTATTTAGGCGGGGCAGTAGAGCGAAGTTGAAATCGCTGCATATTTACTATCCTGAGAGCATTTTGCCCATTGTGTCACCTCAGCATATGCGAGTTTTTCTCTTGGCACTAGGGCAAGATGAAGACACCCTCCGTAAAGCATCACCGTTGCGTCTTAATCGTTTGTTGTTGGCGAAATTGCGGGATTATCAAGAGACGCAGCATCTCTCGACACCGCAGTTGATGCGATTTCTGTATGCATGGAATGATCCACGCGAAAATGATGACACAGTGACTTATACACCAAAGAAAACTGATCTGGTAGATACTACAAGTGAGCCGCCTGCCTCAGAACTTTTTCTCTCAATCGCAGATGCTCTTGAAAGGAAAGGACAGGTTATTCTGCACGGTCCTCCAGGAACCGGCAAGACTTATCACGCGCTTCGTTTTGCTGAGTGGTGGCTAGCTCGTTCGAACGGACGCACATTGGATGATCTAACGGCACGACAAACTCCTCGTCGTGTATGGTGGGTTGTCGCTAATCCCAAACAGTGGCGGTGGGATACGCTGTTCACTGATGGGCAGGTGGAGTACAAATACGGAAGGCTAAAGCGGAATTATCCTCTAGTGCAACCAGGTGATCTGGTAGTTGGTTATCATTCACAGCCGGATATGCAGATTGTCGCTCTAGCGCGTGTAAGTGCAGGGCTGCAAGACAGGAATGGCGATCTCCATATTACACTAGAACCTGTTCATCGCATTGACAATGGACTAACGTATGCTGAATTGACCGCAGATGCGACTCTCAGTCAATCCGAGCCGATTTATAATCGTTGCCAGGGAACATTGTTCAGGCTCGAGGAGCGCGAAGCAGACTATCTATTGAGTTTGCTCTCTGAGCGCGACCCGAAGATTAAAGATTATATTGACCAATCCGAGACACATACCGACGTGCAGAACCAGTTGACACTGGTTACTTTCCATCCATCGTATAGCTATGAGGACTTCATTGAGGGTTTTCGTCCTCAAGACTCGGGAGACGGGCTACGGTTACGCCTTTCGGACGGTTTATTTAAGACGATCTGTAACTCAGCTTTGGCGAATCCCAGTCGCAAATATCTGATCCTTATCGACGAAATCAATCGGGCAAATCTGGCAAAGGTGTTTGGCGAAATTATCACCCTTTTGGAGCGTGATAAGCGTGGTGTTCCAGTGGTACTTCCACAGAGCAAAGAACCATTCAGTGTGCCAGAAAACGTCTTTATGCTGGCGACAATGAACACATCAGACCGAAGTATACGGCTGATGGACGCGGCGCTTCGGCGTCGCTTCAGTTTCATTGAGGTTATGCCAGAACTATCCTTACTACGTGGAGCGCAGATTGATGGTGTGCTTGATCTCTATGAATTCCTAACAGTGCTAAATACACGCATCAGCCGCACTCAGGGACGTGATAAGCAGATTGGACATTCCTTCTTTCTGGAAGATGCTCAACCGATAAGCGATGGGGCAGAGTTCGCACGGCGTTTCCGTCAGGAAGTGCTTCCTCTATTGCAGGAATACTGTTATGACGATTACGGTGAACTTGCTGAGTACATTGGCGCGGATCTAGTTGATGTGGAGAATGCATTATTGCATTCCAACATCCTGTACGATGACGAGAAGCTTGTAGCAGCATTAGCTGAATTCATATCAGCTATATCCAGGTCAGAATAATGTCCATTGTTGAATTGCAGGAATGGCAAGATGCTTTTTTGCCGAATATTGTCCTATCGACAGCGGATCAGCGCCTTGTGAAGTCATTATACGGCGTTGAGATTCGTGAGATGCGCGATGGTGTATATATCAAAGCGGCGTCCTGGATAGGTGTTGTGCGATTTGATGCATTTACTCTGCGGATACGTCCAAAGCTCACCAACATTGATATTATGCGGATGCTGTTGGTTGCCGGCGGTCTAGAACGATTGCGACGATACCGGGCTACACGTGATTATGAATTGCGAGACATCGATGTATCCCTGTTTGATCTTATTGCATTACTGTTGGCTGATGCTTGTACGCTCATCGCAAAAGCTGGACTTCTACGCGGATATGTAATTGAAGAAGAAGATTTATCGGTTGTACGTGGGAGTTTACGGATAGCTGAGCAAATTCGACGGCGCTATGGGCAGGTCAACCGTTTGGAATGTCGTTATGATGAACATAATGCAGACATAAATGAAAATCGCATTTTGCATACAGCTCTTGCATTATGTCGTCGATATGTCCAGCAGCCCCTTGTGCGAAATCGGATTCAAAGGTTGTTGGATACATTTGCGGCAGCCAGTCAACCCCTAGATGGCGATTGGCGGGTTATCCGTTCTGAAATATCTTACAACCGCCTCAATTCTCATTATCAAGAGGCTCATTCGCTCGCCTGGATTGTCATGGCAGGACTGAATGTGCAGGATATACTTGCGGCTGGAAGCACACGCGGCTTCGCTTTTCTGCTGGACATGAATCCTTTGTTCGAGAAATTTGTCGAAGTGTTGGTGCGCTCAGTCTTGCACAATGACCATATCGACATCCAGGCGCAGGTGACATCAACCGGACACATCTGGGATGTGGAACATAATCAAACTTACAAAAGGATTCGCCCCGACTTACTACTGACGACCCGAACTGATCTAAGGCTGGCAATTGATGCCAAGTACAAGCGTTACGATACCCAAAAACTCCATGAAGGTGACATATATCAAACGTTTCTGTATACCTATGCCTTTCGCAATGCTGCTGTAGACAAGCTTCCATCAGCCTTACTGATATATCCCGCAGATTTGCCTTCCAAAAAGCTAACACGTCTGTATATTCGTGATAACCGAGGTGCCATTCAAGCGCGATTACATGCTCTTGGTATCGATATTCCAACAGCACTTGATAGATTGTTTAATGCGAAGAGCGAGCATGTTGATCAGACTTATAGCGACATTCGTTATGCCATCCAATGCCTTTTAGATTGGGTTTAATATACAGGGCGATATCAATGTGTGATCGCAAAAATAGACTGGTGATTGCTCACCAGCCATAGAAACGAAAACGGCTGCTCCTGTCATGCGGAACAGCCGTAGGCTTTCATTAGCGCTTTGTGCGCCTTTGCTCGATACTGATTGTTGTTGGGCCATGGACATTTGAGCCGCGCCTCTGTCGGTGGTTGCTCCTCCAGAAGTGAACGGATGGCGTAGATCATGCGCGGATTACGCTGATACTTCTCCAGCACCAGCAGTGCCGGTGTCTGATGTCCACGCTTGAACTTGTCTATCCAGCGTAATCCCGGACGGTAGAGTTCACCGAATGCCTGCTGCACATCCTTGCGAACGGTACTGGCATAATCGTCCAGCAGATAGTGATGATTGATGCCCGCGACGAGTGCTGCATCTTCCAGCTTAACCTGTGTCGTCACATAGTACAGCGCGACCAGGTAGCGGAAACGGTGTGGTTCCGGCTGTGCTTCATACTTGGCGACTAGCCGTGCAAAGATGCGTTCAATGTCAATCCGCATGTCAGTAGCGGTTGCCCATGCTGCCCATAACTCGCTGCGGTTGGCTTCTAACCCGGTAATCATCCACTCGTCGGGATGGTCTTCGGTGATTACACCTTCCAGTGCATCGAGACTGAGATGGCGATCATGCCGACGCCAGTAATTCGCGCCACAGTTCGCTTCCACAATACGTGCGACAACATATTTGTCTACATGAGCGAACATCTGCGTGTCCTTTGCCAGCCGTTCCCAGACGACCATAAAACCGCGCTGAAGTGCGTCAGGGAAATCCTGAAATGCGATGCCATACTTGCGAATCAGAGTCGCTGCCAGCGGTGTGCAGTCGTCCATAATCTCAGCAAAAGTACGATGACCTGCCCAACCTGTCGGATAGGTCGCAATGCGTGGAAACGGGCGAATTTTGGCGCGAATATCTGAATTGGACATGACGGAACCTCCTCGTCACACTGCTGGAAATCGCCAGCGCACTGAGCACAACGCTCAACGAACCGGGGACAGCGCAGAGGAGGGCACCAGTCAAACAAAAAAGCCGACCCCATCGGGTCAGCTTTTTTTGAATTTGTATTGTTAGGTCGGCTTTTTAGGCGGTGGTTCGGCAGTCCCGCCGGAACGGTGGTACTGGCGTACTGCCGCTGGTGTTTGACTGGGAGGAAGCCCGCGCTGTACTATCGCCGCGCCGACGTTGTGCGAGAGCAAATATAGGGGCGAAGATTTGCGTCTGGACTACAGATTTGGCAATACTGAAAAGAAGCTTTTGCATTCATTGGATTGAATGCAAGATTACGATCTAGATGTAGAGCAAGGCTAAGAAGTCACCTCACAAAAACATGTTATTACAGCTATTCAACCACAGCTTTCAAAAGAGCATCTCTGGCATCTGCATAAAACTGAATATCAATTTTCGTCGCCATATCATCAGATAGATCGAGCAATTGACGACGACAGGATACAGGCAGAAGTAGAGAGGTGGCCCCTTTCTCGACAGCGATTTCGGCAAGAATAACGGGATTGACAACAGGCTCAATCGATCCGCCAAGATTGATCTCTCCAACTACAATCAAGCCGCCTCGTACACTTTTCTTTAACAGAGAGCCACAAAATGCAATTAAGGTAGCCACACCAACCCTCGCACCTGATTTTGCTGCATCAAATGAACGAAGTTGGATGGAGAACTCATGCTGACGTGGATCCTTATCACCGACTAAACTTATTGCCCGTGCATAGAGATTTTGCTCTGCATAACTCACACTTTCACGAAATGCAGGAGGAACAGGCTTATTCAATATCTTGACACCTGATCCATAAACTTCACTGATCTCAAGCCGAAATAGTCCAGGATGTTCATTTGATCCACCTTCACTTATGGTCCAAATCTGCCCTGGTTCTAATGGGTCTGTCCCGATACTGTTTTCACTATGCAATTCGGGAGTTCCCACAAATTTCTCGACCCCATCAGTTCCCATTACATAGCTAAAATGTGTGTTGCGAAATTCTGCCGCCCCAATACGCTTTTGTTGTTCCTTTACGCGCCGACGCGATTCTAGAGCAATGCGAACAGCCCATTCAATATCTTCATCTGAGATTAGCTCAGTTGCCCCAGGGAAAATAAGTTTCAAAATACCACTAACGGTTTTATTTACCGCATTAGTATCTCGCCCACTTAATGCTCCGCCCAAGAAAACGCGGTTGTGAAGTACCGAGACATAACTATGGGATCGAAGTGTTGACCAGACCTCGGATAAAAAATCGCTCACCAGACCAAAATGATCAGTAAGTAAATCCTTATTGATTTTTGGAACATCCCAACCCGGTAGAAATGCATGAATACGGTCCATAAACGCAGTGTCGTTACGCATTTCTGGGGGAAGTGGTCCAAATAGATGTCCAACTCGCTGTTGATGTTCAACATCTACATCGAAGTTACCCACCATAACTAAGCTGCCGTCTGCACGGATACTTTCTTTGCCGCGACTGAACTCTCCGGACTCCATATACCCTTTTAGGATATTGACCCCATCTTTCTGATCAAATGAAATCCCTGAGATTTCGTCGAAGCAGATCACATCGTATTGACTAACCAAACCACGCTGTCCAGTAGCATTATTGACAAATAACTGGGCAACTGTTGCCTTGCCGCCTGAAATAAGGTGCGCATAAGGGGAAACCTGCTGAAACAGATGACTCTTGCCCGTACCTCGAGGCCCTAATTCAACTAAGTTATAGTTTCGTTCCACAAAGGGAATCATCCTAAGCAGAAAAGCTATTTTTGCACGGTCACTTAATGCACTGGGTTCAATACCGATGCTTCGAAGCAAAAATGTGATCCAGTCATCTCGAGTAAATGCTTTTCTACTTTCTGCCAGTGCATTAAGCAAATCGCGTTTCGACAACTGAATTTCACGTAGATTATCTATGCTGAATGGGCGACCGTGTTTTTCTTGGGCGATTGTTGCATCATAGCCCAGCGTGATTTCTGCATAAAAGCCTCCCGTAAACATACGCTCATGCTGATTGACGAGATCAGCATCTATTCGAACGTCCTTTAACTGCAAACTAGGTAGAGATGCAAGGTACGAATCGGTTCGTGAATCAAGTCTCGCGGTAATAATGTCGATAAGTTTTATCTGTCCATTCTCACGAGCATGAGCTTTGAATAGTTCTTGTTCACCTGCTTTAACTGTACGGGATTGGAGCTGTCGCTGGACGATTTCTAGTCCCTCTTCAATTTCGTCAGGGTCTGTACTTGAGCAGTAACGCCCAAGCAGAAATTCCACCACATAAGTAGGTACAGGAAACTGACGGCTAAATGTACGTACCAAATCTTTGCGAACAAGGTATCCATCAAAGTGTTTAGCTGCGAGCGTATCAAGTGAATCTAGTTCAACCATTTACATCTCCACCGACGGTTGTTGATTTCTGGGCGACAAATTGTCCATCGTTTGTTAGCACAACGACTGTGACACTGATACCGCGTAAATCTTCATTTTCAATGACTAATGATGCTGTTCCATTCGACTTTACTTCTTTAACACTAAATGCGACACTGCTTTGCGCGTTACCAGGTTCCCGCCTAATATCAACCAACAAATCTCGGATTTGCCCCTCAATTGTGACTATACAACGAAGTTCACGCCATTCTATATCTGTTATTGATATAGATACGGGTGTTTTTTGGTAGCCCCCTTTAGTAACCGTCAAACTAACGGTCAAGCACTCCTGCAAACTCAACCCACCGTGTGCATAACTAATGCCATTTCGGAAACAACTGATGCCATCTGCTAATGCAAAATATTGATTTGGATTCCAAAACCAGGGAAATTGACGGTCTTGAGTATTTATACCCGATTTGATCGCTGCACAACGTCCCCATTGATTATCTGTCAGATTTTGTGGCAAAGACACTTTGGGTAGTCCATCTGGCAGGAATAACCAACCGTGATCGGTAACTACTTCGACTTGTTTCCAGCCTGCGTTTAGCAGCCTTTGTACATGATCGGAGATGTCGATAAGAATGGCATCCAGCTTGTGAGCAAGATTACCGTTATGACCAGCAACATCAATTGTTCCCATTTCTGCCCAAGCGCGACCTGTGCTATCTCCAGTATTTGCATTCTTAAGAACCTGCCAGCCTAAATCTGTTAGCAACTTCTCAAAATGGTAATGATTGGCAGGTTTTGCACTTTCCGCAATGTCTGGCTCAAAATCACTGGTAGACTCACGACCAATGATATGTCCTCGTACAGGAGAGACGGCAGGCTTTCCTGTAGCGGTGACACTGGGGAGGGCGGTCCACCGAATAGTCTCTTGAAGACCAAAATATGGTTCTAGGCGTTTAATCAGCCGTCGTGCTATATCAAATCGTAATCCGTCCACGAAAAGAATACAGGTTCCTGCCTCATAAGATGTACGAGGAACTGTTTGATAATTACCACCTGGATAGCCTTCTGTTTCGATGAGCTGTTGCAGGTAACGCGCCGACTTCTCTGCCCAGGGAAGATAGATTGCACGAATGGCAGCGATTACAGCCTTTTGATCGTCTGGTTTAGTGACATATGATAATGCACGCATGACTGCATCATCTGCCTGCCAACCACTTGTTCGATAGCCACTAGCCATGTCCTCGATTGTGCCACCATCGAGCGGAACATGCGCTACTACAGTCGCTAAAATACCCAGATACTCTAGTGACTGTGCAAGAGGGGACAATCCCATGTTCGCCCAAACCATTTGGCGACGGTGCCGATGACGTTGTTCCAGATTGTTGATCGTTTTTCTGGCTTCAGCCGGAACTTGATCGGCAACCTGTATTAAGCTGTTACGCAACTCTTGCTCGTGGTAATCATTCCATTGAGGCCATCCATCGTAAGTCTCCCCAGTAGGATCGCGCCAGTCAATTGTGTTGGTTGGTGGATTAGCCTGTCGAATGCGGTCTGGAATAAGTTGATAATGGGTATAGGCTTCACAGTAACGTTCCCACATTGCTGACCATACACCAGTGTGATTGGCAAGTTTTTCAGCGGCTGAAATAGGACCGTCTGTCTCTGGATTGAAGGAGAATTGATAACGGCAGAGACCTACAAATGCTTGCCATTCGTTCTTGCTTTTCTTTTGGCGGTAAGAATCACCCTCGTCGAGCCATTTCAATAACTCGCCTGTCGGATCACCGCTGATAAGACGATAGAAATCATCCCGATCCAGACGTTTCCCCCTAAATTGCTCAGGATTAACCTCCATAAGGTTGGGAAGTGCAAGCTGCATTGCACTTTTGGTTTCTTTGTCCTGTGCAACATCAAGGTTTAAACCACCTTGCTCAGTCTGTAAATAAGCAAGAACAGTCCAGTCCTTTGCGTTCACCTGCGACCAGATCACACCACGATACTGAAGTTCTGCCAGCGGCTTCAGAAACTCAGGACATGTATCCACAGCTCTTAGGTCCTGACGACTGATGCCCGGCAGGTAAAGAATAGGAATTGCATCAACAGGCAGGTTAATCGTGGAAACTGTTCTTGCCAGGACACAGCGCAGCCAGATTGCCGGACCGCAGCGCTGGTCAGGATTGTAATCACCCAGGATAAATAACTCAGGTATTTCCTGTTGTAAGCGCGGGATGACGACTTCCCACTGACGATCCGCATCCGTCCATAAGATACAGTGAGGGGGAGCCTGCACATTTGGATTGAATCGGGCACCGGCGCGGATTGACTCAGCAAAATGATCAATAATACGCATAAACTAGCTCGCTTCAGTTTTTAAGGCTTCGAGTTTTTTCAGCCAAGCATCAAACAACTTACACTCACGGCGCATCGTTTTCAGTCCGATTTCCAACGCGGCAAGAGTGCCATATAAAGGTTTTTCATATCCTGAAACAAGTTCTATAACCCGCTTACTTGGTGCTGTAATGGGGCTGTCGTTAATTTCTTCAGGCGAGTCAAAACTATCCCGTATCTCTTGGAAATCTGATGCCAGATGAGAACGATCTATACCTTTAGCAAAACTTTTGGAATCACTAAACAACAAAGCCTCAAACTCATACATTTGGACATATGGGATAAAACGCCGCATGGCATTCTCCCCTAATTTATCCTGAAGCGAGTTCGTCAAATGCTCACATAGGGTAGTAGCCTTGTCTTTGATCGCAATGTGTTCGCCTGCCGCCTCTTTACCGGGAAAATCAGTTGGCAACGCATAGAAGTCAAAAAATGTGGTGCAATACGCTGTCGTATCACCGAGCAGACGATTACGCGCATCCAGGAACAGACGATCAAATTTTATCGTTCCACCTTTGTGCCCCGGTTTGCCTATTAAAGAAGGTGACAGGTAGATTTCCATCGGCAGGAAGTGGGGAGCAAGCAGGTCTTTGACAAACGTTTCCTCGGTCTGTCCTTCACAGATGATATGAACACGAACCATCTAGGGTCTGCCTCCGAGGACGTTTTTCTCCCATAATTCGCCAACTGAGTAATCTTCCAGCCACAACTGGAAATCGGATTCATCTAATCGTTTGAAGACCGATACACCTTCTTCGCGTTCGACAACGATCAAATCATCGATGGAAAACTCGTTCAAGAGCGGCACTGACTGAGTGGACACAATAATTTGCATTTGCGTGGATGCTGACCGCATAAGCGAACCTAGCAGCGTTAACGCATAGGGGTGCAGACCAAGTTCGGGTTCGTCAATGATGATTGTCGAAGGTGGATTTGGCTGAAGCAGTGCCGTAGCCAGGCAGATAAAGCGAATCGACCCGTCAGATAACTGCGTGGGCCACATAGGGTAGTCGCTGTTTTTCTGCTGCCACAGTAGTCGGATTTGCTCATCTTCGTTGGATTGTACCTGCGGTTTCAGGACAAAATCATCGAAAAATGGGATGGCAAGCTGAACTATCTTCCGAATCTGATTGTAGCTATCAGGATTGCGACGGCGCATTCGATAGAGATAGGCTGCCAGATTTGATGCATCAGATCGCAAATACTCAGCGTCATCAACCGATACCGACCGTTTTACTCCGGCGGTGTCGCTGGTATCGTGAAAGTGAAAAATCTTCCAGCTTGAGATAGACTCATAGCAGTAATCTGCCTTACTCCAACGCTTGGGATCGATTGCGTCTTTAAGTAGCGCCTCTTGATGACCCGACCCTAGAGAATCCCAGCTTTTACCGTAATCCCCATCGAAAAATAACTGCTCATCGGCAAACACAAAACCACCATCATCCGTTGGTTCCAACGTAAATTCATACCCATTACGCCCAAACAGGAGGAACGAATACAGTTCGTCGGTTTCTTTTACGCCAAAGGTCACCAGCCGATCAGCGCCACCACGCTTTTGTACCCACACTTGCAAGCGTTTTTCGACCAGTTCGCTCAACATGCGAAAGTAGGTGACAAAATTACTTTTACCCGCGCCGTTGGGACCAATCAGGATATTGAGATCATTCAGTTTAAAGTCTTCAAGTTCTCGAATTGACTGAAAACCGCGTATCGTCAGGGTATCAATCTTGTTTTTTTTAGCCATACATCAGTCCGTCTCACGTTTCTTATCCCGCCCTGCCTGTTTTTCAGCCAGCGTCAGGTGATGGTCGTTGATCCGGTCGCCCTTAAACAGCGGATACCAGAACGAATATTCTACATCTTTCCCGCGATCTTTGCCCCAGTCAATCTTCGGTTTATCGCGCAGCACGCCAGCCCCTTTTTTACCAACATCTGGCACGCTCATGAATGGACGGATATTCAAACGCACACCATCGTTGATGTCGGGCTGCCAGCCAATAGGCTGCTCATGGAGGGGCTTCCATCGGACAAAGAT
The DNA here is from genome assembly GCA_044226855.1 of Aggregatilineales bacterium. GTDB lineage: Bacteria > Chloroflexota > Anaerolineae > Aggregatilineales > Phototrophicaceae > CFX2. The sequence goes on from JBGAGF010000025.1 coordinate 36,085, forward strand.
GTCATAGGGTGCTTCGCCCTTCAGGATCAGAATCAGCCGTTTTTGCAGGGTTTCGGCGGCGGAGAGCTTTTCCTGCGCCCCGTCAACTTTCTGCACCACATCCTGCTTCTGACGGGTGATCCAGTCACCTAGATAGTTATAAATCAGCGTTTCCAGCAGCTTGTAATCGAGCTTATGATAATTGACCAGAACCGAAAAGCCATCGCGCAAGCCATCCCAGAGATGCCAGATGAACGGACGCTGACCAAATAAAGCGCAATGCTGCGTGAAGAACTTATCGCGCAGCCAGGTTTCCAGCGATTTGCCCGTATGATCGGCACTGGCAAGTAGTTGACTCAGCACATCGTTATTCCACGAGTCGCCGTATGCCGTTGCCAGCAGATTGAGCAGGCGCTCTGCCCCCGGACGCTCACCGCGCACAGGCGGGATGCACACCACGCCGTCCCGATCCGCATACGGCAGCAGCTCATCGCACTTCTTGACCCATGCCCGTGCCTCGTCGGACAGTTCCATTTTTTTATCCAGTTCAGCGGGCCAGCGATAGCCGAGCAGACGCGCCACTGCCACCTGGAGCGGGTCATCGCTTTGCATCGGATGCCCGTGAAAAGCCCATTGTGTTGAGTCATCCGAGTATGGATTCGGGAACCCCTTTGGATATTTTAGATCAGCAATTTTCTCCCAGTGTTCATTATCAAAAGGCACTTTTAGTAACGTCTGATTTGTTACTTTTATTGATTGATCAATATCTCTCACCAATTCGGTGAATTCGCTAGATTCAAAGAATGCTAGAAGGGTAGTAAGTTTGGCGGACTTGATTTTAGGAAACACTACCGCAACATTGTTGTCAAATTGTTCACCATAGTATGGGACAGCGTGTAAGTCTCGCATTCGATTAATAGCTACACCTAGTTTTCCCCACGCACGATTGCCACTTTCATGCATATCATGAAGTTGTTCGCGTGCTTCACGGGCATATTTGTGTAACGAGCCTTGTCCACGTTCCCAACGCAACGCTGTTGATAGATCGCCATAAGCATTTTCAGTATTATTGCTGCGTCTAAAAGGTTGCCAATCACCAGTAGATAAATTGACTTCCCACATACGTTTAGTGAAGCGTTCAATATCCCCAGTAACGATACCCTGATAGCACTCAGCGAGTTGTTCGATATGTGTGCCCGCATCACGTTTAGCAAATGACACTCGCACATCTGGGTTTTTCAATTGATCAGACTGAAGGGCTGACTGCACCTCGCCTATAAGCAGCAGTGCGGCTTTTTCCTGTGCGGTCTGTGGTTGCGATGCATCCAGTCCACGAACCAACTGACTTTGCACCTCGCCAAACAACCCTCCAGAAACACTTGAAGTACCTCGACTAATACTTATGAGGATTATAAATGCCCCTGCTGCCGCACTGGAGTCAAATCCGCCTTCTCCTAGACGTGCAATTAAATGCCATCTCTCGTTTTGCAATAACTTTTTCCGAAAGCGTGTATAGCTCGTCAGAAACAACCAATTTTGCGGCAAAACAATGCTGGTCGTACCACCTTGTATACAAAAATCAAGACAGCGGTCTAAAAAGGCAGTAGCGAGGTCGGATTTGCCTTCGTTGTGGTGCAATTCGATAAAATCTAGTAGGGTTTGATCCTGCTTTCCGCGTGCCAGATAAGGCACATTGGTGATTACCCAGTGATATTTATCTGCCAGCAGTGCCGCAGCTTTCGCCATGCCCTGCGCCACCACTCCGGCGGCATGGCGCTCGTCCTCGGGTTCCTGCGCCAGTGCCTGCTCAAACGCATCGCGCACTTCGTCCCACTTCACTATCAGGTTTGATTCCATACGTGCAGGGTTAATCAGGCTGCCCAGCACAGGGGCGTTCTCAAATACCTCATACAGCCGGTTCAAGCCGAATTCTAAGTTCTTCTTTCCTGATGCCAGACTTTTCCATTCGCTACGGGCGGCTTTGACAGACAAACCTGAACATGCCAGTTGGAGGTCTGGCAGGGTGCGGTAGCCCGCATAGCGCCACGCCGTCAGCGCCAGCGCAAAGGCGGCAATCTCTACGCAGCGCTGGTCAAGCTCCAGCCCGTGCAGGTTATCACGTAGCACCGCATCGCAGGCTTCGCGTGGAGTCAGATTTTCCAGTTCTGCACGCATCGGAGCCAGCATCAACAGCGCCGATACGAGAAAATGTCCCGATCCGCAGCAGGGGTCAAGTGTTTTGAGTTCGCTCAGATTTTGGGGCCAGGCATCGAGCGTTCCGGCTGCCGGTGTCCATTTACCCGTTTCTTCGTCGCGTACAAAGCGCAGATACTCCAGTGGCACACCGGATATGCTGGCTTTATGGCGCAGTTCGGCTTCGGTTTCAGCGTTTTGCAGATCGTCGTCAGTGAGTCGTCGCGCTGCCCACCATGCGCCCAGAGAGTTATCCAGCAGGAAGCTCACCATGTAGGGTTCAGTGAATAGCTGTGTCACGGCGGGCAGTTCACGCGCACCGATTTTGACTTCGCTGGCGTTCACTTCATCTTTTTTCTTCGCCTGCCAGAATTGATACACCCATCCCAGAGCATCGGATGCGATGAAGGTTTCAGCAGGTAATTTCGCCAGCAGGCTTTCCAACCGCTGCTGATTTTCGGGGGGCAGGGTCAGTTCCAGGACGGGCGAGTCCTGCCGGAAAATCTGGGGAAGCATCTGTGAAGCAAACCGAGCTGCCAGTTCCCAGCCGTTTTTCGCGCCTTCATCCGGGGCGAGTTCTTCGCATTCCGCCAGTGTCACAGGCACAGGATGCTGCGGGTCGGGGTACATCAGCAGATTGTTTTCCGCCAGAAAACGGGCGAACAACATACGATGCCAGTGTTCATAGGCGACTTCTTCCAGCAGGCGCTCGGTCTCCTGTGCGCCTGTGACTTTCAACTCATCACCCAACTGGCGACCATGTACACGGAGACGGCGGCGCAGGTCGCGCTGGGCATCACTCAGATAGTCATAGGCTTTCGCCTCTCCCACACCCAACTGGGTCAGTGCAGTACGGGCAGCGGCTTCAGCAATTTCACGCGCCTGTTGGATGGTACGTTCCAATTCACGGCGCAGGCTTCGTTCCAGTGGCTGCATTCAATCCATCTCCGGCGCTATTTCAGAATCACGGGGCCATTGCCCAGTGCAGTTTTGATCTGCGATTTGACGTTTGCCAGCCATGCATCCAGTTCGGCTTCATCGTGGATGGTCTGGCGTGGCAGATTAAGTGGTTGAGCCTGCGGCGTTAGCAGACGAGCAGCTTCTTCGCGGGCGCGGGCAAAACGACTGGTGAATGCGTCGATGCGGTCTTTCCAGCTATTCAGCGGGTAGTGTTCCAGCGCGTTTAGTAAGCCTTCATAACTGCCCATCTGTAATTCCATCAGCGCATCAATTTCACAGCGGCGCGCAATCTCCTGCTGCTGTGTCTTGGAGATCGCCCTCCACGATACATCGGTTTCAAGCTGATCCCAGCCCGCGTTGAGCGTTTCATTATAAGTAGTCTGTTGTGCAAGCAGTGCTTCCCGCAGCAGGTTTTCAAGTTGTACGCCCAGTGGACGAATCGGGTCGGGATTATCGAGCAGCAGGCGGTGTTCAGCGATAGCATGGGCTTCGGTGCGGATCGGGTCAGCAGCAGGTAAATCGACGGCATGATGCATTAGTTCTTGCAGGGCATCCCACAGTGGCAAACGTTGTTCAATTTGCCCCGCGATAGTTCTCCATTCATTGATCGCATTGGTGATGTCGTCACGCCGTTCGTAAAGCGCCATCAACTGTTCGTTACCACTGCTGATGCGGATTGGCTCTAAGAATGCTGAAGTCGGACGCACTGGACGTGGTGCATCCCCGCCTGCGCTGTCTGCCAGCTTTTCCAGTACCTGTAATAATTCACCGATGCGAGTTTTTTCCTCATCCGGCCTGATGGTAAAGCCCGCTTGCTGGAACACTTTCCGAATTTGAAGCAACTGCGGCTTGGTAATCGTCGTTGACTCGATCTTGAAGGTCGTTTTGCCAATTTGCTTACGCTCTAAATCCTGCGGTGCAACAGTCTGTCCACGTTCATCCTGTGCGCGAACTGTCCCGCCGACCAACAGCACCTGCAAACCACCATCAATGGTGTCCTGGGGCCAACCGTAAGGACTTGCCTCAAAGTAGTTACGGATGTCACTGCCTTTTTTGCCTGCGCCGATATACTGCTGAATCTGGCGGCAAACCGGCTGGTCAGCGGGTTCCCCATTAAAACCGATGTTCATAAGCGCATCAGACAAACCTCTCGCGGCATGAGTATAGACTTTTGCCCAGCCTTCATTGTCGCCAGCACTAAACTGGGGATAGAGTCGAGTCAGGGCGCTCTCAGCAGCATCGCGGATAGCCGTAGGCAAGTCAACTGCAAAAACTTCATCGCCACCACCTTTGAAAACTTTGGCGTTGGTGAATGCCTCCCCTAGCAACTCCCGAATACGTCCTTCTGCTTTCTGCTGGATGGTTTGGATCGCTGCGCGGGCTTCTACACCTTCTGGTGTATTGGGATTGCCGCGTTTGTTGAGTGTGGCGCTTGCCGCTTTGTAGCTGATGAGTTGTGCGCGCAGGTCATCGGCAGAGCGACGCGGCACAAAGACATAGATTGTGGGCGCATTATGACCAGCGGCTCGTGCATCGGCTTTCACCGAATCTTCGTCCACGCTCCAGCCATCGCGTACCCATACATAGATGCGCTCGTTAGCATCAGTGGGTAACAGCGTTTCAAAGGTCGCTGTGATAGCGCGGGGGGTCTTTGAGTTGCCGTGATTGATGGTCAGATTCTTGCTTGGTACTAACTCGCCAAACTTCTGGCGGATTCGCGTGTTACGATCCGCTTCCAGCATGTGGCTCTCATTAGCAAGCTGGCTACGTTGGCTCTGGAACTCGTCGTTCCACGCTGTGCTTTCTTCAGTCTGGATACGATATTCGTCCCCGACCTTCATCAGCAGTTCGCACCGATCCATTATTTCCGTTAATCTGCCCCGGAGCGCACTGCTACCAGCATTCAGGTCTTCGACCAGCAGATCCGCAACGGTATCAGCATCTGCTTTAATGCCCAGTTCATTGTTGCTGCCTGCCAGCTTGTTCACCAGGAAGACCATCCCTGTCGCCCGTGCCATCAGGCGTTCATCCGGTGAGCCTTTAATCCAGGTCATTGTTCTTTCATACACTTTGCGCGGCAGCACATGGGCTTGCAGCAACTTGTCTGCTGAATCAAAGTAAATGTAGTCGGCTGGAATAACAGAACCTAGCACGGCGTCCAGGTTGGTCTGGATCGCCTTATGCACCATGCTGAGTTGGTTACGCAATTGGCTGTCTGTACCAGTTTGATCTAAAACCCGCAGGGTACTCTCCCAGAAGCGGCGGCGTACTGGCAAAATAGGATAATCTTGCGCGAAGTATTCCGTGTCAGTCTGACGGTGACCCAGAGTTGTATTGGCGAGATGCCGCGAAATCTCACCAATATTAGTGCCCATCACCTTTTCAATTGATGGTTTACTCGATGGCTTCTTCGCCAACACTACTTTACGAATCACCGCATCGACATCGGTATCAGATAATTCAACCCGAACAGTAAAGCGCCCCTCTAGCTTCTTAAGATTGGATGTTCCTGTGACTGCTGTTTGTCCGGTGCCAATGAACAGCAGATTGCTGCCTATATTTTTGCAACAGGCTTCTACCGATTCTTGGACATCAATGGATCGCTCACTACTCTCACCGATATACTGCTGTACCTCATCTAGTACGATCAGTGTCAGCGGTAAGACACCATTCCTACTGAGCGATTGTCTGATAGTTCGAACCATATCGTCGATGGTAATGTCGGAAACAGGAGGATACTGGGCAGCTAATGTATCTGCACAACTCTCCACCGATGGGAAGATATTGGGCTTAACCGAAACTAATGCCTGGTGCAGCCCTTCAGCAACATAGAAGTTCTCCAACTCTTCTTCCCAGTCGTCACCATTTTGTTCAAGGATTAGCCTCACATCGTCGAGAAGTCCCTCTTGAGCCAGCCATAGTACAAAACGTGCTTGAGGATATTGATGAGGCAGTCCAACCGACTTGAAAATCACGCGCAGCAGTGCAAGTCGTACACTTCCACTTGCACCTGCACCAAGCGTCCCTGATGCCGCATGTAATCCTCCAGCACGCCGACCAGAACCAGTCAATTCGGCAAAATAATCCCGAACAGACTGTGGAAGGTCCGCTATATCTCGCGCCGTTTTTCCATCAGGAAATTCCGTGTTTTCCCAAAGCGCTCGCAACATCTTCACCAGATGCGATTTTCCTGAACCGTAGAAGCCACTCACCCAAACAGCAGGTTGTTGAGCCTGGTTCAAATTTCGCAGAAACGTATCAAGTATACGTTCCAGTCCATCCTGGTATCTTCCATCACAGACAAATGTCTGCAATTCATAGCGCAGTACATTTAACGCATGTACGCTTCGGTCATCGTTGACATTCGCAACGCCTTCATTGACCAGCTTCTGTTGTGAGGGATCAATTGAATAGACTTCTCTATTGTTCATCAATACACCTGTTTATATTTCAGCGTCAGCGGTAATTGGCACAGCCAGATAATTCCAACCGTCATATGCGTCTAAAAGTCTATAATTGTTGTTTTCATAATTGCCGGGAAAGAATACAACCAATCTACCCTTAACCAGCGGAGCAAAGGTCGATATTACGTCACGCACTTTTAAGAAACCGAATAGTGATCCTACCCCCATCAGGGCGACGACAGTATTTGCATCTGCCTGCGATGAATTAAGAAATCCATCAAACCGAGCGAAGAGGGTTTTGTTATAGCCATCAATAGCTGACATGATAAGATCGGGTTTCTTAAAGTATTTTTCACCATACTTCTGACTTCCAAGCCAGCCCGCGAAAGTATCACTAAAATCAAACATCACCCATCGATGACCTGCATTTCTGGTTTCGAGCGCAAATTCATCAATTTTCGCACGAAGAATTAGTTCATCACCTTCACTATACACACAGAAAATGACCCGTTCCTCTGCTGAGGCATCGGTACGCCAAGGAACATGAATATGCTTGCTATAAGCGACTTTTAGTCTATCGATTTTGTTCAAACAACCACTCCACTTCTTGTTGATTCAGAAAATTCGGAAATCGAATGTCAATAACATCACCGATACGATTGAAGGCAATCCATCCACGCCGTGACGCTTCTTGTGCCAATGAAATTGCATCGTGCATTGAGCAATCCAGCAACTTAACATATTTGGCTTCAAACAGTTCAGTACCTCTGGCTCCGCTAAGATAAGCAAGAAAAAGTGCATAAGCTATGGAACCAGGTGTAACAATGGATTTAACCCTGATTTTGTTAACCTTTCCGTTCAAGTAGCCAGCCTGTGTCCATGTTGAGTTTACATTTTTTGCAAGCGTTCGCAGTGTAACTTTGCTAAATCGATCTAGGTAAATTTCATTGATCCAGGTTTCGGTGTCTTCACTTGTTATGGAAGTATTCAATGGCAAATTGAGCACATTCATTGCGACATTATGAAGAATTGCGTCTCTTGTACAGGCACACAGGAACGCGATTAAAGGTCGAGCTTTCACATCTCGATCCCACATATATCGCAATGCGCGAAATACACCTATTGAAGGGTCAAGACTATACAGGTCGATTAGGTGTCTCGCTGATATCTTCCTGTTACTTATTGATTGTTTCTGTAGACAGTTTTCTTCTACAATTGCCTTCAGATAGGTGCGTTGTGTAGCGTTAGCATCACTGACCCATTCTAGTAAGTCACTAAGTTCATTTAACATTATTGTACGAGCAGTGTGGGTGCTATTTATGTTGAGTTTAAAACCAAACTGCGCTAGTTTATGATTTGACATAACTGACCTTGAGAGCTTTGATAATTGTTTCTTCGGTTGTGATTTCTTGGATGCTCTCGATTCTGCAACTCAAATAACCAGCATACAATGCCAAATCCGAATTACCCCTGCGCGTGATGTAATTATATTACTATAGAAATTTGCATAAGGGATGCGTTGCAGCACCAAGGCAGTTCAACTATTTGAAAACATCCGATAGGAACTGATAAATCGCTTTCTCATTTGACATAATGATACTTGGAATTGTATCAGCAATGTGCCTCTCATGCTTTGCAGATAAGCTTTTTAAGGTTTCACTGAGTCACCGCTGTCTCCGTAGACAAATCGCTAATTTTGAAAGCCACTGGGTGCCCTGTCTCAATTTTTGAAATAATTGCATCTCAAACAGTCTATAGCAATGTGCCAGCGGTGACAGTGGAGACTCTATTCCGCATCCATTAGGGAAGAGTCACCAGAGTCACCGCTGTCTCCCTAAGGATTCACACACTTTCTGCGGATAGGTTGCCGTCACCGCTGTCACCGGAGTCTCCGTCGAAGAGTTCGGATTTCAACCGCCACACCCGTGTCCTCCGTCCACGAATACGCATCTGTACCGTTAAATGACTGTCGCTGTTGCCTGCTACCAGCCAACCATCCTCTTTGAGCTGGCTGCCGATGGCAGCGGCAGAAAACTTCAATGGATTGACACGAACTGCTTCACGATAGGCAATTTCCGGCAGCAGGTAGACGAAACGCTCATCCTGATAACCAATGATTGTTACTCCCGGTTTTGCTTCTTCCTCCGTTCGAGTGTGAACAATAACCGCTTCGCCACTGGCAAGAAGTTGCTCCAGCGTATCAATGAACACCTGACCCGCCCGTTCCTGCTGAACAAGCTGCACTGTCTCTAAAATGGCATCCTGCCAACTGGGAAGCAGTAGATCAGCATCCTGTTCGTACAAGAAGTTCGACAGCAACTGATAGACCGTGACCAAGACTGCCCAGTTCTGCACCATGCGTCCGGTGTGTGCCTGTCTACCCAACTTGCCTCTCAGTTTGTCCTGATAGCCTTTCGTGTTGGACTCAAAACGCGCTGTCAGTTCGCGGATTAACGTTCCGTCATCGGCCAGTTTCGCAATCCACTGAATGAACCGGGCAGTGAAGCCTGATAAAGCCTCGCGTAGCGTTTCCGCTTGTGTAAGTGCAGCCCCACCCGGATCGCGCTTCTCCCAGGGTGGAATGCTCAATACCAGCATCCGCGATAGGATTGAAGCTTCTCCTTCGATGGTGGTTTCGCCAGTAGACAGGAGCAGTCCTCGGCAGGGACGTTCCTGGCGCAGTTTTGCTTCGCGGGTTAAGCGTCCACGTCCCATCCCACGCGAATAAGATTGCAGGAAACGAGTGAAGGTACGCTCATCCGAGTAGATCGTCTTGTAATCGTCCACCCAGTAGAGTGCGTCAGCGAGTGCGTATCCCAGTGTTTCGACGGTATTGACCGTATCACCCCATTGAGCGGGTGGTGTATCACGGGTGAACTGCCCGTATAAACTGGTCATCAATGCCGCAATCTCGGACTTGCCGCTGCCCGTAGTTCCCACCAGATGTAAAGCTGGTTTGGGGGCAGCCGCAGGGAAGAATCGCTGAATCACGGGTAAAAGTGCAAAAGCGATTAATGCTGGAGCAAGCGTTTTGGGTAAAACACTCACTGCGGCTTGAAAAGCTACCAGACTCCTATCCCAGTCGGTCGATTTCAATCGATAGTCATGCAGACGACTCTCAAGTTCAACTTCCGGCAAATCGGGCAACATGCCATTTGCGTTGATACTGACTTCGGGGGAAACATACACCCATTGCTGATTGATCTGTGTCCAGCCGATAAAGCGATAGGTCTGGCGAGTTGGGAACTGCCCGGACAGCTTAAGGATCGCTGATGGTAAATGCTTGTGCATCCCCGCACAGACCGCGTAGATACCGCCTGCTTTCTGGGCAATAAAGCGCTGCAAGGCATTGGGATCGCCAAACATTTCACTGGGAACATCCAGAGTTGTCGCATGGGTAGTATGACGTAGTTCAAGTCGCATCAGATGTTCAGCCTGCCCATCATCATTCACTTGCGTAATCCACTCGATGACTTGCCCTGACCAATCCGCCACGATCTGTTTAACCGTTCCTCGCTCGGTAGGTTTCTCAAAGACCATAGCTCCATCGATTTCTATATAGCACGGCATCCCCGGTGTCGTCAGTTGTTGACTGCGTTCCAACTCGCGTCGCGCCTGCCTGTACATCTGATTCAGGTCTTCAACACGGAAAGTATCACCACAGATGGCTTTCAGACGTTTGCGTTCCTGCGCCCATTGAAGCGGGTCAAGTACGGCGCAGGCGGTTACAACGTCTCGTACCTGTGCTGCCGTCGGATGCTCTGGGTCATGCTGATCGCGGTGGTAATGCTTGACCAAAGTATCCACCTGTGCCTGTGCAGTCTCGTGCGGTTGGGCAATAGGGTCTCTGGGTGATCGGCTGTAGGCGCTTTTGATGGTCGCCAGCGCCTCGCGTTCGCTGCTGCCGTTCGCAAGGTGACGCGGAATGAGTTCACGCTCTGCATCGGATTGGCTGTAGCCCGCATCACGCAGTTGGCAGGCTGCTGCAAACAGTTCAGTGTTGCGTGTGCCATCCGTCGCGCCGGATGCCAGATAGGATTCGGTGCGTGGTGGCAGCGGGTGGTGTCCATTCCCGTTCAGTGTCACTACCTTCAACCCATCAAAGCTCGGTTGGGCGGGTTGGCTCTCCAACCAGGCGAAGGTATTCAGTGGATACCGCCGTTGCGGGCAGTTCTCGACCACACTGACCACGACATCGCCGCGTTCGGGTTTGGTATTCACCGAATCGGGGAGGCGCATGATACCTGCTACGGTTTTCACATATTCGGGATCGCCGCCCAGAGCGGAGAATAAACCACGCAGAACACCCGCAATTTTCTGTCGATCAGCATCACCCTGAAGCTGGAACGGTGCATCCAGCAGCCAGTAGCCATGCCAGCCTCCCCCGCTGTCAAGAATGAAGGATGGCGCAAGGTCAAACTCTCGGAGTTTCTGCAATCCTTCATTGCGCTGGTGAGCATCCCCATCACAGTCAATATCGACCCATAATGCGGGAACAAGCGCGGCAGTTTCCGCTTTGCCCTGTTTTCCTTTTCGCAGGCAGGGCGCGAAGTACACACCGAAGCCCTCACGATTCAATGCCTGTGCCTGTTCGAGTGCGGCTGCCAGTTCGGTCTTATTGCCCATCCGTCCCCACAGCGAACGTGCCTCCCCGGTGATCGGGTGAATGCAGCGCAGTTCGAGGTAGAGGTTGTCTGGACTTCCTTTGTAGAGCGCGTTCAGGAATTCGCGCCTTCCAGCACCCGGCGTGTCGAATGTGTCCGTCTTGTCTACAACGTCGTTGTGTGTCATACTCATCGTATTCCTTTTAGGTTGGTACACAGGGGTTTGGAGCGCACACGTTTGGCGACGACGGCGCTTCTTTCCCCTGTGTGCTTTCTCGGCTAAAGTTCAAAATCGGGTGATATGTCCCGTGTTGGCTGCACATATCGCCCCATTTCCGCGATCAGCGTCTCGCGCTGGTCAGCACTCATCCCGTCAATCAATCCTCCCAGTTCTTTGAGTTTGTCCATGTCGCCGTTCATCTCCCGTGCCAGCACCTGCGCGAAAAATGCTGCCTGTTCATGTGGCAGTCCTGCCGCCAGCGGACGGAATTCCAACCGGAGCGCATCTGTGTCGTCCTCAGTCGAGGCTGTATACCAGCGATAAAAGCCAACAGCGGTTTGCCGCTCGTCCGTCCGCCGCGTACCACACCAGACATCCCACCATTCACCCTTGTCGTCGAGCGTTCCACCATGTGGCTCGGTATCAGCAATGGCGCGTTCCTGTTCGCGCACAGCGGCTAACTCGTCATAACGCTGCTCCCAGTCAGGACCGATGTAGCGTTCCATCTGGGCGACCATTGTCCGCTCGGTCACATCATGCAGCAGGTCGATATGGTTGACCTTGCGATTGCGACTGAAAAACAGCGGCACGCGCTGCCCGTATTCCTCGTCATACATCGTTCCCGGCAGCACAATATGCGTGTGCGGGTCGTGCAGTCCTGGTGCTTGCGGGTCATCCGTCAATCGGTGATGCAGCACATAGCTCATTTCGACCCCTGTATCGATCCCTCGTGCCTCGAAAAAGTCATTCACTACCTGTTCGGTTAGTTCCCGGACAAACTGCTCCCGATCTTCCGGTGCGACCATCACTATCAGGTCGGGGTTAGGGTTCATCACCAGTGAGAACGTCAGCACATGCTCACTCTTGAGATCGTCGCAGTGCTGGGCGATTTCAGCCACTGAACCGCCCATGCCGTGATCCGTCCAGCGTTCTCGTCCGGCGACATGCCGCGCTTTTTCATCCCGGCTTTCCCGATAAGTTAAATACCGAAGCAAATTCTTGGATTGCTTCGCGCCGTCCGAGGACGGTTTTTTGTACTGCACATTGGCGACACACATCTGTTTGCGATCCATCTAGCCCTCGCGCTTGCGCGTGACCCGTTCAATAAACCCTTGCAGCATGGTCGTCAGTACCTCGATTTTCGTGTCCAGCGTATCCACCTTTGACTCAATGCCTTTGGCAATGGCCCGACGCGACCCCGGTAAATCCTCCTGCGCTGCCAGATACAAATTGACGGCATCGCGCAGCAGGTCGTTCTTGCTGACGAAATTCCCGACACGGCTGCGGACATTTCGCAGTTCTTCCAGCCGCCGCATCTGGTCGGGGGTCAGATTGACAGTCATGCGTTCGCTGTAGGGATTAGGCTTCTTCTTCACTTAGTTTCCCCTTCCTCTATATAGGTATTCAACACATGCTGGCGAAATTCCCCGGTTGGACGAAAGCGTACATACACCCGCTTGAGCATTCGTCGTCCGACCGCGCCACCGCTGCGGACGGTCTGCACCTCAACGGCCAGTTTGCCCAGATCGGCAACCGTCACTGTCTGACCAGGCTGTGCCAGTTCCTCAAGCCATAGCTCTGCCATGACTTCCAACACCTCGGCCACGTCGCGTCGTTTCAGACGCGGCAGGCGTTTGCTGATTTCGGTAATTGTCTGATGATGGTTCATAACTTCTGTTCCTCGTTTTGCTGCTGAACGGACGTGATGCAGATGGAGAACGCATCCCGGTTACGGGTGCGCTCGGTGGGCGCGGCGAACCGCGTCCACCAGTGCGGCGGAACTCCTGCACCGCCGCACTCATGCAGGGGCGACAGCCGCTGCATCAGCCCCCACGGCGCATGAGTGGCGAGCGGATTTAGCTCGCTCCAGACCCCGTGAGAACCCTTCTGGTTACTCACGCCCGTTACACGGGGTCTGGCGAAGTCGCTGCGCCTCGACGCTGCGACGTGCATGGCACTGCCATGCACTGCTTTGCTTTGTATGTAGGACATCGTTACCACTTCGCTTTCTTCATCCGGTTTTCGCGCCGGGTTGCATCCTCGTTGGAAACTTCTTCGCTCTGTAAGACACCCTGCCCGGTGGGTGAACGACTGTTGGTCTGCACTCCGCCATTGGCAGCCACATGCTGGATGACCCGCTCCACATACCCCGGCAAGTCCATCAGGGCGGTCCGTATCCAGGCCGTATCGTCACACACCTGCGTAAAGCGTCCCGGATCGAACGGCTGTGGGATGTTTCTGGGCATGATTGGGCGATACCCGCCCCGGTTGTGTTCGATGTACCCGCGCATCATGTCTTTCATGACCGCATTGCGGCTGCCACGCGGGATACTGTTCCACCAGGCGATGAGGTCTGCATCCTCGGAGTAGGTCATCTTTACCGTCGCTGTCGCTCGTTTCTGCTTTGCCATGCTGTTTGCTCCTTTAGAGGGTGTCCGAATCAGTCCGAATCATGTCCGCACCTGACCGACACCCCATCACCCCTACACCGCTATGATTGACGGGCGATAAACCGGGCATAGTTCAGATACCCGCGTGCGTTGGCAAGCTGCGCGTCCTGCACCAGTTGGGTTTGCGGATAGGCTTCACGCACGTTCTCGACCACCAGTTCCGCACCGCCGCCCGACAGGTAAACCACATCCACCGTTGTGCCGCGCTGCCACTTCTCGCTCATCAGGTTCAACGTTGCACTGCGGAGTGGGGCGAGGGCTTCCTCCACGATTTCGCTGTAGTCCACCGGTTGTCCGTTGGCGTGGAATATTCCCGTTCGCAGCACCTCCTCGACGATCTTGAAGGGCATTTTCTCGCGGTAATCCCGTTCCAGTGCTGCGGCAATGCGCTCCTGTGCCGTATACACCCCACTCTCGACGCTGCCACTTTCCGCGTCCACAAACTCACCTTCATCGTCCAGCGCCAGATCAACGGTATATGTCCCGACATCACACACACCCGTTCTCCGGTAGGTATGCTGGCGGTTGATCTCCCCGTTCTCATTCAACGTGGCGGAATATATGGTTCCGTAGGGCTGCGGCATAACCATCACTTCGGTCACGTTGGCGATGAGTTCAGCGGTATCTGTCTTGATGTGGTGCTTCCCAATCACCGAAGCCTTCAATTCAGCAGCATCCCGCATGTGATCCGTCGGCAATCCTGCGGCGATGCGGATATGCACGATGTCGCGGTTCCACATCCCCTGCATCACTTTCCCGATAGCGACTTTCGCTAACCGGAGCCGGAAGGCATTGCCCATTGTGGATTCATTGGCGGTTCTTCCGCGCAGTCTAAGTAGTTCGCCGGGTGGAAGCTGTGCCAGTGCCAGATCGCCCACGAACCAATCCCCTTCATCGTCCGTCATCTGGTCGCCCGGATGCCGCCGCGCCATATCCTCCTGCTGGAACTTGATCTCACGGGCATGACCCATGACCGACGGGAACATCACCACCTGATCGGCGGTGACTGCCTTCACAACCCCGTAGCCGATGTCTAAACCCATCGTCACGGTGCTGCCCGGTAAAGCTGGTTTTTTGGAATTCTGCTTGCTCACGGTCTCTCTCCTTTGAGAAATACAAAAAAGCCAGTGACCTACGCTTGTTTGCGCGGTTTGGCTTTAGAACCACCTGGGTTGTTGGGTAAATAGCGCTCGATGGCGCGGGCTACATCGCCTAAATCAAAGGCTGCCGCAACATTTTGTTGAGTTGGGTCTGAACCAGCAGATGAGTGTCATGTTGGATGGCAAAGCTCGGTTGGTGTTCGAGAACAGTCCTATCCGGGTGATCTTCTCGCAGCGTCAGGGCATGAATGTCTTCCATGAGGACGCTGCCTTTCAACACCTCAATCAGCAGCATCGCGACATCATCGCGGCGCTGCCCCGTTTCCACTACGTCCTCGACATCCAAGATGAGGGCTTGTGGTATCTGTACAACCGTCCCACCGCCGGTGAACTAACCCGCTTCCGGAGCACCTAAAGCATGTCCAAACAACCTGTCAACGCACCACCCTGGCAAGCCATTGAAGAACAAGCCTACCACGCCTTTCGTGAATGGCCGATCTGGCTCATCCTGCGCGAACGGGAGTTAGCCGCGCACCTGCGTTTACACAAAGTTCAACACCAACCGACAGCGGTCAGTAAGCCGCTGCACAAGGAGAAATCTGAATGAAGTTGATGCTGGTCGAATCCCCGGCCACAGCTCGGAAAATCGCCACTTACCTGGGAGCGGACTGGCGGGTCGAAGCCTGTTGTGGTCATGTCCGCGACCTCCCTGAAGATGAATTAGGGGTGGCGGTGGATGATGATTTTCGTCCAACCTATCGCGTGTTGCCCTGCAAGAGCAATCTGGTCCGGAAGATCGTCAAAGCACTGCGCGAGGCGGAAGCCGTCTATCTGGCCACCGCTCCCGATCGGGAAGGTGAAGCCAACGCCTGGCATATTTTGCAAGTGGCGAACTTGCCACCAAACCAACCGGTCTACCGGGTGGTCTTCCCATCCATGACCCGAGAGGCAGTACTGGATGGATTGTCCCGACCCCGTCGGCTCGATCTCCGATTGGTGGAAGCCCAACAGGCAGGCCGCATTCTCGACCGCCTGGTCGGATATCTGGTATCACCCTTAGCCAGCCGGGCACTGTCAGGCGATTACTCAGCCGATCGGGTGCACAGTGCCGCACTACGCCTGGTGGTTGAACGGGAACAGGCGCTTGCAGCCTTCACGCCCGGTCGCCACTGGACATTGGCGTTGGATCTGACTGCTGGCAACCAACGGTTTAGTGCCAAACTGCACCAGATTCAAGGTGTGGATCGGGTTTTCCAGAGTCGGGAAACACTGGATAAATTGGTGGGATTGTTGGCTCAGTCACAGCTCTGGGTGGGGCACAGTGGGCGTAGCATTCAAGCGCGCCAGCCATTGCCCCCTTTCACCACGGCCACGCTGCAACAAGCCGCCGCCAGCGATTTGGGTTTGTCACCGGCACGCACCCTGGCCGTAGCCCAAATCTTGTATGCACAGGGACGCATCACTTACCCGCGTACCGGCGGCGTGACGGTCGCGCCTGAAGCTCAACAGGCGGCACGCAGGTATCTGACGGAGGTCTACGGGCAGGAGTATGTTCCGGCTGAAGTCCCGACCGATCGCTCATCCGCTCAGGAAGGCATCCGACCGACCGATGTCCACTATGGCCTAGACCATGAGCAAGGCGAAGGCGCCGCGCTTTACAACCTGATCCGGAAGCGGTTTCTGGCTTCGCAGATGGCTCCGGCACTGTACACGGTCAGCACTGCCGTCATCTATGCCGGCAAGCGTCAAGGTCAGCCCTTCCCGCTGGAATTCCGGGCACAGGGACGCACCCCTTTATTCGATGGCTTCTTGACGCTTTATCCGCAAGCTGCTGAGGAGGCTGAGGCGGATAGCGTTCCCTTACCGATTTTGGATGAAGGTTTGCCTCTGATGCAGGTGGCGGCTCATATCGACCAACACCTCACCCGTGCACCTGCTCGCTACACCGAAGCCGACCTGATCCAGGCGCTCGAACAGCGCGGTATTGGCCGTCCCTCGACCTATGGTAGCAGTCTCAAAAGCTTGCGTGACAAAGGGTATGTCCAACTTCATGAGCACCATTTGCAGCCTACCGCCAGCGGTCAGTCGTTATGTGACTTCCTAACGACCCACTTTCCACAGCTCTTTGCTTTGGATTACAGCGCCCATCTGGAAACCCAACTTAACCGGATCGCGCTAGGAGAGAGCACCCGTTCGCTTGTCCTGAAAGCCTTCTGGCAGGCCTTTCGTCCGCAATTGACGGCAGCGGTGGAGTCGCAGTTGGCACAGGTCACGCCACAACCGCTCAGCTTACATCCGCTTGAGGGAGGTTCGTCATGACACCACCGGAAATACCGCCGCAGGATTTTGATGCGCTCGAACCACCGGACATGGACTTCATGGATCTGGATTATCAGCCGCTTGATGACCCATTTCCGGATGGCTGGTTACCGCCGGATGAACACTTTGTCCCCACGGACAGGCAATCCTTGCCGGATGTCCCGGTCTATCAGGATGGTTTACAAGGTCTCGACAAGGCTGAACCCTTACCTGCCAATTGGTCGTGGCATGATGCTCAACTGGTTGGACTGGAACGAAACGGGGAGCAAGGCAGTCAATTCGAAATCGGTTGTGTCGATTTGTATGCCGATGGACAGAGCGGCGATCTGGGTGGCAGTTATCTGCCGATTGCCCGTTTCGGGGATGTCGATGTGGCGGCGGCTTACTACCACGAACTACAGCAGCAAATCCATGAGACCGGTTTAGCTGCTCACGATATCCCGGCCTTTGCTGAGCGAACAGCCACCAGCATGCAGACCGAACCGCCGGGTTGGCAGAGTGCCGATCCGGCAGTTTATCAAGCCTATCACGACTTGTATGGCGCACAACTGTCTCCGGAACGAAATGATCCTCCTGATGGGCTGCTCGATCCTTTATTTGAGGAAGCGGCGGCGCTGGGTGGGGTGAGCTTGCCCGATACGCCATCGCTGGATGAACCGGCCGCTTTTCAAGCCTTGAACGCCATTGGCATTCAAGCCGAAGGCTTTGATCTGAGCAAAGACCCGCCGCCGATTTATGATCTGGAGACTGGAACCGCCTACTGGATCGGGGTTTTCCAACCGGACAAAAATGACCGCGACAATTGTGTCACCAGCATCCTGTCGTTGGGACGTGATCCTGAAACGGGCACGCTCGAGGCTCAACTGGCTCCTTGTGTCCCGGGTGATTGGGACAAAGCTTACAGCGCGGCTGAATACTTGATGGAGGTGGCTCAGAAAGATGGTATCGACCGGTGTTTGGATGCCGCCGAAGGCATGGCGTTGGCCACCGACCAACGCGCCCGTTGGGAAACAGAACGGGGACTGCCCTTGGATGCCCAATCCAGTCAGGATATCGCTGATTATGCCCAAACCCAATGGGAGGTGGATCTATGAGCGACAGCAAGACCGTCCGTTTCAGTCTGCGCCTCAGTCCGCAAGAAGATCAGGCCTTGCAGCAACTCGCGACTGCCTGGCAGATTGAGCGATCGTGGGTCGTACGACGGCTGATCCAACGCCATGCTCAAGCCCTGATCCCGTTCAGCCCCATCGGCATCTTCACCCCGGTCGGTATCGTGCCGCAATCGGCACTGCACTTGGGAGGATCACATGAAACCGAATGAGCATCTGACCAGCCGCCAACGTTCTGACATGCTGCTGCGCCATCTGGAGACTTTCGCCCAAAGCACCGATCCGGAACCACAATCTGATTATTATTTCGGGTATGGCGTCAGCCCGGACAACCAACCCACGCTGGAAGCCGTGAAAACCTGGGTGGAGGGGCAGGAACGCCGTTTCGATACCTTTACCATCGCGGCTTACCAGCACTATGATCAGGCGGCACCGCTCGAAGACCAACTCAATCGCCTGCAACAAGACTCGGGTCTGGAAGCTGCCATGCACATGGCCGAAGCCACTGCTAATCGCAATGGTTTTCTGGATGCTGAACGCAGTGATCCACGCCTGTTTACACAGGGACCGGCTGATCCTTTTGGCAGTTTGCTTCAGCGAGAACAAAATCTCCCTGAAGCCGTGGGTACCGACCTTACCACAGCAGAAATGAGCAAACCCGCTTCAAGGCTGGATTATCAAGTTGAGGCGATTGCGGCTGACGGGGTGTCCCGAATAGAGGTCTGGAAAGTTTGGGGAGAACAGGACACGGCGCGCCAGGGTTTATATATTCCTCAACCGGACTGGGAGGCAGCGCGTGCCACGGTTGAAACCGTTCAAGAATTGATGGCCGATGACAAACTGCAAAGTGCCATGACCCTGGTGGAGGTAGCGGCTGTAGAAGCTGGTGTCCTGGATCCGGGACGCGACGATCCCCGGCTGTTCACGCAAGGACCAGCCGATCCCTTCAGCACCATCCGTGAGCGCCAATTGGATCCTATCCCGTCGGCTGAACTGCCGCTCATGCTCAATGGCTCCTCGCGGGGACACGAGTCGCTTGAAGGCACGGCCTGGTTTGAAGCCACGTTCGAACAAGCACCGATCGAACTGCTGCAACCGCTTGATGAGCGGGTGAATTACGCGCTGGTGCTACAGGCAGCCGATCCCTGGAGCGAGGAACTGGCGGTTGAGAAGTATTGGAAAGAACCGGGTGGGTATTTGGGACTGCAATCGATCACTCTCAACACCTATGACCCGGACGACGCCCAACAACGGCAGCAGGCTGAACAAACCCGTGCCGATTTGCTGGCCGTGTATGACGAACGGGGATTGGAAGCTTTGATGCACAAAGCCGAGCTGACCGGTATGCAACAGGGTTGGTTGGATGGCAACCGTCCTGATCCGCGCTTGTTCACGCAAGGACCGGTCGATCGTTTCGAGACCCTAACGCAGCGGCTGGAAGGCGAAATCAATCCCTATTGGAATACGCAGGGCGAAACGCTTGAAGCGCCGGTTGCAGTGCCTGAAGTTACCACTCCTTATTGGCGACTGAATAGTTTGCCGGTCAACAATCCAGATGGGGAGGCACTGGGTTATGCCCTGCACATGCTGGTTTACCCCACCCTGGAAGACAATCCGGAGCATCCGCCGCTGATCCCGGAAAATAAATCGGTTCGGATGCTGGAAATGGCACACTTCGAGACCCCGGCGGCCGCCGACCGCTTCAGCCAGGAATTCAGTGGTTATCTCTTGCCGGGGGTTCTGGAAGGACCGGAATTGGCGGTTGAGGTGGCGCGTCTGGAAGGGTTGCCAGTGGAGTGGAAAACCCTGACCGGTGAAGATCTGCAGGCTTATCAGGATCAAGCGTTGCCTTTGATCCGCCAACCGGATGAATGGCATCCCTACAACCCGCAGGCTGAACGCGTCGCTCGCGATACTGCCGAAGGCTGGGGCGATTGGCAGAACGCCCCTACCCCCTCCGATTTGGATTTGTAGGTAACCGGAGGACTTCAGACATGTTTTACTGGTTGTTCACCATTGCACGGACAGGGCTGGGGGGCTGTCTGGCACCGCTCCTCTGTCTGACCTTGCTCCTCCCACTACTGATCAGTGCGGTGTTGGGAGCCGGTATCCAGCGCAGTGATACACCCTTGCGCCGGCTGAACTGGCAAACGAGTTTGCAGGTGTTGACCTATGCGGCTGTGATGCTGGGATTATCCAGCCTCTATTTAAGCCTGTTTGGAAACATGGCACTACAACCGATGCGCGGGCGGCAATCTGTTAATGGGTTCATCCAAGTGCTCAATGGTGCGCCGCCCAACCTGAACGCCAACCGTTTGTTTTTATTCGGGATGCTGCTGCTCATGCTGAATGCTTGCGCAGCGCTCGGGCTGTACACGGCTATCAAGAATGGCGGTTGGTTGCGCGAGCGGATCGACCGTTTGCGCACACCTCAAGTCAAGCGGGGTGCCCTGGGTTCTTCCCACTTTTGCAGTCTACGGGAGTACAAACGCTTTCGTCGAGAGGATGCCGATGGCTTGACCTTGCTGGGTGCCTTCTGGGGGGAGGATAAACGCCGCCTCGACCTGGGTATGGGACGCTTCTCGTTCAGTGGCGAAGATGTGGCGCGTGGCATCCTGACGCTTGGTGGTCCTGGTTCCGGTAAGACTCAGGGGATTATCTTGCCAGCCATTGCTGACCGCATGGTGGCCGGTCATTCCCTGATCGTAGCCGATCCACAGGGTGAGATTACCGGTCACATACTAAAATATGCCGCGGTCACCCGTCATCTGGTGGTGGTGCATGATCCGACCAGCACCGTCGGTCCCCGCTACAATCTGGCGGCGGGTATCGACACGGTCTCAGATGCCCGTGCCATCGCTGATGTACTGGTTCCCTCGGCTGCCGGGGATAATCGTTTTTGGACGGACAGTGCCGCCGCACTGCTGGCCGCCTGTCTGATCCGCTTCCCCAATCTGGGTGAGATCTACAACGCCATGAATGACCTGAAGGGATTGGCGCAGAAATTGGCGTCACGGAAGGATGATGCCGCGCTGTTGGCCAACAGTTTCATCGCTTCGGTCGGATCCGATGGCAAGGTAGCTTCCAATGTGGTGGCCACATTAGCCACCGCCCTGACTGGTTGGGCTTCCACTGATGTCCGTGCCAACACCTCCGCTTCGGACTTTGATACCGAACTAGTGGTGCAGCAACCAACGGTGGTGGTATTGACCTGCCCCGGACGGATGCGTGCGGTCTACGCCTCCTACTTAGGGGCGACCTTGCGCAAACTCATGTTGGATCTCGATACCATTGGTGAGCGCAACAAAGGACCCCTCCCGGTTCCGGTCGGGGTGATCCTCGACGAGTTTCCGACCCTGGGCAAGCTCGACAGTCTGGTGGCCGATGTCAATCTGGTGCGCAAACGGCGGATTTCCATCATGATCGGTGCCCAAACCAAGGGACAGTTCCACATGTTGTATGGCAACGAAGGGACGCAGGCACTCTTCACCGGTCTGGCCACACAGGTCGTCTATGGCGGTTGTGATGCCGATACGGCCGAGTTCTACAGCAAAGCCAGTGGCACAGCCACCACCGACGCGAACCAGGACGATCCCAACAGCCACCTGCGCCAGCGTCCACTCCTCACGGTGGATGAAGTTATTACCCCACAAATTGGCAACTGCACCATCTTCGCCCGTTATGTCGAGGCGGGTTTTGCGACCCAAGTGGTTCTAAACGCCCGTCTGACCCGCTTCTACGAACGGGAGGATTGGAAGCAGCGACTCAATGCCTGCAAGGACATCCAACCGCTGCTCCTGGAGAGAGGAATCTCACTCGAATTGAAACAGGTTCCGACCCTGCCCTCAGCCAGTACGCTAGCCGAAGATCTGGCTCCTACCAGCAACCCGCTGCTCGATCTGGCTGCCGCCACGCTCATGGACAAGATTGCAACCGAAGCCTGCGAGCAAAGTGGAGGTAAAGTGAAAACAGTCAGCATAGCTGAGTTGCGTAAGGGTCGTCCACAACAATTGACCGGAGCATCGGAGCAAAGATGACCTTGAACAAGAAGCGGATGGTGCGCGAAATTGGACAGCGTACTCGCCTCAAAAACCGTGACATCCAAACCATGCTCGAAAGTCTAATGGAGGTTTGGGCAGACTATCTAGTGGCAGGTGAACGGATTGAACTGGAGAACCTGTTTGTGCTGGAAACACAGGACATTGACCGGGGGACAGCTACCGGAGTCTTGAACGGGAAAGCGGCACCCCAACACATCCGGCGTTTGACCTTACGTACCAGCAAACGGTTGAAAGAACGCCTCAACCTCCCCTAATCCTATGCCTTATCTCTCGGGAAACCAGGCATCCAAATCATCTGGATCAGGTGGTGATAGGGGTAAATCTGGTTCATCTCCACGAAGCAGATGCCATTCTGGGCCGACGAGGCGATCCAGTGCATCACTGAAGTGATGACTGGCGATCTCCCGAAACAAAGCGTCGTGTCCCTTTTCTTTATTGTTATACACCGCTTCACGGTCTGAACCAGCGAGGGGAGCTGTACCCGGTAGAACAATGTGGGTATGTAACTGTTGGAGCGGTTCCGAGCCATCCTCAGGTTCGGTGAGGCGATCGTGTAACACGTAACTATACTCGGGGACTTCGAAGCCACGCGACGTATAGTATTCCTCGACAATCTGCTCAGTCAGATCCAAGACCAGACCACGACGTTCAGGTTCGGGAACAAGAGCCATGAGATCCGGAGCGGGCGAGATGACCCATGTCCAAGCCAGGACGTGTTTACTTTGGAGTTGGTCACAACTCTTAAAGATTTGGTCGTAGTGGAGACCTAGCCCATGATCTATCCAACGTTCATATTCATGCTTTAAGGCGAGGGTATTGTTCCGAGTATCCCGGTACTGGAGATATTTAAGGGTGGAACGGAGGCCTTGATGACCGGTTCCACGGCCTTTACGTTTTGGTCCTTTATAGGCGAAATCGGTGACGATAATGGCCTTCACTTGAGGTCACGGACGGCCTTTATCTGGGCGAGCAAGGTAGCCCCATCGCGTTTGGAGGCGAGGATAGCCTTGGCGACGAGTTGAGGATCGACCTCATAAAAGATAGAGGTGATCAGGTAGATCAGAATATTCATATGAAAGGACATGTTGGATTCGACTTTATCCAAACGGTCTTGGAGAGACTTTTGGAAATGTTTTCGACTTCCGATAAGGTCTTCCTGGTTATCCAGATAGAGGCGAATGGCCTCACGGATTAGGTCGGATTCGGTTGTGTCACGGGGGTATTTACTGACGAGCAAGGCCAGACGGTCTCTCATTTCGGGAGTCATGGTCAGGCTACGACGGACGGTTTTCTTGGACATAAGGAATTCCCCACCTGAATAAGTACCTACCTCATTTTGACACAGTCTATATAAGGAAGGCGGGGAATTTTACGAGGGGGAGCGAGGAATTTTGACCGGAGGGCGGTGGTATTAGCGGATAGGGATACAATACCCTTATAATACCTATTCACGAGACGAAACAATTTACAAAAAATGAGCTTTAGACCTATGACCGAGACGACGGTAAACCAAGACGAAATTAACGGGATTGTTTGGAAGGCGTGTGACACCTTCCGAGGGACGATTGACCCGAGCGAGTACAAGAATTACATTTTGGTCATGCTTTTCGTGAAGTACGTGAGCGACGTGTGGTTTGACCATCGGGAGCAGTACGAGCGGGATTTTGCGGGGGATAGCGAGCGGGTGGAGCGGCGTTTGAGTCGTGAGCCGTTCAAGCTGGCGAAGGGGAGCGATTTTTATACGTTGTATGAGAACCGGAACGCGCCGAACCTCGGTGAATTGATCAACGTGGCGCTGGAGAAGATCGAAGAAGAGAACAAGGAAAAGCTGGACAGCGTTTTCCGAAATATCGACTTCAACAGCGAGGCGGCGCTGGGGAGAACTGCCCAACGGAATGAGCGCCTGAAGAATTTGCTCAACGATTTTAATGACCCGAAATTGAACCTGCGCCCGAGCCGGATCGGGAATTTGGATGTGATCGGGAACGCGTACGAGTATTTGATCGGGCGGTTCGCTTCGGACGCGGGGAAGAAGGCGGGCGAGTTTTATACGCCACCGGAAGTGAGCGAGCTGCTGGCGCGACTGCTTGATCCACAGGTTGGGGAGCGGATTTGTGATCCGGCGTGCGGGTCGGGGTCGTTGCTGATTAAGTGCGCGAAGCATGTTCAGAGCGACAATTATTCGATCCGAGGGCAGGAAGTGAACGGGAGCACTTGGGCGCTGTGCATGATGAATATGCTCCTTCATAATATGCATGTGACCACGCGAGACATCATCTGGGGGGACACGCTGAAAGAGCCGCGCGTCCTTGAGGGTGATGAGCTGATGAAGTTCAATGTGGTGGTGGCTAATCCTCCATTTTCGCTGGACAAGTGGGGGGCGGAGGGCGCTGAGAAAGACCGTTACGGGCGATTCTGGCGCGGTGTTCCACCGAAGAGTAAGGGTGATTATGCGTTCATCAGCCATATGATCGAGATCACGTTTCGGGAGGCGACGGAAAACGGGCGGGTGGGTCTGATTGTGCCACACGGGGTGTTGTTCCGTGGGAGTTCGGAGGGGACGATCTGACAGAAGTTGATCGAGGATAATTTGTTGGATGGGGTCATCGGGTTACCTGCGAATTTGTTTTACGGGACGGGTATTCCGGCGGCGATCTTGATTTTTAAGCGGAACAAGCCGGATGACAGTGTGTTTTTCATTGATGCGAGCCGAGAATTTGAGCCGGGCACGAACCAGAACCGACTGCGGGAACGCGACCTCGAAAAAGTGGTGGCAGTGTATCGGGCGCGGGAGTCGGTGGAGAAATATGCGTATCGGGCGCGTTTTGATGAGATCCGCGAGAATGATTTCAACCTGAATATCCCCCGTTATGTGGATACGTTCGAGGCGGAGGAGTCGATTGATCTGAAGGCGGTTCAGGCGGAGATCCATGACCTCGAAGGGAAACTGGCCGACGTGAAAAGTCGTATGGCGGGTTATCTGCGGGAATTAGGACTGGACTAAGGAAAACAAAATGGCAGCCTCGGAAAACGTTAAAATCGCGATTTTGTACTTAATTCGACAAATGCAACCGATCAGTTTGGCAGAGTTGATCTTATATGTTGAAGAGTCGAATAACGTTCCGCCTGTACTTAATGAAAGGATGTCGATGTCGTACCTTGCCTACGAGGGGCAAAGTTACGTCGAAGAGTTGATACAGGCGGGGCTGGTTCAACAGGTTGATAATGATCCATTCAACCGTGGTTCCAAGCTGATTACCACGAGTATTTTGCCCCGTATCCAACGGCTTTTTGACATCAGCCTTACTGAAGTGATTCAGCACCCAGAACCTGCTATACGCGCCTACCCGATTTTCGAAGAACCTTTACCGAAAAACATTAAACAGCAGTGGCCTCGAATTTTCGTTGCGATGCCCTTTCGTGACCATCCGAAGGCGATTTATGACGATCACATTTTCAAGGTTGCACAAGAGCTGGGGATCACGTGCAAACGAGGTGATGAATTTACGACAGCAAAGAGCATTATCGATGAAATCTGGTCCGCAATTTACCACGCCGAGTTGTGTATTGTGGATTGTACCCACCAAAACCCAAATGTATTTTATGAGTTGGGAATTGCGCATACATTGGGGCGAAAGTGCATTCTGATTGCACAAACTATTGATGATATTCCTTTCGATATTCGATATCTGAGGACGATTATCTATGCTTATACGCCTCCCGGAATGCAGGCTTTTGAGACCCTTCTGAAAAAGACGATTGAGACGGAAATGGGCTTGTAACACGCGAATCAATTTGGCAGGAGGCCGTCGCGGGGGTCTTCGGTGATGTATTCGTGGACGTACTCGATTTCGCCGACTTCGGTTTCGAGTGGGCCGACGAGGTTGATGAGTTCGGTGAGTTTGATGATGATGCTGACGATGGTGATTCGGGCGGATTCGTGGTCGCGGCGGAGATAGGGCGGCAGGTAGGACAGATCGGGCGGGAATTTATTGAAGATTTGCGTCATGCGGTCACGCAGGTATTCATAGGCTTCAAGATTGGTTTCGAAAGTAGCGATTTTTGATGGCGGCGGCGGGAGTGGGGTGTGACGCTGCAATCGTTGCAATTGCCATTCTTCGTTACGCCAGAGGTAGAGAGTGCGCTGCGGGATGCCGGTCTGGTAATGGGTCGCAGCGACATCGCCGGCATTACGGGCGAGGGCTTGGAGGGCGTCGGCTTTTTCGTCGGGTGAGTAGGAACGGCGAGGCATGATTTTTCTCCTTAGAACCATCCCCTCCCTAAATCCCTCCCCATTTCATGGAGAGGGACTTGAAGACAGAGGGGTATCGAAACGGTATAACAAAAATGAAACACTTGTTCGTATAATAGCACGAAAGTTCTTACGAGGTCAAGTTATAAGACGGTTTGAATCGTGGTGGTTTTGGGTGAGGAATTGAGCGGTTGGCGGGGTGTTGTGAATGGGTTGTCGGGTTGCCGCCGCCTAGGGCTAAAGCCACAAGGCTAACAGGCAGACAAGCCCACTAAAGGGGCTAATTGAGGGAGATACAAATTGATTCCTGAAGGTTGGAGTGTTCAGCCACTTAGCAGTCTAGCAAATGTAGAACGTGGCAAATTTACAGCAAGGCCACGTAACAATCCTAAATTATACGGAGGCAATATTCCTTTTGTACAAACAGGTGATATTCGATCAGCAGCAGGCTGGCTAAAAAGCTATTCTCAGACTTTAAATGACGATGGGTTGGCAGTTAGTAGAATATTTCCCGCAGGTACAATTTTGATAACGATTGCAGCAAATATAGGCGATGTTGCGATAGCAACATTTCCTGTAGCGTGCCCAGATAGCATTGTGGCAGTTCAAACAATGAAAGATGTATCAAACACATGGCTAATGTATACATTGCAAACCCGCAAAAATGATCTTGATGCATTGTCTACCCAAAATGCTCAGAAAAATATAAACCTAGAGATATTGAGACCATTTGAGATTCTGACTCCCCCGTTGGAAGAACAGCGGAAGATTGCGGCGATTTTGAGTACGTGGGATGAGGCGATTGGGTTGGTGGAGCAGTTGATCGCGGCGTTGGGGCGACGGAAGCAGGCGCTCATGCAGTTGTTGTTGACGGGGGCGGTGCGGTTCGCGGGGTTTGAGGGGGAGTGGGAGGAAGTTGAGTTAGCTAATTGTAGTATTGGGAAACCTCAATATGGTGCGAATGCTTCTGCAATTGATTTTGATCCCGATTTACCGAGATACATACGCATAACTGACATTTCTGAAGATGGACAGTTGTACACGGATGGAAAAGTAAGTATTGAGCTTAATGGCAATGAGCGTTATGTGCTCAAAGATAATGACTTTCTTTTCGCTCGTTCAGGGGCAACTGTAGGCAAAACCTATCTATATCAAAGCTCAGATGGATTAGCTATTTATGCTGGTTATCTTATCAAGTTTGTCATCGACGAAAACAAGCTGATAGCGCAGTATCTTAAACATTTTACACAAAGTCCTATTTACTATGAATGGGTTAAGAATACGCTTCGGGCTGGAGCACAGCCTAATATCAACGCTCAGGAATATGCATCTTTACCATTAGGACTATCATCTACAGTTGAGCAACAGCAGATCGCTGAAGTTCTTAATACATCCGATGCTTTCATTAATTTGTACAGAGAACATGCTGACAAGTTGCGAGAGCAAAAGCGGGGGTTGATGCAGCAGTTGTTGACGGGTGCGGTGCGGGTGTAGGGGAGAAGGCGGACGGACGAGGCGTGCCTCGTCCCTACGGGGATGCGTGGGCGGCGTGAGGGTGGTGGGTGTGAGGATGGGGTGAACAATCGGACGAGGCGTGCCTCTTCCCTACAGGAATGCGTGGGCGGACGCGGGGGTTGACGGGTACGGTGCAGGTGTAGCGATGGGGTGAACAATCGGACGAGGCGTGCCTCTTCCCTACAGGGACAGGGTTGAAATTCGAGATGGACAGGCAGGGGTTGAGAGATGTTATGACCAACAAATCGTATCCTCAACGCAAATCTCCGCGATTGCGTGACTACAACTACCAACAGGCAGGGGTATATTTTGTCACCATCTGTACCTATCGGCGCGAGCATCATTTTGGGGATGTGATCCGGGGTGAAATGCAATTCAGTACGATTGGGGAAATAGCCTACGCATGTTGGGATAGTATTCCACAGCATTTTGCGACGGTTGAATTGGATGCTTTTGTGATTATGCCAAACCACATCCACGGTATTGTCGTTTTGACCGCAGATGTATCAAGCGAATTTGTAGGGACGAGGTACGCCTCGTCCGCGCCCAAACGTCCCAACGGCGTTAGAACAAAGTCATTAGGGGCGGTGGTAGGGTCTTATAAATCGGCGGTTAGCAAACTGGTTCATCAGACGATGGGATTGACCGCGCCGCGATTGTGGCAGGAACGGTATCACGACCATATTATCCGTGATGAAAAATCATTAAATGTCCTTCGTGAATATGTGTTGAATAATCCATCACGATGGGAAGCGGATCAATTTTATAGCGATACGGGGTAATCGCGGCGGGTTGAGGGCATTTATGTAAACGGACGAGACATGCCTCGTCCCTACGGGACACAGACACCTTCGTATCTTGAGAATCGGATTTCACAAATTACGGGGCTGCGGTTGTTGATGGCAATGGGGTGGTAAACTGAGGGTGATTTACAGTAAAGGAGTCTTGAATTATGGCAAGCAACAGCATGGAATTGAAGAAGCGTTTTGATGCGTTTTTGCGCGAGGCGAGGTTTGCAGAGAAGCCGTACCGGTTACTGGGTGGGGCGCAGGTGACGGATAAGCTGGTGAGTGTGTTGGTGGCGTATCCGGCAGAGGGGAGCGATAAGGCGGCGTTCGTGGATGGTCTGGGGACGGCGTTGAAGGCTTACGGGCTGGAGGCTGATGATCCGTCACGGCAGAAGCATGGCGTGCGGATTCAGGCACGGTTGATGGCGGTGGAGTAACCCCCTCCTTGATCCTCCCCCATAGCAATAGGGGAGGAAAAGGCGGTGCGTTCGGTTCAGGGTGGTTGGGTGGACGTGGGGCGGGATACGCGGCTGGCGGAATGAATTCCGCCCCTACAGGTATGCGGTTGGCGTGTGGGGGGCGGGGTACACGGATTGTGCAAACGAGTCAGAAGTTTTAAGAAATTATTAATAAGCAAGAATTTATTATTGTTGGTATAGTTTATTCTCCGGTAATGCTCATTGGTTTGACAATCGGAGGATTCAAAAAATGACTGCTTTGAAATTCGTCAGTTGGAACATGGCATGGTTGAGTGATTTGTTTTTGTCGCAGGATGAAGAGAAGAAAAACAATAATAAAATGGGGTTTAAGCCGGATGATGAGAAACCGAATCACAGTGATGATCCCAAAGCGACCGTTCGCAAGCGACGAGATGACCTTAAAGCGGTGATCGAAGAGATTGACCCGGATGTTTTGGTCGTGCTGGAAGGACCGAACCGAGAAGAACAACTCCAATTGTTGTGCGATACGGATTGGACATTCGGTAAATGGAAGGCTTATCTGCAGCCCAACAAAGGTGTGCTTCAAAATATCGGCATCATCGTCCGCGTAGACCGCGATAAGTTCGCAGATGTTCCGGTCGTGCGAAAAGATTCCAATGCCGAAAAAGCTTTTCAGACTTGGGAATTGGACACGGATGAGGACAGCGTTAAGGAGGTATATCGCTTCGAGCGGTTGCCGTTGTACGCCGAAATCTATCCGAAAACAGGGGCACCATTCCGTGTATTAGGGTTACACCTTAAGAGCAAAGGTATTTTTAGCGCGTTGGAATGGAGCCAGTGGTGGGCATTATCGGAAGGCAACAGCCGAAAGATTCTGGCAGAAACAGGACAAATTCGCACAGAATTTCTTGACCCATATTTAACAAAGCCGGAGACAAAACAGATTCCGTTAATTGTGTGCGGCGACATCAATGATGGGCCGGGGATGGACGCGAGTGAGAAGCGGTTGTATGGAAGCGGCGTTGAACGATTGATGGGCAGTGTGTGGTCACCGGAGCTGTGTATGCACAATGCGTTATTCGATATTCTAAAGCCGAAAGATCGGAAGGCCTTGAAGTTTGAGGAGTTGGCGACTACCAGTTATGTTGATCCCATCTTTAATCGGATGCGCCACCATGAGTGGATCGACCATATCCTACATACGCCGAATGTTAAGGCTGGCTGGATTAGCAATCCGGCTATTCACGAGGTATTAAAAGGTAAGCAGAAAATATGGCAGCAGTATCCCAATGCTTCGGATCATTATCCGGTGTCTGTCGATATTGATACGTCAGCCTAAGTGATACTTTGTTCGGCAACGCTACGCGAGGCGCGCGGGGCGGTCTGTGACCGTCCCCTAGGGGATGGCGGGGCGTGTTAGAATCATTGTGACAGATGGGTGTTAGGAGGTTCACGATGGAAACCATTAAGCTGAGAACGCACGTGGGGCATGACGGGGTGTTGAAGCTGGATGTGCCTGCCGCGATGATCAACCGCGATGTGGATGTGGTGGTGGTGATGCAGGCGGTGGAGGCGACTCCGGTTGATGCGCTGGGGTGGCCGGTGGGATTCTTCGAGCGGACGTATGGGGCGCTGGCAGATGATCCGCTGGAACGTCCGGCGGATGTGCCGTGGTCAACGCGGGATGATGTGGCATGAAGTATCTGCTGGATACGAACACCTGCATCCGGTACATCAATGGGCGTGCGCCGAAAATCCGACAGATCATGGCGACGGTTCCGCTGGTCGATGTGGCAGTGAGCAGCATCACAAAAGCGGAACTGTTTTATGGGTCGGCTAAAAGTCAGACACCGGAAGTCTCGCGGCAGAAGCAGGTTGAATTCCTGAGCACGATTCAATCGGTGGTGTTTGATGATGATGCGGCGCAGGCGTATGGCGACATCCGCGCGGATTTGGAACGGCGCGGGCTGCCGATCAGCGGGAATGATCTCTTAATTGCGGCGACAGCGCTGGCTCATAATTTGATTGTGGTGACGCATAACACGGCTGAGTTTCAGCGCGTGAGTGGGCTTCGGCTCGAAGATTGGGAATAGGGTTATTTGATGAGTACACCTTCGTACCTCGAAGATCGGGTTTCACAGATTCCGGCGCTGCGGTTGTTGATGGCGATGGGGTGGCAGTATGTGCCGCCAGATGAGGCGCTGCGGTTGCGGGGTGGGAGGACGGCGAGTGTATTGTTCGTGGGGGTGTTGTTTGAGTGGCTGCGGGATCATAACCGTGTGCAGCATAAGGGGAAGGAATATGCGTTCACCGAGCCCAATCTGAGTACGGCGATCACGCGGTTGAAGGATGTGCCGTTGAATCAGGGTTTGATCCCGGCGAGTGAGGTGGTATATGAACTGCTGACACTGGGGACGAGCGTGGAACAGGTCATCGGGCAGGATCGACGGAGCTTTAGCATCCAGTATATCGATTGGGCGCGTCCGGAGCGGAATGTGTATCAGGTGACGGAAGAGTTCAGCGTGGAGCGGCGCGGGAGTTATGCGACGTATCGTCCGGACATCGTGCTGTTCGTGAATGGGATTCCGTTGGTGGTGATCGAGTGTAAGCGGCCTGATCAACAGACGAGTGATGGTCAGAAGGCGGTGCTGGACGGTGTGAGTCAGATGCTGCGTAATCAACAGTTGGCGGATGGGATTCCGCAGTTGTTTGCGTATGCTCAGGTGCTGCTGTCAGTGAGCGTGAATGATGCGTTGTATGGGGCGACATGGACTCCGGCGAAGTTCTGGGGGACGTGGAAAGAGGAGAGTCAAAATGCATCCTCACCCCCGCCCCCTCTCCATTTCATAGAGAGGGGAGAAAATACAGAGGGGGAACTCAGTCGGTTGATTAATCTGCCGTTGAGTGAGGATGACAAGGCACGGTTGTATGGGTGGCGGGAGGACGAGCGGTGGGTACGCCGGTATTATGATGATCAGGCGGCGGCGGGGGAGCGGTTGGCGACGGTGCAGGATGCGACATTGTATGCCCTGCTGCGTCCGTGGCGGTTGTTGGAGCTGGCGTATCAATTTGTGGTGTATGACAACGGTGTGAAGAAGATCACGCGGTATCAACAGTATTTTGCGATTCAGGCGACGTTGGAGCGGGTGGCGCAGGTTGATGCGCAGGGGAAACGGGCAGGTGGTGTCATCTGGCATACGACGGGGAGCGGTAAGTCTCTGACGATGGTGATGCTGGCGAAGGCGCTGGTGCTGCATCCGGCGGTGAAGAATCCGCGGGTGGTGATCGTGACGGATCGGGTTGATCTGGACGCGCAAATCTGGAAGACGTTTTATGCGTGCGGGAAAAAGGTGGTACAGGCGCAGTCGGGTAAGCATCTGATGGAGTTGATCCGTGATCCGGCGAACGAGATCATCACGACGGTGATTGATAAGTTCGAGGCGGCGGCGAAGGCGAAGCTGCGGGATGATAACGTGAATGTGTTCGTGCTGGTGGATGAGAGTCATCGCAGTCAGTATGGGAGCAGTCACGCGCGGATGGCGGAGGTGTTTCCGAAGGCGTGTTACATCGGGTTCACAGGGACGCCATTGCTCAAGAAGGAAAAGAGTACGGCGGATAAGTTCGGCGGGTTCATCCATAAGTATACGATGCGGCAGGCGGTGTCTGACAAGGCGGTGGTGCCACTGTTGTATGAGGGGCGGATGGTCGATCTGGATGTGAGTAAGTCGGATCTGGATACGTGGTTCGAGCGTCGGACGGCGAATTTGACGGATGATCAGAAGGTCGATCTGAAGCGAAAGATGAGCCGGTTCGAGGAGGTCAATCGGACACGGGCACGGATGGAGTCGATCGCGTGGGACATCTCGCAGCATTACATCAAGACGTGGCGCGGGACAGGCTTCAAGGCTCAGTTCGCGACGGCCAGTAAAGAGGTGGCGATTCAATATATGTACGCGCTGCAAGACGAGGGGATCGAGTGTGCGGTGATCATGTCGTCACCGGATATACGTGAGGGGAACGTCGATGCGGACGAGACGAATCTGAAGCCGGTGCAGGATTTCTGGAAGCGGATGATGCAGATGCATGGGGACGAGAACCGGTATCTGACGAACATCAAAAGTTCGTTCGCACAGGCTGATGGCATCGAGATTCTGATCGTGGTGGATAAGCTGCTGGTGGGTTTCGATGAGCCACGAAATACAGTGCTGTATGTCGATAAGTCACTCAAGGAACATGGGTTGCTTCAGGCGATCGCGCGGGTGAATCGGTTGTGTGTAGGTAAGGAATATGGGTACATCGTGGATTATCGCGGTGTGCTGGGTGAGTTGAATGAGGCGCTGGAGACTTATAACGCGCTGGAAGCCTTCGATGCGGAGGATGTTGCGGGGACGGTGACGGACATCGCTAAGGTGGTGGCGGAGCTTCCGAGCTTGCATGACCGTCTGTGGGCGGTGTTTGATCCGGTGGCGAATAAGCAGGATCAAGAGGCGATGGAACGTTTCTTGGAGCCAGAGGATCGTCGGCTGTTGTTTTATGACGCGCTGAATGAATTTGCGCGTGGGTTAAAGGTGGCGTTAGGGACAGTGGAGTTTTATCAGAACACGCCGGAGAAGAAAATCCAACGGTATAAGCATGATTTGACGTTTTTCCACCGGCTGCGGAGTTCGGTCAAGCTACGGTATGCCGAGTCGGTGAATTATGGGGAATATGAGCAGAAGATCCGTAAGCTGCTGAACGATCACATCAAGGCGGAGGGTGTGAGTGTGCTCACGCCGGAGGTCAATATTTTTGATGAGCCGGCCTTCGCTGAGGCGGTTGCTCATCTGGAAGGTGCGGCGGCGCGGGCGGATGCGATCGCGTATCGGATGAAGAAGACGGCGACGGAAAAGATGGACGAAGATCCCGTGTTCTATCGCAAGTTTTCGGAGATGGTCGAAGATACGATTGAGGCGTATCGTCAGGGGCGCATCAGTGAGCTGGAGTATCTCGATCAGATGGAAGCGGCGTTGAATCAGTTCCGGACTGGGAAGGATAGCTCGCTGCCAGAGCAGCTTGTGAATACCAAGGATGCGTCGGCTTATTTCGGGTTGTTGGTCGAGCGGTTAGGTGTCGATGGGTTGGCGTCACCGATGGCTGATCTGGCGGTCACGTTTGAGGGAACTATCAATCAGTTCAAGGGGCGTGATTGGGCGCACAATTTGGATACGATCAATCGGTTGAAGAACGCGCTGGAGGATCATTTGTATGACTTCAAGCGCGCGCATGAATTGACCATCAGTGGTGTGGTGATGGATACGATCATCGACGGCGTTGTTGAGACGGCCAAGAAGCGGGATAACGGCGGCCTATGACAGTGCTTGGCGGACAACATTCGGTTCAGTTTGGGATGACTGAGATTGCATACGAGTTGATCTTCTCGGAGCGCAAGACGTTGGCAATCCATGTGTATCCGGATGGGAGTGTGGTTGTCGATGCGCCCGTTGGCAGTGGGCTAGATGCGGTTGAGGCTAAGGTCAAGAAGCGCGGGGGTTGGGTACTACGACAGCAACGACAATTCGAAACGTATGCCACATCAAATCCACTGCCCCGACAATATGTGAGCGGAGAATCCTATCGCTATTTGGGGCGGCAGTATCGGTTGAAAGTTGTGGCTGATGCTGTCGAACGTGTACGGTTGAGCCGAGGGTACTTGACCGTCAGTGTTGCAGATCCGTCTGACACAGCGCACATCCAGAAGATGATCACCGCGTGGTATCGACAGCAAGCAAAACGGGTGTTTGAAGAACGATTGAAGTTAAGTTTTCCACGTGTGGAATCATTGGGGATCAGCTACCCTACTTTGACTGTTCGACAGATGAAATCACGATGGGGCAGTTGTACGGCGGTGGGGAATATCATCCTCAATCTCCTGTTGATCCACGTGCCGAAGCATTTGATTGATTACGTTGTCATCCATGAATTGTGTCATCTCAAAGAGCACAATCATAGTGCGGCATTTTATGCGGTGCTGGAGCGTGTCTTACCGGATTGGGAAGATCAACGGCGGCAGTTGAATCAGATTGAGTTGCGTTAATTGATTCGTTGTCAGACGTCAGCTGTCAGACAGGATGCGATTTGGGTGATTCGGACGCGGTATGCGTCCGGTGGTCGCGGGCAACCGTGACCACACGCTGACCAGCACCGAAGGGCTGCGTCAGCGGTGCTGCGCCTGAGCGCGGCACATCAAGCCCTCCGGCACTTGAGGAGCCAGCTTTTTAGCTGGCGACCGCCTCAGCCTAGATTACCCCATAGATAGGGGTAAATCTTGTGCGCCACCAACCTGTGTCTCACACGGTTGCGGCTGAGGTGGTTCGGCGTCCTTTGGGGACGCTGCGCTGCTGCGAGGCAGCGCCGACAGTATTTAGTGGACACATCGTTACGAGTTACCGCCACCGAAATCATCCAGCACGGTGGTATTGGCGCTAACGTTCCACAAACCGATGTAGCCGCCGCTGGCATAATCCGGCCACGCGGTCACGTCTCGGCTGCCTAACAAGGTGCCGTTCTTGTAGACCTCGACGGTGCCATTGGCCTTTGCGCGTGCGCCGAAGCGATCCCCGACCGCGAAGGTGACGCTGATGTTGGCTCCACGCTGCACCCAGCCTTGAGCCGGTTTATAGGTTACGACTTGTACTGTGCTGCTGGCGGGATTATAGGACACTTCAATGACCCCATCCGTCCAACCTGCACCTTGACGCTTGAGCAGTAGATCAATCTCACTGGCGCTGGCAGCGATGGTTTTGAAGGTCACATACACTTCCTGATTGGCTCCAAAGCTGGCGGCATTCCAGTACAAGGTGCCTCCGTTACCCACGTTCAACTGATTGCTGACCACCGTGTAACTACCCGTGTTATCTACCCAATTGCTGCCGACTGGTCCATTGGCGCGGTTGAAGTTATCCAGTATGCCAGTTGTGGGAAAGACCCCGCTGGTCGGTGTCGCCGTTGGCGTTGGAGTACGGGTAGGCGTTCGCGTCGACGTGGGCGATGGACCTGGCGTTGGTGTCCGCGTAGGAGTTGAGGTTGGCGTGCGCGTCGCCGTATTGGTGGCGGTGGGTGTGCGGGTTGGTGTGTTAGTACCTGTCGGAGTACGCGTAGGTGTTGCAGTGGCTAAACTAGGAGCCGTTGCGATTTCCAGCGTCCCATTCGTCCCGCCGAACGCCAATTGACTCCCGTCCGGACTCCATGCGATAGATGTGGTGAGCGATTGTGGCTTGGTAAAACTGCCTATCTGCTGACCTGTCGCAACATTCCAAACGCGAACAGTACCGTCGAAACTGGCGCTTGCGATTTGTTGTCCATTAGGGCTAAAGGCTAAAGCACTGATTTGGTTGACATGTCCTAGAAAAGTTGCTATGAGATTATTAGTAGTGGAATTCCATATTAGGATTTTGTTCTTATCAGTACCAATATTAGAGGTTCCAGCCGCAATTTTGTTTCCATCAGGGCTCCAACTTACAGGTACAACACCACCATCTACAGAATAGGTTGTAATAGGATTTCCCAAACCTGCTGCAATAATGTTGACATATCCTGCTCCGTTACCTGCTACAATTTTACTACTATCTGGGCTCCATTTTGCACTATAAACATTACCTGCGTTTACAGATGTGATTTGTTGATACGTTGAAGCATTCCATACAATTAGAGTATTTGAAGTACTTGAACCTGTTGCGAGAATTTTATTGCCATCTGGACTCCAATCAACTTCTTGAACGAAAGAACCGAATCCTATAAGTGTTCCCAACTGTTGACCATTATTTACGTCCCATATTCTGACGAAACCATCATCGCCACCTGACACAAGTTTGGTACTATCAGGACTCCAATCGACTGCTAAAAGATTGCCACTTAAACCCGTAAAAGTACGGATGACTTGATTAGAGGTATTGAGTATTTGTAACAGACCATTAGCTCCGCCGATTGCAATCTTAGTACTATCAGGACTCCATGAAGTTGAGATGATTCCTGAAAATTGAGCCATCACATTTTGCGATATTATTGTCGAGAAACTCATGATAATTACGAAAACGCTGATATGACGAAAAACTTTATAGAGTCTCATAGTGATTTTCCTTATGTAGGATAGAAATTGTCAATTCCAGCCTTGATCGTAAAAAATTCGAGGTATTGCACCAATAGGTAAAGAATTACTACCCAATGTTGGATTATCCATCCAATTCATGCGTGCAATTCCGGTTTGCCGTCCGTTATCATTACATCCTAGGAAATAGCAAACTTGTGTACCTGAATCAGTCCAAATCATATCTTCGAATCCACCTGAATTAACTTTCGCATATACCCAGTTCAAGAAGAAATCAGCAGCAGCTTCATCTATTTCTGTTAGGGTTTGGGTCAGTTTATTGTCACAAGGATTTTGTTGAAAGTTGAACGGTGGTGAGGAATTTGCTCCATCACAATTCCATGGTTGCCTAGCCGCACTTCCCCAACCATCTACTCCTCTCCACCATGGCTCGAATTGTCCGCCTTGATCGAGACGTTGAGCAAATGTTCCAAAAATTACTTGGCGGTAACCAACTACTGGGTTAAGATCCTTTACCGATCCCGCGCTTTGAAGTTGAATGTAAAGTGATGGTTTGTTTGGATTTGCATTTGATGATCCGCCACTTCTGTAGTTGAACATATGCCCAAGTTCATGGACGAGGGTAAAAATAGTGGTTTGATTAGTCGGATCGCATTGGATTTTAGAGATTTCCGAGGTGGTTACACAAATTGGTTTGGTAGAATTAAGGTTGCTGCGATCAATAATCAAGGTTGCACCCATGACCCGTTTGAAAACATCTTGAGACAAATCATTGCCGGTACTTTGTGCAGCTAAGGCTTCCCCAGTTATGACCACCGCATCTAATACATCCTGTTCTAGTCCAGTCCAATCTCCCATCAATGTAACCCCATATCCTTGCAATAGCTGTGTAATAGTCGTCAAAGAGAGCGGAACACGCGGAATAGTGCAGTTCGTGTTAGGAGGGTTCAATTGCACCGAACTTCCCCAAATTGGATTGAATGATGTTCCAAATACAGAATTGGCGTTTCCAGCGACAGTCGAAGGAGCAGGATTCCAGTATTGGTTGGTTGCATCCACTGCCGGAAGGGAGTAAAAACCGCCCCATCCATTCATCGCCGTATTGGATTCGAAGTTGTTGCTTAAAGTAGTATCTACACTACCCGAAGTCAACAAATGCTTGAATGTGATTACGCCACTATCCGCGAAAAAGTAGAATGCACCCCCTACATTTCGGGAATAGTTGTTCTTATAGGTTGTACATCGAGAGTCAAAGGTCGCAGCATATTGTGTAACAACTGCTCCACCCCCTGTATTTGTGTAATTTCCATTGCTTTGATTGTTATCAAACACGCTGTTGATGATCTTGAGGTTATCCGAACCTTGATAGATAGCCCCACCCCACCCAATCACCTTATTGTCCTTTAGAAGGCTGTTGTAAATACTGAGATTATCATAGGCGTTAACCGCACCACCGGCATTGGGGGCAGTCAAAGCGGCTCCACTGATCACGACATTGTACAATGTTAAACTGCCACAAGTGCCCGGATTGCCCGGAAGTGAAAATACGCTTTTCCCGGCAACAGCAGGTGTAAAAATTACTTTGTCGATAGCTGCAACGATAGGATCGTTTACTTGTTTGCTGGGATCCATGTTATTGCCAACAATCACAACTTTACTCGTGATCTCAAGGCCAAGACTCGTACTGTTCACTGGTGTTAGTGGGTAAGGGCCGGGCGATACATACAGAACATGGGTGTGAGCGCAGTCAATATTCGCGGTATTGATAGCGGCTGTAAACTTAGTGAGAGTATCGATACCTCGATATTCAATGACATCATTTCCCGGGGCACTTAGTGGGGAGACCGACAATTGACCATAATTCGGAGGGGGCGGCATTGTCGGAAACGATTGCACATTTATTGATGTCGGCATCAGTGAGGCAGTAACCGATGGTGATGCCGTTAATGTGGCTGTGGGCGACGATGTAGGTGACAAATAGGGTTCATCTGTCACTGTCTCAGTAGGCGAGACGGTGGTTTCCAACGTCGGCGTTTCAGTTGGGGTTTCCGTCGCTGTGTCGCTGGCGGTCGGTGTGGGCAGCAGGGTTGGTGTTTCGGTCGGGAGTGGGGTCGGCGTAAGTGTGAGCGTAAACGTTGGCAGCGGCGTCGCACTCGGCACATCGGTGGGAATTTCGGTGGGCGGCAGCGTCGGAACAGACGTTTCAGTAGGGGGGATAATAGGCGTTGCATCCTGTGCTGCTATCCGTGACAATCCAAAAATGGTCACACAAATAGCTAGCAGCACAGATAGGCGGCGATTGCGCAGCATAGAACGACTCCTCTTCGGGTGAATCGATGCATATGCGAGTATAGTATAATTTCGCAAACCGTCAATAATCGTAGGGCAAACGGAGGATTATTTAATGCTATTACAAAACTCTGTTAATAGTTACCCAAATGGAAGTAATTTGACATTGGCAAATTTAAGTCAGTTAGGTCGATTTACTGACCGTATCTGAAAGTTAGATATGAGTCAGCGATTGGGTAAACGATTAATGGTGAAATCCCAAAAACAAAAAAGGTGAACAGTGAAGTGCTGTTCACCTTTAATTGCCCATTATCCTGTGAATGGGCAATTGATCGCGTATCAGGATTAGAAGGTTATGTTTTCAGTGTCGCTTCCGGTCTCATCGTGATCCAAGCGGTCGAGGAGTACCAGACGGCATCAAAGAATAAACATCGCGCAGAATCTCTTGCCTTACGAGTTACCACCACCGAAATCATCCAGCACGGTGGTATTGGCGCTAACGTTCCACAAACCGATGTAGCCGCCGCTGGCATAATCCGGCCAGGCGGTCACATCTCGACTGCCTAACAAGGTGCCGTTCTTGTAGACCTCGACTGTACCATTCGCCTTTGCGCGTGCGCCGAAGCGATCCCCGACCGCAAAAGTGACACTGATGTTGGCTCCACGCTGCACCCAGCCTTGAGCTGGTTTGTAGGTCACGACCTGTACCGTGCTGGTGGCGGGATTATAGACCACTTCGATGACCCCATCCGTCCAACCCGCACCTTGACGCTTGAGCAGCAGATCAATCTCACTGGCGCTGGCGGCAATGGCTTTGAAGGTCACATACACCTCCTGATTAACTCCAAAGCTGGCGGCATTCCAGTACAAGGTGCCGCCATTGCCCACATTCAACTGATTGCTGACCACCGTGTAACTACCCGTGTTATCCGCCCAATTGCTGCCGACTGAACCATTGGCTCGGTTGAAGTTATCCAGTATGCCAGTTGTGGGAAAGACCCCACTGGTCGGTGTTGCTGTCGGCGTTGGGGTACGGGTCGGTGTACTGGTCGCAGTGGCTGTGCGCGTCGGCGTGGGAGATGGCCCCGCTGTCGGTGTGCGCGTTGGCGTACGAGTCGGTGTTGGTGATGCTCCTGCCGTCGGCGTTCGCGTGGGGGTTGACGTTGGAGTACGGCTTGGTGTGTTAGTCGCGGTTGGTGTCAAAGTAGCTGTTACAACACTGCATATCCCTGTTAGTTGTGTACAATTTGCAACTAGCGATAGGGAAGTATTGCTAACAAATTCCACTAATGCAGCATTATCAACTAGAAATATTGCTGTTGAATACTCTGTACTTATAGCTTTTGTCGGTTGAAAGATGATTTTTTTCTGTGAATACACAATGATAAAACCATCTCCATCACTTCCTGTTAAATATGTATCAGGTTGCCCATAAGCAGCAATAATACTTGGGATAGGAACATATAAATTGAATGTGATCTGTCGTACAATTCCACTTGAAAAAGTAATCGCACCTTCGATGAGATTATTTGCTGATCCGCTCGTAAATGGAAGCGAATTTGCCGACATACTCCAATAGTATGTACCATTTGGTTCATCATTGCTCATACCTCCATCAATTACAAATTGAATATTTCTATTACTAAATATACTTTTAACTTGTAATTGGTTAGTGATTCCCGGCTCAATACCTATGAAACAAGTTCGAGTACACTCCGGTGGGTTAAGTATACTGATAAGTGATGCTGCGCTTGGTGTAGGAGTTTGTGCATAGATTTTAAACATTAATATGAACTGACAGCAGAACATGATCACTGCAATCGAAATCTTGCGATTAACCATGATAGTAATTAGCCCTTTCATTTGACTGTTGAGTACTTCCAAAAGCTATTATCAGCATGGGGTAATTACTCCTGTGAAATTAAATGGCAGAAATGGCCATATAATAATTGGATCTATCGATTGGCGTATTCCGAAAGTATTGTTTCCGGAATACCCAAAAATTGAAAAATGTTCTTGAAATCGATTTAAAGGGTTTATCCTTGAATTTAGTAAATTAATAGACCCTGAATTTGCTACATAGTAGACCGTAACGTCCAAGTGTTCATGATCGGAAGCTGATAAGCCAGTTTTCCCACTGATGGCAACGGGAGGCGTAGCATTGAACACTATGCTGCCTTCTTGAATGGAAACTTGACTTAAATGTCCAAAACCCATCATTAAATAGTCTTCGCGGAGTAGAGCGCTTGCAGCTACATGCCCTTGTTGTATTGATGGGTACTTAGAGAATAAAATAGCTTGTATTTCACTTGGCAAGCTTGTGAAATTTAAACGTAGTGAAACAAAGTTTCCTAATGTATCATTAGGTAAATCTGTATCAACTACATGAACTTTGCCATTAGATGGTGAAATAACAGGATAGTTTCCACCTGAAACTTGGTACTGGTTTATGTCGCGTGAACATAGCGGAGGTAACGCTGTATTCATATGACTGTCGGCATTGCCGTCGCTAAGTCGAGGTGTAGAAACGACAAGTGGCGCAGGAAATATGCTTTGTAAAGCATAGGCAGCTTGAGCCGTAGCTGTTGCAGCAGGAATAGTGGGTGTCGGAGTAACAGGAGGCAAAGTAGGAGCTAACATCTTGCAGGGTGACGCAGGGTTGTAGTAGTCACCTGTTTTGTAGATGGCAGTTGGGTCAGTGCCTTGTTGATTGCCATCCGATACTAACCCGATAATGGTGCTGACAGATCGAGGAGCGCTCCACCAGTTATAATCTGCGGATACACTGATTGCTCCTTGATTGCGGATGAAAGGACCGGTCGAACCTGCTTGATCAAAACTATTCGGTAGAATATTAGCGTTGCGTATGCCACTGATATTGACGCTTGAGCCAGCTTGAAGACCTGTTTCAACATAAAATGCGGCACCATCATTATTGGTTTCTAAGCGGGTACAGGTCATTTGGAAATTGATTGGGATGCTACCGCCACCTGCAACTCCAATCGCTCCGCCATAGGTTGCATGATTATTCTGAAAATAGGTGCGTTGAATATCGGTTACACCAAAACTATACAGGTATAACGCACCTCCAAAAGTTGTTGCCCGATTATCTTGAAGCACACTGTCATATAGCCCAAGAGTTCCAGCATGTTGGCGAATTCCGCCCCCAAAAATTGAAGTTGATGTTGATCTACCACCTTGTAGGGTGACATTGTGGATTTCTATATAGCCAAGTGTATCGAAAAGGGGAAAACTAGAGGCGGTTAAAAGGCGTTGAAGTGTCGTTTGCTCAGCTCCTCT
Organism: Aggregatilineales bacterium; assembly: GCA_044226855.1. GTDB lineage: Bacteria > Chloroflexota > Anaerolineae > Aggregatilineales > Phototrophicaceae > CFX2. Next base: position 79,151 of record JBGAGF010000025.1, read on the forward strand.
GCCATATATAATAAATGAATCTCCCTGCGCAATTTGCAATGTGCCGCTAAATGTATAAGCACCTGTACCCAAATAAATCTTATAATTGGGTATATTTCTTCCAGATTCAATAGCCTCGCATAAGCCAGCGGAATCACTATTCGCTAAGACTGCCTGCGTAGCGCCAATTGTAGAAGCAGGATTAACTATTCCCCAAGTCGTACAATTAGCAGATAGTGCAGCCAAATCATTTAACTGTGACGCACTTTCAGCTAACTCTAAAGATGCTGTAGGAGGGGTTGCCGTTGGAGTGAATATGGCAGTTGATGAGGGTGACAACGATGGTTCAGTCGTCAGTGTCTCGGTAGGCAAGGCGGAGGCTTGCACGATCGGCGTTTCGCTTGGGGTTTCCGTCGCGGTTTCGCTGGCGGTCGGCGTGGGCAGCAAGGTTGGCGTTTCGGTAGGGAGTGGGGTCGGCGTAAGTGTGAGCGTAAAAATTGGCAGCGGCGTTGCACTCGGCACATCGGTGGGAATTTCGGTGGGCGGTAACGTCGGAACAGACGTTTCAGTAGGGGGGCTAATAGGCGTTGCATCCTGTGCTGCTATCCGTGACAATCCAAAAATGGTCACACAAATAGCCAGCAGCAAAGATAGACGGCGATTGCGCAGCATAGAACGACTCCTCTTCAGCTGAATCGATGCATATGCGAGTATAGTATAATTTCGCAAACCGTCAATAATCGTAGGGCAAACGGAGGATTATTTAATGCTATTACAAAGCTCTTTTAATAATTACCCAAATGGAAGTAATTTGACATTAGCAAATTTAGATCAGTTAGGCCGATTTACTGGTCGTTTCTGAAGGTTAGATATAAGTCAGCGATTGGGTAAACGATTAATGGTGAAATCCCAAAAACAAAAAAAGGTGAACAGTGAAGTGCTGTTCACCTTTAATGGCGTATCAGGATCAGAAGGTTATGTTTTCAGTGTCGCTTCCGATCTCATCATGATCTAAGCGGTCGAGGAGTACCAGACGGTTCGCGTCGATGTCCAAACTGGCTTGTGCCGTTCCTCCTTGATCTGTCCATGCGCTGGGACGCAGCCATTCAGTTGTCACCTGCACCAACGACCCTTTCTTGACGTACTGCGTGGCAACCTCGCCGAGTTTGTTCCAACAATTCACACGTACCCAAACAGTCTGTTTCTTGCCACTGCCGTTTTTGCGGCTGACGGCCACACTGAAACTAGCAACCGTTTGTTCACCCACCGTCCGTACCTGCGGATCGCTGCCGACGAAACCTGTCACCTGCAAATTGATGCTCGTACCCATGCTGTTTACTCCTTCGCGCTGTGCGCTTATTCGTCCATCGACCCTGTGCCGATTTCTGACCACCATAAAGCAGGTGGATCAAGGCAGCTTTCACCTGAAAGGCGCTACCCGTTTCTGGTGAAGACGAAGGGAGACCTTCGTCTGGCACAAGCCCGGAAGAAAGGGGTAAAGCGTACCGACCGCGGTCGGTATGAACGCTGCCGCACCTGCTAAGCTGGTCAGTGACTAATCGGCATGGTTTGGGTCAGATGGCGAGCGCCACTGATGAAAAGGTGTCACAGCGGGACGTACGCCTGTTGGTGACAGACAAGTCAGTGCTGAATCCAAGGTTCGTGGTGTGGCATACGGGATGCATTAAGGTGGCTGAAGCGAAGCGGTGGTGGGAATACAACCTGATTACGAACAAAGCACACTGTGAGACAGGTGTCACTGTCAAGGAGGATGGTACAACTCAGTGGCGGTCATGCTCATCGGGGAAGAAAGTGGCTTTGAAGTTGAATAGCTCGGGGGTGTCACTTTCGCGGATGCCCTCGTAGAAGGCAGCGGTGAGCCGTCGCAAACCAGATTGCAGTTTCTCGCGAATGTAGCTGCCATTGGCATGCAGCAGCAGTTGAATTGCGGCTTGTGTGAAATAATCAACGGCTGCCAGCAGATCGTAAGCCATGCGTCCCTGCCAGCTATGGATGCCGTTGGCACAGGCTATGGCCGCTCGCAAACTGTCGGTGACTTCATAGGCTTTCAGCAAGGCTTTGGCGGTCGCTTCAAAATCGTCGGCATGGGTGTCCTTAACCGGTTGAAAAAGCAACAGGTAGGTGTAAATCGCATCAATGGTGGGAATGGATATCGCATTCTGACCGCAAAAGGTCGCTAACTTGAGCCATGACCGTTCATAGTGCGGATGTTGACAAAGTGACAAAGCGGTGTCGGTCAGCACATTTAGGGTGTCAGTCACTTGTGGATAGTCGCGATCCAGCCGAAGATCAGCCGCCAGACGTTGGGCAATGGCGGTGTACTGCGTATTGTCGAACAAGCGATGGTAACGATGGAGTGCTTGTTGGGTGCTAAGATCAGTGGTATTCATAATGCCATACTCCTTAATCGAATGAGGATTTGTCTTACAAAAGCCAACGGGTGAGCAAACGCAAGGTTTGGGGATCGGTGGGTGCAGTTTCAATCTGTGCCAGTAGGGTCTGAAAAGTGGTTTGAACACGTTCATACAGGTGATAGTGATGGTCGTCATAGGGCAATACCCATGTGCCCGAAGAGATGCTCGCGGTCAGGCCGGTGTCGCCACGCTGATATTGGATGGGGAGTTCAAAGGGAACATCGCGCTGTGGGTTCCAGCCGGTCAGTTGTACCAGTGGTTGGATGCGTTCGTCAGCCGGTAAAGTCCAATCGGCGCTCAAAATGCCATCCGAATGTTCGGCCAGATAGAGGCGTTTGACCGATAATGCAGGGTAGCTGTCAGCAAAGGGAAGGTGCACGACTTTCACCAGTAGAACCGGTTTCCAGTTGAGGTGGGTACAGTCAGGGTTCATGCTAGGCTCCTTTTGTGATGGTGGACGGCGATCCGGGTACTGTCGGGCAGCAAATCCGGTTGGAGATCGCTCAACCAGCAATCTTGACGGAAGCTGTAACCGGTGACCGCTTCGATGCGACAGAGTTCACGGTAGGTGTCCGGGTTATGGGCTGCCCCATTGAGTAAATCATTGACGCTGGCCAGTACACAGCAGGCACAGGACAAACGGGCATTACCCAACGCGTAGGCGGGATGAGCGACATTCCCATGCTGACGGATACATTCCCAGACAGCGGTGGATGTCCAATCGTGGATCGGTAGCCAATTCAGGGTCAATCGCCCTAAAGTTGGTGCGCTACAATCGTCCCGAACGGTGACCACCGACTTCTTGGCTCGAGCGCGACTTTCCTCCGAACGCAACCCGATGGCACAGATGACATTTCCAGAGGGATAAGTATTCCGTATCCAGCGAGAGATGGGGGCGCGTTTGAGGTCAGAGGTGCAATAACGAACCTTACTGGACGGCCAACAAGGACGGGTAGGATCAGCATGGTAGCGCTGCCAGATACGGTCAATCAAATCACCCTGTGTCCAACGGACGATATGCAGTGGGACAGCTTTGCGGTGTGCCAGATCCTGAACATAATCAGCCGTGCTATGCCATTCGGCACGTCCCAGATCAGCATGTACCATGACCACATCGCCTGACCAGCCTTCAGTCTGACGACGTTCCAGCAGATGATGACACATGGCATCCGAGTCCTTACCACCGGATACGCTCAATACGAGCGCCGCGCCATCTCGCAGCAGACGGATTGGGTCATGAGGCAGTGGAGTATCCAGAGCAAACAGAGGCGGTTGGAATGACATCGGGTTACGCCTCCTGAAACCAGATGCCACTGAAACGGTGTATGGTGCTGTTGTCCAGGAAGCGCACCCAGCAGGAATGAATGCCCAGGCTGTACGGACGCAGATTGTCAGACAGCGGATAGGCGATCACGATGCACTTGCGGCGGGGATTGATCGTGGACAGACCGATGATTCGTCCGATGGTACCCGGTTCAGGCAGCTTCGAGTGGTGAAAGTTTTGACGGTGACTTTTGAGCATGGTCATACCTCCCGCTGTACATACGGCAGCAGTTCGTCGCGGCAGATGGGTAGACTGCGCACGGACAGCGTATCGATGCTGATATAACTGAGGAAGGTGGTTACGGGTTGGCGGTGCAGGAGTTTGTAGACATATCCGGCCACCACACACGCCACCAGATCATTGACTAAAATGTGTTGATCCCCGCGGGCCACCAAATCGGCGCAGGACACGTTAGGTTGTGGAGTTAGCTGAGGTTCTGGTTCGAGCAATTGGGGGAAAAGCACTGCCGGACTGGGGAGGTAACGATACTTGCCCTCATCTCCCTTGATATGACGCCATAGCAGATCGCGATCGCTTGTGTTGCCCAGACAAACCTGACCGCTGTCGAAGTGATTGCCGGCATCCAACCAGATGCCGTCGACCTGAGCCAGTTCGCGACGAGCCTCATGATTGTCCACACAGCCAATGACCAGATTGCCACTGCCTGTGATATGCCGTCGGACATTAAAAGCTTGGTCAATAGCGGAGATCTCTAGTCCCAAGGCCTGATTGAAGCGACGTGCCAGCACATGGCTCTTGTGGTGTCCGACATCACCGGCAGCATACAACTGCCGTCCGACATTCTTATCCTCAACAATATCAGGATCAATCAAGATCACCTCGGGTGTGTGCAAGTGTGCCCGACGCATGTCGTAGACCATCCGGGCAAGAGAACGGGCGACCTGGCAACCAGTGCCACCCAATCCGACGATGGTCACGGTTTTCAGGTGCATGAAGGGATCAAATGTATGCATAGGGATACACTCCTGGTCTTCGTTAAAAGCGGATTCAAATGGGATTGCTGTTCTAGTTATGTGCGGTCATCACCGAGGACATGGGCTAAGGTGCGCTGCAGCGGAATCAAATCAGAGATGGGGTACACGCGAGCCTGACGTTTTTCGAGGGCGATCAAGTGCTGCCGGATATCCTGTGGATGCGATCGGGATTTGCCGCCACAGCCGTGATCACCAAAACGACTGCCAAGGAAGACCGACCAATCTTCAGTTAACGCACTGCTCTTGAGGGCGGTTTCGGATGCTAGCGGCACACTGCCCCAACAGACACTGCCGCTGGTGAAGACGTTGGGGAGTGGCAGGTGAAATAGTGGGGTGTCGAGTCGGGTAGGTCGTTTCTTGACGGCATACACTTGATACTGCGGGGAGGTATTGTCAGCCGTGACCCGGATCATGAGCATCCCCGGTAAAGGGACACGCAGCGGGGTTTCCGAGCCTTCAAAATATAAGCCTGTTTTCCCCGGAGGTCGGTATTCCACCACGGTCTTCTTCACGCCTTCGTAACGGACAAGCAGTGTATTTCCGGTCAGCAATCCGGTATCGAAGCGTACTTTGGCGGAGAGTGCCAGGGCGATGTGCGCCGGATCGACCGGAAACTCGGTTACCCGATCGCCCTCCCGCTTTTCCAGCATGACACCATAGCTGTAAAAGCGGAGCACCAGTGATGGGGATTCATGCAACACCCGTTCAAGGGCTTCACCAGATACAGCGGACAGGGGGTTTGACATGGTCTTGCTCCTTGGTTTGTAGACAGAGTGCTCGGTTGATGCGTTTCACATTGTTGGTGAGCGTAGTGAATAGGTCAGGATGCGATTGCAGGAAGGCCAGACCGTCGAGCGCCTCCTTCATGATCTGGTCGGCTTCCTGAATGATGGCGATGGCGAAATCTAGATCGCCTTTGTCCCATGAGAGCGGTTGGAACTCGCTCATGGTTTCGTAATCCAGATCGATCACCGAATTCCCTGAACAGGAGAACAGCCATTGCAGCAACCACGACAGTTGGCGGTAACCTGCCTCGGGATGCTGCTCCAGATCTTCGGCAATCCATTGTCCGACGCGATAGAGAGAATCCGGCACCTCGATGTCACCATCTGGCGAAGCATCCCAACCGAAGGCTTGCAAAACCGGGATCAGATCGGCATGGCTTTCAGGAAAGTCGGGATCTTCTAGATTCAAACCATATGATGGCAACGGAATGCCATACCCCATCCATTCGAGGTTTTCCAACGGGATACCCAACTGCTCGATTTCGCGACAAACCAGACGGTCGATGTCATCCCATGACCCTCCTGCACGCAGTCGTTCAATGACCTGTACATAGATACGCGGAAAAGACTCGCGCACCACCCGTAGCGCCAAACCGAGGCTACCGTCCCCGGCGTCATCATCGTCTTCCGTAAAAGCATCCCGGAAAGGATCCAACCAGACCACGGCATGAGCCAGACACAAGTGTGGATCGGAATTCATGTTGCTAACCAACAAACTTTGGAGTTGCAAGAGATCGTTCATAATCCATATTCCATCGGGCAAAGGGTGGTGAGCGGCACTGCCGTGAGTTGACGGATGTGCTGTGCGGCATCGGCACAACGGCGGGTGTAGCCCAGCATCTCGGTGACGGCATCGGTCAGTTGTTGGCGGGGAATGCCGGTAGGGAACCACTGCCCCTGGGGATGGACAGGGTATTGTTGGAGCAATTCCATCCCCAGAAGCCGAACTGGTTCGATGTGGGTCAGACACTCGCACAGGCTGGTGAACGATAAGCCTGCGTCAAACATGATGGCTTATCCCTTGCGCCCGGGCTGGGGGAGAAATTCGACCACCGTCTGTCCGGTTTCAGTGGTCACTTCACGGAGGGTAGCATGGGCGATCTCGGGATAGCTGGTCTTGAGTAAGGCGCGAACAGCTTCATGGTCGAGGCCATGCAGCGATGCGTCCTCGATGATGCGCACGGCACCGATCTTGAAGATACGGGGTTGTGAAGGGGTTTGGTCAGACATATTGTTTATATTCCTTTTATTATGGAAGTTGATAACCTTATAATCGATACGTATCCAATGTGTACTCAAACAAGATTGATATATGGAGAATGAATGTCCTTTCTAGCTTGCCTTGCCACCAAAGATAACCTTGTGCAAATAGTAGAATTTCTGACTGCACCGGAAATTGATGGTTCGTTCGTGCGACCATTATCTGAAAGACCTGAATCGATTCTTGCTCGTGTTAGGAGTCGCTATGAGGAAGGGTTTTGGGTCATTTCGAAAGATAAAACAACTGATGGCTTGGCAGGTGTGCGAGCGGGTATATACCACCCTGAAGACGAAGTTGTAATGTTTTCAACTTTGGCAGTTCATCCACTTTATCGAGGAAATGGCATAGCTCTACAAATTTGCGATTTTTCGATGGATTATGCTGGACGACATTACAAACCCAAGAAATTCGCATTTGATAGCTGGCATACTAACGATCTAACAAACCGCCTCGCAAAACGCTATGGATTTGAAAAAGTGAGCGAATATGTCGATCCAGCCAAACGACCTGATGGGGTGCGCACAGTTGTTTACGAGAAAATCCTTGATCCTCTATCCTAAGCATCAACCTCATTTTTGGCAGCAGGATTGACAATGACAAAGTCCTCGAGTGTGAAGAGGCTCATTTCGCTGTCAGACAGATGCTTAAGTTTGCGTTGGACAGCGTAGACATCGTCGATGCGAATGGGGGACTGACCGTCCCATAATTGGCCGTCGATGAGTTTTCCCGCAATCAAAACCGCCTGACGATAAGCGGCGGCATCGGTCTCACCACCGACGATCTTGAGATGGCTGATCTTGACGGCTGCTGTACCCTTTTTGAGGGGGATATCGATGGTGGGTTCTGCGTCTTTAGCGGGTGGCGGTTCAGTCTGCACTTTTGTCTTGGGCACGGACTTTGGTGCGGTTTTCGGTGGTTCAGGGATGACAGGCGGAAATGCTTCGACGGCGGCCAGTGCTGTGTAGGCGTCCTGAATGGCGGCGGTCAGGTCATCCATCAGGACATAGGTGAATTGACGCAAGTGCGCCAGCTCCCCGCGTTGAATAAGGAGGGTGGCGGTGGCTTGTTCCAGTGGAAGTCCTCCATTGAAGGGTGTCGGCAGGGTCAGGGTGATGAGGGTCGGTGGCGGTGCGTGCGGGTGGGTTGGTGTACGGTCAGACATGAGGTGGTTCAATCCTTTCAACAATAGAAGCCGCCGTAAGTGGCAGCATCGATACCTAAAATGGAACAGAGGTTGGTCAGACGGAGCGTGCCATGTCGTCCATGACAACAGCCACAACCGATGGTCGGATTCCAGCGGAAGTGCGCACCGGGATGATCACGGCGATGGCCGCAGGGACACAAGGCAGCAATCCAGACCTGCTGTCGGGCTTCACGAGCTGCAAAGTCACGGAAGAGCACAGCCGTGACCGCATCGATCAGGTGACGGTTGAGCGCTTTGGGGTATGGTTTGTCGGTCGCTTGAACGAATGATGGTCTGATGAGAGACTGCGGTATGGCTTTAATGAAAGGCTGAAAGTCAGCCATGCGGTAGTGACGATCGCTCACTTCAAGTAGATGGCACAACGCGCCATTCCGCCCTCGTTTAGGGTTCAACGTTCCGGGTAAGCGCATTGATTGTGCTGGTGACAGACTGTCGCCCTCAAAAGTTCGAGCCAGTCCCTGTAACACCTGCCGTGCCGTGTTCAGATCGGTGGTCGGTTCTTCCAGCAGCCAGTAAGCGTGCAGACCTCCACCTGAATGAGTGATGATGGAAGGTGGAAGCCGGGCTGCCCTGAGGTCGGTGAGGGTTGCCCCGGTCGGATGGTCGATATCCGCATAAAGAGCGGGGAGCGCTAGCACATCAGCGATGCCGCCCCGCTGCCAACGGGATAATCCCGCGCGTCGCAGCCCAACCGCGACATATGCGCCCCATCCGCTGCGATTGGTGTCAGACAAACAGTTGAGGGTGTTCAGTAAGGCTTCTCGATCATGGAGTGGAAGGTGACGCGAGGGTGTGGCATGGGCGCCATCCGGATGAATTGCGCTGAAGGTGAGACAGCTATCAGGGAACTGTGATTGGCAGCGCTCATACAGGCGATCCAGAAATGCCAGCGTATCGGGGTGCATGGGAGTCACTCCCTCAGAACAAGACTAACTGCAACGGCATGCTTTCAGCCTGTTCGACCCTGTGGCGCTTCGGCTGTGATTTGTGGGTTACCCGATCTGATTGAGATGATGGGACGTTGATCAACGGATGGAATTCCAGGACATGCGATCCATGCTCGGCTGTCTGAGCGCTGTTTATGCCGAGCGTCTGCCGGGCTAATTGGACGATATGGACAGCCACCTCTTGTTCACAACCACTGAAGACAAAATGGTGTGCTTTCAACCAGTTGCGCACATGACGGATCAGGGTTTCGCTGTGGATGGGATAGCGGTTGAAATCCGGGTCGGCCAAGCCCATGACGGTGAAGGTGTCATCATCGGCTTGAACACCTGCTGTCAGGATCGTCAGCAGGTTGGCTTGCAAGCGAGATCGTTTGTCATGGTCGGCGATGAGATGGACGGTGTCGAGATAAGTATTCAGGACGGACAACAGCCCATCGGTTTCCGGCTGAACAGGAACGATGGTGGAGCGAGTGGTCAGTACACCGCTCATAACACCGCCCAACTGAATGGCTTCTTGAATGAGCGGATCATGCTCTGGTGCGACTGCGGCGGCTACCTGTTCGACCTGCCAGTAGGCGGCATCTACGCTATCAATCGCCCCCTGCGCTCTGGATTGTTTAAAGAGTTCGGATGGATCGAGCAAAGCCTCATCCCGTCCAATGGCATTGAGCAGCGCTTCTTCAAAGCCCCCCTCGCCTTCCGTTAGCGCATCAAGTCCGGTGAGACCGATGTCACCGGTCAACAGTTTGGCGGCGCGTTGTTTGCGGCTCATAAGCTGGACAGCGGTGTGTTCCATGGTATCTTCGCAGAACAGGTAGTAGGTCTTGCACTGCTGGTGAGTCTGATTGAGTCGGTAGGAACGTCCTGCCGCCTGCATCATGGTTCCCAGATTGAAGACGATTTCGTAGAAGATCAGGGTGGGGGCGAACACCAGATCCAATCCGGTCTTGACCAATTCAGGATTGGAGATGATCACATTAGTGCCTTTGGCGACTTCAGCCTCGATGACCGCTTCGCGCCGTTCAGCTTCAACCGTGTTCTTGAGGATGAAAGTATTGGCTAGCGGAACATGCTCACGGATCAGACGCTCAATCCGCGGTTGGATGTCGCGGGTCGAGGTCTGACGGATGTAAATCACACAGGGACGATTCTGGTCGAGTTCGGAGCGTACCAGATCGATCAGGGCTTGTTCTTTGGCATACACCCGTTCTTCACCATACGACGGGATGCTGGTGACGAGGTGTGGCAATTTCTCACCCGTGATGGGATGTTTGAGGTTATGGATGACTTCGTGCGGACGATGCGCGGCATTCGGCCAGCCCATCGCCCATTGCAAGTACGCCCCGCGAAAAGTCGTGTCGCCTTCCCAGCGGCGTTGGATCAGGTAATCCTTCAACTGCTGACGGGTACGGTCATATTGGTCATAGGCATCGGCATCCATTTCGACCGGTACGGCAATTTCTTCATAGTGCGGTAGTGCTTTGCCCAGATCGCCCAGCGAGAAGAAGATGGCATGATCCAGCACTTCAGCCACCAGCAGCGGCGAAATCCCCGGCGCTTCTTCATAGGGTCGTTCGTAGGTTGAGGTGCCGGTGAAGGCACCGGTTTCCTTGTCATACGAGGGACGTTCTTCGACCACTTGCTCGCGTACACCCATGTCGGCAACCCAGCGTGATTCAGCACGCCCCCGCTGTTTGCTGTCGTCAGACCGGATGGATTGAAAAGCATGATCACCACGGGACTTGCGGCTCAAACGGGCGGCACCACCCCAGTTGTAACGTTGTCGGGTGCGTGGATTGAGGGCATACTCCAGATTGAAGATGGAGGAAGAACGACCATTGAAGGGTGTACCGGTCATGGCCAGCACTTTGTCTGACAAACCCGCCATGCGGTTGAACGCCTCGCCATTGCCGGTATCGCCATGAGCACACTCGTGGACTTCATCCCAGATGAGCAGGTAAACCCGATCCGGATAAACCCGCTTCAGATATTCATCAATCCGGTAACGGGGATTGCGGGTTGGATATTTTTGTCCGACAGCCGGTTGTGAACCTTTGTCACGGGCTTCCTGCCAGAGCGGTGTCTGACAAACCGCGCATACGCGTTTACCGCCGTTGAGCCAACTGACCGATGCCGGAGTGGCGACTCCCTTCTTCTCCTGCATGACGGTACAGCCACAGGTCGGACATTTCGGTAGCCGTTGTTTGACCAGCCGTTGCTGGGGTTCATAGCCTTCCGGAACCGGTGCCTCCGGTCGCCAGAGCGCCACCCATTGCTCACGCCAGACCACAGCGGTTTCCCGACCGGCACCCAGTTTGGTCATGTCGCGCTTGATCAGACCGATCTTGGCAATGTTCGGTCCAGCCTGTGCGGCTTTGTCCATGAAGGCTTTGACATCTTCATGCCGATCCAGTCGTTCGACCAGAATATTGCGGCTGATGCTGTGCAGTTCCCGTTTCCATTTCTCGATCAGGTGAGGTGGGGCGACGATCAGCACGACCTGATCCGGTGCGATTTGTCCGCCCAACCCGTTGACCACTCCGGCAGCCATGGCGATGGCGGTTGAGCCGCCCATGAGGGTCTTGCCGGTTCCCATCTGACCGACCAGCAGGATACTATTCCGATCTTGAAAACCACGGGTGATGGCGGCCGCCACATGTTTCTGAGCGGTGTACATCGGGTACTTGCCCTTGAGTCGGATCCCATCCAACCACCCCCCGATGCCATTCAGGTCGAAGTCATACATCGGTTTGAACTTGTGGTTGAGGTATTGGGTGAGTGCCGGTTTGTTGGCGGTGATGAAACCCAAAAGTGCCTCATCCCCATCCATCTCGACCACCGTACCATCTTCAGCCAGCAAGGTCAGGGTGGTGGTGGGTTTGAGCCGGATGGTGGTTTTCTTGATCTGTCGATCGGGATCTCCGGGAGCGGATTCAACTTCCACCCGTGCGATCTGTTCGACCGGTCGGGTCTTCCCACGAATGGCCACACGCCCGTAATCCTCAGTCTGGATGACCGCACCATTGGCGACACCGGCTGCCAGCACCAATGCCATATGACCGGGACGCGGGGCGACCACCGGTTCGATTTGTTGCAGTGGATGCGGAACTTCCAGCAGGGCTTGAAAACCATTTGTCTTCCACGCCCCTTGTTCCTGAATTAGGCGCAGACCCTGTTCGTCGTCGATGATGTCGGGAGCGAATACGAAGCGGGTGAGGGATGGCGCTGCAGGCAGTTTGTAGAGGGGTTCGGGTTGGACGGTCAGCAAGCGGGGATGGGCTTTGCCCTCTAGAATGCTGTGATAGAGTGCCGTAGGGTTGGGGTGACTGCCTTTGATGGCGACCACCACCACTTGATCATATTCTGATTGATGCTTCCCCGGCAGTGCCCACACATCCACGTGACTGCTATTCTTTGCCAGAAAGGCAGCGGCATCCTCTGACAGGTGATACTCACGCCAAATCGCAGAGTTTTAACCCCGGCGAAGTGGCAGATGCCCTTAACCGTTGTTCCCCAATTGAATTTGGTGGTTCTTCAGCTGCATCTACCGATCAGGAGTAGATGGGCTGTTTATGTTTTATGGAGGCAGATCGAAATGAACAGGCGCAAGCGTCAGCAGCAAGTATCAGAAGCACCTCTTACATCGGGCGGCATCCTCACGGTTGGATTGGACATTGGTTACGGTGTCACCAAAGTCGTGACGGATCAAGCCGCGCTTTCTTTTCCATCGGTGGCGGGTCATGCCCGTGAAATCAAGTTCCAGCAGGAGGCTCTGACCGCCAAATATCCGGGCGACCAACTGACAGATGAAGATGGTTCGACCTGGTTTGTAGGGGATCTGGCACTGGCACAGCTTCCACCGGGCGAACTGCTGCGGCTGCGGGGACGCACGGCCAACGAAAAAACGATGGGTAACACCTTCCGTCTCCGGTTGGCGAAAGCGGCGATTGGGAAACTGGCACAGGGGGTGTATGGACGGGATGTCATCCATCTGAAGCTGTGCAGCGGTCTCCCCGTCGATCATATGCGGGATGCGGGTGAATTTAAGCAATCACTGTTGGGACAGCACCTCATCAAAACGGATGCCAGTGAAGTCATTGCCAATGTGACCGAAGTGATTGTCATGCCGCAGCCTTATGGTTCAGCATACGCCATGATGTTGACTGAAACAGGGGAGATCAATGTCTATCACACGTATATGCGAACGGGTGTGGTGGATGTGGGCACTTACACGGTGGACATCATTCTCGATGACGACGGGGACTTTCTTGATTCGGAAAGTGGCAGTGTCGAAAGTGGGGTTTATACCGCTCAGGAGCGGATTGCCGCCATGCTGGAACGGGATTACCGCGAGAAGATGCCGCACAAGATTGTCGACCAAGTACTCCGGACGGGAATATTTACAGCCAGTGGCAAGCCAGTGGATTACAGCCATGAAGTTGAAGAAGCACTTGCTCCACTCCGCAGCGCGACCTTGAATTTGCTCTTGGAGAAATGGCAGCGTGGAACGACCGTCGATGTGGTTTACCTGTCAGGCGGCGGTGCGGAGCTGGTGTATGAGCAGGTGGTGGAAGCCTATCCGCAGACAAAGCTGGTGCCAGACGCACAAATGGCGAACGCCAGAGGTTATCTGCATTATGCCCACTTTACTGCACGGAAATGATGGATTTGGTGTTGAGCCGGGTCTTACTGGTCAGCCTGGCAGGTTGTACGGATAAGACCACCAAAGAAGGAGAGAAACATGACAAGGCGAAAATCGGTCAAACGCCAGTACCGGATGATTACCTTCAAAGCATTCGAGGACTCCGATGGCGACATTCTGGACTGGTGGGAAGGGATTGAGGAAGGCGAACGCAGTGATGCGGTACGCGATCTCATCCGGGGGTATCTGGGGCAGCAGCCACGAATACGAAAGTTGTTGACCATCCCGGAACTGCTGGAAGTTCGTCAGGATACCATCTGGATCCGCGATGCACTGAATGAGATGCCGGGCTTTCTGGAACGCCTGGTTCAACAGGTTGCCATCAATGGTGTAGGGCAGATTGCTATGCAGCCTGAAGCGCGAGCACCCGCTAATAACGTTGTCCTACAACCGACTGAAGTGGCATTGTCAGACAACGACCGCGAACGGCGGACACGACGAATGAAGCGTATCCAATGGTAAGAGCGAAAGGAGGAAACCGATGGATCCAACTTACTGAGATGTGTAGGACAAAGACAACGCATGGCGGAGCCATGCAAGTCACAGCGTCGAGGCGCTGCGACTTCCAGCGACGGGGATGGGGAGTGTGTGTCCAAATAGACTTTCTCCCCGTCGCTAAGACGATTTTAATCTGTCAAGGGTTTGAGCAGAAAGAGCGGTAAAGAGAACTTCAAATGGGAAATAGGAATCCAAAAAACGTGCTCTGGAAAACGCCACAACACAAAGATGGAAGCCTGATGCCCGT
>JBGAGF010000026.1:0-89140 GCA_044226855.1 Aggregatilineales bacterium
AGCTATCTTTGAATACATTCAAGTTTGGTACAACCGTCAGCGGCGGCATTCGGCTCTCGGCTATCTCAGCCCTTGTGCCTTTGAGCAGCTTGCTATCTTCTGACACTTTGTGTGTCCGTTAAATCGGGGTAAGGCCAACAAGCGGTTTCCGGAGATGGGACGGTGGCAAAAGCGGACGTTAGCGAGCTTGAGTTATGGGATCGGGATTGCCGAGAACTGTCGTTTGAAAGTAGTTGCAAAACATCTGACGGGAAAGACTGATGCCAGCAGCATGGAACGACAACTGCAACGCTGGATCGCGAATGACCGGATCGTGATGCGGGTGATTTTCAAATGGTGGATCACGTGGATTGTACAGTTGTGGGGAAAAGCAGCCTTTCTGATCTTAGTGGATGAGACGAAATTGAGTGAGCATGTGGCGGTGATGATGGTCGGTCTGGCGTATCAGGGGAGTGCTATTCCTCTGATTTGGCGGGCGTATCAGGTCAAGGATTATCCAGAAGAGGGACAGGTGACTTTGATTAGCGAGCTATTGCAGCAGGCGCGGCATGTTCTACCCGATGATCAGGCCGTTTTACTCCTAGCGGATCGTGGGTTGGGAACATCGCCCGCATGGCAAGCGCGTTTGAGTGAGATGAATCGGCGCTACTTACTGCGCGTTCAACGCTCCACGCTCATCCGCCTTCAGGATCAAAAACCCCAACCCTTAGCCCGTCTGGTCGGTTATGGCCAGACTTGGACAGGACGAGCACAAGTGTTCAAGAAAGCCGGATGGCAGTGGAAATGGGTCTAAGTAGTCTGGGAAGTGGGCTACGCTGAACCCTTTTGTTTATTCAGCAACTAACCCGACTTTCTCCGGATCTCTATGCCCGCCGTTTCCATCATGAAGCCAGTTTCCGTGACCTGAAGAGCGACGGCTTTCAAGGTTACCGTTCTCATGTCTGGATACCCGCCCATGTCGAACGGTTGCTCCTTGGATTGGCGTTGGCTACCCTCTGGTCTCTTACCGAAGGCACCAAAGCCATCTTCTTAGACCGTCTTTCTGCTCGTCAAAAGACTTTCAGCGTTTTTCGTCTTGGTCTCGATTATCTCTTTCAACGTTTTTCCACTTTTCAAAGCAAGTCTCTGGAATTGTTTCTTGTTCCAGACACCCCTTTGCTTAAAAGTGTCGTCTCGTGAACATGCAATGGATAGGGGGCAGGGGGGAGGATTTCCTTCGACTATCCACTAACCTTCCGCCGCCACCCAAAGAGAACCAACCCAACTCCGGCGCTGATCGACGCCACCACGGCTAGGATACCACAGATATTCAGGGGCGGATGTTGCCCTGTATCCGGCAGAGCTTCCACGCTCAGGATCGTCACACTCGCATCACATTCATGGTCGTTCATCCAGCCGTTAACCGTAATCGTAAACGGAGCTTTAAGGCCCCTCTGAATGCGGGTTCGGATGATGATCGTCGGGTACGGTCCCAGCGCCGCGCCCGTATCAATCGTAATCGTGATCACATTACCCTTCACGGTAACCGTTGCGCCGTTCGGTGCATCCACACCTAAAAGCGTCAGTTCCTTGGGCAGTGTGATGGTCACGATATTCGGCTTGGTGTTATCCACAATCGTCACATTCACTGACCAATTGACTTTCCCACCCGCCACAGCGAATGATGGGTCAGCTGAGATCGTGATGTTACATTGAGGCATCGGAGTCGCCGTCGGCCCGCTCGCGTTGGTGATACCTATGTCAGCTGTAGCCGCCACATTCACGTTGGTTCCCGGCTCGGTCAGTACCGCGCTGTTGCTATAGCTGCCGGGTCCGGCCACGTTCACGTCGAAACCGATCGTCAGTTGGTTAGCATTTCCGCCAAACAGCGTCCCTTCCCAGACCACCGCACCGTTGGTAAAGTTGCACGAGGTTTGGGTCGAAGTCCCTTGAACTTGGCAGGTCAGGTTGCCCGCGAAGGTCTGCCCTGCGGGTATCTGATCGGTAATCACGACCGTCTGCCCCACTGCCGGAGCGGTCGTGCTGTACCACACCATCTGCCAGTGAATGGTCGTGCCGTTGACCACTGTACCCGTCTTGGTACCAATCGGAGGATCAGAGATGATACCATCGACATCCGTATCCTGTTCGCCGGTGCCCAACCGCGCCGTATTGGTGATGCTGATGCCGCAGTTTGTCTGGCACGGACGCACACGCCCGCTGATACTGTAGATCACACGCCCGCCAACTGGGATCGTCGCAATCGTTTCGCTGATGTTGGTGGTTGTACCGTTCCCATTCGGGCACAGGCCGCCCGGTATCGAACTGCATGTCCAGCTTACGGATGTCGGGTCAAACCCTTCCGGATCAGTGACCGGCACATCATCGAGGAATTGAACATTATTCTGAACCACGCCCGTATTGTTGAAGATGTTGATCGTGTATGTCGTTGTCCGGCCAACCACAATCGCGTTCAGACCATCGTCTTTTGTAATGATCAATCCGACCGGCGGTGTGAACCCGAAGTCTACGGTCATATTCCCGCGAATATCGGTGCCACCCTGTCCACCCGTACCGATGTCTGCTTCGCCCGTCGGTTCAGCCGGCCCCAGCGTCACCACACCGCTCACGATACCTGTGCCCGGGATAAACGCCGTACCGATACCGTTATCGTTCCGGTCAGTATCATTATTCGGGAGCAGTTCGTCAGGCGTACTGCTGGCATAGTTCTGCAGGACACCGCCCGCTTGGAAGTTCACTTCCAAGATTTGTACGATGTAATCACCTGCAGGCAGGTTATCAAACCGGTAGTAACCGCTAACATCCGTTGTAACCAGATATTCTTGGACACCTGCCGTATTCGGATCCGCGTCATACGGGGTGCTGGTGCTATCCAACAGGCGCATCTGCACACCCGCCATACCCGGTTCGCTGGCATCCTGTACGCCGTTGTTGTCGTAGTCAAGGAACACACGGTTACCCAGACTAAAGATCAACGGAGCCGATGACTTCAACCCGAAGTCCAGCGTGTTATTGCTCGTGCGTCCGGTCGCGTTATCCACAACCGTGTTCGGACCAGCCGGAGTCAATGTAATCGGAGCGCTGTTGATGAGTGACGCAGGCCCCGACACATGCACACCGTTGTCATCGCTGTCAGTACCGTTATTGGGATTGACACCCGGTGCCGTCTCAAACGGATTACCTGCGCCGCCCGTGCTGCTGCTGAAACCAGAGAGCACGCCCGTGAAGTTACTCGCCGGAATTTGCACGATGTAATCGCCAGCAGCCAAACCGGAGAAGCTGTACAGCCCGCCGTTCGCGGTGGTCGTCGTGGCGAGTGGTGCGCCGTTCAAGTTACTGCCCACTGGATACAGGTAAACAATCACCCCATCCAGTCCCGCTTCTGTGCCACTCACAGTACCGTTGTCATCAGCGTCAAACCATACCAGATTGCCCAGCGTCATAGTGTAGAAGCCGAAGTCAACCGTGGTATTCGAGCGGTTGTCAGGTGTCGCATCTTGGAACGTCGCCGATGTCCGATCCGGTTCGTTGACTGTCTCATTGCCGGGGCCGATAGTTCACCGTACCTAATGTGCCAATCGTCGTACCGTTATCATCACTGTCCGTGTCGTTATCAGGGTCAGGCGCTGCCGTTTCAATCAAATTACCGTTCGCCACATCGCGCGAAGTCGCGCTGCTGAAATAGCCGTACAGCGGATCGCCCACATTATCGAAGTTCGCTGATGGGATTACCACGATATAGTCCGCAGCCGCCAATCCCGTGAACAGATAGTAACCCGTTCCATCGGTGGTCACGCTGTTAATGAGCACGTCTGTACCGGCAGTGTAGGCACCGTTGTTATCGGTATCGCGGTACAGTTCAACTCGAACACCCGCAACGCCAACTTCACCCGCATCCAATGTACTGTTATTGTTCACGTCGTACCAGACACGGTTGCCCAAGCTGTAGGAGGACGTAAAGCCGAAGTCCACGGTTAAGTTAGAACGGTTATCCAGTGCGCCTTGTCCCGCAAATGGCCCGCCTGCAGCCACATCGGTTTCCTGTGCCGGTGCAGTTGGCTCACTGTCGGCACCAAGTGTCACCACTGCCGAACGGATAGCGCCGTTCACAACCGTGTCCAGACCGTTGTCGTTGCTATCCACATCACTGTTCGGTGTCGCTTCTTGACCTGCGCCGCTGCTGCTCGCCAATCCTTCCAGTGGTTGACCTGCTGTAAAGTTTGTTGCTGCGATTTCCACGAGGTAATCACCCGGTGCGAGGTTATCGAATCGATAGTAACCGTTGGCGTCGGTTGTGGTCGTCGCCACGACCGTTGTACCCGTGACATTCATCAACCGTACCGTTACGCCTACGATTCCTGTCTCAGCACCGTTGATCGTGCCGCTGTTATCCGTATCCAACCAAACGCGGTTGCCCAAACTGTAGGTCGCTGCCGGTGGCGCAAAGCCGAAGTCCACCGTCATATTCGCGCGGTCATCCGGCGAACCTTGACCTGTCGGAGCATCTTCATTCAAGGGTTCTGTTGGGGCAAGTGTGACCAATCCACTGCGGATCGCACTGCCCGGAGGCGCATCGATACCATTATCGTCAAGATCGGTATCACTGTTGGGATCTGCTACAGTGACCGCACTGCTCAACAGCCCATTTAGAGGTTGTCCCACGCCGAAGTTACTGGCCGCCACCTCAACGATATAATTGCCTGCCGCCAGTCCGTCAAAGCGGTAGTAACCATTGGCGTCAGTTGTGGTCGTCCCCAGTATGAACGTGCCCGTGTTATCCAGAAGATTGACGGTAACGCCCGCTTCACCAAACTCGGTATTCTCTTGGATACCGTTATTCGCAACACCACCGCCCGTACCGTCGTCTAACCAGACGCGGTTGCCGAGGCTGAAGGTATTGGTCGGCACGCCGAAACCGAAATCGACCGTCATGTTGGCGCGGTTATCCGGTGAACCTTGTCCGCTCGGAGGCAGATCGGTTTCATTGGGTGGCTCATTTGCTGTTGGACCAAGCGTCACCTGACCGGAGCGAATCGCCCCTGCGACCGCCACATCCAACCCATTGTCATCGCTGTCAACATCGCTGTTCGGGTTCGGATTTGTCACCGGACTGCTGCTCAACCCGTTCAACGGATTGCCAATGGTGAAGTTACCTGCTGCAATCTCCACGATATAGGTAGCGGGAGCCAGATTGTCGAAGCGATAGTAACCGTTTGCGTCGGTAGTTGTAGTCGCAATTAGGGTGTTGCCTGTGCTATCCAACAAACGCACGGTGACATTCGCAATGCCCACCTCGCCGCCATCCTGAATACCGTTATTAGCAGTACCACCGCCGGTACCATCATCGCGCCAGACGCGGTTGCCGAGGCTGAAGGCGTCCACAAATCCGAAGTCCACCGTCATGTTCGCGCGGTTATCGACTGTGCCTTGTCCACTCGGTGCCAGATCGGTTTCATTGCTCGGTTCAGGTGGAGCGCCACCAAGTGTGACAGTACCACTGCGAACGGCACCCGCCACCAGAACATCCAAGCCGTTATCATTCAAGTCCACATCGCCGTTCGGGTTGGCTTCTTGCTGTGCGCCCGTGCTGGAAGTCGTCGCTTCCAGCGGTTGACCTGCTGTGAAGTTGCTGGCCGCGATTTGAACAATGTAATTGCCAGCGGGTAGATTATCAAAGCGATAGTAACCATTGGCATCAGTGGTTGTGGTCGCCACCGTCACATTGCCTGTCGCATCCAACAGATTGACCGTCACATTAAAGATACCCGGTTCGCCTGCATCCATCAGACCGTTATTGGTATTTGCGCCCGCGCCATTGTCCCGCCAGACATGGTTACCAAGACTGTAGGTATTGACTGGATTGGTGAAGCCGAAATCGACCGTCAAATTGGACTGTGCGTCAGGTGCAGCACCCGGAGCGCCAGCCACGACATCAATTTCTCCTGTAGGTTCAGTTGGGCCAAGCGTCACAATGTTGGAGCGAATTGCACCACCAACCGGAACATCCAAACCGTTATCGTTATTATCCACATCGCTATTGGGGTTTGCTTCTTGCCCCGGTCCGCTGCTGCTGATCAAATTGAGCAGGGGTTGACCCGCCGTAAAGTTCCCTGCCGCAACCTCAACAATGTAATCACCTGCTGCCAAGTTATCGAAACGGTAATGGCCCGTTGCGTCAGTTGTGGTCGTAGCGACGACTGCACCGCCCGCATTCAACAGGTTCACTGTCACATTCGCGATGCCCGGTGTTGGGCCGTCAAAGGCGTTGATCGTACAGTTGTTATCGGCGTCAAACCACACGCGGTTGCCCAGACTAAACACAATCGGCGGTGTGATAAAGCCGAAGTCCACGGTCATATTGGCGCGGACATCAAGCGCACCCTGTCCAATAGCGACTGGAACATCCGCTTCATTAAACGGTTCGCTGTCACCGGGGCCAAGCGTCACCGTACCGGAGCGAATTGCACCCGTAAACGGCGTATCTAAACCGTTGTCATCGCTGTCGGTTCCCGGCGCAACGGCGTTCGGATCAGCCAATTGTGCTGCACCTGTACTGCTCACCAAACCGAACAACGGCTGTAACGCGCCGAAGTTACTGGCAGCCACTTCGACGATATAGTTACCTGCTGCCAGATTATCGAAGCGGTAATAACCACCATCTGCCGTGGTTGTGGTTGTAATCAGCGTGCCGACATTATTCAGCAAACGCACCGTCACACCGTTCACACCGGCTTCACCACCGTTGATGTCACCGCTGTTATTCGCATCGATCCACACACGGTTGCCGAGGCTGTATGAACCCGGCACGAAGCCGAAGTCCACGGTCATATTGGCTTGCAAGTCGGGTGCGCCTTGTCCAACCGGCGCGTTTTCGCCCACCGGTTCTGCCGCCAACGGGCCAAGCGTCACCTGACCGGAGCGGATGCCGCCTAGGACAGGAACATCCAGACCGTTGTCGTTTGTATCACCATCCACGTTTGGATTGGCTTCTGCACCCGTGCTGCTGGAGAAGTTCGCCAGCGTTCCACCGCCCACGAAGTTCGCGGCCACGATCTCGACAATGTAATTCCCTGCCGATAGATTATCGAAGCGGTAATAGCCCTGCGGACTGGTCGTCACGGTGTAGTCTTGTACACCTGCAATGTTCGGATTATCGGCTGGATTTCCCAGCGCATCCAACAATCTGACCACCACGCCATTGATGCCCGGTTCGCCACCGGTCTGAATGCCGTCATTCAAACCGCCGCCGCCCGTTCCATCGTCACGCCAGACACGGTTACCAAGGCTAAACAGCCGCACGAAACCGAAATCGACCGTCATATTCGCCCATGCATCGACTGTTCCTTGTCCGGCGAAAGCGCCTGCTGCTGGGATGTCCGGTTCAGCTGCCACCAGTGGTTCGTTATAGCCGGGGCCAAGCGTCACCACACCCGAACGCACCGCTACCGCTGGCAGGGCATCAATACCGTTATCAGTGTTATCCACATCAAGGTTCGGATTAGCTTCAGTTACATTGCTGCTGCCGACGCTCTGAAGCGGCTGCCCGACAGTGAAGTTCGAAGCAATCACCTCAACCATGTAATCGCCGGCTGGCAGACGGTCGAAGCGATAATAACCATTGGCATCGGTCGTCACGATGTACGGTTGAATTCCCGCGATGCCCGGGTTATCGGCAGGAGCACCTAAACCATCCAGCAGTTGCACCTGTACACCAGCGATACCCAACTCACCACCGTTGATAAGGCCATCGTTAGCCACACCACCGCCGATACCGTCATCCATCCATACACGGTTGCCGAGGCTGAAACCCGGTACGAACCCGAAATCGACGCTCATGTTGGCACGCAGATTAACCGTCGGCCCTTGTCCGGCGAATGCACCCGCAGCAGGTACGTCAGTGTCATTTGTGGGTTCAACATCGCCCGGCCCCAGTGTGACCGTGCCAGAGCGGATTGCACCCGCCACTGGTGTATCTAAACCATTATCGTTGCTGTCAACATCGTTATTGGGATTAGCTTCCTGTGCCGCGCCAATGCTGCTAACAGCATTTTGCAACACACCACCTGCTGCGAAGTTGGTCGCAGCCACTTCCACCACATAATCCCCCGCAGGCAAATTATCGAAGCGGTAGTAACCATTAGCGTCGGTCGTAACCGTATAAGGTACGTTTCCCGGCAGATTAGGATTAGTTACGGTTGCGCCACCAGTCGTCAACAAGTTGACAGTGACACCCGCGATACCCGGTGTCGCCGTATCGGCGCCGTTGATGTTGCCTGAATTATCGAGGTCTGCCCATACGCGGTTACCCAAGGTATAAACAGGATAGAACCCAAAGTCGACAGTCAGGTTGGAACGGCCATCTGCCGTCGGCCCTTGACCATTAAAGCCGCTGGCTCCAGCGTTATCCACCTCTGTCGTTGGTTCGGACAGCCCGGTTCCCAGTGTCACTGTGCCGGAGCGAACCGCACCCGCCACCAGCGCATCCAAACCATTGTCATCACTGTCGGTTCCCGGTGCCACAGCGTTCGGATCAGCCAGTTGTGCCGCGCCAGTGCTGTTGAACAAGCCAAATAACGGATCGGTAGCTGTCGGGAAGTTGCTTGCAGCGATTTCCACGACATAATCGCCCGCTGGCAAGTTGTCAAAGCGGTAGTAGCCATTCGCATCCGTTGTTGCCGTGTAAGCCTGTGTGCCTGTAATGTTCGGGTTATCGACTGTCGCGCCCGCCGTGGTCAGCAGGTTCACCAGTACATTTGCTACGCCCGGTGCGCCACCATCTGCGCCGTCAATATTGCCCGAGTTGTTGATGTCAATCCACACCCGGTTGCCCAAACTGTATCCCTGATAGAACCCGAAATCGACCGTCAGGTTGGAACGGCCATCCGCCGTCGGCCCTTGACCGTTGAAGCCTCCGACTCCAGCGTTATCCGCTTCTGCCGTTGGTTCGGACAGCCCGGTTCCCAGTGTCACGGTGCCCGAGCGGATCGCACCGGCCACCGGTGTATCTAAACCGTTATCGTCGTCATCCGTTCCCGGTGCTACAGCGTTTGGATCAGCCAACTGACCTGCCCCGGTGCTGCTGGTAAGACCGAACAACGGGTTTACGCCTGTGAAGTTGCTGGCCGCAATCTCCACCATATAGTTACCGGCTGGCAGCCCATCAAAGCGGTAGTAGCCATTCGCATCCGTCGTGACGACGTAATCCTGTACGCCTGTGATGTTCGGGTTATCAACCGTAGCACCCGCCGGAGTCAGCAGGTTCACCACAACATTTGCGATACCAGTTTCACCACCATTAATCGTTCCGCTGTTATCGGTATCCAGCCACACCCGGTTGCCTAATACATATGAGCCGAAGAACCCGAAATCAACCGTCAGATTGGAACGGCCATCCGCCGTCGGCCCTTGACCGTTGAAGCCCCCGACTCCAGCATTATCCACTTCTGCTGTCGGCTCAGAAAGCCCTGTTCCTAATGTGACCGTGCCCGAGCGGATCGCACCGGCCACCGGTGTATCTAAACCGTTATCGTCGTCATCCGTTCCCGGTGCTACAGCGTTTGGATCAGCCAACTGACCTGCCCCGGTACTGCTGGTAAGACCGAACAACGGATTTACGCCTGTGAAGTTGCCTGCCGCAATCTCCACCACATAATCGCC
Source organism: Aggregatilineales bacterium (assembly GCA_044226855.1). GTDB lineage: Bacteria > Chloroflexota > Anaerolineae > Aggregatilineales > Phototrophicaceae > CFX2. The sequence continues at coordinate 9,658 of JBGAGF010000026.1, forward strand.
TGCAGGGAGGTTATCAAAGCGGTAGTAACCATTCGCATCCGTCGTCACAATATACGGTTGTGTGCCCGTGATATTCGGGTTATCGACTGTCGCCCCGCCAGTTGTCAGCAGGTTCACTACAACATTCGCGATGCCCGGTGTTCCACCATCCGCACCATTGATCGTCCCGCTGTTATCCGTATCCAACCACACCCGGTTGCCCAAGCTGTAGCCCTGATAGAACCCGAAATCGACCGTCAGGTTGGAACGGTTATCAGCCGCTGGCCCTTGACCGTTAAAGCCGCCCACTCCAGCGTTATCAGCTTCTGCCGTCGGTTCACTATTCCCCGGCCCGAGCGCCACAATCCCTGATCGTATTGCACCCGCCACTGGTGTGTCCAACCCATTGTCATCGTTGTCCGTTCCCGGTGCCACAGCGTTTGGATCAGCCAACTGACCTACCCCCGTGCTGCTGGTAAGACCGAACAACGGGTTTACGCCTGTGAAGTTGCCTGCCGCAATCTCCACCATATAGTTACCGGCTGGCAGCCCATCAAAGCGGTAGTAGCCATTCGCATCCGTCGTGACGACGTAATTCTGTGTGCCCGTGATATTCGGGTTATCAACGGGAGCACCTGCCCCATCCAACAAATTCACAGTCACACCTGTGATACCCGGTGTGCCACCATCCGCCCCATTGATCGTGCTGCTGTTGTCGCCGTCCAACCATACGCGGTTACCCAGCGAATACGGTGGATCAATAAATCCGAAGTCCATCGTCAGGTTGCTGTCTGCGTCCACCTCACCTGACCGCCCGCGCAGATTCGCGCCATAAGCAGTTGTATTCGCCACATTATTGGCCGGAATATCGGTCTCAACTGCTGGTGTCAAAGGCTGCGTGCCATAGCGCAAACTCAACGTATTACCACGGATACCATTCGTCAAATAGTTGACATCGTCAATACCGTTATCATTGATATCCGTCGTAATATCGGCGGTGTTACCAGTGCTGCTTTGCAAGCCGTTCAAGGGCTGCGTTGCGCCGAAGTTCGCTGCATCCACACCCACCTGATAGTTACCCGGTGCCAGTCCGTCAAACAGATAGTAACCATTCGCGTCTGTCGTGGTCGTGCGGATCGCGATGTTTTCATTCGCATCAGCGAAGTCGCCATCGTCGTTAATATCGAAGTACAAGCTCAGCGCGACATTCGCGATACCAGCTTCGGTACCGTTCTGGATGCCGTCGTTATAAAGTTCAATGCTCGCGCCGCCTGCACCGTTATCTCGCCACACGCGGTTACCGATACTCAACGGCAGAATAAACCCAAAATCAACCGTCAGGTTCGAGTTGTCATCGCTTTCGCCCCATCGTCCGCTTGAGGTCGGACCATCCCATCCAGTCGGACTGAAGTTGGCGTTTGTCGCGTTGCCCGGATTGGCCTGCCCGCTGATTTCAGCTTCGCCAGTAGGTTCAGTGTCCACCGTCAGCGCAATAGTCCCACTGAATACACCGGTCACTCCCGGATTAGTCGCATTCACGCCGTTATCATCGCGGTCGGTGTTTGGCGTATACGGATTGCCTCCAATACCGCCATTTTCCGTGCCGGTGGGCTGGCTGCTGTTCAAACCGGATAGTGCCGCGCCAACCGCAAAGTTGCTGCCCGGAATGCCAATCACATAATTGCCTGCCGCAAGTTTATCAAATAGATAATAGCCGTTCGCATCCGTCGTATCGAAGTTAACGAACGCCCCATCAGGAATGCCATCAGCACCGATATTATCGCTATAGATTTCAACACGCACGTTGGGAATACCAACTTCTCCACCGTCCATGATACCGTTGTTGGCGATACCGCCGCCCGCGCCATTATCCAAGAACACGCGGTTACCGACGCTCAACGGTTTGAAGAAACCAAAGTCAATCGTCAGGTCGCTGTTCGCGTCTGTCTCCCCATATCGCCCGCGCGAGTTCGCACCATCGCCCGCCGTTGGATTAAAGCCCAGCGTAGTAATGGTGTTACCGCTGCTCGTTTCACCCGTTGGCATCCCGGTCAAGGGTGTCGCGGTTAAATTAATGCGCGTCGAGATAACCCCGTGAGGCGAGGCGGTTGCATCCGACGGCAGAATACGGTCACGCCCGTTATCGCGGCTGTCCGTATTGTTGCTGGCATTATCAACGTTACCTGTACTGCTGCTGTATTCTTCGAGTGGACCACCTGCTGCGAAGTTCAACCGGTCAACACCCACGATGTAATAATTCGGCGGCAGATTATCAAACAGGTAATAACCGTTCGCATCCGTTATGTCGAACGCTATCCAATCGTCGGTACGATCATTGAGCACACCTAAGTCATCCACCTGCCCATTTTGATCCGTATCGAGGTACAGGCTGACCCGTGCGCCTGCAACAGGAAGTTCACCTGCGTCGAGTACGCGGTCATTATCCAGATCGTACCACAGGCGGTTACCAATGCTGCGTGGTGGCCGCACAAACCCGAAGTCGAATGTCAGGTTGCTGTTCGCGTCCTGCTGTCCGAACAAACCAACGTTATTTGGCCCGTAGGCCGCTGCGTTCCCCGAAAGATCGGTTTCATTTGCAGGGGTCAGCGGTTCAGTTCCGTAGGCCATCGTAATGGCTGAACTAGTAATCCCATTGGTTTGCGGCGCCGCATTGTCGATACCATTATCATCGGTATCTTCATTATCATCTGCTGGCAGGGTCGTCTGGTTCGGATCATAACTGCTGATGTAACCCGCCAATGGATCACCCGCTACCGTATCGCCTGCGCCGACGTTCCCGAAGTTATCCGCTGGAATTTGAATGTAGTAATTGGTACCCGGCGGCAGCCGATCAAACAGATAATAGCCATTGGCGTCAGTCGTCGTTGAAGCGATGAAAGTGTCGGTTGCGCGCTGTAAGCCTGCCGTTCCATCAGTATCCTGCCACAGTTCAACCCGCACCCCACTAACACCGGGTTCGGCTCCGTCCATCAAACCGTTGTTGAAACCAAGACGATTGGGGGTCGTACCTGCACCGCTGTCGAACCAGACACGGTTACCGATGCTCAACGGCGGAATGAACCCAAAGTCAATCGTGATATTGCTGTTGTCGTCATCTTCACCATAACGGCCAATCGAGCCGGGGCCATCCCAAGCCGTCGGATTGTTATTGAAGTGTGTGGCTGCTCCCGGATCAGGATTTAAGCTCAAATCGCTTTCGCCGGTCGCTTCCGGTGTGCCGAGTACCAACGCAATCACACCGCTGCGAACGCCGCTCACGGACGGATCAACCACGTTGATACCGTTATCATCACGGTCTGTATTCGGTGTATTGGGATTCCCTGCCACACCGGCTAATTCCGTACCGGTAGGCTGGCTGCTGAATAAACCCTTCAAGACCCCTGTAGTGACATTAAAGTTGCTCGCCGGAATCACCACGAAGTAATTACCGGGGTCAAGCTGGTCAAACAAGTAATAACCACCAGCATCCGTAGTGTCCGTGCGGATCAGTTCAGCGGCGTCCGGCTGATTATTGGCGTTGCCGTCGCGGTACAGTTCAACCGTGACATTTGCAAATGGTTGTTCGCCACCATCCATAATGCCGTTGTTAATGACACCGCCGCCCGCGCCATTGTCAAACCAGACGCGGTTGCCGATGCTGAAATAATCAATTTGGCTGAAGAAGCCGAAGTCAATTTGGAGATTACTGTCGTTGTCCTGCTCGCCGTTTACACCGCGCCCGAATGCTCCATCGCGCGTAGAAGGCACACCCGGTGCAGGCACAACCGTCGAAAGATCAGTCTCGCCCGTCGGTTGATTGTTGTGCGTCAAATCGATTGTCGCACTATAAACTTCTTGACCGGCTGTCGCCGGATCACGCCCGTTGTCATCGCTGTCAGTCGTTCCCAGAGCCGGATTTACATAAGCTTGGGCAGGCAGCGGCCCGGTGCTGCTCTTCAGATTATTAAGCGGCTGTCCTACCCCAAAGTTGCTGGCAGGAATCCCCACGATATACAGGTTATTCGCCGCTGTCACCGCATCATAAGCAATATTGCTGAACAGATAATACCCGTTCGCGTCAGTCGTAGTCGTTGCAATCGCCACGCCGTCAGGCACGCCGTTGTTATCTGCATCGCGGTATAGATTCACAACCACATTGGCAATACCGGGGTTCGTATCGTCCGGCGCGTTGATCGTGCCGCTGTTGTCGGCGTCACGCCACACGCGGTTTCCAATACTCATCCGCTCTGGAATAGTGATACCGACCTTGCGCGGTTCAGAAGCCAGCAGATCACGGACATTCAACCCGGGATCAAGATAAGAACCAGTATGCGAGAACGAGTTCCATGCGATTTCCAGCGTTTGCGGATCGTTGGCGGTAAAAGTACCCACAGGCGGAGCATCTGCCGGAATATACATCGGCACACCAAAACGCAGCTCAACAGTGGTGGCCGTTTGCGGTAAAGTGACTCCTGTGTTCATACGGATGCGATATGACCGCGCATTAGCAGTCCAAACGTTGCTCCATGTGTTATCGCATCCTCCGGGAGTATTAGCCCCTATGGCTTGATTGAACACCTCAGGGCGGCACGGATTAATGGTGTTGTTATATTGAATAGTGAAACTTCCCGCCGTCAGACCAGCCGGGCCGCTGATGAACTGCACCGGCCCACGCATCAACGGTTGGAACTCCGACAAACGCGGCGTGCTGGAAAGCGTTCCGCCTGAACCGGTATCACCAAAGTACGGCAGGATGTCATAAAGGACATACTGCGTCATATCCACGTTACCATCGTTGAAGACACGCAGGTTGTACTCGAAATCATCCAGCGCGGCATTAATAGCCGGAGGTGGCGGTGTCAGTTGCCCCGGACCAAACGCCCCTTCAGGGAAGGCTTGCGATATACACGGGAAGCGTGTAAATGCATTCGTACCCCCACCCGGCAACCCGACTGTACCTCCATTCGGGCACGTCGCGTCTGGCAATAACGTTGTTGAATTCAAAACCTGAGCGTTTGTTGGATCGGTGCTGCGAATCCACTTTTCACCGCGCAGTGCTGCCGAGCGTTCCACCACATAAGTGTCAGGATTCACGCAGGCCGGATCAGTTGGATCACCATCTCCATCCAAATCACCCAGCGTCGAGTCCTCAACCATGTTACCGACTTCGCAGTAAGCGTCAACCGAATTGGTCACAACCGTTAAATCATTGGTGTACGGTCCCGGTGCTTGACCGCGTGGAATACGTGCATAAAACTCCACAGTCAAAAAGCGGCTGCCTAGCACCTGTTGGTTAACGGTGATCGCGTTGCCCGCGGCCCACTGCCACGTAAGATCATTCCCTACCTGCGTAAACGTCGGCTGTTGCGCGGCAGGCAAATTTGCGCCGTCCAACTGCGCCATTCCGTTACGGACAAAAATCAAGCCTGCCGGAATCGTGTCAACGATAGTCGGGTTAATCAGCGGCGCGGATGAACGTTCCGTCAATTCTGCCGTAATCACATAGCGCACAGTATCATTCGGCAAAATAGTGGTATCAGCCGTAAAGGTAGTGATGTTGGGGTCGCCAATTTCATCCCAACTCGTACCCGGCGTTTCATCCTTATAGGTACGAAGACTGGCGAAATTACCCTGAACCGTCATCGTTTCGTTATGGCACGCTTCGGTAACTGGGTTACCGCCGCTGTTGATGCGGCTAACTTGCAAACAGTTAGTATAAGTATTCCCCGGTGCTGCCACAGGCAGCGGAGTGTTTGCGACATCATCAGCAGTCGCCGCCACCAAACGCGGAATCACCCGTATTTCCGGCCGAGTGGCAAATGACCATGTATAAGGAAGCCCTTGCTGGGTCACGCCCAGTGAATCATCATACTCAAACCGCCAGCGTACGTTCGTGATATTCGTGGCTGGAGCAGCATAGGTCGCATTCGTATTGTAGCTAATTGGCTGTGCGGGGAAGGCCGTCCACGTAGTGCCAAGATCGGTCGAGTATTCAACGGTTGCCCGAACATTGTTAAAGGCCGCCGCCCATGTACCCGTTGTGACTTGGGACACTTGCAAGTTAGGCGGTAAATTGTCAATCAGCACCACGCTGTTCGATGGATAATTGGTGCTGTTGGTATCGAGGTTGAGGATAAAACGCGCCGTACCATCAATACCAACCGGATCGCCGGCATCGGACTTGCTGTAATTCGGCACTTCAGAAATCGGGTCAATCGGGTGGGTAATAACTGGAGGAACTGAAAGGCTGCCGGGACCAATAATCGCGCCTGCCGAGCCGAGATACTCCCCATTCGCGCTGGCCGTGTTCGTAACGTTGTTGCCGATAGCAAAAGTCGCCGATGGATAGCGCACCGTGACGAAACGGGTGATACAGGCTGGAGGATAAGTTGGACCAACCACCGTTGGCCATGTGACCACGTTACCCACCGCTGTACCGCCGTTAGTTGCTGAAACAAAAACCGCTCCAGTTGGCAGGGTGTCGGTTATCACAATATTTTGAAGCGCGACGTTGCCAATCGTTGTATTGGGGCAAAGCGCGATCTGATAGGTGACATCGGTATCCAGCGTGGGGTCAATCGAGGGACGATAAAGGGTTTTGGTCATGCCCCAATCGAGCGTCGCCGTATCCACCGTGATCGGCGGCGCACTGGAAGGTGTCGCATTAAGCCATGTCACTGGCCCCGGCGGATCGACACGCCCATTGACTGTATTGTTTAGCGTAGTTGGCAAAGGTCGCAGATTGTAATCAACCTGAACTGCGATCACTGCGTCAAACTGTGTACCATCCAAAAAGTTATTGTCGTCTTTGGTAATCGTGACTGTTCGCGTGCCAGCGTTATAGTTAATAGAGAATCCTGCTGGAACAGATGATTCGGGCGACGGCAAATAAGTCAATCCGGGTTGCAGCACGTCGGTAATTTCCAACTGACCGCAGGCTGTAGACAAGCTGCTGCACTCAAACCGGACGCGATAATGAAGCACCTGCCCTACTTCCGCAGTCGTCACATTTCCGTCCGTTGTCTTGCTTAAGATCAACGCTGGGGGCTGCGCCTCTACCACCGAGAACACCGACAAAAACACCATCAGCGACGCGACGATAAATATAAATCGCGGCAGCTTGCGGCCAGATACACTATAAACTCTAAATGAATTCATCCCGTACCAACCATCCGATATAACGAAGCACTATAAAATTGTGTCAGGTTACGAAGAGTCTTGGTGCGCGAAAACCGTTTGCATAGCGCCCTATCCCCAAAACGCGTTCCATCAGTACAAACAAACAACCAGTTAGCCGATCTGCTGACTGGTTATTCCAAGGTATTGAAAATGTGGGCAATAAAAAGGAATTTGTCGATCTAAACCGATTGCTCGGTCTATTACTCTAAAATAACTCGGCCCGCATTCCACCTATTTTTAATGCACGACTCCCCAAAACGATTAATTCGTACAAACCGTCTTATAACCAATATATAACTGATTTTAACCACAATCCATTAAGGTAACAAATCCCGAAAAATTGAAATAATAGTGGCGTATAACACCACTGAATACGGCTGAATGTCACATTCTTTATAAGTATCACATAACTACTTGCTTCCGAGTGTTAAGCAAAAACCAAAAGCCGCATTTTACGGCTAAATTTCATGAATTTTTTAGAACACCAAGTCATAAGCCATGTTACGATTAATTATCAAACCATTAGGGCGACATCACTGGAGTGCAAATGTCTTACGTCAACCTTTATGATCCCACAACCATAACCAACCCCAAAACCAAAGCCGTCTTTGACGAAATCACCGCTGAACTCGGTTTCGGTATTGTTCCCAATCTATTTAAATCAATGGCGACCAATCCCAATTTGCTCGAGGCGAACTGGAAGAAATTCCGCGCCACCATGCTCATGGGCAGCATTCCCCGTACCCTCAAAGAAATGATCGGTGTCGCCATTTCGCAGGCCAATAACAGTCAATATGCCCTCCAAGTCCACCTCCATGGACTCTCTGCCTTGGGTATGAGCGAAGAAGTCCTGCAAACCCTCATTTCGGATTTTGATGCCTGCCCCCTGCCCCTCCGCGAAAAAGCCGTCATCAAGTTCGGCCTCTTAGCTGCGACCGATCCCCAGAGCATTACTGACGAACACTATCAAGAATTGACCAAGCTCGGCTTGGATCAGGGCGAAATCTACGAAATCATCGCCACCGCCAACCTCTTCACCGAAGTCAACCAGTACACCGATGCCATTAAGTTGGAGATCGATTCGTTATGAGTACCGCGCCTTTGGGCGCACGCAAACTGGACCAGCTTGACCGTGAAGAACTGTTAGCGACCACACGTCATCTGTTAGCCGAAGCCCAAGCCCTATCCAGCCGAATTGCGGCACTGAACGAAATCAGCGTCGCCATCAATCGCACCTTTGACTTAGAAGAAATCTTGCAGGTCGTTGCCCGCCAATCGAAATGGTTATTGGACTACGAGCATTTCAGTGCCTGTTTGCACCAACCGGATAACACATGGCGTGTAATCACCCTTTTTGGTCAATCAGTTGATCTGACTAGCCAAGAACTTGTTTCCACGCCGAACATCGGGGCCGTCCTTAAAACCGGACAGTCCCGCCTGATTCTCAAAAGTGAACCGGGCATGTTTATGGAACAATATGCCTCGCAAATCATTGTTCCTTTATTGAGCACCGGCATCGTCATGGGCACCATCAACTTTGCCACCACTGCCCCCAATGCCTATAAACAGGATGACCTGCGCATTGGTTATATGCTCGCGCTGCAGCTTGCCAGCGCCCTCCGCAATGCCGATCACGTGCAAGAACTCAACCGCGTTCATGAGGAGATGCACGTCTATACCAATGAGCTGGAAGCCAGCAATCGCGAATTGGAGGCCTACAACCACACCATCGCCCACGACCTCAAATCGCCTCTGACCAGCATCGGCCTCAGTGCGGAGTTCGTTCAGCGCATCACCAAAGGCACACTCCCACCCAAAGCAGACCAATACTTGGAGGGTATTAAAACCTCGACCCGTAAAATGGCCGATATGATCGAGCAGCTCTTGTGGCTGGCGAAATCACGGAATGCCAGCGAAACCGTCACCAGAGTTGAGGTTAAGTCATGTATCGAAGCCGCTATCCATCGCTTTCACCACACCATTGATACCCGCAAAATTGCCATTTCAGTCGGTGTTGATTTACCACTGGTGCTCGGTCACAACCAGTGGGTAGAGGAAATCTTCGCCAACTTGATCAGCAATGCCATCAAGTACATGGGCGACAACAATACCAGTCCCGCAATCACCATTCGAAGCATTCGGCAGACAGACAGCATCCGCTACGAGGTTATGGATAACGGTGTCGGCATCAGCCAGCAGGATCAACTGCGCCTATTTGAGATGTTCACCCGCCTGCACACCGTTCGCGTAGAAGGCTTGGGTTTAGGGCTGTCCATCATCCATCGCATGATCGGCCAGATGAATGGTCAAGTCGGCGTCGAAAGCGCCCCCGGCCAAGGCAGTACCTTCTGGTTCTCCCTTCCCATCGCGCAGTGAACAGTTGTACGAAGCCAAGTCCATATACAAACGAATCGGCTTTGAGCTTTTGCCCCGGTACAGCAGGTGTTACACTATACCGATATCGTAGTTCGGATAGACTGAGAGAAAACATAACCATGACAACACACCGCTGCTGGGTTTACGGCGATAACGTCAACACCGATGTCATTTTCCCCGGCAAATATACCTACACCCTCAAAACACCGGAGGACATCGCCGCCCACGCCCTCGAAGACCTCGACTCGACCTTTGCATCCAACGTACAACCCGGTGATATCATCGTCGCGGGTTCCAATTGGGGCATGGGCAGCAGCCGTGAACAGGGCGTCACCAGCATCAAATATTCTGGCGTCAGCATCATCATCGCCGCCTCCTTCAGCGGTCTCTACTTCCGCAACTGCATCAATCAGGGTGTACTGCCCATCGTCTGCGCCGGATTGAACAGTGTCGTCAAGACCGGTGACAGCATCAATATCGACCTTGCCAGCGCCACCATCATCGCTGCCGGTAAATCGTTCAGTTTCCCGCGCTTATCGCCTTCCGTCCAAGCCATCATGGATGCCGGTGGATTGCTGCCCATGCTGCAAAAGAAATTCCAGCCGCAGTCGAATGCTTAAAGCGAGGTATTAATGAGCAGTTTCTTAAGCAGCCTTCTCAGTCTCTTTCGGGGTGGCAACCTATCCCAACAGTTGCAAGATATGGGAATCCATACCGTTCCGGACGCCGTATCACTGACCCTTAAAAATCGCGCCGGACAGCAAATCTTGCTGGATGAGAATAGCATCATCATTCAGGATACCAACGGCAGTACCATTACCTTGGATGCCTCTGGTATCCGTATCCAATCGTCCTCAACCGTCAAGATTGAAGGTGCTCAGCTTGCGCTAACCGCCGGCCAAATTTCCCTCAATGCGCCCATAGTCAAAACCTCTGGCGTCATTCAGTGTGACACCATCATTGCCAATAGCGTCGTTGGTTCGAGCTATACCCCGGGCGCGGGTAACATCTCCTAGAACTTAATCGACGTAAACTCGCTCAAAATAGACGGTATACTGCTGTGGATTACTGGTATCAATCAGCACTTCTTCGCTGTAGTTACCATCTCCAAATTGGCCAAAGAGTAAAGACTGCATACCGGCGGCTTTGTCCTTAAAAGCGATGGCCTTACTCGCGCTCATCTGCCAATCGGTGACTTGTGTAGCTTGTTTAAAAACCTCAAGATCAGTCGCAGCGATAGTATACGTCGCACGGTAGGTTGGATTTATTCCTGACGAGCAGTTTTCCGACATGACTTTTACACTCGTAGGAACTTGAATCTTGAGCATTGCCAGCATATCGGCACTGCAATCCATCCGGTTGCCGCTCAACAATCCACAGGCGGATAAACTCGCGAATAAAACAAGCAGAGTAAGTTGATAGAAAGGGTAAAAGCGGCGCTGCATACGCATAACGTGTTCCTCCTTATGTGTCACATTACAAGTATTACGTCCCATGCCGCGAAACGTTTTGAAAAAACTGGATCTTTAAGAAAATATAAACAAGGAGATGGCCTAAACCATCTCCTCAAGATCAGAATACAAATGCTTGTCGTTTATAGATTACCGCGCTACTGACACTTCCAGATGAAATTGCTGCTGGCTAGGACGTGCCAATTTACTGCTCGCATTTACAGTGACGAACACCGGACTATCCGATTGCAGCGTCACGGGCGCGGAGAGCACAATTCCGGACTGTGTCAGTTTCAGCGCCGAGTCATGGTTAAAAATATCGATCATCTTGCCGTCTTGTTCCAACGTGACGCTAACCGATTGCACCGTGTAATCCAGCGCATCAGCGGGTAGCACCACATTCACGGTCACAGTCTGGCCCTTATGCCCTACGAAACGGAAACGCGGCACGTCAGGCGAATGGAAGGTCGCGCTTTGTGTTCCCTCATTTAGCGATGGGAGCTTCTCACGCGTCAGTTGCAGCCGGTACGCTCCAAACCCCACACTCCCCGGTCGAACCAGCACATAATACACACCAGTTGCAGGCATCGCTTGCCGATAAATCTCGGCATCATAACCGGGGCCGCTGTTCTCGTCATACATCGTTTGGCTCAAATCCGTAACCGGATTCATTGTCGCATCGTACACTTCGAGGCCGGTATCGAAACCGTCTACCCCCGTCGCCCGAATAGTGATCAAATCACCAGCTTCCGCTTCAAACTTGTACAGCGCAAGCGGATTGAATTCATTAAGAGTACTGTCTGTATAACCTTCGAATGCTTTGCTGCCCAGATCAACCGCGCTAACATAACGAATATCGAGCGTGTACGGAATGACATTCAACGGCGTATAACTTGGGTCATTCGTATTGGTACCTACGATGATATTCACGCTGTCTTGAGGCAGTACCAAAATATGTGTACTCACACTTTGAACCGTCAGCGGATTACTCGACCCGCCACCACCACCCCCTCCCCCACCACCGCCGCCCGCATCACCTGCGTGAACAACCGAACTGCCTAGAGTAAGCAGCGCGAGGTTATTGGTAGAAACGCTGACGGCCACCACCCCTTCACCTGCCGCTACAAAATGATAATCATTGATCGAATTTTCGCCTGTTAGCCGGTTATCAATAATGCCATCTGCGCTGTTAAATGGAGCAGGCGTAATCTCAACAGTTGTTGCAACCGGTACGTTCGCGGTCGGCGTCGCTTGCAGATCGAAAGGCGTAGAAGTCAATGTCGCGGTATCGCTTGGCGTGATCGTAAGCGTCGCACTGGCTGTAATGCTCGCTGTTGGTGTTTCCGTAAACGTCGCCAAAGCCGTAGCCGTCTCAGTCGCTTGAAGCGTTTGCAAATTCGCTGGACTCAACACAGGTGTTTTCGGCGGTTGAACAAAGAACCACACAGCAATGATACAAATGGCTGCCACTACAGTCAGCAGCGGCCAACCGACAGTTGCATTCCGCCGCTTCGGTATCGAAATAGGGGTCATAGGGTAAATCTCCTGATCAAAATAATCATGGTTTGGCGCGCTTCCGTTGCGCTGCGCTTGCGCTTCAATCGCCCGCTGCCATACACGCGCCCGTAGAGCATCATGAGCCGGAGGAGTTTGCATCATCTGCCGTGCGAATAGAGCTAGAGACGGATCAAGTGCATCGGGCGGCTCAGCGTCGGGGTTTTCCCGCAACATATTCACGTAGCGTTCCAGCAGTTCGGATTGGTCGCTCATGCCGTTTGCTCCCCGCTGATCTTCACGTACTCTTCGCGCAGATACTTCAGCAGCCGGTGGAACTGCACTCGCACTGCGCCTGCGCTCTTGCCCACAATCGCGCCCACTTCTTGTGAACTCAACGCCGAGTCCAACATCAGCGCCAGCAGTTTGCGCTGGTCATCTGGGAGCGTCCCCACCAGATGCGAAAGGGTCTGCCACGTTTCCATCTCATCGAGCGCTTCAAATGCCGGTTCATCCTCCACATCTTCCGCGTCGTCTAAAGCCGTCACCCACCGCCTCGCCCGGTAGTGCTTGATGACCGTGTTGTGGGCAATCTGGAACAACCACGCCGCCACCAACCCGCCACGATACGAGTCCAGTCCCGCCAGTGCGCGAGAAAACACCAGACTGCACAAGTCTTCCGCTTCCTGTGGGCCGTCCGTTCGCCGCAAACAGTAAGCGTAAACGCGGTCAAAGTACTGCTCATATATCGGCGCAAACAGCAGTCGGTCACGCTTCGCCAACTGCATGATGCGCACCTCATCTGATGGTGTCAGCAGGGTGTGATGCACACCGTTCCTCCAAAGCTCTACACAGATGAAGACCCCATTGTCCACGAATTGTTACATAGCAAGAGAAACTTGTGTCATAATAAGCGGCATCACTTCCAGACTACCAAATCGAAATAATCGTCCCTTCAGGAGATCACATGCCAGACGCCCGCCTCGCGCAGCAAATTCAATTCGTCATTGAAATCGACAAGCTCAAAACCGTGCTCCGCCAAACCACATTAATGGATGCCTCTCGCCGCGAAAACAGCGCTGAACACTCGTGGCATCTCGCGATGATGGCCTTGACCTTGAGCGAATACGCCGAAGCTGGAACCGACTTAACGCGCGTGGTCAAAATGCTGCTGGTGCATGACATTGTTGAAATCGATGCGGGCGACACTTTCGCCTATGACACTCAGGGTTACACCGACAAAGCCGAACGTGAGGAGCTTGCAGCGTCCCGCATCTTCGGCCTGCTGCCTGATGCCCAGCGAGATGAGTTACTCGCCCTGTGGCATGAGTTCGAAGCCATCGCCACGCCCGAAGCTCGCTTTGCCAATGCGCTGGATCGTCTCGAACCCCTGCTTGGCAACTACATCACCGGCGGCGGCTCATGGAAAAAACCCGGTGTCACCTTGCCCAGAGTCCAAAAGCGTATGGAGCCGATTAGCAATGTTTCGCCAGCGTTAGGGGAATACGTTCAGCAAATCTTGGCCGAGAGTGTTGCAAAGGGGTATCTCCGTGAGTCGTAATCTCGATACATCCGCTCGCATCGTCTTCATCTTCATGGGTATTTTTCTAGTGCTGTTCATCATCAGCTTTATATTGACCACCGTTGGCGATGATACTGTTGGTGCAAACCGTGTCAACGACATCACTGCTATCGCCAAAGAAATTAACGCTGGCAATGTCACCGAGATCAACCAGCGCAATGGCATTCAAATGATCATCTTCCTCAAGAATGGGGAGCGCCTTGTCTTCTTCCGCCCTGCCAACAGCGCTATGACCGACCTTCTTCAAGGCGCAGGCATTGATCCCGCCATGATCAATTCGCTTAATTTCACCTCAGGAAAACCGCCCAACACCCTGACCACAATCGGCGGTATTCTGCGCCTCATCGGCCTAGCCGGATTAGGTATCACCGCTGTAATGGGCTACCTGCAGCGCCGCAGGATGGTGCTTGGCAGCGGACGCCGCCTACGCTAAAGAGCGCTTCTCGTTCCAATCCTAAATCAGAACCCCCCATCTGGCCTAGAAACATTATCCCCACTAGGCTCAGTTCGTCCATGCTGATCCACCATATACTTCAGTCATTAAGTCTAACCAACAAGTTCTTCTTGAAAGGTTCATCATGGCACAGGAAAAACGCGAACGAGTAGCAGTTATTCATGGAAATGGCATCGAGCGCAGACAGCGCGTGACGGAAACAGCACCATCGGGGCGGAGTGTCTTTGTAGCACGCTTTACCCAATTCCTGTGGCTGATCGTCTCAGTCATCGTAATTTTATTGGCGATCCGCTTTGCCTTTGTACTCATCAATGCCAACGCCGCCACCGGATTTGTCAACTTCATCTATCAAGTGACCGATCCCTTGGTCTCGCCCTTCCGCAACATTGTCAACATACCCGGCTTTGATATGGGTTCCATCATAGCCATCTTTGTTTACATGATTGTGGGATGGCTCATTATCACCCTTTTCCGACTGGTGTTCGCGGATACCAACCGCGTGCGCCAAGTCACTCAAGTTGATGTCGAGCGTTAAGCAGCCTATTCCCTCTAAGCTGCACATGACGCAAAAAGTCGCTCATTCCCCCTAGAGCGACTTTTTGATTCTGTCATATCTGCGATGCCGCTCCATATTTCCTCCCTCGCTTGCGGGTTCAGGAGACGACACTTTTTGAAATCCGCTGTCTTTTCCCTCTGGATTCCCCTCTGCCATAAAAAGAGAGAGGGGGTCAGGGGGTGAGGATTTGAGCGTGCAACTACAAAACTGTCGTGTGGTAATCGCTTGCGGGGGAGGATTAAGGTGGGGGTCGACTGCGCTTTCCGCGCCTATTTCTTCTCGAACTTCAGCGCCGCCGAGTTGATGCAGTACCGCTGCCCTGTCGTCTCCTGTGGCCCATCATCAAACAGATGCCCCAGATGTGACCCGCATCGGCTGCACACCACCTCGACGCGCCGCATCCCATGACTGATGTCCTCACGCAGTTCCACATGCCCCTGCTGGATCACATCCCAGAAGCTCGGCCATCCCGAACCCGATTCAAATTTCGTATCCGATGAAAACAAGGCCTGTCCACACGCCACACAGTTGTAAGTCCCTGTCTCATGATTGTGGACGTACTCTCCTGTGAAAGGACGCTCGGTAGCCTGCTGCCGGGTCACTGCATATTGCATAGGAGTCAATACCTGCCGCCACTCAGTTTCCGTCTTGATGATCTTTTCTGTTTTCTCAGTCATATCGGGATTCTCCTTTTCGTTTCACTAACAATACGGCTAATTTCTTGCTATTCCATTACGCTGATCTAAGAATTGCGTTAACGACTATGCGAATACGTTACTGTAACGTGAACCAAATTTCATGCGGCGCAGCAAACGCCCCGTGTACATATACATTCCGCCCATCATGAGAGAGCACTTGATACCACACCCGCGTCGTTTTGTTCTTATACATCGTCCCCATTACCGTGCCTGTCACCACGATGATGACGCCCTTCTTATAAGTGTCAATCACTTTGCAGCGTGTATCAGGGCATCCCAGAACATCCACCGACCGCACCACCTCATATAGCGTGCCGCTCATTGGCGTGATTTGTAAGTCAGGGTCAACCGTCGACATAGGTTTGCGCGTTTGCAGCGGAATATCCGTTGCCGTCGGACCCAGCGTATTCGGCACAGTCGTCTCAGTCACGATCTGCACCGGGGTATCCGATACAGTGTTAGTTAGCGCGGCAGTCGAAGTCACACGTGGCGGTAGCGTAACCACTCCGGTAGCCGTTGAAATCATCGGCGTTCCCTGCTGTTGACTCTGCTGGATGGCCGTCACAATCGCGATAATCAGCGCAATAATCACAGCAATCGTCGGTGTCTTCTTACGTCGTTTTTTGGTACGTTCGGTCATTACTTACCTATCTTCTAAACATCGTGTTCCCTAGCATACCATTTTCCAGTCGATTTATTTCATTTTCCATGACAATTGCACATCTATAAGTTCCCTCCCCGTAGTAACAGGGAGGGTTAGGGTCGGCTCGGCTCTCTGTGATTTTGAGTCATTGTGCCTCTCTGTTAAAAATGCCTTGGCGTTCTTTGCGTCTTGGCGGTTCAATTGCCTTTTGCTTTCCACTCTTGGTCTTATTGACGTTCCCGCTCCACTGATGCACACTCCGCATTCGAATGCATCCCGATTTTTTGTAGACTGCATAGGAGAAAATATTTTGACCAAAATTGCTTTCATCGGTGCGGGCAGCCGCGTCTTCACCCGCAACCTCACCCGTGACATTTTGACCTTCCCTGCCCTCGCTGACGCCACCCTCACATTAATGGATGTCAACGCCGATCAGCTCGACATCGCCCGCAAAGCCGTCGATAGCATCGTCAAGCGCGGCAACTATCCCGCCACAGTCGAAACCACCACCGACCGTGCAGCTGCCCTCACCGGTGCCGACATCGTCATCATCACCATCAATGCCCACAACGTCGATGTTTTCCGTCATGACCTCGAAATCCCCAAGCAGTACGGCGTCGACACCAACATCGGCGATACTCGCGGCCCGTCCGGCATCTTCCGCTATCTGCGCACCATCCCCATCATGTTGGACATCGTCCGCGACATCGAGCGCTATGCCCCCAATGCCTACCTGCTCAACTACACCAACCCCATGGCGATGCTCTGCCGCACCATCACCCATGAAAGCAAAATCCCGATGGTCGGCCTCTGTCACAGCGTTCAGGGAACCGCCGAAATGCTTGCCCGTTGGATCGGTGCGCCCTTCGACGAAGTCACCTACACCTGCGCTGGCATCAACCACATGGCGTGGTATCTCAACTTCAAATGGAACGGACAGGATGCCTACCCGCTCATCCGCAAGGCCATCACCGAAAATCCCGAAATCTACAACGAGGAAATTGTCCGCAACGAGATGTTCCTCAACCTCGATTACTACGTCACCGAATCCAGCGGCCACAACTCGGAATACAACGCATGGTTCCGCAAGCGCCCTGACCTCATCGAAAAATACTGCACGCATGGCACCGGCTGGAATCCCGGTGAATATGCTTATATCGTCAAGGAATATGACAAACGCA
The DNA here is from genome assembly GCA_044226855.1 of Aggregatilineales bacterium. GTDB lineage: Bacteria > Chloroflexota > Anaerolineae > Aggregatilineales > Phototrophicaceae > CFX2. Next base: position 27,251 of record JBGAGF010000026.1, read on the forward strand.
AAGCCAATTGGAAACAAGAAAATGAACAGTGGTTAGCTGACGCCGATTCCTTCCCGCTCGAACGAGGACACGAATTCGCCTCCTACATCATTAACGCCCTGCTCGGCGGCGAACCTTTCGAATTCTACGGCAACGTCACCAACACCAACCTCATCACCAACTTGCCCCAGAACGCTTGCGTCGAAGTCCCCGTGTGGGCCAGCAAGAAAGGTTTCAGTCCGGTACATGTCGGCGCACTTCCGCCGCAGATCGCCGCCCTCGACTATCTCACCGCCAGCATCGAAGAAATGGCTGTCGAAGCCTCGCTCACAGGCAACCCGCGCCTGGTCTTTCAAGCCATCGCCTATGACCCACTGACCTCCGCCGTTTGCTCGCTCGATGAAATCCATCGTATGGTCAACCAGATGTTTGAACAGAACAAGCAGTACCTCCCCCAGTTCAAACACTTCGTCGCCTGATCATCCGCTCCTGTAGGGGTGCACGGCTGTGCACCCTTCTCCAATCTCACAAACACACATCACTGTAGGGCGCAAGGCTTGCGCCCTTCCACACAATGTGATCCTATAACCTCTTCATACGATTAACGTTCTAACTGCGCTATACATTCTCTTTAAACTCTTGGCGTCTGTGCAAAGCCTCACTGTGGGATGGCGGTTCAATTGCCTTTGTTATATCTAACGTTTACTTTTCCAAACCAGCTCTACCAAATTCCAACCATCTTCCAACCTGCTTAACAATTTTTCTCCCTCAAAACGGTTAGCGCCAACCCTCGAAAAGAGTGACAAAATGTTCTTCCAAAATGTAACCCCAATCATCCCCATATCGAATAACATATCCATAGGGATCGCTCGTAGGGATTTGCCGCTGGCAAATCCTCACCTCTCATCCCGCGCACCTTAACAACGCCCAACGGTTGCCATATTGCTTTGACTCAGCACTCAGAACTTCCGTATCACCGCCACCAAATCTTCATGAGGAAACATTCGGATTCTGAAGAATTTTCCGAATCAAATCATAGATTTGAACACCCCTCTGCCATGAAATGGAGAGGGGTCGGGGGTGAGGATTTCGCCCGCGCACCTTAACAAGCACCAATCGTTGTAAATGTGACAAGAGTGGCTGCTTCTCAACTGCAACAATTGCAATATTTGCAACATTTGGAGTGCCGGATGTGCTGCTTTTGCTGCTTTCGCCGCATATTTCGCATATGAACCGTTTATGCTGCCAATGCCAATGCCGCCGCCAATGCCGCCATAAGAACTCAATTTGGCGTCGCCGCCAACATCGCCGACACAAAACCGCTTTCTGGTCTGAAGCCAAAAGCCAATTGCCACTCGCTAACAGCCAAGAGCCAAACCGATTTTCTTTATATCTCTGCGTCTCTGCGGTTCAATTTCCGAAATCCAATCACCACGTTCCTGACGTACAACTCAACAGATCAAGTTGATAATAGGGGGTAAAAATGGCGTCACAAACCTTTGAATTCAATCCGGATCGCGTCGCGCACATCGAGGTCGAAAGCTGGAAAGCCTACTATGACCACGCATGGCTCAAGCTCCTGCGCTTGGTCATCTCGCTCATACAGGAACAGTTCCGCATCCCTTTCCCGATCTCCCTGCTCGCGGCCTTCTATACCGTTCGAGCCTCGGCAGCATGGGCACCCAAAGAACACAAAGATGAGAACGCCATCCGCGCCGACCTCGCCAGCTTCTACAAACTCGCCCGCCGTTACTCCGGTCTCCACTTTGATCCGGCCAAAGTTGCCACGCTCGAATTCCGTTATTGGGACGACCACCGCCGCCTCTCCGGCCTACCGGACAAAACCGACTTCATCCAAACCATGATCGCCCTCCACGCCGCCATCTTCGGCCTCACCCTCGACCAAGCCAGAGAATCTGGTGAAAAACGCGTCGAAGCCAACAACGTGCTCGATACCATCACAGCCCACACCTCGCCTGATCCCGCTGCTGATTGGCTCCGCTGCGAAGCCCTGCTTCGCCAAGCCTATGGCTCAATCAAACACGCAGTGACCACCCCTCAGACAACAGGAATGGGTCAGAAGGATCAAGTCAAAGCATGACAACACTTTCCCCTATCGACCTTGCTCGTGTGATGGAATTCGGAGAAGCAGAAGCCTATGTGAATATGTTTGCCGCTGCGCCCTCCGAACTCGGATTGCATGTCGAACATATAGGTGAAGCGGTTGCCCTAATGGCGACCCATCTGCCCATTATGCTGTTCAACCGTGTGATCGGTCTTGGCCTCGCTCAACCGGCCACTGAATCCACCGTCACTGACATTACCCATCTCTACAGCAGCGCCCGAATACCCACTTACGGCATTCAGTTAGGCTCGGTCGTCAATCCGCCTCAATTGCCGGATTGGTTACGCGCTCATCATTTCGCCCATCGCGGAAATTGGGCCAAGATTTACCGCAAGCCGGACATTGCCGTCACCGCCGCCACCGATTTACGCATTGAACATGTGGGTCAGGAACATGCACTCGATTGCGCCCGTGTCACCGTCGACTCCTTCGGAATGCCGCCACTTCTCATCCCATGGTTAACGAATCTAGTCGGTCGTGAAGGTTGGCAGCACTTCATCGCCTTTGACGGCCAAACAGCCGTTGCTGCGGGCGCTCTATTCATCAGAAACCGCATTGGCTGGATTGGAATGACAGGCACCTTGTCATCCCATCGCAAACGGGGCGCCCAAGCTGCCATCATCGCTCGCTGTATTGCCGCCAGTGCTGAAGCAGGCTGTGACTGGGTTATTGCTGAAACGGATGAAGACACGTCCGCGCATCCCAACCCGTCCTATCACAACATGCTTCGCACAGGTTTTAACTTAACCTATCAGCGCGAAAATTATGTATCCAATCATCTTAAGAACTCTAATGACCCTTTATAAACACTAAAACCCCGTATATACTAGGGTGTTAACTGTCCAACAACTTCAGGGTGACCATATGACTGAAATCGCATCCTATTACAATCAAGGTCGGGAACAAGCGCGTCTAGCCAATGGCAGAGGTTCTCTGGAGCAAATTCGCACACAAGATATTCTGGGCCGCTTCTTGCCGCCTACAGGCGTTATTCTGGACATCGGTGGTGCGGCTGGGATTTACGCCCTGTGGTTGGCGCAGCTGGGCTATCAAGTTCATCTGGTCGATCTTATGCCGATCCATATTCAACAGGCGCAGCAAGCCTCTGCTCTTCAACCTGAGTTTCCGCTGGCAAGCCTCCGCGAAGGTGACGCCCGCTCTCTTGAATTCGAAGACAACATGGCTGACACTGTGCTTCTGCTCGGCCCACTCTACCATCTCACCGAACGAACTGACCGCGTTCAGGCGCTTAAAGAAGCGTACCGCGTTCTCAAACCCGGCGGGCAAGTTTTTGTCGCAACCATCTCACGTTTCGCCAGCTTCATGGATGGCTTAGCGAAAAAATTCGTTGTGGATACAGACTTTATCCCGCTGGTTCGTCAAGCCCTTGTCGATGGTCAGCACCGCAACCCGCAGCGAATTCAGGGCTATTTTACAACGGCCTACTTCCATAAACCGGAAGATGTGCCTGTCGAAATTGAAGATGCTGGTTTTACCTGTACAGCATCGCTCGCCGTCGAGGGACTAGCCTCAATGGACACCGACTTGGAACGCAAATTGATAGATGCGGATTTGCGTACACAGGTGCTTGACTTGCTGCGCATGACAGAGGCCGAACCCACCCTACTTGGGGCGAGTTCCCACCTCATCACCATTGGTCAGAAACCGGAATAGATACTCGGTTATATTGACCAACGTCAAAAATCTCACGAGGGTGTTCTCTTATATTGTATTGAGAAAGCCTCGTTTAATTAGAACCCATACGGGTGCTGCACCTTAATCAGTTGGTCAGCACCCGGTTTATTCAGTGTGAAAGTCGCCCCATCCGGCCAGCGTACGTCAACTCGATCAATCTGTGTTGTGCGCCCCAGACCAAAATGCGCCACCGGCTCCATCTGGCACAGGTAGCCGCTGCCGCTGTCAATCACCCGCCGTTGCGTCCGCCCACCTGCTTGCAGCGTGACTAACGCGCCCCGTGCGGGTGCGCCGTTCACGGTCAGCGGAAGAATACGCAGCCAGTGATTTCCATTCTGTGGGGTATGGTATAACGTCAGAGGCTGCATCACACTTTCGCCGTGTGAAATCAGCAGTTCCAATCGACCGTCGCCGTCCATGTCGGCAACTGCTGCCCCCGTACCTAGCCCACCCGGCTCCAGCGCGTCACCAATATCGACCAATGTCCACACCCCTTGCCGCCTTGCAAACAAGCGGTTAGATTGCCCGATATTGTTGAAGAAAATTTCTTCATAGCCGTCGTTATCAAAATCCGCTGCGATCACCGTTCGCACACGGCTTGGTAGCGCCATCTGGGGAGGCGCAGCGTCCTCAAAAGTCCCCCCGAAGTTCTGTAAGAACAGCCGGTGCTTCCCCTCCCAATTCCCGCACACCACATCAAACAATCCGTCGTCGTTCGCATCCAGCACAGCCACGCCCCGCGCATGGTGCGTCGGGTCAGTCAGCGTCGCCAGTTCAGCCACTTCCTCAAATACCCCCTCACCCGTATTGACGAACAGAAAGTTAGGGCCATCCTCATTACCGACAAAAATATCCATCCGGCTGGTGACGAGCGGCAGTGATATCGCGCTGCGTCCACCTGTTGTCAAGGCCAGCCCCACGCGCGGCGCAACATCCTGTAAGCGCCCATCTTCGTCCAGTTCGTATAACCGCATCGGTCCACCGTAATTCGCGACAAAGAACCCGTAGATTCCGTCACCATCGCGGTCAACTGCGATCACCGAACGCCCTGATGTCAAATTCATCACGCTCCGGTGAGCAGGCATTCCAAATAAGTCCGTCCATTCCCCATCACTGTAATCAAACAGACGGTCAGCAAACATTTTCTTGCCTTGGAAGGTATCAGTATTGAGAATATAAATTTCCTCGTTACCGTCACCATCCAAATCCGCAGCCGCGACCCCGATTGCCTGCCGTCCTGCGTCGGCTAATGTGGGATGGGTAACATTTTCATAAAAGTGGCCCATCCATTTGTAAACGGTATTGGGAAATCCATAGCCTGCGATCAGCCATTCAAAAGCGCCGTCACCATCCACATCTGTGACGGCCACGCCGTAGTTAAACTGCGCCAAATTGCGGTGAAGGAGTTCTGTACGATTGGTGAACATAGATTTAGCTATAACGGGGACCCTGCATGATAAATAATGTGTCGAGTTTAGCTGACACTGAAAGGCTTGTCGACTAATCAGGGTGATTACAACTTGTTGCGATATTGCTCATCATCAGCCACAGACTTTACCTTTTCACCAGTGCCTTTCGTTCAGCACCGAGATTATACGGTAGCAGAATCAGCCATCTTTTTATAAACTACAGATCATTATCTAAATCCAAATGTGAAGAGAACTATGCCTCACTCCGATCTGCTGCTTGAATTAGTGAAACGCTACAGCCCTTCGACTCTCGAAGCCCCTGCCGTTCAATACCTCGTCAGATGGATGAGTGAGCGAGGCTTTGAAGCATATGCTGACGAAGCCGGTAATGCTTTTGGTATACGTGGTTCGACCAATGCACCCCGCACCCTCATCTTGCTAGGCCACATCGATACTTTCCCCGGGGAAATTCCGGTTCGCGTCGAAAAAATTAACCCCGACGACGAGATCGATACAGCGACCTCAGAAGCCACCTCGAAACCATTTTCCGAACTCAGCGCGGGCTATGCCCTCTATGGGCGCGGCAGTGTCGATGCCAAAGGCTCGCTCTGTGCCTTTGCTGAAGCCGCAACGCAGGCCGCTATCCCTGAGGGTTGGCGTGTTATCGTCGCTGGCTGTGTTGAGGAAGAGGTTGCCAGCGGCAAAGGCTCAAACTACGTTAGTGAACACTTTACCCCTGACTATTGCATCATTGGTGAACCCAGCAGCAGCAGCCGCATCACCCTCGGCTATAAAGGTCGTGTCCTCGTCGAATACACCCTACGCCGCGAGGTCGCCCATACCGCCCGTCCGGAGCCAACTGTCGGCGCATTAGGCGCAGAATTCTGGCAGCGCGTCCTCGATTGGGCAGACCGTGAAAACGCAGGTGTCGAACGCGCCTTTGATCAATTGCTCCCCGGCCTACGCTCGATTAACACCAGTTCAGACTATTTCAATGAAACATTGAATATGCATGTCTCCTTCCGTCTGCCCCCACGCATCACCCCCGTTGATGTCGAGCAAGCGCTGAAAGCCATCGCCCAACCCGATGGACAGTTACGCATCTACGGGCAGGAAATCGCCTACCAGTCCGACCGCAGTAACCCGCTCGTACGTGGCTTGATGGGCGCAATTCGTGCTCAAGGTGGACAGCCCGGCTTCGTACTGAAATCCGGAACCAGCGATATGAACACGGTGGCCGCCCGTTGGACATGCCCTATCGTCGCCTATGGCCCCGGCGACAGCAACCTTGATCACACACCCAAAGAGCATCTCCCGTTGGATGAATACGACAACGCCATTGCTACACTCAAGCGCTTCATCGAGGGCCTAAACAACTGATCGTCCGTGTAGCATCACTCGATAGCGCTGGAAGTTCGCTTGTTTAATGTACTGAAAGCTGTTTTCCCGTAGGGACAGGTCTGTGACCTGTCCTTCATAGACCTACCATCCTCTGCTCAATCGTTATTGCAACAAACAGGCTGTGACATTAAGTCCACAGCCTTTTTTGTGTTCGCTTTCTAACCCAATCAACGGCATAGTTATCCGAACTTACCGAACGAAGGATAAATAATCATGAAGACAGCAATTCAGATTCAAAGCATTACCGCAGCGGTTGGAACCAAAGCCCAAGGATTCTTAAATGTCGCAGGCACCAGCGTCCGTATTCCCATCGTCATCGTCAATGGCGCCAAAGACGGCCCTACTCTTCTGGTCACTGCCGGTGTTCATGGCGGTGAATACCCCAGCATTGAAGCCGCTATCCGTTTTGGCAAAGAACTCGACCCGGCGCAGGTCAGCGGCGCGATCATCGTTATGTCACCGGTCAGTGTAAACGCCTTCCAAACACGTCAAGCTTTCCTCGTCCCTGAAGACGGCAAGAATCTCAATCGGGTCTTCCCCGGCAAGGCCACGGGTACCATTGCCGAGCGCATGGCCCACACCATCATGAGTGATGTAGTTCCGCACATTCAAACATGGATCGACATGCACGGCGGTGATATTCCCGAAGCATTAATCCGATTCGCTGGCTATATCATCAGTGATGATGAATCCCTCAACAGCCGCAATCGAGCGTTAGTCGAAGCCTTTGGCATAGAGTACCTGCTGCATCCCAGCAGTCTCCCCGGAACCACCATCAGTTCGGCGACGGCCTTGGGCATTCCCGGTATCTTGGTCGAGGCTGGACAGCTTGGCATCTTCGATGAAGACAACACCCAAATACTGCTTCAAGGCTGCCGAAATGTCGCCCAATGTATGGGCATTCTCCCCGGTCAGGTCAAGCCCATCCAACTAACCGAATTTATGAACTGGCCTTGGGTACGCGCTTCCCATACTGGCTGCTGGTATCCGCAGGTCAAAATTGGGGATACGGTCAAAGAAGGTCAGGTTGTCGGCATCGTCAAAGATTACTTCGGCGAAACACTTGCCGAATATACGGCCCCCGCGACAGGATTGGTGCTTTTGGTATGCGCAGCTATGTCGGTCAACAACAACGACCCGCTCATCGGCATCGCACACTAATCAAGTTCTTTATGGGTCACTATAGACCCAAAGGCAATTCTGCTTATAATAACTGTACTTCCAAGTGGCCGCTCTAAGCGGTCACTTTCTTATGGAGAAACACATGTCTGGCGTAGAGAAACCAATTCTCCTCGATTTCCCCGACTCGTTTGAAACCGAGCGTCTCTTAATCCGCGCGCCGCGTATCGGTGATGGACAAGCCATGAATGCTGCACTTATTGAATCCATTCATAACCTCAAGCGCTGGCTGCCCATGCATTGGACTCAGAATATCCTGACTGTCGATGAAACCGAAGAACTGGTTCGCCAGTGGGTCGCTCGATGGCTTTTGCGTGAAGACCTCCGCCTTACACTCATCAGCAAATCCGATGGCTTATTCATAGGTCACTGTGGCCTGCACCGCATCGACTGGACAGTCATGCGCTTTGAAATTGGCTACTGGGTACGCGCCAGCCTCGAAGGTCAGGGATATGTCCGCGAAGCCGTCATAGCAGTCACGGCCTTCGCCTTTGACACGTTGGGTGCGGAACGTATTGAACTCCGCTGCGACAGTCGTAATGACCGCAGCATTGCCGTCGCCGAACGTGCTGGTTACACCTTGGAAGGCCGCTTGCGAAACGACTATCCAAGCACAGACAAAACGATATTAAAGGATACATTAGTTTATAGTCTGTTACGTGCGGAATATATGGCACGAAAGCAATCACCAGAATTGGAGCGCAAATAAAAATGCCCGGCATCGAGAAACCCATCCTCTTGGATATCCCTGATTCCTTTGAAACCGAACGCCTCATCATCCGTGCTCCGAAAGCAGGCGATGGCAAAGCCATTAACGAGGCCATTCACGAGTCGCATGACCATCTCAAACCTTGGATGCCGTGGGCGCAAAACCTTCAAACACCCGAGGAAACCGAAGAAATTGTCCGGCGTGGACTTGTACGCTGGCTCCTCCGTGAAGACCTCTGGATGCTGCTCTTCCGTAAAAGTGATGGTCTCTATGTCGGTGGAAGCGGGTTGCATCGCATTGAATGGTCGGTACCAGCTTTTGAAATCGGCTATTGGGTGCGCAAGAGTCTTGAAGGGCAAGGCTTTATCAGCGAAGCGGTAACCGGAATTACTAACTTCGCCTTCGGTACCATTGGTGCCGAACGGATTGAAATCCGTTGTGACACCCGCAATCAACGCAGTGCCAGCGTCGCCCGCCGCGCAGGCTATATGCATGAAGCCACCTTCCGCCATGATGCATGGGCAACCGATGGAACGCTGCGCGATACCCTTGTCTTTGGCATGATCCGCTCTGAATGGGAAGCCAAGCAAAGTACCGCCAAGGACGCTGCCAGATGACAGGCGTTGAAAAACCAATTTTGCTCGATTTTCCTGATCAATTTGAAACCGAACGCCTGATCCTATGTGCGCCAAAGGTCGGGGATGGCCCTATGATCAATGATGCCATTAAAGAGTCCCATACTGAACTGAAGTCATGGCTCACATGGGCAGACCCTCTTCCCACGTCCGAACAAAGTGAAGAAATGAACCGGCTTTCCATAGTTCAATATCTCCGCCGCGAAGTCTTTAGAATGAACGTCTTTCAGAAAAGTGATCATCTTTTCGTGGGGGTCACCAGCCTACACCACATTGATTGGTCGGTGCCCGCCTTTGAAATCGGTTATTGGGTACGGACCAGTTTGGTTGGCAAAGGCTATGCCAGCGAGTCAGTTGAAGGCATCACCAACTTCGCCTTTAGTGCTCTAGGCGCAATACGCATGGAAATCCGCTGCGATCCGTCGAGCCGGTTATATGTTCGAAGGCACAATTCGGCATGATATGCGCGAAAAAGATGACACCCTTTCCAGCGCCTATGTATTCAGCATGATCCGTCCCGAATGGGAAGCCCGACAGGTAGGTAACGAATAACGCTATGTCTGAAGTCGATAAACGTGGAAAATTAGAGGCCCAGCCGTTTGACTTTCAAATCACGAAAGATGAACGTGTCTTAATCTATTGGGACAACCGCCTCATCATGACGGTAAAAGGCCAAGCCGCTGCCAAACTCATTACCAAAATGGATGGTGCTGATGAGGCGACAATCCAACTAGCACTAGCAAAAGTCACCGGCCATTTCAAACACGGAAACGAACGCTAGCTCTTATTTTTCAGGCTTGGTAACGAAGCGTCATTTTCGCTCAAAAAAGCAAGTGCTTCATCCAATGTTGAAAAAATACGTTGCCGCAAATTGAAGATCGGCGCGAATAAAGCACTGCCAAACTTCAACACAATGTTGTTAGCAACGATAACAGACCAACCAATTCGTTCTCGAACCTGCTCAATGTCAGTGGATCTGAATTCGTTGACCACATTGAGGGCGGGCCATTTTTCGATTTGACTGAGGTCAATGATCGAGTGAATAAGCGGTGTGCCTTGCTCGATCATCACGCGGGTTTCTTCAATCTGTCCTTGAATATCTTCAACACGAATAATGCCCGTGTACCGGGTCAAAATCACTCGATTTTCAACATACCATCCTGTTTGATACGGCATTATTCCTCTTTCTATGGTAATGAACCATCGGCTATACGTCTAAAAGTCACCACACCACGCCAAACTCTACTTTTTCAAAGGCGGTAACGTGCTGTCTTCGGCTTGTAGAAACGTAAGTGTCTCATCCATCGTGCCAAAGAATCGCTGCCGGACATTAAACATCGGCACAAATAGCGAACTCGCGAATTTCATAAACTTATTGTTGGTGATGATAATTGTCCAGCCCAACTTATCCCGCACATCATGCAGATCAGTCGACATGAATTCCGAAACCAGTTGCAGAGATGGTAGTTTTTCGACAGCCGTCATATCAATCACCGAATGAGTCAAAGGGATGCCCTGCCGCAGAAGAGCGTTTGCTTCACGAACTTGTCCGCGCGCATCCTCAATCGTGACTACACCTTGATAGATACTCAGTACAACACGTTTTTCAACCAGCCATTCCACTTTATAAGGCATGACCAGAACTCCTTGCTGCACATTTCAATTCGAAACAATATTACAAATATTATGTATTAATCTCAGCATACAGGATAACGTGCTTTTTCTTATATGGGAATTCGGTTTTTATCCTATCCGTTGAAATACAAAGCTAGGCTAAAGTCATGATGACAAGCCATCCGTAAGCTCACTAGCCATACGCAAGGCTAGCGATATAAATTATTGTTTCTTAAATTCCACCCAATCGACTGCGATCGCCAGCTTGCGAGGGTCTTCGCTCTGGCCGACCTCTTTCGGCACAATCACCGCATCATAATCCAGTGTCAGAGTCAGATGCTTGCCCTGCCCCACGACCTCAGCCGGAAGCGCAAATGTGAATATTTGCAATGAATTGGGCTGAACTAAGGCGTGATTATCAGATGGCGCAGTGGATACCAGCGACAATGGCACATCATTAACCAGCAACCGAATTTTGCGCGGCTCCCAGAAGGCTTGTGCCGCGAGTGAAACCTGATAGGCTCCGGCAGGCAAATCCACATACAGCTCGGTTTGAGGATACTCCCCTGTCCAGCGCCACGTGGTATCCGCCCCCACCAATTCTGGCCAATGCCATCCCCAGCCGATAAACTTCTCGTCTCCACTGCTGCCAATGTCAATTCTATAGGCGCCTGTATCAGTCTGTGGCGGGGTTCGTGCTGGACACCCATCAGGATGCCAATAGGTTCGATAGACAACCGCGTCCCGTTCCACCCAAACCGGACACACCAGCTCAGGCAAGCTGTTCAAATAGCCGATGATTTCCTGTGGCGTCGGCCCATTGCGTCCCACATCATCCTGATGCACCACGATGTAACCTATCGGCCAGTCTTTGATGATCTGGCGCAATTCCGCCTCATCAGTTACTGCTTCCACAAAGCGCCTCTGCCCTAACCATGCCAGCAGTGGATCGTCATACCGGATTGGCCAGAAGTTTTCGACTGGCGTGCGTGAAATAAAGCCGTTCAACATCCGCTTTTGATGAACCATCCCGTAAAACTGGTATTGGATTGGCCTCGTATCCCCAATCAGGATTTCGCCCGTGCCTGCCCCTGTCGGAACTTCAAGCACCACCTCATCATCATAGTGCTTGCCCTTCTCTTTCCCGATGTCGCTGTAGAATTGGTAAGGTTGCAGCACCGGTTCAAGTGGAGCCGTCTGGTACAGCCGAATGTCCAGTACGGCTAGCAATATCACAACCACCAGCGCAAATGTCTTGAGCGCCTTACCCTGTTTCACAGAGTTTGGTACATCGGCACTTCTTAACCGCTTCGAATAAAGAATGGATGTCCATGTCTTGGCGATGAACACCGCCGATGCTGCCACGAAGATCGGTGCCAACCGCCACGGCATCCGGAAATTCCCCGCAGTGATCGCATGGAGTATCCGGAACGGCATTGGGATCGACACGCCAAACACCGTAATATTCGGCCCCATCGACAGCAGCAGCGGTGGAATTAACACCAGCAGCCAAAACCAGTGCCCAACTGATTTGCTATTACCCACCTCTGGTGAGGTTGCATTAGCCCGTCGCCACATGATCACACTTGCCACCAACGACACAATCAGCAAAATGGTCACACTGCCACCCAGCGTCGGTGTATTCCACCACCACCACACCGGATCGAGCGATAGATACCCGCGTGGGAACGGAATCCCCGGACGATCCTCAACCGGGCCGGGAGCCAACTCCCCTTTAAAACTCCGCATATAAGGCAGCGGCCCTGCAAACCATAGCAGCCCCGCGCCGATCACCAATGCCAAGCCGCTCGCCACAACCACCAAGATCAGCGGCGTGTATTGTCGCTTAACAGTTGCCGTTCGAACGAGTTTCCACAGTGTCCAAAGCGCATACGGCACCAGCCAGAACGCCACAAAAATTGGGAACTGTAAATCCGTATGCCCGATTCCCCATAGCGCCATGCCCAGAACCCCGCCCCACACCAGCGCCTTAGTCCACTTACCCTGTTCCGCCCCACGAATAATCTGCTGCCACAACAAGATGCTAACCGGCAGCCAGAACCAATCCCCCAGATTGATGTGGTTGTTATAGTAGAAATAGCGTGACACCGGTGACGCCTGTAGTATCGCCCCGCCCAGCAGTGCCAACGCCGGAGCCGCCCCTTCCCTCCGTAGCAGCACGAACAGCGCGTAGCCGTTCAGGAAACACATCAGGAAAATGATCACCGTCATCGCCGTCAGCGTGCCCGCCAGCGGTTCAATTAGCGCCCACACCGGAAACCAGAACGCAGTCAGCGCATGATAGCCAAAGTTACTGACATGTGGAGCCATCACAAAATTATTCAGGTAAACGTTCAGCCCCGGTGTCGTTATTGCGTGCCGAATCCACCAGAAATTCCAGTTGTAATTGAAATAATCGAAGCCCGGAACCAGCACGCCATTATTGAAGATGATGGCCGACAGAATAATAAAAGCCAGCAGCGCATAGAAGCCGATGGCCAGTAAATGCAGACGAAGGGGATGAGACGAGCGCGAAGACAAAATCGACACCGTATAGATGCTCCCTGCTGGAAATGAGAACGCAGTATTTAACCACAGAGCAATGCCTCATGGTGAGGGTTAGTCTGTTCTCGAAAGGTAAAGCTCACAAATAAAAAGGACGAGGGGTTGCCTCGTCCTTCTTGTCAAACCGATTTCAAAACTAGGCTTGGCTGCTGCTGCGCTGATACGCTCGCACGACACCAATCCCGAACAGCACCAGCAAAACGCTCAAGCCAACCAGCATTGGTTCACGCCACGGAGGTTCGAAGCCCGTTGCGGGGAGTGTACCGGCGCTGGTGACCGTTGCGCTCGCCGACGCAAGAATTTGCGAGGCTGACCCCGTTAGCCCGTTAGTCAGGTTAACAGTGTTCGTGATGATGAACGGCACAGGCGTGCCGATACGGATACGGGTCAACACGCGTACATGAACCGATTGCCCCGGGTTAATCACCACGATGCTAAAGGTGACCGTATTACCATTGACCACCAACGAACCGGCATTGTTATCAACTGATGTGCTGATAATCTCCAACTGGCTTGGGAAGTTATCCACGAAGCTCACGTTGTGAATGTCAACATTGTGCGGATTTTGAAGCGTGATCGTCCACCGTACTTCATCGCCCGGTTGAGCAAACGCTGGATCAACCTGTTTCGTAATCGCTGGATCAAGCCGCACTGGTCCCGGCCCAGCACCTGAACCACCAGTAGGTGTACCGAAGTACCCGAAGTCAACAGTCAGGTTGGAATGGTCATTGCTAGCAATACCACTGCCCTGTGGCCCGATATCAGTTTCATTTGTTGGTTCAGTGGGATCCGGCGGGCCAAGCGTCACAATGCCACTGCGAACGCTGCAGGTGCCAGTCGAGTCAAGCCCGTTGTCGTTGCTATCGCCGTTGAGATTTGGATCGGCTTCTTGCCCGGCGCCAGTGCTGTTGGTCAAGCCGCTGAGTGGCCCACCGCTCGCGCAGTTCGCAGAGGCGACTTCCACCACATATTGACCGGCAGGCAGGTTATCAAAGAGATAATAGCCATTCGCGTCGGTTGTGGTTGTCCGCAGGGGTGTAGCCGATGTCACACCTCCTGTGACGGTATACAAGTTCAGCAGAACGCTGCCAATGCCCGGTTCACCAGCATCGATTACGCCGTTGTTGTTGCTGTCCAACCATACGCGGTTACCGAGGCTGTAATTGGTAGATACACCGAAGAAGCCAAAATCAACGGTCAGATTGCTTCGACCCGTTGGGAGTAAGGTGAGGTCGCCGGGTCCAAGATCATTCGTAGTCGTAGGCTCTGCTGGACCGGGTGGCCCAAGTTGAATAGGTCCACTGCTTATACCGTTTACGCCCGGGGTTGTACCAATACCGTTATCGTCACGGTCAATATCGTTGTTGGGAAGTCCTGTTTGGCCGAGAATATCTTGGCTGCTGTTCAAGCCGTTGAGAATGGCTCCCGGTGCGAAATTCGATGCGGGAATTTGAACGGTGTACGAACCCGGCGCAAGATTATCAAAGCGATAATACCCGCCGGCTGCGGTGATTGTCGTCGCAATAATATTGCCACCGTTATCGAGCAAATTGACGGTCACACCGTCAATACCCGGCTCCGTACCATCCTGAATACCATTGTTCGAACCACCACCGCCACGACCATCATCAAACCACACGCGGTTGCCAAGGCTGTAAGGTTGCGTGAAGAAACCAAAGTCAATCGTATGGTTATTCTGTCCTGCTGTACCGGTTGTCACATTTGCAACAGCCAATGCACCGACTGGCGAACCATTCGAGTCGCGTACGTCATTCGTTGCGCCACCGGCATTCGTCGTAGTGAGGCTGTAGCCAGCTAAGTTAGGTTGAGCCGTATTGATGCGCACCTGATATGCAGTATTTTCAGCAAAAGGCACACCATAAATCAAGCTTGCAGTCGAGCCGCCGGGCACATTAGCAGGCAAGTTGGAACTAAATACGTAGCGTCCTTGTGCGTCTGTCGTCGCTGTAACCGGTGTAGCTGGATTACCATTTAAGAGGATAGGATTACCTAATGGGTCAGTCAGTGTAACCACCACTCCAGAGATCGGCGTTTCATTCGCGTCTTGGATGCCGTTTTGGTTAGCATCAAACCACACGTAGTTGCCAATCTCGATCGGTGCACTGTCGCACAAAGCCGCCAAGTCACCAAGCCCGTTACCTTTACCAAATGGCGTTTGGTTAGCTTGAATGATCGTGAATACACGGTTCTGATTACCTGTTCCGTTGCCAAACCAAGCAGTGCCAGCAGAGAATAAATCAGTCGGGTCCATTACCTCAGCACTAATTTCCGGCGCCCCCTGCACTTGAACGATACCACCGGAGATGATTTCGTCATGGTGGAGGCCACCGCCATCTTGGAAGAAATCTCCCCAGTAGTATTCACCAAAGCCTACGGCGCCGTTGCCCGGCCCCTGTTCGGAGTATGGAACGTTAGCGCCAACGCTGGGGCCAAAATCGCTACCCTGCGTGGCAGCTTCGATTGTCCAACCGCCTGCGCCGTTTGGCCCTGCACGCAGGATATCGCCTGCAGTAACTGTGACAAGCGTATCTGGGAAGGGATTTGGGCCGGCATTAACTAATCCGTCTGGGCCATTGTCGCGGAAGCCAATCTGATCACCCATGCGGTCACGGAAGCTGACCACCATATCTTCGCCGACGAACTCAATACCCGACAGTATCGGTTGAGCATAGGCGAAGAATTCGTCACCTCCGGGACTAAAGCCGGTTCCGGGCGGTATCAAATCGGGCGTTGGCCATACGTCGCGCCATGGCTGCCAATCCGCTGAACTTCCCTGCACGCCAGTACGGCAAAAAACAGGGTTGCCACCGGCAACGTAGGTATTGAATATATCTGCACAACCTCGAGGATAATTGAGAGGGAAAGTCAAAACCTGTGTGAACACATTGGTTGGATTTGTGAGAGGATTAGGGTCATAAGAAAATACATAAGCTTGAAGGCCGCTGCTATCTCCGAGTGCCGCTGTCTCCCCATTACACACCCCACCAACATAGACCAACCCGTCACGGACACCGAGTCCAAACGGGCGGTACACACCATTAACGCATGTGGGGTTCCCGATAATGCCTCGTGCAGTCGGTGCGCCAGTCGCAATATTGACTGAATACAACTGACGGTCATTCAAATTAACAACATATAGCGTTGTTCCATCTTCCGATATATCCATGTCTCCCAGAGCTTCTCTGCCCGGTGCAGCATAGAAGGTCGAATCGACGGCATAGTCTGTTGCGTCATGGAGTGTCGTACCAGCATTTGGAATAGTTGTTAAGAGGCTGGAAGCCAGTGTCGTAGCATTAATGGCATATATTGCACCGATAGCCGCTGTAGTGTTTGTAAGATAACCAGCTTGCCGTTTAGCGAACGCTGAAACATAGATAGTGCCGCTTCCGGTTGGGCTGCCCACAGGTGCTCGCTTGTATGCTACGCCCCATGTAGTTCCTACTTGATTATCAAAAGCGACTCTAGCTTCAGAACCGAGTGTACCAGCATAGTCATGTGATACAACAACTCGCGCTGTACCCGTGGTTTGAGGTCCGATTTCAAAACAGGTTGTGACCAGCTTCAGGTTGGTTGTCGCAAGGCAGTAGTCGCTGGGGCGATTGATACCGTAATTCACATTCGTCGCGCCTGCGGTCACAAACTGTACCGATGTACCCGAACCACCTGCCGTAGTACTTGCAGCGCCCTGCTGTGCCACACCCGGCAGTCCCGAGAATTCTATTCGAACCCGTGTGTCGGTTCCGGTCCACGATATTGTGTAGTTGTTGGCTGGTGCTACGGAGGTAGTAGATAAAGCGCTGTTGAGTGCAGTTCCCGCAGCCCCATAAACGGTGATCGTTACACCGCTTACGGATGGTTCATTGGCATCCCACACACCGTTGGCGTTGTAGTCGCGGAATACCAACCCGCTAACTGTACCCGCGGCTTGAGCAATGCCTACAATTGAAATGGTTATGACAAGGCTAAATACAAGTATCAGAAGACGATGAACCAAACGCCTGCGCTGCTTATGCTGTGGATTGAGGAGACGCATCCATTTTTCTCCATTGCGCCGCAATACAGAACACAAATTTCGAATCAGTCTGTAATGTGAGCGATCGACACAAAAATGACAATTTTGTAACAGTATAACGTGCTCGGTAACTTTCGCCCAACGACTAAAGTCCTATTGTCATAGAGTATATCGGCGAAGTCGCGAGCTTTGGATTTTCTGGTTAGGCAAACAACCGCATTTCCAAAACATACAATAAAACGATTCTACGCGATTTTGATGTACCCTTGCTGTCATCGTGGGCAAACATTGTTGATTCGCCTTAAAACAGCCTCTAGGAGGCTGTAGTGACCTTCTAGTGCAGATATCAAGAATTGCGTATAACCTAACCTTCCTGAATGCCGAGTATTCGATTGATTTTGGCGATAAGCTCTGGGAATTTAATTGGTTTGCTTTCATACTCGTCACACCCGGCGGCAATGCACTTCTCGCGGTCACCCGCTACCGCATGAGCCGTCAGGGCGATGATTGGTATATGGCGCGTTACCGGGGATGACTTCAGTCGGCGCGTTGCCTCCCACCCATCCATAATCGGAATACTCATATCCATCAGAATCAACGCTGGAAGTCTTGCCTGAGCTTGTTCGACGCCCGTTGCCCCATCGGTTGCAACCAAAACATCATGCCCCCGCTTCTCGAGACGTCGGGAAAGCATATCGAGATTCATTTCGTTGTCTTCGACTATCAGTATTGTAGGCATTGATTTTTATCCAGAACAAAAGTTCTAAATCGCAAAGATGAGGATAAGTACATTATAGGTTCACCAGCATGGGATGCAAAATTTGACACATAACCCTATCCCCATGCTGTTATGAAGTCCGACTTTTGATCGATGTTTAGGATGTCATCAGCGTTCGAAATGAAGTTCAAGTACTCGGACGTTGCCAAACGCCGTAGCCAGTCCATTGCAGACTCACCCTTTGGCTTTGTCACAATCCCCTTCTGTTGACCCACAACCGATTTACTTTCAGATTTCAAAAACGAAATCAGGAATCCAGCAGGGTTTCTTAAGCCCCCTCGCGCATGGATTACATTCAGTGCCTTCTCGATCAGATGATGACTAAATCGGTCAACCAACTGACGCGCGTTTCTCAGACTCAACTGTGGCACTTGCGTATGAAGCCGGTCAGCCAAGAGTTGATCATTCTCTGCGATGTGCGGCTGGTCGTTCGGTACCGTTGTGGTTGCCTGCTGACGCTTCGTCGCTTGATGATCACGATACCGGTCTTGCCACCATACTTTGAGCGCCTCTGGATTGCGCCATATGGTTGGCGAAAGAATTTCCCATTCAGCCGTATGACCACATCGCATACACCGCTCCGGCTGCCGTTCCATAACGTGAAAGTTCAAGCATTCTGGACACAACCAAAAAAGCGGCTCAGTCTTTTGAGGCGTCGGAATTCCGACACTTAATCTATTTGGACGTCCGTTTGCTTCAAGTATTTTGGCAGGCATGTCAGTTTCATTGATACCCTCTGCTTGCCTACCATGCACCACTTGAACCGTCGGAATTCCGACACTTAGTTGCTGTTCGTGTTTAAGCTCCACGCCCGATTCATACCCCTGCATCTTCGCTTGCTGCCTGAGGGATATAGCCTGAGGCGTCGGAATTCCGACACTTATTGGCCTTACCGCGTAAAAATTGCCGTGTTGCTGCCGAAGAACAGCATTCTGACTTGTCTTCAAAAGCTTTAGCGCCAATCCCCGTACCGCTGGATACCGCTTACCATCTCCCGTCTCGATAAACACCCCCCGCGTCAGCCCCAGCTTTGTTTCAGGGAGCCTCCGAGCGCTGCTCCACGTTAACTTATCGTCTGTGAACGCTGGCTGAACCAGAAGGCCAAGCGCTTTTTCGTATCGCCGCGCAGTCCAGCGCGAGACTCCTAAGCGCGCAGCCAACCACGCACGTGCGTAATGCCCCGGTCTACGCTCGATAAGTTTTTCATGTAGAGCCGCACGATATGCCTTTACACTCTCAAAATCACGTTCTGTAACCGCATCACCGCCTTGACCGCTGACACCAATCTGCTTGGCAACCTCATCAGTTGACGGCAGTCGGTATAGCCGCGCTGGACGCCCTCTGCCGCCATTATTGACTCGCTTTGCACCGCTACTCATCTCGCATGAGTGAGTCAGGCTTTGAGCTACTTTAGCAGCGTAAGCTTCAACCGGGGGGACGTGGGGGGTATCACTACTTCCAAACACCTCGAAATCGTCAACAGCACACTTCAACGCGGCCATGATGGATCGCCGTCCGATCTTCAATCGTGCCAGATGTTTACAAGCCTCTGCCTCTGTGAACATCTCACCGGGCTTCATCCCAACGACAAACAACCCATCAATCACCCGCGCCACATTCGCTAAGCCATGACTCAACAGCCACTCGCGAACACTATTGCTCAGACCAGCATAAACTGCTTTATCCTGTCTCACTGGTCGACTGTAGGCACTCGCAATGGTTCGTATCGCTTCGGCATATCGCCCGGAATAGGGTTCATGTCTCGTTCCCGGTTCTGCAGCATGTACGCCTGCCAGCATTACTACAAACGCTGTTTCCGTAATCCCCATATCCCGTGCCATGACAGATGTCTGAAACAACGCCTGATTACGCCCTCTACAGCACCGCTCGCGATAATATTGAACAAGCTCCTCGCGAGTCATGATGTGTCGGAATTCCGACGCTTCAGGCTGTGTAGATACGCTTAGGCTTTCACATGGGCTTGTTTCAGAAGCAGGTTTCCGGCTGGTCAGAAACCCAACAATCCGCCGCAACTCCAAGTCAGTAATCTCGTGGATCGGGACATCACACTCAACCACCCATGCAGCGTCACCAATGCGAGTAGGGGGTGCCACCACATACGAGCCTTCACCACGTAGATCAACGCCATGATAGGCTGTTGTTGGAACCACCTTGCCAGCAGGTAGCCGGTAATAGAAATGGGGTAGTCCTCGTGTACCGGATCGAACAACAAGCGTATGAACCAGATCAGGGAATAAGTGTCGGAATTCCGACGCTTCCGACGCATCATCAAAATCCAGCACCATCAATCTGGATACACGTCCGCAGACAATCCCGATACCTGCTTGAGGCTCAGCGCCGAACCAGTCATGCAGTTCTTCATCAGTGGCAATCGTGTATTGATAGCGCGCCCAACGAATGGCAGGCAGCTTAGGCTGCTGCGGATTTCGCCCACCTTGCAGTGGAATAATCGAAAAACCGAGTGTTTTATAACGTTTTGCTGCAGATTCGGCTGAATCTGTGCAAAAACGCCCTGAATCATGCCAATTCAAAGCAAAAATCGCCTTTCTGGGGCGATTTTCTAGAAATTCGGCAGATTTCGTGTTAAACTAGCAATTGGGTGTGGGAATTGTTTTGCGATTCCGCAAATTGGCAATTCTTTGTTGCTAGTTTGTTTTACACGGAACCGATTTTAGTCTCGGACACAACAGAAGGTTAGCAGCCAACTGTAGTGGTCGGTCAAATTTCTAGAAATCAATTCCCCAAAAGATAGCCCGTGTTTTAGCAGACACGGGTTTTCTTTTTTGATAGTCACAGACCTAACTTAAGTGTCGAAACAAGTTACCTATTATACCCCGCCAGCCGCCCTATTACTTCGAGAATGACCAACTTGAGTCTGCCGACCAACTCGAATCGCACAGATTCCGATAATTGGGTTGCTATATAACTTCAAAGAATAATAGACCTTGATCATGCTAGCAAAAAATATAGAATGAATTTGGGATAAATTATTATTTCTTCATATTAATTCTGGCGATCTTTTCAACCTCAACCAACCAGTCACGCATATTCGCAATTTCTTGCAGATCTAGATAGGTGGCTTTTCGAGTGCCCTGCCCTATCGCTTTGACCTTGCCGAATACTTTGCGAAATCGAGAGAGCGTGTACTTCGAAAACGGCGCATCATCAACTTCAAACGCTTCTTCCGAAGTGCTTGGAAGGGTAGGGGGTTGGGATATACCAACAAGATATCCATCAGTCGAAGCCTGTTTTAAGGTCAGCCTAATTAAATTGTTATCATCACCTTCGGATTGGCGCACAAGCTGCCGAATCCGTCCTTGAGTCCAATTTAAGTCATCTGCCACTCGCCAAACCTCGTCAGGCAGTCGTAACAGATCGCGATGCTCACGCATTTGGCTTGCAGTCTTGAACCCACCAGCCGTCATCACCATTTCACCAGAGCCGCGCAGGATAGGGTAGCTCTCACCATCGGCCACCTGTGCATAGAACACACGGTCACAGTCACCCTGCCCTACCAACTGCTCAAATGTTCCAAATTTCTCACCCCGCTGATGTTCATATAAATCCATCAACAAGATTGCCAACTGCCGTGCTTTACTGATGGCATTTAGATTGGCACGGGCATTGTTTTCACTGGCTTGACGCCACACACTGAATCGGTCGACAACTCGCCCCGGAATCCGTGACCACTTATCCTGCTCATGCTCAAAATAGGTATTTAAAACATGGTAAGCCAGCCAGCGTCGTTCACCCGTCTCCAGACGATACCCATTGCCGACATTAGCCACAGTGATCGGATTAGTCAGCCCGTTTGCTCGAATATTGGCAGCTAGATCAAGGATCTCGATAAACGCTGCATCAATCGGCCCCATCTTTTCAGGCAGTGACTCTTCGTCATTCGTGCCAAGCAGATAGGACTCGATCTTGAATTCTTCACCACGTTCCTCGACAGCCAGTCGATACCAGCTGTGAAACAGCGAAGCCGTCGTATTAGGACGTCCATCCCAGTACACGCGCACAGGGGAGGGAATTGCACGGCGTGGTTGTAAGGGATCAGGATAAATCTCAAAAATATTGATCGGCTTGGCAACCTGACGGCCTGCATCGACTTCCGCAATGTTGCCAAAAATGGCCGAATCCGTAATCTCTGAAGTGATTACCCCGCCATTGTCAAAAATATCCGCGCGTCCGCCCCTACGCCTACTTGACACCGCCTATGGCCTCCTGCACGCGATTAACCATTGCCCATGCATCTTTAGCTGCTTGGCTCTCTGGTGCAAAGCTGAAAACGGGACGGCGAATAGCGGCTGCTTCTGCCCAGATCGTCCGCTGCGGGATCGGATCCCAAACCATTGTCCCGAACTGCTGTTGTAGCTGTTTCAAGTTTTCCGAGTGTTCCAGCGTCTTCGTCCGGTACATTGTCGGGACGATTCCCAATACCTGAATGTCCGAAAGTCCCCACTGTGAACGGTGTGCTTCTGCCGCTTGACGGTGCTTGATGCTTTCAACTAGACCATCGAAGCTCAAGTATTCACAGGTCGTCGGATACAGCACGCCATCTGTCGCGATATAGATCGAGCCATGCAGCAGCGATGGAGTAGGGGAGGTATCAAAAATGACCAGATCAATCGTGTTTTCCAACTCATGAAAACGTTCACTGACCGCGAACGAATCAGAGATTGAGTTGGCGATATTCCGTGTCTCAACATTCGAAGGCAGCACGAACAACTGTCCATTGACCGCTTGATTCGGAATCTGGTAAGCCTTCGGCGGAATAAAACGCAGCACCGACTTAAAGGGCGCATCACGAACCAGCAAATCATACAAACCCGGCTCTTTTTGCAGACCGAGCGAAACCGTTGCATGCCCCTGCGGATCAGCGTCCACCAGTAGCACCCGCATTCCACGCACTGCCAGACCCGCCGCGACATGTGTGGCAATCGTAGTCTTGCCCACGCCACCTTTTTCATTAAGCAGGGTAATAATCTTCATTTCAAAACCCTTTACTTGTTGACTTTACTTTCGGCGGGCGCATGGTAAACCCACTCGTATCCGATAGGAGTACCATTCGCGCGGGACTTAATCTCAATCAGACCCCGGTCCTGAAGAAGTTCCAATAACGCAATGTCATATGGGGTTAAACGCCGCTTGCCGATCGCCCTCGCGATGTCCTTCCGATTCATCCACATAATCTCGGTGCCTCGTAGAATTTCCAGCAGCTTATGAGCTTGTTCAGTGAGGCGAGATACGGGAGGATGAGTAGGAATAGGAATCTGATTCATACTTTTACCTCTATGCTGCTTACATTCAAAACATGCTAAGAACAATTGAATACTACAATACTTTAAACATTCATGCAACCAAACATCTATTGCATATGCTCGAATTCATGACGGTCGGCACCTTGTCATCTCGTAATAAAATAACACTCTTGTAGGGGTGCAAGGCTTTACGCCCTCGATTCTGGGATAACAAAGTCCGCTCACATCAGTACGAATTATCCGTCTATATATTTGCACTTAGGTTTACCTGAACAAACCTTCATAAACGGTCTATCAACCCTATGCCAACCTGCATACCATCGAATCTCTCTTAAAACGGTTAATCTCAACCCTCTCAAAGAGTTACAAAATGTTCTTCCAAAATGTAACCGCAATCACCGTCATATCGAATATCCTATCTATAGAGATCGGCTGTAGGGATTTGCCGGTGGCAAATCCTGCCGTCTTGCACACCATCCTGAGCACCTTAACAACGACCAATTGTCGCAAATAGACCCAAGCCACCCATTCTCAACTGCAACAATTGCAATTTTATCAATTCTTGGAGTGCCGTATGTGCTGCTGTTGCCGCTTTCGCCGCATATTTCGCATATCAGCCCGGTAAGTTGACAAATCCATGCCAATACCGCCATCGCCGCCGCCATTTTCCGACCGCCACCGCCGACTCTCGTACTAGACAAATGATTGAAGACTAGAGACTAATAACTTCGAGTGCGCTTATGATCTTTCACTATTTAACACGGAGTGTGTTTTTGTAGGGCAAAGATATATCTTGCCCGATCGGTTCCCTCCCTCGTTTACGGGCTGAGGAGAGGACATGTTTGAAAATGAGGGAGAGCACAATCGCAAAAATCCAATTCGGGAGCACACATAGGTGCTCCCCTACGGGAAGGCTTGTTATCTAAGAATAACATCTCCTAAAAAGGTGTCCTCTCCTCAGCGTTTACGGGTTAGGGTAGGGGTTCTTTCTCCGTCATTAATTTGGAAAACTTCATCAGCGCCCTTGATTGTCGCAGACGGTGGCCTGAGCCACTGTCTGACACTGATGACTGTGACGACATTTCCGCCACAAAGCGGTTTGCATCTCTGTGTTCGACTAAAGACGGGCGACTGATGACTAAAGACTCCTTATTTGGCAATCTTGGCGTCGGACATCCCCTATCCAACATTGCCGCATCTCCAGCCGAGCCTTCCGCCGAAAAGACATTAAAAGTGTCAATAAAATGTCGAAATTGCCATTCAAATTGCCAATAGAAGATGTCCTAAGCCAATCGCTAACCGCCAAAAGCGGATGACCCGCTATACTGAGAGCAACGGATGCGGCAATTCTGCGTATTATTGAACATAGTGTACAAATCAAGCTGCGGGAGGCATCGTGGCAAACGTTCTCGATACAGTCATAACCATTGTCATAGGAACAATAACCAGTGTGGCGAAAGCTGTGACCACCACTGTGAATGTCCTTCAAGACTTTTTCTACGTCAAAGTCTCAGGCGTCTCGTTCATCGTGCTCGGCTCACGTCAAACCGGTAAAACAACCCTCATTGAATGGCTCAAGCACAACATGAACACCGCCAACGAATTCAATCCGGACCCGACAACTGCTGGTGGTGATATTGTTCCGGAGTTCACCACCAAAGTCGGTGATACCTACATGAAACTCAAGCCCAACCGTGATGTTGGGGGTGAATACGCCATGTGGGAAACCGATTGGGTTGAACTCTTTCGGGGCGCGCGTCCCAACGGCATTCTCTTCATGATCGACCAGACCGACCCGTTCTTGCAGAAGGATGCCCTTAACTTCGTCTTGCAAATGATCGAAGATGAACCCGTTGCCGCCAAATCGCTCAAAGCCTTTTACATTCTCGTCAACAAGTCTGATCTTTGGGGTGAAGAAACCACACTGGACGACATTTTGCAGAACTACAAGAATGAGCAGAAGCGCCTCAAGAGCCAGTCAGAGCGTCTGGGCTACAAATGGGAAATCGCTGAGGGCAGCATCATCACCAATCGTGGTGTTACCGAATTCATGAAGAAGTTCATCAACACCCTACGTCCAGTAGGTGAGAAGTAGAACCATCGGGATACCTCATGCGCCAACTGGTATTGGAATATGTTTTCGAAGGGCACAAGCGCGGCTACAACTTTACGTCGCCCACCAACGGCTTCAATGATGATACCTTGAAAACTGTTTGGCGCAGTGCCATGCCCCGTGGGCAAGGTTGGGGCGCGCCGCAGTATGAAGGGGCACGCTCCTTAAAATCCTTTCCGCTGCCAGACGGACGCCTCGCTCTAGCGGACGTAACCGTGACCAACCTCCGTGATGAAAGCGGTCGCGCAGGCATTCGTCGCGCCGACATCGACATTATGCAGCCCGGTGAATATCTCGACTCCTTACGTGTTCGTCTCAGTCGTTATCCCCAAAACATACAGGCCGAAGCCCACCGCAAACCGGGCTTTGGTCGTCGCCGTATTCCGAAAGTACCGAACGACTCCCAGATCGTCCTGACTCATCCTTATCACTCATCTACCACGTGGCAGCTCATCGAAGCCCTGATTCTCATCGAGGCTATTGAATTACTGGATCGTCGTTGGTTGGGTAGCAAATACTTTGCCTTCACCACACTGGCTCTCGAATACCGTGATGAGTCTCAAATGGTCGTGCTGCCCGAATCCCGCGCCAATGAGATACAGATCAAAGGCAGCAAGGTACAGGCCATCCACTTATAGATTAGCCGACTAAAGTAGCCAACTTGAGATTCTAACGTTTTAGAAAAGTGATTACCTGCTTAAAAACGTCGTCAGCCGTGTGAAGGCTCGTGTCGATATGCAAATAGGGAAGCTTTGGAGGGAGCAGGGGCAGAAGCGATGGAAAACGTGTGTTAGCACTCAGGATCACATCCAGTGGAAAGTACAAATCCGGCTTCTGTTCAAACCGTCGCTGTATTTCACTTTCGGATGCAGTCAGCAAAATCAGTTTCGCATTGTCAATCGTGCTAAACTGACCGATAATTTCCGGCATATAGGAAGCATCATACCCTAACGCTGGAGCATATGCCCACCATGAGAAGTAAATCCGGTCAAATATCACGTTCGGTCGGGTGGCTTGGAGCAGTGCAATGGTTGTGGTTGCCATCGCCCGCGTTTCAATCTCAGGATTGCCACGCAGCGCCCATCGGATTTTGACAATCGGCCAACTATGACTATCAGCCAGCGCCTTCGCCAATGTCGATTTACCAACCAGATCGCAGCCTTCAATAATAACAATCATGAACTAA
The DNA here is from genome assembly GCA_044226855.1 of Aggregatilineales bacterium. Classification (GTDB taxonomy): domain Bacteria; phylum Chloroflexota; class Anaerolineae; order Aggregatilineales; family Phototrophicaceae; genus CFX2. The sequence continues at coordinate 53,954 of JBGAGF010000026.1, forward strand.
TCTTTGCGTTCCCACTCAGCACCGCGAAGCTGACCCAGTTCACGCCATTCGGGTGCGATTGATACACTGCCTAAAACACGTTGAATCTCACGCGCAGCCAGCCCAACAACAGCTGCAAATGTCGGGTAAGCGAAGTCAATTTCAGCCACCTGATCAACACTCAACCTGCCTGTAATCCCAGCCGCGACCATCGACACCACTTCAACCGCTTGCTCACCAACAACATGCGCTCCCAGCACCAACTTGGAGTCTCGGTCAACAATCAGTTTACAGAAGCCGACAGGATGTCCATCAATAACAGCACGATCCATATCACCGTAGGGTACAACCGCTATTACCGGATTAGCCTGTTCCCGTGCCTGCGCTTCGGTCAGACCAACCCCTCCGTATTCAGGATCGGTAAAACCTCCATGTGGCACAAGCTTATGCTGTTCCTTGCGGTTTGTCCCGAGCAAAGCATTCTCCGCTGCGACCCGTGCTTGGGAACCCGCACTTTGCACCAGCATCATTTTTCCGGTGATGTCACCTGCCGCGTAAATATGTGCTGCAGTCGTTTGTAGAAAATCATTCACTTTGATGTAATTGTTCTCAACTTCTACACCGGCAGCGCTTAAATTGAGCTTATCCACATTACCGGGCCATCCCACCGATAGAATAATTTCCTCGGCTTTTACGGAGTGCTGTTCACCATGATGTTGATAGACGATCTGTTTGTTCTCGCCAATCAAGTTGATACGGGTCACTTTTTCAATACCCGTAATAATATCGATACCATGTCGGATCAACTCACCCGACACAATGCTGGTCACAAGGCCATCTTCATTTGAAAGAATTCGTGGTGCGACGTCGATCAGAGTCACCTTTGTCCCGAACGCGTTAAAAATGGACGCCAACTGACAGCCCGTAGCACCCCCTCCCACGATGACGATTGATGCAGGAAGCTTATCCATTCTCCATACATCGTTATGGGTCATTGCGTGACTTCCACCGGGGATAGGCAACCGTCTTGCGGAACCGCCTACACACAGAATAAAGCGCCCGCCATTAATCAGTTGTCCACCCTTGATTTGCACGGTATGAGGGTCAATAAATGACGCTTCACCGGCGCGCGAAAAAGTTTCAACTTTTACCCGATCAAGATGATCAAGTAACTGTTTTTTCTCTTGAATTTGATAGACTATCTGTTGGGTACGACGCATCACTGCGGAGAAATCAACTTGGGGAGGCTTTTCTAAGAGCAAACCATAATCACTGAATTGTTGCGCATCCCGCATCAAGCGGGCAGATTTTGCCAGAACACGGGTTGGAACACAGCCATCGTTTGTACACGTTCCACCCATATTCCCGCGTTCAATAAGAGCCACAGTAGCCCCAAGTTCGCGGGCGCGTAATGCAGCCGTTACCCCGGCGGGGCCTCCACCGAGTATGACAATATCGTACATGCTATTTTCTCCTAAGTGAGCGTGATGCGGACGGAATTGTACTTAAAGAATTCCGATTGCAAAAGAAACCCGTAACAAATTGTAATAGCATCACTAGGGGAATATCTAATCGGGTTCCACTTACCGCAAAGTACACAATGCCTGTCGTATTTCACCCAGATGGTACGCGGTATGGATAATGATTGCCAGTGCCCCGCCTAGGCGATCATCATCATCCCAATTTTCGATGCCGTGCAGCAGCTTGGATAGGCGTTGATAAGTCTGTTCAAGCTGAGTTTTGAGGGATGTCCATTCTTCTGGTGTGACAGCCTCTACACGCTTCCAAATGTCGCCCCAATCAATCTTTCCAAGCTGCTGATGTTGAATGGCTTTCTCGAGCACTTCCAAATAAAAAATCACATGGGCGACCTGAGCAGCCAGTGTAGCGCAGTGGGCCGAAACCGGTCGCGATGCTTGTTCCGCGCTAATGGTTTCTAGTGTCTGAAACAGTGAAGTACCTTTATCAAGATAGATGCCGTGATGGGTTTCGAAGGTTTCCTCGAATAAAGCGAACAGGTTGTTAGTGAAAATTTCCTGACGAATCGCTTGTGACATTCGGTTTTCCTATGAAAACTATGTAAACGAAATGGACTGGGAAAGTCTGCCTGATTGGGTATCTGTATTCTAAGATACGACAACAAGAGGAGAATAGGGTTCAATTAAACTGGCTGGTACGAGGGATAAATTTTTCCCGTACCAGCCAGAAAAATAATGTAGAGGTGGGAAAAGCAATGGTTTGCGTTCACTCCACCGTCTACTTGCGAAACTTGCATCCCAAATAATCAATATCGACTTCAGTAGTTGATTATTGTGAGATTAGGTATTTCATGGTGATTTTTATATGCACTTTTCCTAGCCTAACAATAAATCTTATCGCCCAAGCGGGTCAACAATTTGATGGTAATGGGTGATAGATTTCATGGTCACGTTATGACAGGTTAGCGATCAAACGGATCGAACCGCAAATTGTTCGCCTATTTTTCTGAGATCGCTAACCGGCGGTGGAAAACCTATCCCTAGAGCTGTTCCAACAGTGATGACTGCGGTATTTTGCTCCCCGGCGAAAACTTTCGCAGCCGATGTGCCGTCATGTGCTAGAACGACCTGAACGGTACGTCCAATTTGTTGGCATATGGCTTCTGAGAGCAGTTGACAGGTATCTTCGCCTAAAACCTTCAATCGTCCGTAAGGATGATCAGGCGCAAGCTGACAACCATTCACATAATTGGCCAGACTGATATGGATGGTAACCTCTTGACGAGTTTCGTGGGTTTTGGGAATCGTACTGGCTACGGTACTGGCCATAAAGGCAAATAGATCGTTCGCTTCATCAAATTTAGGTACTTGAATACTGGGTAACTGTTCCAGTCGAATAAGTACACCGTCCTCGTATACCGGATGTGCCCGTTTAACGTTTGTACCCCCAAAGTCAAATACATAGAGCGGCTCCGCCATTCGTGATATACCGATTAATGGGAGGACCGTAGGGTAAGGTGCAATCCTCAGTGCGATCAATCCTTGAAGCATATGAGTTGCCTGTCGGATCATGTATGTGCCCAACAAACTTGCCATCAAGCCTCCACCAAAGATGATCTGTTGGATGCCAGCCCAATGCGCCCAATATGTGTCGTCCCACTCGGGTCTGGTTTCGCCGTTGGCCCGTTCACCGAGCTTGATTGTGAGCAGCAAATAGCCCAAAGCACGTCCCATTTCATTCGCGAGCGATTCGGCTAGTGGATTGTTCTGTGCGAGATAGTGTTCACAAAAAGCAGGGATAGGATCGATTAACTCAGCCAACTCAGGGAAGCAAACAATGATCCGCTCTACTAGACTTTCACGTCCCATGATTTGATAGGCTGATTTACCTTTCCATTCTTCGGGTAGATTGGGCACCGATATGAGCTTAATCCGGTTAATACCTGCGCTTGGAGTCAGGTGATAAGGGTCGAGGGGCATTATTCACTCTCCTTGCATCTCCACACTGTCAACGGTTATGGCAAATTGACGGTAAATTTGCCACTCTTTTGGCGATTCTGATGCCTTTTCGGCGGATTGCTCGGCTGGAGATGCGGCAATGTTGGATAGGGGATGTCCGACGCCAAGATTGCCAAATAAGGAGTCTTTAGTCGAATACAGAGATGCAAACCGCTTTGTGTCGGAAATGTCGTTACAGTCATCATTGTCAGACAGTGGCTCAGGCCACCGTCTGCGACAATCAAGGGCGCCGAAGTGCACTCGAAGTTATTAGTCTCTAGTCTTCAATCATTTGTCTAGTACGAGAGTCGGCGGTGTTGGCGGTCAGAAAATGGCGGCGATGGCGGTATTGGCATGGATTTGTCAACTTACCGGGCTGATATGCGAAATATGCGGCGAAAGCGGCAACAGCAGCACATACGGCACTCCAAGAATTGATAAAATTGCAATTGTTGCAGTTGAGAATGGGTGGCTTGGGTCTATTTGCGACAATTGGTCGTTGTTAAGGTGCTCAGGATGGTGTGCAAGACGGCAGGATTTGCCACCGGCAAATCCCTACAGCCGATCTCTATAGATAGGATATTCGATATGACGGTGATTGCGGTTACATTTTGGAAGAACATTTTGTAACTCTTTGAGAGGGTTGAGATTAACCGTTTTAAGAGAGATTCGATGGTATGCAGGTTGGCATAGGGTTGATAGACCGTTTATGAAGGTTTGTTCAGGTAAACCTGAATACGAATATATCAAGCGCGAATGCAAAATTATGCGGTGAAAAGCAGCGAGATCATCAGGGATGTCTTGGGGGACTCTATCAGTGCTCTCGATGCCTACATCGGCTAGGCATCGAGGGGTGCATTAGGCGTGGTGCTTGAGGGTTGGGGCGGAATAGGCCTGAGGGCTGTGAAGAATGTTATGACGATTCAAATATTGCCCTATTCTCTCCCACAATGACATGTTGTGCGACGGATCAGACTGACGCAGCGCACGTTGATAAGCCTGAGCCAAGCGAAAACGCTCTGTGTCACGCATCATTTCGTCAACATGCTCGACGCAAGTCTCGTACTGAATGCTGAAATACATAATCAACCTCTGTACTGGGGTCCGTAGACCGTTTTGTTTTATATCTAACCTGATGATACGACCGAAAATCTGTATTGAAGAAGTGTCGAATATCATACGAAAAGAATTGCTAGATATACTTCATTTCTTAATTGTGTCAATTGTAGGTTAATGGAGTGTAGCAGATAGGCATCACAGGCGAAAGTAATTTTTTCGCTGTGATATCAGGCTGAGTTCGGCTGTAATGGATCCCGTTTGAAAGGCACTGCACCGGCACAATCGTACTTGATGTTTCTCTCAATGCGGGTTGAGGATAATGTGCTATATTACGTGTGAGGTGAATAAAGCCAACGCGTCATGTAGTTGATGTATGTTGTCAGATCAGAGTGTTGAAAAAGTCGGAAAGAAAGCTAAAAGGCAACTAAATCGAGGCTTCGGCACTGCATTCCAAGCGTAAACCGGGCGGTTTAAGAGCGAAAAACAGGCTCAAAACTGTAGATCACTGACTTTTTCATCAGGCTGAGATCCAGTTGGACAGGCCTAGGGGGATTAATAGAGATTCTTTAAGGTTCTAACAAGCAAAGAACGGCACTTTATCTTATGCTTCCAGAGTTTCCAAGAAAGTTTGACGACAGATGCCTTACCAGCCGATACTCCATAAATAGGGATAGCAAAAGCAATATGGAGGAAAATTACGCTGCTTGCCAGTCCTGACATTCGACACTGTTCTACATCATTCCCGTTGGCATAACATATAAATGACTTGACCGACAAAGGTTGCGTTGTTATGCGTAGACTGTGCAGGATTTCTAATAAGGTTAAAGGCGCTCTTATTCACAGCGAGGAGCGTCTTTTATTTTTCCAGACAAGTGATTTTGAGACGAGAGCATAGCTCGGCTAATTCCTCTGAGCTTTAAGGGCTGAAGTCTATAAGCGCGAAAAACAGAAAAGCGAGACGGATATGATTATTCGAGTGCTGATTCTAATCTTTGCATTGTTGGCTATACCTCCTTTGGTTCTTGCACAAGATGAAACTCCCTCAGAAGTATTTTGCTACACGTCATCGAGTACAGAAATTCGCGCGTCTATGACTCAAAAATCTGGTGGCACGATTTATGTAGGTGGCATTCGTATGTTCCTGTTGGAAGAAGTTGACTCCACAGGAGATGGAACGTGGGTCAAGGTGCGTTATGAAGACGGTACCGGCTACGTACTTAATCCGAAGTGCATTGAAATGAGCCAGTTACACACTAAGGCAGATCCGCTGATTGCCGAAAATCAAAAGCTTATTGCCGTTAACCCAGATGATCATGAGGCATATGCTAAGCTTGCGGGAGCTTATATGATGCTCGGAGAATACGACATTGGTATTAAATACATAGAGCAGGCACTGGCGCTTGAACCACAAAACCAGTTTTACAATCTACTATTGGGGCTGGCGTATCGCGAAACTAACCGCATGAAAGAATTATGGCGCTACCTCATCCCAGACATTGAGCTGAAAAAAGACTGGTACACTCCGGGAGTCGGGAGTGCAAATGTTTACAGTTTCCACGATGTGGAGCTGGTTGACCACTGGATGATTGTAAATCTTATAACGTGGACATATTTTGCTGTGCCAGAGGGATGGCTTGTCAATGATGACATGGGAATAGGTACGATTGCATTCGGACAAGATATTGTTGTTGGTAAAGAGCTTCATCCGGTTGCTACCTTGAAGATCGCACAAGACGGGTACAGCGGAGATCCAGATGGCATGATCAAGCATGTTACCGATACGCTGCTGCAAACCCCCGGTACAGTTGTATTGCGTGAAGGAGTTATCGACGAAGACAAAGGATACGTTTTGGTGCAGATTAATCCGTCAACCAAGGATACTCAGCCCGTGTATTTGCTGGCCGCCTATTCACGTAATTCCAGCACTGAAATTGACGGTGGCTATCGTATATATCTTTTCTCAACAAGCAATAAAACGGATTGGACGTACTATTATCCGCTGATCCAAGCAATCGTTGCTCGTATACGAAACACCCAATTCATCCCTGTGGGAGTTGATTTGCCGGATGATCTTGGCGTCCTACCTCTTCCTTGAACCATCTTTCGCTTTAAGGTACTTCGCAATGAAGGGGGCGAACCCATTGGTAGAGGGGATAACATCAGGCGTGACGTTTGCGTTGATGTGAAGCAGATGCTTGTGTGCTTGGCATCGTGATCCGATGTTTCAAATGCTGCCAAAGGTTTATCAGCATGAACGCGGGTGAGTGATAACTTTTAGGCCCAGCGCCTTGGCTGACCTGAGCCAAATGATAGCGCTGCGTATCACGCAGGATGTCATTCAAGTGCTGCTGGCGGGATTCATACTGAACCGTGATATTGGTAGGCATGATTCTCCCTTTGAATCGAACTGCACTTCAAAAATAAAAGGTGTCACCCACTGTTATGGATAACACCTTGTTTTTTCAGCGATATTTGGACGCGTCAACTATGCATAACAGCGGCATTTTCCGCAAATAATCCATATTTTACATACAGTTATCATACGCCAGTAGTTTGGTCGTCACACAGTGTCGAATATCACATCTTGCGAATAGTCGTTTATAAGATCGCCAGATTACTGTGAACTGCTTGCCCATGTGAGATGGATGTCGGGCAGATAATAGATTTTCACACGGTCCGGACTGACCTCATAAATCCATGTTCCATCTTCGGCACGCCAGCCCATGGCATAAACGAGTGTGCCGGGGGGCATGTCGCCATTCCATTCCACCGTGACAAGCAACTTTTGATTGATGCCAAGCGCTTTGCTATAGGGGCCGAGGGGTGGATTGGTATCCGGCGATGGGGCGTTTTCGCCTTCGACAAGGTCAGTGGCACTGGCAATACTCAGGTGACCTTCCAGATCAGCGACATTATAGTAGCCGGTTGTGTTATCGGCTGACAGGACTCGTACATACGTGCCTTCTGGAATTTGCGTACTTTGCCCATTGAAGAGCAGCCATTTATCAACCAAGGAGTCTGCCGAAGCGGGCAGGGGATTAGGCTGAACAGGATTGGACTGCTCGATGGGCTGGGGAACTGTTACTTGTTCGCTGCGGTTCACTGGTACAAAGGCGATCAGGGTGGCGATCACAAATCCAAGCAGTAGAGCAGCGATTGCGATGACTAAGGTGCGATAGGGGATTTGAAGCCAAGGCCGTGATTTGGGTTTGCGCTTGCGTTTGGGCTTTTCGGATTCTATGACTTCGTAATCTGGTTCGAGATCGGATGCTGACTGCATCAAATCGGCTAATTGAACGGCTTCTTTTTGTTCTGCCATCTGGCGCTTGGCTTTGCCAGCTTCATCTGACATGCGACTCCTCCTTTGCTGCATGCACACTGATGATACGCGATGAAGACTTTTGAGGTTTCGTGTATCAGCAGAGCGGAGGTCAAGCGGCGGGAAATGAAAAGAGCGATGTCTATGAACACCGCTCTTTACGGTCAGATGACGACCGGAATGTTATTAGTTCTTGCTGGCCTTGACCGGAATCTGACGGGGTTGAGCCGCCGGGGTCTTGGGCAGGGTGAGCTTAAGCACACCATTCTCATAGGCCGCTTCGATCTTGTCACTGTCAACCGGATCGCCGACGCGGACGCTGCGGACAAACTTGCCGGTCGCCCGTTCCTGCACCAAGGTGCGGACGTTGTCCTTCTCTTCGAAGGCGGGTTGAGCGACTTCACCACTGACGGTCAGAACATCATCTTCCATACTGACGCTGATCTGCTCCGGAGCAATGCCGGGGATCGCGGTGTAGATCACATAGCTGTTGTCAGTCTCATAGACATCTAGCGGAAGGCTGTTGCCTGCAGCAGTCGGGCGAACAGTACGCCAGTTGTCTTCAAACAGGCGGTCCATCGCGTTTTGCATGGCGGCCATTTCACGAACTGGGTTCCAACGCACTAAAGTAGTCATTTCGGGTTATCCTCCACAGGTTTAATTGGTATTGTGTTTTTAATCACTTGAACAATCGATTACGTCCATAAGAATACGCTGGGTGTATCAGAAAAATATCGGCGTTTCGTAAAAATTTCGTAGGAGAAGTCGCTCCCGTATTAGAATCACATTTGAGGGTGGAATTTATGATGCCGAAGATGCCTCAGCCCTACCTTAATATCGCGGTTGGCAAAAGCTGGACAGATATTGCAAATACCATGAGAAAATGATAAATAAGCTAAACAATATATGGACAATAGATTGACATGCAGGATGAAGCAGCCCTATAATGAAATTGTTGAGGTACTGCGGTAAACGATGGCAACAACCACTTCACCACATCTTATTGTAATCGGGGCCGGTATCGGTGGGTTAAGCGCAGCAGCACTTTTAGCGCAAGCAGGTTACCGAGTTTTAGTTCTTGAAGCGCAGACCTATCCGGGTGGTTGTGCCAGTACCTTTCTCCATAAGGGTTATCGCTTTGACTCCGGGGCGACTGTGGTCGGGGGCTTCCAAGAGGGTGGCCCACACCAGCTTATCGCTCAACAACTGGCGTTGAAGTGGCCTGTGCAGCGTTACGAACCGGCGTGGATTACCCATCTGCTGGATAAAAGCGTGGCGCTGACTGGTGATAATGCCGATGTTTTACGAGCGTTTCCGCAAAGCGAACCTTTCTGGAAACATCAATCCCAAGTGGCCGATCTAGGCTGGCGGCTTTCTTCAAGTGGTTTACCGTGGCCGCCGACCAGCTTAACGGAGTTCTTGCACCTAGCTCGTGTTGGGTTGACCTACTTCCCAAATGATTTGCTCCTCCTCCCCCTAGCATTTCGCACGACCTACCAGTGGATCAAACAGCACGGGCTAGAGCAAGACAAGCGTTTCGTGCGGTTCATTGATGCGCAGCTCCTGATTTCCTCACAAACAACATCCCAATACGCCAACGCGGTTTACAGCGGCACAGCGCTCGATCTGGCACGACAAGGTGTGTACCACGTTCAGGGCGGAATCGGCGGGCTGGCTGAAACACTGGTCGATTCGATTCGTGATCTGGGCGGCGAGGTGCGCTACCGGCAAATGGTGACACGCATCCATGTCGAGGGTGGATGCGTAACTGGCGTCAGCGTCAAACAAGGACGGCGTAGCCAGCATGAAGAATTTATTCCAGCGGATTTCGTGATTGGCAATTTGACGCCGTGGTCACTAGACGAACTGCTGGGTGAAGCGAGTCCTAAGCAACTTCAACAGGAGATCGCCGGGCGTAAACTCGGATGGGGGGCTTTCGCGCTGCATCTGGGCGTGGACGCGAGTAAGCTACCAAAAGGTTTACCTGATCACCATCAGATTATCGCTGACCTTGAAGGACCGATGGGCGAGACGCGGAGTATCTTTCTGTCGATGTCGCCTGAATGGGACGCGGGACGTGCTCCTGTCGGACACCGTGCGGTGACGGTGACGACCCACACACAGGTGCAACCGTGGTGGGATCTGCTGGCGCAAAGTCATGAGGCCTATGAGGCGCGTAAACAAGAATACGCTGTCAAGATGCTGGCGCAAATCGACCGGATTATTCCGAACTTTAGCAGTGCGGTGACGTTGATGATGCCCGGGAGTCCGGTGACATTCGAGTTCTATACCAGTCGCTATCTGGGGCAGGTAGGCGGTTTTGCTCAGAAGTCGCTGTTTGCAGCACGCAGTCCTCGTACCGGCATCGCTAATTTGCGTCTGGTAGGGGATTCGATTTTCCCCGGCCAATCGACGGCGGGTGTGACATTGGGCGCAATCCGCGTGGCGAAGGATATCATGCGGACGATGCCGCTCCCGAAAAATCAGTCTCAACCCCTCGCCAGCGCGACTAGCAAATAACACAATTGGTCTAAAGTTTACCCCTGTTAAATTTTGTTTTCTGAATCGCATATCATCGAGCAATATGCTGGTCAATTTCAATATTCTTTTGGTAAGCAAATTAATTTAATAGCTTGTGTAGATTGTCACAATTAAAGGCGATATAGTTGCTGAAGTTCCTATTCATGAAATAGCTTCTACAATTTAGCGTATTTGAAGGACGTCTATTGTGCTTGTCTCATTATTGATTACATTTCGTGAGGGCATCGAAGCCTCACTGATCGTCGGCATCTTGTTTGGCTTCTTGAAGAAGACTGGACAAACCCAATTCTCCAAATATGTTTGGGCGGGGGTCGGATCGGCTGTGCTGGTTAGTATCGCCGTAGCAGCGATCATCCTCGGTATCGGTGCTGAACTGGAAGGGCAGGCCGAGCAGCTTTTTGAAGGTACGATGCTGTTCATCGCGGTGGGTATGGTCACGGCCATGATCTTCTGGATGCGCTATCAGTCACGCAGTTTGAAGTCTTCGCTCGAGCATGAGATGAACGTTGCTGTCCAAACCGGACATCCCCGCGCTCTGTTCGCGACGGCCTTCTTCGCGGTTGTCCGTGAAGGTATTGAAACCGCACTATTTATCTCAGCAGTGGCATTCAGCGCCGGACGAAGCACCGATACACTAGTGGGTTCTATCTTGGGATTAGCCATTGCGACACTGGTGGGCTATCTGATTTATATGTCGAGCGTGCGGCTCAATCTGCGGACGTTCTTCAATGTGACGAGTTTGCTGCTGCTGGTGATCGCGGCAGGGTTATTCGGACGGGCGATCCACGAGTTTATTGAAGCGGGACTTCTGCCTGCCATCCGCGAAGGTGTTTACAATATCAACATGCTTATCCCGTCAGACTCGACAGTCGGCGAAATCCTCAAAGCGCTGTTCGGTTACAATGCCGCACCGGATTTGCTGGAGTCGATTGGCTATGTCGCGTACTTGGCCTTGGCGGTTGTGGGTATTCCGTGGTTTGTCGAGCGTCGGATTGAACGCGTGAGCAATCGTCAAGCAGTGGTGGCGGTTGGGGATTAGTTGCTCTATGTAATCGGGGCGGGTCAAAGATCGCGCCCCTACGACAATAACGAGATAACAAAAAGGTGGATGCCATTTACAGCGTCCACCTTTTTTGTTGCTACGATCCATGTTGCGAAGCGAATTAACCCTTAACGGAACCCGCCATCAGACCGCGCACGAAGTAGCGTTGCAGTGCGAAGAAGACGATCAACGGGACGATCATCGAAACGAAACCGGCTGCTGTCAGTAAGTGCCAGTCCTGCCCGCGTGAACCGACCAGATCGGCGATACGCATGGTCAAGACTTTGTTCTGGCCGTTGCCGAAGCCGATGAAGATCAATGCGACCAGATAGTCGTTCCAGACCCACAGGAACTGGAAGATGGCGAAAGACGCCAGCGCCGGAACCGAGAGCGGCATCACCAAACGGGTGAACATGGTGAAATGCGATGCGCCGTCGATGAAAGCCGATTCCAGAATGTCTTTGGGAATCTGGCTGATGTAGTTGTAAAGGAGGTAGCAGGCCAGTGGCAGACCGAAACCTGTATGAGCCAACCAGATGCCGAGGAAGGTGCCGTTGAGGCCAAGCGTCACATAATCAGTGAGGATAGGAACCAGCGCGATTTGCAGCGGTACCACCAGCATGGCGACGATGCCGATGAACAAAAGCCGACGACCGGGGAACTTCATCCACGCGAAACCGTAGGCTGCGAAGGCCGCAATCAAGATCGGGATGACGGTAGAGGGAATGGCGACTGTAAGCGAATTCAGGAATGAATTGCTGAGGTTTTCACCCGCCGTTTTGGTACGGGTACCATCAGAGTTCACAATCTCGAACTGCTGCCCGCCAATGACCTGATTGTAATTATCCATCGTGAAATTCGTATCGGCTACTACAGCCTCGCGCGATATGACCAGCTTCCCGACGCGTACTGTGCCTTGCCACGTCAAGCGACTGCCATCAGGCATAGTGACGCCCGCCTTCCACTCTTGGAAGGACTTGGTTACACCATCTATTGTAATCGGTTGGTCAGAGCTTTGACCGGTTGGGATAGGGCGTTCTTCACCAGTCACCTGTTCCTGATGAGGGAAGACGGTCCACCAACCCGAGTCATGGATAGCGTCGCGCTGGCGGATAGAGGAAATGAGCAGGCCGACGATGGGAATAGTCCAGAGTACGACAATGATCAGCAAGACCCCATTGATGAGAATGAGCGAACTTCGTTTTGTTACTTTCATAATAAGTCTATTCTTTCTCTAAAACGATTCGCGCTTGCTGAATTCGCGCAGGTTATAAATCATGACCGGAATGACTGCGATCAGTAAAACGATAGCAATCGCCGAGCCGAAGCCTTTGTTGTTGGCGGTAAACATTTCCTTATAGAAGCGCACGCCAATCACTTCGGTGCCGAACTGTCCACCGGTCATGACCATCACAATGTCAAACACTTTCAACGTGAAAATGATAGTGGTCGTGGTGACGGTGACTAGCGTTCCCATGATGCTGGGAATAATGATGCGGAAGAAAATCGTAAGTTCGTTGGCACCATCCACACGAGCTGCTTCCAGAAGATCTTCGGAAATGCCTTTGATAGCCGCCGAAATGAGAACCATCGCGAAGCCGGTTTGCAACCAGACCATGACCATAATCAGGAACAGATTGTTATAGGGCTGGATGCCACGAATCCAGTCTTGGGATTGTCCGCCTAATCCGGTCACTGCTGCATTAAATAAACCGATTTGAGGGTTTACATCGAAGACGAATTTCCAGATCACGCCCGCGCCGACCATTGAAATCGCCATTGGCAAGAAAATAGCTGACTTGGCGACACGCTCGAAACTGCTTCGATCAGCCAGCATGGCGATGATCAAACCGAGCACAACCGTAAATGTCGTCCCAACCAACAGCCAGACAATGTTGTTTGTCCATGCCTCGATCATAATTCGTTGGGTAAATACGGCCTGATAATTCGCGATGCCTGCGAAGTAGGTGACACCGCCCTCGGTCGTATAAAGGCTGTTCAAAAAGGTTCGGAAGGTGGGCACAGCTAGATACCATGCCAGCAGCGCAATGGCCGGGCCGACAAAAATATAGGGCTGTAGACGGCTTGTCCACTTGGGCGAGAGCGACTCGACAAAAAAGTTGGCCACAAAATACAGTAAGCCAACGCCGCCGACCCCCCAAAGGATGGCCACGACGGCAATCACGACGCGGGAAACATCAGCATTACTATCCCGCAGAAAAATGAAACCCAGATACAGAACGACAAAGGTTGCCACGAGTGCGGCGGTTGCCGCCAGCGTTCGCCCTATCGACATGCCTTCAGAGGCGCTCCCTGTCGCTGTGTAAGCAGTTGTCTTTTCCATAAATAAACCCCTCTAAATATTTGTGATTTTTGAACCGGCAACAACCTACGTTTAAACAGCGCTTGTTACAGGTTGCAGAAAGGCAGGGTACCCACGTGGATAAGCCCTGCCTTTCTTTTACACTAGTCTACTCAACTTGAGTTGGCTTGACGATTACTTAGGCCAAGCGGCGTCAATTTCCTTGAGGACGGTGTCCAGATCAGCAGTGCCGCTCACCCAGTCGGTCATGCCCTTCCAGAAGGAACCAGAACCCACTGCGCCGGGCATCAGGTCAGAACCGTCGAAGCGAACGCTGTCGGCGTCAGCTATCAACTGAGAAATCTTGCGTTCGGTTTCATTGGTGTACCATTCGGGCTTGACGTCGTTCATTGGGGCCAATGTACCACCAGCCTGCAGCCACGCCTTGACCGATTCACCACGGGTGAAGAAGTCGACAACAGCACGGGATTCGGGTTTGTCGTTGACCAGCGCGTAGATGTCGCCAGCAACTTCGAATGGCTTGCCGTATTCGGGATCAATCGGCGGCAGGTAGAAGAAGTCGTAATCCGTTGGCTTCACGGTTTCAGGGAAGAAGCTGGTGATGAAGTTACCCTGCTTGTGCAGGTAGCAGCCCGGCGGATTGTCAAACATCGGGATGGGGGCATCGCCGAAGCTGGTGCTGACGATCTTCTCACGACCACCGTAGACATAACCTTCCTTGAACCACAGGTCTCCAACTTTTTGGACAGCGGCCTTGACCTCGGGTGAAGTAAAGGGCAGACGCTTGGCCGGATCAGCCGGGAATGACCAGTTGTCGTAGTTCTCAAGCGAGGTTGTACGGAGCATCACGGTTTCAACCCAGTCAGTCGCCGGCCAACCAGTCGCTGCGCCGGATTCGATACCGATGCACCAAGGAGTCGCGCCGTCTTTCACGATTTGGTCAGAAAGGGCAATCAGTTCATCCCAAGTGGTCGGGACCTTGTAACCTGCGGCATCCCACGCGGCCTTCGGATAGAAGACTTCGTCCTTACCGTTGTTACGGTTCCAGACACCAGCGGTAATCATCTTGCCGTCTTTGCTCGGCATCTGAGCCATGTCCAGCCAGCTCTGCTTGTAGTTCTGCTTGAGCCAGTCGGCATTCAAGAAGGTGCTGACGTCTGTGATCTTGCCCTGTTCAACGAAGCGCTTGAGCAAACCGGGCTGCGGGAAGTCTACGACATCGGGGGCAGCATTGGCATCCATAGCCGTACCGATAGCCGCTTCAAATTCCTTTGAACCGGTGTACTGAATGTCGATGCCAGTCCAGCCTTCGAATTCAGAGATGGCTGAGTTGAACTTGGCTTCGTCGCCTTCGGTGAAGGGACCGGTCATGGTGACAACCTTGCCAGCCATCTCGCCCTTGCAGGCCGATTCCAGTTCCTTGCTCATCATGGTAAATGTACCTTCGGGACATCCCGCAGGTTTGTCTTGTGCCATCACGCTGGTGCCGAGTGACAGCACGAGCGCGATAAGCAGTACGAGACTAATCTTTCGCATAATCTTAAATGCTCCTTAATACATATACACTAATTGCGACTAGCAGCTTCAACGGCTATACGGCGAGGTACACCCGTCGTGCGCCGCGTAATCACCTCAGGTAAAGGCAGTGGGGCAGGTGAGTTCGTATCACCTTTTAAATGCTGCACCAGATATTCAATCGTGATACGCCCACTGAGATCAAGATGCTGCCGAACCGTTGTCAGTTCGGTGTGATAGCTCATTTCTAAATCGTCGTACCCAATAACCGAAACATCTTCAGGTACTCGTAAGCCTAACTCGCGACAGGCGGCGATGCAGCCTAATGCCTGAATATCAGACATGGCAAAAATCGCGGTAGGTGGGTTAGGTTGGGTCATCATTTCCTTGCACAGCGCGCGGGCGACTTCGTAATCATGTGGCCCGACTGCAAAGTACCTTTTTTGTATGGGAATCTGGTGTTCGTTTAGAACTTCGCAGAATCCTTGATAGCGCTCTTTACTGGTCAAAAATCCAAACGGGTCAAAAAAATCATCTCCGACATATCCGATGTCGCGGTGCCCGAGAGCCACGAGATGACTGGTTGCGACGCGTCCACCATAAACATTGCTGGTACCGATGCAGGGCCAATCTTGATTTTGAAGATGGTTGATCCCCGCAAAAGGTATTTTCGCCTGCCTCAGCATTTCTTTTTGTCCCTCGGTCAACTCTAAGTCGATGATAATGAGGGCTTCGACGCTTCCTGATTGAGCGATAGATGCTAAGCGCTCTTGATAATGTGGTATCGAACTGACACTGTACAGAACCAACTCATAATCGTGTTCGCTGTTGTACAGCCCTTCTTGTACCCCGCGCAGCCGTTCCGCAAAAGACCGATAGCTGAAAAAGGGCTGCGTGATGACGCCGATGTTATGAATGCGCTGCTTACGTGGAAGCTGCCGTGCGATGCTATTCGGTCTGAAACCCAGTTCGGCGATGGCTTCGAGTACACGCTGCCGCGTATTCACATTGACCAACGGACTATTATTTAGAACCCGTGAAACGGTTCCAATTCCGACGCCAGCTTTTTGAGCAACATCACGTATTGTTGGGTTCGGCACTATTTTAAGTCAGCGAATAAATCTATTGGAAACGTTTCCAGAATTTTGATTTATTATAAGGAGCGCTTTTTTTCTTGTCAAGAATACTGGGTGGTTTGTCACGGCAAAGTTAGGTGATTTTGCACAAACTTGGCCGATTTTCTTGCAGGGAGCGAAATTTTGGTGTAGGTCGTTACCTACCTGCCAGCCATGTCACAATGCTTCCGGCAAGGTCGTCGTGTTCCTTGAACAGTCCTATACCGTGTGTGCGTCCGCTGTAAAGCAAAATTTCGAGATGATCGCCACCGAGTTCTTGCATTTTAGGGACATCGTTTTTGGGGTAGCTGTCGCGGTCGGCATAGACGATGAGCGCTGGAAAACCGGCTTGCACGGCGTCAGAGGTCTTCACGCCGAAATAGTTCAATCCGGGTGAGATGGCGACTGCGCCGAGGCATCCACTGATGGCGGCACATCCGTTGAGCGCGAGGTTCGCACCCATACTAGAACCCACCAGTTCAATTGACTGCACGCCGGGTTGGGCTTTCAACCAGTCTGCCCACTCGACCGTGTCTTTCTGCGCGGTCTTCCAATTGATCTTGCCCTTGGTTTTGCCGTACCCGCGTAGATCAATCGCCAGCACTTTGAATCCCGAGTCGAGAAGGGGTTGAACCAAGGGCTTCCAACTGCTGCGGTTGGTGTAGAGTTCATGCAGCAGGATGACCGCCTTACTATCACCATCCGCTGCAAAGTAACTAGCGTAAAGTGTTTTGCCATCGCTGGCTGCAATTTGTACATCACTGCCGCTAGTCGATGGGGCAGGGGCGGTATCCTGTGCGGAAAGTGAGAAGACACTGAGTAAAAGCGAAAGCAGAACAACGAGACCAGTTCTAAGATAATTCATCGCTGATCGCGCTCTCAAAGTTAATCTGCTCATAAACATCAGAGGCGGCAAGCGTACATCCAACTGAAGTTAGTTCCATACGATCATCAGGTTGTTGTATTTCGGAAAGCAGCCACTGGTTATCCGGCTGCCGGACATATCGCTCGATCCGGACACGATTTTGTGAGATGAGAATATATTCTTGCAGCGTGGTTAACGTTCGGTACAGCGCAAATTTATCACCACGATCATAGCCTTCACTCGATGGGTAGAGCACCTCGATAAGGGCGGTAGGATTGAGTAACGTATCTTTCTGGTCATCCGCAAATATGGGTTTGCCACAGACGATACTCATATCGGGATACGTGTATTGCCGATATTTTCCAACGCGAACTCGCATATCACTGGGATAGATTTTGCAAGACCCTTTACGAAGTTGAGTAAATAAGCTGGAAAGGGTATTTGTGGCAATTAAATTATGATTTTCGCTCGCTCCGCTCATTGCCACGATTTCGCCGTCTATCAACTCGTGTTTTTCTTGGCTGGCACGTTCGAAAGCAAGATATTCAGCTTCAGTCCAGCGATGCTTTGTCAGAGATGACATGCTTGTTTCCCTTCTTCTTGGCGTTATTATAACGGTAAATAATTCAAGTAGTCGAGAAAATGAGCAGCTTGTGAACGTATGAAATGGGCAGCCCCTATGTTCCTCTATACTGTAGAGGCTGTACCAAGGTTTATCCTATTATCTTTTAAACGGATTACGATCAATGACTTCTTCTATTGTTATTCACTGGTTTCGCCGTGACCTGCGTCTGAATGATAACTTGGCTTTGCATGCTGCCGCGCAATCCGGCTCACATGTCCTCCCTATCTTTATATTCGATCCGGCAATTGTGACCGGTAAGCGAGTCAGCCTGCCGCGTTTGTCTTTTATGCTGAAGGCGCTCAATTCACTGGACGAAGCGCTTCGTAAAACGGGAAGCCGCTTGTGGATCGGCTACGGTGATCCACGCGAGGTGCTGCCCAAACTGGTAGACGCGAGTGGCGCATCGGCGGTTTACGCCAACCGTGATTACACCCCGTTTGCTCGTAAGCGAGATGCTCAGGTCGAGAAGCAGGTCGGCGTTCCTGCTCACTTTTATGATGACGCGCTGCTGCTCCCACCCGGTTCGGTGCTTAAGGATAATGGCGAACCCTACACCGTCTTCACGCCGTTTAAACGCAAATGGCTGACGCTGCCCATTGAACCGAAAGTTGATGCACCTCCAAGTGCAGTGTTCGTCAAAGCCGATCAAGTCAGCAAGTACGGAATTGAAGGCGCGAAAAACGGGTTAGAATCGCCGCTTGACCACGTGCCAAGCCTAACTGATTTAGGACATCCTTCAACGATTGCGGTGCCAGCAGCGAGTGAGCAGGAAGCCGCCAAGCGCCTTGACGATTTTGTCGTCAAACGCATATACGCCTACTCTGAAGGGCGCAATCAATTGGCCGCGCTTTCTGAGGACGACACCTATATGGGTTCGTCGTTCTTGTCGCCTTATCTGCGCTTTGGAATGCTGTCTCCACGCCAAGCGTATTGGGCTGCCCATCAAGCGAGCGAAGCCACATATAAAGAGGATCACCGGCAATCGGTTGAGGCTTGGGTGAGTGAACTGGTCTGGCGCGAATTCTATATGCATATCCTCTACCAATTTCCTCATGTGGCAAAAGGGAGTTTTCGCCCGCAGTATGACAGGCTTCAGTGGCGTTATGCAGCCGATGATCTGGCGGCATGGAAAGCAGGGATGACAGGTTTTCCGGTGGTGGACGCGGCGATGCGCCAGTTAAAGGCGATGGGGTGGATGCCGAATCGTGCTCGTATGATCGTTGCCAGTTTTCTCACCAAAGATTTGCTGATCGATTGGCGGGAAGGCGAACGGCATTTTATGGATTTGCTGATCGATGGCGATCCAGCGGCTAATAACGGCGGGTGGCAGTGGTCAGCCGGAACGGGCACAGACGCTCAACCGTATTTCCGCATTTTTAACCCGTCGTCCCAATCCGAAAAGTTTGACCCAGATGGCCGGTACATTCGGCGCTGGATACCCGAACTGCGCGATGTGTCGAATCAATACATTCACGCGCCTTGGAAGATGACCATGCCACTGGCACGTTATGCTTTGCCGATTGTTGAACGCTCGATGGCACACGAGCGAGCGATAGCGGCGTATAAGGCGGTCAGCAGTTCAGATCAATGACAATAATTAAGGATTCTAACTCGGCTCAAAATTAAGGAAAGCTGAGTAAAGTTGGGTATAAGATGGTGTTATACATCGTAATAATCTTCCCGAAGGAATTATCATGTCTTATACCTCTGAATGGCAGATTCCAGATCGTGTCATTCTGTTTCAACTTGGCGACACTTATACCTTAGAAGACGCCGGACGTTTGAACAGCCATATGTTGAATCTGCTCAATCAATCGACCCAACTATTACATATGTTGGTTGATCTGGTTGAACTGCGCCATTATCCGCTGCGTCTGACTGAGGAAGTCTGGGCGATTACCTTGTGCCTTCGTCATCCGCAGATGGGTTGGTTAATGGTTGTCAATAATGGAACGAATCCGATGGCGCTTTTTATTGCTTCGGTTGTCAGCAAGACGACCGGCGTGAAGATGCGCTTTGTCAAATCGCAAGAAGAAGCAATGGAAATTCTGCGCCGGATGGATTTGACTCTCCAAGCCGCGTGAACCAGTCACGAACCGAGTCAAAAACACCTCATGAAGCTTCTAGTTCATGGGGTGTTTTGTTTGATGGTATCGATAACTTAAACAGCGTCTTCGACTAATCCAATCCCTAAAGTGTGCAGGGCAAGGATCAGATACTCCTCATGATCGGTCTTACACGCTTCCAACTGTTTGCTGCACTCTTTGAGAATCTGCACACTTTCGGGTGTATACAAATCATTTGGAAGAATCTCCACAACCCCATTTAACAGTCCGATACCATCTTCAATACTGTTACGGGCAAAAGTTTCCGATGCTTCCGTCAGCAGTTGGTTGACCGGCAGGTCATTGAGCTTCAAGCGGCGCTGAATAGCCGTGACCATTTGCGAAATGGCAGTCGGTTGGTCACGACGCATTTCACGCATCAAGCGGATGAAATGGTGTTCGTGCCCAACAATACGCGCCAGCGCCAGCGCCATCTCAAGACGAGCCCCTTCGTTCTGGGTGCTCTCCAAAATCTCGAATAGGGTGGGGATGGATTCTTTGACTCTGAGGTTGCCCAAGGCAGACGAGTAAGCAATTTGCAGCCCCCGGTCGCTTTCGGCTTTTAGCCTTTCGAGCAGCATGGTCGAGATGCTGTCGTCATGCAGCGTACCTAATGCGCGGGCAGAATGCGCCTGAATGGAGCGATAGTGTGAATCCAAGCCGTGATGTAAGGCCGGAATTGCATCAGGGTCACCTATTCGTCCTAATGCCCATGCCGCGATGACACTTAGCGAAAGTTCGGTACCTTCCACAAAGTCACACAATGCCTTGACCAGTCGTGGATCAGTATCCATGTGCGCAATCGAGATGATCGCCTCAAAGCGCACATTGAACCGGGGGTCTTTGAGCGCCTCCAAAAGTTCATCGACGGTGAGTGGACTCTTGGTTTTGGCCATGCGTTCAGTCATTGCGACTGTTTCTTTTTCATCACGGGCGCGGTAATAGCGGACGACTGATTCAAGCCCTAGAACCGGATTGCCGTGCATGAACAGCCCTGCGAAATCCCCGACACTGACGTTGCTGTCGGCTTGGACTTTGGTGAACAGATAAACAGCAACCGCTGTCAGCACGAGGCCAAACACGAACAGCGGGAAGAATGGGTCAAGCGTAAAAAATAAGAACTGCCCGCTTAGATGACGGGTAAGGTCGAGCGCACCACCGCCTGCCACTTGGCTAAGACCACCGATGAGGCCGACCGCCGCGTAGTAGACAGCCATGTATTGACCGCGCTTTTCCGAGGGGACTACCTTTACGTAAAGCAAACGGCCTGACCCAATCGCCCACGCAATGTCTGATGCGCCATTGATGAAATTGATCACAAGGGCCGCGGGTAGACTAAGTGCCGAATTGCGGGGCATGACCATCCACAGAACAGGCAGCAGAATTTTGACGTAGAGGCCAACCATCATAACCGGCTTACTGCCGTAGCGGTCAGCTGCCCAACCAAAGAGATAAGTCGATGACAGCCCGCCGATGAGCAGCCCGATTTGCAGCAGTACAACTTGGCTGTCCGTCAGACCGACGAGCTGCGTCAGATACAGCGGTAAAAAGGAACCCATCGGTGTCACGGCAATAATCAGGATGCCGAGTGCTGCCATATAAATGAGGAAGTTTTTGTCTTTGAGCACCTCAAGCATGTGACGGTGGGATAGACCATCACCGTCTGAGGCATTCAAGGGAGCGCCACCCGGAATATGAGAGGATGCCCAGACGGCGATGACACCAAAAACCAGCGCGATCACGAACATCACCATGAAGCCGTCGAGGCCGGTGCTGACGCCTAAGATGAAACTGCCTAATGCCAGAGAGGCAATACCTGTAAAGCGCGACATAATGTCGTTGATCGAGGTGTAGCGTCCACGAATCGAGTTCGGAATGAATTCCTGTGCCCAAGGGAAGTAAGCCGTCTCTGAAATCGAACGGCACAGAGCGAAACCGCCCATCACAAGCGTGATGTAGGGAAGGATGCCGTTGACCCCGAATTGGTTCATCACCCAAGGGGCGAGGAGTAACCCTGCCGCGAAAATTTTACGGATGCCGAAGAACGTCACGTAGGTACGTTTGTATCCGAAGCGGGCGACAGCCGGCGCGATGACGAGCGCAATCAATCCGGTGAACGGGATTAGGGACAACAAGAAACCGATTTGCGTATTGTTGAGCTTAAGTTGGCTCAGGAACAGCACAAAACTGGGGCCGAAAAAGCTTAACTGGGCAAAGATATTATTGGTCGCGCCCAGTGTGGTGTTCCAAGGCAGGCGGCGGATTTTCTCAGCAGTGGTTAGGGTTGCGGTCATAACTAAACCATTCTTGAGCCGGTGATGTAAATGTAACTTCTAGTCTGTTTCAATAAAGTACAATGCAACGCTCTGAATCGAATCAGCCAATTGTGGAATGTTAATAAGGTCGCTCACTGCCGGATGGCATGCACTTTATCCATAAAAGTCTTGACCCGTTCACTGTCCACATCATTCCAGATGTAGCCGTCACGCTTGAAGGTCGTTCCGACGATGGCGCCGTCGGCCACCGAGAGCATTTCTTCGACATTGGACAGACGCACGCCGGTATTAGCGAAGACCACTGTTTCCGGCACCGCCGCCTTGACCTGCCGCAGGGTGTCCAGCGAGGCCTCTGCTCCGGCGGTAATGCCTGAAACACACAGCGCGTCCGGTTTCGAGACAAAGACAGTCGATTTGGCGATATCCACGATGTGTCGTTCGGCCATATACACCGCCGACTCGGGTACAATGTTGAACAGCAGTTTGACATGCTGGCCGTGTACCGCGTGTTGATGACGGATAATCGCGCCGCAGTCGGTGTTCCACATGCCGTAATCGCTGGCATAGACACCGGTGAAGATTTCACGGACGAATTGCCCGCCTGTCGCGACTGCCAGATCAATTGATGCTGCCGGATCCCACAGGACATTCACGCCAAAGGGTACCGTAATCTCCGGTTTCAGTTCGGCGATGACCCGTGCCATACAAGCGGTGGTAATGGTTTCGACTTTGGTCAAATAGGGCAGGCTAGCTTCGTTGGAAAACATGATGGCATCGACGCCGCCTTCTTGCAGCGCCTGCAAATTAAGCCGTGCCGATTCGACAATGCCTTCCATGCCGAGCTTGGGGTCATATCCCGGATCACCGGGCATTGCCTTGAGGTGACACATGGCGATAATGGGTTTATCAACGGTGAAGAGATCTTTGAGCCAACTCACAGCCAAATAATCCTTTGAGAATGTTCTACTTAGAAATCAGGAATAAGCTTTACAAATGCTCAACTTGAATTTAACACTCGTTTACCTGTTTCGACTACTGTGAATAGTCTATTTTCCAGATTGCGTAGGTAAATCACCATGCGAAAAACACTCTTACTGTTAGTTTCCGTGTTTCTACTTGTCTTTCCAGTTCTTGCTCAGGATACCTATAGTGATCCGGCTGATCTCGCCGATGCGGATGGCAAGTTCATGACTGTCAACGATCAGAGTATCTATTATCTGGATCGTGGGCCATCCGACGGTTCACCGATTGTTTTGCTGCACGGCTTCCTCGGATCAGTCGTCGATTGGCGCAACACCATCCCTGCGCTGACCGATGCTGGCTACCGTGTGATCGCCTTTGACCGCCCACCGTTTGGGCTATCCGACAAGCGCACCACACTCGATTACTCGACCAAAGCGATGGTCGACTTGACGGCTGGCGTCATGGACGAACTCAAGATTGATCAAGCCGTGATCGTTGGCCACAGCTTGGGCGGCTTGGTGGCGGCCCAATTCGTGTTGGATTATCCAAAACGTGTGACCAAGTTGGTTTTGGTCGATGCAGCTATTGGTATCGTTGGGTCTAATCCACAGTTTGGTTCCCAAGGTGGCGGGAACAGTTTCATGGGGCCGGACTTCTTGCGCCAAGTGAATCCCGATTCGCCTGCTGCACAAGCTCTGGTTCATGGCCTTTTCAATCCGGATTATGGCGCTAAGCTTCTGACGCAGGCTGAAGCCAAACCGCGCGAGGTCAGCGCTGAAGAACTGCGCTTACGGACCCGTGGGCTGCGCGTCAAAGGTTGGGAAGGCGGCATTCTGGCGTTCTCCCGCGACGCCTTCAGCGATAAAAGTGAAATTGATCTCGACGCCTTTAAAACGGTGCAAACGCCGGTGCTTCTCATCTGGGGCGAGGTCGATCAGCTTGTGCCCATCAAAGTTGGCGAAGCACTGCGTGATCTCTTCCCGAACCGCACATGGATCACCTATCCCGACATCGGCCATGTCGCGATGGATGAAAACACCACCCAATTCAACAAAGATTTGTTGGCATTCATCGCGGATAAGTCACTCTAATCCATGTTGAATTGAACTCTGAACAGGCCAAATTATTAGGGTAATAGGCGATTAATCCTACCCTACGCTTGACCTACGGCTCATTGTTCAGGGAGGCGATACCCGTATAATCGCTTATCTTGACAGCTCGAATTCAAAGGAGAAATGTCATGAATAAGCGAATAATAATCTGTAGTCTGGTCTTGGTAGCAGCGCTGGCGGGTATTCCTGCGATCAGCCCATCAGCCGCTCAATCGTACCCGACCGCCAATGCCGCGACGATTGACGCGATGGTTCAGCAGCGCTTTGAGGCCACGAATCAATATGCCGCATTCGGTACGCTGAATGCCACCATTGATGCGGCCTTCGTTGTGGCTCAAACCGCGACGGCTGCGGCTCCAACGGCTGCCGCTATGTCCAGCGCGACTGTTCCGGCTTCGACCGCGTTGTTTGCCGTGCCAACAGTGACTCCGATTGTGACGTCTGATCCATTTGGTATGATGTCGACCGAATTCATTTATATTCCCCCGGTCGATAATTTTCAGATGGGTACGACCTTTGCCGAGGTGGCGCAGGCCGTCAACCAATGCACCATCGAGGAGCAGGGCAACTGCACCGTCGATATGGCACAGGACTCGCTCCCCGCCCATACGGTGAAACTCTCGGCTTTCACCATACAGGGTAATGAGATCACGGTTAGCCAATACGTTGCGTTTTTGAATCTGCTTGGGCCGGGGAGTCATCTTACGGGCTGCGAAGGCAAAACCTGCGCCTTGACCCGTGTTGAGGATGAGAACAGTCCGATTGGCTATGATGGTAAGACCTATACTGACTTGGGTGGGTTGCTGCCGATGTATAAAGTGACATGGTATGGTGCAAAAGCCTTCTGCGAATCATCCGGAAATCGCCTGCCGACCGAAGCCGAGTGGGAATATGCGGCGCGGGGTACCGATGGCCGTATCTATCCGTGGGGCAACACATGGGATCCGTTGAGCGCCCGCACCAGCATTCCAGTAACAACCGAGGTCGGGCCGATGAGAATTGGCAGCTATCCCAGCGGTCTCAGTCCTTTCGGGTTGTTTGATATGGCAGGCAATGTGGCCGAGTGGGTCAGCGATTGGTACGATCCCACTTATTACAGCACCGTTCCGGCCAATGTGGCTGATCCGACTGGCCCGACCGCTGGTGGCGAAAAAGTAATCCGCGGCGGTTCTTGGGACGCCAAACCGTTCTTTGCCCGCAGCGTTCACCGTCAGAGCTTAGCGCCGGATGATACCGGTGCATGGGTGGGTTTCCGCTGTGCCGGAAATGCACCTGCTGTTCCGCCGACCCAAAGCGCAACGATAAGCCCATCGGCTGCTGTGACCTCCGCATCAACTTTGCAGGTGACAGTCGTGGCCTCGCCCAGCGCTTTACCAATCACGAGCAGCGCACCTATCCAAGCGACACCCACCGCGACTGCCGCTGGCTAGAATTCAAACGCTGTTAATGGGGAAGCATTGTCTTCCCCTCATATCGTTCTCAGCTAAACTTTACAGCGCGCTCATAAAACCTAATTAAGATTAGGTCAATATCTGAACAATAGCTGTAAAGGGTTACTATGAACCGTGACATCGTCCGGCAGTTTATCAATATCGTGGCTTTAGTTTTCACGCTCGTTATCAACAGCGTTTCCGAAGCGGTACCGCTGAATGGTCAAACATCTGCTCAAATCGCAAATCGCTTGCCGATTTTATTCGTGCCTGCCAACTACGTCTTTAGCATCTGGGGTGTGATTTATACACTTCTGATCGTCTTTGTGATTTATCAGGCGCTTCCTTCGCAGCGTGAGAATCCTTATCTCCGCAAAGTCGGCTATTGGTTCGCTTTGACCTGCATCGCTAACGGTACATGGTTGGTGTTGTTCCATTACAACCTATTTGCGCTGAGCATGGTGGCGATGGTCATTCTGTTGGCCGCGCTGATCATCATTTACCTGCGCCTCGAAGTTGGGCAGGGCAAGGTCACGAACGCCACCCGCTGGTGCATCCAGATTCCTTTCAGCACCTACTTGGGCTGGATCACGGTTGCGACCGTCGCAAACGCTGCCTATGTCCTGTATGACGCCAACTGGAACGGCTTGGGCATCAGCGGCGAAATCTGGACAGTCGCCATGCTCATTATCGCTACTGTTATTACCCTGACCATCATCCTTCGCCATCGTGATGTGGCTTACAGCGCGGTTTTGTTGTGGGCGCTCGTCGGGATTGTAGTCAAGCAGTCTGGAACGCCGTTGGTCGCTGGAACAGCAGGCTTTGTCGCTGTTGTCATTTTGCTGACGCTGGTGTGGCGTCTGTTCACCGGACGCGGTGGTAAAAATACCGCGCACCTGACACCCGCTCACGCTTAATCGTTTATCACTTGGAGACACATCATGCCAACCATCGCACCGCATCTCAAACCCGGTGACCCTGCGCCGGACATTACACTGT
Source organism: Aggregatilineales bacterium (assembly GCA_044226855.1). Classification (GTDB taxonomy): domain Bacteria; phylum Chloroflexota; class Anaerolineae; order Aggregatilineales; family Phototrophicaceae; genus CFX2. Next base: position 80,698 of record JBGAGF010000026.1, read on the forward strand.
TGGACATACAGGGCAACCGCGTCCAACTGGCTGATTACTGGAAGAACGGCCCGACCTTAATGAGTTTCCTGCGTCACTTTGGCTGCATCCACTGCCGACATCGTTTGGCTGAACTCGAACAGCATCGTGACCAGCTTACAGCAGCGGGATTTCAACTGCTGGCGCTGGGCTTGGGCGAACCCAAACACGCCGCCCGCTACTGTGGCAAACTCGCGCCCCATTTGACCTGCTTCGCCGATACGGTGAATGACGGATACTATGCATGGGGACTGCGTCAGGCGAGGGTAGCCGAATTTGCCGCACATGGTTTCGATGTGCTGAAGGCCAGCGCAAAGGCTATGTTCGACGGTCAGATGCAGGGTGCGGCCACGGGCGACGCCCAGATGCTGCCGGGAACCTTCATCATTGATCGTGATGGCATCGTTCGCTATGCCTATTACAGTGTGTATGCCGGCGATGACCCTTCGATTGACGTGCTGCTGAAACAAGCGGCTTTAATGGCACAAACCGCTTAACCGATGACTCGTTATGGCTATGCCTGCATTTCACAGCTTACGGGGTTGACGACCAACCATACGACCCAGTTGAAGTACGTTACGCCCGATAAACTGCGGTCACTGATCGAGCAAAATATTCGTGATTTGCAGGCGATTCTCGAGCACAACTTGTCGCACGGCTGGTTGATGTTTCGGGTAGGCTCCAGTTTCATTCCCTTTGCCTCTCATCCCATCAATACCCTTCCTTGGTGGGACGAGTATGCCGAGCCCTTGGCGGCTATCGGCGCATATGCCCGCGCTCACAACATGCGTTTGATGATGCACCCCGGCCAGTACACCATCTTCAATTCACCGGATGAGCAAACCCGCGTGCGGGCGATTGCCGAACTCGATTATTCAGCCCGTTTGCTGGATACAATGGCCTTAAACCCGCAGCACAAAATCGTTATTCATATCGGTGGCATTTACGGCGATAAACCTGCTGCTATCGACCGCTTTATCCACCAAGCAAATATCCTGCCGGCGCATATTCGTGCACGGCTGACCGTCGAACACGAAGAACGCTCGTATAATCTCGCCGATGCCCTCGCCATTTCTCGTCAAACTGGCCTGCCCGTTGTCTATGACAATTTGCACTTTGACGCCTATCCAACTGTCGAACCGCTGAGCGAAATGCTCCCGCAAGTCTTCGCGACATGGGGCGATATGGACGGCCCACCCGAAGTTCATTTTTCCTCGCAGGCTGCTGAAGTTCGAATGGGTTCGCATGCCGAATATGCCGATCCAACACAGTTCCAAGATGTCATTGGCCTATGCAGCGGCTTCGGTGATTTTGATCTGATGCTCGAAGCCAAGGGTAAAGACGCCGCGCTGCAAAAAGTGCTTGCAGAGACGCGAATTAAGACGTAATTAAGTGCGAACCACTGCCTCTCGAAATGGTTTCCCAACCTTGGTGACAACCCAAGCCGCGCCCAATCCCAGCAGTGCCGCCGGATACAGCATCAAGCCGCCGAAGGTATACATGACCGCCGCCACTAGCATCAGCACCAACACCCCGAATAATTTGCCCAGCGGATGGCTGCTGATTTTGATGAAGGCGATCACGCTCAAGCCGTAGAGCGTAAAGAAACTGACACCAGTTAGCGCAAACATCAGACTTTGCGAGACAATCCCTGCCAGATACATCAGCACCACTGGAATGTAGCCAATGGCCATCACCAGCACCGCATGGCGTGGCGTTTGTGTTTTGGGTTCAACCACGCTCAAGTATTTGGGCAGCAGTCCTTCCCGCGCGGACGAGAATACCAACCGTGATGCCGCCCATGACCCGCTGGTGAAACTCGCCATCGTCATGATCAACCCGATCCACGCGATGACTTGTCCACTGGTGTGCCCAAAGGTCACGCTGAGAAGGGCAGCAATCGGCGCACTAGTGATTTGCACGTCGTTGACTGGCAGGATCAGTTGCACTGCCGCCGCAATCAACAGGTAAAGGGCGGTCACGATCACAAAGCTTACCGCGATCATGATTGGAAAGTCACGCTTCGGGTTGCGGAACTCTTCAGTCGTGAAGGACATCAGCTCCCATCCGACGAAGGCGAAGAATACCAGCCCAATTGACGGAACGCCCTTTGCCCACTCGCTAACCGGCGCGATGCCCGTACCGTTAGGTGTCCCGAACACCAATGAGGCGACCGCAATACCCACCAGCAGCACGATCAGCCCGCCGGCCATCATCTGCTGTACCCGCCCTGAAATTCGCGCGCCTAGGAAATTCACAACGGTCGAAAACAGCAGGATACCCGCCGCGCCGATCAGGATGCCAAGCTGTCCCCATCCGGTCGCGCTTGCGAAGTACTGCCCACCGGTCACCAGCGTTGCTGGCCCACCGACCACGAACGTCCCGATTAACAGGAACTCCGTCGGGATGCTGACGCGCCGCGAAAAAGCACTTTGCATGAATCCCGCTACGCCGCCTGCACCCGGTAGCCGTGACCCTAGCCGCGCGAACACGATCAAGAACGGCACACTGACTCCCGCTGTCATCAACCATGTGTAGATCGCGCTGGCACCGGACTCGCGGTAGGCCAGCCCCGGCAGTGCCAGCAGTCCACTGCCCACCACCAATGTGATTGCCAGTCCTATAGCCTGCGGCAGCGTCAACGTTTTCGCCAGTGAAGTTTGTTGCCCCATTTCACCCCCTCGGCAGCACAGAATATGTGTGAATAGACCATATATTCTAACTGTTGAAATCGCGATTGGCTATCCGATTATTGCGCTGTATGATCTGGTGCTTGCAAAATCGGATGCCTCAAAGCAATATCGATGCCATGTCAACCTTTTTTCGCACACGCCTACCCATTTTCATCGCTTTAATTGTCACCGGATTAGCCCTTTACGGACTGGCCTCGCGCCAATCTTTTGACGCCGAGTGGATGCTGCGCTGGAATCACGTCAGTTCCGAGCAGGTGCAGTTCATCGATGGCGTGTTAATCGTAGTTTTGCTGTTGGCATTACCGTTTACCCCGCGTATCCAGTCCATGCTCCAGCGGATCAAAATCCCCGTGTTGATTTTCGCGGCGCTGGCCTGTTTCCTGAGCATCAGCCTGCTCGAACCCAATCAGGAGCATCGTCTGTTCGTCTCCCCCTTCAGCGTTTGGATCATCATCGCTCACATACTGGTCATCGCAGCGCTGCTGGTCTGGCTGGCCACTTCGAATACCACGTCCGTTTCATCGAGCAATCAACGTGTGCTCCCTTATTTACTGATTGGTGTGTTCGGCCTGCTCCTGATTTTGCATATCCTAAGCCTGTCGAATTTCATGTCACTTGATCTGCCTGACGAACCCTTTAACGCCAGCATCGCCACCAACTACGCTCAGAATAATGACCTCAGCAGCCAGTATATTGGCTCGGCCTATGGCAGTCCCGACGTGGTGTTCCCCCGTTACTATTGGGTGATGGGTGTATGGCTCAAGGCGGTCGGCAGCACATCATTAGCCGCGCTCCGGTCGTTTCCGGTGCTGGTGGCTGGATTAGCCTTAGCCATCTTTATGTGGGCGCTGTGGCGCGTGCGTCATCTCGTAGGTTTGACAGGGCTGCAAACCCTGATTGCAGGCATCGTCTTGCTCGCGCTGTCGCCCTTTATGCGCACTGCCCATAACCTGCGCATGGATATTTTGTTGGCGCTCTATGGCAGCTTGATGTTGTGGGGCATGATCGGTTTTTGGGGGCAGCCCAAGCCAATGGCTAAATATCTGCTGATGATGGGATTGGCGCTGTTTCTGGGCATGGAAGCTGTTCCACTGATTGCCATCCCAATTAGCTTCTCAACTGGATTAATGCTCATCCTCTGGTGGCTGACGCAGCCCGACAAACGCCGAAACCTGAAGTGGATTGTCGTCTACGCGCTGGCTTGTGGGGTTGGTATCGGGGCGTATTATCTGCTTCAATTTCTACCCAATATCCCCGAAAGCTGGGGACGTTATCGCGCCTTTGTGCAAAGTTATTCCAGCGTCACCGGCGTGGGCACAGTACGGCTGCCGCTCGAACGGCTGACAGGCTACATCGGACGCTTCAGCCTCATCCTTTCGCCCGCTGAAGTCGTCGTCAGCCTGTTATCATTTGTCGTCCTGTGGCGCATGAAGCACACGGCGGAGCGCTGGATGCTGGCGTCGATAGGCGTCGGATTTGTGCTGCTGCTGGTGTTCTTCCGACTGTCCTACAGTTATATGGTGGCCTTCACGCCTTTCATGGCCTATGCCATTGCCCGTGTAGCGAGTGCTTCGCGTGTGCGAACCGCCCTTGTATTGGGTGTGGCGCTGCCTGCCTTGATCGCGGTTCCGGTATTCGACTTAGTCGAGGCCATCCAGACTCGTCCCAATGAGGTACGGCTTGAAGCCGCTGATTTGTTAACGCCCAATATTCCTGAGGGCGCAACCGTCATTGGCGAGGATTTGTTGTGGTTCACGCTCCACGACAAGCATACGTTTATCGGGATCAACGGCCTTAATAATTACGTCGCTATTCAGCAGGTCAGCCTTCTTGAAGCCCTGCAAAGGCTGCATGTTGATGTGATGGTCTGCGACTCGGGCAATAAGGATTGTGAACTGCCTTTGCAAACCGGCTACTTCGGCGAACCGTCATCCCAGACCATCGGCAGTTCAACCTATTTGCTTTATCCGCATTCCGGCGGCTAAAACAGTTTACCGACCTTGAAGTCTGCAAGATACTTCTCAATGCGCTTGTGCGTAGCCTTGTTATATTTGTGGGTGCGCAGCCGATTTTCGAGGAACTTCACACCGCCCTCAGGGTCGCCCGCCAGCACATTTTCAGCCATGTACCAGATTTCGAAATCCTCTTTGCCGAGGTCATAGACTTTCCGTACGAACTCAACGGTGCGCGGATCACCCGGCGCAGCATCAGCTAATGTGCCTGCGATGGCCGCCAATTCCTGATGTGTAATATCGGGCTTTGCGGCGCGCTCCAACAACGGTTCGACGATCACGGTCCCAAATTTGGCAATCTCGTCAGCCGTCGCGCCATAAATATCGGCTTCCCAATCTTCTTCGTCCAAGATGCGGAGCAATCGGGGAATGGAGTCTTCAACTTTCCAATGGCATAGCAGTTTGACGGCATTAATCGGTGCTTCCCCACCGCCCAGTGCGTTTTCTTCATAAAGATCATCTGTATCCAAAATGAGATTGCAGAGTCCTACAACCTCATCTTTTTGTTCAGCGAGGACACGGTCAGCATACTTTATGCTCATGTCTTTTCTGAACAATTCCCACGCCGCCTTATGAAGCGGATGCTGTTCGTCTTTAATCGCCAGCCGCCAAACCGGAACTGCTTCGCTCATCTTGTTTTCTCTCTTGTGTATTCTCCGCGTCTCTGCGGTGAAATATCCTAAAACGCGCCTTTGCCGCTGATGATCGAAAACACTGTGCGGAAGCAGATTTGCACATCCAACCACAGCGAATAATTGCGGATATAAAACAGATCATCCTCAGTGTGCAAATGCATCGGCTTGTCCGAGCGCCCGTTGATCTGCCACCATCCGGTTAAGCCCTGTGGCACTTCGAAGCGTTTGCGCTGCCACCAATCATAACGGCTGACCAATCCCGGCATTTCCGGACGCGGCCCGACGATGCTCATATCACCGCGCAGGATGTTGAAAAACTGCGGTAGTTCATCGAGGCTCGTTCGCCGCAAAAAACGCCCGACCCGCGTCACGCGGGGATCAAATCGCTGCTTGCTATATTCGCTGCTGGGGTTGCCCGCGTCGGCGTACATCGAGCGGAACTTGAGCATGGTGAACAGTTTGCCGTATTCCCCCACGCGTTTCTGCCGGTAGATGATCGGGCCGGGACTATCAAGACGGATGGCTATCGTAATCAACAGCAGGGCAGGCGAAATAATGATCAGCGCCAATCCCGAAAACAGAATGTCGAAGCTGCGTTTAGCCAGCCGTTGGGCCGGCGAAAGCACCCGTTCGCGCACGCCGATCAGTGGAATGCCGCTAAAGTCTTCAGCCGACGCTTGGAAATAGGCCAAGTCGGAGTAATCTGGTGCGAGCCGGATATTTACGGCGTAAGCGTCCAATGCTCGCATGATGCTGCTAATCTGTTCCGAGGTGTCGTTGTCAAACCACTTTAAGGGGATGACGACCTCATTAATTTGGTGGTCTTTGACCAAGTCCGGCAGGTCATCAATCACGCCAAGGGTAGGGGAGGGCATCACATCGGCAGATGGCGTAAAGTCGCCGTCTTGGGCTTTCGCCAGCAGGGTGACGTATTGCTTTTCACTCACGTAGCCCACAAATGATAAGCCCGCCCAATCAAAGCGCTTCACGGTATCCGCGATATTCAGTGCGCTTTCGCCCGTCCCGACGACCAGCACCCGTCTCGTATCGCTCAGTGCCCGCCCATAGCGGCGGTACAAAACACGTGCCACCAGCCGGTATGCGACCAACCCTACCAGCGCCATTCCGATGAAATAACCCGCTTGTACACGTGAAAAATCGCGGTAGCTCAGGTACAAAATGCCAAAGAAAATAAACGAGGCGATACCATGTCCGATAACCAGATTTTTGAGTTCGCTCCAGATTTCGGGGCTGCGGCGTGGGCCATAGACGTTGGTGCGGTTGAGCGCGAACAACCAGATGACGCTGGCAAAGCCGTACAGCACCACCGGATTAATGAAGGCTTCCGGCGCGCCCGGCTTGCCAAACTCGATGCGAATACGAAGTGCCGACGACAGCGCCAACGCACCGCACACCATCAGCACATCCATCACATATAAGAACAGCAGGTATCGCAAACTATAGTGTCGCATCATGATTCAGCATTTGTAGGACACGGTAATGGACTTTAACTTTTAAACAGATAATGGGGCAAGATATATCTGCCCCTACGGCATATTCAATCTCATTTGCCCTAATTTGTGTCACGTTCGCTTCAAAACGCTCTGTATTAATCTTGGCGTCTTGGCGGTTTATATCCCTTCCCGCAGGACATGCCACACAAACAATGGATTATACACAAGATAGCGCCGTCCCAACCGTCGCGGCTCCTGCGCCAAGCGAAACACCCACTCTAACCCGCTGCGCTGCATCCAACGCGGCGCTTGAGATTTAACTCCTGCCAGCATATCGAAGGCCGCACCCACACCGATCAACAGCGGCGCCTTTATGGCAGGGCGGTAAACCTTCATCCAGATGTCCTGCTTGGGTGAACCCAATCCCACCCAGATGATACTTGCGCCCGACTCATTCAGCCGTTTCACCACTTCGGGATCAGGCCGATCACTAACCGGACTCACCGGCGGCGAATACGTTCCGGCGATATTCAATGTCGGATGCTGGGCCTTTAAGCGCTGTACCAGTGTATCGGCTACACCCGGCAGTCCACCCCACAAATAATGGCTTATACTCGTGCCCGCCGTCCGTGCCATCAAGGCTTGCATCACATCTGGCCCGTAAACCCGCTCCGCTTGAGGATTGCCGCGCCGCCGCTGTACCCAGACCACCGGCATCCCATCAGCGGTCACCATATCCGCGCCGTTGACCGCGTCCATCACAGACGGATTTTCGCGGCACATCATCAGCGTATACACCGGACAGGTGCTCACATAATGGGGTTCAGTGCCACTCGCCCAATGCAGGAGTTTGTCAATCGCTTCGTTAAATTGCTGGGCGTCGGTTTGTACGCCGAGTATGGCTGCCTTCGTCATGCTGTCCTAGATCAGTTCTTCGTTAATTGCCGCGATTATACCAAGAAACCCTCCGCTTACGCAGTTCACGAACTGGAACGGACATGTAGGGCATAACGTGTCCTGCAATACGAATTGCTTGACATAGTTATAAAATAACTAGTATAATGATGACTATGACACGAAAATTCAAACGTTCACCTTTAGCTTTAGCCGTCCTTGTCCTCCTTCACGAGTCACCGATGCACCCTTATCAAATGCAGCGGCTCATCAAAGAACGCGGCAAGGATCAAGTCATCAACGTTCAGCAGCGCGCCAGTCTGTACCAGACCATCGACCAACTGCTGAAGGCTGATCTCATCACGTTCTGGGAAACCGCCCGTCACGAAGGTTTTCCAGAGCGCACCGTTTATAGGTTGACAGACAAAGGCCACGATACTGCTGTCGAATGGCTGCGCGAGATGGTGTCTACGCCCGCGCAGGATTTTCCGGATTTTCCGGCTGCGGTTTCGTTGCTCCCACTGCTCACGCCCGATGATGCCTTGCATCAAATGGAACAGCGTGAAGCCAGATTGACCGACCAAATCGAGACCATCGACAAGGAGATTCAGGCCGTCGATCTCCCTCGGCTTTTCCTGCTCGAATCCGAATACATGCGAACCGTGCTGGATGCCGAGTTGCAGTGGGTTCGTTCCGTCATCGCCGATCTACGCAGCGGTCAACTGACATGGCATCAA
>JBGAGF010000027.1:0-90434 GCA_044226855.1 Aggregatilineales bacterium
TGTCGTGTGCAAGGACATCGTCCCACATTCTGTACCACGAACATCGTCCTACACCTCACAAAAAACAGTATCCTTTTGACGAACTAGTCCCCATCACCTGACTTGCGCCAAAGGTTTTGATAACGCAGTTCCAAAGTTCGAGCTTCCTCCCGCAGCAAAATCAGATAGCTGTCGAACAATACACGCTGACCATATAAGCCACGAATGGGTATTTGCTTGACCATTACGCCCTGATATTCCACGATGAACTCCGTTCCGAAGACATGCGCAGCCACCAGCTGCTGTCGATAGACGCTGCCAATTCCATAGGTGTGCCGATCAATCTGAATGGTGCCGTCACTAGGGACCCAGCGTCGGTAAATCCGCCATTGAATGCTGCTGAGCCAGTTATCCGGATGTACCACGTTTGGTAGCGTCGGTCGGTAAGTGAGGCAAAGAAGCTACTGGGAATGCGATCTCTGGGGGTTGATTTCGGCACTCTTGCCCTTGATGCGGTCGCTCTTCATTGTAATAGCGCGGGAATTTCTACAAGACTTCTTGAGTTTCTGCAAGCGTAGTCGGTGCAAAACGAGCGAAGTACTCATACTTTAAGGTTTCAATACATCGCTCAATAAAGGTTTTTATCTGGACGATGCGGTGGACAAGGAACGTCCTCAATGCCTAATACCCGCAGCATACGGATCATGGGTGAAGGATAGCTGTCGCGTGACCAAGGGCCTGCAAACGAGGATCACGGTCAAAGCGCAACCTCTTGGGCAAACCACAGGTCGAAAATAAGCGCACAAGAGCTTCGAGAGCCGTTTCAGTGTTGTAGCCGATTGAACCTTACAGATAAATCAGGCGAGACGTACCGCGATCCACCACCATGAAGAACTCAAAAACGGTATCAGCATCTCGCAAAAAGATTTCGCCGAAGTCAATTTCCCATTCATCCATAGGCGCTGGCAATATGAGCGGCTCATGCCAGCGTAGACGACGCGGTGCGATGATCTGGAGTTCGTGCAGCGCCCGATAAATCGTTGTACAGGAGTGCGGTAATATAGGAGCATTGGGTTGCTGCTTCAGATAGTTCCTAATTCCATGTTGGATGGTAGGTACGAGCTCCTGCTGGACGATGATAACGCTCTGACAATTCTCTTCACAGTTCGCCGATAATAGCTTTTGCTTCAGGGCTAGTACGGCGCGGCACATGTTTCGGCGCACGGGACTGACTACGAAAGACTTCTAATGTGAGTTTGGAGGAATTCAGGATACGGGCTTTTCACTTTAACACCCATTTGGAAACATCCTCTATTGCCTGTCCAAGGCGACGAGCACCCCAATCCGGATGCTCTCTCATGAGTGTATAGAGTCGCATCCGCTCATAGACCCATTCATGTTCACTTAGCATCGGGGTTATCCTTCCAGCCAATTTGCTCGAAGGATACCGTTTTTTGTGAGGTGTAGGACGATGTTCGTGGTACAGAATGTGGGACGATGTCCTTGGACACGACAGCAACGTGGGTCGGTGATGGGGTGAGGGTTGGGTGGATTTTAGCGGTTAGGGTGGGGATGCGTCAGTGCGGTGGAAAGGCGCAAAAAGGTGGGTTGTGGGGGCGTTCAAGAGCCTGCGGGAGAAAGTGCGAACGCGATTTGTTTATGGCATAATTCGTACTTATGAACACACTCAAGTTTTACACCGATACGCACGTCCCGAAAGCTGTTGCGATACAACTCCGCGCACAAGGCATTGAGGTCGTTCGCTGCGAAGAGGTCGGATTGGCAGAAGCCGATGATGTAGAGCATTTAGAGTACGCGACATCCCAAGGTTGTACACTGGTTTCACACGATTTGTATTTTGTTCAACTGCACAGCCAATGACTGCATGACGAGCAGCAGCACTGCGGAATCGTGGTGTTCAACCGGAAGTTTCAAGGAAATGTGGGCAAATTAGTGACGGAACTCGCAGAATGGCACCGGCTCATTGCCGAAGGTGTGGGGATGGTTGAAAACGATGTCTATAATAAGCTGATTGAGATTGTGAGGTAATGTGTATGCAGCAGGTTGACTTTCCTCCAATAGAACACATTGAAATCCGTAACGGTCAGGCACGTATCAGCGGGCGACAAACGAAGGTCAAGATGGTCATCAGCCGCTTGCTAGATGGAACAGGCGCGACGGTAAATGAGGTAATGGAGCAGTATAACCTCAGCCGTGCCGAAGTTTTGGCCTGCCTGAGTTATTATTATGACAATCAAGAGGCGATTGAAGGACATTTCGTGGCGCAAGAACAAGCGGCACACGAAGCGGCCATTCCACTTGATGAACTTATGAACCAACTACGAAAGCGGAAACGCTAGAAGCCTCAGATTAGCATAACCAATCTTGAAGAGCCTGTGACCATAAAGATTGCAGGCTCTTTCATTTTCGGTCTCAATTCAAGTCGTTCATGAAGCGCGACTAGAACGCGAGAGGTACAGGGCAAAGCAGGTTGGCGGCGGGAGGTTGGAAAAAGACGGGCGCAGCCTTGCGCCCCTACAGCAACATTCATTGTCAAGCGGTACATATCGTAAAGGTGCCTTCTTTAGCAAGGACGCGGGCGGGAAAAACCCGCCTCTACAAGATACACAGGGATACTTCAGCCATCTCGAAGTGACTGAACTATCCCCATGCTGCGAGCCGTCAATCCTGTGTGGAAAAGGCTTTCATTTCCTGCATATGGTGAGTGCGCTCGGCTCCCAAGAAGACCTGATCCGAATTGTCGTCGAAGCTAAACATCTCAGCATAACGCGCCCAGCTAATGGCGGTATCCAACTGCTTGGGGGCTTCAACCGGATCGAAGTCCAAGGTCAGCGCAGTCAAGAAGACATCTTTGTCGAGTTCCCGATCTTTAGCGACCTTGAGCATGTTTTCAATCCAACTGATGACCGGAATACGGCGAATTTGCTCGGCAAAAATATCTTTGCGCTGTTGAATATCAGCATCCGCGAACTGCTTACCAAGCGGCGTGAGAGTCATATCACCTTGATCAAAGGTGGCAAAACCGAGCAGTTCCACTGCTTCCATGACCGGCAGCAGTTCGTCGAATTGGAGGTCGATGGTCGGCGCGACACGGTAGACATCAACCCGCCCACCTTCATGTTCAGCTTGTTCAACCAGACCGGAAATCTGGTTAATCGGCACATGCGGCAGCGCGCGCATGTTACCCGGTTCGCCGCCGGGCTGACCGCCGAGTTCGATGGCTTCGTCCTGCGTTTTGCCGGTGATGATCGAGTAGATCTGGTCAACGATGGCTAAGAAAGCGCGGTCTTTCTTGTGGCGCGGATGCGGCAGGTTCACCGGAACCTCCTGCACGATGCGTCCCGGCCCTTTGTCCATGACCACCAGTCGATCCGCCATTGAGACGGCTTCTTCAATGTTGTGGCTGACCATCAAGATGGCTTTGGTGGGAATATCCCCTTTTTGCCACAACTCCATCAGTTCACCGCGCAAACTTTCCGCCGACAGCACGTCCAGCGCTGAGAAGGGTTCATCAAGGCACAGCAGTTCCGGCTCAACCGCCATAGCGCGGGCGAAACCCACCTTCTGGCGCATACCGCCGGACAGTTCACGGGGATAGGCGGCTTCAAATCCGTGCAGGCCGACACGATCCAGCAAGCCCAATGAGATGTTGGTGCGCTTCTCTTTGGGGACGCCCAGCGGCTGAAGGGCGGCTTCCACATTTTCCTGCACCGTCAGCCACGGGTAGAGGGCAAAGGATTGAAAGACGATGGTGGTGGGTCACGTTGGTTAATCCGGCGATGATGCGCAGCAAGGTGGATTTGCCACAGCCGGACGACCCGAGCAAGGCCACGAATTCACCTTCGCGGATGGTTAAGCTAATGCCACGCAGCGCTTCGACTTGTTTTTTATCCGTGCCGAACATCTTGCCAGCGTTCTTGAGCGATACCAGTTCTGCTCCAAGCGGTTTGTTGTAGGTATTGGTCATCATGAGGGTTACTCCATGCGATACTTGTTTTCAGCGAGTCGATATAAGCGCCGCCAGAAAAAGCGGTTCAAGGAAATGACGACGATAATCATGGTCAGGGTGGCCGCAGCCAGCAGTCCGAAATTACCTGAAGCGGTCGCGGCACTGATGAGCGATCCCAAGCCGGTGACGCTGTAGGTCTTGCTGTTAAAGGTGGTGTATTCAGCCACGATGCTAGCGTTCCATGCCCCACCGCCTGCCGTAATCAGTCCGGTGACCAAATAGGGGAACAGGGCTGGTAAAATCAGTGTGCGCCATCGACGAACACGGTCAAAGCGCAGCAAATCGGTGGTGTAGCGCAAATCCTGCGGGATGGCGGTCGCTCCGGCGATGACATTGAATAGGACATACCACTGCGTACCGAGCAGCATCAACAGGACGGCAGCAATGTTCAGTCCGGCGGGCAGTTTGACCAGCGCCAGCAGCATGATCGGGAAAAGCGCGGTAGCCGGAATTGACGCAGCAATCTGCACGACGGGCTGTAAGAACGTTGCCAAGCGGGCATTCGAGCCAATGGCAACGCCGAGCGGCACAGTCCAGAGCAAGGTGATGATCAAGGCAATAACCACGCGCAGAAATGTGGCGAATGTGCCGACCACAATTTGACCATACTCATTCAGCGGAACGGTAATGAGCAGCCGCGCCAATTCGAATGCCAGATAAAGCACGCCCACGGCGAAGAGTATGCCGACGATGCGGCGCAGCCATATGGACAAAGCGCTGCTCGCTCCAACCGATCGTTCGGGTTGGGAGGCGCCACCCAAGCGGTTGTCCACGGCACTGCTAATACGAGCCAGAACACGGCTGCTAAAGGCACTTGCCAGCCGTGAGTGGCCCAAGAGGTTCAAAAACCATGAGGTCGGCGGATTGTCGCTCTCGACCATCTCCAGCTTGAATTTATCAGCCCATGCCAGTAGAGGCCGCCAGATCAACTGGTCAAGCAGCACCACGACCAGAATCAAGGTGGCGATGCCGAGCAGGATGGCTTTGGTGTTATTCTCGCTTGCCGCCGTTTGGAGATAAGAACCTAAACCGGGCAGCCGGAAATCCTTTTCGCCAACCGTGAAGGTTTCAGCAGCAATCAAGAAGAACCATCCACCGGCCCATGACATGACGCTGTTCCAGAGCAGGCCGATGGACGCAAAGGGCAGTTCCATCCGGCGGAAGCGCCACCACCAGTTGAAGCGGAAAACCGACGAGGCTTCCTTCAATTCAGCGGGTAAGGTCTTCATCGACTGATAGAAACTGTAGGTCAAGTTCCATGCTTGACTGGTAAAAATCAGGATGACAGCTGCGATTTCCACGCCAACACCCTGCGGCAGAATGGCGGTCAATCCCAGCAGCACAACGGGCAGGAAGGAGAGAATCGGCACCGATTGGAGGACATCCAAAACCGGCAGCATGTAGCGTTCGGCGCGGGCGTTGGTGGCCGCAATGTAGCCGTACAACAGGGAGAAAATCAACGAGAGCAGATAAGCCGCCAGCATCCGTCCCAGCGAGAGGACGGCGTAGTAAGGCAAGGCTTGTGGGGCGAGGTCGATTGTCGGGCCGTCTAACGCCTGCGGGGAGGCAATAGCCAGCCGGACACCAATGTAGATGACCACGCCAAGCACCAACAGGATGAGGAGATCCGCAATCCCCAACAGCGGTCGGTCGCTTGGTTGGCCGATGGTAAACACGATCCGTCGGCGGAAACCATTCATCGATGTACTGCCTTTCTGGTGTCTCGTGCGCCACAGCGACAGGGCACAAAAAACCCTCTAGTTCGTCTAGAGGGTTTTCAACACAACAAAAAGCAATACTCTATTCAGTATTACTTACTTGAGCATGGAACTCTCTATACGGACTAGGCGCTCTTGCACTACTGAAGCTGTCGCGCACCGTCTATAACTGGGATATTCGTCCATATGACCTTTACTAATAACTGACCTTCAAATTGGACTATAGCACCGTCACCGAGCGGAGTCAATTAACGTTTGCTGTGAAGATGAGCCCGCTTACGGATTGTAAACCTGGATGCGTTTGTCGGGCTGGCGCTGGGCGAGACGTTCCATACTGGCTTTGACCTGTGACACGATCTCGGCTTCGTCCAGCGTGAGTAGCTTGCCATCCTGCATGAGCACATTGCCATCGCAAATGGTGGTGCGCACATCACTAGCACGGACGTTATAGACGAGGCTGGCGGTCATACTGTGCAGCGGTTGGTGGTGCATCCCGTTGAGATCGACCAGAATGAGGTCGGCGAGATTACCGGGGTCGAGCGCGCCGAGTTCGTCGGGCTGACCATAGACGCGGGCGCTTTCGCGAGTGGCGACGTACAGCGCTTCGGGAATGGGCATGACGGTCGGTGTGCCGCTGGCCTGCTTCTGGGTCATCGCCATCAAGCGCAGCGACTCGAAGATGTCGAGGGTGTTGTTGCTGACCGCACCATCGGTGGCGAGGCCGACCGGAATGCCATGCTGGCGGAGCTGCGTCACGGGCGCGAAGTTCATTGCCAACTTGAGGTAGGTCTTAGGGGCGTGGGCAAATCCGACGTCATGTTTGGCGAGGATGGGCATGTCTTCCGGCAGAACGCCGCAGCCGTGCGCGATGATGGTGTGGCCGTCGAGGATGCCGGTTTGCTCACAAACTTGGATGGGCGTCATACCGCGCTTTTCGAGGCTGGACTTGGTTTGCCCCATCTCTTCGGAAGCGTGGATGTGGATGCCAACGTCCAGCTCTTTAGCCTTTTTGACGCAGGCACGCAGGTAGTCATCATCACACAGATAAGGCGAATGGGGTGCCATGATGGTGCGGATGCGTCCGTTGGCCGCGCCCTGCCAATCGCGGATGAATTTTCCGGTGCGCTCGATCATCTCATAACCGTTGCTGCCGAAGATCGCCCAACCGAGCAAGGCGCGTGTTCCAGCCTTCTCGACGGCCTTAGCGGCTTCATCCATGAAGAAGTAGTGATCGGCAACCGAGGTCACACCGGCGCGGATCATCTCGGCCAAACCCAACTGCATCCCCCAATAGACATCTTCCGCCTGCAGATTGCTCTCCAACGGCCACATGTAATCGTTGAACCACTGCTGAATAGTCACATCTTCGGCCAAGCCGCGAAAGATGACCATCGGCACATGGGCGTGGGTGTTGATCAAACCCGGCATGGCGAGCAGACCAGTGGCATCAATCACCTGTTTAAAGTGGCTGGGATCGGCCATGCCTGTGGGCTGGACGGCCTCGATGCGGCTGCCGCCGATGAGGATGTCATGCTCGTGCAGGATAAAGGCCCGCGCGTCGATGGTGATGTTGAGAATGTTTGCGTTGCGGATAAGCAGGTCAGACATAGCGTTTCCTTACCGTTATACCAATCTCGTTTTATTGTAATCTGGAGTTAGCGATTTTTCGCAGTCCGCAGTCTAGAGGCTTTTTGAACGCTGTTTTTTCTCTCACTGGAACTTTCAGTTGCTCAAAAACGTCTTTTCACTAGGATTGACTATATCATTTACGAACAAGGAGTTAGACGAATGCGGAAGTCACTGGTGTTTATTTTTGTCATGGTGCTTGGCTTAAGTTTGATGAGCAGTGGGGTTGTGGCCGCCCAAAAGAAGGTCGCGTTAACGATGGGTGAATTGATCAAGGGCGAAATCAGCGATAAGGTCTATGAAGTGATGTACAGCTTCAGCGGTACAAAGGGACAGATCATCACCCTCGAAATCATGCCTGATCCCGAACAGCCGGACCTCGACCCGACAATCGAACTCCGCAACAGCGACGGCGAAACGATTGCCAAGAACGATGACTTTAGTTATCCACTGGCACTTGTGATTGCCGAACTGCCCGCTGATGGCGACTATATTGCGGTGGCGGGACGTCCAGATGGCGAAAGCGGTACATCGACCGGCGCGTACCAGATACGCCTGAATGAAGCCAAGATGGTCAAGAGCGGTGACACCATTAACGACACCGTCAACAGCGATATGAATGCTCCGGCGAAAATCTACATCATGCGGCCTGAGAAGTCCGGTACGGTCGATCTAGCATTGAGCCAAGAGCCGGGTGAGGTTTACGTCACGATGAGCCTGCTCAAGTGGACGGATGACAGCTATTCCGAGACTCTGGTGACGATTGACGACACCGCCAAACTCCACAAGGCGACCATGACGGTTGATGTCGAGGCCGATCAGTTCTATGTGCTGTCCGTACAGCAGGCCTCTTACAGTTTCTCCGATCCGGTTGAATTCCCGTTCACGCTTGAGTTGAATTAGCCTTTCTTCTTCGCGGCAGGGTGTGATGGGATACACCCTGCTGCATTTTCCCCACCTCGTATGAGGAGCAAGAATATGCGTAGATTTTTGTGGATCGTCAGCGTTCTAACGTTGAGTTTGGGTATGCTGCTAGCAGGCGTCGCCGGTGCGCAGGAAAAAACCAAACTGAAATTGGGCGAATTCATCTACGGCACGATTAACGACCAAGTTTATGAGGTCAGCTACAGCTTCAGCGGCAAAAAGGGTGAGGTCGTCACACTGGAACTGCTGCCTGATCCAGCGAATCATGGTGATCTCAACACGGCGGTCGAACTGCGGGATAGTAGTGGTCAAACGCTGGCACGCAATGACCTGTTTATCTGGCCGTTGAGTATGGCCGTTGCGGAGCTGCCCGCAGATGGCGATTATGTGGCGGTGGCAGGCCGTTCGGATGGCGCATTGGGCAAGACAAGCGGTGACTTTATGCTGCGAGTCAGCTTTCCTAATCTGGTGGATCGGGGAACGAATATCGACGCCAAGGTGAACAGCGATGTGAATGCGCCGCCGCTGATTTACATCCTGCGGCCAGAAAAAGATACGCCGCTCGAATTCAACTTCCGCCAGCAGGGTGGTGATCTATATGCCTCGTTTACGGTGCTGCGATGGCTGCCGAATGAATATCCGGAAACGGTCGTCAATCTGGATGGCACATCGGGCCTCAACCGCGCTCTGCTATTCACCAATTTGACAGCGGGGTATTTCTACGTGCTGGTCGTACAGCAGGCATCAGAAGCCCTGCGTGATCCGGAGTACTTTAAGGTGACTATTGGCCTGATCTAGTCATTCGGTACGGGTGCATCATTAGGCGCAGCCTGACACAGTTCCATATACGGTACTATTAGGCATTAATCCCTCACAGTGCTACAATGGAACATATTGTGAATTGCGATTATTCAGGAGCGCAGACTGATGCCCCGTTGGACTGACTTTGACAACTTTGTAGCTGAAGTCGAACGTGCCCGCCGGGATGGTGACCGCCAAACGCTGGTAGATGAACTGCTGACCGAGCGTCGGGTATGGCCTTGGATACAGGGCAATAAAGCCACCTTCATCTTCAACAGCCTCGGCGCGCGCAAAAATGTCTCACTCAACTTGGATACGATTAAGGCTGATCCGCCGTTCGCGCCGCTCAAGCAGCTTGAAGGCACAACGCTCTGGCATTTGACGCGGACGTTTGAGGAAGATGATCTGCTCGATTATCTGCTGGCTGTCGATGATCCGCTGACACCGCTGGCGCAAGAATCCGACGTGCTGGCACGGGTTACCAAATTTTGGCGGGTCGATCCGGCTAATCCGCTCAAGATGAGTACGGAACAGCAGGACGTGTCGGTGCTGCGGATGGGGAACGCCCGTCCGTACGTCGATTGGACAGGACTTCAGGCCGTACCGCACGGTAACGTCGAGGCATTAGCGTTTGACAGCGATCTACTGCATTTCAAAGGCCGTACCATCTGGGTGTATACGCCCAACGGTTATGAAGGCTCAGGCTTGGCCTATCCGCTGCTGATCTTGCAGGATGGGCAGTGGGCGAGCGGGCCGCTGCAAGTGCCTGCGATTGCCGATACGCTCATCAAACATGACCGTCTCGCGCCGGTGGTGATCGCGATGGTGCAAAGTGCCACCAGCCAGAGCGAACGCGTGGCCGAATACACCAGTAATGACCAGCACTATAACTCGCTGTTGACCGAAGTGCTGCCGATGCTGCAAGCCCGTTACCGGATTGACTCGGCGCATATCGGGATCGGCGGCGTGGCAAACGGCGCGGTGGCTGCGGCTCACGCAGCGTTGAAAAATCCGGCGGTGTTCAACAGTTTGATTATGATCTCGCCGCCGCTGGGTAAAGGTCAGGACGAAGATTTACTCGGCCAATATACGTCACGGTTCGAGCAGGCGTCGGTGCTGCCCGGGCGTATCTTCCAATCAGTGGGACGCTACGAAGCCAAAGCGCGTTTCCTGCGTCCGGCGCAGGCTTTGCGCAACGTCCTGCAAAAGCGACCGGCTGATAATTACTACTATGCGGAGATCGGCAGCGGACATGGCTTGGTCGCATTCCGGAGCATTATTCCGGAGGCACTGGCATGGGCATTTCCGGGCAAATCAGCCTAATTTTATGGCTCTCATGCCTTGCTCATGATTAACTAACACGCACTTTACACGATTTGCATATTCTAAAAGTATGCAAGTCTGGTTGATTGGATTGTGCTCATTCCTCCGAAGTGGTGCAAGTTGTGTGAACCAGATTTGCGGGCAAGTCAATTTTTGGCAAGCCCTTCCCTCAACAAACCGCCCGGTTGCGCCCCCCTCGCACTGGGCGGTTTGTCGTCCGAGCGAAAGCGGCTTATACTGACTTCAATGATTGGCTTACCGTAACGAGGAGTTCATCATGGCGAAGAAAATGTCTACACGTTCTAGCGCCTCTCAATACACGCATATTGACAGTCTTTCAGCCAACGAGTTCCGTGTGGAATTAGAGGGCGAAGTCGTTGACGGCGTTTTCAAGATTACCGGTTTATCCCCCTTCAAACTCGAAGTGAAACAAAGTTCGGCGCTCAAAGCCCAGAAAGACCCCATCGAGCTTGTGAAGATGGTACGGCGCGATCCGAACAATGTGGTTAACCGCTGGATGCGTGAAACCATCACCACACAAACCGATATTATGCGTCCCAAGCGCACCTTAGAAGTGGTGGCGGTGGATGATGGCGAGGAAATCCGGCGCTGGCTCATCAAAGGCGCGTGGATCAGCGGCGTCAGTTATTCGGACTTCAACACAGGCTCCGGTGAATTGGTCGAAGAAACTCTGACCATTCAATGGGAAAGCATCGAAACGGTGTGGCCGGATGTCGCCGACAGTGAACATCAACTGAAGGCCGAAAACAAGTAGTTTCATCTAGCTGAATTTTATATATCAGAAATACCTGTCGTGATGGCAGGGTATTTTTATTAGGACAAATTGGGTTAATTACGTTTACTCGCACGGGTGATGCAATCAGGGGTTTGGATGCCGTTCTGCCCCAGCAGCATGTTCAACTGCGAGGCGTGTCCGTGAACATGGCGCAGGTTGTAGGCGAGCAATTCCAAGAAGCTGTATGCACCCCATCCAAATTCACAGTACCGTTGAAGCACTTCATCGGTCAGCCCATCGATGGTAGCCGTGCAGCGCTGGTGGCAGTCCTTGAGATAGGCCAGCAGTTCGTCTTGGGCATAGACACGTTCAGGCAGCGGCCCATGTTCATCCTGCTCGATCAAAGTGAACGGCGCGGGTGGCAGAAAGCCGTCCTCTGTGCCGGTTAGATACAGGTCGAGCCAGAACAGCGTGTGATAGGTGACATACCAGAATTGGGCGAACGCCGGTTGGGTATCGGGCGTTTCCCACAACGGCGCACACCACAGCCCATTCGGACACAGGCTGCTACCGTATCCTCCAGATAATCAATGCTGGCTCCAAACTGTTCCCACAGACCGGTTTTGAGGTTGCTATCCATTTGATGCCTTTCATGATTGCTGCTATGGCAACATCGATTTCACTCAGATGGTATCTTTTATCAAGTCAGTTTATTAGAAAATGCTCAAGCAAGCCATTGGCCTCTGTTGGCTTTTGTAGGCAGCGTTACAATTCCCGCCGAAATCTCAATAGACTTCATACCAAAACAAGGAGTTTTTATGGTGCATCAGGTGGCGCTGATTGGCTGCGCTCATATTCACACGCCCGGATTTATTAAACGCATTAACGAACGCCCCGATATACAGGTTAAAGCGGTTTGGGATCATGACGCCGAGCGGGCTGCACGGCGAGCCGCAGAACTCAAAGCGCCGGTCGTGACGGATTTATCCCAAGTCTGGCAAGACCCGTCCATTGAAGCGGTGATTATCTGCTCCGAGACGAACCGCCACGAAGAGTTGGTGCTGCCTGCCGCCCAAGCCAAGAAGAAAATTTTCGCTGAGAAACCGCTGGGCATCGGCGCGGCGGATGGTTACAAGATGGCGAGGGCCATTGACGAGTCGGGCGTGGTCTTCCACACAGGTTTCTTCCGGCGCGGCGATCCCATTCACCTGTTCGTGCGTGAGCAAATCCAGAAAGGCAGCTTCGGCAAGATCACACGCATCCGCCACACAAACTGCCATTCCGGTTCGCTCGGCGGCTGGTTTGATACCGAGTGGCGCTGGATGGCCGATTATTCACAGGCGGGCGTCGGCGCATACGGCGATCTGGGCGCGCACTCGCTCGATATTCTGCTGTGGTTGATGGGTGATGTGAACAGCGTCACAGCCAGCATCAACGTGGTCACCGGACGTTATGGTGACTGCGACGAGTCCGGTGAAGGACTGCTCCAGTTCGCCAATGGCGCAGCAGGTACTCTTGCAGCCGGTTGGGTCGATGTGGCTGATCCGGCATGGTTGGAGATCAGCGGCACGGAAGGTCATGCTCATGTGCATGATGGACAACTGTACTTCGTCAGCAAGCACGTCGAAGGCGCGGATGGCAAATCGGCGTGGACGAATCTACCTCCCAAACAGGTCAGCGGCTTTGATCTGTTCCTCGATGTCATCGAGAACAAGTCGAGTGCGCCTTTGGTCACGGCTCACGAAGCAGCCTATCGCAGCGCGGTGATGGAAGCCTTGTATCAGGGGCATAAGGAACAGCGTTGGGTCGCGCCTCAGAAGGCGTAAATCAGAAGTGACGAGAATGTTTGGGCAAGAAAATGATCTTTCACTTATTAGTAAGCAGTACCCTCGTAGGGGAGGGTCACAGACCCTCCCGCATTGGCCTCCTCCCTCGTTTACGGGGGAGGATTGAGGAGGGGGTTCTTTCTCCGCGCTAATTGGAGAACTTCATTATCTTCCCCAGATGTAGATGAGCGATTTTTCATTTTAAAAAGGATAGACAAATTATGGCTTCGAAATTAAAGGTTGGGATTATCGGGGTAGGCGGCATCGCCAACGCGCATATGGCGGGCTGGCTGGATAATCCCAACGCGGAATTGGTGGCAGGCTGCGATGTGGTCGAAAACGTGCTTCACACTTGGGGCGCGAAGTACGGCATCACCAAGATGACCACCAAGACGTCGGAACTGTTCAATGATCCGGACATCGACATTATTGATATTTGCACGCCCAATAACTATCACGCACCGCTGGCGATTGCCGCGTTGCAGGCGGGTAAGCATGTGCTGTGCGAGAAACCGCTTGCGCCCAATCCGGGGTTGATCAAGGATATGATCGCCGCGCGGGATGCCAGCGGCAAGATGCTGATGACGGCCCAGCACTTCCGTTTTTCGGGTGTGGCCAAGGCCATGAAAGCCGAACTGGATACCGGCGTCCTCGGTGAAATTTACCATGCGCGTAGCTGGATGCTGCGGCGGGCGGCGGCTCCTACTCGTCCCGGTTTTATCCTGAAAGATCAGGCGACGGGCGGCGCATGCATCGACATCGGTGTTCACATTCTGGATTTGACGCTGTGGTTCATGGGCAATCCCAAGCCGGTATCGGTCACCGGCGTGTCACGCACCGAACTGGCGCATAAGCCCGGTGCGTTCAGCATCTGGGGCGGTGCCATCCCGCAGGAAATGAACGTGGAAGAATTCGCGTCGGCTTTCGTGCGATTCGAAAACGGCGCGACGCTGATCCTCGAAGTGAGCTGGTTGCTGCATCACGACACGGAAGGCGAAGATATGCAGATGTGGCTGTACGGCAAGAACGGCGGTAGTCACTGGCCGAAGTGCGAGATTTACCAGAGCAATAACGCTACCCAACAGTTGACCAACCGTACATTGAAGCTGACCAAGGACATCCGTCCGGCACACGCTCAGGAATGCGTGGAGTTCGCGCAGGCCATTGTCGAGGGCAAGCCGTCGCCGGTTCCAGCCGAACAATCCTTGCAGGTGTTGAGCATATTGGACGCGGTTTATAAGAGTCAGGAAACAGGCCGCGAAGTCCTGTTATAGTGATATTCATGTGGTGGGCGGGGCGAACCTCGCCCACCACTTTTCACGGCCTACTTGGTCAGTTTTTGTCCGGCATCCACAAAAGTTTGCCACGCTTGGCGCGGTATACCGTCGGCCTTCAAGAGTCCCAAGGTACAGAGATAATCATAAAACGGCTGCTGGTCGGGTAGGCCGTAGTAGGTCATAAGCGTTTGGCACAACTCGTCCGAGAAATCCCCTAAAGCGAAATAGCTCAAAAAGGGAATGTGTGCCGCTTCACTCTCCCACGCTTTAAATACATTTTCCACAAATTCTGACTGTGCTGCCTCCGAACTTCCTAGTGACTCGGCTGCCGGATAGCCCACTTCCTGCAAGATTAGCGGTTTGTCACCCGCCCATTTGACCATTTGAGGAAAGTCCGCGAGCGGTGAGTCTGGCGCGCGCACGCCAAAGTCAGCCTTGAGCGGGTAATAGGTCATGATGAAGACATCACTCATGGTGTTCAGAGCTGAAACCTGCTCGTAAGAGGTCAACGTTCCGCTGAAGGTCGCGGTCACGCCCACTTTGATCCACGGCACGGTTTTGTGGATGTAGGCTACGGCTGCCTCGTAAAACTGCTGGTAGGGTTTCCATTCGTCGGGATGGGCATTGAGATACACATCGACCTCATTGCCAATCGAAATGTAGCGCACCTGCTCGTTCAAACGGGGGAGCAGCGCATCAAAAAACTGCTGGAAGCGCCGGATCATTTCCGGCGCGTCAAAAGGCACCTTCTGCAAATCAGGCGGCGTTTCTTTGGCGGTGGTGTTCAGGGTTTGAATGCTGACTAACTCAATCGTGTGGTAAGTCGCCGTGCGGTAATTCAAATCGCCGCTGAAATCATCGAGCGTGTAGTTGCCCGCTTCCGGTTCGAGTTCGTTCCAACGTTTGGCGATGAGGTTGCCAGTCGCTCCGGCTTGGTCGGCTTTCTGCATCGCTCCGACATAACGCTCAATGGCATTATCGGATGTTAAGGGCGGCTCCAACACGGGAACGGTTGAAATCGCCAGCACCCGTTCCGGCGTGGATGCGGGCGAGTCCTGTGCCAGAATACGACCCGCGCCGATCAACAAAACGGTCAATACGATAAAACGCATCCATGAATAACGCATCATTACCCTCTCAGAATGAAAGCCATTTGCCCTGTATACGTAAATGGCTTAGGGAGAGTCGCAGTTGAGGGCGGTTGGCGAGAGGATGAGGCTGTTATCCGGCGTGGGCTGTCCGTTTCGAGTCATGGGCAGTTGGCCACCCGCAAGGCTGAACATGCCCACTGCAATCTGCGTGATTTTGTCGGCGTCCGCCAGTTGGAAATGATCGACGAGCGTTTGTCCTGCCAGCCAGTCGGACGGCGCATATTGACCGTTGAGCGGCGGCGCATCTCCCTGTGAAACCATTTGACCGCTGGCGTCCAAGCCGTGTACGAAGACGCGCAGATCGGGCTGCGGCAGCGGTTTGAGCACATGCCAATAGAGCGTCAGATTCAGTTGGTTATCGGCTTGGCTGGTTGAGGCACACCACAACTCCACACTGTCGTTGATGGTGACATTCAAGCGCTTGACGGCTGATGCACCACTGCCCGTCACGCGCACCTGCACCGGTAGCAGCAAGCGATCCGAGCCATCTGGCAGGCGCAGCGCTTCTTTGGTCTGGCCGTTCTGCAACTGGACGCTGATGTGACCGATGTATGGCGGGGCATCGTTGTTGATGGGCAGCTTGTAGGTGTCGGAAATGAAGTAATCCGGCTGGTGGTTGATAGAGGCTGCACCGATGAAAAAGTTACCCGTCGTGCCCCATGCCTCACTGACCGATGGATTGACCAACTGTACGGTCGGCGCATATGGGCCATCGAGCGGACGTAGCGCCCGCCAGTACAAGTTCACATTGAGGGTGTCACCCGGCGCAATAGAAGACTGATTGAGGGTGTATCCCAACAGTTCATAGGCATCACCAAATTGAACATGGACAGGTGTTTGCATAGCCGCCGGATTGTCGAGCGGCGACCGCAGCCGGAACCAATCGGTGTGGGGTTGAATGTACAGACGATTGAATAGGGCAAAGACGATGATGAGTGCTGAGGCGATGAGGGCGCGGGATGGGCGCAAATCCTCACCCCCTACCCCCCTCTCCATTGCATGGTAGAGGGGGAACCAAGCCAGTGATTTATTTAGTAGGAACAGCCGAGCTGCAATAATCAGACTGAATAGGGATAGGAAGGGCGCGATGTTCTCGACCAGTGTGCCGGAGCGGGAGAGGGTGATTATATGCTTACCTGCGGGTACGTTCAGACTGAGCAAGCCGAACTCTTGGCTAGGGAATAGAGAGGCGGCTTGATCATCAATGGTGGCCTGCCAACCGGGGAAATAGAACTGGCGGAAGCGGACTTCAGCCGCTGTTGAGGCGTTGACTTGTAACTGTCCATTTCCAATCGCGGTGATGGATGTACTGCCATCATCTTTGACACGGATCGAAAGCGGATCGGTCGCATAGGTGTCAAGGTCAGGCGGCGTATCGTAAGGGACTTCGGCGGTGAGATGGCTAAAATCTACCAGCTCGCGGCTGGGGTACAGAATAGGCAGTGACGAGGCGACAATGAGGGCGCACAGGAGCGCGGATGCCCATCCCAACCAGCGGCGCGGCAGGAGAAGCACACTGCTGGCACCGAGCAAGCCAAAGAAGATGGCTCCTAAACGCAGGACGCGTCCGGGGAAGCGTAGCTGTCCCAAAAGCGGGACGTTCAGCCAGAAGGGCAGCGAAATGGGTAATAACAGGAAGATGACGAATGCCGCAGCCAGAGTCCATGTCAGCGCCAAACGGTAGTGACGGCGGTAGAGCAAGCCAACAAGTCCCAAGGCCGCGAGAAGTCCGGTTATGAGGCCAATACTGTCTGGCAGATTGCGGTTCAGGTCGCTCAAATCAGGCGCGGTGGCCGGCAGGAAAAGCTGGAAAGGCTGTAAGAAACTGGCGGCAAGGACATTGGCGAGATTGGTCGCGCCTTTGGAGACTTGAATTGACGAGACTTCCACCGCCATCGGCAGCAGGAAGATCATGGAAATGCCCACGCCCAGCAGCAAGCCACTACCGACACTGACGAGGCGGATGATCCAGCGCTTATCACGGCGGGCGAACCACAAGCACAAGAGAGGCGCACCGGGTGCGATGAACAATCCAACCAGCACAGTCGTCGGCTGATGCACTAGCAGCACCAAGGCGAAGATGACGCCGAGTAAACTGACGCGCCGACCATCGGGTTTGTCAGTGGCGCGGATGACCGCCAAGAACAGCCACGGTACGAAAGCAGAGGCGGTTAGCTGCGAGATGCTGCCGATGTTCCAGACGCCTTGAAAGGCCGAGGGCGCATATGACCAGAGCACCGCCCCGATTAATGCAGCATGGGCAGGCAACCAGCGCCGACCTAAGGCGTACATGCCCGTGCTGCCGAATATCCAACCTGCTGCGATGATCAAGCTGAAGGCCAAAGGCGCACTGATACCGATTAATCCGAGCAAGCCGCCGAGCCATGTCGCCAGCGGCGCATAGAAGTTGAAGACCGGATAGCCGTAGCCGAGATGAAAGTAAGGAATCCAGCGCGGGTAGAGATCGCCCTGCTGCATGAGCGTGGTCATGGCGAAGATGCGGTGAACGTGGAAAACGCCGTCTGCCGTGTTGATGACCTGATCGCCGTTGAAGGTGGGCAGGATGGCGATCAAGGGCAGCAGAGCCGCCAGCAGCATCCCCCAATCGCGTTTTACAGTAAACTTCCGCAGCATGATTCCTAACCGTCGAATAATGAGTCACCGCTCCAGTTTACTTGACCCTTCGCCAAAGGTCAGCCATCAAGACGTGGATCACAGCGCTGTAGCTCATGCAGGACATCAATCTTGTGGCGCAGATAGTCGCGGATGGCGTTGAGGGCCTGCGTTTTCTGCTCGATTTCTTCCAGTTTGTGGCAGAGGTAATACTCTTTTTCGGCGGGGGTCAGTTCGTCAGTTTCCCACGCATGGATGGCCTGCCGCATTTCATTGAGGGTAAATCCGGCTGACTGTGCCATTTTGATGAGCTTGAGCCGCTGCAAGGCAAAGTCGGAGTAGTGACGGTAGTGGTTCGAAGTCCGCTCGAAATGGGAGGTATCTAACAAACCCTGCTTCTCGTAAAAGCGGATGCTATCGATAGGGACTTCGGATTGACTGGACAGTTCTTTGATGAGCATGCGTTTACCCTCTTGACTCTGGACTATGCTCCATAGTTTACACTACCTGTCATCAACAAAACATGAGAGAGGAATAACCATGACAACGGTTGTGATCACAGGCGCGGCGAAAGGCATCGGACGAGCAACCGCGCTTTATCTGGATAAGAAGGGTTTCACGGTGCTGGCCGGTGTGCGCAGCGCAGCAGACGGCGAGCAGCTCAAGCAAGCGGCTTCATCACGGCTGCAACCGGTGATCGTGGACATCACCAATGCCGCGCAGGTGGCGCAGCTTGCCGAAACGGTGAGTCGGGTTGTCGGTCAGGACGGTTTGGATGGGCTGATCAATAACGCCGGAATTGCGGTGGCCGCGCCCTTGGAATTCGTGCCGATGGATGAATTTCGCCGTCAAATCGAGGTCAATCTGACGGCTCATTTGATGGTGACGCAGGCGCTGTTGCCCTCCATCCGCCAAGCCAAAGGGCGCATCATCAACATCAGTTCGATTGGCGGGCGGCTGGCTGGCCCGATGTTAGGCGCGTACCACGCCTCCAAGTTCGCGATGGAAGCGCTGACCGATTCGCTGCGGCAGGAGCTTGCGCCTTGGGGAATCAAGGTGGTGAGCATCGAACCGGGGGCGATTGCCACCCCGATTTGGGATACGGGCGCGAATACGGCTGACCGGCTGCTAGCGCAGATGCCGCCCCAAGCCCAAACCTATTACGGGGCGGGCATCGCCGGAGCCAAAGCCTTTGCGGCGAAAGCCTCCACAACTGGACTACCAGCGGAGAAGGTCGCGGAGGTTATCGAGCAGGCGCTAACCTCTCCCCAGCCGCGCACCCGCTATCCAGTGGGTAGGGACGCCAAGATCGGAACGCGGATTATCGCCCATCTGCCCGACAGGCTGCGCGATTGGATGCTGGCGCACCGGAGGTAAAACCTAATGACTGAAAAGGGCAATTCGGCTTTCCAGAGATCAATTGTCCTTTTGTAATCCGTCTATCGCTTTGAGGGCTTCGGTTCTCACGTCAAGTTCGTCATCATTCGCCAACTGTTGAAGATATGCTAAAACCTGAGGGTTATGAATTTTACCGAGTGCATAAGCCACCGATTTGCGAGTCTCTGCATCCTTGTCGTATCCAAGCTTTGCTAAGTAAGGAATGGCTTCGCTTGAGCCAATCCACCCTAGTGAAGCAATCACTTGACCACGGACACGCGGGTCTGGGTCATTGAGTAAGGCGGTTAACGGCTGCACGGCACGGTTATTGCGAGCATTTCCAAGCCGGATCTACAGCGTCGTCACCGAAAGCATTTAGACTCCGCGCCTGCTTAAAATCGACCCGATGCATATTGGCGACGAGCGGCTTAATTGCTCTCGGGTCTTTGAAAAGGGCCAATACCTCAAACCGTGCTTCAATCATTTTGGGATCGAGTTCATCGTCATGATCGTCAATGGTTTCGATTAAGTGCTCGACGGCCCTTTTGTCGCCTAAAATTCCGAGCGCCATCACGGCTCGAAGGCGATGCCAAGGCTTTTCATCTCGCAACATTTTGATCAGTTCATCAAATGCCTGATCCTTCTCGCTTAGGCCGAGATCGCTCATGACACCAATTGCTTCATTCACTTTTTGACTGTCTTCTGACCACAAATCTTTAAGAAGTTGTGCTGTATTCGGTTCGCTACTCATATTGTTCCTCCAATAGCTTCTAGCATAACAAAATTTTCTATTGAAAGTGGAATGAATAATCGTCTAGCAGCCTATTGGGTTCAATCAAGCGGACAGTCTTTGGTCACATTGCAGGGACCATCCCTTTGCGCTAAACTAGTCGTCCCTACCATAGTGAAAGATCAACCCGTGAGTCCGGCTGATACAACTGACCCCGCTATCCAGCAGCTTCTCCAAACAGCGATTGCTGTGACCGAGCACGCCTATATTCCGTATTCCAATTATCCGGTGGGCGCGGCGCTGCGGGCGGTGGATGGCACGATTTACAGCGGCTGTAACGTCGAGAACGCGGCCTATCCGGCGACGATCTGTGCCGAGCGTACCGCGCTGGTCAAGGCGATCAGTGAAGGGCAGCGCCAGTTCGATACGATTGTGGTGGTCACTAAGAATGCGGGTTCACCCTGCGGAACCTGCCGGCAGATGCTCTACGAATTCGCGCCCAAACTGCGGGTGATTCTGGCTGATTTGCAGGGGAATATCCGCTCCGACACGACGCTTTCCGACCTCTTGCCGGATGGCTTCGGCCCTGACGATTTACCCCGCTAGAGCACCATGAATACACATTCGCCGAGCGTGTCTACTGTCTTCATGGTTTCAGTAAGATTCGCCTACTCCAACTTCGTCTATACCATGTGCAAATCTCGATTGCATGTTAAGTTACCAGCCTCTTTTCCTCGTTCGAGTTATCGTGTCCATTATTCCGGTTAATTGATATGTCACGTTTTGAACGGGCGTTTCGCACACAGGCTATTATTCTCAAGCGGCGGGACTTCGGTGAAGCCGACCGTCTATTGACGATCTTCACGCCTGAACGCGGCAAGCTGGATGTGGTGGCAAAGGGTGCCCGTAAACCGACCAGCACCAAAACCGGACACGTTGAACTGTTCACCCGCAGTGATATGCTCATTCATCAGGGACGGGAGTTGGGGATTGTGGCGCAGGCCGAGATGAACGAACCCTACCTCGGCGTGCGCGAAGATCTCGCGAAAGGGGCATACGCTAGCTATGTGGCCGAAATGCTCGACCGATTCACGGGCGAGGCTGATGAGGACTACGAAGAACTGTTCGAGTTGATGGATGATACGCTCGACCGCTTGTGTACGGAAACTGATCCTCGGTTGGCCGTGCGGTATTACGAAATGCAACTGCTTGATCTGGTAGGCTTCCGTCCTGAACTGACCGAGTGCGTGGTCAGCCGTGAGGAAATCGAGCCGGAAGATCAATTTTTTAGCTATCCATTGGGTGGCGTGGTCAAGCCGGGATATGCCCACGAGGGGATGGGTGTGGTTCCGGTGAATATGGTGACGCTCAAGCTACTCCGGCACATACAGCGCAGCCCGTACAGCCATGTTAGGACGTTGACCATTACCCCGGCGCTCCATGATGATGCCGAACGCCTGCTCTTAGGGTATATTACGTTTCTTCTGGAACGCAAACTACAAAGTGTGGATTTTATACGCCGTATTCGCCAGTTGTGATGGTGTGACCTGCGATCTATTAGCGGCCTTTTTGAAAAGATTTACGCCGATTTAATTGCATCTCTATACTTTTCGGATCGGGTCAGCATTAAAGTGAGTTTAGGCAGTCACATATGGGGAGCACAGCCTTGATTGAAGGGGAACTTAACCGGGACGTGGCCGAAATACCGATAGAAGCCGTGCAAACGGCCCTCCAAAATGCCACCGCGCTCGAACCGGACGTGCGCCAAAAGTATGCCGAACGGCTGTTGGCCTACGCCCTTGAAAGCCGTGATGCGGCGGCCAGCGCGCTGGTTGCCCAACTGATGGACAATGATCCCACGCTGGACAAGACGCTGGAGTCCGAGCTTTACGGTATGGTGCAAGACCAACCGGACGCGGTATACGCGTTTATCCGTGCGCATCTGGCCGACCAGTGCTGCGATCCGTGGGTGGACCGCTTGAAGGTGGCGGCAGACGCGGCGTTGAAAGTCGCGATTAGTGACGCAGCACCTGCGACCAGCGTAGATTGGCTGACGTTGATCGGGCGCGAACCGGCCAAATACGAGCTGGGTGACATCCTCCATAAAGGGTTACTCGAAGCACAAACCCGCGCCCACAGCGAACCGGAACTGGCGAGAACCTTGATTACACTGGCGGCCAAGCGTGATCCGGTGGTACTGGAACAGTTCCTCAACGATGCAGACTTCATGGCAGCACTGCCCAATAATATCGGTGCGGTCCTGCGTGATTTCGCGGGTGATCCACTGGCGCTCCTGCAAAATAAGGGACTGGAACTGTTCATGGTGGGCATGTCACGGGCGGCGCAAGCCTGTGCCAGCGAACTGTTCACGCCAGCGGCTATCGCAGGCATCTGGGAACTGTATGTGGGCGGACAGCCGATTGCTTCACTCCCTCCCCAATATCAAGCTGATAACATCATCCAAATTTGGCTGGA
Source organism: Aggregatilineales bacterium (assembly GCA_044226855.1). Lineage (GTDB taxonomy): Bacteria > Chloroflexota > Anaerolineae > Aggregatilineales > Phototrophicaceae > CFX2. Next base: position 22,587 of record JBGAGF010000027.1, read on the forward strand.
ACGCGGCGTCAAGTGTTTGAACGCTGAGGCGCTGGAAGCGCTGGCAATCCAGATTTTGACCAGCCGGCGCGACGATTTGTTCCTGCAACTGCTCCATCAAGAGAACGGCGCGAAGGTCATTCTCCCACGCTTGATTTTCATCCTTGAGCGCAGCCACCGCACCATCGAAGACGCCATGAATTTGATCGGGCGAATCGTGACGGCGGGCGATATGCTGCCCCAAGAGGCGGTGGCGACCTATATCCAGATGCTTAACGGCCTCGAATGGCAGCGCGAGACGCTTCCCTTGATCCAACAACTAGCGCGGATGCTGATCAAGCATACCGAACTGCTGATTCCGGCGGATATCCTGTGGCGCATGCTGGCGATAGGCGGCGAACGCAAGGATGAACTGGTGACCAAAACGGCGGTCAGACGGCTTCTGGTGAGCATGTCCCCAATTGAGGACGATGCCCAACTGGTTGAGTCCCTGCGGCGACTGGTCACGGACAGCGCATGGAGCACGCCGAGCCACGATACGATTATGGAATGGTGGCGCGGGTTCATCCGGCAGCAGGCGGTGTCGCGCATCTCGAAGCTGGATAAGGCGTTGGAGGGCAAGAAAGCCCTCGAAGAAGCGCGGAGTATCCTGCAAACGCTGGCTTCGGTGCGCAAGATGATGGGCGGGCATAATATGCCGGAATTCGCCGAGGCAGTGCATACCACCTATACGGTGCTCGAATCGCTTTCCGAGGCGTTTGACTCCAACAGCAAGCGCACGATTAACTTTGATCCTCAAACGGCGCGGGCCGAACTGGACGCGCAGATCGATATGCTCCCTCCCCAAGAGCGGCAGGTGCTGGCGAACAACCTGCGCGAATTGGCGTTGATGATCGCGTCGATGGGGGACAACCGCACCCGCGCCAATTTGATGCGGCGCAACGACGATGTTGACCGCGATCTGATGAAGGGCGAAGAGCGTCCGCACAGTGCAGTGGATGCCATGAAGTGGCTGGCCGGTTATTGGGGCGGGACGCAGGAAGAAGATGAGGATGGGCTTTAGCTTTTAGCGGTTAGCAATTGGCTTTTAGCTGATTCAACATCTCTTCACAAATTTCTTCATTTTCGCCACATTCACATGTGCATTTTTGGCGTATCATATTCACCTGTAAATCTCCCACATCAGCACGTTCGCAGGCTCACTCCGCTGATGGCCCAAAGCATCAGGGTGGGGAGCAAAAATATCCCAGCCTTCGCTGGCACGCTCGCAGGTGTACCTCACCCTAACCCATATCGCCACTTTCGCAGGCTCACTTTGCCAGTAGTCGTAGTAACAAGGGAGGGATTTGTTACAGACTGAGCTTCCCCGGACACAGGATGTTGTTCGGATCGAGCGCCTTCTTGATGCGCTTCAGGCTCTCCATCCCCGCGCCGTATTGAGCAGGCATGTAGGGCGCCAACCGCATGCCCACGCCATGATGGTCGTTCATCACGGCACCGGCTCGCATGGCCGCTTCAATTCCCGCACGGAAAATGGCGTCGTGCAGTTCCTTGGCCTCGGTCAGATCGGCAGGGCCAGTTGGCACTTTCATACGCGCGTAGATCATCGACCCCCACTCGTACCAGTGGGAGAGATGGGTATTCAAAGAAAGGTTGAGTTCAGCGGGACAGGCCGCGCGGATAGCCTTAGTGGTTTCGGTGTAAACCGCTTCGATGTGTTCGAAGTCGGCCACCACATCAACCGTGCCCCAAATGCTCGGCAGTTCTGGCGCATAGGGCGGGTAATAAAAGACGTAGCGCTTATCCCACCATACCGCGCCGATGGTATCCGGAAGGAGGGTTGCATGATGCTCCTGACAAATACGGATCGCGACTTTGGCTTCGTGCTCCACCAGTTCAGGATGATCGCCGTCGAACATCATCACCAGTGTGGTTTGATCCAGCTTGGTTTCCACCGCCCGCCCCAGACTGTGCGCCGCAGCGTCCTCATCATAGAGGCGCATGACAGGCGGTTTCAAGCCGCTGGTCATGATCATCCGTCCGGCTTGGATGCCATCCGCCAGTGAGGGGAATGCTGCCGCGACAAAGACCCGCTTCTTGGGCAGGTTATGCAGCTTGACCGTCGCCGCCGTGATGATACCCAAGGTGCCTTCCGCGCCGATCAGAAGCTGGGTCAGTTCCGGCCCAACCGCGTGGCGAGGAACCGATGGTGTGGTCACCAGTTCGCCGGTGGGCGTTACGAATTCGAGGTTCAGAATGTGGTCTTCGATCTTGCCGTATTTGGTGGAAAGCACGCCTGAACCACGCGCCGAAATCGACCCACCAATCGTCGCCCATTCAGTTGAGGCAGGATAGTGGGTGAAGGATAGACCATCAGCGTTCAGTTCGGCCTCGAAGTCTCGGCAGATTTTGCCCGCCTCGACCACGCAGGTCAGCGATTGTCGGTTGATCACCCGCACTTTGTTGAGCTTGCGCAGGTCGAGGATGATGCCGCCTTGATCGGCGTTGGCCGCGCCCTGTACACCGCTGCCCCCTCCCCATGGGGTAATCGGCACCTGAATGTCATTCGCCAGTTTGACGATCTGCGCCACCTGTTCCGGCGTGGTCGGACAAACGGCTACATCTGGCTGGCTGATGGGCTGTCCGGCTGCGGCTGCGGCGACGGCGTACCACCACTGGTCGCTGGCGTATCGGGTACGGGCTTGTTCGGCGGGCAGGACATTGTCGCTGCCCACGATTTTCCCAAGCGAAGCGGCGAGAAGGCTGTTCGCGTCCTTGGTTACCATGCTTTGCCCTCGCTCCAGTCCTGATTTTTGATGGTTATCTCGACCTTTTCAAGTTCTTCCACCGCGTCAATCAGGTGGTTGGTGAAGCGCCGGAAAGCCTCTTCGCCCTTGGCTGCCGTCCCGCGTTGGGGAACGCCCATCGTACCGGAGTCGGTGAATTCTTCGTGGTCGAAGGGGAAGTTGAAGTATTGGTAGCCTTGGAACTCGGCGTCAGGCATCCCGTCGTTTTTGGCCCATGCATCGCCCAGCCATTTGGGAGCGTGGGCCTTGTCGGTCTTGGCGCGATCCAGCCGCACCAGCTTGGGGTTATGGGCTAAAACCTGCGAGGTTTCCAGTTCGCCCGCATGCCAGCCGGGGGTCTCCTCAACCGGCCCTTCCAGCACGTCCTTCAACATGCCGATGTAACGTTCGGCATAGGGTTTGTAGTAGGCGATCAACGCGCCGGTTTCATTGCGTAAGCGTCGCAGCACCGGATCGACCACCTTGACGTTCGAGCCGTGCCCGTTGACGAAGATCAGCCGCTTAAAGCCATGATGGATCAAACTTCGCCCGATGTCATACAGCAGGTTGAGGTAGGTATCCGCCCGCAGCGTAATCGTGCCCGCGCCAAACCCCGGCGCACGCATATGTTGTGGCGAATATCCCAACCACAGCGTTGGCGTGTAGAGAATGCCCGCCTGTTCCCCCGCGCGGCGTGCCACTTCGGTTGAGGTGATGGTGTCGCAGTAGAGGGGCAGATGCGGGCCGTGCTGCTCCAAGCTGGCTTTGGGAATGAGGATCGTATCCGAATGTTTCAGGTATTCTTGAATATCAACGTAGCTCAAATCCCCCATACAAAACGAGGGGAAATTCAGTGATTTTGCTGAGCGAGGTGCTGCCATAATCCTGTCTCCTGCTTCTTATGTTTGATCTCTGTGTCTCTGTGGTTAGTTAAGTATTTGCTTTAGTTCCTCAAATACAGCGTCCGCGAAGGCATCGCTGTTGATGTGGGCATCGACTTCACGGTAACGGATACCGGCTTTCAATCCGTTTTTGAGCATATCCCAGCACTGGCGGTTGAGTTCAGGCCGATAAAACGCGCCGCCCTCGATATCCATCACCGAGCCGCCGCCCAACGGCGTGATCACTGTGACTTTTCCAGTGGCTTGGTTGAGCTTGTTCACTACGAACTGGGTCGCTTTGATCTGTTCCTCCGGCGTCAGGCGTACCAGCGTGAATTCGGGGTTGTGGTAATACATCGGGCGGTCTTTGAACTGCTCTGGCACCTCATGCCTTGCGCCGAACACGATGAAGTCCAAGCATCCGGGCACAACCACCTGTGGCACACCGGAGTGCGCAGCGGCATCCATGCGTGTTGATCCGCCAATGTGAAAACCGCCCGCGATTTGTCCGGCGACTTCGCTCAAGGTGAAGTCCAGCACGGCTGCGAACTGTCCTTGCCTGATCAGTTCTTCCATCGCCACACCGCCCACACCATTGGCGTGGAAGATCACAAAGTCCATATCGAGCGCTTCGACGCAGGGACGGACACGCATCAAGGGCTTGGTGGTATTGCCGAGCATGGTGGCGGCGATAGCCTTCTTGATTCCCCTCTCTACTTGCGGAGAGGGGTGAGGGGTGAGGTTTTTATCAGCATATGCCTTTGCCATGCCGGCGATGGCTGCTGCGGCGCCCTCAAATACCGTTCGGCTGATGGGATTCAGGCCGAGAATATCGACCACCGAATGCATGACCATCACATCGCGGGTACCGACAAAGGGCGCGAACTTGCGCTGGCCGGAGGCAATCGGCGACACAATCAACTTGGGGAAGCCAATCGGCAGTTCTTTCATGGCTGCTGCCGCCAGCACCGAACCCTCTGCTCCACCCAAAGCGACTGCGCCGTGAATTTTGCCCTGTGTCAGCAGTTCGAGCGTCAGCTTGCGGACACCCTTCAACATGCCTTCGACCGCTTTACCGCGCGTGCCTGCGTTGCGAAGCGCGTCAATGGTCGTGCCAGCCGCAAGCGCGACCATTTCCCGCGTGAAATTGCCCTGAATGCCGATTGGCTCACCTAAAATCCCGGAGTCCAGAACCAGCGTGTCGCAGCCTAATGTTGAAACACAATCCCGCAGGTAAGCCGTTTCCGGTCCCTTAGTATCCAGCGTACCGATCAACAAAACGGTCGCCATAAAATATTCCTATTTCAAATAAAGTTCTGTTTGTTTTGATGGGCGCATCACCGTGCGCCCCTCCATGATTTACGCACCACAGGCGCGCAGATGCTTGATGGTGTTCTCGACATGCTTCGAGTATTCCGAGTCGGGCATCAAGTCGCTGCCGTGATCACGGATGAACTTGAGTTCGGCTTCGGTGGCGGTGGTGCCGGAGTCAGCCATCTTTGCTGCCAGCGGTGAACGATCCAGTGGGACGACGAATTCACTGGTGAGCTGGCCGGTATAGCCGGATTCTTTGAGGGTTGCGATCAGTTTCTTCCAATCCCACGAGCCTTGTCCCGGCGGGCGGCGGTTGTTGTCGGCAACGTGGAAATCAACCAGATGGCCGCCTCTGCCCGTGACCATCACTGCTTCATAGGGATCGGCTTCTTCGATATTGATATGGAAGGCATCGAGGCATACTCCTACGCCACCGCCCACATCCTGCGCCAAGCGAATGGCCTGATCGTGACGGTTGAGGAAGTTGGTTTCAAAGCGGTTCAGCGGTTCGAGTCCGATGCGGATGCCGAGCTTTTGGGCGTGGTCGTTCACTTTCTTGATGTTTTCGACGGCCCAGCCCCACTCGGTATCGGGATCAGACATGGCGACGATCTTGCCAACTTCGCTGGGCACGAGCGTGAAAATGGTTCCGCCGAGGGCGTGTACCATATCGAGGCATTCTTTGAGGTACTGCACGGTCATTTCACGATAGTAAGGATCACCATGAATGAGATCGCGTCCCTTCACCATGATGCTGACTGAACCGAAGCATTGAAGGTTATTTTTATCGAGTAGCCCGCGTACCTGTTTCCAATCGTATTTACGCGGTTCGCCCATAATCTGAATGCCGTCATAGCCGAAGCGTACCATACGGTCGATGGTCACTTCAATCGGTTCGGGACGCATCCAGTTATGCATACAAATCTTCATTTTTGGCATCTCCTATAATTTTTTGTAAATAAACATGAGCGGTGTTCGGGCGCTCACGTCAGTAACCCTAATTTTGATAGTTGGCGGGGAATACACCTTGTATTCCCCGCCTCATACTAATTTGCTAACTGCCAAAAGCTAATCGCTAACCGCTCCTTATTGTCCGTACATCAACTTGTTGAACATGCTCTCGCGTAGAATGTTGAGATGATCACGCATGGCTTCTTCCGCGCCTTTACCATCATGCGCCAAGATGGCGTCGACAATGCGGCGGTGTTCGGTGGTGCAGGCTTCGAGACGTTCCGGATTATGGCGCGAATCGGTTTTGGCGAGGTGATGCACACGGTTGCGCAGCATCACAACGGTTTCCCCTAAAAGTGGATTGGGGCAGGCTTTGCTCATGGTGTCGTGGAAGATGACATCGGCCTTCGACCATGCGTTGTAGTCATCCTTTTTGAGCGCGGTTTCCATATCCTTCATGGTGTCGTTGAACGTTTCGCGCTGCTGGGCACTGGCGGATTCGGCGGCTAAACGGGCGAGTTCAGGCTCCAAGAGTGAGCGCATATGGATGACATCCAGTACGTCTTGAACTGAGCGGGAGGCGACGGTTACCGCGCGTCCCGGAATGACCTGCACCAGCCCTTCCTGCGCTAACTGCTGCAACGCCTCACGCACGGGGGTGCGGCTGATACCCAGCATCTTGGATAACTGCGGCTCAGAAAGTGGTTCGCCCGGTTCTAAGCCCGCGTGCTGCAAAGCATCTTTAATGCGGACATAGGCCACTTCGCTGCGGCGCTTGGAGTCGCCATCCACCAAGTATTCCGATTGTTCCGCTAGATAATTTTCTAGTTTGCCCATGATCTTGTCTTAAACACTCATTAAATAGACCTGTGAGCGCTTATTCTAACATTTGTAACGAATGTAACGATCGGTATACAGCCTGTATACAGGTTGTGTGGATAGATTGTAACACGCTCTTGCTTCCTGTCAAAAAGCTATTTCCGTTATCCTAGTTCCAATGCTTTAAAAGCGGCAACTTGGGCGGTGATGGCGCGTTCAATCGGCAGGCGTTCAGCACTGGATGCTCCGTAGAAGCCCGCGATACCCGGCATCTGTTTGAGGGCTTTACCAACGTTGTCCGGCTCGTCAAACGGCCCGCCGTGACAAATGACCAGCGCCTCTTCGCGGATCGACCAGATAGCATCGGCCATTTCCATGACGCGTTTGACAGCATCATCCAGTGAAGGAGCGACACCTGCGCCGATGGTTCCAGCGGTGGTGAGGCCGAGGTGACAGACCAGCAAATCGGCTCCGGCATGGGTCATGGCACGGGCTTCGTCGGGGTTAAAGACGTAAGGCGAGGTGAACAGATCCATTTCATGAGCCATCTGGATCATGGCGACTTCTTTGTCGTAGCCCATGCCGGTGGCTTCGAGGTTCTGGCGCATGATGCCATCAAACAGGCCGACGGTCGGGAAGTTCTGAACGCCAGAGAAGCCGATGTCTTTGACCTGCTTCAAAAAGTAGGGCATGACGCGGAAGGGATCGGTACCGTTGACGCCTGCCAGCACCGGCGTGTTTTTGACAACGGGCAGCACTTCGCCTGCCATCTCCATGACGATGGCATTGGCATCACCATAGGCCATCAATCCGGCCAATGATCCGCGTCCGGCCATGCGGTAGCGTCCGGAGTTGTAAATAATGATCAAATCAGTGCCGCCTGCTTCCTCAAACTTGGCCGAGATGCCTGTGCCTGCGCCCGTGCCAATGATCGGTTTGCCAGCGGCGCGCTGTGCGTGTAAGCGGTTGAGTATTTCACTACGGGGAATGGACATAATAAAATGTTCCTTATCAGTTAATAGGTTAAGTTTTTAACATGTTCAAAAGCGCCGTGACAGTAGCCTCGGCGAAGAGCGGGTCGTTGATGTCCATATCCAGTTCGACGACCGGAATATCCGCGCGTAGTCGGCCTTTGAGCGAGGCGACAAAGGAGGGCAGCGCAGCCGGATCGTAGAACTGTTTGCCTTCCAGATCAAGTTCCGAGACGCCACGCATCGGGATATAGACCTGAACCTTGCCCGTTGACGCGTTGAGTTTGTCGGCGAAGATCACGCCGAGCTGAGCGTTTTCGGCGGGCGTGGTGCGCATTAGGGTGATGTTGGGATTCCAACTGTAGAGATTACGGCCTTTGTATTTCTCCGGCACGGTATCCAGCGCCCAGAAGTTGCACATGTCGATGCAGCCGGGGACGACAATTTGCGGCATACCCGCTTTAGCTGCGGCGTCGAGGCGGGTTGAGCCAGCACTGAGGACGCCACCCAACAGTTCGTCTGCCCATTCGGTAGTCGTCATGTCGAGTACGGCGGTAATCATGCCATCGGCAATCAACGATTCCATAGTGCGGCCACCACTGCCCGTAGCGTGGAAGACCAGCACTTCATAACCTGCGGCTTCCAGTAATCCACGCGCTTGGTTGACGGCGCGGGTGGTGTTGCCGAACATGCTGACTGCGATGATCGGCTTGTCGTCGGCTTGGAGCGCTTCACCGGATACCATGCCACAGATGGCTCCGGCGGCGTTGGTGTAGATGCGGCGGCTGATGCGGTTGATTCCGGCGACATCGACCACCGAGTACATCATGGTGATGTCACTGGTGCCGACGAAACCGCTGGTATCCCCCGAAGCGACAGTCGAGACCATCAGCTTGGGGAAACCGACGGGAAGGGCACGCATGGCTGCGGTGGCGATGGAGGTTCCTCCGCCTCCACCCATACCTATGATGCCGTCGATTTTGCCCTCGGTGTGAAGGAGGCGGGCGACGGCTGCCGCGCCGGTTTGCATGGCCGCCATCGCTTCCCCACGGTCGGCTTTGGCGACCAGATCAGCCAGTGTGACGCCGCCTGCTGTGGCGACCTGTTCGTGGGTGATGTCCGGCGGGAAGGCGGGTTCGCCAAGTACACCGGTATCGACCACCAGCGTTTTAAAGCCGCGCCCTTCGATGGCAGCTTTGAGGAAGGCGAACTCCTGTCCCTTGGTATCCAGTGCTCCAAAAATGGCTATTGTTTTGGTCATCAATTGAATTCCTTTATTTCAATAATCTTTTATGGTTTGATCTGAATTTGATTCGCTCGCTGCCGCAAAAGTAGTTTCGTTTGGTCGCTGCTTAAAACCAGAGAAGGTTCTATGGGGACAATGCCAGGTTGCAGTGAAGTTAATTCTCGACAAATGTCTCCGGTGTGGTCACACTCAAAAATAATATAGGTGCTTACTTCATAATCCCAACCATGCGAGTCACTGCTTACGGCCAATTGATATTTATGACCTTGGTAATCTATGGTTTGAATATGACGTAATTCTGGATCAGCGTCAATTAGAAGATACAAGAAAACCACGCACAAAGAACTCGCAATTGCCAGTCCAATCAATATCCACGACGTTGCAAAGATACAACCCCGATAGTATTCCCAAGCTATTACATCTGTTATGATGGCAACCAGCATAAAAGCGAGCCATGTAGTAGCAACTAAACCAATTCGGTCAGGTGTGATGAGCGACCAATAGTTCACGGGCCTTGAAGCGTCAAAACTGCCATCAATTGGGGCCAGCAGTGGTAGTATCGCCCACCAGAACACAAGCAGGGCAATCGAGAATAAGAATGGGATACTGCTGCGAAAACGCTGTGCCACATTTATGTTGCTCATGCGTTTTCTTTTACGATAGTTCACTTTCGTTGTAAATTTTGCAACTGTTATTGCAAATTTCGCATATTTTGCATACTGATCCGCCGAAATGGCTGGCGGGAAGCTTGGTCAACGCCGCCGAATGGTCATTTTATGGCGGCGGGTGGCTCGGTCAACGCCGCTGAATTGGCACACATTCGGCGGATGGCTCCCGCATGTCCGCCGCGTCGCAAATGTCGATCTGCCGCTGCTTGAGTTGCGATAAATAATATGGGTTACTTTTTGACATCGCACATAGTTTCGTGAGGATTTCTTTTCTTTCGACAGTTTTTGACCAACTTGTTATGTTATTGCTTGGTCGATAAGTTTTTCTCCAAAACCATAAAGATTTCTTGGTGTAACGTGATTCTTATAGAATGTAAAGGTTTTAGATACAGCAGGAGTGTTTTTGCCACTTGCTTCAATTTCAAACTCAAATGGAGGTTTTAGTTGTATTTTTTGGACTTCTGGTCTTTGATTCAACATCCCATTGGCAAATCCAAACTCTATTTTATAGCGCTGTTCAGGTGGCTGATTGTTATATTCAGTCACATATATAACTTCTATCGGTATTTCAGTATTAGCGTTTAAGTAGTTTTCTGGTCTTCCTTCCGAATTTGTGGCACGCATATCTGTTGGTGTAAAAGGAAGTAAGTGTTTTATGTTTTCACCAGTGATTCTCACAGTTAAGTTTTCAACACTTTCGACCTGGCCTATATTTCGAACATAAACACGATAGAATGTTATTATACCTTCAGGAGAGCTGTCAGTTTGGACTGAAGATTCATTGAAATATATCTGTAATTTCGGTTTAATCTCTTCTCTCAATTTATCGATTTCACTCTGAAGTTTGATTTTATCTGCTTGCTGTTCAAAATAGAACTTAGGAGGTATGCTAAAAAGTTTGCGATAATAAAAATATGCTAAACATATTACAGAGATGATTATTTGAATCAATTGTGGGATAGCAGAAGAAATCCCATTGTCTGCGAAGAATTGATATGATACACCACCTAACAACATTACTAGTCCGCTTAGACCAATAATTAGCAAGAATACTATCAGGGCAATCGTAAATGTTCTGACGTCAGATTTTTCCCAAGCCGTCTTCAGAGCGAGTCGCTGAACCATTTGCCAATATTCTCTGCTAGTAGTCGGTTCTTTCGTCATACCTCCATTCTCCTATGTTTACATCAAGCAAGGGGATAAGTGCCAAAGATTTAGCATAAAATCAAATTCTTCAAAAATACCACCTCAACGCTTTAATAAAACACCTTCTAATTTTAGAACAAAAGTTCATTTAAAGTCAACCGATTTTCGTTCGAGTTTTCTAACTTAAGGCGATACATTTACTGCGGGCAAAATTTGGATTTTATACTCTCCACAACTTAGAGATAACATATCCTGATTAGTATTCAAAGAAGCCGATTTAATATCGTCATTCATATAAGCACACCATGAGCTTGGAGGCTGTGCTATTGGATGGCAAATTTCCCCATTAGGATCACATTCCAGAATGTTATAGTTTGCATATTCATCGTCTTCGTCCCACAAATGCGAGAGAGCGAGGCGATATTCTTTCCCTTGAAAAGCTACGGTTTGGATATGTTCGATGCTATTGGTATCCATCCATAGATTCATTGTGGCGACCACCGTAAACAATATGGAGATTAGAATTGCCCCTATTATGAAATAAAAAGCCCAGACAGTATCGCGCCTCCACATCAACCACAGTAAAACGATTGCTACGACAAACGATACGATGAAGGCAAATAGAAGTATCCATTTGTTGAGCGAAGGCGTTATCACTGACCAATAATGGATTGGTTGAGTTATATCGAGTACATCAAAACTCACGGCACGGGGCATAAAAATGAGCCACATGCCGATCCAAAATGCTAGTAACCCGAACGATGTCCAAACCAGCCAATGTTTGCGAAGAATGTTCAATAATCTACTCCACAGATGGTGATGAGGGCGCAACACGCTGCGCCCCTACATCATTCCATCATAGGACAGATTTCATTTGCGCTGCTTGACGGCATTAATACTTAATGTCGACCTGCTTCTTGCCCTGTGAGGAGTTGACAATGGCATCACAGATGACGGCGTTGCGGTAGCCATCCACGAAGTCCGCACCCCAAGGCGCAACCGGCTTGTTGTTCACGATAGCATCGAAGAAGTGATGGAATTCGTGGACAAAGGTGTGCTCCCAACCAATGATGTGACCTTGAGGCCACCAATTTTCCCAATAGGGATGGTAGGACTCGCTGACGTTGACGGTGTGGAAGCCGCGTGTCTCTTTGGGTTCTTCATTCGCCCAATAGACATTCATCTCGTTCATGCGTTCCAAGTTGAAGGTGATCGACCCGTTCTCGCCGTTGATCTCCAGCGAGTTGAAGTTCTTGCGGCCCTGCGCGAAACGGGAAGCTTCCAACGTGCCGATTGCGCCGTTCTCGAACTCGAACAGCGAGATAAAGGCATCATCGACCGTGACTTTGCCCTTCTTGCCGCTGCCATCCCCAAGCGGACGTTCCTCGACGAAGGTTTTGGTCATGCCCATCACGCTCTTGGGTTCGCCAACAAGGAAACGGGCCAGATCAATGATATGCGCGCCGAGGTCGCCCAAGGCACCGCTGCCGGCCTGATTCTTATCCAAGCGCCAGATCATAGGGAAATTGGGGTCAATAATCCACTCTTGCAGGTAAACCGCGCGGAAGTGGAAAATACGCCCTAATGCGCCGCTCTCGATGAGCTTCTTGGCCTGTACGATGGCGGGCACGAAGCGGTAGTTGAAAGCCACCATATGCTTGACGCCGGTCTTTGAGACTTCATCCAGCATATGCTTGGCTTCTTCGGCAGTCCGTGCCAGCGGCTTTTCGCAGAAGACGTGTTTACCGGCCTGTGCCGCCGCGATGGTCGGCTCGGCATGGGCATCGTTGGGGCCGCCGTTGTCGAAGACCTGAATGGCGGGATTCTTGATCATCTCACGCCAATCGGTGTAGTAGCCTTCGTATCCGTAGCGTTGGGCGGCGGCAGCGGTGGCTTCTTGATTGCGTCCGCAGATGGCAACCAGCTTGGGGATGGCCACCGGCGGGTACATCATATAGGGCAGTTTCTTAAAGGCGTTGGTGTGGGCTTTCCCCATAAAGGCATAGCCCAGCATTCCGATGCCCAAGGTGGGGGCATCTCCGGCGGCGGCTTTGCTCGCCATACTGACAAAACCGACTTCATCGGCCATGTTTGGTTTCTCCATTTTGTGTATCGTGGGAGGGTCTATGACCCTCCCCTACGAGAAAAGGATATTTTTGTAATCGCGGACACGGCGTACCGTATCCCTACACATTTGTTGGGTTTGCCAACGGCAAACCCCTACAAAATCTCTGGGTCTCTGCGGTTCAATGGTTTATTTCTTTTCGAAGGCAGCGTCGAAGGCGACCGAGGACGGCGTGAAGTCCGTGCCTTTGATGATTTCGACGGCTTCGGATGCACCGTGTTCACGATCCATGCCGCTGTCTTCCCATTCGACCGATAGCGGGCCGTTGTAACCGATGCGGTTCAACATGCGGATGATGCCTTCCAGATCAACATCACCATGACCGGGCGACACGAAATCCCAACCGCGGCGGACATCACCAAAGTTCAGATGCGAACCCAGAATGCTGCTGAAGCCGTTGAGGTTGACCTTCGAGTCCTTGACGTGGACATGGTAGATGCGGTCGGGGAAGGAGGCGATGAAGTTGACCGGATCAAACTGCTGATGGACGAAGTGGCTGGGGTCAAAGTTGAAGCCAAAGGCCGGACGGTTATTGAGCGCTTCGAGAGTCTTTTGGGCGGTGTAGATGTCATAGGCTATTTCGCTGGGATGGGCTTCCAAGGCGAACTTGACGCCCTGCTTATCGAACTCGTCCAAGATGGGATTCCAGCGGTCAGCGAATTCTTTGTAGCCAGCATCAACCATCGCGTCGGTGGTCGGCGGGAAGCGGTAGATCATGTGCCAGACGGGGCTGCCCGTGAAGCCGTTGACGACCTTGACGCCCATTAATTTCGCGGCTTTGGCAGTGTTCTTGATCTCCTCGGCGGCACGCTGGTTGACGCCATCGGCCTTGCCATCACCCCACAGACGCGGCGGCAAAATGGCCTTGTGGCGCTCATCAATGATGGTATCCGCCACGCACTGCCCGACGAGGTGGTTGCTGATGGCGTAGCACTTCAGGCCGTACTTCTCGAGAATGTCGTGGCGGCTCTGGATGTACTTGTCATTTTCCAGCGCCTTATCGACCTCGAAGTGATCCCCCCAGCAGGCGAGTTCCAAGCCGTCGTATCCCCAACTGGATACTTTCTCGGCCAGTGTTTCGAGGGGGAGATCCGCCCATTGTCCGGTAAAAAGTGTAACTGGTCTTGCCATAATACCCTTTCCTTATCAACGATTTTAAAAAAGAACGTTCTCGCCCTAGTTTAACGCGAGTTTTGCCATTGTGTGGGGCAAATTGGTCTTCATGTGAAATCCGGTTGGCGTAGGGGCAAGATAAGTACGTATACCCCTAACCCTAGCCCTTCCCCCATAGCAACAGGAGAAGAGAATCAGGCGGGAGGGTCACAGACCCTCCCCTACGATTATATTCTGTATTGAAAAGTTAAAGATCATTTTCGTACCATGTCAGGCGTGACTGACGGCGGGTATGCCGTGCAGGGTTTCGACGGGCGTGGGTTCGGCCACGAGTTCACGGGCGACGAAATAGACCAGCGCCGCCGGAAATAGGCTGATGAGCACAATGAACGGCATTTCCACACTGTTGAAATCGGCGACAGCGGCGGTGGCAACTTCGGCTTTGCGATCATCGCTGTAGGATTTCCAGACGCGGTCACGGATGCCATAGGGTTCGCGCGGCGTGTTGACCCCGATGATGCCTACGGTCATGACGACGATGACGGCTAAAGCCGCGATGCCACCGACCAACTGCTGGCGGGTACCGAGCGGAGGCAGCGCTTGGCTGAGGCGTGTGCCTTTGGGGGCGACATGACTCCACAGGATGAAGGAGAAAAGTGCACCTAAGAGCAGTAGGAATCCGTAACGGTAAGGCACCATCGAGAAGGGTTGGAACAGGAACACGACGCTGAGGACGATACCTAGCACCAGCGTGCGCTCAATCGGGTTGTAGCAGCGCAGCGGTACTTGGTTGTTATAGCGCTTTGCCACCAGCACGATGATCAGGATGTAGAGCAGCAGGATGCCGACGAAGGCCGCAATGAAGGGCACGGCATTGATGAAGACGCCTTTGCGGGTTTCCTCGCTGAAGACGGCGTTACTGATGATGGGGAAAATCAGCGCGAAGGCAAACAGGATGAGCGCGATTCCCCCTAAGCGTTTGATCGGGCCGAGATACTTTGATGCCATGATGAAACTCCGAAAAGATTATTTCGCCAACAGTTGTTTGAGGAAGCGCAGTCCATTTTCGGCCAGTGCATCCTGACTGGACTCGAACGACCGCCAGATGGCCGCCGCCCGTGCGATGCTCTTGACCTTATCGGTGAAGGACTCGATGACCACTGGCCCATCGTAGTGAATATCGCGCAAGGCTTGGGCGACATCCGGCCATGTGACGTTGCCGCTGCCCGGTGCGCCGCGATCATTTTCGCAGGCGTGGAAATGAGCAAGACGTGAACCGGTAGCGCGGATGGCATTGCCCAGTGATTTCTCTTCGATGTTCATGTGGAAGGTATCCAGCATGATTTGGCAGGACGGGCTGTTGACGCGGTCGATGACTTCGATGGCCTGTGTCGCTAAATTGATAAAGCTGGTTTCGAAGCGGTTGAGCGGCTCGATGCACAGCACCACGCCTTTATCGGCGGCGTAGGCTGAAAGCTCACCCAAGTTTTTGACGAGCAGGTCGAGGTCTTGGGCACGTTCGTCGGGGGGCTGCTGCCAGACACGTCCGACAGCGGAGTAAATGGGGCCGACGATATTGGTGATGCCCATGGTGTGGGCGGCGTCGATGCAGTGGCGGATGTAGGTCATGCCGTTTTCACGAATTTTGCCGTCATTGTGAATCAGGTCACGGTCGGGACCCATCGCGGCGCACATGCTGCCGCTGAGGCCGTTGTCTTTGAGGATTTGCGCACCGGCTGCGTAATCCAGATCGAAGGTGCCTTCGATGGGGATTTCGAGGATGTCGAAGCCCATCTGCTTCACTTTAGGAGCAAGGGCGGCTAATTCGTCTGTCGAACAGGGCGACACCCACACCCATGCATTCACGCCAAATTTCATCAAAAAATCTCCTTAATAATTTTAGAACCCGTACGCTCCATCGCATCTAGGGGCAAGTTATATCTTGCCCCTACAGCACAATCCATTTTTACGTTTTGCGACTTGCCAGCGCGGCCGTAATTCCAAGCCCCACAAAAACTGTGCCGCTGACATAGCGCTGAACCTGCTTAAAACGTCGACTTTCGCGCAGACGGCCTGCCAACAAGCTGGAGACAAGCGCATAGGTGCTATCGGTAATTGCACCCAAGCCCACAAAGATCAATCCGAGAAGCATAATTTGAAGCGAGACCGAGCCGTGTGTTGGGTCAACAAACTGCGGTAGAAATGCAAAGAAGAACAGCGCGGTTTTGGGATTCAAGACATTGACGATCACGCCCTGTTTATAGATTTGTTTCAGGCTTTGCTTTTGCAGGGTTTCCGCCGCATCGGACTCATCTTTTCCAAGCAGCTTTTTCACACCGAGATAAATCAAGTAGGCCGCTCCGAGGTACTTCACGATGTCGAAAGCGAGCGCAGACGACAACAGAATCGCTGAAAGACCGAGCGCTGCCGCTAAAATATGGACTAACGTTCCACTATGGATACCCGCTACCGAAATCAGTCCCGCTTTTCGCCCTTGGTCGATACTGCGCGTCATGATGTACAGTACTGCTGGCCCGGGCACAAGCAGCAAAGCAAGGCTCGCTGTGACGAACAAGAATAGATTGGTTGGCAAAAGATTGGTGAGCATCATCAGCCTCTAAAAGATACACGTGTGTAAGCGCGAGATTGCGCCTGACGGATTTTACACAGTGTATGCATTTTCCTCACACACTCATATCCGTAATTTGCTCGTCGGCTCAAACAGATGCAGCTGCTCACTGGGCACGTCGAAACGAATGGTGTCGCCCAATCGCACCGGACTCGGCCCGGGTACGATGCTGACGATGGTTTGTTCGCCGACGCGGATGTGAATGATGGTTTCTACGCCCAGCGGTTCGATGAGCGCGACTTGGCCTGTATATTGACCATTCTGAGTCAGCTTGACGTTTTCCGGTCGCACGCCGAGCAGCACCGATTCAGGAATATCGCCAGCGGGTGTCGGCAGCGTCAACGGGCTGTCGGCCACCAGCAGATGTCCATTCTGGCGGTAGGCGGTGAACAAATTGATTTTGGGCGTACCAACAAGCTGCGCCACGACAGTGGTCGCGGGATGGTCATAAATATCGAACGGCGTCCCAATTTGCAGGATGTGTCCTTCATCCAAGACGGCGATGCGGTCCGCCATGGTCAGCGCTTCAATCTGGTCATGGGTGACAAAGACGGTGGTGCTGTTTTGTGTGCTCTGGATGTGCTTGAGTTCCACCCGCAGCGACTCGCGCAGTTTGGCGTCCAGATTAGAGAGCGGCTCGTCCATCAAAAAGACCCGCGGCTCGCGGACAATCGCCCGCCCGATGGAAACACGCTGCATTTCACCGCCGGAGAGCTTAGCCGTTTTGCGTTCCAGCAAGTGCGTGATGCGTAGTTTTTCCGCTGCAATTTGGATGCGCCGCTTGATTTCCGGTTCGGGCGTCTTGCGCAGCGGTGAACGCAGCGGAAAGGCTAGATTGTCATAGACCGACATGCCGGGATACAGCGAGTACTGCTGAAAGACGAAGGCCACATCACGGTCGGCGGGCGGCAGATCGTCCGACAGTTCACCGTCGAAATAGACATGGCCTTCGGTTTGTTTCTCCAAGCCCGCAATGACACGCAGAGTGGTGGTTTTGCCCGCGCCAGTCGGCCCTAGCAGCACGAAGAACTCGCCATCTTTGATCGAGAACGATACGTCATTGAGGGCGACGGTTTCTTTAAAGCGTTTAGTGATATTTTCCAGCCGGATATTACTCATCGTTATGCCTTCCCATTGTGCAGCGCCTTCTCGGTTTCGGGATGGAAGAACCGAACCATATCCGGTTTGATGTCGAAATGAACGGTGTCATTCAACTGGTAGCGCATCTCGCGGCCTGCCCGCACATGGACGATATGATCGCGGTCAAGCTGCAAGTGGAGCATGGTATAGCCGCCGTGCATGTCATTAGCGAAGGTCGTGGAGTGGATTTCGCCGTCGTTACGCACATCAACCGCTTCAGGACGGAAGCCGACGATCACGCGGCCATCGTTTGGCAAGCCGCTGGTGAGGACGCTGCGCCACGCATCCGGAACCGTGTACCGGTTATCGCCCGGTAAATGCACCACGCCATCCGCATAATTCCCTGCAATCAAGTTCATGCCGGGGCTGCCGATGAAGCGCGCCACGAACAGATTGGCCGGACTGTTATAGACTTCCATCGGAGTCGCGGCCTGCTGCACTTCGGCGTTGGACATGACCACGATGCGGTCACCCATCGCCATCGCTTCCACCTGATCATGTGTGACATAAACCGAAGTGGCATTCTGGTCGATGTGCAGGCGCTTGATTTCGGCGCGCATCGACTCGCGGAATTCGGCATCCAACGCGCCGAGCGGTTCGTCCATCAAGAAGGCTGCCGGACGCCGTACCAGTGCCCGCGCCAATGCCACGCGCTGCTGATCACCACCGCTCAAGCTGCCCGGACGCGAGTCCAATACATGTTCGATCTTGAGCATTTTGGCGACTTCGGCCACACGCTTCTTGATTTCGTCGCGTCCCATGCCCTGCGCCTGTAAGGGGAAGGCGATGTTCTCCCGCGCGGAGAGATGCGAATAGAGGGCGAAGAACTGGAAGACGAAGGCGATGTCACGGGCACTGGGATGCAGCCATGTGACATCTTTGCCATCAAACAGGATATTGCCACTGGTTACGGCTTCGAGGCCGGAGATCATGCGCAGGGTGGTGGTTTTGCCACAGCCGGACGGCCCCAACAGCACGATGAATTCGCCGCTGTTGATGGTCATGTCCAGCGGCTTCACGGCAAAACTATCGCCGAATTTCTTTTCAACTTGCTTGAGTTCAATGGTTGCCATATTGGGTTTAGCCTTTGCGGATCGCGCCGAAGGTCACGCCGCGTAATAAGTGTTTCCGCAGGGCAAAGGTGACGATCACCACCGGAATCAGGAACGCCAGCGAACCCGCCGCGATGGTTGACCACTCGATGCCGCCGGAACCCAGAATCAGTGGAATGCTGGGCGGCGCGGTACGGGCTTTGTCCTGCGTCAGCATCAGGGCGAAGGCGAATTCATTCCACGAGAAGATGAACGAGAACACGGTGGTCGCCGCGATGCCGGTAATCGACTGCGGCAGCACGATTTTGCGGAAGGCTTGCAAACGGGTGTAGCCATCGACCAGCGCCGCCTCTTCGTATTCCTTGGGGATTTCGTCGATGAAGCCCTTCAGCAGCCAGACCGCGAAGGACAGATTGAAACTGGTGTAGAGCAGGATCATACCGAGGTGGGTGTCATACAGTCCCACTTGACGGTACATCAAGAAGATCGGAACAGTCACGACGACAGCAGGTAACATGCGTTGGCTGAGGATGAAGAACAGCAGGTCATCCTTGCCGGGGATGTCGAAGCGGCTGAAAGCATAGGCCGCCAGCACGGCGAATACCACCGAGATGACGGTCGATGCACCGGCGATGATCAGCGAATTGAAAAGCTGCTGCGGAAACTGACTTTGCCCGATAATCGCGCGCTGTTGGGCGAGGGCGACTTGATCCGCCCAGTTGAGATCGGTACGCGCCCTGAGCTGTTCCAGTTCCGCGCCGTTGACCTGCCGCTGCTGCGTCATCAAATTGACGAAGCCTTCCATAGACGGCGTGAAGAAGACAATCGGCGGCACACTTACGGCGTCTTTCAAGGGCTTGAAGGCCGTCATCGCCATCCAGATGACTGGAATCAGCATGATGATGGCGATAATCACGGCGGCTATCGCACGTCCTACGCTCAGCGCTTGGGGACGCCAGCCGACTTTATCTACACGTGTGGAGTAGTTGACCACCGGAACATTGGGCGGCGCACTTTGCATAGGAGAGGGTGTGCTCTGGGTTTGGGTTGCCATGTCGTTAGCCCCCTCGCGCACGGTTCAGCGACCGGATGTAAAGATTGCTGACCGCGATAATGATAATCAAGACGATATAGGCCAAGGCGCTGGACAAGCCGGTGTTCAACTGTCCGGCGAAGGCCAAGCGGTAAAGGCGAATAGAAACCGTTTCGGTCAAATCACCGGGACCGCCGCCTGTCAGCCCATAGACCAGATCGAACTGTTTAAAGGCTTCAATCGTTCGAAAGAGCACGGCGATCAACAGCAGCGGCATGACCTGCGGCAGCGTAATGCGACGGAATTGGAACCAAACGCTGGCGCGGTCGATGGCTGCCGCTTCATAGAGATATTCGGGAATGGCGCTCAAGCCCGCCAAGCACAACAGCATCACGAAGGGACTCCACATCCACACATCGACGATGATGATCGCCCACAGGACGCGGTCAGGGTCGCCTAACCACTCCGGCGCGGTGTTGATGTTGGTGTAGCCCAGCATATAGTTGAAGATGCCGTAGGAAGGATTAAAAATCAGTTTCCAGAAGGTTGCCACCACAATCGGTGACAGCATCATCGGGATGAGGATCAAGGTGGTGACCAAGCCGCTGCCCTTGAATTTGTTGCGTAGGAGCAGCGCCAAGCCGAATCCGATGACGGTTTGTAAGAGGACCGTCAGCAGGGCATAACGTCCGGTGGTGGCGAAAGCAGTCCAGAAGGATTTATCGGACAGGATGGTGGTGTAGTTCTGGATGCCGATCCACTGCGGCGGCTTATCGGAAATAACGGAATAATTGGTGAAGCTCAAAAACAGACTGTAAATCAGCGGAAAAATATTCATGACGATCAGCAGGATGATCGTCGGCATAATAAACCATAAGATGATTCGGCGGTCGCTCATCTGCCTTTGGACGGTGCGCGCGCCCGAAGACTGCGCTGATGGCATGGGTAGGGACACAAAACACCTCAGATGGAACTAAAACGAAAAGTTGGTAGGGGCACAAGACCCTGTGCCCCTACAAAGCTGTTTTATTTAATCACGCCGGTATCAACCAGAATCTTGTCCTGATCTTCAGCGAGTTTGTCCAACACGGCTTTGGCTTCACCCTGTCCACCGACCACATAGCCGCTCAGAGCG
Source organism: Aggregatilineales bacterium (assembly GCA_044226855.1). Classification (GTDB taxonomy): domain Bacteria; phylum Chloroflexota; class Anaerolineae; order Aggregatilineales; family Phototrophicaceae; genus CFX2. The sequence continues at coordinate 43,575 of JBGAGF010000027.1, forward strand.
CTCTGGGTGGGGGCCAAAAGTTGCGCGAATTCAGGAATGTTCCAGAAGTCCTTGACCATGGTCATGGTCTGGGCAAACGCCTTGTTATAGGGCGTGGCGTTCAGGAACTTGTCGGATTCGAGCACCTTGATGTTGCAGGTGTATCCACCGTAGTCCGCCCATGTGGCCTGCGTGTCGTCCTGCGAGAACCACTTCAGGAAGTCGAAGGCCGCCTGCTTGCGCGTGTCATCAATGTAGGAATTGATGCTCATACCCTGACCACCGAGGGCCGCGAACTGCTGTCCATCGGGACCCTTGGGCATGACGAAGAAGCCGGTGACGTCCTTGTACTTGTTGGTGTCGCTGACCAAAGCAGGCAGGAAGGCGAAGTAGTTCATGATCATCGCGGCCTGACCGTTGGTGTACGAGTCATTCATTTCTTGGAAGAAGGAGTTGGTGTTGCCGGGCGGGGCGAAGGAATACAGTTCTTTGTACAGTTCCAGCGCCTTGACGCAGTTGTCGCCATTCACAACGCCCAGAACGTTGTTGGTTTCATCCTTCCAGTCGCAGCCGTAGCTGAAGAAGACGTTCTCGAAGCCCATGGTGATGGCATCGTAGTCCTTCTGGGTGTAGACGTTGACGCCGTACAGACCCTTGTCAGGACGGGTGAAGAACTCGGCGATGTCACGGAGCTGTGTCCATGTTTCCGGCACGGCCAGATCATAACCGTACTTGGCCTTGAATGCCGCCATCTCATCCTTGTTCTCGAACAGGTCTTTGCGGTAAGCGAAGCCGTTGGCATCACCTTCGGTCGGGTAGGCCCAATACTTGCCGCTGCCTTGTGGATATTCACCGTAGTACTTGAGCGTGGCGGGTGTAACCGTCTTATCCAGACCGTTGCTGACCATGAAGTCAGTCATGTCGACATAATGGCCTTGGGTCGCCCCCTGACCGATCCACTGGCTGTCGCCCACGATCAGGTCAAAAGAAGTGCCCTTGGCTGCCCACTCGGTGGTGACGCGATCTTGGAAGCTGCCCCAAGGTGTCTGGACAACGGTGACCTTAATGCCGGTCGCTTTTTCGTAGTCGTTACCAATTTGCTGTAAATAATTCGCGGGGTCCCACTGCGCCCACCAGATCGTCAATTCAGAAACTTTATCTTGTGCTGCGACGGAGGCCACGCCGCCGAGGGAGGCGACGAGCAGGACGACAAGCATGAATAGAAGACTGCTTTTCTTCAACATTTCTTTTTTGACTCCTTAAACAAAGAACGGTCGAACGTATTGCTGATCGAGTCGAATATTCTCTTTAAATCTAAGTTTTGATTGGCTTCTCCTTTTGCTATGTATACACCCTGTATACAGCCATAGTTTAGAAATTAAGACATCGTGACGTATTTCAGCAATGTGTCCTCAGAAAATGTCGGGTTGATGGTGAATAATAGAGACGCGTTCGGTCATCAGTGTGTGACGCGAACCAAGGTGGTGTTCAGTCGAAAGCAGCACAAAACGCTTCATAGGTTATTTCCACCTGTGAACACGCAGTTCGGCTGAATTTGATTGTAAAGAACATATTTAAAGTGTTGCATAACTGAGACGAATTATTACGAACAAAAATTATTCACGTTAAAGTAACACATCTATCCACTTACTGTCAACAAAATAGGAATAGCATTTCCCATTTTTAAGCTAATTACTTGTTCGTGATGTGTGAATGTCGGTTGTCAAAAGGTGGGAGATCAAAGGCGATCCTCACGCCGTAACTCTTTATTCAATGTACGGGGAGTGTAGGGGCGCACGGCCGTGCGCCCTACCGCTCTTTGTGGAGAGGCAAAGTTTTTATAGTGATTTATACCCGCTGCATGTGCGTGTCTTTAAATTCGGTCGGATATTTCAGGCCGTAACCCGCCACGCGATCCATGCCGATGTGCGCCAACCAGATCAAGGCAATCAGCAGCAAGGTTGGCACGTTCAAGATCAGTGCTAGTCCTGCCAGCAGCGCGGGCAGCGTATAAACATGCACCGCGTTGTAGACCATGCTTCCGACTCGGACGTTCCGCGCGTATCCGATCATCGCCAGATCCGGCGCGAGGAGCAGTGCAAGGAACAACCAGACGCTCCCACCTTGATGGGCATAAGCCACAACCGCCGCCACCAGTACCGTAAGCCCTTCCAGACGTAGCAGAAAGTTGGGCATGGACAAACCTTGCACCTTTACGTCGCTTTGAGTGTTAGGTTGATTAATGGCTGTAAACATGGTTGTACGCACCTTTTTAGATAATGTTTTTCGTATATAAACTAATATACTTAGTTTGATGGATTTTGTCAACAAGTAACTTTGGAAATGGGTTTTGAGGGTGCTGATGAAATGATCGAGGAACGGTTCTGCTCACCTGTCATTTACGCGCCGTTAATCCGGCATCTGGACTCAGCAGTTCCTTTCCTCATGTGACCGATTTATAATTCCGTGCCGGAGGCCGAATGCAAACGCAAGATTTTATTTTCACCGAGTGGGTCCGTTCCGTTATTCGTGACCGGATGGGGGAACTCGGTCGTACATTACACCGCATGGGTGTTCACCCCGATATGATTACGTTCCTTGGGCTGGTCATCGTCGGTATTGCCTCTGTCATTATCGCGCGTGGTCAGTTCCAATTGGGTGGTATCATCCTTGTGCTGGGCTTGCCGCTGGATGCTGTGGATGGCGCAGTTGCCCGTGCCATGGGACGCAAAGGCAACTTCGGCGGCGTGCTGGACTCCACATTAGACCGCTACGCAGATGCTTTCATTTTTGGGGGATTGAGTTATTATTTTGCGGTGCAGGGTCAATTTGATAACATGATCCTGTGTTTCGCAGCCTTAGCCGGCAGTTTCGTCGTAAGCTATGTGCGGGCGCGGGCCGGCGAAGCGGGGCTTTCGGTCAAAGTAGGCTTACTGGATCGGTTTGTGCGGGTCATCATTATCGTTACGCTGCTGCTCGTCCCGCCGTTGGCTATCTTGGGTTTGTGGGTGCTGGCGATTGGAGCCAATTTTACGGCGCTCCAACGTATCTGGTACGTATATAGAAATACTTAGAAGAGGGTATCTGAACATGAATGCCGGAGAGGGAATTACACTAGGCTCTATCCAAATCCGTTATTACGGATTGATTATTGTGTTCGCAATGCTGGTGGCGGCGTGGGTCGCAGCGCGTTTGGCCAAGCGTGATGGACGTGATCCTGAACACGTCTGGGGCGCGTTGACGTGGGCGATCATCCCCGGCATCATCTTTGCGCGTCTGTTTTTCGTGCTGTTCCCGCCGATTTCGCTGACAGCGGGTTGCTATACAGCCGTTACGACCGATGTCTGCCGTGATGCGAGTTGGTTCTTCCAGAACATCACCAATTGGCAGCAGGGCCCGCTGGCGATCTGGAGCGGCGGTCTGAATATTTTCGGCGCGGTGCTCGGCGGTTTGCTCGGCGCGTACATCTACATCAAGCGCAATAAGTTGGCGCTCGGCCCTTGGCTGGACATCGCGGCGGTCGCACTGCCTTTGGGACAGGCCATTGGACGTTGGGCGAACTACATCAATCAAGAACTGTACGGTCAGCCCACCAGCCTGCCTTGGGGCATCACCATCGACTCGGCACATCGTGTCGCCCCTTACGGAAGTACGGTGAATTATCCAGTCGCGACCACCTTGTTCCACCCGCTGTTCCTGTACGAATCGCTGTGGAGCTTCTCTGTTCCCCGGTGACATCTTCCTGTTCTATGTTGTCCAATACACGTTCATTCGCTTCTTGCTGGAATTCCTGAAGGTCGAAGTGACGGTCGTGGCAGGCATCAATCTGTGGCAGGCCATCAGCCTCATCGCCGGTCTTGGTGCGTTGATCTACTTCCTCTACCGCCATCGTCCCGGCGCTGCGGTTATCGAAGCCCAGCCCGATTTGCCGCGCGAACCGAAGGCTCCACCCAAAGAAGTTGAGCAGCCAACGGCCTAGACTTCTCCCCATAACTGCATAACCAAACAAGAGACTCGCTTCATTGCGAGTCTCTTGTTTTATGGCTGGTTTATGTTAGGCACACGGCCGTGTGCCCCCTACCTCAAGCAACCAATTTTGAGTCGTATGGGCAGCAGCACTAAACCCCAAGTTTCGGCAAAATATCCCGATAGATCGACTCCTTAACTGCCGCCGTATGAAAGCGCTCATGCCGGTAAGCTGTCACCAATACCGACGCATAGAACAATGCCGCGTCAAATTGATGGGAGTGCTGCTTGTAGCTCTCCACCATCGCGTCTGAAAATTTAAATCCATGATCCCAAGGAATGGCCGCATAGCCCAAATCGAACATCGGCATTCCGGCATAACCACCCGGATCAATGATGGCGCTCAAACGGTGTGTATTCACATCCACCAGCACATTACTCAGATTGAGGTCACAGTGGATGAGGCGTCCATCGCGAAAGGCGAGGTAGTTCGTCTCACGCAGGATACGTTCAAAAATCGGCAAAAGGTGGTCATCAAACAACGCGTTCGGCGCGATGTGATCCCAATCCGGACTAAAGCCGTCAGTCAGCGTCGTCTGCCATGTCGCCACCGTTTCACTGAAGCGCGTGATATAACCCAGATGTACGCTGTGAAGTTTTGCCATCGCCTGCCCGAGATCGCGCCCTAACTGCTCCAGCGACTCAAGGCTCATACGGATGCCTTTGTCACCGTGGGCCAGCGGCCACGCATTCATACTGTCGGGGATATAGCTCATCAGGAAATAACTGACCTTCGCCAGCGTCGGATGGTCCAATTCCCCTGCATTAAAGAGCTGTGGTACAGTCACATTCAGCGCCGCCGCTTGGCGTAAGAAGTTCACCTCAAAGCGGTTATCTCCGGCGGACAGCTTCGCCACCAAACCAGACGGTTCCAGTCGGTAGAGTGCGTTCCACATGCCTGCAGGCAGCGGCACGACTTTTTCAGTGTGCAGGTCTTCACGTTCGTCCATTTGCGTCAGAAGGGAAACCGCATCCGCCCGCATCCGCGCAATATCGGCAGTTCCCGGCGGCAGCATATCCTGATGTCCCTCCAACGCTGAAAAATTAATTTTGCTCATGTCCGACCGATCAGAATAAATCAAACAAGAGATTAGTGTATCTCTAAAAAGCCGATATGACCCATTATAAACTTTATGAAGTGAATTTTCATCCCATCAGATAAGGCGAAAGAGGTATTACTCAACACGAATGGCAGCCGCCATGATGTCCCACTCAATCCACGCATTCAGGTCATAATCATATCCGGATAAGTTACACGGATACACTTGCTGATTTACAGCTTCAAATGGGCCGTCTTCTATAGTTCTTTCTGCCTTAAACGCTCTTTTTTCAGGTGTGGTATATTCCTTAACCACTCGCTTCGAACTGCCTATTCCTTCATGAATCAGATAGCCGGATTTGAAATAAGTATCTTCGTCATAGTCCGGAAAACCTTTAAGCACCCAAAACTCCCGAACCGGAACGCGAATCGAGGCGCTGTTGAACTGCGGAGTTCCGTAGCTGCTGTAGCCTAAATTAAGGTACTCCTGACTCGGATGCTCGACGTACATTTTCACAACTCTATATCTCTGTGTCTTTGAGCCATTGTGTTGAATCGTATTGCGTTTTGCCTCAGTACTCAGCACTCTGAACCCAGTACTATAAATTTGGTTTATTTTCGGTTAACCCGACAAACCCTTCTCTAACCATAATTCAACCTGCTGTACTGAACTGCTCCCTCAAAACCGTTAGCGCCAACCCCGCCAAAAAGCTACCAAATGTTCTTCCAAATGGTAACCCGTTCTTACAGCAACTCTCTTACAATAAACCATAGGGTTGCCTGTAGGGATTTGCCGGTGGCAAATCCTGTAACCAATCCACCGCACCTTAACAATGCGCGATCATCACACAAATGGTGCTGCTTTTGCCGCTTTCGCCGCATGTTCCGCTGATTGCACTTCGAACATCAACCTTGGCAAATTGGGCACAAAACCCACTGCCGACGCCTAGTGGCAGCCAGTTTTGCCAAAGCCAATGCCGCCATCGCCGCCGCCATAAAAACGCAATTTGGCGTCGTCGCCGCCGACGCCATCGCCGACACAAAATGTTCTTTCGGCACAGTTGTTGGTGACTGATTACCCATTCTGTCCCAGATAGCCGTGTTCCAGCGCCTTACCCATGCTGTCGATCTGATAGCGCAGCGGAACGCCGGTCGGAATATTGAGTTCCGGAATTTCCTGTTCCGAGATGTTGTCCAGCACCATCACCAGTGAACGCAGGCTGTTCCCATGTGCCACCACCAGAATGGTTTTACCCGCCAGCACCAGTGGTTTGATATGCGCCTCATAATACGGCAGGGTGCGCTTGCCCGTGTCCTTCAGGCTCTCGCCGTTGGGAGGCGGTATATCATAGCTCCGCCGCCAGATGTGAACCTGTTCCTTGCCGAACTTCTGCGCGGTTTCGTCCTTGTTCAACCCCTGCAAATCCCCGTAGTGGCGCTCGTTCAGGGCTTGGTCACGGTCAGTCGCTAGGTCGGTTTGACCGATGGTTTCCAGAATAATTCGCAACGTTTCCTGTGCGCGGCTCAATGCCGAGGTAAAGGCGTGGTCAAAGGTCGTGCCTTTCAGGAGTTCACCTGCGCGTCGGGCTTCAGCTTCTCCCTCTTTGGTCAGGGGAATATCCACCCAACCCGTGAACCGATTTTCCAGATTCCACTGGGATTGACCGTGCCGCACGAGGACTAAAGTGCCGACTGTACTTGCCATTTGATGTGATACCACCCTGAATTTAGTCTGGATTTGCTCTTATAATACACGACATTATTCGTGATGCGTTCGGCCTCTTGGCGAGTCCTGAACCCATCCAGTTGGAGGACATCAAACATGCAAGCAGCCGGACAAGCCTTTCTCGCAGCCAACGCCAAGAAGGAAGGCGTCGTGACCACCGCCAGCGGATTGCAGTATAAGGTGCTGGAACAAGGCACTGGTCCCAAGCCCAAAGCCACTGATACGGTCAACGTTCACTATAAGGGCACGTTCATTGATGGCAAAACCTTTGACAGCTCCTATGACCGCGGTGAACCGATTTCCTTCCCGCTCAACCGCGTCATCCCCGGCTGGACAGAAGGTGTCCAGTTGATGCCGGTCGGCTCGAAGTACGAGTTCTATATTCCCTACAATCTGGCTTATGGCGAACGGGGCGCGGGCGGTGCCATCCCCGGTTATGCGACGCTTATTTTTGTGGTCGAACTGCTGGCGATTGAGTAATCGCTGGGGGTCGATCATTCACGACAAGAGAAACGTATTATGGGACAAAACACATCTGAAGCGCTGTGGTGGAAACGCGGTGTCGTCTACCAAGTGTATCCTCGCAGCTTCAAAGACAGCAATGGTGATGGAATCGGTGATCTAAAAGGCATCATCGACAAGCTGGACTATTTCGTGACGCTGGGTATTGATGCCATCTGGTTATCGCCGGTCTATCCGTCACCGATGGCTGATTTCGGCTACGACATCAGTGACATGGTCAACATTCACCCGATGTTTGGTTCGCTCGCCGATTTTGATACGCTGCTGGAAGGCGCTCACCAACGGGGCATGCGCCTGATTCTGGACTTCGTGCCCAACCACACCTCGGATCAGCATCCTTGGTTCATCGAGTCGCGCTCATCGCGGGATAACCCCAAGCGCGACTGGTATTTCTGGCGCGATGCCAAGCCCGATGGCAGCATGTTTAACAACTGGTTCTCCATTTTCGGCGGGCCAGCTTGGGAGTATGACGCGACCACCGGACAGTACTATCTGCACTCCTTCCTGAAGGAACAGCCCGATCTGAACTGGCGTAATCCGGAAGTCAAAGCCGCGATGTTCGACGTGCTGCGCTTCTGGCTGGATCGGGGCGTGGATGGCTTCCGCTTGGATGCCACGCATGTGATGATGAAGGACGCGAACCTCTCCGACAATCCGTTGAATGAGGCGCGTGTGACGGGCTTCAAACCGATGGGCGGCGAGTATGAGTCGCAGTTGCACATCAACGACCAGGCTCACCCTGACGTGCATCAAATCTTCCGCGAAATCCGTGCGCTTCTGGACTCCTACAGCACCCCGGAACAACCCCGCTTTTCGGTGGGTGAAATCCATATGCTGGATTGGAAGCGCTGGGCATCCTTCTATGGCGAGAAGCTGGATGAACTGCACATGCCCTTCAACTTCCACTTCCTGTTCGCCCCGTGGAATCCACAGGCGCTCCAGCAGGTGATTGACGCCGTTGAAACCAACTTGCCCGAAGGCGCATGGCCGAACTTCGTGCTCGGTAACCATGACGAGCACCGCGTTGCCAGCCGCATCGGGCAGGAGTCGGCACGCATCGCCATGATGCTGCTGTTGACGCTGCGCGGCACGCCGACCATCTACTATGGCGATGAAATCGGGATGCATGACGTAGCCATTCCGCCCGAATTGGAACAAGACCCTTGGGGCAAGAATGTGGCGGGTATCGGCTTGGGACGTGATCCGGAACGTACGCCGATGCAGTGGGACGACAGCCGGAACGCCGGCTTCAGCGAGGCAGGTGTCAGCACTTGGCTGCCCGTGGCGGACGATTATAAGCAGAACAATGTGGCATCCGAACTCAACGATCCACGCTCCATGCTCTCACTGACGCGCCGCCTGCTCACGCTCCGGCGTGAGACACCGGCCCTCAACATCGGTGCTTACAAGAAGGTCACGCATCCGCATGATGATAGTCTGGTCTTCATCCGTGAACAGGATGGTGAACGCTGGTTGGTGGCGCTCAACTTCAAAGGTGAGGAACAAACCCTACACTTGCCTTTGACGGGTACGGGGAAGATTGTGTTGTCAACAGAGCTTGACCGTGAGGACTTAGTTGAAGTCAGCGCTGTCCAACTGCGCGGTTATGAGGGCTGCATCATCAAACTGGGATAACTTGAGGAACATAGGGAGGATAAAACTCCTCCCCATGAAGATAGCATTTTTATTGGGGCCAAAGATCATTCACAACTAATTTGAAGCCCGCCAGTATGCCCCGACCTTCTAGGATATCTCCATTACGGAATGTCCGAACAGGCTGTCCTGCAATATAGACCTCTACGATTTGTTTATCGGGATGAACCAGCCATACATCGCAGCCTGCCGCTAGATAGTTAGCAACTTTATGTGTGATTTTGTCTCGCTCATCGGCACTATTAAGGTTTCCGGGAGATAACACTTCAATCACAAGCTCCGGCGCGACATTGGGATATGCCTCGTTGGACGTCTGTGGCTGACGAAGATAACTGATAAACGCACAATCAGGAATGTATTGTTCTCCTACGATTGTGTATCCGCCATCAGCAACCGTGACTCGACCTAATTTTCGTGGACGGGCAAACGTGTAAAGCTCTCCTGCAAAAACGCCCGCGATCTCTGACGCTTTGTTATTGGATACCACTTCAATTATCTCCCCGCCGATGAATTCAAAGTTGCGCTCCGCATTTTCGGGCAGCAGCGCGAAAGCAACGAACTCATCAAATGTCATGGGTTTGCTAGGCGCTTGGAAGACCATTAGTTATTTCCTCATGCTTTTTTACGGTATGTTGGTTTGCACTTGCCCCGCCGCATTGATTTGAATGACGCCGCCCCATTGGCACATGAGCTTGCACGAATTGTTGAGGGCGGGTTTGTTTGCGATCATCACAGTCGGCGTACCAACAGGTATCCAAGGTCCAGTCGTTACGGGAACGCAGGGCATCGGCGTGAGTACGCCCTGCGCTGCTGCTGTGGCGCTGGCAACCGTCGGGTTTGCCATTGAGGAGCACATGCCAAAGGGCAAGATGTTTTTCATGGGAACATTATCCATTAGCGTGGCCGCAGGTAGGTTACCAACCATAACCTTATTTTCAGGTGTCACGACCAAGGTTGACGGCGCTGCACCAAACGAGCACTGTAAAGGGGCTGACATCACAACTTGCTGTCCCATAATGCTTTTTGACCTTGTTAATTGACTTTAACCCACTATATGCGAAAGGCTAGAACAGATCAAGTAAGCTTTGAGATAGCGGTTCATGAGGCGGGGAAGATGGATGAAATCCCCGTATCCCATTCACGTTTGAGGATGGCGTAGAGATACATATCGAAGCGCTGGCCATCGCGTTCCATGAATTCGCGATAAGTGCCTTCCCGCTGAAAGCCAAGCTTCTCATACACATGGATGGCGGCGTCATTGTAGCTGAAGACGGTTAGCTGGACGCGGTGCAGATTTAACTCTCGGAAGGCGAAATCCAGCGCGAGGCTAATAGCTTCTGAGCCGTAGCCCCGCCCTCGATAATCCGGTTCCCCGATGGCGACCGTCAGCCAACTGTTGCGGTGCGTCCACAGCACATCACCGAGTTCGATAAAGCCAATCAGTTCATCACTATGCTGCACGCGGATTCCAAACAGGAAATGTTCGCGTCCACGCTGGCCTTCGCGAATCCATTCGCCCACCTGCTGCTCACTTTTGGGATAGGCTGCGTTAGCATCCAGCAGGCGAAGATAACTGGTGTCCTGCTGCCAGCGGGCAACCAGTGCCGTATCGCCGCTGTTCAGGGGAACCAGTTTGACGCGTGAGCCTTCGAGAAGTGATGTGAGGGTCATGAGAACATTGCCGCCTTTGGAGCGAATAGCGATTAGTTTTGCCCACCTTGATTACCGAGCAGGCGTTTCTTGCGTTCCTCAATCAATGCTTTGGGATCAAGCGCAGCCGCTTTTTGCGAGGCTTCGGCTTCCAGACGCTGGGACTCCGCCGCGATTTGCTCCGGTGTTTTGATCTCAAAGTTGGGGTCAAGCAGTTCGCGATTTTTGAGTTCCGGCATTTTCTCGTCACCCGTTTCCGGCGCCGCTTTTTCGACGGGTTTGGGAGCAGGCGCGCTCGCTTTGCCCTGTACAGTCACAGGCGACTTTTGCTCGGCCATGCGCGAGGCCGCCGCCATGACCGTTGTACCCGCTGTTTGCGCCGTGCGGAACAACTGTCCCATGCTGCGGCCTGCCGTGATCCGACCGAGAATAAAGGCCACGACGCCGGTAATGGCAATCGGGATGATCGCGCCGATCAAGGTGCTGAGGATGTTCATACCGAGGATGACCACGACAATCGCGGCGATTGCCAGCAGCACATTGCGGATATTGATATTGTTCATGGTAAGTTCCTTCTTCTATCTAGGGGTGATTATAGCGCAGACCCAACGCAATACAGCTATTCAGAGGAAAGTGTTAAATACTCAGATTTTGACAGCGTGTACAAAAACATATCTTTGGAACGCCCGTGATCTGAATCGTATTCGGTAAACTCCTGTAGGCGTTTCATGCCCACTTTTTCCATCACACGCGCAGAGCCTATATTTTGAACTTCGCAAATCGCGAAGACGCTGTTCGCGCCGAGTTCAGTGAAAGCCACATCAAGCAGCGCCCTTAGCGCTTCCGTCATATAACCTTTACTCCACCAGTCCCGCGCCAGTGCATAGCCAAAATCCAGATCACCAATGTTCAGCCGATGTTGAGAAGGCTTTCCGATACCAATCCAGCCGATAACCCGCCGGGATTCGCGTTCTTCAATCAGGAAGTTATAGGAATCGTGCGGCTGCTGGTTGTTGTAGAAAATCAAATCCGTGATCCACTGCCGCGATTGGTCTTCAGTAAAGGGCTTGGGGCCAAGATGTATCCAGCGCATCACATCCGGATCCGCTAGAAAACTCAAAGCACCGCGCCAATCCTCAGGCACAGGTTGTCGAACTAGCAAATGTTCTGTTCCGCGATACACCGTAAGCAACTTTCGTGAAGCCGAGCGCTTATCTACTGGATACTCGCACACCGACTTTAGGGCATATGTCATTCAGTGGGCATTTCTTGCATTGTGGATGTGTCGGTAGGCAAATCGCCCGACCGAACTGTACCATCAGCGCATTCCAATAGGGCCACATGTCGCGCGGGAGCAACTGCTTGAGTTCCTCATTGACCTTCGGCGGCTGCTTGGTGGTCGGCTTGACCAATCCCAACCGGATACCAATCCGCGCTACATGGACATCGACGGTAATGTTATCGTTGATGCCATAGCCCATCGCCAGCGTCAGCACCGCTACTTTCCAGCCCACGCCCTTGTATTCCATCAGTTCTTCAAGGGTTTGAGGGACGACACCGCCGTTAGCAGTCACCCGCTCGGCAATGTCACGGACGTAGCGCACCTTCGGCTCAAAATACATCACTGGACTAATTGCATTACGAATTTGCTCGTCGGTGAGTTGCGCCATCGCTTCCGGTGTATCGGCTAGAGCCAGCAGGTTCGCCATTGCAGCATTCGTGTTTTCTTCGCGGGTTTGGGCGCTGAGCATGGCGGCGATCAGCGCTTTAAAGGGTTGCCCTTCAAAATGGCTGAGGCTGGTAGGCATCCAGTGTTGAGCATCGCGGGTCTTAATGAGACGGTCATAGATTTCGCGGATGCGGGTCTGTTCGTCCATTTGGGCTTATCCAAATAATGCTTAGTGACTTCAAACCACCATAGCATAGATAGTGTTATCAGTCATGGGATAAGTCGGCAAAGTTGTTCGACCAAAAACATTATTCGATGTAGCCCAACGCCCGTAGGTGATCGACGACGGATTCATCAACTTCGTTATTGGTTGGAGCGCTTTCAATCCGCTGCGACTCGGCTTTATTGACCTGCGCAATCAATATGCGCTGCATAGCGCTCAAGGTCGGTGCTTGCGAGGCGGCGATGCTCTGTACTTCGTTTGGATCGGCAGCAATGTCGAACAGGCCATCGACCTGCTGGCCGATGACCGTCAGTTTGTGATGGTCTTGGTAGAGTGCCCGCCGCACATTTTGTAGACGCATCTTCTGGATAATGGGCGCGTTGCGATGCTGAATGACATTGAGGAAGGTCAGCGGGGGGAAAGCCTCAGCCATCGCGATGTTCTTCTCGATGTCAATGCCATCGTTTACCACGCCTGAAAGTGAAAGCTGTGCCACGTTATCTGCTTCAGATGGCTTGACATTCGCTGCCTCGAGTACGGTATGGAACAGGCGGCGTGTGGAGACAGTGTTCATAATCCGCTTGCCTGCCTGATAGCGTTCAGGGTAGTGAATCATCAAGGGCACATGCACCAACTCTTGGTTGACTACGAAGCTATGGCCGATGAAATCGTGGTCGCCGTGCCCTTCACCATGATCGGCGCAGATGATGACCATCGTGTTATCCAACGTGCCGCTGTCCTCGAGCCACTTGAGCAGCCGCCCAAGGTGCTGATCTTGGCTGGCGATTTCGGCATCATAGAAGTGATTAAGCGTTGCCTGCTCCCAATCCTTGAGAGGAGGATCGGTAGGGCTGGCCCAACGGGCAGCTTCGGCATTAAAACGGCGCATGAAGGAATAGGTGTGGCGGTCATGCCGGATTTCGGGCGCGACTCGATCCAACATATCCTGCGGTGGGTTATAGGGGAGATGGGAACCCATCAGATTGAGGAAGGCAAACAGCGGCTTCTCTGCACCGCCCGCTGTTTGCTGTGCCCAATACCCGATCAAGTCATCAATCGAATGGGCACTGTTGCCCTTGTAGTTGATCAAGCGCGTCCAGAATGGGACGAACACCGGATTGAGCGACATACGGAACAGAAAGTCGGAGTGGGCGAACTGATTGCCGAGCGGACGTGCCATATACCGCCGGAACAAATGGAGGGTTTCACGCTGGAGACGACTGCGCTGCTGTTCTATCGGACGGAAGGGAGCAGCACTGGCATAGTTGTAGAAGCGGGTGAAGCCGCGCTGCAAGCCGTTATTTAATACGCCGACCAATGGATTATTGCAGAAGGCGACTGTTTCATAGCCTGCGCCGCGCAGCAGTTCGGCGAGTGCCGGATATGCGCGCGGTAGCATGCCATCGGCTTGGGTCAATCCGTGTGTACTCGGATAAACACCCGTAAACATCGAGGCATGTGAAGGCACCGTCCATTGTGCCGCCGATACCGCACGCTCAAACAAGGTCGAGTCTTGGGCGAAGGCATCCAACTGGAATGAGGTTTCCCGATCATGACCGTAAATCGAAAGGCGGTCGCGGCGCATCGTATCCAAGACGATGAAGAGGATATTCGGCTTTGCTGGCATAGCGGGGTGATCTCGGTTTTGAACTGAACTTTAACGTCGATGTTTAGGATAGCACCGCCCCAGATGCGCATCAATATGCCATACCAAGCCGCTTGTGTCAGCGAAAGGATTTTTCAGAAAACCTTATTGGATGATACGAAAGCTGTGATAAGCTTAATGGATGTCGAAATACATCCTTCATCGTCGAGGCTGGGCGCTGCTGCTTTTGGCTGTACTGTACGGCCTGTGCTTCGTCGGCTTACAAGACCTCGCCCCCGATTTGGTGATCGCCTTTGTGGCACTGACGCTGGGTGTGCTGCTGCTCATCTCCATCGGACGGCAGGGAATCGAACACAACACGCTTCTCAACCTGCTCAAAAACGTCTTTCTCTTTCCAGTCAGCTTTTACAGAACGGGGATTGAAGCTTCGACTGCCACCCAATCAACGGCCTTGTCGATGGTGATTTCAGCCGCGTTGTGTGCCGGAGTGGGCTTTGTGCTGCTGATGCTGGCTGTCGTTCCAGTTATAGCCATCATTATCGCGGTGCCGCTGGCAGGCATGGCTTTCTTCGCATGGAACGCCAAGCTCGACCCACTGATCGTGCCGCGCCGATTTTTCGTGAGTCTCAAAACCGCGCCGTCCTTGTCTGAGACACCGTTACCCCACTTGCGATGGGGATTGGTCACCATTGAGATGGCGATTATCGTCGTCACCACCGTTCTGATTACGCGTCCGTTTTATGAAAGCCCTTCTACTTGGCAAATTTCGGGCAATGAAGCCGAATGGCTGACGAGCAGTGTCTATGCCGCGCGGGCGGGCTTGGTCGAGTCAGGGCGTATCCCCCGCTGGCAGCCCTATCTGGAACAGGGCGAACCGCTGATCGAGAACCCCTTCAACTTCATCTTTAACCCAATTGTTAGCGCACCATCCCTGCTGATCGGGCCAGTTATGGGCCTGCGAATCAGTGTCATCCTTAGCTATTTCTTGGCCGGATTAGGTGGCTGGTTTTTGGGGCGGGGGCTGGGATTCGAGAGTTTAGCGCGGGTACTGCTGGCACTGCTGCTGATGGGCAAGGGCAATCTCCACGCCATGCTCAATTCCGGTTACTTCCAGTTGGCGTTGAGCCAGATTTACATGCCGTATGTGATCGGTGGCATTATCGCCCTCTTTCGCTGGCCGCAGCGCCGTTGGCCGGTGGTGCTCACAGGGTTATCACTGGCGCTTCAATTCTTAAGCGGCAATATCTGGTATGTGCTCCCCACCGCCGTCGGGGCGATATGCGTTGGCGTGGTGCTGCTGATCGGCACGGGCAAGCGGTGGGTCGATTTGACCTCGCTCAAACGGCTCATTTTAGCGGCAGTCTTTACAGTTGGCCTGAGCGCGGTGGTGGCACTCCCAGTGCTGCTGGAATTCAAGCAGGTGGGCAGACATCCTGATGAGATTGATGGCGGGTGGTTCGTACCGACGCCAGAAATTGTACAACTCTATTTTGACCCCAGCCCGACTCAATTACTGACGATCAGTGCGCCAGCTATTGGTGAGTTCAATCCTTATCGGCTCGTCAAGGAACTGGATGAATTCTATTACAGCTACATCACCCCGTTCTGGTATCTGCTGTTCGTTCTAGTGGCCATGCCGCTTTATCGCCCTGCTGCCGGACGCGAACGACGGGTGTGGTGGGTGGCTTTGATTCTTACAGTGCTGGCAACTTTGTGGGGCGCGGGCGGCAAGCAGCCTATTCTCTGGCTGTATCAGAACATTCCCGCCTTGGCGCAGTGGCGTTTTGTCGGGCGGGCGCTGGCAGTGGCGACCTTCTGGTTGGCCGTCATGGTTGCGATGCGTGTTGATAATCTCTGGCGACACATCACGACGGCTGATTGGGCGTCGCTGCTTCATCTTAATATGCGTTGGGCAAAACCTGTGCCCATCGTTCTCGGTGGGGTTGTGTTGGTGGCAACGCTGATCGCTGGCGCAGATGTCAACGATCAGTGGTACAAAATGGATAAGATTGTCACGGAAATGTATGCCGAAACCAACGCCTGCATTACGTGGTTACGTTCGCAGTATCCTGATCGTGAGCTGGCGGTTTGGCAGCAGCAGTATTTGGATATTACGACATATTTGAACAATCGGGTACGGACATGGTCGATTGGCGCCGATTTCGAGATGCTGGCGCAGCCAAACACAATCGGCAATCCGCATCTCGATTTGAATAAAGTGCTGCCGCAATTCGCAATTATTGGCCCTGCGGCTCAACTCAAGCCGGTTTTGCAAGATGGGTATCAGATGATGGCGGATAGTCCGCCTTCGCGGGAAGTGCGGCACTGCTTGTACGAACAGACCAATGCCACACTGCCCTATGCCTATTCGGTTTCGCGGGCAGCGCTTGAAGCCATGAACCAGCCGATCACTGATCCGAGTGTGGAGGTGACCGCCTTTTCACCCGTTCCTTTATTCGAGCGGCGGGGTGATCAAGTAGCGCTGGTGGTCACGGCCAAACGGACAGTACCGACCATCATTGGTGTGCAGGAAAAAGCCTATCCCGGCTGGCGGGTGGAGGTGGACGGAAAAGCAGCGCCGCTCGAATCGGTCGGCGGTCAAATCGGTGTGCTGCTGCCGGCTGGTGACCAACCCTTACAGATTTATTTCGTGTATGATCCGGTGCTGCCGGTCATCGGGGGCTGGCTGACGCTGATCACCTCTGTGGTTTGTATTGGCTATCTGGTGACGGATCGCCGAAAACCGAAATCCGCCGCGAACGACAGCTTATCAACTTCGTAAACGAAAACCTGTGCTAACCTTATGAATAGGCTGAACCAATCGATGAGACAGAAAGTATTTGGTTTGCAATAGGCAGAGGAAAGCAATAGTGGAGTCTGTACGCTTAAAGCCGATTGTCTTTTGTGGCGAAAATCCGGTGATGGAGCTGTACGTCGCTGGGAGTGAAACACTGGCTGCCGCCGCAAGCTTCTGGCACAGTTCCTACTCGGTGCATGGTGAAGGGCATGTGCTGCTGTTGTATTTGAATGCCGACAACGCCACGGCTTTAGCGCAGCCCAACGTGGCGATCTACAGCGACAATGCACCGCTGGCACGTTATCTAACCGATACTTTTAACCAGCACTTCGATGATTGGAAGGACTTGGGGTTCAACGCCGCGCCGATTTACCAAGCACGCTTCTTCAAAGAGGCCGATACACGCCAGTTTTATCGTGCGGCCTGTCACACTCAGAAATCGGTCATTGAGACGTTATGGACGGATATTCGCAGTGCGGATTTTCGCACCTTTCCTGATTTAAACGGCGGCGGTTTTGGGGTGACGGGCGATGAACATTATCACGTTTCGAATGCTATCTTCCTGTGTGGGCAGGGGAGCATCACAGTCAATCATCAGCCCGTTACAGGCCAAGCCTTTACGGATACCCTTGAGGATAATCGCTTCAGCAGTTCGGTATTTGTAGCGCTATCCGAAACATGGGTCAAAATCGAAGCGCCAGCGCCTAAAGTTCAGGACTAAATGAGTTGAGTAGTTATCACTTCGCGGTAGGCCATATCAAGCTAATGGTGTTGTTGGATGGTTCGGAAACCATCAGCGAACAAGAACTGCACGACGTCTTCAAGTCGATGACGGACGCTTTTTTGCAGGCGCATCGCGTGACGCCGCGAGGCGATGAGTTCTGTTACAACGTGCTCTATCTGGAATCCGCCGGTGAGCATATCTTGATCGACACCGGAATTGGCGCGGCTCACAAACCGCAGTACGGCAATGTGCTTGATATCCTCCAGCAAGAAGGGGTTGCTGCGGAACAGATCGATAAAGTGCTGATTAGTCATTTACATCTCGACCATATCGGCGGCCTGACCGCTGATCATGAGCCCATGTTCCCAAACGCCGAAATATTCGTGCCGCGTCTGGAATGGGAGCACTGGATTGAAAGTGGTCGTGCGCCTGCCGAACGCACCGAGATTGTGAAGAAGATTTTCCAGCCCTATTCGGAGCGTATTCATTTTGTCAATGACGGTGATACGGTTGCTGAAGGGGTGACTGTCGTGGCGCTTCCCGGACATACGCCGGGGCACTGCGGTTTTATGATCGCGTCCTCGGGCGAACGCCTGCTGCATATGGTCGATACACTGCACCATCTGCCACAAATCGCGTTTCCTGAAGTGTCGCCCGTCTTTGACATTCAACCGGAGGTTTCGCCTGTAACGCGTCGCAAGGTTTTGGAGCAGGCCGCGACTGAGGGTTTGTTGACCTTTGCCTATCACCTGCGCTTTCCGGGAATAGGGCATATCATACGGAATGGCGAGACCTTTGCATGGCAGCCAATTGAGTAGTTTACCGACACGATAACGATGGCCGATTCGAACCTCATCGCTACCCCAACTCTACGGCGCACCCGCTGGATCGCTTTACCAGCCGTGATGATGCTTGGCTTGGTTGGGACGGTCTTATGGCGGCGACGTGCTCAACCGGAGGCTGTGCTTGCGCCTGCCACTGTGGTTTCGAATCCGGTGCCTGTGGTTACTGCTGCAATGCCTGATCTCCCTGTAAAACCCACACGCGTTCAATCGCCTTGGCGCTGGCTTCTCATTCTGATCATCACGGTGGTAAGCGCTGGATTATTGGTCGTTCTGCAAGGGCAGTCGCCCGAAATCTCGACAGGCCTCTTCTGGTTGGTGGTAGTCGTGGCTGTCGGATACGGGTTGGTTCGCTCAGCCAAGTTTATACCTAAGCTCCCAACGCAACCCACGCGCGTTCAGTCGCCTTGGCGCTGGCTCCTCTTTCTGATCATCACGGTGGTGAGCGCCGGATTATTGGTCGCGCTTCAGGTACAGTCACCCGAAATTTCGACAGTTGTGTTCTGGTTCGTGGTTGTCGTGACTGCCGGATATGGCATGGTTCGCTCGGCAAGATCTATCGTCCGTCAGCGCGAGACTATTCGCGGTTTCGGGCACTATTTATGGCTGCTGCTCCAACTACATAAGGATGCAGCATCGTTCCTCGGCATCGCGTTCGCCGTGTTTTGCACGGTTTCCAGTGCCCTACTCTTTAAGGATACCCTCAATTACCCCCCGCTGCTGAATCAAGCGCTGTTCTGGTTGGGTGCCGCGTGGCTCATGCTCGGATTTGTGATGGTTATTCGATCACAGGTTGTTTTGCCTGAACGCTGGTTGGCAAGAAGCGAAACGGTAATCCGTCGTGCAGCGCCATTCAACTTGGCGAGCGCGTCTGCTGGTCTGATATGCACCATGAGCGGCATCTTCCTGCTGTTCCTGTTGGCAGAAGTGAACGGCAATGTGCTGAAATCCTCGCTGCTGCAGAACGTCCATCATGTGACGCAGTTGGCCTTTTTGGTACTGGGTGTGATTTTGTTGGTGCTGGGCGTCGGTGGCCGTCCGCGTTTACCCAGCATGACCAAAAATGAAGTGCTGTGGCTGGCGGGCGTTGTTCTGATGGCATTCATCCTGCGCGCAGTGGCTTTGGACAGCGTCATCCGCCACTATATCGACGAAGTCAATTTCATGGATGCCATTCCGCGTCTGTGGGCTGCTCCGAATATACGCATTCTGACGCCCTTTAGTGATACGACCGCCTTCACGTGGTTTTATCCGCTGCTGCAAAGTGGCATTTCGAATATTGTGGGCCGGCGCTCTATTTTCTGGTGCGCACACTGTTCCACGACAAACGTTTGGCCTTGATGTCCGCCCTGATTTTAGCCACCTTTCCGGTTCACATTCACTTCAGCCGGATCGGTCTGAACAATATCGCAGACCCGTTTTTCGGAACGTTAGCCCTCGCCTTTTTGATGCGCGGCTTACAATCCCATGTGCGATCTGATTATGTAATTGCAGGCGCTTTGATGGGCTTGACCCAATACTTCTATGAAGGCGGTCGGCTGCTGTTCCCGCCGCTGCTGGTTCTGGTTTTCGTCATCCTGTGGCTCAAGAATGGACGCCAAAAAGCGGATCTGATCCACGCGGCATACGCGCTGCTGGTGGCTGTCCTGATCGCCGCGCCTGTTTATTACACCTTGATCGGTGGAGGAAGTTTCCTCACACCCCGTTTGAATGAGCAGTCGATGGGCGGCAGTTTGTGGACGCATTTGCTCGACTCCGATCTGCCGCTGGGTGAGGTGCTGCGCGGACGTTTCGTCGATCCCTTCTTGACCGCCATCAGCATTCCTGACCGAGGCTGGTTCTATGGTGGACAGCAGCCGTTCATACTCTTCGCGTTTGTGCCGCTCTTTTTGATCGGTGTGGGCTACGCACTCTGGAATATTCGAATACCGGGCATGATGGTGTTCTTACTGTGGGCGGCTGCGACCTGTTTGGGCAACAGCCTCCTGCGGGAAAATTTGTGGTCACCGCGTTATGTGGTGGATTTCCCGGCTCTGGCGTTCTTACTGGCGTTAGGAATCTATGTGGCGTTGGCGCTGATCTGGCCGCGATCAAAACCGGCGCGCGGGCGTTACATCGTATTGGCCGCTTGCAGCCTGATCGTCGCGACGGCTCAGACAGCCTATTATTTTATTGATCATGCGCCGGGATATATGCAGGAGTTCCAGATGGAAGAGGATTGGAACGATGCTTTCTTCCGCACCTTAGATTTACCGCGCGGCACATCTGTCCACCTGATTATGAAAATCCCTGTCTGGAAGATCAACATGGTCGCCTTTATAGACTACAACCGTCTCGACCTGAAAATGGATGCTATTTCCCCCGCTGAGTTGTCTCCAGCCTACATCAAGCGCATTTTGCAGGATACGAAAACCAACCACGTCTTTTTCGTTAGCCCGTATGACGCGGAACTGCTGGCTCATTTGCGAAAGTATTTCATCCTATCCGCTCCGCAGCTCAGTCCCTACGGCATTCCCATTCGTGATCAACTCGGGCTGTATCACATCCTTGACGACTTGCAGTAGAAACAGAAAAGCCAGTGTCTCCACTGGCCTCTCTCGTTTATTGTTTATTTCAGGTGACTTTTAACGTCCGGGGCGTCCCACAAAGCCGAAGCGTCCTAGATCAACACCCGGTTGATACTGTGTCCCGTCCGGCAAAATCGCGCCCAGTAAATCGGCATCACGGATGCTGGTGTCACCGATGGTGGCTTCCTTGAAGTTTGCTCCGCGCAGCTTGGCATCGCGCAGATCCGCGTTGCGCAAGTCGGCCTTATGCAGATTAGCGTTGGTCATCTCGGCGTCGCGCAGATTCACATCGCGCAAGTCCGCACCTTCCAGATTGGCCTGCTGCAACCGCGCCTCTTCCAAGTTGGCAGCGTTGAATACCGCGCCTTGAGCGTTTGCGCCTGCAAAGTCGGACTCTTCCAAGTTGGCATCGCTGAAGTTCGCGCCCTGCAAATTAGCATGGGTCAGACGCGCTTCACTCAAGTTGGCGTTCCGGAACTCCGCGCCCTGTGCATTGACGCCGACGAGCTGTGCCTCTTCCATATTGGTGTCGGTAAAGCTGCAACCTTGCAACTGCGCTTGATTCAAGACCGCTTCGCTCATGTTGGCGTTGTTAAAGCTCGCACCCTCGGCATTGCAGCCGACCAGTTCCGCTTCCTGCAAATTCGCATCGGTGAAGTTCGCCCCTTGAAGGTTGGCTTGATTGAGCACCGCTTCAGAGAGGTTTGTACCATTCAGGTTAGCCGCGCTTAAGTTTGCGCCGACCAATTCCGCTTCGGACAAGTCCGCATTGGCAAGATTGGCCGCCGATAAATTAGCGTGGTTCAGAATGGCTTCGTGCATATTGGCCGAAGCCATATTCCGCCCGCTCATCTCCTGCCCACTCAGATTGACTCCCTGTAAGTCGCTGTCTTCCAGCGAGCCTTCTGAGGAAGTAATGACGATGCGGCGCTTGCGCTTGCCATGATGACCGCGTTCCTTGCGCCAATCCTCGTCCATCCAGTTGCCGAAGTTGCGGTCAATGTTCACGTCAATCTCGTCCAGAGCACGGCGCAGCGCCCCTTGGGTCGCGGCCATGATACGGTCACGCAGCTCGCTGCCCAAGTTCTTGAGTTCTTCCATCTCCGGGTTCGGCACACGCGGTGGTTGTGGCGGGATCGGCGGTACGCCTGCACCATTAAACTCCGGCTGTGGTGGAATGGGTGGAACCGGTGGCACATGCGGCGGGAAGGGCTGATGTCCAACCGTGTCGATCGGTGGCGGTTCCGGCTGCGGATAAGAATCGCGCAGCATGGCGTCGAGATAGGGAACCAGTTGGCTGGTCGCCAAGTGGACTTGCGCCACCTTCTCGACATCATCGGCTGTATCGGCCACATCCAGTGCCAGTGCGTCGGAAATGTAGTTGTCTTCCGGTAGCAGCGCGGCGATGCGGCTGTGCAGGTTGCGATAGCTCTTGACGGCCATGTTGCCTGTGCCTTTGTGCATCTCGGTTTCGTAGGCACGTTCGACCATTCCGGCCAGTGTCTTGAGGGGGGGCAGTAACTGCCGTAAGCCCCGTCGTGTTTCGTCGTTCATCTCAGTAGCTCCTCTAGTAGCGTAGCATATTGTAATCTCAGCCGTTGGCTGTTTCTATAACGCTCAACTTTTTATCATTTGTGTTTAAGGCACTCAGGCGCTTCAAGCGTTCGCCGGTGTTGACCATCCACGAGCCGACCGCCGTGAGCAGATGATCGCTGACGCCCGGTTGGACTGGCAGCAGGCGGTAGGTACGCGCTTCTTGGAACAGTTTCTTCATCCGCTGCTGTGCCTGTACTTCGTCATGAAAGTAGCTCATCGTTGTCCTCTCCTTCGGATGTCCAATTGCTATCGGTGTCGACGGTTTCGCCGAGCATAGGGGATAAACACACTTCGCCTGCACTGCCGCTTTCATGGGTATCGGCATGGATTTCCGCGAGCAGTCCTTCTAATTTTTCCCGATCCATCTTATTACGCATGACTCAACTCCTGACTGCTATCTGTTTCACGGGTACTGCTTAATCCTTCTTCCAGTAATTTCAGCGTATCCGGGTTCACGAGCTGTCTCAACGTTTTCTTGGCATAGAACAATCGAGACTTGACGGTGCCGATGGTGGTATCCATCGCGTCGGCGATTTCGTTGTAGGCCAGTCCTTCTTCGGCGTATAAGATCAATGTTTGGCGCTGCAATTCCGGCAACCGGTCGATTGCCGCTTCCACTTCCATTCTCAACAACAGCCAGTGGGTCACGTCTTCCGGCTGACCGACCGCAGTGCTGGCGTGCAGCGAGGCCCACATTTCGATAGGCTCTTCATCCAAAGACAGGTGTTCGAAGCGTCGGCGCTTCCGCAGCAGATCGTAACAGCGGTTGCGGACGATGCGGAACAGATAGGCGCGCAGCTTCTCGGCGGGTTGGATGCGTTCAAGGTTCAGATAGAGAGCAATCATGGAATCTTGCACAATATCGTCCTCTTCTGGGCTGGTGCCGATGAGCCGCCACACAAATCGCCGGATGGCCGAGTCCAGCCGCGTTTGCAGGTCAGCGAAGGCGTCCATGTCGCCCGCCTGTGCCTGTTGCAGCAGTTCCACTTCGATCTGTTGGTTATCCATCCGATAGTGCGTCCTGTGTTTCCTGTCTACATCCCTCTATACGGAAGACATCGTGCACTTGTTCAAAACTCGTGGAAATTGGCTTGATTCTGGTCACTTTTCGCCTAAAAAGTCCATCAATTTAGTGTTTTCGTAATCCACATGTCCAGAAAATACAGCGAACAAGCAGATGTTGTAAAAAACGTTTTGAGTTAAACTCACATCTAATATCTTATTGCATATGGAATAGATTCTTATGGCCGATGTTTTCGTTTCTTACTCACGAAAAGATTTAGAGTTTGTTCAGCAACTTGTAGACGGCCTCAAACTGAGCGGTAAAAATCCTTGGTTTGACCAACTGAAAGAACCTCTCTCGGGAATTGCAGCAGGAGCGCCTTGGTGGGAACAAATCAAAATCGGTATCGAAAGTGTTGATAACTTCCTGTTTGTCATAACCCCCAACGCAATCAGTTCTCCCTACTGCCAAGCTGAAATCAGCTACGCTCGTGCGCATGGCAAACGCTTGGTGCCGGTTCTATATTGTGGCTTGATTGGCGAAGGCGAAACTCGTAAAGCCATTGACGCATCCATTGAGGCTATTGCTGATGACGAAGAAATTCCAAATACGGTAACGGCTGGAATACTCAACCTGAAAAAGCTGGTACGTGCCAATTGGCTAGCGATCAGCGAGATTCAGTATGTCACCTTCGCTTCATCTATTGCCTTTGAGCAGTCACTTGAACAGCTTGTTCAAGCGCTTGACCTTGATCTCGCGTGGGTGAGGATGCACAGCCAACTCATGCAAGCCGCCAAACTTTGGGAAGCCAACGGTTTCGATGACGATTATCTTTGGGGTGCAAGTCGCTTAAAATCTGTCTATGAAATGATTGAACGGCGCAAACCAGAATTAGAGTCGCTTATACAAGCATTTATCAGACCGGAAGCGGATCGGCTATTGGAAGAGATCAAAATGCGTCAAACGCCCCATCATCGACGGAGTGCCATCGGAGAACGGTTAAGCGTGATTGGTGATTCGCGTACCGGAATTGGTGTGGATTCAAACAGACTTCCCCAGATTGACTGGTTTCCGGTTGCGTCGGGAGGAAAGATTACTATTGAAAATCAGACGTTTACTATTGAACCTTTCTACATTGCCAAGCACCTAATCACTTATAGTCAATTCCAAGCATTTGCGGATGACGAAAATGTTTATCGTGATGAACATTGGTGGGAAGGGATGCCAAAAGAGTATCGGCGACAAATAATGGACGATCAGTTTAATAAATATTCCAACTACCCACGTGACAGCATTTCTTGGTATCAGGCTGTGGCCTTCACCCGTTGGCTAACGTATCAATATAAGTTCAGTGGCTTATTACCAGCAAGATTAGCCTCCATTGAGGAAAGCGGCGGGAAATTACAACGATTGTTGGGAAATTTACGGAGCTCAGAAAACGATGAATGGGTTATTCGGTTGCCAACTGAGTGGGAATGGTTGTGGGCATTCCGTAACGGGAAAGAAGGACGAATATATCCTTGGGGCGATGATTGGATGGCTGGCCGTAACTGCAACACGGCTGAGTCGGGGATAGGACGGGCGATTGCAGTGGGCATGTATCCGGATGGCGCGGCAGCTTGCGGAGCATTAGATATGGTCGGGAATCTTTGGGAGTGGTGCATAAATGACGAAAAAGCGATTAGGAAGATCAGCTTGGACAATGGACAATCGAAGGTCAAACGCGGTGCCGCATTCAATAATCAGAAGAGTTTTGCCGCCTCATCATACCGTGCTTTTGATCTCCCATTTAATCGCGTCACTAACTCTGGATTTAGGGTGGTCGCCGGTTCCGCTATACACACGATGTGATCAGTGGTGCTCAATTACGTACGCCTATGGCTTTACCTCAAACAAGGTTCTGACTTTGTCTTTCTAACCGTAATATCCAATAACTGACCGTCAAGCCGAAGAAATCGTTCAAGAGGTGCAGCGGCCTGCGGTGGTTGTCGCTGCCCAAGCGCAGGTTGACAAAGGTCGCCGTAGGCAAGGTCTGAACTTCGGGATGCTTAAGGTGGGCATAAACCCGCCACTGAATTTCGCGGGAGTTCTCCAGTTGGAGCGTAAAAGCTGTGACCGTGCCCAAGCGATTATACAAGCAGTCGAACTTGAGGCTGCTGCCCCAACAGTGGAGGGTATCGCCCGCCGCCTCACCGATGCCGAAGTGGCTGCGATACAGGCCAATGAAAAACTCAGCCTGTCGGGGCGACTGTGGCATAAAATCTACGAACTACGCGGGCGAATTCCGGTCTATTGCGTCATCACGCCTGCCGAAAAAGCCTAGCCCTATTCCAGCGGTTTGAGGTCACCCAGCAGGGAAGGCAGCAGTTCGGACACGGTCGGGTGAATGTGGACGGCCTGCTGCATAACGGTGTAGGGCGCTCTGGCATACATCAGATCGGTAATCGAGTGAATGACCTCATCCGCATCAAGGCCAATTAAGGTCGCGCCGAGGAACTGCTTGCTCTCAGCATCGACCAGCACCTTCATGAAGCCCTGCGTCTGCCCGAACTCTTCGGCGCGGTTGACATTGCTCATTTCCAGCTTGCCGATCAGGGCTTTGGGATGGCTCTTGCGAACCTCTTTTTCGGACAAGCCGATGTGGGCAATCGACGGATCAATGAACACAGCGTAGGTTGAGAAGCGATCCGAGATTTTGCGTTTGCCGCCCTTCAGATTATCGGCAGCAATTTCAAAGTCGTTGTAGGAAGTGTGGGTAAACGCGCCGTGCCCGTTGCACTCACCAAGGGCGTAGATGTTATCGACACTGGTCTTGAGATGGTCATCGACCACCACGTACTGCTTGTCATCCAGTTTGACGCCTGCGTTTTCCACACGGAGTGTATCGGTGTTGGGCGTGCGTCCGGTTGCGACCAAGAGATGCGAACCCACGACCTCCTTTTGTTTACCGTCAGACTCGACCGTGACCACCACATCCCGACCGCGAAGACCGACCCGCGTGGCTTTGTGCTGAAGCAGAATTTTGACCTTCTCTTGTTCCAGAATTTCCTGGGCACACTTGGCGACGTCCTGATCTTCCTGACTCAAAATCTGTTTGCCGGATTGGATGACGGTCACCTCGCTACCGAAACGCCGGAAGGCCTGCGCGTATTCGATGCCGATGTAGCCGCCGCCCAGAATAAGCAGATGGCGCGGCAGTTCGGTTAAATCCAGCAGCGATTGGTTGGTTAAATAGGGGACGGTTTCCAAGCCGGGGATGTTGGGAATGTGGGGACGCGCACCGACGTTGAGATAGATGCGGTCAGCGCTGATCAGCTCATCACCCACCTGCATTTCAGTGGCGCTTTTGAAGGACGCCCGCGCGTGATAATAGGTGACGCCTTTCATTTCCAGCAGCTTTTTCTCGCCGCGCCCGCGCATCGCGGTCACAATATCGCGCTGGCGCTGCATGACGCGCCGGAAATCAACGGTCAATTTGCCAGTCGTGAACCCATATTCAGCACCCCGACCAGCCGTATAGATAGCACGGGCGCTGCCGATCATGGTTTTGCTGGGGGTACAGCCGAAATTGACGCATGACCCGCCGACTAATTTTTCTTCTGCGACTGCGACTTTCTGCCCGCTGTCGCCCAGCACATGAGCGAGTGAGGGGCCAGCCTGTCCTGCTCCAACCACAATGGCATCGTAGTGTTCCATCAATTCATTCCTATTGCTGACTTCTATGTGATAGGGAGCGTACATGAAGATCGGCGCTTTGTAAGCGGACAGGTGGCCTATTTAGAAGTCGCCAGTCTAGAGTCAACAGTCGATAGTCAAAGACAAAGCCGAGAAGCGTTTATGTCGGCGGCGGCGACGCCAATTGGGTCGTCAGTCGCCAGCTATCCGTCTCCAGTTAATGCAAGAGCCTATTTGCTAGATTTGCCGATTTTGCATAACGTTTAAGAGAGCAATGCGGCAAAAGCAGCAAATTCAGCAAAAACGAAAGTTCAAAATGTTGCAAATATTGCTGTTGTTGCTGTTGAGAAACGGTCGGTTTTGTCACATTTATAACGATTCGGGAAATTCTGCGGATTCTTCAGAATCAGAACGTTGATCAGTGAAGATTCCGCTGCGGTCAGAAAATGGCGGCGGCATTGGCGGCGGCATGCCATGATGTTAAGGTGCGTGATGGTTTGTTTTGGGGAAGGATTTGCCACTACAAGACGCTCTGTTTTCATTGTAAGGGAATAGAGGAGCGAACGGGTTACATTTTGGAAGAACATTTGGTAGCTTTTTCGCAGGGTTGACACTAACCGTTTTGAGGGAGCCGGAAGGTGCGGCTGGTTGGGGAATGGTTGGAAATCGGTCGGTGATGGTTTGTGCGTTTAAACCTAGTTCATAATAAAATGCAATTAACCGCCAAGCTGGCCTTACCCCGATTTAACGGACACACAAAGTGTCAGAAGATAGCAAGCTGCTCAAAGGCACAAGGGCTGAGATAGCCGAGAGCCGAATGCCGCCGCTGACGGTTGTACCAAACTTGAATGTATTCAAAGATAGCTTTGGCGAGCCAAGGCTCGGGTTAGGGAAGATGTTGTCAGCACATTCGCGTTTCAATGTTGCCCAGAAACTCTCTCTTTGATGGCATTGTGGTAACAACGCCCCACAGCACTCATGCTGACTTGGATGTGAGCCTTTTCCAACAAGGCTAAATAGTCATGAGACGTATATTGGCTGCCTTGGTCGGAACGATGCAAATCGGGTGCGCCACGCGGAACCAGCGCCATGTGCAGGGCATCACAGACCAAGGCTTCAGTGAGCCTCGCTCATCGCCCAACCGACAATCCGTCGCGCGAAAGTGTCCAGCACGCCTGCCAAATACAACCAGCCTTCGCGGGTGGCAATATAGGTAATGTCCACCAACCATTTCTGGTTGGGTCGGGTCGCACTGAAATCCTGAGCCAGCCGATTCGGTGCAGGTGTGCGACGGGGATTGCTGGGTGGTCACCCGAAAGCGGCGTTGACCACGTGTTTTCAAGCCCATGCGGGTCATTAAACGTGCAATCCGGTATTTGCCTACGACTTCACCGGCTTGGCGTAATTCAGCGTGAACACGCAGATAGCCATAGGTCTGGCGGCTTCTGTCATGGATTGCTCGAATGCGAACCCCCAACGCCTCATTTGCTTGCTGTCGTTGGCTCGGTTCGCGCCTCAGCCAATCGTAAAACCCACTCGAGCCCACCCCCAGCACCGCGCACATCCGCTGCACCGGATATATCTGGCGATGAGCTGCTATGAACTGATAGCGCTTCACGACTCCCGCCGCGAGAATACTCGAATGGCTTTTTTAGGATATCGCGCTCCTGTCGTGTGATTTCCACCTCCCGTTTCAACCGCCGGATTTCTGCTTCCTCGACTCGTTCGGCACTCGGTTGCAGTTTCTCTTCCACGACCCGATAGCGTTGCTGCCATTTGTAGATCAGTCCCGGCGTGATGTCTAGATCACGCTCGATCTGGCTGACACTCCGCTCTCCCCCTGCCACCATTGCCAGCACTTCTTGCTTGAACTCATCGCTGTACTTCTTGTTCTTTCCCATTTTCTGCTCCTTACTTTCAGTCTAACGGACATTTTTTTCTCTCCGCTAAACTGGGGTAAGGCCATCAGGACTTTGATGTATCAATGAGCATCGAGTTCACGGGCAAGATCATCTTCTGGCGAGGCCCGTCCTCCTTCTTCTTCGTGCCCATTCCGCAGGCGGAAAGTGACGCCATCAAAGAGATCTCCAACATGGTGACTTATGGCTGGGGAGTCATTCCGGTCGCGGTACACATCGGCGACACCAACTTTACCACCTCCCTCTTCCCCAAAGATGGCCTGTACCTCGTGCCGATTAAAGCAGTCGTCCGCAAAGCCGAAGGTCTCGACGAAGGCGACGAGATCACCGTTCAAACCACAGATGTGCCGGAGTTGGATGAACTGGTGAGTTTGTAGCCGAGAAATTCTTCGAACGCTGGTTATGGGTAGCCATGTGCCGTCGAACTCGCCAGATTGTGGCTTACGCCATTGGGGATCGCTCCGAAACCACCGCTCAGAAGCTTTGGCAAACGCTGCCCGACAGTTATCGAAACTGTCCCATGTACACCGATAAACATCGTGTTTATCCGCGTATAGTCCCGCCCCAACAACATCGTGCAGCCTCCAAAGAGACACACCAAACCCATCATTAAGAGTGCTTGAACAATACGCTGCGTCACTGGATTGGTCGTTACACTAGCAAGACCTTATCTTTTTCCAAAGAGGATCCTTGTCATTCCCTCGTCACCCATTGGCTCATCGTCGAATACATCTCCGTAATTCGTTTATCACTTACCTTGTGACCACTACCTGAAAGTGGGTAGGAAGTAGGTTCAAAAAACTTTTCGACCAAGCGTCCGGTTGATTTTGCAGTCGGGCGCACACTACAATAAGCCGAGTGACCGGCTGTTCGATTGAGAAGATGACCTGTGCCCACGCTGTATATCGTCCCGACCCCCATCGGTAATCTGGAAGACCTGACGCTGCGCGCGCTGCGCATCCTGAAGGAAGTGGCGCTGATCGCCGCCGAGGATACGCGCACGACTCGGGTGCTGCTCCAGCACTACGACATCCACACGCCGCTGACCAGCTACCACGAACACAACAAGCTGACCAAATTGGAGGCCATCTTCACGGCGCTGGAAACGGGTGATGTGGCGCTGGTTTCGGACGCGGGCACACCCGGGATTTCCGACCCGGGCTATGAACTGATCCAGCAGGCGATTGAACACGGCATCCGCGTCGAGCCGCTGCCCGGTGCGACGGCCATCACCACCGCGCTGGTCGGCTCAGGCCTGCCGACCGATGGCTTTGTCTATCTGGGATTTTTGCCACGAAAAGATCGGGCGCTGCGGGATTTCTTGAGCGAGGTGCTAGATGAACGGCGGACGCTGGTGGCCTACGAGAGTCCTAACCGGCTGGTGGATACGCTCAAGGTAATGCATGCGGTGATGGGTGACCGTCCGGTGTGCGTGGCGCGCGAACTGAGCAAGAAGTTCGAGGAATTCCAGCGGGGCACGGTCAGTGAGGTGCTGGCGCACTTCACAGCACAAGCGCCTCGCGGGGAGATGGTGCTGGTCATCGGTGGTGCGCCTCCGGCTGCGCCTGTGGTGTGGGATGAGGCGCAAATTCGTGCGGCGTTGCAAGAACGGCTGACGGCAGGTGAGTCGCTTTCGAGCGCGGCGCGTGCGCTGGCGGCGGAATCTGGCTGGGAACGGCGCGTGATCTATAACCTTGGGTTGGAAAACTGATGCGGGCGGGTCAAAGACCGCGCCCCTACGGAAAATTCTCAAGCCTTAGACAAAATCAGACCCAAAATCCTCACCCCCTTGCCCCCTCTCCATTTCATGGCAGAGGGGGAATTAAATCCTATTTGTCAATGAATTGTACGAAAGTTTGACCCCTTAAGAACCGCTATGGACTTCCACATATGGATTGACTATACTTCAGCCATCAAGGGTACATGACGGGCTACCCGTGTCAGTTCGATAGGCAAGTTACGACAAACACAGCTTCAAGTACGACACCTATTCAATCAAAGTATGAGGAACACACAACGTATGATTACCTATGGCTGCTGTGGGCCGGAACTGGCAGGTTCGGGCCTTAAAATGGATCTATTGGGCGGATGGCTGGAGTCCACTTGGATGCCCGACCACGCCGACCAGAATCCACAACTGCTGCTGCCCACCAAGTCGATCATTGATCTGTCGGTGCTGGCGAAATACGATCCGGCGTTCGCGCTGGTGGATGGCTACCGCTTCGACGCCATCCTTCCGGTGGATTGTCCGGTGGCGCTGCGGATGAATAATCTGGACTATACCGGTCAACTGACGCACCAAACCGGCGCGCATATCTTCCAATTTGTGCGGGACGGTGAACGCGTCGAGGTGATGGTGGCGGCGTCTTACTTTACGGATGAACCGTTTGAATGGCGGTTGGTGGCGCTGGCCGCTGTGCCGAAAGCCTTCCTTCCGGTGTGGCACAGCTTCACCTCGGAATGTGACCGGCTGGCGAATGCGCTGGAACCGACCAACCGAGTGATTATCATCGGCGGCAAGAGCAACAGCTTCGAGCCGAAAGTCAACTGGGATGAGATCGTGCTGCCCGAATCGCTCAAGGGCGAACTGATGGAGGACGTCAGCTCGTTCTTCACTAAGGGCGCGGAAGTCTACCGACGGCTGAACCTGAAGCCCTTCCGCAAGCTGCTGCTGGCGGGTGTGCCGGGTACGGGCAAGACCATGATCTGCTCGGCGCTGGCAAAGTGGGCGCTGGAACAGAACTATCTCGTGATCTATGTGTCGAGCGCAGCCAAGCGTAACAGCGATGCCTATGGTTCGACCTTCGAGAAGATCGAACACGCGCTGGCCATCGCGGCGTCATCGGCGCTGCCGACCCTGATCCTGCTGGAAGAACTGGACGCCTACCTGCATGAAGAGGAAAAGGCGCTGGTGCTGAACGTGCTGGACGGCAACGAGTCGCAGATCAACAACAAGGGGACGCTGCTGGTTTCAACCACCAACTATCCCGAAGCGATTGATGAGCGCGTGCTCAAGCGTCCGGGGCGGCTCGATCGCATCTTCATCATCCCCGAAACGCGGGTGGCGCTGGATGCCGAGAAGATGCTGCGGCAGTATCTCGGTGGCCTGTGGCAGGATGAGCACAAGGCGCTGATTCCGGCGCTGGTCGGATACCCCGGCGCGTTCATCCGTGAGGTGGCGGTCTATGCACTGACTCAAGTGGCGTATGACGACCTCGATCACCTGCCGTATGATGTGCTTCAGCGCTCATTCAACGGGCTGAAGGCGCAGTTGGATGCGCGGGATGACTTCCTCAAGCAGCGCAACGGCAGCGGGATGCAGTTTTCAACTGCGGTAAATGTGAATTAAACTATATTGATCACCGATTTGTAGGGAAAAGCCATATCTTTTCCCTACATTCGTTTTAGATTATGGAGAACAAGCGATTTGACAATTGATTATGACAGCCTCGAAGAATTTCGTGATCCGCTGACCTATGATGTGGTGTGCGACGCCTTCACCGACGATTTCCCGTTGATGGATCAATGGGCGAATAAGATCGGTGGGCCGCTACTGGATGTCGCCTGCGGTACAGGGCGCATGTCGATCCGGCTGGCGACACAAGGATATACCGTTACCGGCGTGGATATCGTGCCGCAGATGATCGGGCGGGCGCGTGAGAAAGCGGCTGAGCGGCAGGTATCGGTCGAGTGGGTGGTGTCCGATGCGCGGTCGTTCCATCTCGGTAGGCAGTTCCCCTTCGCGTTTATGATCATGAACGCCTTCCAATTCCTGCCCACGCGGCAGGACTATGAAGCGATGCTGGGCTGCATCCGCGAGCATTTGACGCCGGACGGCTATTTCTTGTTTGAGACGCGCAACCCCAATGCCGGTAATCTGGTACAAGAGGGCACCAAGGACAGCAGGTTTGCACTGCCGGATGGTGATCAACTGGTCGTTACCGATGAGAAGCATTATGATCCGCTGACGCAAATCCAGCACTGCACCGGTCATTATCAGTGGATGCAAGCCGTAACGCGGCAGATGATAAAGCAAAAGGTGTTACGGGTCGGGCTGCGGTATATCTATCCCCAAGAGATGGAAGCACTGCTCCACTACAACGGCTTCACCATTGATACGGTCTACGGCAGTTGGCAGGGCGAACCCCTCAGCGCCGACTCGCCCGCGATGATTTATGTGGTGCAGAAACGTGTCGACTTCTGATTGATGAGCTTAAGGGCGAGGAAGAAGCTGAAAGCGACGCTCAATCAAGGCGGCATTTCATAAAGAGAGCTATTTCTTTGTCAGGGAAGTCGTCGTTACTATATAAGGAGATGTCGACAGCTTCTACTCTAAAGCCCATTTTCGATAGAAGTGTACTGCGGGGACATTTGTGTTCTGGGTTTCACAGACTACGGTTCGGCAGGCGTTCGCCCGCGCTTTTTCTTTCACGGCATCCATCAGTTGTCGCCCAACACCATGCCCGCGCCAGCTTTCCTGTACATGGAACTCGTGTAACCAGAATGACTGATTCCACCCCTGTATCGTTGATAGTGCAACGGCAATTGGCACATCCTCTTCACATACAACTAGGGAGAGTCCAGCCTTCACAATATCTCGATAGTAATCGGCCTCCTCAAGCTCAAAGCGCTTCACATAAGCTGCTGTCAGCGGCACACGCTGAAGGCGGAAAGAGCTGGTATCCTCACCTTCTTCCCAGTCAACTTTATACTTTTCGTGTGAAACGTAGCCTGTAATCAGATGCCTGAGTGAAGGGATGTCACTGTTGTCAAACGCACGAATGGTCGTCATCACTGATCCTATTGAATTAGCGAAAGCCAATGCGGTTAGCGTTAAAAGATACCATCACTGAGTATAACCAACCTTTAAGGGATGAAGAAACGGTATACTACGCGCGTATATCGTTCAATCCCATCGCCCATTTTCATAGTCGAGGATTATCCCATGGAACTCAGTGGTCATACGGTACTCATTACCGGCGGCGCGTCCGGCATTGGTTTCGGCTTGGCCGAACAGTTTGTTCAAGCCGGCAGCACGGTGATCATCTGTGGTCGCCGTGAAGATAAGCTGAAAGAGGCGCAGGCCAAATATCCCCAACTGCACATCCGCATTTGCGATATCGCTGATCCTCAAGAGCGAGCCGCGCTTTACGAGTGGGTGACCACGAATTTCCCCGCGCTTAATGTCCTGATCAATAACGCAGGCATTCAGCAGCGCATTCAACTTCAGCAGTCTCCGGTTTGGGAAACGCTGCATGATGAAATCGCCATCAACTTCGATGCGCCGGTTCATCTCTCGACGCTGTTCATTCCGCATCTGGTCAAGCAGGCACAAGCCTTTATCCTCAACGTCAGTTCGGGATTGGCGTTTGCGCCGATGGCTGGAGCGCCAATCTATTCAGCGACCAAAGCGGCCTTGCATTCGTTTACGCTGTCGCTGCGGCATCAGCTTTCCGGAACGTCCGTGTCAGTGATCGCGATTATTCCGCCTGCCGTTGATACCGATCTGGGCGGTGTTGGCTTACATACACATGGAACGCCGCTACCGGAATATATCGCCAGCGTGGTCGAACAGCTTAAAGCCGGAGCTGACGAAACGACCTATGGATTCTCGTCACAGTCCAGCCGTGCATCCCGCGAACAGTTGGATGAAATCTTCAAACGCATGAATCAGCGGCGGTAAGAATGCGTTTAATAAACATCATTTCTATTCATCTGAAAGCAATGCAACGGATTGTAATAAATCGCATTAAAAATTAATTCTCATCCGGCATGAAATGTGATATTGTGAGGGAAAATCATTCATTTGCTGGCGACAAGCTGTGATACGGCCTAGATACAAATAGATATTAATAGGGTTATTCATAGGCTGAAAGGCCTATTGATCGTGTGCTGTGGCATGGCAAAATTTCTGGCATCGTACGCCACATCGGCTCGTGCCAGAAGGATAGGGAAATCATGATGGCAGACAACAACCAAACCAAGAAAACGACGCAGCTTCTGCCTCAAGTTCCTAATGAAGTCATTGAGCATCCTTATCGCACACACATTATGGCGCGCAACCAGACACTGCGCCGTTTGCTCGCTGGCATTCCCGGTCTAAGTAAAGATGCGGATCGTATTCCGCCGACCAAGTTGGCTCTGGTGGTGCGCGGCATCTCCGAGTCATTGAGCCTTAAAGAAGGTCAGGTCGCGCTGTTAGGGCGTGCGGATTTCCGCAGCGGTGGCATCCAACCCGATGTGGACCTGACGGCTTACGGCGCACAGGAACGCGGCGTTTCCCGCGCTCATGCCCGTCTGCACCTTGAAAATGGTCAGCTTTATATCACGGATCTGTACAGCGCCAATGGCACACGCATTCATGGGGAACGCTTGGAACCGGAGCAGCCCTATTTGCTCAGCCACAATGACGAATTTCAACTCGGTGCGCTGGTCATCCGTGTGACCTTCGAATAACCACGTCTATCAACAGACAATCAAATCCCGGTCACGACGCCGGGTTTTTTATTGTTTCTTTTACCAAGCTCCAAATTCAGAGACACTTATTAGTGGTAAAGTCTAGAAAAATAGACGGGCACAAAATGCCCGTCTTTCTTTCCATGTTTCTGTTCTCTGTGTTCAACACAGGTTTCCTAGCAGTATTCGGATTTAGTGGATGGTGAGTCTACTATACTTGAGGGCTGATGGTGACCTGAAATTCAGAAACCCACTCGGATATGGGCGCACCATGCATTGGTCCCTTATAGTGAATGGTACGCATCTCATCACCAAAGCAATAATTATTTTCGACTGCCCAGCGCTTCAGCAGCGTTTGAGTCTCCAAATACTCCATAGCGCTTGCACCTTGTTTGATGGTCGTGGCTGCAAGAATTGCTGGTAGTTCCGAAACGTTCATGGTTCCATAGGACGCTAATTCTAGCGGTTCAGTCTGAGAAGCTTCGATACTCAATGCAAATGCATACTCCATGTTCTCGTCGGGATTGAGTTCATCCCCGTAGACGATTCCCATATGGTGTCCATACTCGATGCCCTGTTTCTTTACCGCCTCCACAATTTCGTTACCGACATTCGATATAATGGTGTTCTTTGCTTTCAGTTTGAGAAACAAGACTCGAGTTGGAGCGACTTGCTTAACAACGATATCTAGTTCGGACATTTTATCCTCCGCATTTATCATGTTTATGTGAAATTCAATCATTGCAAGTCGCTGTTGATCTTCGCGAATTCGCTGCTCAATCTCAGCCTGCTTGAGCCGAAACATGCCCCGTAGTTCGTCGGTACTGATCTCCCTGTTCAGTGTGATACCGATTTGCTCTAGCGATAACCCCATCTCTTTCAGCGCCATAATGCGATGGGCGCGGGGTAGCTGTTGCAGTGTGTAGTAACGGTACCCTGTGAACCGATCGACTTGGCTGGGTTGCAGCAGCCCAAGTTCATCATAGATTCGCAGCGCTTTGATACTGATTTGACTGAGACATGAGAACTCACCAATCTTGAGCATAATGGACCCCTAAATTCGACTTGCTCTGATTCGATAGCGTTGAAGGCCGCCTTCGGATATGAGTATGCAGTCTACCCTTGGTGGAGAGTCAAGCGATTGGTCAAAATTCATGTGGGGCTGATGTGATGATTGTAATGGCTCACTAGTCTTGCCATTCGATTTGAAGCATTTGTCTTATGATTTTTTTGAGGAAAATTCTATACACCAATTATCTGGCAAGACGGTATGATCCTCGGTTAGCGCTTGATCGGCAGATGAACGGTAAAGGTGCTGCCTTTGCCCAATTCGCTTTGCACGGTGACGCTGCCGCCATGCCGCTCGACAATCTCTTTGACAATCGCCAATCCTAGTCCGGTGCCACTGGATTGGGCGCTGCGTGCGACATCTCCGCGGTAGAAGCGCTCAAAGATGTGCTGCAGGTCTTCAGGGCCAATACCCATCCCTGCATCGACAACCGAGAATACCACGGCATCCTCATCAAGGAAGGTGCGGATCGCAATCGACTTATCATTTGATGTGTAGTTGATGGCGTTGGCGACCAGATTGACAAAGACTCGCTCGATCTGCCGTTTATCCACGAGGATTTCCGGAAGCTGCGGATCGGTCATCAGTTGGAGCGTTTGTCCTTTGCTGATGGCGACCGGTTCGTAGGTATCGTAAACATGCGCCACAATCTGGTTGATGTCACTCGGTTCGAGGTTCAGCTCAAACTTTCCCCGATCAAGTTGGGACAGGCTGCGTAAATCATCCAGCAAGTTGCGGAGATGCTCGACCTGATTTTCCAGTTTACGCAGATGTTCATCCAACTTTTCGGGAGTGCGCTTCAACAAATACAACCGTGTGGTCAAGCCGGAAATCGGCGTCGCCAGATCATGCACGGCGTCATCAATGAAGCGCGTCTTAAAGCGTTCGATTTCCTTGATCTGGGTGATGTCGTGGGCGCTGATTAAAATCCCTGACTGATCTTGATTGCTCGTCAACTGCACGGGAATGAAGGCCAGATCAATGTCTCGAGTTTCGCCTGCCTCAGAAGTGATTTGAAGCTCAATACGCGCGCCTTCGTGGTTGTGAATGGTATTGAGCAGCGTCTTGCCCACCTGCGAACTTTGATCGGTGCTGGCCACCATACTAATCAGCCGTTCAATCCAATTAGATGCCTGCTCGCCAAACATCGCGACGAAAGCCGGATTACGGGTTTCAATATCGCCGTTGGTCTGTGCCAAGGCAATTGCATCCCGCGTATTGTTGAGAATAATTTCGATCTGTTCCTTAGCCCGCCGCACTTCGCCAGTACGGGCATTGACCATGGATTCCAATTGGGTGGTGTAGCGCTGGAGTTCCGCCGACAGCCGTCTTTCCTCGGTGATGTCCTTGCCATATCCGGCAACCGCTTCAACCTCGCCCGACTCCGAAAGCACCGGAAAGAAGCTGTTTGCCCACCAGATCGTCTCTTGACCATCTTCCCAACGGACGGGCATTCGGGTTTCGATACACTCTTTGAACTGCCGTTCCCGTTCGATGCGCAGCTCGCCTTTGATATAGCCAAAGCCGTACTTGCCCAATAAATCCTCGACTGTACTGCCCAAGGACTCAGCCAATGGTTTGTTCGTGGTCAGGAATTCACCATCGGTGTTCATCAAGAAAGCAATATCAGGGGTTGCATCCAGCAGCGCCCGTAAGAAGTCTTCTTTTTCACGGATGGCCTTTTCGGCCTTTTTCGCTTGGGTGACGTCGCGGTCGATGCCCAACATACCGATGACTTCGCCGCGCTCATTATGGAGCGGAATGGCGCTGTAAAGAAGATAACGCCGTTCGTTGGGCCGCCACGGCTGAAAGACTTCCTGATCAATAACGGTCTCGCCGCTTTCCATAATCCGCTGCTGCTCTTCAAACCACATTTGGGACAAGTTGGCTGGCAGAAAGTCGAAGTCGCTTTTACCGATTAAATCTTCTTGGCGCGAAACATGCAGCAGGCGCATCGACTCGCGGTTATTCAGCAGGAATTTGCCGTTCACATCCTTGACGAAGATGTTGTTGGGTATATTGTCGATGACCGTGCGCAGCAGCTTACGATCTTGGGCCAGCGCAGCTTGGGCTTGAATGCGCTCGGTAATATCCTGTGCTGCGCCGTAAAAGCGCACATAACGCTTTTCCTCGTCGTCCCATTCCACCTGCCGCTTGATCGCCACCCAGCGAACGTCACCGCTCTTGGTGATGATGCGGTACTCGCCCGACGTCGGATTGCCTTGAAGGGTTTGCTTGACGTGTTCTTCCACGAGGGCACGGTCGTCGGGATGATAGAGCTTGAAACTGGTACCGGTTTCCATCCATGTGTAGCCCGTCAAACGCACGAATGAATCTTCAGTGATCCAATAGCTGCTGTAAGTGCCGTCGGGATGAATATCATAGGCATAGGCGTAGTCTGAAATGATTTCGCTGATGACGCGGTAGCGGTTTTCACTTTCAATCAAGGCCTGTTCAGCCAGCTTGCGTTCGGTGATGTCCTGCACCGCGCCATAAATGCCGACCAATTTCTGCTGGGCCTCGTCCCATACGGGATGACCATAGACACGCACCCAGCAAATCCGCTCATCTTTGCGGATGATACGGAGTTCGGTGACGACCGATTTGTTTTGATGCAGGGTCGCCATATCATGGGCATCCTGTTCCAGATCATCAGGATGCACAATGGCCAACCATCCTCCGATGGACGTGTATTCTGCCGGCGTATAACCGGTAATCTTTTCGAAGGCTCCGCTGTATTCGTCCCGCGTGAAGCTGTAGGGCTGATCGACATGTGATGAGAAGGTGTAATCCGAGGTGACCGACGAAATTAGCCGGAAACGTTCCTCGCTTTTGGCGAGCGTTTCCTCGATTTTCTGACGTTCCATCAGTTGTCGGCGCGCATTGTTCAATGTCGCCAGCATCTCGCGCTGAATCCGGTAGATTGGAATGACGATCATCACCAGCGCGACGCCTAATGCGAACCAGTGTCCGGTGGTGCTTGCAGGCAGATAATTCGGCAGGGTGGAAAGATCGGCATTGGCGATCAGAAGTGTGTAGACGAATGTGGTTCCGAGGCTGACCAATCCCGCCCGACCACCCAGCAGTAGCAGCGTAATGATGACAATCGGAATATAGAAACTGATGACAATGCTCGACAAGCCGCCGCTAACCAGTACAGTGAACGAAATCAGCACCCAGAAATAAACCACATAAACGATACTGGCGAAGCGCGTTTTTCCCTGAAAGTTGAGTACGATCAGCGGGTACATGATACCGCAGGTTAAGGCGAAGATGATCAAGCTGTCCAGTTTGCGCTCGGCAGTGAGCAGCACAATCAAGCTGTAAAGCAGGGCAATAAAGCTGTTCACAACCAGCATACTATGAAGTCCGATGGCGAAGCGCGTCTTGTCCTCCTGATCCGGAAACACAGGTGGATGAAATCGTTCACGCAGGGAATTGAATAATGATGCGGGAAAGCTCGATTGCCGCATAGAACCTCAACGCGTTCGTGCTAACAAGTGGACAGGGCCGTACTGTCTCCCTATTGCCTAATGAATGATTGTTATGGTGCGAATTGTAGTGTTCCTCTATCGTATCACGTATTCATAAAGCTGATCATTACGGTTGGTCAGGTGATGATTACAAAATATTTGGATTATACTCAAGTGGCGCGGGATGCCGGAAACGAGGTTGGAAATGCTGGATATTGAACAGGGCGAGTCACTGATTGCTTATCTGCGCGATAACCATCACATTGCAGCGGATGAAACCCCCACGCTGCACAATCTGGCGGGTGGCGTCTCCAATCGAACGGTGTTGGTTGAACATGCCGATGGCCGCGCATGGGTCATGAAACAGGCGCTGGAAAAGCTGCGCGTCAAAGTCGATTGGTTCAGCAGCCCTGTGCGCATCGGGCGTGAGGCCGCCGGTTTACGCTGGATGCAAACCGCCGTTCCGGACTACGCGCCGCCGCTCATTTTTGAAGATGAGGCGCAGCACATTCTGGCGATGACGGCCGTCCCGCAGCCCCACATCAACTGGAAAACCCAACTCCTTCAAGGCATCATCGAACCCGCTTATGTCGAACAATTTGCTTGGCTCTTGGGCACCATTCAACGGTGTTCGCTTGAAATTGCTGACACTCAGGCGCTCTTTGCCGACCGTTCATTCTTCGAAACACTGCGCATCGAACCCTATTACCGTTACAGCGCCGCTCAGGTTCCACAGGCTGCCGACTTCATTAACCAACTTATCGACGCGACTGCCGGGCGCTGCCTGACGCTGGTACATGGCGACTACAGTCCCAAGAACGTGCTGATCCTCGAAGAACACCTCATTCTACTCGATTATGAAGTCATTCATTGGGGTGATCCGGCCTTTGATCTTGGATTTTCACTGACGCATTTACTCAGCAAAGCGCATGCCCTGCCTGCTCAGCGTGCTGAATTCGCGGATGCTGCCCGCCGCTAC
This sequence comes from Aggregatilineales bacterium, assembly GCA_044226855.1. GTDB lineage: Bacteria > Chloroflexota > Anaerolineae > Aggregatilineales > Phototrophicaceae > CFX2. Next base: position 84,768 of record JBGAGF010000027.1, read on the forward strand.
TGGTCAACCTATTGGCAGCAGGTTCACACACTCGGCTTCGCGGCTGACCTCGAAGGCTATGCCGTGCGCCACACCCTTGCCTGTTTGCTCGCGCGAGTCGCCGGACGCTCACCATTGGAATATTTGAATGCCGAACAGCGAGCGGATCAGCAAACCGTCGTGCTGGCATTGATGGCCTCTGTTCCAGCCACCGTTGATGAGTTGGTTGAGCGCTTTATCGAGGGCTTATCGGTCGTGAGGAATGCTTAATTTCAGACTATAATAGACAGCGAATAGTCGATATGAGGTGGAACCATGAGCGCCTTACCCATTCGCGAATTGATTGAACGTAAACTTGACGAGTTATCGGAAGAACAACTTTCCAATCTCTTGGATTACATTGAGATGATGGAACCAGCGTCTGAAGAGGATGACTACGATGAGTCGCGTGATGTAATGCTCGGCCAATTTACAGATAAATCAGACACAGATCGCGATGCTCTGGTAGGTTTTATTTCTGGCCCTACAGATGTTGCTCAACACACAGAGGATATACTTTGGGCAGAATTCGGGTTAAGAAAATCTGATGACAAACAGTGAGGTAATTGCGGATACTGGATTTGTAGTTGCTGTAGCGCTTCGGACTGATACTTGGCACGAAGCTTGTGTGAAGCTTTTTTATCAATACGAGCGAATCTATTTACCACAATCGGCCTTTGCCGAAATCGCGTTTATGCTGACGCGCTCCGGTGGAAAACAAGCAACGCCTTACTTCTTGCGGCATTTATCAAGGTCGCCTTATATAACGGAGCCGCTCATTGTCGAGGATTTCCGTCGTACTGCTGAGCTTCTTGAGAAATATGCTGACTCGCGCGTCGATTTTGTGGATGCCAGTGTTTGCGCGGTGGCTGAACGTCTGAATATTACCCGCATCCTCACGCTTGACCGGCGGGATTTTGACATTCTTCGCCCTGCACACGTCGATCACTTCGAAATACTGCCCTGACCGAACTTTACCCCGCTTGCATGTTAATCCAGAACACGGACCCGCCTTCCGGTGGACAATCGACGCCCACCTCGCCGCCCTGCAAGTTAATCATCTGCTTGACGATCCACAAACCGAGGCCGGTGCTGCTTTCATTATCGGTCGGTCGGGTGCTGAGTTTCCCAAACTGTGTGAACAGGCGCGAACGCTCGGCGGCGGGAATGCCGGGGCCTTCATCAGCGACACAGATGTGAGTACGCTTGCCCTCTACCATTGTCCAGATGCGAACCGTCGTATGCAGCGGGCTGTACTTCACCGCATTGCTGACCAAGTTGCCCAGCGCCTGCTCGAAGCGTGCCGCGTCCGCCAGAATAGACCCATCATAGTCACTGACTTCGATGCGGATGTCTTTCTTATTGGCGTGAACTTGATGGAGCGTCACCATTTTATCAATAACGTCCTTGAGCGAAACACGATCCATCTTGAGATCAATGGCGCGGGTATCCATAGCAGCCGTATCCAGAAAATCCTCTATCACCGTTTTCATGGTGGAGATCGAAGAATCCATCGCTTCCAACCAGACCTTCGACTCGGGCAGTTGATCCTCTACTTGATGAAAAAGCACCGATACGAACTGCATATTCATCAGCGGCCCTTTCAAGTCATGCGAGGCAATGCGCAAAAGATTGTCCCGCAAGGACTGCGCCGCTTGAAGTTCTTGAATTACTTTTTTGCGTTCGTCTTGTAACTGCTTGAGCGCGACCTGTGTTTGGATGCGGGCGATGGTGACGTCAGGGTCAATCGGCTTAGTGATGTAGTCGTTCGCGCCGATTTCCAACCCTTGGGCGACGTCTTTCGCGTCGGACATTGCGGAAACCATAATCACCGGAATATCGGCGATGACAGGACGTTCCCGAATCGCCTGTAAGACCTGATAGCCATTCATCACTGGCATCATGATGTCCAGCAGCACCACATCAACCGGCGTCTGAGACAATATCTCCAACGCGGTCTGTCCGGTCGGTGAACAAACGACGCGATACTCTCGCTGAAGTAAACGCTGCATCAACAGCAGATTAGCGGGTTCATCATCAACAGCAAGAATGGTTGGCAAACTGGTTTCCATCATCAAACTTTCACATGAATAGGTCTCTACTTTTCAGATTATACATCGACGTTCACTTTGGCCTGCAATAATTCTTAATTATTCATCAATTATTTGTATTTTAAAGACTAAAGGTAACATTCGAAGTCTGTCAACTATGATCGGGGACGGCTTTTGAAGAGGATGCGTGTACAATCATTTGAGATGGTTTTTTGCGTTCGGTTTGTTCATCGCAGAGATGATTCTGTTTCTCGAATTGAACTATTCCTTTTCTATAACACACGTTAGGTAAACGTCATGAAAATTGTACTAATCGGCGCCGGTAGTTTCGTCTTCGGCCCCAGCGTTTTGAGCCAACTGATTGTGGAAAATGACCTTGGCCCGTTTGAACTGGCATTAGTGGATGTCGATGGCGAAATCATCGCGGCAATGAAGGCCGCAGGCCAGCGGATGGCACAGGCGTTGGGGCGTCCTATCAGCGTGAGCGCCCATACCGATTGGAACAGCGCTTTGCCAGATGCCGATTATGTGATTTGTTCTGTGGTGGCGCAGGGACGGCGGCGCTTTCAGATGGACATGGAAATTATCGAACGCCTTGCGCCCGGGCATGTGGCCTCCGAATTCGGCGGCGTAGCTGGCATCAGTTATTCGCTGCGTCAGATGGCGATGATCCGCGCGCTGACAGCCTCCATGAAGTCGCTCTGTCCGCAGGCGTGGCTGCTCAACGTCTCCAATCCTCTGCCGCGTGTCTGTCAGGCGGCGCAGGAAAACGGCATCACCACTGTCGGCTTCTGCTCGATGGCGCTTTATGCCCACAGCACTGTCTGGCAGTTATGGGGCGGTGCGCCGCTTCAATATCCCTTTAATGAGGCACGCGATCGCTGGGATTTGGTCACCGCAGGCTGCAATCATTTCGCGTGGGTAGTCAAGCTGACCGAACGTGCCACAGGCCGCGACGATTTACCCGAAATTCCACAACGCATTGCGGCAGGCGCTCGAAGCGGAGAGCCGCTCATCGAAAAAATCTGCACTGAAACCGGTTATTTGCTCTCCGCTAATGACGGTCACGTCGCGGATTTTCTGCCCCCCAATCCGGACTTTCACCGTTCGCCGGAAATCTTTCATGGCGATGCGCTGGAACGCAAAGAACGGCTCGAACTGCTGCTCTCGGTCGGAGCTGGCGAAACCCATTGGGATAAGCTGCCGCTGCGCCAATCATGGGAGCGACCGGGCGATGTCATCGCCGCGCGGCTGAAAGCTGAACCGACTTATTTCCCCGCGCTCAACCTTCCCAATCAAGGACAGATGCCCGACTTGCCTCAAGCCGTGTTTGTCGAGACGCCCTGCCTCGTCTCATCAACCGGAATTCAGCCCTTGGAAATTCGTCTGCCAGCAGCTGTACAGCCCATGACTCACTTGACCGCACAGGTCACACAGGCCATTGTCCGGGCGGCGACTGATCATCGCAAGGAAACAGTCTACCATGCCATTGATCTCGACCCCACGATTGAGGATAAAGCCAGCGGACGCCAAGCCATTGACGCCTGCCTCACCGCCCATACCGATTTGCTGCCGCATTACAGCTGATTTCTAAAGGAAAATAGCATCAGTGCAGTTGTCTGGTAGAAAACAAATGTGCTACGATGGGATGATGTTTAGGACTGCAAAGAGGTGGGCTGCATGAGCATCATTTACGAAGATCGACCATCGGACTCGCCGTACGTCGAAAAAGTCGGCCATTTTTATGCTGATGATCATCATTCGCAGGTTTGTGCGGCGAGTGTCTTTTGGAGCATGCTGCTCGTGACCCGTGAGGGCAAAACGACCTTCACCATATGGGGCCGGAAACCCAATCGGCGCTCATGAAGTATCCAAAAGACACCGAGTTCTTGTTCATCCAATTCAAGTTGGGCGGGTTTATGCCTCACTTGCCCATAAAGCATCTGGTCAATCGTGGGATGTTCTTGCCAGAAGCCAGCAGCAAATCATTCTGGTTGGATAGTTCGGCATGGGAGTATCCGACTTACGAAAACGCCGATAGCTTTGTCAATAGGCTGGTGCAGGTTAGGCTGCTCGTCCACGAGCCGATTGTAAATGAGGTCGTTCAAGACCACCCTCTGGACATGTCAATGCGTACCGTCCGTCACCGGTTTCTACGCGCAACGGGTTAACCCGCAGTTATATCCGCCAGCTTGAGCAGGCATATCAAGCCGCAGCTCTTTTAGAACAGAGGATGTCAATTCTTGATACGGTTGATCAGGCAGGTTACGCTGACCAGCCGCATATGACTCGTTCGCTCAAGCGCCTCATCGGACGGACGCCTGCTCAAATTGCGAGTTCGTTAGAATAAGCGTTGCCAATTTGTTCAAGACACTGCTCTATTGTGGCGATATGCTTCAACTCTTGTTGAAACAAAAGGAGCATTCATATGCAAACAATCACCTCCAAAGACGGCACACCAATCGCCTTCGAAGCATCCGGCATGGGCCCTGCACTTATATTGGTGGTCGGCGCGTTCAATGATTGCAAGACGGGAATGCCGCTGGCGCAGCACCTCGAATCACACTTCACCGTGTTCAACTATAATCGGCGGGGGAGTGGCGACAGCGGTGACACCTTGCCATACGCCGTCGAACGGGAAGTCGAAGACCTTGACGCGCTCATCAAGGAGACTGGCGGCTCAGCTATGTATTTGGTTATTCCTCCGGCGCGATCTTGGCGTTAAAGGCTGCGACCAGCGGTTTGCCAATTTCTAGGCTGGCGTTGTACGAAGCCCCATTGATGATGGGCGACACGTCTTCTCAAGGACACGCACAGGGGCATATCGCGACGGTCAATGGACAGACCATCGAGGCGAGCAACAACCGCTCCCCCTTAGAGGATAATCTTGCCGATGTAATTGCTAGGCTGGTAGCTGAAGGCCGTTGCGGCGATGCGGTTGAATTGTTTCAGACCAAAGCGGTCGGTATTCATGCCGAAGTGGTCGCCCGGATGCGATATGCGCCGTTTCGTCCCGCGCTTGAACAAATGGCGCATACGCTGGTCTATGAACTGACCATTATTAATGACCTGTCCGCGTCGATTGATTTGCTGTCCACAATCAACATACCGACGCTAGTGATGGCAGATGGTCATAGCCCAATGTTTTTGCAGCACGGAGCGAAGTCGATTGCGGGTGCTGGTCGTAATGGACAGTATCGCATTCTGGAAGGGCAGACCCACGACATTGTTCCGGAGGTGGTCGCGCCGGTCGTCGAGGAATTTCTATCGCTTGACGGCATAGTGAAAGGCTAGAAATAAAAAGGCGGTTCGATCATCGAGACTGAACCGCCTTCTGATTTACACTGACTGTGATAGCACCACCAGCACAGTGGATAATAACTGCTTCTTACGGGACATGATACCGAGATCGTCCAGCGTGTCGTCATCTTAAGCTGTACGAAAATGGGCAATCACCAGTACATGCTGAACTACGGAAACAGGGACACCACTGCAGTCGCAAACGGGTCGCCCGCCTGATGCGCCAAACCCAACTGCGCTCGGTACGTCAAGCCAGGCGACGGCAGCTCACGACCGATTCTCGCCATCCTTATCCCGT
>JBGAGF010000028.1:0-86678 GCA_044226855.1 Aggregatilineales bacterium
TTATACTGCGGACTCCCGCATTTATTGTGTCCGTTGCGTATAATATGCTCACTGCCGCATGATCGACACAAGTATTTGGTAGTCTCTTCGATCATGTGGCAGATTTTTATCCACCATCACTTACTTTGCAACCACTACCATTAAGGGAAGAGAAAGCCCCTCCTTGTTATTACGGCTATCAGCGGAGTGAGCCTGCGAACGTGCTGATGAAGCGGTTTGGGGTGAGGTATATACCGCAAATGACACTGTTCCCCTACTTAATACAATCCCTTTATGTTTTTACTTCCCTCCATCGCTTGAGGGGTAAGGCCAGAAGGCTGCAATGCAAGCGGCGATTGCCCGAAAAACAGGTCACTTCACCTTGCCATTGTTTGTGACGACAGAACTGAGCCAATTGATTGAGTTTCAAACGTTGCCCAGTGGCTTGTATGCAGACATTGCCCTGGTCGTTAATGGCAGTAGTGGATGCCAACCGTAGATGACTATTTCATCGAAGAGCCATTTGGCATATAAGCCGCGATCCGCCAAGACGGAGAAGGGGTGGCATGAAAAGCGTAGGGCGTGTAACAAGCCTTTCCAGTGGGATTGCCATTCACCTGCTTGGTTGGCGGGTAGCACTGTCCAAGCGACTGGGATGGCACAACGTCCGACTAATATGCTGATGCTCAACACCGTAAAGGTTTGACGCAAGGTCGTGGCATCCAAACCCAGAAACAGCTATTTATCCTCACTTATCAAATGGCTGACGATCCATTTGAACAAAGGAACAAAACAGGAGATGGGATCGACCTCGCGTCGATGAGTGCCCCGTTTGTCAGCTGTATCGTACAAACTCTCTCGCAACCGTTGGCGTACCGTTTCTTCCTGTTGTCCGAACAGGTCGCTCAAATAACACGCCACTTGGCTGATCCCGCAGCCTTGTACGACGCTTACTGCAAAGCTGTACCATGCCAACACCTTCGCTTGGCTTTTACTTAAATGGGTCAAGTGCCTTGACACACTCTGCGTCCACGTCAACAATTCGGGTGGATAGAACATGATTTTCTCAACTTAGATTGTGTTTGGTTACTTAATCTATAGCTGATTTAGCTTGTTCTATCTATCTCTCCATTAAATACCTACCCCTGCTAGGGGCATACGGGAGTGTCAAAGACCCTCCCCTACGTAAGACGTTTTGATTACCGGATCATTTCGTCAACTGTCAATATTTTGCCCAACAAAAACATTACTCAATTAAATGAGTTCCATGGGTTTCGTGGAAAGGTCTCAGGCTTTTCCCTACAGAGATGCACGGGTGCTATGGTCGAGTCTAGACTCGACCATAGCAATGAATTCTTGGGCAGTGAACGGTATGGTGAGCAACGTAACGATGCCGCGCATGGTGGAAGGAGAGATTGTCTCTCCTCTACTGTGGAGGAAAAGCCAAGCAATTGACTTTGTATCCGGATTTTCTCGCAACCGCTGCACCATGTCATCTACCTCTGTATCGGGAAGATTTGATCTACAAACAATGAGTTTGGGATGGTGTTGATTGGCGAGCACCATCCCTTCTGCGCCAGTTGTGGCTTGCAGCGGCTCATAGCCTTCGAATTCCAAAATCTCACACATGTCGTGTAAGAATTCCTCATTCTTTTCGATAACCAAAATGGTGATTTTGTCATCCATAGGCTTTTGTCCTCAGATACAGTTCATTTCGATACGGGTTAATCCTTGGGAGCGTTGATGTTTTACTCCTTTGGAGCAAGCAAGTTCAAGGCCGTCCTGAGCCAGTCGGCGATCGTGTCTCTCCGTTTTTCCAGATTTCCGCCGGACATCGTCCCGACCACAATCGGATCACGATGCTTCAAATCAATTTGTATTTTGGTTGGTGGAGGATGGTCACTTGAAGTATAGAAGGACGAAACCGAGAGAGAAGAATTTCCTTGTGCGGAGAAAACTAATGCGTCTACATCTGTAAACGGAATTGAAACCTTTTTTCCGATTTCAATAGTTTGATTTTGTGGATTTATACAAATCGACGGTGTACCTAGGATTTGTATTCCCTGAAAAGCACCGTAGATCATTATCCCTATTATAACTATAAGCGTCAGACTTTTTTCGCTTCCTAGAAGAGCAATTAGAGCTATTCCCACAACAATAATGACAATTACCTGATAGAAGCTCGGCTGGATAATCACTCTCCCATCAGAGTATTTTGTACAAGTTCGATAATCTAGTCTAATACGACCTTTTACAGATGATGCACCAAATATTTTCATTGGACGTTCCAGTGTTAACGCAAAATAATATCATCATATTGTATAGATGATATTTGAAATTGTGCAAACAAAGGAACCGCTGTTCAGTCTTTAGCTGCATTAAGGGCTTGGGTAATGTTGAGCAAGCCGTGTGCGAGTTCCTCTTTGGGCGGCCAGCCGAAACCGAGGCGCATATGGGCACGGTCGGATTCGAACCAGTGGCCGGGGCCGGTGAAGGTTTTATAGACGGTGTTGAGCAGCTTGTAGAATTTCTCGACATCCACGCCGGAATCGGGTTTGATGCGCGGGAAGCAGACACACCCGCCCTGCGGCTCGATCCATTCGAAGTCGGTTTGTTCGGCCATCCATGTTTTGACGACACCTAAGTTGGTGTTGATGTGCTGGCGAATGCGCTGAAGATGTTCGGCTTTGCGTTTGAGGAACTGGTAGGCGATTTCCTCATCAACCACCGAGTTGGAAATGAAGATTTGCTCCTTGGCAGCAAGGAAGGTTTCCATGAGTGATTTGTCGCGGCAGATGAGCCAGCCCATGCGGATGCCGGGAAGTCCGTAGGTTTTAGAGAGGGAGGATACGCTGATCACACTGGGCGAAAGGGCGGCGGCAGGCGGCAGCACCTTGCCAAAGCTCATCTCGCGGTAGGTTTCATCAAAGAGCAGACGGATGCCTTTGGATTCGACGGCGGTGATGAGGCGCAGCAGGTCGGCTTCTGAGATCATGCTGCCGGTGGGATTATGCGGGCAAGTGAGGCTGACGAGCTTGGTCTGCGGCGTGATGCGAGCGATGATGTCATCGACGTTGAAGCGGAAACCATCGGTAAAATTGAGGCGGTAGAAATTCATCTCGCAGCCCATTTGACGTGGGGTTTCGATGTTGGTGGCGTAATTCGGGAAGGCGACCAGCAGACGATCACCGGCTTGGAGCAGTGAGGTCGAGACGATAAACAGCGCAGCGGCAGCGCCAACTGTAAGCAGTACATCGTCAGGTTGCAAATTAGGATATTCAGCGGCGATGAGCTGGCGCAGTTCGGGCTTGCCATAGTGGTCACCATACATGAGGACAAGGCCATTGAGATTGATGCTGAGGTCATTGAGCAGGCCATCGGTGACGGAGCTTTCGGCGAGGTTGCATTCAATGTTGCCGTAACCAAACTGCTCCGGCGATTCAATTTCAATGGGCATCCGGCGGTAGCGCATGGGTGTGTCCTTGTGTGGTGAGCTGGTATCTGATAGCGAAATTCGATACGACCTATTTATAGAAGTCGTAATTGAGTGGGATTTCCTGTCGGATCTGAATCAATTTCATTACCCCATTGTGTCCAATTTGGGCGTCTGTGACGAGCAAACAATTCTAGAAATGGGGCTGGACTACATTCTTCAATGATGTCATACAGCTCATCAGGTTTCCGCGAATGCTCGCGTTTTTGACTCAGGATCATATTAACTTGTCTACGTCCGGGAGCGAATGTCCGAATTTTGCCTTTGATGCCAAACAAGATCAGTTCGGTCACATTCCTAAAATAGAACCCCACACCACGACCATCAGGCCCACCATCTTTTCTGGTCTTGTACCAAACGATATTGGTCTTGTAAGTGAAGCCCCATGCCTTCATGACGTCTAGACCTTCTGCAATTAAGGCGTTGGGTACCCATAAATATAAATGACTCTGAGGGAGCGCTAGTTCGCCTACAGGTAGATCCATGATTTCTTGTGTGGACATGGTTGTATAACGGGCTAAACGCTGATGTTCTGGAGCCATCTTGCCCGTACGATTAGAAAATCGCCACGGTGGATCTGCAAGAATAGTTCCAAAACATTTGGATTGCTCAAAGGATAATTTGTCACCGTTTGATGTCATGATGAATTCTTGAGCCAAGTTTACAAATCCTCAACGTACAATTTCGGACTGATTCCAAATACAAGAACCGGGCATCCGCCCCCGCTACCACCTTCTAGGCGCGGGAGCAATTTACTCATGTGAGTGGTTGAGTTCCCGTATGAACTTCCGCGTCCTAAGTTGTTAAAGATAGTCTGCAACTCATCGCAGCGTGTGACAATAATTCCAACACTAATCGCACGGAGTTCAAAGAGCAACCGAAAATTATTTAGATCCCGATCAAAAAATGGATCTTTATTATTCCATTCAATTTCGAGTGCGACTTGATTCTTAAAGCAATCCACCTTATGAGTTGGCGATTCGAGAAGCTGACCATCAAGCATGATTCCAGTTTTGAAGGATTTTTCTTGCCAACCCTGTTGTGTAAAAGCATGATCAATTTTATCGGCTATCAAAGATTTATTTCCACCGGGTGTCGCGATTTCGCTCTTGTGCAATCTGAAGTGTGATAGGACATCCATCACATCTGTCCATTCTTGGGGAAAATCATTTTGCAGAATTGCAGATGCATGTCTCCACTCATGAATTTCATAATAATCGGTGATAAAGGCGGGAACCGCACTCAATGCCATGAAACGATTAATCCTTGAAAAACCTGTGATTATGAATAGGCAAAAATGTGTGGACATCGAATACATATTGTATTCGGAATAGAACAAAATAACAAAGTAAAATAGGTATGCGCACTTTCCCAATAGTAGTAATTGATATTCTATTACGTTGGACATATTTTTGTATGTTATTTATCCGTACAGTCTTGACAAGCGCTCATCAGAAGAGTCATCATTGATTTCTGGGAGCGTTCCCAGAAATTTTGCAAAGATCAAAAAGGACTTTACCAAAATGAGTTTTGGATATTTTGATGATGCTCAGCGTGAATACGTGATCACGCAGCCGGACACGCCGCTGCCATGGCAAAATTACCTCGGCAATGAAGCTTACTTCGGAATTATTTCCAATACAGCGGGCGGGTACTCGTTCTACCGAGATGCGCGACTGCGGCGGCTGACACGCTACCGCTACAACAATGCGCCGCGTGACATCGGCGGTCGATATTTGTATCTGCGGGATAACGCGGACGGCGAGTACTGGTCACCGACATGGCAGCCGACTCTGAATGACCTCAAATATTACACCTGCCGTCACGGGATGGGCTACACAACCATTCAATCGACTTACAAAGATGTGACTGCGTCAGTACGGTACTTTGTGCCACAGAGCGTGAACCTCGAAGTGTGGCAGGTGAAGGTCACAAACAACCGCAGCACGGCGGCTGAGCTGTCACTGTTCTCGTATGTCGAGTTCTGTTTGTGGGACGCCAACGATGACATGACGAATTTCCAGCGGAACTTCAGTATCGGTGAGGTGGAAATCAAAGACGGCGTGATTTATCACAAGACGGAATACCGCGAACGGCGTGACCACTTCGCATACTTCGCTTGCTCCGAACCGCTGGCGGGATTTGACACGTCGCGCGATGAGTTTCTGGGGGCGTATCGCGGGTCAGACCGTCCGAAGGTGGTGGAACAAGGCGAGTCGAAGAATTCGGTGGCGCACGGCTGGGCACCGATTGGTTCACATCATGTGAAGCTGTCATTGGCGGCGGGCGAAACACGCGAGATCAACTTCATTCTGGGCTATCAAGAAAATCCGCGTGACGACAAATGGGAGTCGCAGGGCGTCATCAACAAGAAACGCCCCGAGCCGACCATCGCGCATTATCTGCAAACGGCGAACATCAACAGCGCTTTTGATGCCCTACGCAAGTATTGGGATGGGCTGCTGGGCGTTCTGCAAGTCGAAACACCCGATGTTCACACCAACCGCATGGTCAACATTTGGAACGCGTACCAGTGCATGGTGACATTCAATATGTCGCGGTCGGCGTCGGGATACGAGTCGGGGATTGGACGCGGCATGGGCTTCCGCGACTCGACACAAGACCTGCTGGGGTTCGTGCATATGATCCCGCAGCGGGCACGCGAACGCATTGTCGATATCGCGGCGACGCAGTTCGAAAATGGCGGGGCGTATCACCAATATCAACCCCTGACCAAACGCGGTAATAATGCAGTGGGCAGCAACTTCAATGACGATCCACTGTGGTTGGTGCTGGGCGTGTCGGCTTATATCAAGGAAAGCGGCGATTGGAGCATTCTGGATGAGAAAGCGCCGTTTGATAACCAGCCGGGGACAGAGCAACCGCTGTATGAACACATGCGGCGGAGCATCCAATACACGCTGGATCGCATCGGCTCACACGGGCTGCCGCTGATCGGGCGGGCGGACTGGAATGACTGTTTGAACCTGAACACGTTCTCGGACGAACCCGGTGAATCCTTTCAGACGACGACCAATAAAGACGGCAAGGTAGCCGAGTCGGTGTTCATCGCTGGACTGTTCGGACTGGCGGCTCTTGAGATGGCGGATGTGGCTGAGGCACGTGGATTGACCGACGAAGCCAAGCATTATCGCGATGAAGCGGCCAAGATGGACGAGGTGGTGAAGGCCAACGGTTGGGACGGCGAATGGTTCCTTCGGGCATATAACCACTTTGGCAAGAAGGTCGGTTCGAAGGAATGCGAGGAAGGCCGCATCTTCATCGAGCCGCAGGGCATCTGCATCATGGCAGGCATGGGCATTAACGATGGGCGAGCCAAGCAGGCTCTGGAATCAGTCGAAAAGTATCTGGCGACACCGCACGGCATCATTCTGCAGCAGCCCGCTTATTCCACTTATCATCTGGAACTGGGCGAGATTTCGTCGTATCCGCCGGGGTACAAAGAGAACGCGGGCATTTTCTGCCATACTAATCCGTGGATCATGATCGCCGAGGCGATCCTCGGTTCGGGCGACCGTGCGTTTGATTATTACAGCCGCATCAATCCATCAGCGCGGGAACGCATCAGCGAGCTTCACCGCTGCGAACCGTATGTTTATGCGCAGATGATCGCAGGGCGGGATGCGGCGACACATGGCGAGGCGAAGAACTCGTGGCTGACCGGTACGGCGGCATGGAATTATGTGGCGATTACTCAGTGGATTCTGGGCATCCGTCCGACACTGAACGGATTGCAGATTGCGCCGGTTGTGCCGAACGAGTGGACTGAGTTCCGCGCGACACGGCAGTATCGCGGCGTGACGTATAACATTCACATCAAACGGGCAGGCGCAGGCAACAATGTCAGCATTACCGCAGACGGTAAGGCGATTAGCGGCAATGTGCTGCCTGTGGTTACGGATAAAGCATCATGCGAGGTTGAGGTGGTGCTGGGGTAAGTGAGGTTAACGGAAAGATTGTTGGGCGCAGCATGCTGTTGCGCCCCTATATGTGTACCAACTCATTTTATGGCACAACAATTTCATCACTTCATCTGCAACCAATACAAAATCGATCTCGTAAATCATCAAGCTACACGAAAAACGAACTGAGTAGAAACGCCAATAAGCCGAGTGAAGCGCTTAAGTAGAGGCCGCGCATGGACCATCGTCCCTCGGCGGGAGTCTGGCTGTTGAAGAGCCTGAACGCAAAAAAGACGATGAAAAAATCCATCGGTAGCAGCGTCAGTAGATAACGCAGTGCAAAGTCTCCCCACGCCATGGGTAAGAAACTCAACATAATGACAACTCCAAACAATGTACAAGATAGACGTACGGCGAATTGTCGTCCGTAAATGATGGCGACCGACTTCGAGCCTCGTTTTTGATCACCCTCGGCATCCATCGCATCGCCCGCGATTTCTTCGGCAAGATCAAAGAGAAAGGCAATCAGGCCAAACGTCCAAACAAGCGGATTCCAAATTTGCCCGACACCGATGCCACCTAAGATAAAGGTCATGGCGACGGACGCGCTGACGATGAGGTTGCCCCAAAAGCCTGCCGCTTTCAGCTTCCAGTTGTAGAGGAAGCCTAAAGCCCAGACGATCAGGGCGACGGGGAGCGCAACCGGATTAAAGATCCATGCCGCTATGAGGCCGATCAAGGCAGTGAGCAGGCCTAAGGCCATCACTTCAAAGGGTGAGAGAAGGCCCGCCGGTAAAGGACGGTGCGGGGCATTAATGCGATCGACTTCAAAGTCGAAGTAGTCATTGACGACGAGCGCAGAGGCAGACAGAAAGAAGCCGCATACAAATCCCCAGACTAAGAGGCGCAGTGAGGGAAAGGCTCCAAGCGCCAGCAGTTCGCCGAGGATGACACAAAGTCCCGCCGCAAGCGGCAGTTCGGGGCGAAGGATTTGGATAGCGCCACGTAACTTGACCTTGAGGGTAATCGGCTGTTGTGGGACGGGTGCTCCGGTCATAAATGAAAACTCGATACTGTCGATTCGAGTCTTATTATCCGCGCTAAGCGGCTGCTATAGGAGTGAGTAACATCACTTTTTTGAGCTATCAAAGGCAGGGAAGAACCTCATACAAGAAAATATAGCTGGATGTAAGGTGAGGAACGGTTCAATAACGTTGGCTTATTGATTGAGGAGTCTTGCATGAACGAAGCCACTCAGAAGCGCCCATCACTGATCAAGCGCATCATCAATTGGACGGCGCTGGCTTATCTGGTTGTGATGGTCGTGTATTTTGTACTTAGGTTGACAGTCGGAGATGGTAACACGCGATTGTCATTGGTCAACAGTTTCGCTTATTTTCTATTTGCCCCGCTGCCTGTGCTGTTGGTGCTGGCACTGCTGGTACGGAGCCGACTCGCGTTCCTGCGACTACTGCCTGTGCTGCTGGTGGTGCTGGTTTGGATTGGGCCACGTTTTGTGGCCAAGTCGATTGTGGCGGCCAGCGGTGAAAAGACGATCCGTATTTTTGCGGGAAATGCGTGGGCGCATAATGCGCAACCGGAACTCTTAGAACAACGGCTGCGGGAGTCCGGCGCGGATGTGTTGTGTTTAGAAGAGATTATGCCGGATCTGGCGGCTATACTACTGCCCAAGCTGCGCGATTTGTATCCCTACGAGGCCTTCCAGAAGGATGCAAATCGCAAGGGAGATAATTTTACACTATCCAAGTATCCGATGGTCAGCAGTGATTATATCGAACTGGGAATGCCGTATACTGCATCTCCGGTTCGTGTTGTGATTAACGTGGATGGTCACTTGGTTGCGGTGTATACTGTGCATCTGCTGTGGCCGGTTGCCAAGGAATTTGCCACCAACTATTCGATGGACTGGAATATGCGAGTACTGCTGGGATTTGACGATACACTTCGCAACCAGCAAATCGACCGGCTGCTGAGCCATCTTAAAAGCGAACCATATCCCTACATTCTGGCAGGGGATTTCAATACGAGTGATTTCAGTGTCACTTACAGCAAGCTCACCGCGAGTTTACATGATTCGTTTGCTGAGGGCGGCGTCGGGTTGGGCGGAAGCTGGCCGGTAGCCCATGCCCGGGGATTGCCTTCGTGGCTGCCGCCACTGATCCGGATTGACTACATCTGGCACAGTGACAGGCTGCGAACCATACGGGCATGGCAAGGCGAGGAAACAGGATCCGATCATCTGCCACTGATCGCGGATCTGGCGATTGAAGGATAGGAATACATTTGCTGTCGAGGCAGAATAATTTGGCATATGTACCCCACCCCAAACCCCTTCCCAAAGCGTCAGGGAGGGGCTTTAAAGACTCTATATCCATGAACGCCGCGGGAATATTTTCACCATTTAGTGTAAGGCATATCACTTTAAGGAAAGTCGCAGCCAATGAGTGAGACTTTTATAAAACGGCCAACATGGTTCAAACAGTTGGTCAATGGCTTATCGCTGGCGTATCTGGTATGCATGGTGGTTTATTTCATCTTACGGCTCGCATTTGGCGATGGCAATGTCCGGCTGGCATTGGTCAACAGCTTCGCTTATTTGTTGTTTATCCCGCTGCCTGTACTGCTATTTCTAACGCTGGTGGTGCGCAACCGACTCGCGTTTTTGCGACTGCTACCCGTGCTCGTTGTACTGATTGGTTGGATTGGGCTGCGTTTTTTACCCAAGTCGATTGTCACGGCCAGCGGCGAGAAGACGATCCGTATCTTTACGGCGAATACTTGGGTGAGCAATTCACTGCCGGATTTACTCGAAACACGACTACGAGAATCGGACGCCGATATTTTATGTATCGAAGAAGTAAAGCCGAGTTCCGCGACGGATTATCTCCCCAACTTAAAAACACTGTACCCCTATCAAACAGTTCAGCCTGATCCGACGAGACCGGGTGACACCTATATTTTGTCGCGCTATCCAATTTTGGAGGTGAAGACGATTGATCTAGGCATTGAGGGGTTTCCAAACCCACAACGGGCGGAAATTGAGATCGACTCTCAGCGGCTGGCGGTCTATGCGGTGCATATGGCATGGCCCCTCAATGAGGATGCGGTTGAAGCGACCGGATTGAACTATTATGTGCAACTGATGCTGGCATATGATGACCGTCTACGCAACCAGCAGATTGACCGCTTTCTCGCGCATATCCAAGATGAACCGCTGCCCTATATTGTGGCGGGGGATTTTAATATGAGCGATTTCAGCGCCACATATGGCAAGCTGGCTGCGACAATGCGTGACGCATTTATGGAAGGCGGTCAAGGGCCGGGCGGTAGTTGGCCGGTGACAACGTACAACAATATGCCAAAGTGGCTGCCACCGATGATCCGGATTGACTATATCTGGCACAGTGACGGACTGCAGACGATACGGGCGTGGCAAGGCGCGGAAACTGGATCGGATCATCTGCCGCTGCTGGCGGAGTTGGCGTTGGAGAGATGAATGGCTGACGCAACGGAACGTGAATTGATAGCGATGTAAGTGGCGTTAGGAGTGTGCATGATTGGGTGCAGCATGCTGCACCCCTACAACTGAACTAGTAATGCTGATGTGAAAATTTGTAATCCACAAAAAAGGGGAGCGGACTCCCCTATAAACGTGTGTTTCGAGCATGATCCGTTAGGCCAAGCCCAACAATCGTGCCAGCGTCGCAGTTGAGAATGTGACCAAGAAAGCGATGGCAAGCGGAAGCAGTGTCGCCAGTGCCGTCCATTTAGCGTTCTTGGTTTCGGTCCAGATGGTGAGGATGGTTGTGCTGCACGGATTATGGAGGAGACTGAATAGCATCAGGTTGATGGCGGTGAGAACCGTCCAACCACCGACCTGTGTGAGCACGTTATAAACCTGCGCGTCATCCATCTCGAGCATGACACCTGCCCGTGCGCCCGCGATATTTTTGCCGAGCGTCAGTGTCAGCATCAAAAGACCAAGCCAAAAGGATTCAGCAGGTTCACCATAAATCCGGCAATGCTGATATCGCCGATCATGATGTTGCTGCACAGCCAGATGACGGCACCCGCAGGCGCGGCCATGACAAGCGCACGCCATAAGACGATCAAGGTGCGGTCGATCATGGAGGTGTAGATGGTCTTCATGATCTGCGGCGGACGGTAGGGCGGCAGTTCAAGACTGTAAACGGATGTCTCGCCTTTCAAGACGGTTCTGGATAAGCCCCACGAAACGAGCAGTGTCACCACGATGCCGATCACTGCAATGGTTACCACACTCAAAGCGGCGACCAAGCTGGCAAAGGCTGGCGGCACCAATGAACCGAGGAAGATGGTGCCCATGAGAATGAGGGTCGGCCACCGTCCGTTGCAAATGCTAAAGTTGTTGGTGATGATGGCGATCAGCCGTTCGCGCGGGCTGTCGATGATACGCGTGGCGACTACTCCTGCCGCATTGCAACCGTAGCCCATCATCATCGAGAGGGACTGCTTGCCATGTGCTCCGGCCCGGGCAAAGAGACGATCCAAATTAAAAGCTACACGCGGGAGATAGCCGAAATCTTCTAGCAAGGTAAACAGCGGGAAGAAGATCGCCATCGGCGGCAGCATGACGGATGTGACCCATGCAGTCGCTAGATAAACACCGTCGATCAAGAAGCCGCTGAGCCACGTGGGCGCTGATAAGGCGGTTGCGATATTATGCAGACCTTGATAAACCGTGCCGAGCAGTAAATCTGCTAACATCTGTGACGGAATGTTCGCGCCTGTGATAGTGATCCAAAAGACCGCGAAGAACATCAATCCCATGACCGCAAAGCCCCAGACTGGATGAGTCAAGGCGCGGTCGAGGGCACGGTCAAAGGTGAGGCGTGCGGCCTTTTCGTCACGGCTGACGCTGCGATCCGCAATTTGCGATGCATCGGTATAGATGGCTTCCATCAACTTATCGTGATAGTCTTCACCGACCTGTGCGCGGAGGGCCGACGCTTTTTGAAGGATGGTATTGGATGTCATGAGGTGGCCTCCAACGGGATGTAATCCGAAACAGGCTGAACGAAGGTCCCGCGTGACAAATCACCGAGGGTACGGTTATGAACTGCTTCCTCAAGGTTTTTGTCCCCTTCGAGCAGACGCAGAGCGACCCAACGGGCATTCGGCAGGCCGGGGAATTCTGTTTCAATGAGAGTCGCCAGTTCGGCGATGGCTTTCTCCACGGCAGGGTCACGCTGCTTGATGCGATGTGGGCGGGCCGCATAATGTCCGGCTGCGACCTGTTCAACGGCCTGAAGTAGTTCAGGAATACCAACCATCCGCCGCGCGGCCATCGGGACGACCGGCACACCGAGTTCGCGTGCCAGATGACGTTCATCGACGGTAATACCATGCCGTTTGGCTTCATCCATCAGATTCAAAGCGACAACCACCCGGTCGGTAATCTCGAGAATTTGCAGGGCAAGGTTGAGATTGCGCTCAAGGCGAGTGGCATCCACCACAATGATGGTCACATTGGGTTGGCCGAACAAAATAAAGTCGCGGGCGATTTCTTCGTCAGTGCTGGTTGAGAGTAAGGAATAAGTGCCCGGTAAATCCACTAATTTGTATTTCTTGCCGTTAAAATCAAAACCCCCTTCGGCACGGGCGACGGTCTTCCCCGGCCAGTTGCCCACGTGCTGACGCAGCCCTGTCAGCGCATTGAATACGGTACTTTTGCCGGTGTTCGGATTGCCTGCTAAAGCCACGACATAGTCAAAATCTTCGACATGAACGCCCATTTTCTTGAGGAGCGCTTGGTTATAGGCAGGGCAGCTTTCACAGGCGGCAGATGCAGTCGTCATGATTTGTCCTCCTCGAGTTGAACTTTGATTTGTTGGGCCTGTACGCGGCGCAGGGCAACAACGGCTCCGCGTATCCGGTAGGCTGTGGGATCACCAAGTGGGCTTTTCATTTCGACTTCGACTTGGGTTCCGGGCAAAATGCCAAGATCCAATAGTCGACTTCGATTAGCACCGCGCTCGGTTAGGTCAGTGATTTTTGCAGTCTGACCCCTTTTGAGTTGATCGAGTGTGATCGTGTTCGGATTTGACATTTATGATCCCCACTTCTTATACTCCCTATAATTAAAGTTTAGACTAACTTAAATTTTTAGTCAAGGAATTGGATAGATGAGTTTTCGCCGTTCTAAATCTTCTCTCATTTGGGACTCTTTTATGAGTTGTTCATTATGTGGTTACAAAAATCTAAGCGCCGTGCTTCTCATTGACTTCTGACCCCTAAAAACCCACAATAAACCCTAAAACCGATTCAACGTGGATGTATCATGCGTGTTTCCCGCAATATTTGGCTGCTCGGACTCTTCAATTTTTGGGCAGATTTCCGGCCTTATGGCCCGATCGCAATCCTCTATTACTCAGAGGTCACCGGCTCATATGCCTTGGGCATGAGCATCTTTTCGGCGGCGATGCTGGCGCAGTCGGTGTTTGAGATGCCGACAGGTGTGCTCTCGGATATGGTCGGGCGCAAAAGGACGGTGGTCTACGGAGCAGTCGCAGGCGTATTCGCGCTGATGTTTTACGCGATTGGCGGAAGTTATTGGGCGCTGCTGGTCGGGGCGATTTTCGAGGGGCTAGGACGCGCGTTTTACAGTGGCAACAATGACGCCCTGCTCTATGACACGCTGGCTGAGATGGAACGGCGGGATGCGTTCCAAGAATACTTGGGGCGAACCTCGTCGATGTACCAGTTTGCGCTGGCGATTTCGGCGGTCATTGGCAGCTTAGTGGCGGCGATTTCGTTTAAGACAGTGTACTGGTTGTCGGTGATTCCGATGGTGCTGGCGCTGATCGTCAGCCTGCGTTTAATCGAGCCGCATGTACACGTGAGCGGCAATACCAATATCTACACGCACCTCAAAACGGCGATTCGCAATTTCAAGACGAATGCACGGCTGCGCAGGCTGAGCATGGCTTCGATTATCAGCTATGCCATCGGCGAGTCGTCGTGGCTGATCCGCTCGGCGTTTATCGTGACGCTGTGGCCGGTGTGGGCGATTGGCGTGGCGCAGATGATCGGGAATGCTACAGCGGCGCTGAGCTTCTATTTTGCGGGGCGAATCATCAAGCGGTTCGGGGAGTTCCGTTTGCTGATCGGCGGAACAGTGATCAGCGAGGGGATCAACCTATTTTGCCTGCTGATGCCGACGGTCTTATCACCCGCGTTAATGGCGTCGAATTCAATCTTCTTCGGCGTGAATACAGTCGCCAAGCAGAGTCTGATCCAGCAGGAATTCAGCGACGAGCAGCGGGCGACCATGGGATCGCTCAACAGCTTTGCAGGGAGCATCGCCTTCGCGGTGTTTTCATTCTTGCTCGGTGGATTAGCTGACCGGATCGGGATTGTTCCGGCGCTGCTTAGTGCTCTGGTGCTGTCGATGGTGCCGACGCTCATGTATTGGCGGGTGCTGAAGCCGCACAAAGGCGGCTCGCAAACGAAAAGTCTGATTGAGGAGAGGCCGGCCCCTTCAGGCGAAGGGGTGTAAGGGAGGTAAGGAACCCCCACCCCAGCCCTCCCCCGTAAACGAGGGAGCGAGCAATGCCAACTTCTGGGGTATTTTTTGACTCTACATATAGTTCATGGAGAGGTGCGAAACCTCTCCATCACTTCTATGTTTGAAATCACCCGATGCCAGCGTGGAAGGCGACGGAATAGTCTCCGAAGGATTTCATGCCTGCGCTGCGCATGAGGAAGTTGTAGAAGCTGCCCTCCAAGCCAGCCTGTACAGGAACCTTCAGCATGGCGTCGTAGCCCGTGCCAAGAATACCCCGTCCGCCGCTGCGGGAAACGTAGTAGTTACTGAGATCAACCGATTCTCCCCAGCAGCTATAGCCCGCGTTATCACAGGCATAGTAATTGCCTTTGGAGCCGCTCTCTTTGAGGAAATTGTAATTCCCGTCGATCATAGCGATGTAGGGATCGAGTCCAGTATTCAGTGTAAACATGTATACGGAGGGTGATATGCCGGATGCGATCATACCGGGGGTGATGGCGACGGAGAAGGGATCACCCTCACCATCGGCGGTGGTGAGCGCCATACCTTCCAGAATAAGCACGAACTCACCTTTGGCATTATTCAACCCGCCGACCACCAAAGACAGTGTTTGGAAGGCGCTGCTGCTGTTATTGGAGAAGAAAACCTGTGCACTGCTGCCGTTGGCGGGTGCTTCAGCATCCGGCAGCGAGGCACTGTACTGCGCGGCATATTGATCGTCATCAGAGCACAGACCACGACCAGCCGTGTTAAGCACCGCGAGCACCGGATCAAAGCCGTTGATACCAATGGCCGTGGCGGTATAGGTATAGCCCGCACGCATATTGACCACACGGAACTCGATACCATTATCGAAAACCGCGCCGTTGTCACAGGTGACACTCATGCCTGAAGACCCGCTGGTTTCCGTCGTTTGTTGAGTATCGGTCGAAGGGCCAGTAGCGTCCTCACCTGAAGGCCAACTACCGACCAACTCTACAGCGTCGATCTCATCCCAATTGCCGCCTTTGCGCTGATCCAAGTAAATGATGACGCCGTTGACCGTACTGGGAATATCACCAGAAATATCGATGGAAAAGATGCCGGGACAGTCGCTGTTCGTACCTGCACTGTTGGCAACCGGAATAGGATCGCCGCCGGTCGCCGGAATGAGCGCAATGCCGGTAATCGAGCCGGGGGTATAGGTCTCATAAATATTGACTTGGGTGGCCCAAACCGCGTTATCAAAGTATAAGGTCAGCGCTTCTTTGGGACTCTGAGCCGTGGAAGAAGCCCATGCGGTGCCGGTATCCGCGCACTGCGCTGTATTCGGCTCACCAGTGGCTTGCATCGCATTATAATCGGTACTGCTGTATTCACTGGTGGCACTGGCACTGCTGGCCCATTGGTGCGCCAACCCATCATCCTGCGCGGCAGCCGGCATCATTATGAGTAGTGATGCCATGCTGATCCCCAACCCAAACCATCGCTTGACGTTCATATGAGACCCATCCTAATAGAGAGAATTAGTCTCATTGTAAAAGTAAGATTTCGTAAAATTCCGTTAAGAAAGTGAGGGAGCTTAAGGGAAGGGCGTGGTGTCTACACGCCCTAGCCAAATTACAATGCGCGCATCCGGTTACCTTTGGGCTTGTGTTCGACTTCGGCCAAGCCCAATGCTTCCAAGAGCGGCGGGATATACATGCCGAAGCGTCCGCGCAGCCCTTTCTTCAGGCCATACCAACCGCCCACCGGATTGTCCGGCGAGCGCCCCCACGCTTCGACCGTGCCTTCTTTGGCTTCTTTCTGCTCATCGGCACTGCCCAGCTCCATCCAATCCCCGTGGGCTTTGAGCATGGTGTGTAAATCTTCTATACAGCGCAGATCGTAGAAAAGCGTGGTGGTGCCAACCTGACAAACGAGTGCCGGTGGTGTGCGTGATTCGTCCTTATACAGCGTGTACTCGGATGTCCCCGGCGGGGTTTTCAATACCCAAGGATTTTCTTTGGTGCCGTCGCCCTGTGCCATTTGAATCTCCTTAATTTGATTTCTCGGCTTCACGTTTTAAATCAGACGCGTATTGCTCGAACGCTGGTTTGAAGTCTGGCAATGAACCTCCAATCATCGGCAGCAGCAAGCCGCTAATCACCTCGGTCATATTGAAATCGGTCGTGCCATCGGATTTGGATGTCAATGTATAGGTACGTACTCCGCGAAACATGGGCGCAGCACCATCTGACCACACCAGTTTCAGGGGCGGATTGAACTCATCGATTTTCAAATTGAAGACCCGTTCAGGGGCGGAGATGGATTTCAGTTTGATCTTCTCGCCAAGCGCGATGCGGCCTTCAACGCTGATGACTGTCGAATTCCATGTGGACATGTTGGCGGCGTTGATAAGCAAGGCCCAAATCACTTCCGGCTTGGCACGGATATTGGCCGATACCGAACAGGTACGGCTGAATGTGGTTTTGGTACTGGTGGCTTTTCCATTGGCTGTCATTGTAGGAGCCATCTGTATATCCTTATTGGACAGTATATTCCGTTAGTCAAAGAAGCGATATGAGCCGACTTCGGTCAGTTCGGTAACAAGCGGCAAAATTTCACAACGGTCTTTGATGCCTGCCTGAAAGGCTTTAAATGAAGCTGACTGCGTCAGCGGGCTATCGGCATTTTCAGTTTCTACCGAAACCAGATGCATAAAGGTACGGTTGTCCAGCTGGCGGAAGGTGGCATAGCGCAAACCGGGTGGACTGCTGCGGCGGAGTTCTTCAAAGACCTTTTCCACATACTGCTGATTTTCATCGGCGCATTCGGGCTTGACGGTGTACTGAATTATCATGCGTTTCATCCGTAAACTCCTTATCTCAATTGCGTACCATGTTATGACGGTCAAAAGGTTCAAATGGGTGCGGTCTGGTCAAAAACTCGTATACTGGACTGCATATTGAGGGAGCGCTTCGATGGATAGCACAAATTTGTCAGGCATTGACCAAAGGGCCTTTGGTGCGTTGGTCGAGCAGTATCGGCGTGAACTGCAAGTCCACTGCTATCGAATGATGGGTTCGGTACATGACGCCGAAGACATGGTGCAGGAAACATTTCTGCGGGCGTGGCGGCGACGTGAGACGTTCGAAGGACGGGCTTCGCTGCGAGCATGGCTGTATAAGATCGCAACCAATGCCTGTCTGGATGCGCTGGAAAAACGCAGCAAGCGGGTGATTCCGTTTACGCGGCAGGGA
Source organism: Aggregatilineales bacterium (assembly GCA_044226855.1). Taxonomy (GTDB): domain Bacteria; phylum Chloroflexota; class Anaerolineae; order Aggregatilineales; family Phototrophicaceae; genus CFX2. Next base: position 18,184 of record JBGAGF010000028.1, read on the forward strand.
GTGTCTACATTGGAGGAGCCGATTCCGGCGAACGTCAATGAACCGATCTGGCTGGAACCGTATCCTGATGAACTGCTAGTCTGGGATGACGTGGGGCCAGACGGACATTATGCAGCGCGGGAGAATATCACACTGGCGTTTATCGCGGTGCTGCATCTGCTGCCGCCGCGCCAACGGGCGGTACTGATTCTGAGGGATGTGCTGGAGTGGGAAGCGTCCGAGGTGGCGGATTTGCTGGGCGTGACGGTGGCTTCGGTCAAAAGTGCGCTGCACCGCGCCCGTGAGACGATGGCCGCCCACAAACGACACAACCTCGAAGGGGTTGCACCGCAAACGTTGGACGCGACGCGCCAATCCCAACTTGAGGACTATGTGCGGGCATGGCATGCAGCCGATATTAACGGCTTACTTGCGTTGCTGCGTGACGACGCGACCTTTAGCATGCCGCCGATTCCATCGTGGTATCAGGGACGAGAGTCGATTGGTGGGCTGGTGGCGAAGACTATCTTTGCGGGCGAGGCGTGTGGACGCTGGCGTTTAATCCCGACGCGGGCAAACGGACAAACTGCGTTCGGATTATACCGGCGCGATGAGGCGCAGGGGGTTTATACTGCCTATGGTATTCAGGTGCTGACATTCGGGGACGATGGACGACAAATTGCGGATATTATCACCTTTCGCAGTCCGGGATTGGTGGCAGCATTTAAACTGCCACCTACTTTGGCGATATGAGGGATTACTTGGCGCGGCCTGCTGCCAGAACCTTTTTGATCTGCTCAAGGTGTCCGTCGCAGGTGGTGGTGTAGAGAATCAGGATGTTATCCAAACTCATTTCGCCGAGCGCCGTATGAATGCCAATGCGGGCAAATTCGTACGGCTTTAAGCTATCAAGCAGGGCACACCAGCGCACATGTAGGTTACGTAGGATTGCCAGCGAAGGCTGAATCGGCAGCTTATAATCGGCCTGTTTGGCCCACGCATCATGATCAAACTGTTTGAGCGTCGGTTGGTGCTCCGTCAAGATCAACCGGGTGCGGATATAAGCATGCATATGAGCATCGGCCAAATGATGAACATTTTGAGCGACTGTCCACTCATTAGGGATGAACTGTGTATAAAGCTCATCGTCACTTAACCCATTCACCAGCGCTTCTAGCTCATCCGGGAAACGACGAAGATGTTCAATTTTGGCACGACGAATTTCAGGGGTGAGAATAGCAGCGGGCATAACAATTCTACTCCTTCATGCAGTTCAAATTGCGGGGAATGGTAGCTACGGTCGTGGCATTTGCCAAACCGGATTATTCGACTCGGTTGCCATCTACATAATTTGGCCCAATGAAGGTTTACTCAGTTCAGTCTATTACCAACGAATCGCTATCAGTATAGAGACCTGAGAAGGTGAATTTGTTTAAGCATACGTTTCCGATTTAGCACTATTAGCACTAATTCATATATTCTCTCGTCAAAGAACCGTAAAATAGATTACTGACAAAGTGCATTTGAAATAAGTAAGGAAGATTGGAATGGGGAATCTTAATTCAAATAAAAACGATTTACCTAAAGAGTCTCAACCAGTTCAGGCATCTCAAGGAATATTTATCCTTAAAAGTATGCAAATATCGATACCGAACACACATTTAATTATTGAAGCACTGCAGAAAGGCGATGTAACCAACTTAGATATTCAATTGCACCTTTTATTGGATATGACTCTTTATTGGCTACGAATTGCTCTAGATCACTTTTATATAGCTGAGTCCAATCATATTAACTTATTAGAAGCAGTTGAAAACAGAATAGACGATTTAATATCAGATGCGCTTGAAATCGAATTCATTCACTGTCTACAAGTGTGTACTTCGATCGGGTTTGCCCTAGACGCATTCCAATCCTTAATAAGACAAAAAATTGATATACCATCAGACAAAATTGAATCATGGATGAAAAACGGCACAAGTTGGCAAACTCAAACTAACGAGGTTTTTAACTATGCGTTTTCAATAGAAAAACAACATAAGGCTGAAATTAAAACGTTTCTCAGCGAAATGGCCAATTTTCGAAATGATGCAGTACATACAAAAGCAAAAGCAATACCACCTTATTTTCATCCCGATTTAAATCGACATACTGACTGGCGATTAGTGAAGTACAGTTACAAAAATGCGCAGGTCGGTTTATCTACCACGCTGGCTATTTTGGCGTACGTAGCTAAAAAGCCAAAAGCGAAATATGAGCAACTTCGTGAGTACTGTGACGGTTTTCTGAAAGTGCTTCAACCGATGATCGATGACTGGAAAATTAAACATCCCGCAAAGGAATAAAGCAGTGGAAGGATTCATACAAAAACGCCTCGACCTTATGCAGTCGGGGCGTTTTTGATTTAGTGATAAACATTGTGCAGATGCGATATCACCTTGCTGTTTGTGATTTAGGAAATTACTTAGCACGGCCTGCGGCTAAGGTACGTGTGATCTGCTCGATATGGGCTTCACAATGGTTGTTATAGGTTTGGAGAATGTCGTCTAGGCTGACCTCGCCAATTTCGGAGTGCAGTCCTGTACGGGCGAAATCAGCAGGTGCGAGACTATCAAATAGGGCACACCAGCGAATGTGCAGGCTGCGGAGTAAGGTGAGCGACGGTTCAATCGACAGCTTATAGTCGGCCAGTTTGGCCCATTCGGCCTGTGCATAGCCTTTAAGCGGCGGCTTGTCTTCGGTCAGGATGAGGCGGGTGCGCACGTAGGCGTTCATGTGCGAGTCGGGCAGGTGATGGACATTTTGCGCCACGCTCCACTCATTGGGGATAAAGGCGGTGTAGAGTTCGTGGTCGGAAAGCCCTTTGACGAGCTGTTCGAGTTCGTCGGGAAAGCGGCGCAGACGGTCGATCATCGGTGGGCGCTGTTCGGGGGTAAATGTGATTGGCATCCAGAATCTCCTTGTGCGGCTGATGATAGGCGCATTGTACTGGAAGCTGATGGGGTTTATAGCACCACGCTAGACCACAAGCGGCGAAAATCCGCCCTAGAAATCTCGGAAAAAGCCGCTACAATGCCTTATTACACATTAATTTTGTTATCTGATTGTTTAGTTCCGGCGGTTTCCCGCGGGTTTGAGGTTATCGATTTATGGCATCCTATCACGGGCCTAAGGCAAGAGTTATGCGGCGTTTTGGCGAGGTTCTAATGCCCCGCCCCAAGTATGCCCGCATTTTGGAGAAGCGTGCTTATCCTCCGGGAGATCACGGTAAAGAAAAGCAGTTCCGTTCGGGACGCCGCAGCGACTACGGTATGCAGCTCACCGAAAAGCAGAAGGTGGCATTCATTTATAACGTGCGCGAAGGTCAACTCCGCCGTTACTTCATGAAGGCACGCCAGATGCCCGGTAACACCGGCGCGAACTTGATGGTTATTCTGGAACGTCGTTTGGACAATCTGGTTTACCGCGCAGGTTTCGCCGCGACCATTTGGGCTGCTCGCCAGATGGTGACCCACGGCCATATTCTGGTCGATGGCAAACGCCTGAACATCCCCTCCTACCTGACTCGCCCCGGCGAAACCATCAGCGTAGTCGAGAAGATGCGCAAGAACCCGCATGTTGTGGAAGCGCTGGAATCGAATGCCTACGCTCCCCAATATTTGACGATTGATACCAACACCGCCAGCGCAACCTTCACCCGCATTCCAGAACGTGGTGAAATTCAGGTTCCGGTTGACGAATCATTGGTCGTCGAATTCTACAACCGTCTGGCCTAATCCGTCAGCAGTACAAGCCAATCAATGCCCTGTCCATGTGATAGGGCATTTTGATTCCTATCAAATGCTTATGTGCTACGTTTGTCGGCTATGGCTATAATGGTGGGCATGAAATTAATTGAGCCAGAAGGATAAGTGGCATGGAATTTTTCAAGAAACTTTTTAGTGGCGGCGGGCCGAAGCAGCGCGGGCAGTTCTATTACGTCAAACCGACCGGATGCACCGAGATCGTGCGTATACGAGTCGATACCATGAACGAACTCAGCCAGAATGACGACAACAGCGGCTACTTCGTCCGCAAGAGCGCGCGCGGAACAGACTATAAATGCACACGAACGGCAGAACTCCTGTTGGAATACAACTCGGACAAGCGACTGATTAACACTGAGATTCTGGGCGGCACAATTGTCACCGAGGCTGAGTATGAGGCTTGGCTGAAAGCCAAAGAAGCCAAAACCAACAAGGCGTAAGACTTTCGTTATCGCTCTGTAATCTGTTGCTGGTTTCATAGGCACTGAAACATCATGTGGAGGTGACTATGAAACGCATACTGATTGGCATCACAGCTTTTCTCGCGGCGGCTGTCGCATTGGCACAGGCCAATTCGAACGCGACACAACCGGCTCAAGCAGATGCTCAAACTGGCTATGTATCGAACCTGCCGGATTTTGGAGCCGCGCCCGAATTTTCCAACGAAAGCTGGCTGAATACAGACGTACCGCTGCGGCTCAATAATCTGCGCGGCAAAGTGGTGCTGGTTGATATGTGGACGTTCGCCTGTATCAACTGCATCCACATCACGCCCTACATACAGGATTGGCATAGCAAATACGCTGATCAAGGTTTGGTGGTCATCGGCAATCATTTCCCCGAATTCAGCTATGAGCGGGACATTGCCAATGTGCGTAAGGCCAACAGCGGCGCGATGTGGAACGCGTGGGCCAACCATTATTGGCCGACGGTTTACCTGATCGATAAGCAGGGACGCGTGCGCTATACACACATCGGTGAAGGTGGTTATGACAGTACTGAAGCGGCCATTCAGGATTTGCTCAAAGAAAACTATACCGCTTCGGCTGAATCAACTGCTGCACCCGAAAATACACTGCGCTATCTGAGTCCTACGATAACGGTCAATGTGCGGAACAGCGCGAACGCCAACGCAGAGGTGATCGGCAGCATCGAAAAGGGTGAAGCGTATGTGATCCGCAGTGAGGAAAACGGCTGGTATCGCATCGCTTATAACGATGGCGAAGGCTATGTCAGCGGCGCTGTGGTGAAGGTCAGCGACGAACCCACCTAGTTAAGGATATTGCGAAAATGAAGCTCACGATCAGCGTTTCGCGCGATGCAGACCTACTCATTCCCCTCTTGCATGATGCCGATGAAGATGATGCGAGTACCGCAAAGGTGCTCGCTGACGAGGCCAATACCCCTTACGCTGCCTATTCAGAGAATACGTGTGTCGGTGCGGCAGTGATGAGTTGGAAGCCCGACGAGAGCGAGATTTTGTATATCGCTATTCGACAGCAAGATCGGGGAAAAGGTTATGGCACAGCGCTGATCGCTGAGCTTCTCAAACTGGCACGGCAGCAGCGGATACAAGCCGTAATCGTCGGTACGGCTAACAGCAGTATCGACAACATCCGCTTTTACCAGAAGTGCGGCTTTCGGATGGACTCGATCCGAAAAGATTACTTCAGTTACTTCAAGGCACCTGTTTATGAAGACGGTATTCTCATACGGGATATGTTGATGTTTCGCTACGAATTGACGGATGATACTAAGTAATATCATCCAGAATGCGCTGGCGGACACGGTCATATTCGTCTGTCGAAATGAGTCCTTTGTCTTTGGCATCCTGTAATTGGCGCAGCTTCGCCGTGAGATCACCAGTGCCAGCCGAGCGTATCTGCATTTTAAGGTCTTGTATCTTTTCGGGTGTAAGGCCATCCAGATTGACTTCGAATCCGTTGATGGTACCGGTCGTGTATTGAGGAATAAGCGCACCAAGCTGATTACTGACAGCCCTCTTTGCGCCACTAATCGTCAACATCAAGCCGAAGAAAAAGAACAGTGCAAAGCCACCACCACCCATGAGCACCCACTTGTCGGTCACATCCTGACGCTGGCGTTCGCTGTTGATGCAGTAAGGAGTCATCGAATAGCTTGTTCCATCGCTATCCTGCGTCTGGTATTGTTCGCGTACGAATTTCTCACCCGAGTTGCATAACAGGGTTTGCAGGTAGTTGTTGATGGAGACATTGTCTTCGGTCGAGGGGATAACGGGAATAACGATCACACCAAATAAGGCTACAAAACCCAGCACCATCAACAGAACACCAATCAGAATTCGCATACGTCTCTCCTAAACAATCTGCCAGCCTGTCATACTATTAAACAAGCATATGCATTTGTCGACAAGCAGACATCTATCATGCAGCTTTCTCCAAATCCGCTACAATAGGGATTATTGAGGAGATGCGCCATGTTCAAACGCCTGTTCACGCCATTATTACTCCTAATCCTTCTGCTGCTGGCGGGATTAACCTCGCTGGTTTCAGCCCAGACAGCCACACCGATACCGACGCTGACGCCGTTGGGCTTTGTTGGTACGGCTGCTCCTACTGTCTTTTATGTGACAACTCTGATTCCGACACCGACTGTGGGCTGTCCTGCGCCGCTGCCACTTGTCAAGGGCCAAAGCGCCTATGTCAAAGGCGGCTTATACGTGCGCAATAGTCCCAGCGAATCCAGTCCATGGGTGAATTACTATCAAAAAGAAGTGGTGGTCATTATCACCGATGGGCCAGTGTGCACGGATCAGCGTTATAACTGGTGGAAGGTCAGCGGCCCCGGTAATGACGGTTGGGTGGCCGAAGGCACGCCCGCCCAATATTGGGTTCGCCCCGGCCCTGCGCCTGCGGGAAGTTTCTGCAACGCCAGTGTGAATCTGACGGTGGGTGAGCAAACCCGATTGCGCTTGGGCGTCAAAGTTCACCAAGAAGCCAGTATAGACGGTTTGGTATTGGCGGTCGCGCCTATGGATAGCATCGCCGATGTGCTGGCAGGGCCAAACTGCTCGAATGGTTATAACTGGTGGCAGATTCGAGTCACGGTGCTGGGAGTGTCGTATACCGGATGGGTGGCAGATGGAGAAGCGGGGATAACCCTGCTCGAAGACCCGAACGCGACGGCCACGCCGGTTTGCGGTCCGGCAAAACTGCTACGGGTTGGTCTAACAGGATATGTGCAGTATATCGACCAGATTCCGAAGAATATGCGGGTCGCGCCGAATTTGCAGTCGGAAATTGCAGCGACCTTGTTGGACGGCATTGGATTCACAATTATTGATGGCCCGGTGTGCGCCGATGGTTATAATTGGTGGCGTATCCAGATTTTGTCCCGTCCAGATGTGACGGGATGGTTCTCAGACCAGTGGATTGCCGCCGTGAAGCCGGAGAAGAATAGGCCTTACTAATCTAGATATAAGCATTGACAGGGGCAAGAACTATCTTGCTCCTACAACCCATGTATGCTGTCGAAACGGCGATAAACAAGTTACTAAACATTTCCCAAACACCGATTTATCCCAAGGTTGGGTTATATATCCCAAAAATCCGAACACATGAACTTACCCTTTACCAATATCCGTCAAGTCCTTTCGCTTCACAACAAAGTTTCGCCTGATAAGGATTTTTTGACCGCTATCACTCCTGAGGGACGCGAAGCACTGAGTTATGCCGAGTTCAGCGCGCGTGCTCACCAAACGGCTAACCTATTACAGGAAGATTTGCAGGTCAAGCCGGGAGATTTGATCGCCATAAAGGACAACCAAGCGGCGAATGCGGCGGTGCTGTTCATGGCCTGCTGGCTGGTAGGGGCGATGCCTGCCCGTTATGGAACAAGCACGCCTATCGAGAATGCCAAACTGTATTTCCTGCGCGAAGACAATAAATTTAACCCGCTGCCACAGTCCTACGAGAGTGTTACAAGGCCAATTCTGCAAATGGGTGGTAAGCCCTCCGAGCGACCACATTTCGATACGATGGTGAAGGGGATGCCCAACACCTTCTTTAATGAATATCCTGAGCCTCGACTCAACACGCCCGCTTATTTCTCAAAGACTTATAACAGCGATACATCTGAAATCTATACGCAGGAAATGCTGCTGGATGCCGGACAAGCTTTAGCGACTGCACAGGCGATTACGGGAAACCAACATCTGATCAGCTATATGGAGTTGGGCAGTGTGACCTATACACATGAAGTGACGCTGCGGACGCTGGGCTTATTTATGGCAACGCTGATGGCTGGTGGCTCACTGATTATTGATACGCGGTTTTATCCGCATGTGCAGTCTGAAGTATTCTGGCGGGAAGTGGCGGCTTCGCGTTTGCATATCGCCTGTGTGAGCAGTGAACATCTCCCCAAGATGATCGCTTTCGCCCAAGAGCAGCAGGCAGCAGGTAAGCCGATTTATGGGGAAGGCGTTTACCAGCAGGATATTAAACAACTGCGCCATATTTACTGCCCCGATTTAGAGCCTTATGATCCGCTGATTCGTCAATTCACCGCGATATACCCCTTCCCGATTGTGACGAACGGCTAAGCAATTTGTGACATTCGGCCTTAATCCGAATTGGCTTTAACACCATCTGTTTAGACACGGTTGCATCCGTCTAAAACGGTGCGCTATAATCAACAAACCCACGTATTGCTAAAAAATGGTATCTTGCCCCCCATTTTTTGAGACTAAGGAGTATGATTTTGACTTCGCTCGTACTGACTTTAACCGAGACGATGCGCTATAAAGGTGCGCTCGGTCAGTGGAGTTGGGTGCTGCATCGCATCACCGGTTTGGGAGTAGTTCTGTTCCTCACCCTCCATGTGATTGATACCTCTTGGGCAGTGTTTTGGCCCGGATTATATGTTGAAGCCATTGCGACTTACCAAACGCCGCTGTTCACGATCGGTGAATTCGGCTTAGTGGCTTGTGTGATCTACCACGCACTCAATGGTTTACGAATTGCCATCATTGATTACAAGCCGGTGTGGTGGAAGTACCAGCAGCGCGCCGCGATGTATGTCCTCGGCGGCACGGTCATCATTCTTGTACCCGTTTTCTTCCTGATGTTCGGTCACGTCCTGCGCTTCTATGGCGATCCGAACAGTAAATACCTTGGCCTGTTAGAAGTCCTGCGCGCTCAGCTTCCGTTTGTGGCAGGCATCGCGGTTGCAGTGATTGCTGCGCTGCTGCTCTCGGCAGTCTTCGGCTTGTTCAGCGGTGGCAGTTCCGCAGCGAAGGCCACAGGCGCACATCCTCTGCATGCCAGCGGCATTGAACGCTTCTGGTGGCGCTTCATGCGGACGAGCGGCATCCTCATCATTCCGCTGGTATTCGGTCACCTTGCCATGATGCACATCATCCAAGGCGTGTTCGATATTACCGCCGCTGGTGGTACTGTGGTTGGGACGACCGTCGCCAACGCTTCCGGTACTTCGGTTGAATTCGTCGCTGACCGCTGGGGCTATCTGGTGGCTGGCGTCGCAATCTGGCGTGTGTATGACTTCGCGCTCATCGCCTTGGTGGTGGTACACGGTTTCAACGGTCTGCGTTTGGTGCTGACGGACTACACATCGTTCAGCCCCTTCCTGAAGCGGGCGTCGGTTTACCTATGCATCATCGGCGCAGTCATCTTGCTGACACTCGGCTGCCTAGCGCTGCTCAGCACCATTGACAGCGGGGCATTGGAAATCGCCAAGCAAGCAGCTGCCAATTTGCATCAATAGTTGAATTGTGTCGGGAAGGGTCTGAGACCCTTCCTTTGTTGTATCATCTGAACTGTTAAAAATTTAGACCGTTGGTGTTGGCGATAATGGCTCAGCGCCGATTGCCAATAACCAACCGCTAACTGAGGAGTTTATTGGAATGCAGACGCATCAATTTGATGCCATCATTGTTGGGGCAGGTGGCGCAGGACTGATGGCCGCTTTGTACGCCAGCAAAGGTGGCGCGAACGTTGCCGTTGTCAGCAAGCTGTACCCGACGCGAAGCCATACCGGCGCTGCGCTGGGTGGTATCGGCGCGGCACTCGGTAACTTGGACGAAGACAAACCCCTGTGGCATGCCTACGACACCGTTAAGGGCGGCGATTATCTGGCTGACCAGAACGCCGCGAAGATTCTGGCCGAAAACGCAGTCGATGCGGTCATCGAACTGGAACACATGGGCCTGCCCTTCGACCGTACACCAGAAGGCCGCATCAGCCAACGCCGGTTCGGTGGTCACACCAGCAACTTCGGCGAAAAGCCGGTGCGCCGTGCCTGCCATGCGGCTGACCGTACCGGTCACATGATTTTGCAGACGCTTTACCAGCAATGTATTAAGAACCAAGTGCGCTTCTTCGATGAATTCCACGTTGTGGACGTCATCATGAATCAAGGACACTGCGTGGGCGTGGTCGCCATCCAACTGGGAACGGGCGAGTTCCATGTTTTCCACGGCAAGGCCACTATGTTTGCAACCGGTGGTTGGGGACGCGTGTGGCAGGTAACCAGCAATGCTCACAGCCTGACCGGTGACGGCGCGGCGGCGGCTTACCGTCGCGGTGTGCCGATGCAGGATATGGAATTCTTCCAATTCCATCCGACGGGACTTTATGGATTGGGTGTGCTGCTTACAGAAGGTATTCGCGGTGAAGGCGGTATTTTGCTCAACCGTCACGGCGAACGCTTCATGGAAAAGTATGCGCCTAAGATTAAAGACCTCGCCAGCCGTGACGTGGTCAGCCGCGCAATTATGACTGAACTGCGCGCAGGTAATGGTATTAACGGCAAGTTCTACGTGCATCTGGATGCGCGTCCTTCGACGGTCAACCGCTATCTGGCTGAGGCAGGCGAAACCCGCCGCGTAGACGATGCTTATATCGCTCACGCGCTGGCTGAGACGCTTGATCTATGCCGCACCTATGTCGGCGTTGATCCTCTGACCGAGCCGATGCCCATTCAGCCGACGGCTCACTATGCAATGGGTGGTATCCCCACCAACGTGGATGCCGAAGTAGTCACGGATGCGAACTGGACAGTGCTGCCCGGTATGTATGCTGCGGGCGAATGCGCCTGCGTCAGTGTACACGGCGCGAACCGCCTCGGTACCAACTCACTGGTTGACTTGGTGGTGTTCGGTCGGCGCGGCGGCATGAAGATCGCCGAGTATGTCAAGAAGGCGGAGCTTGTACCACTGCCCGCTAATCCATCGGGCGAAGCCGAAGCCGAATTCAAGCGCATCCGCGCCAGCAAGGGCAAGACCAAGCCTTATACGCTGCGTAAGAAGATGCAAGAAGTGATGATGGATAAGGTCGGCGTCTTCCGCACCGAGAAGGAACTGCTGGAAGCGATTGACATTGTTCGTGATCTGCGTCATCAATATCGCACCGATCTCAGCGTGGATGACAACGGCTACCAATTCAACACAGATGTCATGGAAGCGTGGGAACTCGGTTCTCTGCTGGACTTGGCAGAAGTGACAGCGCTCAGCGCGCAGAACCGCAAGGAAAGCCGCGGTGGTCACAGCCGTGAAGATTATCCGAAGCGCGACGACGAGAATTGGCTCGTCCACACTCTGGCCTTCCGCAAGAGCGATAATCCGTACGGCGATGATGCACCTCCGGTTGAACTGACGACCGACAAGAAAGTGGATATGTCATTGGCGGATGAGGACGCGCGTTTCAAGCCGAAGGAACGTACTTACTAGGACGCGGTGGCGTGAGCAAGAAACTGCTGCCCTATGTATTTCTGGTCATCATCGGACTCGTGGACGCCCTTCTCAATCTATGGGTGTTTCTCCTCGAGCGAGAAACAAGACTGTTATTGGTGGCAGCAGTTGGCATTTTGATTATGATTGCGGGCATTGTTCGAATCCAGAAAGTGAGAAACGCAGAGCATTAAGAACGGATAACGATCATGATTATTCACAAACGGTCGATATGCATCGTTTTCATTGCCCTCGGACTGCTTATGGCATTGGGCAACGGTTATCTGTTACTGAGTGGTTATGGTCTGTGGCAAGGCTTGATGTTTCTGGTGGGTCTGGGCTGGATTTGGTTGGGCGCAAGTAACCTGCGGCGTTTGCAAAAGACCAACTCGTCGTGATGCGAGAGTCAAACGATGTTTATCAAAAGCAAATGGGGATCTGTGGTATTCATTGTGATGGGCGTTATCATCGCACTCAGCAACGGCTACTTGTTTTTGGTTGAACATTCAGCAGTACGAGGACTGGTCTTTTTATTCGGTGTCGGCTGGATTGGGATAGGCATCAGCAACCTGCGCGACTTGATGAGTGAATGAAGATGAGCGACGTTAACGAACAAGACATTCGCAATCAGGTAGCCCGCTACCGGGGTGTTCGTGCGATAAACATGATGAAAGCATCAGCACTCATTTTAGTCGGTATCATTATGATTTATCTTGCGGCGACCGGCAGCTTCTTTCCGAATGGCGAACTACCCGACAGCGCTACACTCGGTAAAGCTTTAGGAAAACAGGGTGTGATGGCGGTCGCAGTGGGTATTGCGGTGCTGGTCACAGGCATTGGTATAATATGGTTTGTGCGACTGCTGCGCGATTTGCGCGTTGGCGTTAAACATTATGAAGAAGCACTGCGCAGCGGTGTACGATTTGAATAATTCAATACCATAAGGGTATTGTTGGTTGACTTTCTAGAGTATAGAAAAGCGGAGAACTGAAACCTAATGGACGTAACTTTCCGAATTCGACGCTATAACCCGGAAATTCCCGGTAAGGATAAGCCTTACTGGCAGACGTTTGAACTCAAAGATGTGCAGGATACCGACCGCGTGTTGGAACTGCTGCATCGTATTAAGTGGGAACAGGACGGTACGCTGGCTTTCCGTCGTTCCTGCTCGCACGGCATTTGCGGCTCGGACGCGATGCGCATTAACGGGCGTAATGCGTTAGCCTGCAAGCTGCTGGTCAAGAACCTTGGCCCCAAAGTCCAGATTGAGCCGATTCTGGGCCTGCCGATCAAGAAAGATTTGATCGTCGATATGGAACCGTTCTTCGATCATTATCGTTCGGTCATGCCCTACTTCATCAACAATGATGCGCTGCCTGCCGATGGTCGCGAACGGCTGCAATCGCCAGAAATGCAGAGCATTTACGCCGAATCGACCAACTGTATTCTGTGTGCCTGCTGCACCACGTCCTGCCCCAGCTTCTGGGCGAACGGCAAGTACGTCGGACCAGCGGCGGTTGTTCAAGCGCACCGCTTCATCTTCGACGACCGCGATCAAGGGGCACAACAACGCCTCGAAGCGCTGTCTGATCCGGATGGCGTGTGGCGCTGCCGGACGGGGATTATCGACCCGAAGGACATCAACGTTCACAGCTAGTCGGAACGTAATGATGATATATTGATTTTCTGAAGGGCTTGGCGTGTTCAAGCCCTTTTTGTTACTTGTAAATCCTCATTGGACTATCAAACTTAAGAAGTGGTATCTACCTTTCATGTTAAAATGACCAAGAGTAATCAAGCATGATGAAGAGGTGCGTTGGATGATTCCAAATTTGCCCACCATGACTATTCCACTGCGAACAGATGAATACGGTGCGATTCGTATCGGTACTACACGGGTCCTGCTTGAATTGGTGATCCACGCTTATTATGCGGGTGAAACCCCAGAAGGGATTGTTGACAGCTATCCCAGTTTGACCACCTCAGAGGTGTATGCTGTGATCGGGTACTATCTGGCAAATCGCGATGAAGTGGATGCATATGTGCGTACTCGTGACCAAAAAGTCGATCAAGTTCTACGGGATACGGAAGCAAACTTAACACCTGATGCTCGTGCTTTACGAACTCGTTTGCGCGCCTATCAAGAACAACAAAAAGCACCTAAATGATTCGTTTTTTACTTGACTAGAATTTCAACGGAAAGATTGTCCGAGCCTTACGCGCACGAGTTCCAGATGTTGACATGATTCGTGTGCAAGATACTGCGGCATCTGGTGCGGACGATCCAACCGTACTCGAGTGGGCTGCCAAAGAAGGCCGTGTTCTGCTTACACATGATCTGAACACAATGACCAAGTTTGCAAACGAAAGACTGGCACAGGGTTTGCCACTAGCAGGTGTCATTTTTATTCAGGATTCACTGCCTGTTGCCAAAGTCGTTGATGATTTAATGGCGATTTTGGGTGCAAGCGACGCAAGTGAGTGGGAAAATAGAACCGATTTCTTGCCACTCTAAAACTTCAAAATACGCTAAATGAATCTCTCAATCTATTTGATTGGCATACTCATAAAAAGGATTCATAAATGATTTTTGTTGCAGCCGATTATCAGAACAGCGGTACGGCGATCACATGGCGCGAACTCCAAACGGGAAAGTCGGCGCTGGAGGCAATGGAACAGGGTATCCGTGCGGTTGAGGCCAACGAAGTCGATTGGTCGGTGGGCAAAGGCGGTTATCCGAATGCGCTGGGCGAAGTCGAACTGGACGCCGGCGTCATGGATGGACGCACGCGTGCCAGCGGTGCCGTCGGAGGGCTGAAAGGGTTCTTCCATCCGGTCAGCGTGGCCTATGCCGTGATGCAGCGCTTACCACATGTGCTGCTGGTAGGTGAAGGTGCCGCCCGTTTTGCGGATGAAATCGGGGCTGAACGTGACCAACTACTGACGGATATCATGCGGCAAAACTTTGCGCAATGGCAGAAGGATTTCTTGCAGGGGAACGGATCGGTGGATCTGATCAACGCAGTCAAGCGGTCGGCAGACCCACAGCGCAAGGATGAAACGACGGTTTATCTGGTGCAAGATCGAAATGGTGATATCGCCGCTGCGACCAGCACCAGCGGATGGGCATGGAAGTATCCCGGTCGCTTGGGGGATACACCAATTGCAGGGGCAGGCTTCTATGCGGATAATCGTTATGGTGCGGCAGCCTGTACGGGCAAAGGGGAACTGGCGATCCGCACGAGTCTGGCACGATTCACGGTCAGCTTGATGCAAGCGGGGCATTCGGTGCAAGACGCGACCCAAGAAGCCCTGCTCGACCTCTTGCGTCTGCCGGATATTGGCGAGGCCGAACTGCAGCTGCATGCGATTGACGCACACGGCAACCACGACGTTTCGTTCATTGGCTCGGCGAACGTGGCGGACTGGCATTTTTATTACGTGGCTCAAGATCAGGATGAAGTGCCTATGCGCCGTGATGCGCGGCGCGTATCGAACGAATGATGCTCGAGCAGTAGTTCCCTTATCGAGTGAGCTATACTTGACGCTGGCACGCAGACGGGAAAAAATACCGTCACGAAATGGTGCATGACAATAGAGGAATAATTATGAGTATTCGTTTTGCAGCCATTGGACTCAACCACAACCATATCTTTGGACAAGTCAATCATATGCTGAGAGCGGGGGCTGAACTGGTCTGGTATTATGCCGCTGAGCCAGAATTGACTGCCGATTTCGGCTACAAATATCCCAAAGCACAGTTGGCGCGTTCCGTCGAGCAAATTTTGGAAGATTCCAGCATCGCTCTGGTTGTGAGCGCGGGGATTCCGGATGAGCGTGCGCCGCTCGGCATCCGTGTGATGCAGCACGGTAAAGACTACATGTCGGATAAACCGGGCTTCACCACCTTGGAACAACTGGCAGAAGTTCGTCGTGTTCAGGCTGAAACCGGACGTATCTATTCGATTTGCTTCAGCGAACGGTTTGATAGTCCATCGACCACGCGAGCCAGTGAACTGGTTCAATCGGGCGCGATCGGGCAGGTGATTCAAACGGTTGGCCTCGGCCCGCATACGCTCAACAGTACCCAACGGCCGGGGTGGTTCTTCCAGCGAAAGCATTTCGGGGGCATCCTGAATGACATCGCCTCGCACCAGATCGACCAGTTCTTGCACTTCAGCAACAGCACCTCGGCTGAAATCGTCGCCTCGCAAGTGGCGAATTTTAATCACCCGCAGTTTCCGGAGTTGGAAGACTTTGGGGATGTGACGCTGCGCAGCGACCGCGCTACGGGTTATATCCGCGTGGATTGGTTCACGCCAGCGGGACTCGGTGTATGGGGGGATGTGCGCCTATTCATTCTGGGAACTGAAGGGTATATCGAACTGCGCAAGAATATTGATATTGCTGGCCTGCAAGGTGCGAACCATCTGTTCATGGTGACGCAAACCGGAACGCAGTACGTGGATTGTACGGGTGTCGAACTGCCCTATGGGCGACAACTGCTGGATGACATCCTGAACCGAACCGAAACGGCTATGACGCAGGCACACTGCTTCCTCGTTTCGGAGCTAGCACTCATCGCACAGGCACAGGCCCAGCGGATAGCGGGCTAGAAGTCTATCCAACACGATTTATTTTCAACCGGACAATACGATCCGGTTGTTCAATTCGCATCAGGTAAGGAATAACAATGAGCATCAAGAATGGTTTAGCACAAACGCCACCGATGGGCTGGAACAGTTGGGACTGCTTCGGACCGACCGTGCGTGAGGATGAGGTTAGGGCGAATGCCGATTACATGGCCGAGAAGTTGCTGAAGTTCGGCTGGGATACAATCGTGGTCGATATTCAGTGGTACGAGCCGAACGCCAAATCGCACGGCTACCGTCCCAACGCCGAGCTGGTGATGGACGAATACGGACGACTGCTGCCTGCGCTGAACCGTTTTCCATCAGCCGCCAATGGCGCGGGCTTCAAACCGCTGGCGGATTACGTGCACAGTAAGGGGCTGAAGTTCGGCATTCACATCCTGCGCGGAATTCCACGCCAAGCTGTCCGGCAAAATCTGCCTATTTTGAACTCGCCTTACCGTGCTGCGGATGTCGCGAATACCAACAGCGTCAGCCCGTGGATTGACGACATGTACGGTGTTGATATGTCCAAACCGGGCGCTCAGGCGTATTACGACTCGATTGCCGCGCTTTACGCCCAATGGGATGTGGACTTCATCAAAGCTGATGATATTCTGTGGCCGTATCACGACACTGAAATCGCGGGTTTATCCCAAGCGATCCAGCACAGCGGACGTCCGATTGTGCTGAGTTTGTCGCCGGGTGTCGATATGACCACCGACCATTACGACCACCTCAAACAGAACTGCGAACTGTTCCGCATCTCAGCGGATTTCTGGGACCGATGGGAAGACCTGAAGGCTCAATTTGAAAACTGCGCTAAGTGGGAAAAGTTCACCGGCCCCGGCTGCTGGGCGGACGCCGACATGCTGCCGCTGGGACACATCGGTATCCGCGCGGAACGGGGAGATAACCGTCAAAGCCTGTTCACGAAGGATGAGCAGGTCACCTTGATGACGCTGTGGGTGATCAGCCGTTCGCCGCTGATGTTCGGTGGACATCTACCGGATAACGATGATTTTACGCTCGGTCTACTGACAAATGACGAAGTTTTACAGGTGCTTCGTGCCAGTAAAAATAATCACCAGCTTTTCAGAGAGGGCGAGCATATCGCATGGGTGGCACAGAGCAGCGAGTCGAACGATCAATACCTCGCTGTCTTCAACGCGGGTGATGCGCCAGCAACAGTTGAGGTTGATCTGGCTGCGCTGGGAAGCGGTCAATACGCCGCGCGTGACCTGTGGAGCCAATCGGATGTGGGCCATGTTCAGGGCAAGTGGGCACAAGAAATCGCGCCACACGCGGCCAAGTTCTATCGACTGAGTCCGGCATAAGACGGCGTGTTGGATGTGATCAACCCTACCTGATTTAGGCTCGTCCATTCATTACTAAGCGCTTGACAGGGTTCGGGTTCTGTGACATTCTTATCGGCATCCTGTAAATCGTACTTTACTTGTAAGACCTACAGACTATGTTCGCCAAGTTGATTTGGTCAACAAAAGCCCCGGTCATAGTGCCGGGGTTTTTTATTTGGTATTGGTTTCGTGGAAAGTACGACACGCAGCGAAAATGACACTGTAAAGAATGGGCTAATAGATGGTTGAGCGGGGTGGCCTGAATTGGTTCTATAAGCAGACTTGCCCTTATGACCAAATAGTTCCATCGATATCGTGTGAGAACAAAAGGAGTTTCGCAGGATGGCAAACATAAACATGTTGATAAGCATTTTTCGGGAAAATCCATCGCGGGTCGATCTTTACTGTATGTGTCGTTAGCGGGCTGCCCGTTAAATGACAGGACGGGCAGCCCGCCTTGAGGCCCTGTCTGCGGCGTGATGCAAATCGCGAACCCATCTCTCTAAGCTGAATTTACAACCAACAAAGTAAAGGACACGAAGTAATATGAATACCCGACGTACAACGAACTGGAAACTGTTCGTCACCCTCAGCGTTTTGATACTGGCTCTCCTTTCGGTCTTTGGCACTGCGGCACAGGATGCTGCAGCATCCGGAGACCCGATTTACATCGGCGTCAGCGGGCCGCTGACCGGCGATCTGGCACAATATGGTGCACAGTGGAAAAAAGGGTTTGATCTCGCACTGGAAGAGATCAACGGCGCAGGTGGTGTCGGCGGTCGTCCGCTGGAATATACCTTCGAGGATTCGCAAAGCGATCCCAAGCAGTCGGTGGTCATCGCCCAGAAGTTTATCGACGATGAGCGGATTGTGATCGAGTTGGGCGACTTCAGCAGTACGGCTTCAATGGCTGCTTCCCAGATTTATACGCGGGGTGGATTGGTGCAGTTCGGCTTCACCAACTCGCATCCGGATTTCACCAAGGGCAGCGATTACACGTGGAGCACCTCGGTGACGCAAGATCAGGCTTCGCCCGCGCTGGCGGATTTCGCCGTAACGACTTTGGGCTTGAAGAAGCTGGCCGTGTTCCAGATCAACAATGACTGGGGTAAAGCGACCATCATTTCTTTCAGCAAGCATGTTGAGGAATTGGGCGCGAGCATCGTCGCTACCCAAGCGTACCTGCCAGATGAAAAGGATTTCCGCTCGGCGATCACTGCCGTTAAGGATGCCCAGCCAGATGGCATCATTCTACTGTCGTATCAGGCAGACGGGGCATTGATCGCGCAGCAGGTTCGCGACGCCGGATTAACTGTGCCGTTCGTCGCCAGCGCCTCGATCCAATCCACGGATTACATCACGTTGGGTGGTCAGGCTGTGGAAGGCACGTATGTCCTCGGTGAATTCCTGATTACCGATCCGCGTCCGGAAGTCCAGACCTTCGTCAAGGCCTTCCGCGCCAAGTACAACGAAGACCCTGACCTGTTCGCCTCGCTGGCATATGATGCGATCTATCTGGTGAAGGCTGCTGTCGAGTTGGGTGGCCCGACCCGCGATGGAATCCATGAAGCGCTGCCCAAGCTCAAAGACGTTCCGAGCGTGGTTTATGGCACGGTCACGTTTGACCCTGAAACCCGCCGTGCGCAGAACCCGAAGTTCGAGGATTTGATCGTCAAGGACGGGGCGTTCGTGCCGTTGGAAGCGGCTGCGACTGGTGAAGCGACTCCTGAGGCGACGGCTGCGTCTTAGGATATATACCCCTAACCCTAGCCCTTCCCCCATAAAACAGGGGAAGGGAACCAATGCGGGGCAAGATGTATCTTGCCCCTACAAAATCCGTTTAGATTTCGCGTATAGCTCTCTGATAAGAGTATAGATCATCGATGGTATGTGTCCGGTCTTTACACAACGTTAGATGCTGTGTGCGGACAAGAAACATAGCGCCGATTTGGTCGAGGCTAAACATGGGAGGATTAGAGATATGGCTCAGCTTTCAAAACGTGAACGGGTTGATGCAGCACTGAAAGGCGAGCTGGTGGATCGCGTACCGGTTTCGGCATGGCGACATTTTCTGGACGAAGAGAACAATCCGGACACCTTGGCCGCAGTGACTTTGAAGCATTTTCATGATTTTGATTGGGATTGGATCAAGGTGAATCCGCGCGCGACGTATTATGCCGAAGCATGGGGCAACCGATACGACTTCAAGGATTATGACTCGGTGCTGCCGCGTTTGATTGATGGGCCACTGAATAGTCCGGCTGATCTGGAGAAGATTCAGCCGATTAACCCGACGGCAGGGGTTTTTGATGAGCATCTGCAACTGGTGAAGCAGGTGAAGGCGGGCATCGGGGAGGCGCACTTCCTGCAAACGGTGTTCTCGCCGCTGTCGGTGCTGGGGTTCCTCGTGGCAAGGTCGGAGCAGCACCGGATTAATCTGGATGTGCAGGCGCAGTATGACGGGCTGCGACGGTATTTTGCCGAAAATCCCAAGGGTGTGCATGAGGCGCTGAACAATATTGCGATTACGCTTGGACAGTATGCTGCGGCGACGGTGGATGCAGGGGCAAGCGGCTTGTTCTACGCGATTGTCAAGCTGGCACGGCAAGGTATCCTGACCGAAGCGGAGTACGAAGAGTTTGGCAAGCCGTATGACCTGAAAGTGTTGAAGGCGGTTGAGGCCGCGCCGTTCAATATGCTGCATATCTGCGGGTCGTACGCCTATTTCCACGCGATCACGGATTATCCGGTGCATGCGATCAACTGGGCGACGCTCAACCAGCATAACCCGACGGTCGATGAGGCGAAGGATCAAACGGATAGGGCGCTGGTGGGTGGTGTGGATGAACTGGGTGTGCTGCAAACGGGCACACCTGATCAGGTGATTGACGAAGCGCTGACGGCGATCCGCTCCGTGAACGGGAAGCACTTCCTGTTGAGTCCGGGGTGCGGGACGAACGTGGATGTGCCGGATGCGAACCTGCATGCGCTGCGGAAAGCGGCGGACATCGCGACGGTAACGGTATAGGCGGTTGGCTTTTGGCAATTAGCGGTTAGTTTTTGGCTGAAAACGAAAGGTGTAGTTGTCGGAAATGTCGTCCCACGGGAGGCTTCGCACTCATAGTCGTCAGTGTCGGCGTTGTCAGGACGTCAGAGGCTCAAGCCTCTGCCTGAGTCAAAATGGGCGCTGAAGCGCACAGATTGTCGCCAGTTCTCAGTCTCCAATCGCCGGTCAACACAAGACCTTGTTTGCCGATTTTGCTTATTTTGCACCATGCTTGAGGGAGCAATACGGCAAAGGCAGCAAATTCGGCAATGGCAAATATGGGTTTTGATGCCATAAAGGTCGCCAGTCTCCGGTCGCCAGTCAAAGACAATATCCGGCGGTGGTGGCGATGAACATTTGGCGGCGGCGATGGCGGCGGCATTGGCAGTCCTGAGTGCTGAGTTCCGAGTATTAGTCAAAAGCGAATGTGGCAAATGTTGTAAATATTGCAGTTGTGGATGAGTGGTTTTTGTGTCATTTGCCACAATTGGTGGTTGTTAAGGTGCGTGTAGGATACCCCTAACCCCAACCCGTCCCCCATAAAACAGGGGAAGGGAGAAATACAAGGTTCTGATTACCAGTTTACAGCAAGCGGAGAGGGAACGGGTTACATTTTGGAAGAACATTTTGTAACTCTTTAACGGGGTTGGCACTAACCGTTTTGAGGGAGCAAGATTGTTAAGCGGGTTGGGAGAGGGTTGGAATCCGGTAGAGCGGGTTGGAAAAAGTAAACGTTGGGCATAATAACGCGGGAAAGCCAATTGAGCGCTGCCGGAGGATAAACCCTCCTGCAAAGTAAATAAAGCCTTCGTAAATGGGACTCAAAAGACAATAAGAATGGCGAAACGTGTTTAGTGGAAAAGTGCGAGATTTTTCCCTATGGAAGCGGATTTGGGAAAGTGGTTACGAGATGCACGGGAGGGTCACAGACTCTCCCCTACGATACACGTATCCTTAATGCACAACTTCGAACGGATACGGCATGCCGTGTCCCTACAAATATGTATCGTAAATTGATGAATAAGTCAGTTAGCGGTTGAGTGTAGGTAACCCCACCCTAAATAGCGTTGTCCGGTAGTGAAAAGCGTCATGGTTCGCGCCGCTGTAGGCTAAAGCCATACAGCTACCAGCCAGACAAGCGCACTAAAGGCGCTTCAAAAATCAGAGTCTTGTACATGACACTACAGAATTCAGTGTCTAGTCGCTCAAATTCTCGGCTGAATAAGCAAAAAAGACAGTACCGGACAAGCCTTAAATCCCTCCCCATAAAACAGGGAGGGACTTTAACGACCTCTAGTATGGCGTAAGACAGGGATATGGATCAATTTCTGCGGACATTTTTCGAGCAAACGATCAACGGGTTGGTGATCGGCAACATTTATGCGCTGATCGCGCTGGGGTTGGCGCTAATCTTTGGTGTGGGCAACCTGATCAACTTCGCGCACGGTTCGGTATATATGATCGGCGCGTATGTGGGTTGGGTGGCGGTGACCAAGCTAAATGTGCCGCTGCCGGTGGCGTTCGTGATGGTGGCGGTGGTGTGCGGCATCTTGGGGCTGCTGATCGAACGGCTGGGTTTGCGACCGCTGCAAGGTTCGAACCGGATCGCGCCGCTGCTTTCGACCATCGGCATCAGCTTCATGCTCGACCAACTGACGCAGATTTTGTTCTCGGCTGATCCACAGTCGTTCCCTAATCCACTGCCACAGGGACGCATCCAAATTGGCCCGACATCGATCAGTGCGATTGATATTTTGATCGCGGTGATTGGCATCGGAACGGCGGTGGGGCTGTATCTATTCCTGCGCTATACCAAGCTGGGATGGGCGCTGCGAGCAACGGCACAAGATCGGGACGCGGCACAGCAGATGGGCGTGAACGTCAACAACGTGAACCGGATGGCCTTCGTGGTGGCGTCGATCCTCGGCGGGATTGCTGGCATGCTGGTGGGGATGTACTTCCAGACAGTGTACCCGACAATGAGTTTTCAGGCGGGCATCAAAGGATTTTCGGCAAACCTGCTAGGCGGATTGGGGAATATCCCCGGCGCGATGGTCAGCGGCTTGATCTTGGGCTTGATCGAAAGTTACGGCGTGTCGCTGTTCGGCAGTTCGTACCGCAACCTGTTCGCGTTCGTGATTCTGATTCTGGTGCTGATCTTCCGTCCGAATGGCATTTTCAGCCGCAGGCGGCAGGCACCACCCGAACCACTGACCGGAACGTTTATCCCGAATAATAAGCCGGTGCGCATCCCAAAGTGGGTGATTATCAGTGCGGTGGTGGTAGCGGTTGGCTTTCCGATGGTGGTGACGGCGCGTTATCCGCTGCAAGTGATGACCAATGCTTATTTGCTGAGCTTGGCGACGCTGAGCGTCACACTGGTGACGGGCACGGCGGGACAGATGGCGCTGGGGCAAGCGGGCTTCCTCGCCATCGGCGCTTATACGTCGTCGCTGTTGGCGCTGCGTCTGCACTGGCCTTTTGAAGTATCGCTGATCGCGGCGGGATTGTTCACGGCAGTGCTGGGCACGCTGCTGGTGCTGCCAGCCTTCCGGCTGCGAGCGCACTATATCGCCATCGCGACGATTGGCATCGGCGAGATCGTGAGTCTGATCATCTTGAATTGGGATGCGGTGACGAACGGGCCTCTGGGGCTGAACAATATCCCTGCGCCGACATTCTTCGGGACGCCGATTATCTCGGCACGCAACACGTACTGGTTCACGCTGGGGCTGCTGCTGGTCGGGGCGGTGTTCCAATGGCGATTGGTGCGCTCATCGTTGGGTCGGGTGTGGCGGGCGCTGCGGGACGATGAAGTGGCGGCACAAGCGTATGGCATCAACCTGAACCGTTATAAGGCGCTGGCCTTCGGGAGCAGCGCGTTCATCGCCGGATTAAGCGGGGCATTCACGGCGCATATGTACAGCTATATCAATAACGCGACCTTCACCAATTCGACCTCGATTCTGGCACTGACGATGGCGATCTTAGGGGGGATGGGGAACATTGTGGGGGCGATATTGGGGTCGGTGGTACTAACGATATTGCCGGAACTCTTCCGGAGTCTGGTGGATTACCGCTACCTGCTGTACGGGTTGGTGCTGGTGCTGATGATTCGTTTCCGTCCGCAAGGGCTTCTGGGGACGGAGTAAGCAATGGCAAATCCTCACCTCCTAGCCCCCCGTGGTAACAAGGGAGAAGGGAGCTATGCGGGAGGGGTAATGTAGAGTCTGACCCCTAACCCTAGCCCTTCCCCCGTAGTAACAGGGGAAGGGAATCATGCGGAGGGTCACACACCCTCCCCTACGGAATATTCGATAGGGAAATGGTTTTCAGTTCATCGATATTGTTTGGAAAGGGCGTTTGTGGCGCTTTTAGAAGTGCGGAACCTGAGCCGAAATTTTGACGGCGTACTCGCGGTGGATGACGTCAGCTTTGGTGTGAACGCGGGCGAATTCGTCAGCATCATCGGGCCGAACGGCGCTGGCAAAACCACGCTTTTCAACCTGATTACGGGCACCGATCAACCGACGCAGGGGAACATCACCTTTGAGGGGCAATCACTGGTAGGGCTGCGACCGGATCAATTCGCCAGCCGAGGCATCGCAAGGACGTTCCAGCATGGGCGAGTGTTCGGCAACTTGAGCGTGCTGGATAATGTGCTGGTGGGAGCACATACCAGACGCAAAGCCACCCGCCCAAGTAACTTGATGGTGGAGCTTTTCAGAGCGCTCGTTCCATCCGGTGCGGCCAAAGCCGAGGAACAGCAGCTCCGGCAAGAAGCTGAAGCGATCATCGCGCAATTTGGCGAACGGCTGACTCCGCGCCTGAATAATCCGGCCAGCAGTTTGTCGTATGCCAACCGGCGGCGGGTGGAAATCGCACGAGCGCTGGCTCTCCAACCGCGTCTGCTGCTGCTGGATGAGCCTACGGCGGGCATGAACCTGACCGAAACGGATGAGATGATGGAATTCATTCGCCACTTGAAGCAGCGGGGATTGACGATTGTACTGATTGAACACAAGCTGCCGCTGGTGATGGAACTGTCGGATCGGGTGGTGGCAATGGATAACGGGCATAAAATCGCGGAAGGCGAACCGGAAGCCGTGCGGAATGATCCACAGGTAATTGAGGCATATTTGGGACGGAAGTACAAGGCAAATGCAGATTAACCGCCAAGACGCCAAGAACGCAGAGAAAATACAGAGAGTTTTAACCACAGAGGACACAAGAGTTTAGTAAATGACAAGCACAGTGGCTTCGTTGCCGTCAAGATTGTTAGAATTACAAGATGTGGATACGTATTACGGTGCGGTGCAGGTGCATTTCGCCATCAGCCTGTACGTGCAGCAGAAGGAAATCGTGTGCCTGCTGGGAGGCAACGCCAGCGGCAAGAGCACGACGATGAAGGTCATTCTCGGCTTGGTCAAGCCGCGGGCGGGATTGGTGCACTTCAAAGGGCAGAGTATCGTCGGGATGCCGACGCCGCAGATTATCCGGATGGGTATCGGTTCAGTGCCGGAAGCACGGCGCATCTTCGCCAATATGACGGTGCGCGAGAATTTGCTAATGGGCGCGTATCATCGAGATGATAAGGCGGTGATCGCGGAGGATTATGAGCGGATGCTGACGCTCTTCCCTCGTCTCAAAGAACGCCTCAACCAGCGGGGCGGCGTCCTGAGCGGCGGGGAACAACAGATGCTGGCGATTGGCCGGGCCTTGATGGGGCGTCCCCAGTTGATTTGTATGGACGAGCCGACGATGGGATTATCACCGGCGTTTGTGGATAACGTGCTGGAGTTGATCCAGACCATCAACCAGCAGGGCACGGCGATCTTTATGGTGGAGCAGAACGCTAATCTGGCGCTGAAAATTGCCCATCGCGGATATGTGCTGCAAAACGGGCATATCGTGCTTGAAGGGGCGGCGCAAGACCTCCTCGACAGCCGTGAGGTGCAGGATGCCTATCTAGGTGGCAAATCGGTTGGCGTGGTGACCTGATGATACTGTATGAGGCTCGTTGCCTCGTGTTATGAGTTGTATGGTCAACAGCTGAGGCGCGAGCCTATTTCAGAATCAACGAAATGCACAATAAGCTACAGGCGATGAGACAAAAGCCATCGAAACAATGCAGGAGGCGTTCATGACGAACCTGCAATCGTCGGGCGTTGAACAGCCAGGCAAAGGTGCGTTCGACCTTCCAACGCTGACGATACCACGGCAGCAGTTGCAGGGGTCGTCCAGGACGTGCGTGCTTGCGGGTGGGTTTGCGCTGACGGGGGATACAAGGACGAATGCCGCGCTGCCGCCACTGACGACGCAATTCCTCCCCATCAAAGTTACGGTCGGCCACCAGCACCTTAGGACGCGTGCGGGGACGACCACGACGCAGCGGCACGCGCAAGCGTTTCAAGGTGGCAGCCGTCAGCTTGCGCTCGTTGGGTTGCGCACTATCAACATATACGCTCAGCGGCAGCCCTTGACCATCCACAATCAGCATCAGGCGTGTACCGCGACCCTCTCGTGCCTTTCCGACACCAGATCCCCCTTTTTCGCTGGGATGAAGCTGCCATCCAGAAATGCTTGTGCCCACTCGATTTTTTCAGCTGCCTCCAACTGGCCCAGCAGCGAACGCCAGATGCGCTCCCATGTTCCATCCGCTGACCAGCGTTCCAACCAACGCCAACAGGTGGTGGCTGAGCCATATTCTTTCGGCAAGTCCGCCCATGCACAGCCTGTTTTTAGCACATACAATATCCCGTTGATCGTCCGTCGATCGTGCTTGCGTTTGCGTCCGACGCTGGGCTGGGCGGGTAATAGCGGTTGGATCAGTTCCCATTGGGCGTCGCTTAAATTGTGGCGGCTCATTTTCCTCTCGCCTTTGCTTTCTTTTATCCTTTGGGCTATTTTACCAATTCTGAAATACGCTCACGCCTCAGCCCTACAAAACATATCCTCTTGTTATCCGAGGCAGCGCCTAGGTGGGAAGGGCCTGAATGGGCAGGTCTGCAAGGCTCAGGTCCACGCGGCACAGAATGGTGAGGGCTTCTTCCACGCTGGCGGCGGATTTCAATTTGACCTGCAGCAGCTTGGACAGGATGGTTGCCGTAAACCAAATCATTTTGCCGGCATTGACGACCACCCACCAACCGGTCGCGTCATTCGACATGGACTTCGAGATGCGGGTGATTTCTTGAAAGTTGACGGGTCTATTCAATAACTTGGCTGCGTCGATCATAATATGGACCGGCGCATTGCCCACGTTCACATGGGCGTGGGTATCTTCCACCAAACGAACCATTTCATCCATCAGGACTTCGTTTTCGAGTTCGATTAGGAGTATCCGTAACGGGATTACCCAACTTATTTTGTATGCCATAACATTAAAACCTTTCCGAACGGCGTGCGATTGAATTTAATAATGGGAATGGAATAGGCTGTTCCGTCGCGCACACCTATATCCCATTAAATGACGTAATGTTACGAAATAGATGTTAGATATTGTGAATTTTGTATTTAGAATCTGTCATTCCAAAGGGTTGGTCAAATGTGGATGGGTTAAGGTGTATTTGTTAGCCGGGTTTTGATGTCGTGCAGGAGAGGCATTCATCGGGCACAATCCACCTCTCACAGACATTCATTTACACTTAGACAGGACGCGGCAGGGTCGGCAGAACGTCAAGCGTGAAATCCACACGTTCCAATATTGCTAAGGCTTCTTCGATACTATTGGCCGATTTTAATTTCTTTTGCAGAAGCTTGCTAACGACAGAGGCGGCGAAGCTGATCATTGCGGAGGCGTTAATTACGACCCACCAGCCAATATCGTCGTTCTGCATAAACTGTGAAAGCTGTGTGATTTCCTGAAGGTTGACCTTTGTGTTGGTTATTTTAGCGGCATCAATGAGGATATGGACAGGAGGCAACCCTTCCATAACAAAGCTATTGCACTCGTCAATGATACGAATTGTCTCATCTGGAGATAAAACGTTGTCAACTTCAATTAGCAATACACGCGCGGGAATTAACCATCCCATTTCATACGACATACGATTACGCCCCTCGTTAGTATACGTGTTTTATTGTTTCGCCAATAGAATATTTGTGATGCCTTTTTGGAAACACATATCAATTTATTAGATCACGTAATGTTCTGTAATTTCCGTAATATTTCGTGAATTTTGTAATTAACATGCCTCGTGGGTTCGCATCCTGTTATCAGGACAGGTTAGAATTCACTGTTCTATCATAACTAGCTCATTTCTTGATATATGATTACAATGATTAAAAGGGAGTCTTAGGAAAATAAGTTGTGAAGCGCTTTATTGATTACCGGCTGATTATCGTTGTTGTGGTCATACTGCTGGTGGGATGCAGTCCCGCGCCCAAAGAGCAGGCACAACCGCTGCCCACGTTGGCGTCGATGGAGCAACCACCTTCTCTGGATGAAGCGGCGGCGACCGCTATCACCTTCCTTGAGGATTGGCGAATCGGCGATTTCGACTCGCTTTACAGCACCATCACCTTCTCGGCTCAGGAGAGCGTATCCAAAGACACGTTCATCGCCAGCTACACAGAAGCAGCAGACGCGATGACCCTCGAAAACCTGACCTATACCCCGGGCGCATCCTTATTCCGTGATCCGCAACGCGCGGACATTGTGAACTTCAGCTACAACGTCACCTTTAATACACGCATGTTGGGCAGCTTCGATGATACCGGGCGCAACATGCAGCTGGTGTATGACAAGCAGGCCAATTCATGGCGCGTGGCATGGACTCCCGGCGACATCTTCGGGTTGATGGCGAGCGGCGGTAAGCTTCGGATTGAACTGAGCATTCCCAGCCGCGCCAATATTTATGACGACAAGGGCCGCGTGATGGCTGACCAGAGCGGGCGGATGGTCAGCGTACAGGCCGTGAAACAAGAAATTACGGATTGGGGCGCGTGTTTGAATTTACTCGCGCCGGCCATGAATAAAGACCCTCAAACCATCCAGAAAATATATGACCGTTCGCAGCCTGCATGGTTGATGGATCTGGGGATCATCGAACCGGCTGTTTATGACCAGCAGCATACACAGATGGAGGCGACCTGCGCGGCACAATTTGCCAGCCGTCCGGTGCGGCAGTACAGCAACGGCACGGCAGCGGCCAATATCATCGGCACGGTGGGTTATCCGGATGAGGCGGATTTGCCCAAGATCGAGGCTGAAGGCTTTAACTCCGACTCGATCCTCGGTAAGAGCGGGGTAGAGGCCACATGGGATGAAACGCTGCGCGGACATCCCGGCGCACGTTTGGTAATCGTCAGCCCAGGTGGGGATGTGCTGCGTGAAGTGGCGCGGGTGGCTTCGACACCGCCGCAAAGTGTCTGGCTGACTATTGACACCGAACTACAGCTTCAAGTTCAGCAAATCCTCGCCACCTATTATGACCGGATGAAATTGGCCGACCAATCCAAAGGCGCGTCGACGGTCATCATGGATATTCACACCGGCGCAATTTTGGCGATGGTAAGCTATCCAACGTTTGATATTAATGCCTTCGCGCCGTTCTCATCATTGGGACAAGCACAGGCACAGGCCATGGTTGCTCAACTGGAAAGTGATCCGCGCCGCCCGATCCTCAACCGTCCGACACAGGGCGCGTATCCGCTAGGATCGGTCATGAAACTGGCCTCATCAATGGCGGTGGCCGATTCGGGTGTATACACACTTGACCAGCCTTACGTGTGCACCGGTATTTTCACCCGTGAGGGCAACTTCACCCGTTATGACTGGCTGCCGGGGGGACATGGACATGTCACGCTGCCGAGCGCCATCACCCAAAGCTGCAATCCTTATTTCTATGAGGTCGGTTATCAACTGAACCTAGTCAATCCGGAAATCCTGCCCAGTTATCAGCAGCGCTTTTTCGGACAGGGCACCGGGATGACCGATCTGGCCGAAAATCCGGGCTTTATCCCTGATCCTGAATGGAAGATCAAGAATACCGGTTTGCAGTGGACGCAATCTGACGCGATCAATATCTCCATCGGTCAGGGCGAAGTGCAGGTTACACCATTACAAGTGGTGCGGATGATTTCGGCCATCGCCAACGGTGGTACGCTGTATAAACCGCAAATCGTCGCTAAAGCCGGTATCCTCGGTGAAGCATCCAGCTACACCATGACGCCGAATGCCATCGGTGACGCCAACATCAAGCCGGAAGTGCTGGAAGTGGTGCGTAAGGGTATGTGCGACGTGACCACGAAGCCCTACGGTACGGCGGAATACCAATTCAAAAATGACGAGGCGCTGCAGCAAATCGGCGTGTGCGGCAAGACGGGTACGGCGCAGGATGTGCCCCGCCCGACTCACGCATGGTTCGCGGCTTATGCCCCGCGCGATAATCCCGAAATTGCGATTGTGGTGATGGTCGAAAACGGCGGTGAAGGTTCCGGTGTGGCCGCACCGATCACACGCGATATTCTGGATTATTATTTTTTCCAGATGAAGCGGTAATTCGACCCTTTCCCGAAGTTTCAGGGAGGGAACCATACGGGCAAGATATATCTTGCCCCTACTCCCTATTTAAGCAGTTAAACCCCATTAGCTTTGTTTTCTTACGCAAATCCTCACAGCCCTCATTTGATGAAAAGGCGGAATGTGTGCTGCCGAGTTTATCCGCCCAAGTTGTTGATAATCAGGCGGACGCCGATGACAACCAGCAGAAACAGCACCATTTTGCGGAACATCTCGGGATTAACGCGCTTGTCCAAGCTCCAGCCGACGAACAAGCCGACGAGCATGGCGGGGATACCGAGAGCTGCATATTGGAGCACGGTAGGGTTGTAGTGTCCAGCGAGGATGTGAGTGGTGATGACGACCACACTGTTCAATATGAACATGCCCGGTAGATTGCTCTTAAACTGCTCGCGCGTCCAACGGGCTAGATTTCCATAAATGACGAGCGGTGGGCCGCCACTGTTGTATGCACCGGTGAGCAGACCGCTGATGAAGCCGAAAAAGAATCCCCAACGGTGGTTGCTGATCTGCGGCAGGTGCGGCGTGAACAGGCTGTAGGTGCCGTATCCAGCTACGACCAATCCGAAAATGACCAGCACCAAGCGTTCATTCAAGCTGGGAATGATAGCGATGCCTATCGGGATCGCTATCAGTGAACTCAGCGCCAAGCGCCATACCGATTGCAATTGGATGTGCTGGCGGTAGCGCAGGAACATCAAAACTTCACCGCAAATGGAGATGGCGGCAAACATGGGTGCAGCAGTAGCTAATCCAAGCGCGGGGGTCAGCAGTGCCATGCCAATGAGGCCGCTGCCGAATCCGGTTAATCCAAAGGTGAGGAAGGCAAAAAATAAACTAGCAACAATAATCACGAGTGTCATGCTTAGGAATTCCTCTGTAACAGCATCACACTCAAAATTTATTTGATCGGAAAAAGTGAGTTATCGAAAGTTACGCATTAAATCCTCACCCCCAGCCCCTCTCCACTTCGTAGAGAGGGGAGAAAGACAGGGGAGTGGTTGATTTACTCGATTATTTCGATTAGCCCATATTAATGGGGAGTGCAACTGTTATGGTATCGAGGTTAACGGGAATTCAGCATTTTGGGTAGAGCCGGAGGGGAAGATCAGTGACAAAAGAAAATGTTTATGGGGCATCTGAATGAGAAACAGATGCCCGAACCAACACGGCTAGTCATAACTGCCGGTTTTGACCTCGCCTGCACGCGTGTAATTGGCAATGATGATGCCATTGGGGGAGACTTGCCCCTCTGTCATTTTGAAGGCTGCCGGAATGGTACCGTCGGTAAACAGGCGTTTTCCAGTGCCCAAGGTCAGCGGATAGATTTTGAGCCACAGCTCATCGACTAAATCATGCTTGAGGAGCGTCTGAACAAGATTGGCACTGCCATAAACGAATAAATCCGGCCCCTGCTGCTGCTTGAGTTGGCCGATTTTTGCCACAATGTCTCCGCCCAAAAACACGGTGGGCTGCCAATCGCTCGACGTGCGGGTGTTGGAGGCGACATACTTGGTTGCTGTAGCGGCACCCGGCCATATATCGGTGTGTTTCGGCCAATACGGTTCCCAAATATCAAAGGTTTTGCGCCCCAACAACAGATCAAAGGGCATGGTCATCTGTTTTTTCATGGTTGCGTCAAGCGCGTTGTCAGAATAGGGCGCTTGCCACCCGCCATACTTGAAACCGCCACTGGTATCTTCCTGTGGGCCGCCCCCGGCCTGTATGACACAATCAAGGGTCATGAATTCGAGTACCATAATTTTTCGCATGGCTGTGCTCCTTTAATATGTGGCAATCTTCGGGAGAAGAATAGCACAAATGTTCATATAAGGCAAATGAGGCTAGGGTTCGAAGTTGAGGCGCATGGTGATCTGTCCCTGCTCGTCAATCTCAGTGGTTTTCTCGAAGCCCACACTTAAATAGAGACGCTCAGCGATGGTGTTATCCGGCTTGAAACAGAGGGCGATTTCAGAGCAGTTCGGGATTTCTTGGCGCATGGTGTTGATGATGGTCTGCATTGCCGCACGACCATAGCCTTTGCCCTGATAGTGACGGTCAATGATGAACAGAGGAATCCAGCCTTTGGAGTGATCTTCAGGCAGGTATCCATAAATGACAAAGCCGACCATCATATCATCCGCGTATATGGCGTAGGGAAGAAATGGCGGATGAAACTGTACTTCGGCGATGGCATAAAGGACAGTCGGCGTTTCAAGGAAGCGGCGCTGGTCATCGGCAATATCGAGCGCAATGACCTGCTTGAAGTTGTCCTGCGTCACGCGTTCTAGTCGGATCATGTTTACAGACAGCTTTCGGGCAACGGTGTATTCGGATCAGAAGGCAGGAAGTTAATCTGGACGTTGTCCACGCCAACCAGATTCACAAAATTGGTGATGGCGGTTTGGGCCTGTGTTTGAGCTTGCGTCAGGATTTCGCCGTTAATCGCCGATTGACGAAGCTGCTGCACCGCGAACTGGCGCGACTGCTGATCAAGCGTAGGGTTGGTGGGTGCGAACACGCCTTTTTCGAGCGCGGCCACATAGGTTTTGCCTTCATCGAGGATGCAGTCCTGCAAAGTTGGCGCAGGCAGCGTCAAGCTCAGGGAATCCCCGCTGCCGGTGGCTTTGGCCTGAGTCATGTCGATGCCGGCTGTGATGTAACCGACCGCTACTAAAACTTGCTTTTGCCCATAGAGCGTCTTGAGCCAGTCGGGCATATCGCTTTCGGTGGTGACGATGGTTGAGAAGGTGTAGCGGGTGGTTGTAAGCGATGATAGCGTTTGAATTTTGTTCAGGATGGTGGTGGCATTGATGGTGGTTTTGTTGTTGCAAACGCCGGGGATTATGCATTGGCTGGAGAGATAGATGGTCGCCAGAATGACCGCAATGATGACGATAAGGGTCAAGAGAATGCTGAGGATGCGTTTCATGGTCGTCCTTCCGCGGTTGAGCGCAAGCTGATTATACGCATTATACGCACAGAAACGTGGGGATGTTGCAGGCCACCCGGTTATAAAAGCGGTAGGAACAACAGCACCAAATTCACAACAATCTGACAGAGCCACGCTGCCGCCAGACCGTTACGCTGACGCACATAGCCATACATGAGGTTCATGAGCAACAGCGCTGTGCCGATGATGATCGCAACCGCCGGATAACGGGGCACATCGATCATGGGGAAAAAGACCAGCATCGACCAAACCGCGCCCAATATGCCAACCAGCAGGAAGCGGCGCGTTTCCTGCAACACGCCCCGAAAGAAGAGTGTTTCAGCCGTCGGGATGACGAAGATCAGAAAGGCCAGCACCTCACCCTGTTTCATGCCGGTGAAGATGCGCTGCGCTGTTTGCTGGAGAATATTGCCGCCAAAAACAACGAAAGGCACGGCTAAGATCAAGCCGAAAATGATGCCCCAACCAAGGTTTTCGGGCGTTTCCGTCCAGATGCGCCCGCTGGTGCCGAGCAGCCATGCCAGCACGCCGAAGCCCGCCATCACCGTCCATATGAGCGTGTAACGCAGCGCGGGATCGGTCGGGATGAGCGGCATTAACCCGATGCTGAGGGCAACCGCGATCAGATAGCCAAATACCGGATCGCTGGCCGCACCGCGATAGGTGACTGCCGGACTATCATCCTTTTCTTTGACAAACGGCGATTCCCAATCCTCTTCGTCGGGATAGGCAGGATCAATGATGGGTGGCGGCTGGGGATTGCGCCAGTCGTCATTGGATGGGGGTTGATCGGGATAAATGGTCGGCATAATCTTTAGGTTGTGAGCAGGTTACGCAGCCCGGTTAATGCGGTTTCGACATGTTCAGGCGTAATCCAACAATGGGTCACCAAGCGGATGCGATTGGGCATTCCGGCATAGCCGCCCATCAACACTTTGTATTCATCTTTCAGGCGCGCGCGCAGTTCCTCAATGGTCAGCGGCGCATCTTCCGCCAGATCAAAGAAGAACATATTGGTCTGCACACGACTGACATCCACGTTGAGGTGCGGAATCTTGGCGATGCCTTCAGCCAGCAAGCAGGCGTTGGCATGGTCTTCATGGAGGCGCTTGGTCATTTTGTGGAGCGCGATCAATCCGGCAGCCGCCAAGACACCGGCCTGACGCATCGCGCCACCGAGGATTTTGCGGGTACGATGGGCTTCATGGATAAATTCTTTCGAGCCAACGAGCACAGATCCGACAGGGGCACATAAGCCTTTTGACAGGCAGAAGGAGACGCTGTCAGCAGGAGCCACCAAGTCTTTAACGGGCGTATTGAGAGCCGTGGCGGCGTTGAAAATCCGCGCACCGTCAATGTGTAGTTTGAGGTTGTTGGCCTTAGCCAGCTCGCCGACCTGCGCTGTGTATTCAGCGGTCACCGGAATGCCGCCGATGGTTCCCTGCGTGTTTTCGAGGCAGATCAGTTTGGTACGCGGGAAGTGCTGATCGTCACCGCGAATCGCCCGCTGGATGGCGTCAAGTTTGAGCGTGCCATCGGGCTGCACATCAAGGATGTTGGGATGGATGCCGCCCAAAGCGGATGACGCGCCCTGCTCGTAGCGGAACATGTGCGCCTCACGCGCGAGAATCATCTCGTCACCGCGTCCGCAGTGGGTCAAGGCCGCGATGATGTTGCCCTGCGTGCCGCTGGTCACGAACAATCCGGCCTCTTTGCCAAGCATATCGGCAGCGTCCTGCTGAAGTTGGTTGACGGTCGGGTCTTCCCCATAGACATCATCACCGACCAGCGCGTTAGCCATCGCTTCGCGCATTTCAGGAGTCGGCCAGCTTACGGTATCACTGCGGAGATCAATGTAGTCCATAGGGCGAGTTCCTTCATCCTTGTATCTAGTGTGATGTTAGTCTTGGTCAGAAATGTGCGCAAGACAAATCAAGCGCTCTCATGCCAAATCAGATTCCAGACTATAGCGTAAAAAACAACCAGTGATTAACCCAGTCAATATAAGAAATGCCGCTCAGGACATGGGCTATGAATAGGGCGATCATGAACAGTGTACGCCTACAACCATCGGGAAGATGAGCACGCTGGAAATTTGTCATGGATCTGTAATCACGCCGTTTAGTCGCTTTCGACAGGGCAGTCAGAGCTATGGTTCAGGTATAGAGTCCCTAATGGCGTATCTAGAAGGCTTTCCAGAACTGGCGCATTCGGCTTCGTGAGTAGGGCGTCATATCGACTTTGATTCAAGAGTAAATATTGAGAGCGATAATTAACAGACTGGGTATCATCGAAAAACGACAATCCCACACCTCCGGACGTTGCCAGTAAATAGGGGCTAAAAGTCTCGACAGGAAACAGAAGCGTATTGCACCATCCATTAGGCGCATCAGGCCTATACGGAGCGAAAGCGTCCATAGAAATATGCAATTTATCAATTGGCACATCATCAATCTGATATTTAGAAATCACTTGAGGCTGAAAAAAGCCGATAAATGCAGGAATGACTAAGACGTTACTCAACACGAAAATCTGTATGGGTAAATAACGTTTATACGCAACTAAAAGTAGTAGGCTAACCATTAGGTGGGTTCCAATAACGCGGTAATCCCCCCAAGTTCCAAAGATATATAGGGCACAAGAAGCACCTATGATGGCAAATATATTATAAGAGTGAAAAGCTGCTTCTATAGAATATCGCTTACGGAGTGCTTGAACAACTACAACTAGTAAAGCCACAATGCCTAAAACGAGCACTTGAACCGATTGAAGCGCATCCAAGGGTTGTTTTTTGACATCAAGATACTGATTTAGATTATCAGTAAAATGGGCGGAGAAATAAGACCAACCTGCGTCAAATGAAACCGAAAATTTGTTAATTATTCCGGTGACAGAATTATTCCCTTGTGAGCCTGTATATTGAGCAAAAAAATAGATCGCAATTAAAATAATACCTCCCGAGATCACCCCAGCAGTACGCCAAAGTAAGCGTGGGCGGGAGGTCTGTAATAAAAAGGGGAAAATCATTATGGACCACGAAATACGGAGCAAAGTAGCTAGACTTAATAATAGAATGCTATAGACATATTCTACCCAACCCATTTTCTCACGCTTCTTGAAGGCTCTAAACAGCACAGCTGCAATTAGAATGGCGATTGTTTGCTGGAATGCTTCCTGCATTGCAGTCGGTAAATATGTAATTAGGCACCAGAAACTACTAAGTGAAAGACCAAGCACGAACAACTGCCGCCCCTCAATCTGAGCAATCCTGCAAAACGCTACCAATGCTAAAGTAACTGAGATCATATTAAATAAAATGAATGTGACACGCTCCCAGCCGAGAAGCTTTGCAAAGGTCCCATAGATTACTGAAAACCAAGGCCCATAAGTATAAAAATGGGTAAATTGTGCCGCCGCTGCTGCTTCATTTAAAGTGTAATAGCCACCTTGAAAACCTGCTATTTTGAATGTCAAAATACCATGCCAATAAAAAATTTCGTCACTCCAAACAGGAGTAAAAGACAACATATTTGCTTGTGAGGATATAAGTAAAATACATGTAAGAGCCGGAATAGACGCGACCAACCAAATTAATAGAACACGCCGTAAGGAAATGAACGTAAACTTATCTGCAATCACTGATTTATGATCCTTTAATGGAGATTTTTCTTTTGACCTGTGAAATCTTGCTATTGTCCTGACTAGACCGACACTAAATCGGCCACAGGTAGGCAAGCTGCTCAGAGATAAACGGGCCGGGATAGGTCTCGGCAGCAAGATACAACGCCACCAATGAGGATTGTACCAAAGCTCGACATGCTCAAGAATGGCTAGCGGGCCAATGCGTGGGTTGGGAAGTTATAGCTTTCTGTTAAAGAGTAGAATACAACCATTGATTCAGCCAATCAATATAAGCTATGCCGCTCCAAACATGCAGGGAAAACAAAATAATGATCAATACCGTGCGCCAATCCATCCCAAACCTACCCGACCGATGTAATTCTAACCACATCTGAAATGCGAACCGGACTGAAGCAATGTTCAAAATGAATATTGTGATATACGCGCTCCAAAAAAAGTTACCATCCGTCGCACGAGAACCCGTTTCAGCTAGAAAATACATTAAGAATGCGCCAAAGAAAAAAGTCAGCCACGCAAAATTGAGTGCGCGATTGTGCTTTGCTGATTTCCACCAGATCAGATAAACCACGGCTGGGAATAAGATCGAAACCGCGAATCGAAGTATCATAATCTCCACCGAAGGCCCACTGACTCTCAAAATCGCTTTAAATGGATCAAAAGCTATTCCTGCATTTGCATCAAATTGCTGAGTAAGATTCACAAATGTGAAAATATATTGCCAAGCCAACATTACGACTAACGGTATTAATACCCCAATCAGAGCAAATCTCCACCCAACAGATTGTTCGCACCAAATTGCCCAGACTAAGCACAAGCACATAGCTGGTAACACAGTAAGTAGATAGCTTGGCTTGCCTAATCCGCATAACAATGTGACAACCATCATCAGCACAATCAGAAAAATAAACGTACTACCCTTTAGATGAAGTTTAGAAGAGGGCAGTATATAGGTTGTGATGAGCAAATATAACGATAGAGCAAATGGGCGCAAGATGATTATGGTGGGATTATGATAGGTTGTGGGCGTCACAAATCCCAATAATAGTTGAAATGGTAGCCCACCGACAGCGGTTAACAATGTATAAATTGGCGCAGCTATCAGAACGCCTATTGCTAGTGCAGCACAGATCCATCGAACGATCCACCGTTGAATTGGCTGCCAAGCCTTCTCATAACTTTGAAAGCTCACTCTAAACGTCAAATAAATGATAATACCTGTGAATACCTGAGCCAGTAGATTTGCCAAAACTGCGCTTAATGACCAACCATTGTCTTGAACAATAAGATGTAAATTGATAACCAAAGATTGATAGAGAAAATGTGCGATAGGGGGTATCCCTGTACTAAACATATCAATAGCGAAGCCAAGATGAACTGTCTGATCGTGGTTTAAATATGAAACAATTTCGGGAATGACTATCCAACCTATTGTCACACTGATTAAAGTGATAATCAGCAGCGCTCCTAGGAGCAAGGCTATAATCAATTCACGAGCAATAAAATGCAGTGAGAAACCAATGTTTGATGTTCTGGCTTCGGTAAAAGGGACAACTTTGGTTGCCATAAGTAATTCCTATTTCTGACCAAGCTCAGACTAGCATAAACAACTACATCAGAGATTTCACCGGTCGTAGTACTACGATTCGTTGATTTTGAATACGGGCCTCATCAACAGGCGAAAACATACCTGAGTCAATGAGCTTTTGATATTCAGGCGAGTCATCCTGACAGATCACAAAATCTGGCTTATACGAATTAACAGCTTGGTCAAAACTTAACCCATGTTGAATCTGTGCGACCAATACGCCTGGCCATCCAATGAAAGTGCGGTTTGTATGAAGTACATACCATAATTTATCCATGCCAACGATGGTACTGCCTTCAGGTATTTTGTCTTTAAGTATCTCCGCGTGATTAACAAAACTCATATTTTCATCAAGGGTTAGATAGTCCGTCATATCGTAGATTGCCATTGACGTGAGAGCAGGCAATAAAATGAAGGCGATTACAACTGTTATAATCCGCGAACGGCACAGGCGCGCTCCCATATAAGCTATAAAAGGGGCAAGTACGGCTAAATATCCAATTGTTGCGGTCCAAGGAAATATCGCTGTAATTATTGCGGCGACAAAAATGGCAACAATCCAACGGTCAGGAGTACGGTTTCGCCATAAGATTAAGATGAAAAGGGTAATCACAAATACAATCTCTAGAGGGGAGACCGCATTCAAAAAAGATAACCCATAAAATAATACAATAGGGGAGCGTCCTGTATTTCCAGCACGGTAATTATCGAGGAAAAGAGAGATATTATCTAACTTGGAGATAGGCCAAAAATGAATAAATGCATATAGTGCAATCCCACCAATGCAGCCAATGAGATAGCTTCCCACCTCTGCCCACTGAAAATATCTAAGCGGCCAGCGAAAGGCATGAACAATAACGATCAGGCCAATGATAAAAGCAAATTCAATGGTGAAGGTCGGAATCGTGTCGAGGCCGATATAAGCAGACAGCCCTATGAAAAACAACCACCAACGCGAGGCATTAGGCTTATTAAAGTAGTTGTACGCTGTTATTAAAACAAGGACGCCATAAGGCGCTAAACCAATTTCAGGGCGAAGGTTATGTGCCGACCATAAAAATGGCAACGAACTCAGCATAACAATGAGCCCAACTATCCGCTGTTGTGTGTTAAAGCTTGAAACTCGGAAAAGAAAAAAACTCATTAAAATCAACGCACTTATAGAAACGAGAGTTGGGAAAGCACGTAGAGCAATCAAATCAGTGTGACCAACTAGTTTTAACCACAGCCCCATTAGGAGGTAGTATCTTGGACTAAACAGGTCGCCTTGTGGTCCACCATAGTTTGAATCCATAGTCCCATACTGGGCATAATTGGTGGCAATATTTGCCATCCAAGGTTCATCAGAGTTATCAAGATTTCTATATCGTCCTATGCTAACGACGTATAAAACCAACAACACACAACCTAGTAGGATGAGGATTGCAATAGAGGCACGGATCATCCATTTGTATCGAATGCGTGAAACCGTGCTGACTTCAATGATCAATAAACTGTTTAAGGCAATGATGCCAAATATAATCCACCATATACGGGGAGGATAAAACCCTAAGTGAAATCCAACATTCGGAATGGTTAAACGAACGACGAGGAAACTACTCATCAATATCGCTAACAGGGTAACTCGAACCACGATTGGGTGTCTACAAAGTCGGCGAAATTGTTTAGCAAAGATAAAGGCGCAAAAACAGACCAAACTTAATATGCCGTATAGTATCTGACCCTGCACCAAACTCAGCCGATAGTGCTGCGCCATCGTCGCTTCTTCAATGTCAAGATTGGGGCCGAAGCTGAGACCGACCAATATACTAATGGACAAGACAACGGCGATCAAAGGAATGACGCGTCCTTTAAGAAAGTCAATCCGCGCGGTTGGTGGTCGATCCATCGTTTCTAAGGACATTCGCAACGCCTTTCGAAGTTTTGAAGGTGTGAGCAGACAGACTAAGTGCCAATGAGTGTACCAATCGCCAATTTTTATCGTTCAACCACTATAGACAGTCACTTAAGATAGGCGTCACTGGTGAGCGGCCACATCGGTTTGACATCCATCGACAAGTCGCTGCGTAAGCCCGCCTCAAAACGGAAGTGACCGGCGGCGGCGATCATCGCGCCGTTATCGGTACACAGATTGAGCGGTGGATAACGTACGGGCAGGGAACTTTCGGCACGCAAGCGCTGGCGCAGGGCGGAATTAGCACTAACGCCCCCCGCAATCAAAATTTCGGTGACGTTGTGTTCTTTCGCGGCGCGGACGGTCTTTTCCACCAGCGAACCGACCAGCGCATCTTGAAAACTGGCAGCGGCATCATTCACGGAGATATCGGAGCGCACCTTAGGATTCTTTTCCGGCCCGCGCTTCTTGCCCTCTCCGGTTGGTTGAGGAACCGTCACTTCGCGCATGACCGCCGTTTTGAGGCCGGAGAAACTGAAGTCGTAGCTGTCATCACGCTTGGAGCGTGGGAACTTAAAGGCTGCGGCGTTGCCCATCTGCGCGGCGCGTTCAATGTTCGGGCCGCCGGGGAAGGGTAAGCCTAACATGCGTCCTACTTTGTCGAAGGCTTCACCTGCCGCATCATCCAGCGTGCCGCCGAGCCGTTCATACTCACCGTGCCCTCGCATCAGCAGCAGTTCGGTGTGTCCGCCGGAGACGATCAGCACCAGCACCGGAAATTGAATGTCCTTGCGCGGTTCGCTCAGCCATAAGGAATAGACATGGCCTTCAAGGTGGTTGATACCCAGCAGCGGTTTGCCGGTCGAGAGTGCCAAGCCTTTGGCATAGTTGACGCCGACCAGCAGCGATCCGACCAAGCCCGGCCCGCGCGTGACGGCGATGGCATCCAGCTTGCTGTAGGGAATGCCGGAGTCGGCAACCGCTTGATCGACCACCGCGCTGATGGCTTCGACGTGGGCACGGGACGCGAGTTCAGGGAATACGCCGCCATAACGAGCGTGCAGATCAATTTGAGTGGCGACGACATTCGAGAGAATGGTGCGGCCATCGGTGACGACTGCCGCCGCTGTCTCGTCGCACGAGCTTTCAATACCGAGAATGATTGTCATCGTGAATTTATAGTCCGTAATCTAGAAAAGCATTCGAACGGCCAAGATTTTAACCAGAGAGGTTTAGAGACTTGGCAGGATATTAGGGATTTTTATAGCGGTCTATTTTAGCTTACCTTTTCGACCAGTGGTGAGGGTTGAGTCGTGGGCTGCGGTGAACGGCGAAACAGTGCCGCGAGGGCCACACCGCCGAACGTCCACCACAACATATCCAGCGGGAACAGGTAGCGCGGAATGACGTACAGGACGAAGTGTGCCAGCAGGAAATAGGCGATCAGCCCGATTAATGGCAGCGACAAGCGCCAATTACGCCGCGCCAGCCAAATTCCGATGAGACCAGCCAGCATGCCAAGATTATGGAACACGTAAATCGCCAGCTTCGGCCAGAAATTATCGCCCTGCACCAGCCGCACCAATCCGCTCAGGCTGCGGTCACTGCTCAGCCAATGCCCTGTCATATCCTTGAGGCTCTCGCCGGGGTAAAAGACCGTGCCATGCGGCTGTAAGATAGCACTCGACAGTTGATCGACACGGCTTTTGAACCAGCCGGGAATGTCGTTGAGGATGGTATCGCTGGCGGTGGCGGCGTAAGCCTGCTGCTGGACGGCGGGATCAGTGGAGAGCGGCGCTGTGGACTGCGTAGACTGCTGCAACGTGTTGTCGGTTTGCTGCGGCCCCTGCCAACCATCACTGGTTGCGCCCAAGTAGACGAAAGCGGCAAAGCCCTGTGCGGCAATCACGGTTTGACCCCATTTATTGCGGTTATAAATCGTCCAAGGGGAAAGCGTCACAGCAAAGGCCAGCATTAATGCCAATCCAAGCTGTAAACCTTTGCGCCAGCCGTAGACCAGCAGCAGGTGAATCACCAAACCCAGCGGGAAAGCTAAGAGCACCGCACGCGTTAAGGTGGCGATGCCGAAAATCAAACCGACAAGAACGAGCAGGCCGTACAAATGCGCTCGTATAGCCGTTTCCGGCGGATGGCGTTCAATGGAAGCAACGTACAGCCACAAGCCGCCTACCAGTAAAAAGATAAACAGCGTTTCGGTCAGGACTTGACCACTCTCGATAATGAAGGCGGGCGAAACCGCTAAAACCGCTGCCGCGATCAATCCCGCGCGACTATCACGGCTGATAGCCCACGCCAAGCGGTAGACGAAATAGCAGGTCAGAGTGCTGATCAGCGCTT
This sequence comes from Aggregatilineales bacterium, assembly GCA_044226855.1. Taxonomy (GTDB): domain Bacteria; phylum Chloroflexota; class Anaerolineae; order Aggregatilineales; family Phototrophicaceae; genus CFX2. The sequence goes on from JBGAGF010000028.1 coordinate 60,688, forward strand.
GAAGTATGCGAATGACGATGATGGCGGTTACGGGTTCAAACAGGGCTTGCGGGATGCCGACGAACAACAGGTAGATCGGGCCGGACGGGATGACTGCTGGCTCACGTCCCTGTACCAGCGCTAATCCCCAATCCAAGTACCACCAGCTATCGCCGCCTTTATCAGCATAGATGTGGGCATGATCCATCGGCAAGCTGTGAGCAAGCCGCAGCACCAGCGCTAAAAACAGAATTCCCAAGAGTGTATAGCGGTGTACAGCGGTAACTTTCAGTTTTCAATACTCCAAGCAAACGATGGTTTAACGGGTCTCATTGTAACCAAATTTAGCGTTCGCTGCGTAGTCACAAATGACTAGCACTCGGTCACGAACGAACATTTGGGTGAGTGTTTGCTAAATCCACACATCTAAATTGGGTGAAGGAATCGTTTTCAAGGGTAGAATGTTTTGATGAGAATTTGAACACTTTATTAACGAAAGCGGTATACTGTTTTAATCCAAGTGTGCGGAAAGCGTGTGGAATAGCCTATGAAATGGAATTTTCGGTTTGCAGCGTTTTTGGTCGTGGCTTTACTGGCAAGCGCAGGCTGTAGTGTATTTCCGGGCTTAAAGGTCTTATCGGGACAAGATACAGGCGAGGCTGCCGAAAACCGGCTGGTTGAATCAGCGGATCTGGTGATGGCGAATAAGGCTGGCACAACCGATCCGGTGCTGAGTGGTGCGGCTGACCGAATCGAACTGGCATCCGGCAGCAGCATTGACATTGTCGAAATCCGCAACGATTTGAATACTCATGAATTCCAAGTGTACGCGCTCATGCCTCCTCCGAACAGCAACGCAACTCAACAGGAAGTTCTTAACCAATTCCGCCGCGCGATTGAACTGACATGGCGCGGGATCATGCAGCAAAGCGTTGGCGCAGAAACCTTGAAGGTGGAACTCCTGTTCCCGGGCCGAGTTTCAACTCTGGATAAAGGGCCAAGCTACTTGGGCGTGATCGGCGCTACGGCAACCATCTCCCGCCCCGACGCGCTGGTGTACTTGAACGGTTCACCAAGCCTCCAAAACTTTGTCAACTTAATCCTAGACAACAAAATGGCCTACGATGTGCCATCTGATCAAGAACTCTATTCAGGCACACCGAATCACCCTGTATTCATGCTTTCGGGTGCTTCATCGACCTCAAGCGGAGGCTGAGGATTCTCCGGATACAACCTTACCGTAAGTTGTTCAGAGTTGAGGACAATTGACCTATGAGCATTGTGAAACCGGATGCGAATAACAAACTCGCACCACCTCGCCGTACCTACGCGTGGGAAAATGAAAAGACCCGCGTTCAAGAACGCCAAAAGCTGCGCTATCGACTTCAGCGCACGTTCACCATCTGGCGTATTCTGATGATCGTGATTATCGCCGCCATGCTTTTTGACCCGGCGGTGATGCGCGGAATAATCGGTTTCATTAACCAGATTGCCACGGCGATCATTCAAAATTTCTCAGTGGATTTTACAAACCTGACGCGGACTCTCTTGCAGCTGCTAATCGGCATTACGATTGCTGTGGGGCAGTTCGCCCTGATCTTCTGGTTCTTGGGGAATGCCCGTACCTATACGATATGGCCGGGAACCGCCAGCGAAGGTATCAGCTTTGACGATTATCGTGGTCAGCCGGAACTGCTGGAACAGGCACGGCAAATCGTCAAACTGCTACGCGGCGTGCGTGTCTTTGAAGAATCGGGCGGCGAACCGCTGAATGGGCTGCTGCTCGAAGGCCCACCCGGTACCGGTAAAACATGGCTGGCAAAGGCCATCAGCACCGAGGCGAATGTACCCTTTTTCTACATTGACGCCTCATCGTTGAACTCTATGTTTATGGGTATCGCGCCCATGAAGGTCTCCAACCTCTACAAAAAAGCGCGTAATGCCGCCACGGATTATGGCGCGGCGATCATTTTCATTGACGAAATTGATGCGATTGGTTCGCGGGCAGGCGTGGCGACCAATACACGAGAAGGCGATACGGCTTCTGATACCCGACTGCCGATGATGTTTGGTATGGGCAGCAACAGTGGTATGGTCAGTACGCTGTTGGTTGAGATGGATGGTTTTAACGCTGAACACAGTGCTTGGGCGAAACGCAAAGCATGGTTCTATAAACATATTTTAGGACAAACCAATCCCAAACCCCGGCGTCGTGTGTTGACGATTGGTGCAACGAACCGCATGCAGGCTCTCGATCCGGCGCTGCTACGTGCGGGACGTTTTGACAAGAAGATCCGCGTGGATGCACCTGATCTGGAAGGCCGCCGCGACATCTTTGATTACTATCTCAACCACTTCAAACATGATGAAACGGTGGATTCGCTGGTACTGGCTTCAGAAACACCCTATTACACACCCGCCGACATTAAACACCTGATCAACGAAGCGCTGCGTTATGCCATGTTCGATGGACGCGACACCGTCACGATACATGACATCCGGCAGGCGCAGCCAGAACATGAATATGGCCTGCGGCATCCTATTAAGAACATGACCGCTGAAGATAAATACCGGTTGGCTGCTCATGAAGCGGGACACGCATTGGCCATCCGTCTGTTCAATCCAAGCTATCGTATCGCTCGCATCACCATTATCCGGCAAGGTGGCGCGAACGGTTACGTACTATCTTTCCCTGCGATCGAAGATCATGATGTGATTAATACCTATGAAAGCCTGATGAACCGGCTGCGTGTCTCGATTGGGGGACGTGCTGGTGAGTTGGAATTCGTCGGGGAACATTCCCAAACGTTAGGCGTCGGTATGGGATTTGGGGATGGCAGCGATTTCGGCCAAATTCGTGCCGTGCTGACCTCTATGGCGAATGTGGGCATGTTTGGCCCATTGGGAATGCACTATTCAGGCGAACTGACCGAGGAAATGGAAAATACCTTCCGCAGCGTGTTAGAAGAAGTACGTCTGTCCTTCCGCATGCATAAAGATATGGGTGAGGCCCTCATCAAGCTGCTGCTGGAGAAGGACGAAATCTTCGCGGATGAGGTTGAGGCGTTCTTCGACAAATATGGATTGTACACGCCGAAAATTGATCTTGATCCCTACAAGAAAATCGAAACGGTGACCGGGGGCAAAAGCGCATGACGAACATCAAAAACGCACCCAACCAGCCCTACGTGAACACCAAAGGGCAGTGGAACTGGGAAGACGAAGATACCCTCGTCGACCGTCATAATACCCTTTCCAACCGCATCAGCCGTTTCTTGCGCAGCGGTTGGATATGGAAAACGGTATTGGCTGTTTTTTTGGTGGGGCTGATCGTTCCGAGTGTGATGCGCGTTTTGCTGACGGTGCTGGGCGTCACCATATCGGTGGGCGTCTTTATGCTGACCATTGTGGTGCAGTTTGTGGCGATCTTCTGGTTCCTCAGTAAGTCGCGCACTTATGAGATCATGCCCGGTACAGAAGGCGTCAGCTTCGATGACTATAAAGGGCAGCCGGAACTGTTGGAGCAAGCGCGGCAAGTCGTGACGCTGCTGCGTGGTGTCGGTACGTTTGAAAAAGCAGGCGGCGAACCACTGACCGGCGTCTTGCTAGAAGGGCCGCCCGGTACCGGAAAAACTTGGCTGGCGAAGGCTATTAGCACCGAAGCAGGCGTTCCATTCTATTATGTGGATACGTCCTCTCTTCAGGGCATGTTCATGGGAACAAGCTCCCTGAAAGTCATCAACATGTTCGGCAAGGCGCGGAAAGCGGCCAAGATGTATGGCGCTGCCGTCATTTTCTTGGATGAAATTGATACGGTCGGATCACGCGGCGGTGTGAGCAGCACGGGCGGACAAACGACGGGCGGCAATCCACTGGCAGGCATGGGCGGCGAAATGGGTCTGCTCAGCACTTTGCTGGTGCAAATGGATGGTTTCAGCGCCGAACATGGATGGCGTGCCACATGGCGCGCCCGCTTCTACAAGTACATCTTACGCCGGAAAGTTCCAAAGCCTGAACGCCGTGTGCTGGTCATTGGCGCGACTAACCGTGTCGCCTCGCTTGATCCGGCCCTGCTGCGTCCCGGACGTTTCGATAAGAAGCTGCGGGTTGATCCACCGGATATGCAGGGGCGTGTCGAAATCTTCAAATATTATCTGACGAAGATGGCACACGATGACAGCATGATTCCGGCAGTGCTGGCAACCGAAACACCCGGCTATACTCCGGCTGACATCAAGTATCTCTTGAACGAGTCACTTCGTTATGCCCTGTTCGCTGGACGCGCCTTCATGACCTATGACGATTTCCGACTGGCGCAGCCCGAACATCATATGGGTATGCGCACGCCGGTTAAACATATGTCACCGGAGGCCAAGAAGCGGTTGGCCTATTATCAGGCCGGTTATGCGGTAGCGCTGCGGCTTTTTATGCCCCATCACCGTATTGCCCGCATCACGATAATCCGTCAAGGCCAATTGTACGGGCACGTTTCCCATTACCCTGCACAAGACACCTTTGAGGGTATGTGGTCTAAAGTGCAGATGGAAAGCAATCTGAAAGTTCAGGTAGCGGGTAAGGCCGCGGAAATTGAATTCTGCGGTGTCGCCAACCAAACGATTATGGCTGAACGTCACTTAACCAACGTAAAAAATATTCTCAATGCGATGGCGCTGGCCGGTATTCTTGGACCGTTAGGCGGGACGGTAGGGCGCATTCAGCAAACCATACTCGGTGCTCAAGTTTCAGTCAATGCATCATCTGAAATGCAGGAGGCGATGGAAGCTGAATTCCAGAAGCAGTTGAGCGAATGCCGCCAAGCGCTGCGTTCCAATGCTCATATCGTTGAACGGTTGGTTGAGATATTACTGGAAAAGGGCGAAATCAACGCAATCGAAGTGCGGGCATTCTTTGATGAGTATGGCCTGCACACACCTGATCCCCAGTTGCTGCAAGAAGATCAAGACGTGCAGTTGTTGGAAGCGGCGACGCCCGCGCCACAACTATCAGGTGATTGAAGCGCCAATCCAATAGGGGACGGTTTCCAATCGTCCCTTTGCATACTGCCCCTTTAGCCAGTTTTCGTTTTGTCCCCAAGTACGTTAGTATGAGTATCAGCAGCCATTAAAAACCTTCGTCCGATTTGGTTAGATGAGGTATCCCCAATATGGACACACGTATGGTGCAATTTATCCGGGCGATGCGTGCGGCAGGCGTGCGTATTTCGCTGGCGGAAAGTCAGGATGCCATGTTCGGCGTGGACGCGGTCGGCGCGGGCAACCGTGACGCCTTCCGCTCGACACTGCGGGCGACACTGGTCAAAGAATCCCGTGATCAAGGCACGTTCGAATATTTCTTCCCTCTGTTCTTCGGCAATAATCAACCACCGCTGAACAACATCCCCGATAATCTCTCACCTGAAGATCAGCAGAAATTGCAGGACGCGCTCCAATCGATGATGGGCAATATGGAAGCGCTCAAGGATTTGCTGCGGCAGATGCTGGAAGGGCGTCCGTTCAGTCAAGATCAGCTTGACCAGATGGGCGAACAGGCTGGTATGAATCAGGGCAGCGAGATGTACCAGCGCTCGTGGTTCGAACGGCGTATGGGTCGCCAGTCGGGGATGCAGCAGCTTCAGGATATGATCGAGCAGCTTCTCAAAGAACTGGAAGCGATGGGTATGAGCGACGAGGCGTTGGAAGAACTGCGCCAGCAGCTTCAGGAAAACGCACAGGGTTTAGCCGACCAGATTTCGCAGTATGTCGGCGCGAACTTGGCCGAACGTTTGGCTGATAAAGAACCCGATCCGAAGCCTGATTTGCTGGATGTGCCCTTCTCAGCGTTGAGCCAGCACGAAGTCGATGCCATCCGTGATGAAATTCGACGCTTGGCTGCCCGCCTCCGCAGCCGAGCCTCACTGCGACAGAGACGCGCCAATGCCGGTGAGATGGACCCGCGCAAGATGATGCGCCGCAACATGCGCTACGGCGGCGTCCCAATTGAAATGAAATTTCATACCCATCACGTCAAGCCGCGCTTGGTGCTGATCTGCGACATCAGTACATCGATGCGTTACTGCGCGGAATTCCTGCTGACGCTGGTCTACGAGCTGCAGGATGTGGTTGCCAAGACCGACAGCTTCATCTTCATCAGCGACATTGTAGACATCAGTATGATCTTCGAAGAGAAGCAGCCGCAGGAAGCCGTCATGCAGGTGCTTGAGGAAAATCCACCGGGTTATTACAGCACCGACTTGGGTAACGGCCTTAAAACATTCCAGCGCGACCACATGGGCAAGGTCGGCAGCAAGACCACGGTCATCATGCTGGGTGATGGGCGCAACAACTACAACAATCCGCAAATTGGCATCGCACAGGATATGCAGCGTCACGCACGGCGGGTGCTGTGGTTCTGTCCGGAGCCGCCCAGCCAGTGGGGAACCGGCGACAGCGACATGCACCAGTATGCACAGGTGTCGGATGGCGTGTATAAGGTCAGCAACCTGCGCGAACTGGCAAACGCGGTCGATGCGATTTTGACTGACGGATAAGCCGGAAGATACAAGTTTCAAATTTTAAGCTGCAAGCTCGAAGGCGGTGGACGACGGTTCATCGCCTTTTGATTCGGAACATGCAGTTTGTGAATCAGCCATAGGCAGTTTGTCAGCGGATTTGAGGGAGCAAAGTGCCGAATGTTCGCCCTAAAGGACTTCCTTCGGTCGGAAAATTCTTCAGATTCTTCAATTTCACATGTGAAGTTTGTGGCGGCGTTGTCGGCGTCGGCGGCGTCGCCAAATTGCGTTTTTGTGGCGGCGGCGATGGCGGTCATCAGTCGTCAGAGGCTCAAGCCTCTGCCTGAGTATAAAAAAGGGCGCTAAAGCGCGCTGGCAAAAGTGGCAACCGACAAGCGTCGGCAATGGCAAAAGTGGGTTTTGTGCCCAATTTACCAAGGTTGATGTTCAAATTGCAATTAGCGGAACATGCGGCAAAAGCGGCGAAAGCAGCACGATTGGTGTGGTGACAGCGCATTGTTAAGTTGCGTGGATACGGTGCAGGGGTTTGCCGACGGCAAATCTCTACAACACATCCTGTTGATTATTGTAGAACAGAGCGAGACGCAACGGGTTACCTTTTGGAAGAACATTTGGTAACTCTTGGCGAGGTTTGGTGCTAACGGTTTTGAGGGAGCGGGATGGCGTGTGCGGTTGGTGGATGGTTGGGAAAGGGTTTGTCGGGTTAACCGAAAATAAACCTAGAATATAATAATTTGAGATTATTGTTCACCAACTACACCTACACAGGAACCCCCTCCGTCGCTAACGCGACACCTCCCCCGCAAGCGATGGAGGAAATAAGACAACAACGGCAATATGACCAGTGACGGCGTGAACAGCTACACATGGGATAGAGCCAATCGGTTGCTCTCAATGGGCGGCGCATCGTACCAGTACGACGGTCAAGGCCGCCGTGTGCAGCAAACGGTGAGCAGCACCGTCACCAAGTATCTGCTGGATATTCAGCCGGGTCTATCTGTCGTTCTAAGCGAAACCAAAGGTTCAAATGTCATTCGCAATGTCTTTAGTCCGCGTGGTATCCATGCTCAGAAAGACTCATCTGATAATTGGCAATGGATAGCACAGGATGGCTTGGGCAACGTGCGTGAGGTGCTGGATAACAGTGTTGGTGTGCTTGAAAGCCGCAACTATGACCCATATGGCAATCCGTTCGGAGCGACAGGCACAAGCCAGACGGGTTTTGGGTTTACAGGTGAGTTGGTGGATGGAAGTGGGCTGCTTGATCTGAGGGCAAGACGGTATGGTGCAGCGCTGGGTGTGTTTGCCAGCTTAGACCCGTTTGAGGGTATTCGTGATCGGGCGATGAGCCTGAATGGATACTCATGGGTTGAGGGAAATGTGCCGAACGAAACTGACCCATCAGGAATGTTCTTTTGGGCCTTCCCTTCATCCAAAAGAGATGATCTATATACCACAGATCGTTACACAGGCCGTAATCCAAGTGACGGTTCATGTAAAACGAAATACGCACATGCTTGGATTGAATACTGGATTGAACAAAACAACGGAGGTCTATGGAACACACAATTAGAATTCCCCGGCAGATTCGGTATTAGCAAAATTGACGCGATTACTTTTGAGGGACTTAGCTTGCAAGCCTATCCCCCTATTCATAAGGGTGGAATTGCTGCGATGATATACGAGATTGAACCACTTTCTCTTTCATTCATAGCGGATGGTTACATACAAGTAAAGGAAAACTTGACACTTGTACAAGGAGGATTGTTGCCTTTAGTTGGGAAAATGCCAAAGCAAGACCGCTGGAATCCTTCAAGAGATGGGAGTCCTTTTGCCGGAAACGATTACAATTGGATGGGTATGACGTGGCAACTTGCGACAAGTTTGAGTCCTGCACATGGGAAAGACCCTGTGAGAATAAACCCGACTGAACTATCAGGTGGTCTGCTGGGAGAAATTAATGATGCCTACTGGATATTAATGCCAACAGCAGGACTTGTGCTTTACTACTCAGAATGTGAATTGAAAGAAAAGATCAAAGAGCTTACTGAGGACACTATCTTGAGATGGTTTATTACTAGATATATGAAAGCAAGGGAAGAACACCCTGATGCGAATTTGCCCATGCCTGATTTTCCAACTGACCCCTTACCGCAACCTATAGCAGCTTCAGATTTGTTAAAATGGGCACTTATATTAGGAGGCGGGTTATGCTTGACTGCACTCGCACCAGAAGTAACTGTACCTTTGGGTGGTAGTGGGGCATTATGTAAACTTGTTGGCTCTTGCTAGAAATTTGTTCGCTTCTGATGTTTGGTGAGCTATAGCTTAGTACGCTAGTAATTAGGAGTAAGAACATGGACAGGCATTTTCTTGAAAAAGATATTCTGAGTGCTCAACATAACCTGTATGAGGATGATAAACATGAGCATCTTAGTAAACAAGGAGTTAAGACGTATCTGCAAGCATGGCATCAGCTTCTAACTTACTATAAGAAGAATGATGATAACTCAATTAGCGTTGAGATGGTGCGTGAGTATATAGATTGGATAGACCTATTTGCTACTATTTGGCACAACGAAAAACGGTCTGCTGCATCGCGGGAAATCGCCTCTGAAGCATGTTCAGAACTAAGGTTATACATGAACGGCATAATAGAGGCCGTAGACAACCGGATATATCCTGAAGGCAGGGATTAATCCACTCCAACTCAAGTCGTTCTTAAAGCGCGAATAGAAAGTGAGAGGTGCAGGCAAGGCAAGATGGGTCGGCGTTGTGAGGGTTGGGGTGAAGCCAAAACGTGTTACAATATGTATCAGACAATATCGTGGAGGTATGATGACGACACCCGTGCGGGAACATCTAATTACGGCTCACCTGACCGATGAAGAATTTAAACTCTTACAATCGTTCGCTGCTGCGCAGGGTCTTAAAGACTTAGAAAGTGCGATCCCCACGATTATTCACGATCAGCTATGGGATGCTCAATTTGCAACCTCTCATGATTTACTTCGGGAAATGGCTGAAGAAGCCCACCAAGAATATCTAGCTGGAACTCTTGAAGACTTTGACCCTGATACCGATCCTGATTTGCAATGAAATCGGGAGTCAGTTCACGTTTTCGTAAACTGCTAAAAGCGCTGCCGAAAGATGTACGACAAAAGGCAGCAGCAGCCTATCGGTTGTTCAAGAAAGACCCTTACCACCCAAGTCTGCATTTTAAGGAAGTTATCCCCAGAGATCACATCTACTCGGTGAGAATTGGTGATAGTTATCGCGCTCTCGGTAGACGTGAGGAAGATGACTTGATCGCTTGGTTCTGGATTGGTTCGCACGCTGAATATGACAACCTACTGAGAAAGCGTTAATCGCAAGGGTATTCAAGAGCCTGCACACCGCAGGCTCTTTCATTTTCGTTCGGCCTCTCATCGTTCGTATTGCGCGACTAGAAGGCGAGAGGCGCAGCAAGAGCAAAGCGGGTCGGCTTTGTGAGGGTAAGGTTGGGTAGATTTTCGCGTTAGGGTGGGATTGGGGGCGACCCCACCCTAGCCCTCCCCGTAGTAACAGGGAGGGAACTATACGGGAAAGGCGCAAAAAGGTGGGTTGTGGGGGCGATTGACAAGCGGGCAAGATAAAATCCTGCCCTTACGGTTCGAAGTGATGCAATAGGCATCTTGTTACTTAAACGGCAGCACTTCGCGCGGCTTGGCCCCTTCCACCGCCGGACCGATGATGCCTTCTTCTTCCATGCGGTCGATCAAACGAGCCGAACGCGTGTAACCGATGCGCAGACGGCGCTGAAGCAGTGACACCGAGGCTTTGCCCAACCGGCGTACCATTTCAACGGCTTCTTCGTACAGCACGTCTTCTTGATCGTCGGGCACGTCGTCATCCCCACCGCTGCCATTCCCGTTGCCGCTGCCGCTGGACTTCATATCGGTATCCCAGAAGGCTTGCTGGGCCTGTGACCGCTCATTGCCCTCAACCACTGATCGTGACGGTTCAACCACGGTGTTATCGACCACCAAAGCGCTGATGGGACGCGCCGCCACATCATCCGGCGTGATCTGCGACTTCCAATAACGGGTGATGTTCTGGATTTCTTGATCGGACACGTACACACCCTGCAAACGGAGCGCTGCCGGTGCGTCGCCGCTCATGTAGAGCATATCGCCCTTACCCAGCAGCCGTTCAGCGCCGGGTTGGTCGAGAATAACGCGGCTGTCCACACCACCCGCCACCGCGAAGGCGATACGGGCGGGGAAGTTGGCTTTGATCAGACCGGTGACAACGTCAACTGACGGACGCTGCGTGGCGATCACCAGATGGATACCGGTGGCGCGGGCCAGCGCTGCGATACGGGTGATGACGCGTTCGGTTTCGTCCGGTGCCAGCATCATCAAGTCGGCTAATTCGTCGATAATCACGACGATGTAGGGCATCTGTTCGGCGTCGGCTTGGAGATGCTTGTTGAAGTCTTCGATGTTACGTGCGCCTGCCAAGCTGAACTTCTTATAGCGTTCGTCCATTTCCCGCGTGACCCACTTGAGCACGCCGACGATACGTTCCAGTTCAACCACAACGGGCGCGACCAGATGCGGAATGCCGTTATAACCGGTCAATTCGACGCGCTTCGGGTCAACCATGATGAACTTGACTTTGTCCGGTGGGTTCATGGCGATCAAGCTGGTGATGATGGCGTTGACGCAGACCGACTTACCGGAACCGGTCGTACCGGCGATCAGCAAGTGGGGCATCGAACCGAGATCGGCTGAAATCGGTGTACCGTCCACACTTTGACCAAGGGCAATCGCCAGCGGTGACTTATTGAACAGCTTCTTGAACTGATCCGACTCCATCACGTCACGCAGGCTGACCAGCGAGGCTTGGTCATTCGGCACTTCGATACCCACGTAGCCCTTACCGGGTACAGGTGCTTCGATACGGATGGACTTCGCGCCCAATGCCAACTGCAAGTCTTTATCCAACTGGGCAATCGCGCCGACCTTGACGCGGTTCTTCTTGCCGCTGCGCGTCACCAGATAATCCGGCTCGACACCGAACTGTGTAATTACAGGGCCGGTATTCACTTCAACGACTTTACCGGGCGCGCCGAAGCTTTGCAGGGTTTCCTCGATGGTCTTGGCACGGCGCAGCAGTTCGGCGCGGTCAAAGTCATTTTCAGAACCGGGCATCAACACTTGGGAGATGCTGGGCATGCGCCACTCTTTACGCTTACGCGGCACGTTCGTCGGAGCCATCGTGCCCACTCCCGGCTGGCGCAGCGGGATTTCCGCCGAGCGGCCAATCGGTGTGGCATCCGGCACGGCGGCAGCGGCGGTATGTGCAGGCGGTGGAGGTGGACTTGTCAGAGCAGCGCTCGCCATGCCATCCCGACCACCGGGATTGATCGTTACACCCGCAGGATCAGGGGGCTTGCCAAAGGATGGCGCAGCAGGCATGACCTTCTCGCGGGGCGCTTCGGATTTTTCCGGCTCGTAGGCTTTGGCGGGTACTGCCGCGCTGGCTGATGCAACCGGTGTCGCCGAGGCCGCTGGCGTATCCTTCCAGAACGGGCTGGCTGGCTGCGGCGCTTTGGTCTCTCCGGCAGGCGCAGCAGGTGATGCTGATGGAGATGTGATCGGCGTACTCGGTTTGCCAAAGGGGTTGCTCGATGGCGAAGCAGGCGGTGTGGTCGGCTTCCCGAAAGGACTGCTCGTCACGGGTGCAGCAGGTGACGTCACCGATGCAGCAGAGGCCGCAGCGGGCTGGTTAATGGGTGTGGCAGGCTTGTTCGCCGGTTGTCCATCGGGCTTGGCAGTCGATGACGCGGGTACAGGTGTACCACCCTGCCGAATTTCATTCAGGCGTCCCATGCGGTCGCTGCCTGTCGCCTGCGAATCAGCCGGTTTGCTGCTGCCGAAGGTCGTCACACCAAAGCGGCTGGTCTGATTGCGAGGTGCCGGTTCGCCCAAGCCCTTGGGCTGAGCGGGTGGCAGCTTGGCAATTTCTTCGCTGTCCTCTGCCGCATCCAGTTCGTCATCCTCGATCTCATCATCCAAATCGTCCAGTTCATCTTCTGGTTTGGCGAAGGGTGACTTATAGGGTGTCGGTGCTGACGGCGCAGGCACCGGTGACTTGATCGACGATGCCGGAGCCGCACTCGAAGGCGTTGAGGTGCTTGGTGCTCCGAATGGTTTGGGTGCTTCGCCGCCTAATGGCCGAGCGGCTGGTGGCACGACGGGCGTATTTGAGCCGCTAGTTCCACCGAATGCAGGCCGCGATGGTGGCGCGGATGGACTAAAAGCCGAACTCCCCGATGGAGATGACGGCGAAGAAGCAGGAGAACCCGCAGCGCCTCCGGATTTCATCAAGTCACCCAAACGGGCAGGCGGTTCTTGCCTAGTTGATGGTGCCGAACCAATTGGCGAGGCGCTTGGAGGCGGCACCGGTGAACGTAATGGCGCAGGCGCAGCGCTGGCCGTTGTAGAGGATGCTGCATTCATCGTCGCAGATGCAGGTTGAGCAGTGCTCGGTGTCGCAGATGCAGCGCTTGCACTTAGAGCAGGTGTGCTTACCGGTGCAGCCGCTTTGTCCGCTGGTTTATCAGCAGGCTTGCCGCTGTCATCCTTTGCACCACGATTAAACAGACGGCCAAAACCTCCGGCTACCGCACCTGCCGTGGCTGCGGCTGCCGTTGTCGCAATCGAAGGTTTACCAGATGCATCCGGCGCGGCTTCCGCCTTAGCGGGTGCTGGTGTCGTTTCGGCGGGCTTACGTCCGGGGATCATACTGCCAAAGCGTCCAGCGATGCCACCCGCCGGAGCAGGAGCAGCCGGTTTCGCGGCAGGCGCGGCCGCCGCTTGCCGTTCGACGGGCACCAATTCGGGTCCGCCGAAGCTCCCCATTTCTTTCTTGCCGCCAATGGTGATGGCAATCGGACGTTCCGCACGAACCGGTTCACCTGCCGGTAAGGCTGCCGCTTCAGCCGCCGCTGGTAAGGTCGCGACTGGCGCAGCAGGCAGCGCGGGCACGGATTCTTTCGCTACAGTTACGGCGGGCGCTGATGCCGCTTGGGCTGTCAGTTGTTCCAGTGAAGCAGCCGCCGCTGCCTGCCGTTGTTGGGCACGACGCTGGCGGGCATCCCGGAAACCGCGCACGTTGCTGATGACAATCATCGCCAGTTCAGCCGCGCCAATATCCAACGTGAACATTGAGCCGATAATCAAGATCAGCAAGATCATGAAAAATCCGCCCGCTTCGGTGACGTTGGACACCAAGAAGTAATAGATGTTCCAGCCGATGAGGCCGCCGCCTGTCCGGTAGTTGAGCGACACCTGCATCTGCATGCTCAGTTCAGAGAAATTATGCACCGCGCGTGACCCAACAAAGTTGAAGGTGTCGATATAGCTCATTAACGTCAAAACGCCGATGTAGAGAATCGTCACACCGATGATCCGTTTGGTGGGGACAACCGGCGCGTTCTCGCCGAAGTGTCGGGCAATCAGCCATACGCCAATCATCAACATGGCAACCGGAATGGCAATCGATCCCCAGCCGGCCAAATCAATCAAGAATCCGTTGATGGCTTGTGTCAGCTTGCCTTCTGTCGGGGACAAGCGGCTGAAGATCAGCGCCAGCGAACCCAACAGCAGGGCCACACCCAGAATATCAAGCTTGGTATCCAGCGATAAGCCCTCACCTTGATCCAAGGTCGGCGCTTTGCTGGTACGAGTTTTCGGCGCGGGTTTTGCTCCTGCATCACCACGTAAGAATGAGGGCATGAAGCGACCAAGACCGGTGCTCGCACCTGTGCTGGCCTTGGTTGTCGCGGGTTTGGCTGCGCCGGGTGCCGAGTTGCCGCCCAGCCGTCCAAACGGCGATGAACCGCCTGTGCTCGGTGTAGCCGGTTTTGCCCCGCCAACTGCAGAGGTCGTTCCAGTGGCCCGTGTGCCACCAAATGACGACGAGCTGCTGGAAGCAGGTTTCTTGTCATCAGCCTTAGCGCCACCGCCAAACCGTCCGGTAATCCCGCCGAGCAAACCGCCAGATTTCTCGGTGCTGCTCTTCGGTGTCGCGGGTTTGTCACCGCTGGCCTTTGCGCCGCCACCAAAACGTGATGTCAGGCCGCCGAGGCCGCTGGTAATGCCGCCTAACGGACTGCTTTTTTCGCCGCTGCTGGCTTTGGGTGTTGCAGGCTTGTCTTTATTATCTTTGTCACCACCGCCACCGAAACGCCCTGTGATGCCACCTAACATGCCGCCGGATTTCTTTTCTTCCGGTTTGGTAGGGCTGCTGGCCGGTTTCGCTGGAGCGCTGGTGGCACTGCCAGATGGTGTACTGCTGGCGGGACGGCTTGCACCGAATCCACCGCCGGAGCTTCCTGAACCGCCTGAACTGCTGCTTCCGCTTGACCCACCGCCGAAGGGTGAGCTTCCAGTGGAAGGACGGTTAGGCGTGGATGAACTGCCTGAACTAGCAGAGCCTCCCGGTGAGCTTGGGCTGCTGCCTGCCGGACGGCTGCCACCAAAGGGGGATGAGCCGCCGGAACTGCTGGAGCCGCTGCTTGATCCACCAAACGGTGATGAACCGCTGCTGCCTGCCGGACGGTTTGCGCCGCCAAAGCCGCTGCCTGTACTCCCCGAACTGCCACCGGGTGAAGTTGGGCTGCTGCCTGCTGGACGGCTGCCACCGAATGGAGATGAACCGCTGGATGGGGTTGGACTTGTTGGAGATGTGGGGCGGTTGCCGCCGATGCTCGAACCACTGGCCGCTGGACGCGCAGGGGTAGAACTCCCGCTGCCGGGAACCGGACTGGTACGCGCACCTGCCCCCGGCAAACCCGTTGTTGGCCGGTTGAAACCGCTGCTCGAACTGCTAAACGGATTTACGCGTGAAGAAGAGGATGAAGAACCACCTTCTTCATCGTCATCACTCTGATCGTCATCATCGTCGATCTCTTCTTCGTCATCGTCGTCAAATTGGTCGTAATCGCCGCCTACGTATCGCATAGTGGCTCACCTGTTCAAAACTTAATCAACAATCTGGGAACAAACTAGTGGGATACACAGAAGTAATGAACACTTCCGCTCCCTTACCTGCACATTACTGTGAGGGCTGAACAGCTATTACCGACATTTCTCCACAGTGAAAATCATACCACAAATGTTGTTTTATAGCTCAATTGTAGAACATTTGTTTATAAAGTTCAAGTGAGAAGAACGCTTCTAGAGGATAATACGCAGAAGGACGAGGTTTGTTTCCATTACTTCTTAGACGATATAAACAAGCTTTTCATTACATTACATTGAATGCTGTGCCTTATCTATCACTTTCCTCGGCCGTCCCTGCCCGTTTGAACAGGGTGCCTTTGAACTGCACCAGCAGCACTCCCATCGCCACTAAAAGCAGCCCCAGCACCGCGCGTAGTGATATTCGTTCGCCCAAGAAGATCCACGCCAGCAGCGCAATCTGTATGGTAATGCTGTTGTTGATGATGCTCGATTCGACGGCTGACAGTGAGCGCAGCGTGTGGTTCCAGAGCGTAAAGGCGAAGGCCGTATTGACCGCTGCCAGCCACGTGATAATGACCCAATTCACGAGTGTAAGCTGAGGGAAACCCGACTGCGCCAAGCCGACAACCAGCAGGGCGGCCCCGCCAACTCCAATACTCACAAACGTCACGACCAGCGGATTAATATGCGCGCTCCGGTTGATGTGCCGTCCCAGAATAGAGGACAGCGCGTTCGCAAAGACCGCCACGGCTGCGGCCAACAATCCCCAGCGTTCCTCAGTCGGAATATTCACCGGAAAGAAGTACAGAGCAATTCCCACCAAAAAGATGCCGATCCCGACCCATTGGCGGCTGATCAATCGCTCCGACAGCATAAACGTTCCGAGCAGCGCCACCACAACGGCGCTCATGTTGAGCAGCAAACTGAGGGTTGTGGCAGGCAAATAGGACAGCGCGATGAACTGTGCCCCTTGGGTGATGGCGATGAAAACCAATCCCAGCACCATCAGTTGCAGCCAATCGCGACTATGCAGCCCGCGCAGTTGAGCGCGACGATTTGACGAACCCAACACAGGCAGGCATAGACAGACAAATGCCAAGGTGTAGCGTAAACCGGCAAAAGTCAGCGGCGGTATATCTTTGAGACCAAACTTAATCAGCACCCACGAGGTTGCCCACAGAAACGTCACAAAGACGGCTTGAGCAACAGCGCGTGTATGGGGAGAAAAGCGGTTGAACATCATCCGCACATCGTAATCAAAGTACGGATCGCAGGCAAGAACCGGGGCGAACCATCCCGTTCGCCCAACGATAACTTGTTGAATAATTTAAGTGGTCTGGCGCAAAATCATCCACGTATCACCGATCACTATCGGCTTGCCCACATCCCAATAAGCCGGTTCGTTGGGCTTCAGCGGAACACCGTCAAGGCAGGTGCCGTTGGAACTGTTGAGATCGGTCACCTTAATGTCAATCGGGGTCGTCCCTGTAATCATCAAGTGAATACGGGAAACCAGCGGATCCGTGACTTCGACGTCGGCCATCTGGCTGCGCCCGATAATCAAGCTGGGCTTCTTGATGTCAATCGTCTGTGCCGAAGCCGAACCATCTTTCCCGACGATTTCCAATTTCAAGAACGTCAGGTCACTCGGCGGCTTAATCAGCTTAGTGCGTTTGCGGTCGATGCGAACCGCATTGCCTTTGTCGTCTTGTACTTCTCCGTCCGGTTTAGCCGCCTTATCTTTCACGTCATGCACCCCCAACCATTTGTTATGTATTGCAGGCATCGTTGGTATTTCAGGTGTTTCATCCTCATGTGGAGCGGGCAGGCTGCGATAATCGGAGTGAGAAGCCAATCCCAGCAGTTCGTCCCGCAGAATTCCAACCTTGACCGCACCGTCTTTGCAGTGAAACTCGGTCAGCAGTTCGTGGGCTGATAAGGCGACATTTCGGGCATCCCGAATGGAATTAATCTGTACATCATTGGCGTATTGGCTGTAAACATCTTTGAGGATTTGTATGCCGCTGCGCCCCGTGTTTTTCAGGATCGGCTCGAACAGTCCCCAGCGGCCTAAGATCAAACTCAGCCATGCGTTCAAATCCAATTGGTCGATTAAAGCGTTCACATCCAAGTCCCCGGTCGGGATCGCGGGATCAATCGCCTCGACCATCTCTCGCAGGGCTTTCAGATCAAGCGTCGCATTCAGTTTTTCCTTATACACCTGAATAACCGGTGTACTCATATTTTCCTGCACGATTTGGAGGATTCGCTCAACACGAGTGTGAATCTCGTTTTCGCTCAATTCCTGTCTTTCTTCTACCATCTCCATCATGCTCATTGCCTCCGTGACGTCCGTTCACTAACACTTGGCCTATTTATAAAGGGAAGATGCTTACATAAAGCTTTCAGAAAGGGTTTTAGACTTACATTCTTTATCTCGCTCAATAACGGTGCAGTTGAAAGAGGCGCAAGCGTTTTGTAAGGTAGTCAGTAATCCATTTTCTAATCTAGCTGTCTTGCAGTTCTTTGCACCCGACGCCATACCACTTACGGCGTTCTTAAACAGATAATATAAGCGACTTTTCGTTCAAACGATTAGGACAACCAGCCTATCTATTTTGGAAATTCGCCCTAAATTTGCAGAAATCTGCAAAAATTATTCGGCAGTTCTCCCTTGATTGCTCTTCCTGAACTCAAATGTTTACATATAGGAAGACAGTCCCTCTTTGGGATAAAACATATTTCGCCGATCATCTACATCAATGTCGCCACACACTTTTATGCCACTGTCCTCCTATCCATCTAGAACGTTTGGGAGTGTCACTTTGGATTTGTCTCGACTTCGATTTGCACATGCCTGATAACGATATGCTGTTCCAAAAGTGATCTCTATCACCTGTTGAACATCCGGGTTGGTGGTATCTGTTACCCCACCTGTAAATAGACGGACCTATGGCTATGTCCACACGAAAAAATAAATCTTCCGTACCCTCTAAAGTTGAGCAAGACCACGTCGGTTTGGAACGCATTGTCTTTTTCAGCGACGCCATCTTCTCGATTGCGGTCACACTGCTCGTATTGGAAATCCGGCTGCCTGCCGAACAGGCGCAGTTGTCAAATGAGGAACTGCTTAGCCAACTGCTCGGGTTATGGCCCAAGTATCTGGGCTATGTCCTGAGCTTCTTGATCATCGGAGCCTTCTGGCTCGGCCATCACCGCCGCTTCAAGTTCATCCAGCGCTATGATGCACGGCTGATTACCTTAAATCTGCTGTTGTTGATGTTTATCGCGTTTATTCCCTTCCCGACTGCCATCATCAGCGAACATGGCAATCAAGTGGGCACCATTTTTTATGCCTTGATTATGACTATGACCGGTTTTATCTCAACCGGAGTCTGGGTTTACGCATCACGCAACCACCGCTTGATTGATCCTGCCATGACCGCACACGAGATTCGTCGCGATACGCTCCGGCAAGTGGTGGTTCCACTGATCTTTCTGTTGTCAATCGGAATAGGACTATTCAGTGAAGACCTTGCCAAACTCTGCTGGATATTGATCGCTCCAGTTGTCATGATGATTCACTGATTAAAGTGGGACTTCCCGTAAGAAACCCCTAAGAATCGACCTTGAACCTACTAGACAGCCCTAAAAAGGCATGTTATAGTGTTTTTGTTGTACGCACTTCGCGTATGGAAGTAAAGGTATTTTATGTCTGCCCTCGCAGAATCCATTGAAGGTAGTTTGGCTCCGACCTGACTGTTAGTCCGCAGTTTCGGACTGTTTACCCTCGCATGGTTCAAAACTGAAATAACCTATTACCGCATGACGGTTGGTTTGTGCTGCCTGTTCAAGAGGCCGATCATTCCATTCGCCGATGTTTATGCGCGCCTTGCGTAGAGCAGCCTGTTCACGCGTAAATGCGTCAGGCTTATCGTATTTTTTATCGAAAGAGGATCATATGGACGCCAACCTTAGCAGCACAACGCTCACTCGGCCCAGACAGAACCGGGACACCCAAATTGCTGTTGTCCCGAGTTCAAGTAGCTATCTAGGGCAGATGGAATTGTGCCACCAACTTGCTTACGGTTATTCACTGGATGCCAACGCATCTGAAGTGGATCCCGAAGCCCTCACGGCGGAGAAGTTCCGCCAGCACCTCGCGATTTTCCCCGCAGGACAGTTCATTGCGCTGGACAAGATGACCAACCGCGTGGTGGGTCTGACGGTCAGTATGCGTGTGAACCTTGACGCACATGACGCAGCCAAGTCGTGGGCGGAGTTAACCAACGACGGCTGACTGACGACTCATGACGCAAACGGCGAATGGCTGTATGGAGTTGACTCGGTTGTCCTCCATGACTATCGCAGCCAAGGTGTCGGCGGCCAACTGATTGACGCTCGCTATGATGTAATTCGCAAACTCAATTTGCGTGGTCTTGCCGCGGGTAGTCTGCCGATTGATTACGGCAAAGTCGCTGACCACATTTCGATTGAACAATATATTGAAGAAGTGGTCGCCGGAACGCGTTTCGATACTAACCTGAGCAAACAACTTCGGAAGGGCTTTAAGGTTCACGGCCTCATCCCGAATTATACAAACGAGCAAAATTGCGGCGGCTATGGCGTGGAGATCGTTTGGGATAACCCCGAATATCGTCCGCAGCGCCGTATCTATCCTGCTGTGCCCATGCGCGGCCCTGTGCTGCGCCCGACACCAGCGTCATTGATGCCGTATACCGCCGCGCTGCTCAAATAAGAACCGACGGAATGAACCAATCACGACATTTACAACCGACCTCTTATTCCCCTCTGCCATGAGATGGAGAGGGGTGTAGGGGTGAGGATTTCAAATAAGGAAACCCGATCATGTTAAGCCAAGAAGAGCCTGCCAGTACAAACGCCATTCAGATCGTCTCCAGCAGCGACGGCTACGCTGAACAACTGGAACATCTGATGGCGACCGTCTACAAGCTCGATCCCCAGATTCCCGAAAACGAAGTCTTTACAGCGGCCCAGTTCCGCAACCACATAGCTATTTTCCCCGAAGGCCAGTTCATTGCCGTCGATACGAACACGGATACCGTCGTGGGTCTGACCGTGAGTATGCGTGTGCACTTCAACCCGCACCAGCCGATGCTCGCCTCATGGTGGGAACTGATCGGTAACGGTTGGCTGACCACTCACGCACCGCAGGGTGAATGGCTGTATGGCGTGGAGTCGGCGGTTCATCCCGACTATCAGGGCAAGGGCATCGGCAAGCAGTTGACCAACGCTCGCCTCGAAACCATGCACCGCTTGAATTTACGCGGCTTGGTCGCGGGCAGCGCCATCATCAGCTTCCACAAAGTGGCGGATACGGTTCCGGTCAAGGACTACGTTGCGGATGTGATCGCCGGACGCCGCTTCGACAATAATCTGTCCAAGCAGATCAAGATGGGCTTCAAACCGATGCACATCATCCCTAACTACCTGCCGGATGAAGACTGCGCGGGATACGGCGTGGAAATGATGATCGAAAATACGGCTTATGTCCCGCCGCGTCTGCCTCATCAGCCGAATACGCCGCTGGTCATCCAACCGACGCCCGGCTAGACAAAACGGGCAAGCCGGTGGCTTGCCCCTGCATGATTCCTTCTCCCCTCTGCCATGCAATGGAGAGTGGCTGGGGGTGAGAATTTCAATCAAAAACCCCACCACATCCCATCACACGTGGTAACATAGAATCACATTGACCACGTAACATGAGATAACCCCTTTGGAAGCGCTTCAAAACCGTACACCCGCTGTCCGTTGGCGATCAGTCGCCTTGCCCACCGAACACGGCGGTTGGGCCTTTGTCATCGAACCCTTACTGTTAGGCTTAATACTCGCGCCAAGTCCGGGTGGCTTGGCACTCACCGTCGCCGCCTTAGCCGCGTTTCTGCTGCGACAGCCGCTCAAACTCTACGTCAAGGACATTCGCAGTCAGCGCATCGTCCCGCGTACAAATGCCGCCCGCCGATTTGTCCTGATTTATGGCTCGGTGGCAGCCATTGCCTTTCTTGCGACGCTTATCATCACGCGTTCGCTCAATCCGCTTTTGCCGCTAATCTTCGCGCTGCCCCTGTTTCTGCTTCAGTTGACATACGATCTGCGCAGCCAAAGCCGCAGCGCCACCGCCGAAATCGCCGGAACGCTGGCGACAGGTGCATTCGCCTCCTCGATTGTCATGATGCAGGGATGGTCGCTGCTGCCCGCGCTCGGCTTGTGGCTGGTGCTATCAGCCAAGGCTGTTACCGCAGTGTTATATGTACGCGCCCGCCTGCGCCTCGAACGGGAAAAATCGGCAGGTGTCAGCTTAGCGATAGCGGCTCACGTTGCCGCCATCAGCCTCTTGATCGTCACTGCGCTCGTGGGACTCACGCGCTGGACAGCACCAGTCGCAATTGGCGTTCTGATGGTACGTGCAGCCGTCGGCCTGTCATCGTTCCGCAAATCACGCCCGCCCAAGATCATCGGCATGCAAGAGATCGCTTATGGCCTGCTCTTTCTCCTGATCATCGCCCTTGGCTATAGGCTCGGCTGACGCTCACTTCAAGGGCTGCCACAACTCAATCCGGTGGCCTTCCGGATCATGCCCATAACACAATGACGCGCCCCATTTTTCGCGAATGGGGCTGAGTTCCACGCCATGCCCAGCCAGCGTTTGGTAAATCGCCTGCAAATCGTCTACCTGCCATGACAACGTGATTCCCTGCCCGCCGACGCTCTTAACGCTCGCCCGCCGCTCATCGGCAATACTCAGATACGCCACTGGTGCCGTCACTTCAAATTCTACGAACCAATCCGTCTGGTGGCTGATGCGAAACGCAAACACATCGCGGTAAAAAGCGACTGTCTCCGCCCATTTCTGACAGTAGAGGATGGTGTTCGCTCGTTGAAAGTGCATGCCGTTTTTGAAACCTTATTCCTTCAACTCCACCGCGATAATCCGCAGGGTTTGATTGCCCACGTTTTCCAGTGAATGCGGCGGCAGCGCTGGCCCCCAGATCACTTCGGCGGGGTTTCGCAGCGCCTCGTTGGTACGGGTATCGACCAGTACATTGTCCTGATCATCCCGCCGTACAAAGTCGCTCCAACTTTTGACATGCAGCACGCCCGCCCATTGGTGCGTATGAATCGCGGTGCGTTCGCCCGCCGGAATCAACGTTTCGACCACCCGCACCTTGTCGTTTTCGAGGATCAAGCGGTGATGCTCCGGTGCGGCGATCAAGGCGTCTAATGGATCAATCTCGGTTTTGCTCATCATCTATCCCCTTTTTCCTGAATCATTATTTCGTTTGTATTCAACCCGCCGTAGATCGCGCAATATCGAGCAAATCGGATAGCAACCCGAAGCCTGTTTGCAAACGTCCTGCCCCCGCGCCCACCAGCGTGATATCACCCAACAAATCAGTTGAATAGGTGATGGCGTTGGTCGCGCCCGAAACCGCTGCCAGCGGATTGCTGAGTTTGACGCGCATTGGCTGGACGCTGCCTCCTTCGGCAGTCACCCGCGCCACCAATTTCCATTTTTCTCCGGCTGCGGCTGCCGCTTTCACATCCTCAGCGGTGATGCCGGTGATGCCCTTGACCTCCATATCCTTGAAGGTAATCGGGCTGTTGAACAGCGCCCGCGCCAGAATGATCGCCTTGCCTGCCGCGTCCCAGCCTTCGACATCCCCCGCCGGATCAGCCTCGGCATAACCCAACTGCTGCGCTTGTTTCAAGGCGTCGGCGTAGCTCATGCCACCTTCCATCTGCGTCAGAATGTAATTGGTCGTGCCGTTAAGGATGCCGCGCGCTTCCCCGATGGTGCAGCCTGCCAGCGCTTGCATCGCCAGCCGGATCGACGGTGTACCCGCCATGACAGTCGCCTCGAAGCGCAGCAGCTTTCCGGCTTTGTCTGCCCGAGCCACCAGCTCATCGTAAGCCACCGCTACCGGTCCTTTATTGGCCAGCACCACATGCTTGCCGCTGTCAAAGGCCGCGTAGCAGTAATCAATCGCGGGCTGTCCGGTTTGCAAATCGGTGTTGCTGCATTCGACCATTACATCGGCGTTGCAGCTTCTAATGAGCGTCAGAATGTCCTGATTGCGTTCCAACCCCGCCGTATCCGGATACTGCTTGAAGCTGCCTGCCTGTGCCGCTGCCAGCAGTTTGGGGATATCCAATCCCGCCGGATGATACAGTGTGCCTTTGCTGCGGGTGGCGACGGCCACGATCTGGGCATCGAAGCCCTGCTGTGCGTGGAGTTCTGTGCCCTTGTCGCGGATGATTTCCAGCAGACCTTGACCAACCACGCCAAAGCCGATGAGTGCGATCTTCATCTCGTCTGTCCTTCAAACATGCCTGTAAATAAGGCATCATCTTAGCGCAGGCCGCAGCACTTCACCAACCATTCCCGTGTCTACTGGTATCCATTAACGACACTTTTAACAAACTGCTTCTTTTGCTCTTTGTTCCCCCTCTGCTATGAAATGGAGAGGGGGCAGGGGGTGAGGATTTGAACGAAAATAGGTCGATACGGGCTTGGCATTTTGGCTAAGGGCATCTACAAATAAGTCAGTGTTGAACCAGACGAGTACCCTTCATGATCCAGATTACCCCCACGCTGGCCATCGATGAGCGTGAAATTCAAGAAAGCTTTGTCCGCGCCGAAGGCCCCGGCGGTCAGAACGTCAACAAAGTAAGCACAGCGGTACAGCTCCGCTTTGATGTGGCGCATTCGCCCTCGCTGCCGCAGCACGTCAAAGATCGCCTCATGCAGATCGCAGGCAGCCGGATGACAAAAGAGGGCATCCTCGTGATTATCGCCCGCCGTTTCCGCACGCAGGCACAGAATCGTGACGACGCTCTTGAACAACTCGCCGACTTGATGCGCCGTGCCGAAATCCGCCCCAAAATCCACTTAAAAACCAATGTGCCGATGGGTCAAAAGCGTCAGCGCCGCGAGGATAAATCCAAACATGGTGAGAAGAAAAAACTCCGGCGCGTCAAAGGTGGCTGGGACGAATAGCGCCGCCTTTTGACTTTTACCCTATTCCGCATATAATCCCATTAGCACACCTGTTTCAGACCAGCGGAGATTCAGAAGATGCCGTCCAAGAATAACGATCAGGGCTTTGATGTATCCATGAACATCGAGTTCACGGGCAAAATCATCTTCTGGCGTGGCCCGTCACCCTTCTTCTTCGTGCCCATTCCGCAGGCGGAAAGTGACGCCATCAAAGACATCTCCAACATGGTGACTTATGGCTGGGGCGTCATTCCGGTCACGGTACACATCGGTGATACCACCTTTACCACCTCCCTCTTCCCCAAAGACGGCCTATACCTCGTGCCGATCAAAGCCGTTGTCCGCAAAGCCGAAGGCCTCGACGAAGGCGACGAGATCACTGTTCAGCTTGATGTGGGGGGCTAGAGTGAACTATCGCACTACGATTTCCCTAAAATTCAGGCACGTGCTCCGCTTATAAGGCAGTTTGGATGACCACTGGATGAATATCATGTAACGGTTGAAGACAAAGGTGATATGAGTGAGACTAAGAATAAGAGCCTATTTATCTATCACATTTTGTCAAGATACCCACGTCAGTAGCGAACGTGGCATTTACGACCCTATAAACTACCGACGATCTCAAGAAATCGTTCATCATGCCGAATTGATGCCAGATCAGGATCAATTTGTGCCCATTGACGATCAAAAGCTTCTTTAAGGGCGGCCTGCCTTAGATTTTCCAATGCCGACTCAACATTTCCCAAAATGGCATCAAGGGTTGCTAGGCCATACCAGTTCTCTTTGGCAATAAGCAGCGCCCTCATCTTAATACTAAACTCTAACGCCTCAGAGCGTCGAGATTGTTGAACAAGTAAACTAATCAGTCCACCGTAGTAAAATGGATCGTCTGGTACAAGCTCAATTGCCCGACGATAGAGACTATCGGCCTCTTCTAAACGATCCAATTTCTCATGCAACAATAGGCTTAAGCGGTAGATGTACCGTGCGTTATTTGGTTCAAGCTCGATGGCTTGGCGATAGGCAGATTCAGCCTCGCTGGCACGAAGATTATCTCGAGCCAGCAGAGAACCAAGGTTATAATAAGCAATGGAACTATGTGGATCGACTTCGATCGCCCTGCGGGCAGTGTTTTCAGCCTCAGGAGTTTGCTGGCCATCGTTCGTCACTGGTTTTCCCTCGCCTAGGTTTATTAAGTTTGCAAAGATAATATTCTTGAGTGGTTCGGATTTTAGCCAAACAGCATAAAAATTTGCGCCATGTTTATTTGAGACTATGTGCCTTTAGCATTGGCCTTACCCCGATTTAACGGACACACAAAGTGTCAGAAGATAGCAAGCTGCTCAAAGGCACAAGGGCTGAGATAGCCGAGAGCCGAATGCCGCCGCTGACGGTTGTACCAAACTTGAATGTATTCAAAGATAGCTTG
>JBGAGF010000029.1:0-85614 GCA_044226855.1 Aggregatilineales bacterium
TGCAACATTTTGAACATTTATGGCGCTAAAAGTCACAAGGGGTGATCTTTGTCACCGAGAGATCGTGTCTCGTCCGGTCTCACAACTCCTTACAATGAAAGAGAGCATCCGTCACCTGCCCCCATCGGAGGAACAATGAGTCTCTCAGGAACCGCCCTCAAATCAGTCATTCGCCAAATCGCGTCCGTCCCACGCCCCGCCGGACATTCCGCCGAAGCCCAAGCGCGTGCCACCCTCGAAAAACTGCTGCGCGACTCCGGCATCACCCACATCGAGTCCCTGCCTTTTGCCACCCTCGACACATGGGGCTACGGCACAATCATCCCGACAGTGATTGCCTTGATCGGCGCCCTGCTGCCTGTTCATCCACTGATCCGTGGCGCGCTCATTCTCTTCGCGGCTTGCCAGTTCTGGCTGACCCTGCGCGGACAGTTGAATGCCCACTTCCTGTGGCCGCTCTATCCCAAACATCCCAGTGCTACTTTACTGGCACGCATTCCCGCCCGCGAAAACGTCCGAAAACGGGTGGTGCTCATCGGTCATGTGGACTCCAACAAACACCGCATGAACTTCAGCCCAACCATGAAGCGCTGGATGATCCCATCAACCACTCTCCTCCTGATCAGTATGCTCCTCGCTGCGCTTGCCGTGCTTCTCAACTGGACTTGGCTGATTCTAGTCACGCTGGCAGTCATCGCTTTCGGTCTGGTTTCGTTTCTAATGGATGAAACCGGAGCCTATGTGGATGGCGCGAACGATAATGGAAGCGCGGTGGCCTGCGTCCTCGAAGTTGGACGCCAAGCGCAGGAAACCCCCTTGAAAAATACAGAAGTATGGTTGGCTTTCACTGGGGAGGAAGAAGTCACGCATCAAGGGTTAAACACGCTGCTGGATCGCTATGGTGATCAGCTTCGTAATGCCCAGTTTATCGACTTTGAAATGGTGGGCAGTGGGTTGGTTCACTTCGCCCTACGACAGTCAGGCTTGGTTTTCGGCACAGCTTACTCTCCTGACCCCGCCAGTTTGGCGCTCGCTCAGCAGACGGCTTCTACTCACCCCGAACTAAACGTCACAGGCCGCGAAGTGCTTATTTTGGACGAAGTCGCGACCCTGCGTCGGCGCGGCTTCAACGCCATCTGTTTGGTTGGCCTCGCGTCGGACGGTTTCCCCGCCAACTGGCATCAGAGAAGTGACACGCTGGCGAACATTGATCCCGTACCGTTGGAGAGCGCAGCCCGCTTTGCTTGGGCGATGGCCCAAACCTTGGATCAATCGACAGAGTCTTGACTGAAAACAAAAAGGAGCGCTTTCGCACCCCTTCTCGCATCTGTATTGACTGATGACTGGCGACTGCTAAATGGCGACTCCTTACTGGAACCGCTGCTCCACCGGGACATAATCCACGTCATAGCCGAAGTAGCGCGGCCCGACCACAGCCAGCGCCTTCTCACTTCGCCAGTGACGGTGGGCAGGCATCGCCAGCACCATCACGCGGAAGCCGTAACGCAGCTGCTCGGTCGTGATCGGTTCGCCCGTGTCTTCCTCGACCATCGTGATCAGGTCGGGCACACTCACGATAATTTTGCCGTCTTTCTCGGCCATCAGGTTTTCATTCTGGAACTGGATTTTCATGATGCTGCCCGCGTTCTCGGCAATCCCTTCAAGAATCGCCTCTCCCCGCGCGAAACCCGCGACGGTCTTGCGCTGGACATCGGTCAGCTTGCCATGAAATACGACGTAACCCTTAGTGATGTCACGCAGCGCTTTGATGACATCGATATGCTGTGCCCGTGCCTCACGGATCGTCCGGCCAATCGTCTCGGCAAAACTCATCGTGCCGTAAACCGCGGCTTCCTTCTGCTGTTTGCCCGACGCCGCGTAGGCCCCGATAATCGAAGTCGCACCCATGTTGACCGCGATACTCCGCGCGAAGGTTTCCATCCAGCGGTTGTCGATGGTCGAAAGCACGGCGCTGTTGCCCTTCTCATCAGCCATCGTGAACGGCGTGGCGGTTACGCCGAACAGGTTGTGCGTAACCATCTGGATTTCAGGGAAGGCACGTCCCATGCCATCCAAATCGATCAACGGCAGGCGCATTTTGGCCGCCAGCGCAATCGGAATCGTCGAGTTAATGCCACCCGCTTCAATCGAGTACACGTACTTGATCGGCTTACCGAGGAAGCTCTGCACCGCCGTAAAGGCCTCAACCGCTTCGTTTCCACCGGGCATCTTTTCGACCATCACCGTCGGAGCGCCCATCATAGCAATCGCCACCGACATATCGTCGTCAGCCACTTCATCCACGCTGACCAATTCCACCGGCCCATGCTGCCGGATGGCTTCGGTCGCCATCAACTTCCCGATATAAGGATCACCACCACCGCCCGTGCCCAGTACCGCCGCACCCAGCGCGATGTCCTCCACATTTTGAACATCAATCATTCTCTTCATGATCAGAACGTCTCCAAATTTAGGTTATTCAATCCCCTGTCCGGGGGTCTTAGGCAGCGGTTGGTACACAACCTCAGGATAGCCAAACGCGGCTGGGCCAACCACTTTTAGCGCTTTCTCGGTACGGAATTTGTCTGTACACGGGATAGCGACGATGTTCACCCGCAGGCCATAGCGAAGCTGCTCGGTGGTAATCGGTTCGCCGGTGTCGCTCTCCAACATGCAGATCAAGTCCGGCACACAGGCCACGACTTCATCACGGGTATCGCGGTTGCCCTTCCATGCGACGAGGTTTTCGTTCTGGAAAGCGATGTGCAGGAAGTCTCCACGATAGCTTCCCAAGCCCTCGGCAACTAACATACCCCGCGCAAAGCCTGCGACGGTTCGTCGTTGAACATCGATCAGCTTGCCCGCGAACAGTTCCTTACCACCCGTCACGTCCAAAACCGCATCCACAAAATGCGCTTTGGTCGCGCGGGCGTCCAAAATGGCCTGCCCGACATTCTTGGCTAACGTCAGCGTACGCGGAACCGAATGCGCTTTGACTTCCGCGCCGCTCATCACCGGTGCCGAGACCAGCGAGGTGCATCCCATCTGGACACACAATTCCCGCCCGAACTTCTCAAAGGTGTACGAGTCGACCAGATGGCCGAAGATGATGCAGTTACCCTTATCATCGACCATCGCTGCGGGTGTCGGTGCTACGCCGTTGATGAACAGCGTACTCATCTGCATTTCGGGGAATGCCCGCCCCATCGCGTCACCATCGACCACCGGTTTACGGGTCAAAGCACCGGCTTCCAGTGGCGCTATCGAATTCGCTCCACCGACTTCCGAGCAGGCAATGGCGTCAATCTTCTTGCCGATGTAACTTTCGAGCGCCCCTACGACATGGATCGACTCTTCGCCGTTGGGCAGCTTTTCGACCCCCACTGTCGGCGCACCCATCCAGCCAACTTCACAAACCAGCGCGTCATCATGCAGTTCCTCCAAGGGCATAATCTGTACGCTGTACCCTTTTTTGAGGATTTCCTGCATTCTCAGCCGACCAATATACGGGCTGCCTCCACCACCTGTACCGAGGATGCCCGCTCCAATTGCAATCGCTTCTACATCATCATGTGTTACATTCCACATGGTTTATTCCACCGCCAACGTACCGACTGCCTTGACACGGATGCGGGTTGCATTCCCCGGCAGGTAGGCGAGCGGGACTTCTTCGACATCCACGATCTCGATGCTGTCCGCTACCGCGCCGCCATCCAGAACGCGTTGTTGGGCTTCGTCCTTGGCTTGCTGAAGCGCCTTGTCACGCGGCATCGCTTCGAGGCTGAAGATACGATCCACTTCACCACCGACCTGTGCAATCGCCGCGCCGATAGCGTTTGCCACCGAGGCATGTTCCGGACGGTGCAGTTCGGAGACACCTGCCAGCTTATCGCCAATCAGGATGATACCACCGCCTACCAGAATGACCGGCACAGCTCCGGCTGCTGTCTTCATGCGGTCAACACTGACTTCAACCATCTCCCACATGCGCTTCAAGCTGCTGTCTACCAGCGACTTACTCAGGTGGCTGACCTTGCTCTTATTACCGATGTCGGCCATGCCTGCCGCGACCGCAATATCGGTCGTGGTCAGATCGCTACCGCCAAAGACCAAGGCACGGGTTGTAATTTCATACCCCACGCTCTGAGGGCCGATTTGAAGCGGTTCCTGCTTGACGTGACTGCCACCACCCAAACCAAAGGACAAGACATCCGGCATACGGAAGTTGGTCCGCACGCCGCCAATTCGCACCGCGACCGACGCTTCACGCGGGAAACCCTGTGTGAGCACGCCTACGTCCGAAGTCGTACCGCCGATGTCCACCACCACAGCGTCCTTCAAGCCGGAGAGAAAGGCCGCGCCACGCATACTGTTGGTCGGGCCGGATGCGAAGGTGAGCACCGGATACTTTTCAACGAAGTCGGCACTCATCAACGTGCCATCGTTCTGGCTGATAAAGAATGGCGCGGTAATGCCCAAGCCGCTCAAAGCATCACGGAAGGACTGCACGATGCGAACCGCCAGCACTGCCAGACAGGCGTTCATAGCTGCGGCGTTTTCACGTTCCAGCAAGCCGATGCGCCCTATTTCATGTGACAGACTGATCTTCGCGTCTGGTATGACCGAGGCGATAATATCCGCGGCCTGCTTTTCCTGATCAGGGTTTACCGGCGAAAAGACCGATGAAATAGCAATCGAGGTGATGTCTTGATCTTGAATTTTCTTGGCCGCGTCACGGATTTCATCCGGCTGGAGTGCTGAAATCGGACGACCATCGAATTCATAACCACCATGCACTAGATAATAAATACCCCCCATCGCATCACGTAAATCTTCCGGCCAATCGACATAGGGCGGTAAGGCCGCTGTCGCTGGCAAACCGATGCGCAAGACGGCCGTTTTCGCCAATGACTTGCGTTCGACGACGGCATTGGTGAAGTGGGTCGTGCCCAACATCACCGCGCTGATGGCGCTAGGAGCTACCTGCGTTTGCGCCAACAATGCCGTGAGCACATTGGTGATACCGCTGCTAACATCGCGGGTTGTAGGGGATTTCGCCCATCCAATCACTTTACGACCATCCATCAATACCGCGTCAGTGTTCGTTCCACCGACATCAATCCCGATCCTCATACAACCTCCCGTTGCGATGATGATGTAAGACAAAAAATACCGACTGAAGTTTGTGTAACCTATCAAATACAATTTGAGGGAAACAAGATGATTATAGTGAGCAGAAATCGAAACGCAAAAAAGTGATGGTATCAATTCAGTAGCAGAATTTGCTGGGTAGTAAGTCAGGTGTTACATTTAATTACAGTGCTATCTTGGCTTCGCCCAACCTTAAACCAAATTCACTAAAAAAGGGAAACGTTATGGCAAACCGTCCGCTTGATCCTACACAAAAATTAGTAGCAGAATTTCAGGCTGGCCACATCAGCCGCCGCCGCTTTCTGCAACTGCTGGCCGCTGTAACCGGTGGCGCGGCAATGGCCTCAGTGCCAACGGTTGCCGCCCGTAATGCACATGTGGCTCTCACATCGGCTGCCCGACTCGCCCAGACCATTGAACCGAAAAAGTTGATCTACGGCGCGTCGCAGGATATTGCTACACTCGACCCATTTGACCGTGTCGACTACTCCATTAGCGCCGTTATGCGCCAACTCTATGACCGCCTGTTCCGCTTCGAAGGCGGTTGGCCACAGCCCATTGAAAAAGGGTTGGTCGAAAAGTGGGGTGTTTCGGATGATGCCAAAGAGTGGACTTTCGAACTGACCGATAAAGCCAAGTTCCATGACGGTACCCCTGTGACCGCTGAATCGGTTGTATTCTCGTACCAACAAACTCTGAAGGCCCAGAAGCAGCGTTCCAGTTTGCTGGCTGGCTTCGTTGATCCGGATGGGATTGTGGCGAAGGACAGCAAAACGGTCGTCATGACGCTCAAGACTCCGTATGCCAGCTTTGACCGCCTGCTCGCATTCCTTGAGCAGCCGATTGTCAACATGGAAATCGCCAAGGCGAATGAAAAAGATGGCGACGGTGGTGGCGCCTATCTGATTGACAAAGATGCCGGCAGCGGTCCCTTCACCGTCAAGGATTGGCAGATTGGTTCGCAATACGAAATTGAAGCCATCCCCGATTACTGGCAAGGTTGGCCGGGTGCTGGACATCTTTCCGGCGTCGTGTGGAAGAAGACTGAAGACCCGGGCACCCGCAAGACCGGTTTGCTTTCCGGCGATTTCGATATCTCGGATACCCTTTCGGCCAGCGACATTGACGAAATCAACGCCAACGCTACAACAACCGTCAACGTCGGTTTTGGTCTGCTCGGCGGTTACCTCAAGTACAATACTCAGAATGGCCCAACGGCTGACCCGAACTTCCGCAAGTTCCTTGCTTACAGCTTCAACCGCCAAGCGTTCTCCGAGTCACAAAAGGGCTATGTCCAGATGATGACCGGCCCGCTGCCCGAAGGCGTCCCCGGTTATGATGCGAACCTTGATCCACAGTACAGCTATGATCCCGCCAAGGCCAAGGAATATCTGGACAAGACTGAATACAAAGATGGCAACATTTCGCTGGACTTCGTATATGTCAGCGGCCTCGACTTCGAAGAAGCGGGCGGATTGATCCTGCTGGATGAGCTGAAGAAGTACAACATCACATTGAATATGACCCCCAAGAATTGGCCGGATATTGTCGGCGCTTGCACGGCTCCCAGCACCGGACCTGCCATCGCCTTCATCTTCGACCAGTTCCCGCCGCTGGCTGACACATGGCTGATTGAGAAGTATTCCAGCAAGAGCTGGGATCGCCCAACGGGTGGCAGCTTCCAAGCCTGCTCGTTCTACAAGAACGCCGATGTCGATGCAGCGCTGGATAAACTCCGCTTGACGACCAACCCGGATGAAAGCGCGAAGATTGTAGCCGATGTTCAAAAGAAGATTTCGGAAGATGCGCCGGATATGCCGCTGTATGTCGGCCCGAACATTACCGGCTTTAACAAGCGCGTGAAGGGCTTCAAGTACTTCGGTGATATTAGCGTTGATTTCTGGCGTCTGTGGATTGACGACGCAAGCTAATTTGTCCTGTTAACAGCACGTCCAAAATGGGGACACGGCGTATGACATGTGCCGTGTCCCTTCTTATTTCAAGGTTGTAATCGTTATGCTGCGCTTTCTTGCCCGCCGACTGTTGATTATTCCCGTCATTCTCATTGGACTTTCGATCATCACGTTTGTTGTCTCACGGATGGTTCCGGGCGATCCGGTGAAGCTGGCAGCAGGGCCACAGGCACGCCCCGAACAGATTGAAAAATTGGCGAAAGAGTTCGGGATGGATTTGCCGCTGCCACAGCAGTATCTAAATTACATGACTGGTTTGTTTCAGGGCAATTGGGGTTATTCGATTAGCACCAAGCGCGAAGTCGGTAAAGACTTATTAACCTATTTCACCGCGACGCTGGAACTGACTATGGTCTCCACCATACTCGGCTTGATTATCGGCGTCCCGCTCGCCATCGTATCCGCCCGCTGGCGTGACCGGTGGCCGGATCATTTTTCACGGTTTTTATCCATCGGCGCGGTGAGCATTCCGGTATTCTGGATCGCCATCGTACTGCAAATTATCTTCGCCCAAAACTTACGCTTACTACCCGTTGGTGGACGGTTTGATCCACGCGCAACTTACCCGACGACTTATACCGGCAGTTTACTCATTGACACCTTGATCGCCGGAAACTTTCAAGCATTCGGCACAGCCATCCGCTACATGATTTTGCCAGCTGTATGCCAATCTCTGCTGGTCATCGCCGTAGTCACGCGGCAACTGCGCGGCGATATGCTGGACATCGTGCGCAAAGATTTCGTTCTTGTAGCGCGGGCAAACGGCATCCCGGAAAGCACCATCTGGACACGTTACTTGATGAAAAACGCGCTGATCGCTACGGTGTCCATGCTGGGCTTCCTGATCGGGTTTGAACTCGGTGGTTCGGTACTCATTGAATATGTTCTGGACTGGCCCGGTATTGGGCAATATGCATTGAAAGCGGCATTATTATTGGACTTCCAGCCGATTATGGGTTCAACATTGTTTATCGGCGTGGTCGTCGTCGTGGTTAATTTGATTACCGATATGCTCTACCGGGTGATTGATCCCCGTATTGGTTTGAATTAAGGTTTTACAATTCTATGGCACAACATCGCATCATCATTGATACCGACCCCGGCGTGGACGACGCCATGGCGATTTTCTTCGCCCTCAACTCGCCCGAAATTGAACTGCTTGGCCTCACGACCACCTTTGGCAATGGTCACACCGACTTAACAACTATCAATGCGCTGCGCTTGTTGGAAATTGCCGGACGCAGCGACATTCCCGTGGCGCAGGGTGCTCCACAGCCGGTCGCTTCAACCTTTGACGAGCCGGGTGCCATCGTGCACGGCGATGACGCGCAAGGTAATCTGCACCTCCCGCAGCCGACAACAAAAGCTATCGGGCAATCCGCAGCAGAATTCATTGTCGAGCAGGTCATGAAAGCGCAGGGAGAAATTACGCTGGTACCGATTGGCCCACTGACCAACATCGCAATAGCGCTGCAACTCGAACCCCAAATCGCGCAAGCAACCCGCGAAGTGGTGATCATGGGCGGGAACGCGCTGTGTGCAGGCAACATCACCCCTGCCGCAGAGGCCAATATCTTCCATGATGCTGAAGCGGCAGACATTGTATTCGGTGCGGGCTGGCCAGTCACGATGGTGGGGTTGGATGTGACGCACAAAACGGTTCTAACGGCCGCGCAATTGACGCGGTTTTATGAGGCGGAAAAGACGACAGCGAAGCATCTGGGCGGCATCATTCGCTTCTATCACGAGTTCACGAAAAACATTAGTAAGTTCGATGGCATTTATCTGCACGACCCGACCACAGTGGCCTATCTGGTTGCGCCAGACGCTTTTGAAACGCATCAATGGCCGATACGGGTTGAAACTGCCAGTTTCAGCCGGGGAAAAACATGGCCTGCAACTGGACGTGTCAACAAATGGAGCACCGCGTGGCAAGACCGGCCACCAGTCAATGTGTGTGTTGATGTGGATGGTACACGTATTTCTGACCTGATCATGGAACGCTTATTGTAAGACGGTAACTACTCATGGCAACTTTATCCCCACCACAACCCCAAGGCGCACTTGCCCGCTGGCGCACCGAACATGCCAGCCAAATCACGGATTTCCGGCGTGGGCTGTATCGCTTCAGCCGCAACCGGCTGTCCGTGATCGGTTTGAGTATCGTGATCATCTTGTTGATCGTCGCGATCACAGCGCCTTTATGGGTTCCTTATCCTGATGATGTAACGGGCAGCGTGAACATGGCGCAGCGTTTGAAGCCTCCAACCGCTGACCACTGGTTTGGAACGGATGACGCGGGCCGTGACGTGTTTTCGAGAACGATTATGGCGACACGCACTTCGTTCCAAGTGGGCGTGATTATTCTGGTGGTGGCGATCAGCATCGGTGTGACGCTGGGGGCGATTGCAGGTTACTTCGGCGGTTGGGTCAACACGGTGATTATGCGCTTTACGGATATTATGCTGACATTCCCTGGCATCTTCTTGGCGCTGGCTCTGTCGGCGGCGCTCGGACGGGGAGTGGTCAACGCGATGCTAGCGCTTTCGATTACGTGGTGGCCGGGTTACTGCCGTTTGGTCGAAGCGCAAATGCTCAAGATGCGCGAGGAAGATTTCGTAGCAGGTGCGCGGGCGATTGGTGCCAGCAATTGGCGTATCATTTTCCGGCACATTCTGCCCAATCTCCTGACAGCGATTATCGTCAAAGCGTCGATGGATTTCGGCTTCGCGGTGTTGAGCTTAGCATCGCTCGGGTTTATCGGCGTGGGCGTGCTGCCTCCGGAACCGGATTGGGGTTCGATGATTTCTGCGGGAC
Source organism: Aggregatilineales bacterium (assembly GCA_044226855.1). Lineage (GTDB taxonomy): Bacteria > Chloroflexota > Anaerolineae > Aggregatilineales > Phototrophicaceae > CFX2. The sequence continues at coordinate 9,942 of JBGAGF010000029.1, forward strand.
GGCGTTTTATTCCGGCAAGCTGGTGGTATTCAACGTTCCCCGGTTTGTTCATGTTCATCACGGTGCTGGCCTTTAACCTGCTGGGTGACGGGCTGCGCGACTTGCTTGACCCGAATGCGACGGTGCGCTAATGACGACTTCTGCATCGCAACCTCTCGTTGAAATTCGTGATCTGTATGCTGAGATGGTGACGTTTGACGGCGTATCCAAAGTGCTGAACGGCGTCAATCTGACCATCAATAAGGGTGACTTACTGGGATTGGTCGGTGAAACAGGCTGCGGTAAATCGGTGACGGCCATGACGATCCCGCGCCTCGTGCCACAGCCACCCGCCCGTTATACGCAGGGGCAAGTCCTGTTCCGGGGCGAAAATGTGCTGGAGAAAAAAGGCGATGAACTGCGCGAGATGCGCGCCCAGCACATCGGCATTGTGTTCCAAGACCCGATGACCGGACTCAATCCGGTGTTCACCGTTGAACAGCAAATGGTGGATGCCATCCTCAGCCGACAAAATGCGCTTCAAGCTACTGGATTCATACGCGGCTGGATGCCTTCCAATCGACAGCGACGAACACAAGCACAGGAACGGGCGATTCAACTCCTGCGGCGGGTGGGAATTCCCGAACCTGAAAAACGTATCCACGCCTATCCCCATGAATACAGCGGTGGGATGCGTCAGCGTGTGTTGATCGCAATGGCGATTTCAGGGCGGCCTGATCTTTTGATTGCGGATGAGCCGACAACTGCGCTGGATGTCTCGGTGCAGGCGCAGATTTTGCGGCTGATCGCGGAGCTGGTGCGAGAAATCGGGCTGACGGTGCTCTTGATCACCCACAACATCGGCGTGGTGGCACAGTTGTGCAACCGGATCGCAGTCATGTACGCGGGTAATGTGGTGGAGTCAGGGCTAACTCAAGATGTTCTGCGCTCCCCCAAGCACCCTTATACGCAGGGGCTTTTGCAGGCTATTCCTGACGAGACGATTGAACGTGGTGATCTGATGGGTATTGCAGGGTCTGTACCCAGCTTGATTATGCCACCACCGGGATGCCGATTTGCACCAAGATGCGCCCACGCGAGTGACAAGTGCAGCCTTCGTTTTCCACCGACGCTGGGAGTTGCCCCAAATCATGACGTTGCATGCGTGTTATATGAATGAGGCCGGATAGTAAGATGACACTGGAACTACGCAATCTGACGAAGGTATTCGGTGGCCGAGGTAAGCCACTGGTTCGGGCAGTCGATGACGTCTCATTCACGATCAATGAAGGCGAGACTTTCGGTTTATTAGGTGAATCCGGTTCGGGCAAGAGCACGCTGGCGCGGATGATTCCACGTTTGATTGAGCCAACATCTGGCGAGGTGATTTTTCAGGGTAAGCCACTGGTCGGGCTTTCCGATCGCGAGATGCGACGGGTACGTGAGCAAATCCAGATGGTGTTCCAAAATCCATTTTCCTCACTCAATCCGCGTATGACCGTGCGGGAACTGATCGGTGAACCTCTGCTCATTCACAAGCGGGCATCGGGCACGGCGCTGGATAGCCAAGTGCGCGATATGATGAAGCTGGTGGGACTCAATCCAGAACATACCAACCGATTTCCACATGAGTTCAGCGGTGGGCAGCGCCAGCGTATCGGCATCGCACGGGCGATCATCCTGCAACCGAAACTCCTGATTCTGGACGAACCCACCTCGGCATTGGATGTTTCGGTGCAAGCGCAGGTTCTCAACTTGCTGATCGAACTCCAACGGGAGTTGAAGCTCACTTATCTTCTGATTACGCATGACCTGACGGTTGTGCGCTACATGTGTGATGACGTGGCGTTGATGTACCTCGGGTCGATTGTGGAACAGGGGAACATTCATCAGATTTTCAAAGCGCCCAAGCATCCTTATACGCAAGCCCTAATGCGCGACATCCCTTCAACTGATCCCGATCAACGGATGCTGGAGCACGTCAGTCTGGAAGCCGACATTATCAGCGCTCCTTGGTCGGGGAAAGGCTGCCGTTTTTCTCCACGCTGTCCGGCGGCGCAAATCGGTGAGTGCAAGACGCTTGAGCCTCCACTCATCGAAGTGGGCGATGGTCAGCATGCGGCCTGCCATCTGGTGCAGCCGATACTGACTTAACAGCATCGGCTCATTTTGGTCGGCGGTTATTTCGTGAGCGACTCAAGCTTGGTAATCATTGCTAATGACTCTTTATCAGCTTTATCCCCAACAAGCCGGACGTATTCACGATAATCATTAAGCGCCTGTTTGTAGTCTTTTGTAAGATACCCGAGGTGGCCTCTATTCTGATAAGCAACTGCATAATCGGGTTTCAATTCGATTGCTTTTGTGAAATCCTTAATCGCATCCTGATAATATTTCTCACCGCGCCGAAAATAAGTGACGCCACGGACGTTATAAGTGGTGGCATCCGTTGGATCAAGCTCTATCGCTTTCGTATAATCCTCAACAGCGTCCCCCCACTGCTCCAGCCGTCGTAGAATTGTCCCACGATTGACATAGGCATCGATGTATTCAGGATTGATCTGTATGGCACGGGTCAGTTCATCAATGGCCGCTTGTACTTTATCCATACGAAAATAGACAACCCCACGGTCGTTGTATATTCGCGCCAAATCAGGGTCAAGTTGTTCGACGTGCTTGAGAATAGCTAGCGCCTTTTCATAATCGCCAGTTTTCAGGGCTTCTGTTGACTGCTTCAGATAATCACCTGTGAGCAGCGGATCACTTTCAAGCTTCACACGCGCAAGAAAGAGGAGTGTCTCGTTGTCCCACACACGCACTCCTAACGCTCCGGATACCCATGTCACCAGTTGTTTACCGTTCGGACTCTCGGCACGCCATGAAGAAACATCACGATCACCCTTCGAGCCATTACCCACTTGCAGTAGTAACCGACCCGTTAAAGCATCCCAAGTTCGGAGCATTCCGTTAATGGTACGGGTGTAAATAAGGCTCTCGTTGTCATTCCACTGCAGACTATCAATTCGGGTATCGTGAGGCAGTGTCACCAGCAGCTTGCCAGTCTTAATATTCCAAAGGCGAGCCATTCCTTCCGCCGACCACACGATCACTTTAGAACCCTCTCTGTTCCAAAGTGCACCTTGTCCCTGATTAGGCAAATTGAGTGTAAGCGCAATCTCTCCGGTATTCACGTCCCACAGCAATGCGCGACGAGTCTGCCGCGACAGAGTCAGTACCTGACTCTTGTCCGGACTCCATGCAGCATAATAGTAGGGTTCATCCTGCGCAAAACGGTTGATCAATTCACCGGTTTCAGCGTTCCAAATCCATAGTTCAAGGGTGCAGTTTTGGCTGGCGCACGACCCAACATTTGCGGAAATTTGTTTATCATCAGCGAGCCACCGAACTTGATGGATATAAAGGCCAAAAAGATCCTTATCAAGCTTCACTGGAATGCTGAGTACTGGCTGGCGAGTGGTCATATCGTAAATAATTATTGAACCGCTCCGTAAGGCCGCTGCCACGCGGCTTTTATCGCTGTTCCAAGTGACTGTGTCCGTATCATCAATGTGAAGCACTTCCTCGCCGCTGTTTGCATCCCACAACTGTGTCAGCCATGTTTTGCTCAGGCCGGAGATAGAAGTCAACACTAGCGAGTCATCTTTGGTCCAATAGCCAAACGACGTCTTCACTGAGATTTGGGATACCAAAACGGGCGAATCACCGTGAACGTCCCAAACTTTTTCGGACTTATCTTGATAAGACACGGTGAGGATACGCTGTCCATCCGTGCTCCATGAGGCTTTCGATGCGCGCGGCATCAGCGCGAGTTCCTTGCCGGTCGCGGCCTCCAGAATACGGGTAGAGCCGTTTGTTTCCCAAATCAGTAATCGTTGACCATCCGGACTCCACTCAAAGCCGTCAGCGGTAGCCGTATAGACCTCAGTAAAGCCATCCGCGTTCCAAACATGTACCGTGCCTTGCTTTAATAGAGATTCCGATTCACGAGTCGCCAAGTAAAGTCCGTCAACGCTCCATGATACCTGCCAGACAGGCTTATTATGGATAAGGACTGATTGGGCATCGCCACCAAAATGCAGTGAATTCGCAACCGCCAAAACCACCGGTTCAAACTTACTAAAGTCGGCGGCACGGCTGCTCGATACGATCAGCGCTCGCTGGTCGTAGCCAAAATCCACAGCAAGGAAAATACCTGCACTGCTTTTGTCCTTCGAATCCAGCCGCGCCGCAGGATACTTTCCAACAGTAATAGTTTCAATTTCTCCGGAAGTGGATTTCAAGGCTGCACCCAAGAACTGCTCTAACACCTCCTTGGGTGTGGTTTCAGACGTCAACTTTAATAATTTGTTCAAGTAGCGTGAACGCAGCAAAAAGAGGCCAACCTCGTCTTTGCCAAACGATTGCATACGGACGTTCTTACTGTTCTGGCGCATGGTTTGCATGGCTTGTGAACTGCTTGCCAGCATTACTAATCCGCCACCAAAATCATCAACATCGGAACTGATCACCCATCCTTCGGGATAATTAAATGCGAGCCAGCTATCATAGGAAATATATTTCTGACTGAGCTTTTGCTGCGCAGCCACGGGGGAAAATAAAGTGGAATAACTGAATAGCAAAATCAATATTGCAAACCAACGTTTGAACATAGAGCCTCCTCAATTATTTCATTTTTGGCATAAAAATAACTATAGTATAGCATTGATTTTTGATTGCCAATTTGATTGATTTTCGACACTCTCCAATAGAGGTTACGAGAACGAAACTTCACTGAAATCCAATTGAGATGTAGACTCGGCATAATCGTTCAACAGCCGACTGGAACTGCGGGATTCGGCTGGTATGTGTCCTCTTGAGAATATTATGCTGAAAACCAAACTGGCTATACTAATTCCCCATTCAATGCGGACGCGGCTGCCGTTGAGCTACGCGGCGATTGCGCTGGTTACGGCGATTGCCGTGGGTGCGGTGCTGTTGATTACGCTGCGCAACTATTACGCTGAGCGCGAACTGGAGCGCATGAACCGGGCGGCCAGCGCGATGGGGTATTTGGTTGAGCAGATGCTCGAAGAGAGTACCCCTGTCAGTGCGCTACAAACCCGCCTCGATTCCTTCTCTTTCTTCGCGCAAGCACAGGTGCGCCTATCGGATGCCAAGCATCAGGTGATCGCAGAGTCCACAAAACCATCGGGCGTGAATATGGTGTACTTCCGCACGCAGAATGGGCCTGATGTGCTGACCAACAAGAGCAAAATGCTGTTTGAGGTTCAGCCTTTCCCTCGAAATGATCAAGGGGATTTCCCTTTACCCCCTCCCTACAGCGTTAGTTCAACCGAAGACACTCAAGCAGGCACACGAGTATTCGTTGACGGCAGCCCCTACGGGGTACACCTCAAGCCGGATTGGGAAATCGGCCCCGGACGTTCTGACCAGAAGGCGACGATTACGCTGACCAACAGCAAAGATCAAGTGGTCGGGTATCTAGAACTGTTTGATGGGCCTGCAATTGGGTCTGAGATTGTGGATCGGGTGGCGTGGGCACTGTTGGGGGCGAGCATCATCGCTATTCTGGTGGCGGCGCTGGCGGGATGGTCGATCAGCCGCTTGATTACCACACCGCTGATCAGCTTGAAGCACATCACTGACCAGATGGCAAAAGGCGATCTATCACTGCGCGCCCAAATTGACTCTTCGGATGAACTCGGTTCACTGGCACGGGCGTTTAACCATATGACCAACCAAGTGGAACATACGATTACCACGCTGAAGTGTTTTCTAGCGGATGCTGCCCATGAACTGCATACGCCGATCACGGCATTGAACACCAATCTGGAACTGGCGGCGACGGAAACAGACGACGCAAGACGGCAATCCTTTATCGAGCGGGCATTGGAACAGTTGAAGCGGCTGGAAACACTGACCAATAACCTGCTGATTTTGTCGCGGATTGAAACGCATTCGCTGCCGGACGAGCGCAATCAAGTTGACCTGATTGCGCTGGTGCGGGAGACAAGTGAATTGTATGCCTCGCAAGCCGAGCAGATGGGCATCACCTTCATGATCGACGTGCCGAAACAGGCTGTGATGGTCACCGCTAACGAAGCGCAACTGCGGCGGTCGATGTGTAATCTGCTGGATAACGCCATTAAGTTCACGGCGGAAAATGGCTGCGTCGAACTCGGATTGAAGAAGGACGCAGCAGGAATCAAGCTGTGGGTGCAAGACACCGGCATCGGGATTCCGGCAGAAGATATGCCCTACCTGTTCAACCGCTTCCATCGGGGGCGGAATACGGCGGCGTACCCGGGCAATGGGCTAGGACTGGCGATTATCAAAGCGATTGTCGAAAGTCATCAGGGCAAGGTCGCGGTGGACAATTTGTCACCGGGGACACGGTTTACGCTGCTGCTTCCGGCAACGTAAGAAGATTTTGAACCGCCAAGACGCAAAGAGCGCCAAGATCAATACAGAGAGAAGATCGTGTTAAAGCAGCAGGCACACATATTGATTATTGAGGATGATCCGGCGGTAGCGCGGGGCATTCAGGATGGATTACAGCGCGAGACATACAAGGTCGAGTGGAAAGCGTCCGGTCAAGAGGGAGTGGATTACGCCAACCGACAGAAACCGCATTTGATTATTCTGGACGTGCGCTTGCCGGACGGCTCCGGCTTTGACTTCTGTCGACAGATGCGGCAGTTGGGGCTGCGGCAGCCGATCATCATCTTGACAGTCAACCAAGATGAGACGGATAAAGTGCTGGGGCTGGAAATGGGCGCGGACGATTATGTGACCAAACCCTTCAGTTTGCGTGAACTGCTCTCGCGCATTCGGGCGCAGCTACGGCGTGCCTACGGCGAGCTGTCGGACGCGGACATGAGTTCAGACCTACTGTACATCAAGGACCTCGTGATTGATCGCGGACGCGGGCAGGTACTGCGAGATGGCAAGAGCCTCAACCTGACACCGATTGAATTCCGCCTGCTGGTGTATCTTGCGCAAAACCAAGAACAGGCTATCAGTCGCAGCCAAATCCTCGATACGGTTTGGGGACTCGATACACCGTTTGATGGGGATCATACGATTAATGTGCATATCCGGCGGCTGCGTGAAAAAGTTGAACTTGACCCCAACCATCCCTCGCTCATTCTGACTGTGCCGGGTGTCGGATACCGATTGGCACGTTAAGTGTTTGATTAAGGTTCTGATGAGATTACGAAACCGTGACCTCATCGTAATGGTATCGAGATTTGACATCCCTATACTGGTTAAGTCAGTACCTACAGAAATTGGACAGGAGAGACTTTTTATGCAAAGGCGTTCCTTACTGTTTTTAACAACGCTTTTTGTACTGGTCGTCGGCATCGTACCGATGGCGGCGGCACAAGCACAGGACAGCAGAACGGTCATTCAATTGAGCGTGCCGCAGTTCATGAAGCAGCTTATCACCGATCAATTGATTGCCGATTTCGAAACGGCGAATCCCACGATTAAAGTGAACGTGTTGGCGAATGACAGCAATACCGGCTCAGCAGCATCGGGTATTGATGCAGCGTTGACCGCATCTCAAGCCTATGCCGGCACGGCTGATGTGCTGTTCGTGGATAACAGCAACCTTTCAGTGCAAGCCACCCGCGCGGGTTACTATCTGGATATGACGCCGCTCACGAGCAGTGACACGTCACTCAACGTCGACGACTTTATCCCCGGCGTGTGGCAGTCGTTCCAGTGGGACAACGGCGTCTGGGCACTGCCTGTTTCAACCGATGTCATCATTCTGACTTACAATCCGGCAGAATTCGACAAGATCAGCCTCGCCTATCCGAACGAACGATGGACGATTGACGATCTGGATAACGCCGCCCGTAAATTAGCGGTGGTCGATGGAAGTGGAGCGGTGACCACAGCCGGATTGGCTGTTTCGAGTTCCAATCTGCAATGGCTGTTCCGCAGTTTGCTGGGCAAAGGGTTCTATGATGCCAGCACCACACCCAACGCGCCTCTTCTGAATGATCCGACACTCCAGCAGCTATTGACCACATGGGCAGCGCTGGAAAATGACAAGATGATCAGCAGCCAAGGTGGATTCGCAGCCGCTGATACCGTGCCGATGCAAATCGGTGGCAGCCGCACCCTCAACCGCAGACCGGGGCGTGATCAGAACCAAGTGACGCTCTCCTCTTCGCTGCTTCCGGGCGGGGCAGCCGGTCTGAATCCACAGGGTTTCGCCATCAGCAGCGGGACACAGTACCCCGAACAGGCTTATGCGCTGGTGAAGTATCTGAGCAACAGTCCGGATGTCGCCAACAACTTCTTCGGTGTCAGCCCGGCACGTCAAAGCCTCGTCGGCGCGACAACCTCCAATAATAACGGTCCGGGCGGCCCGGGCGGTGGTGGTCCACAGGTCATCGGTCCCGGCGGCAGCTTCAACAATCTTTCGGAAGAAAACAAAGCAGTTGTCACTAAAGCACTGAATACGGGTATTCCGCTGAGTGAAGTACGTTTTGGCGATTACGTCGTCACTGCACTGAGCAAGATGAGTTCAGACGGCAGCGATGCGCAAACCGCGCTCCAAACTGAGGAAGCACAAGCCGTTGCGGATTTGCAGTCGGCGGATACCGCGAAGACCAGCAATCCTGTGGTGCTGGCGACACCGGTACCCGAAGTGGTTTTGCAAGCGGGTGAAGTTTCACTCAAGTTTGGTTTGAATTCATTTGTTGAGCCGCTGCCGAACCAAGATAAGTGGAACAATCTGATTGCGGATTTCACAGCGAATGATCCACAGGTGAAGGAAATCAAGTTGGATGTTCAGGCTCGTGGCGGGAATGAATTCGCCTCGACTGACGACTGCTTCTACCTGCCTTACAACAACGTACCGGGCATTGATCTTTCGACCGTCATCAATCTCGACCCGTTCATCGACTCGGACAGCAGCTTCGACAAGAATGACGTGATCGGTAATACGATCAATCTGATCACACGCGATAACAAGATTTGGGCGTATCCGCTGGCGCTGCAACCGGTAGCATTGGAATACAACAGTGATACCTTTGCCAAGTTCAATGTTCCTGCTCCGGAACAAGGGTGGACCATCAACAGTTTCACCGATGCGCTCAAGGCCATCAAGCTTGATCCAGCGGATGCCGCGCCGTTCGCATCCCGCGAGCCGGGTGGCACGTACCTGCTGATGCTGATCGCGGCTTACGGTGGTGTGCCGATTGATTACCGCACCGATCCACCGACCGTGGACTTCACCTCGCAGAAGAACATCGACGCCATCCGTCAGGTGCTTGATCTGGCGAAGAACGGCTACTTAAAGTATGACAAACTGGCGTCAAACACGTTTATCTTTGGCGGCGACACGACCGACGAAACCATCTATGACACGACGCTCAACGGCTTTAGCTTCCGAGGTCGGCGCGGCGGTGGACCAGCAGCCGTGAATGAAGCGACTACAACGGGCACGACAACATCGTATAAGCTGACGACGTTCCCCACAGGTACCGAACTTTCGGCTGTCTCCTATGATGTGACGACGGCTTACATCAGCGCGACATCGCAGAACCCTGAAGGCTGCTACCGCTGGATTAGCTACCTGAGCAAGCATCCTGAATTGTTAGATGCTATGCCTGCGTTCCGGTCACAGTTGGCCGATGTGGCGACCGTGCAGAGCGCTAATGCCGCTAATTACTACACTCTGCTCGACAACCTGATTCAGCAACCGAGCACAATTGTATTCCCATCGCAGACGGGCGGCGGTTTCAACTCACCGGCAAACTTCCTGCTGCAATTCTGGATGAACCGCGCGTTCGACAATTATGTATTGAATAACGGAACGCTGGAAACGGATCTGGCTGATGCACAGACCTATTCCAAGGCCTTCCAAGAATGTGTCGCTCAAATTCCACCGTTTGATCCGGCAACGCAGGATCGGCGAGCGTATTTTGAAGCGTACGGCAAATGTGCCCAACAAGCTGATCCAACCATATCCGGTTTGTTCGGGGGTGGTTAGCCAGCAGCTTACGAAGTTGAAACCCATGTAACGAATCTGGTTTCAAGTTCGTATAAGCCTAGAGTGCAGTTTACTTAAATCGAGGGGCAACGCCCGCCGCTGCCCCTCATATGTTGTTTTATTCACATAATATTTTAAGACTTTCGTTTTATCATCGTACATACGCGCAAACATGGCACAAAGGTACGCTTTGAGCCTAGCCATAACGGGCGCAAAGTAGGATGCTTACGGGTCGAATGTACGAAAGTCTAGCCCTTACCATTTTGAAATTGTGTGGTGATGAGCCAGAGGTTAACGACCGGTGTTCCGATTCTTTGACTTGCTACTCTTTACGATTGAGCGATTACGAAAGCACTACGTGCTGGTGTTTTGGGCATTGGTAGGGCTTTCGACCGCGACAACGTTGAGTTTAAGCCTGTGGCTGTATGTGGATGCCGTTAACACCGGACTGCTAACGTCCAGTTTATCCAACCCACCCTATGCTTTCCGGTTCCGTTACTTGGGCGCGTGGAACGGCAACATCACCAACGATGATGTGAACAGCGCGACAGCCGCCGTGCAAAATACCTTCACGGGGATTATCGGGCTGCCGACTGACCGGGTAGTCAATTTCGCACGCGGCGGGGCATGGGCAGTCAAACGGCTGCCGAAAAACCAATCGCTGGGTAATTTGAGCCTCGCAACGCTGAGCGGCACCGAAGATCAGATGGAAATCTTTCAGGGCGAATGGCCACCGAAACCGGTCGCAGATACTGACCCGATCCCTGTGCTGATCTCCGAGACAATGCTCTATAAGATGGGCGTGCAGTTCGGAGATAAATTGACGATCACACGCCCCGGAGGCAAGCCGGTCAACTTGCAAATCGCAGCGCTGTGGCGACCTGTAAATGCGAATGATCCCGGTTGGGTGTTCCCGACCAAGTTCTTTGATACGATGTTGATCGCGCAGCAGCAGGATTTTCTGAAGGGATTGACCGGTGCTAACAATCCGATTGAAGAAGCGGCGTGGTATGTCGCTTTTAATGGGAACAGCGTCAAAACCTCGGATGTGAACGGACTGCTGGGCCGGATTGTGGATGGACAGCGGGCGGTCACATCGGCACTGCCACCGATCCGACTGGATCTTTCGCCTGTTGACGGACTGAACGCCTTCAATCAGCAGGTCAACAAGCTGACGCAGCAACTGGTCATTATGATTTTGCCTGTGGGCGGCTTGATCTTCTATTTTGTAACGCTGGTGGCAGGGTTATTGGTCAGCCGACAATTGCAGGAAGACGTCACTTTACGCAGCCGGGGCATGAGCCGCCAATCGATTCTGAGTATTCACATGCTGACGTGGCTATTGATGGCATTCATCGCACTCGGCATGGCGATTGGTGTATCGCCTTATCTGGTACGGCTGATCGGGCAGACCAGTTCGTTCATGCGCTTTGACAATCTGGCAGGTGCGCTGTACGTGACACCGACGCAACAGTCGATAATTGTGGGAGCGCTCACCGGATTGATAGCCGCCAGCAGCGGTTTGTTCATCGCGTGGAGGGCGACCGGTGAAACGATTACCAGCTTCAAGCGAGGCGCTGCACGGGCAAAAGGCGCATGGTGGCAGCGCATGTATTTAGACCTGATGCTGCTGATTCCCGGCTGCTATGTTTTGTTTTCACTGAAGCTGCAAGGTGGGCTGCAATCAGCGGTTGAAGACCCGTTTAGCAACCCGATTAACTTCCTTGGCCCGACGCTATTTTCACTGGGACTCACCCTGCTCTTCCTGCGCTTATGGCCGATTTTTATCGGTATGGGTTCACGGCTGATCAGCTACACGCGAAACATCGCGCTGCTGATGGCACTGCGTGAACTAACTCGTTCCATCAGCCGCTACCGCAACACGCTGCTGATGATGTGCTTCACCCTGAGCCTGACGGGATACACGGCATCTATGGCCAGCACCATTGATAAGACGCTGCAAGATACCGTCGATTACAAGATCGGCGCGGATGCCGTGCTGGTGGTTGCGAGCGATGCTCAAACGGATGACAGCAGTTCGGCACAGGGGAGTGTTACGGTAACCGGTTATAACACGCTGCCTGCTGATGATTTGATACGCGTGGATGGTGTCGATGAAGTATCGCGCGTAGGGCGCTATCCCGCACGAATCGTATTCGCCAACCAGAGAGTCGAAGGCACCATCCTAGGCATTGACCGCTCAACCATACCGGCGATTGCCCGCTTTCGTGCTGATTACGCGCCTGAGTCGTGGGGTTCATTGTTCAACCGTTTGGCGGCAGATCGCAGCGGCGTAATTATCAACAGCCAAGCGGCAGCCAAAAACAATCTGAAGGTCGGCCAGCAGATTACAGTGCAGGTCAACGCCCTGAATACATGGTACGAGATGAAAGTGCCGATTGTGGGGTTGGTGAATTACTTCCCAACACTTGATCCAACTAGCGGGTTCTTTTTGATCGGCAACCTCGATCCGATTTTTGAAACGGTCGGTACGGAACTGCCGAGCAATTACTGGATCAGCCTCAAACCCAACGCTGATCTTAAGACCGTGCAGACTGAAACGGCCAAACTCGGTTATCCGATACTGCAATGGCTCGATCCGACATCGAGTTTGCTAGCGGCGCAGGCTTCACCTTCACGGCGCGGCGTGCTGGGCTTTTTATCAGTGGGCTTTGTGGCGACTATTTTGCTAACACTGGTGGGATCGATTGTGCAAAGCGCGGCATCGTTCAGCGCGCAGGCGGTACAACTCGGTTCGCTGCGGGCGATGGGCTTAGGGAGTTTATCGGTCGCGATTTACCTGATCTTTGTGCAAGGCATCGCAGCCGCCAGCGGCATCTTGAGCGGCACCTCAATCGGTTTAGCTACGACACTCTTATTCCTGCCGCTGCTGGATTTTAGCACCGGATTACCGCCCTATCTGGTCAGGGTCGATTGGCAGAACATCGCACTGGTTTACGGCATGTTCTCGCTGGTCCTGTTATTTGTCACATTAATCACCACCGTACTCATGAGCCGTGAACGGCTTTCCACCGTGGTCAAATTAGGAGATGTTTGACATGTCTGTAAGAGTGTTCAAAGCGGCGCTGCTGCTGACCACCATCGGAATCATTGCGGCGTGCAGCCCGAACACAGCCAACAACGCGGCAGGCGCGAACGTACCGGGAGTAGCACAGGCCGCACCAACCGCCACACCGATTCCGACTGCTCCTGCTGTCGCCAAGCCGACCTATCTGGTACAGCGGGGTGATGTCCAGAATATTTTGGACTTCACCGGACGCTGGCAACCACGCGATCAGATGACGCTTTCGTTCGAAATTGCGGGAACGGTGCGGCGCGTGAATGTTAAACAGGGTGATGCGGTCACAGCGGGACAGCTTCTTGTGGACTTCCAAATCACCGACCTTGAAAACCAGTTGGCAACGGCACAGCTACAACTGGAAACGGCGCAGAAGAATCTGGTCAACGGTGCAACGGGTGATGTGCAGTCAGTGGCGGACGCGGAAGTGGCACTGGCAAATGCCAAGCTGAACCTCGAAAGCACCAAGGCCAGCAGCCCATGGACGAGCGTCGCCTCGGCCAAGCAGCAGGTGATCAGCGCACAACAGAGCGTTGATAACGCCCAGCGCAATTATGACGACGCGTTGAGCCATCCTGAATCACCGGCTTCGACGGTTGACAGCGCTTATCAGCAGCTCCAATCCGCGAAAAATAGTTTAACAAGTGCACAAATTAGTTATGACAGCGCAGCACAGAATTTCAATAATCACAACTTCCAAGTTCAACAGGCGGAAAACAGCGTCATCAGCGCTCAGTTGAACCTCGATAAAGCGCGTTCGGGCGGCACCGATACCACTGCCACTCAAAGCCTGTTGTCGGCACAATTGAATGTTGACCAAATCAAGGCCAAGATCGCGCAGTCGTCCTTATATGCGCCGATTGACGGAACGATCTTAAGCGTATCAGTCAAACCGGGTGACCAAGCGGCGGCCTTCGCGACGGTGATGACCATCGGACGACCAGAACCCAAGGAAGCGGTGGCTTCGATTGCGATTACGGATGCCCAAAAGATGAGCGTAGGCACCATCGGCGTGTGCCAAGTGCTGAACCATCCGGAAACAGCAGTACAGTGTGTGGTGCGGCGTATCCCATCGACTTCCAAAGAGGCTGATCAAACAACACGCGTGGCGGCTTCGCTGGATAATGTTGCGGCTGACCAACTGATCGATGTCCAGATGCCGCTGCAAGTAAGTAAGGATGTGCTATGGCTGCCACCATCGGCGATCCGAACTTTCCAGAACCGGACGTTCGTGGTGATCCAAACGCCGGATGGGCCGCGCAGCATCGATGTGACGCTGGGTTTACAGACGACTGACCGTGTGGAAATCAAGAGCGGCCTCAACGAAGGCGACGTGGCAATTGGGCCATAATACCCCCTCCTCAATCCTCCCCCATAAAACAGGGGAGGAAATAAGAGGTTCTTGTGTTGTTGAGTTGGAACTTTAGGAATGACACCTTTAATTGTTTGCAAGCAGGTCGTGAAAGCCTACAAAGTCGATGACCATGAGTTGGTGGCGCTCCGTGGCATCGACTTTGAGATGGAAAAAGGCGAGATGGTTTCCATCATCGGGCCGAGCGGCGCGGGCAAGAGTTCCCTGTTGAATCTGCTCGGCGGATTGGATACGCCAACGGCAGGACAGTTGACCGTTGACGGGCAAAATCTGCTCAATATGAAGGGCCGCAAACTCGCGGATTACCGTCTGCGAAAAGTCGGTTTCGTGTGGCAGAACGTCAGCCGCAATTTACTGCCTAATCGGTCGGCTTTACGCAATGTCACGCTGCCGATGATGATGGCAGGTGTATCGCCGTGGACGCGGGGCAAACAAGCGCATGAATTATTGGATGCAGTGGGATTGAGTGACAAAGCCAACCAACGTCCGGCGGCGCTTTCCGGCGGTCAGCAGCAGCGTGTGGCGATTGCAGTGGCGCTGGCGAACCAGCCAATTTTGCTGTTAGCTGATGAACCGACCGGCGCGCTCGACCGGCAAAGCGCGGCACAGGTGGTAGAACTACTGCAAATGCTGCGGAAGCGTTACGGCTTGACGATCTTGCTGGTCACACACGATCTGGAAGTGGCGGCTCATGCGGACCGCGTGCTGACGCTGCGTGATGGGGCATTGGGGCAAGATATTTCGAAAAAGGGTGATGACAGCCCACGTCTTGATGAGGCAGGCAGTATCCGTTTGCCGGAAACGGTGCGTTCGGTTCTATCGGAAGCTTCGCACATCTCGGTGGAAATTCGTCCTGAAGGCGTTTTGCTGCGGCCTGAAAGTGAAGCCGATGACGTAATGACCATGGGCGACACGTTGATGGATGCGCCGCCCGCACCGCGCCGCCGTTTCGGCTGGCTCCGTCGCAAATCTGCTCCAAAGGTTCAGTCATGACCGAATACCTGATCGAAGCACATGGCGTCGAACGCACCTTTGGCACATCTTCCAATCCGGTGAGAGTCCTAAGAGGGTTGGATGTGTGTGTAGAGGCCGGGACACTGATTGCGCTGTACGGCCCATCCGGCAGCGGGAAAACGACACTGCTCAATTTGATCGGTGCGCTGGACAAGCCGAATGCGGGGTCAATTTTGCTCAATGGGCAAGACATCGTGAAGATGGGTGACGGTAAGCGGGCGAAGCTGCGCCGGACACAAATCGGGTTCATCTTCCAGACGGATACGCTGCTGCCAACCTATTCGGCTCTGGAAAATGTCGATCTGGCACTGCGGCTGCCGGGGCTGGGCATCTTCGAACGGCGCAGACGTGCTCAGGCGGCCCTACAAGCGGTGGGATTAACGGCGTGGTCCAGCCATGTGCCGGATGAGTTGAGCGGTGGTCAGCGGCAGCGTGTTTCAATCGCACGGGCGTTGGCGTTACACGCCAAAATTGTTCTAGCAGACGAACCCACCAATGGCCTTGATACCCGTACTGCAAGGCATATCTTGACGCTGTTCCGGAATATCGCACATGAACAGGGAACAACCATGTTCATCGTGTCGCACGATCCACTGGTGGTGGATTACGTAGACCAAGCATATGATCTCGTGGACGGGAAGCTGGCGGTTCGCCCGATCCAGGCTCGATCTTAAAAGGGGGCTTTAGCACTCATGAATATTAATCGTAAAAGACTGCCCATATTCTTATTACTGGCATTAATGGTGGTGATGACGGCCTGCAATTTGCAGCAGCAGTCGCCAGCCTTCGCGGTGACGTTAACTTCAGCGGTGCAAGCCGGAACAACGGCGGCCCCGACCGAGACAATTCCGCCCTATACGCCGCTGGCAACGCTGACACCTTCGCCTACCCTGCGGCCACCGCCAACCTTCGAACCGCCAACAGCCACGCTGCCAGCAACCGCGACACCCAGCATCACACCGACCGCGACGATTGATCTGAGTGTATCGATCCCCGGCTTGCATGGCGCAGAAACCGCGACACCAACCTCGATACAAGGCTGTACGCCGCGTAAAGACTGGAAGCTGCGCTACACCGTGCAGCGAAATGACGCGCTGGCGAAAATCGCGGATAAGTATGGTTCGACTGTCAAGGAGATCGCGGACGCCAACTGCATCACGGATGTGAACGCGATTGTCATCGGTCAAGAACTGCGCGTTCCGGGGACGAGTCAACCAGTTGAGGCGTATGTCTGTGACGCGTGGGAAGTGCTCACCCCGCTAAACGGCACACAGGCTATTCAAGGCACAGGAACCGTCACTTTTAACTGGCGCGGGCCGCGGGCAGCCCATAACCTGATTCGTGTGGTGCGTCCAGACGGGTCGATCTTCGAAAGTGTGGTTGATTTACGCCAGAACCAAGAGATTGATCTGGTGAACAACCTGTCACAGCAGGGAACATACACATGGTATGTGTATCCACTGGATTCGAACTACGTACAAATTCCCTGCCATGAGGGAGGCCCTTGGACGTTCACCAAGGCACTGTCGCCGACGATCACACCCACTATCGGCAAGTAAATCAGCAATGAGGGGCACATCATAAGTGCCCCTTTCACATGTTGTTATGCTTGTTCCGTAACCAATTCACGCCCTAGTTCGAGCACTTTATCCACGAGCAAATCAAAATCTGAATTGACACTGCGATGATTGACATTTGCCATACGCAAACAATATTGACCGTTGACGGTGGCATAGGAAACAAGTGCGACGCCGCTCTCATGTAAGCGCAGCAAAAGTTCTTGGTTCAAGTCGTTGATCGCTTCCAATGACCATCCCCTATGAACGTAACGGAAGCAGACGATATTCAATGGGGCAGGAGCCATGAGTTCCAGTTCAGGGGAGCGTTCAATCTGCGAAACCAAGTATCGGGTTTGGTCAATATTCATCTGAATGCTTTTGCCAATCTGCTCGACCCCATGTACTTTGAGCGCCATCCAAATTTTTAATGCGCGAAAACTCCGCGAAAGCTGTAAACCGTAATCCGTTAGCCAAACCTGTGCTCCACTAGCACCGCGATCTCCATGTGCTAAATAGTCCGGTGTCAGGGTAAAGGTGTTGTAGTGGGCATCGCGCGATTTCACAAGGATGCAAGCAGCTTCAAAGGGCTGCGACATCCACTTATGCATATCAAAGGCAAGAGAGTCGGCGCGATCCAAGCCGCTGATGAGGTGTTTGGACTGCTCCGTAAAAGCAACTAGCGCCCCGAACGCACCATCAACATGCAGCCATAGATTGTATTCAGCACACACATCAGCCAGCGCGTTTATATCGTCGAAAGCGCCCGTTTTTACGGTTCCGGCTGACCCAATCACACAGAAAGGAAAGAGTCCGGCTGCTTTGTCGGCTTCGATCGCCGCGCGCAACAGACCGATTTTGATGCGGTAGTTTTCATCAACAGGAATAAAGCGTATAGAGTCACTGCCAAGTCCGAGCGTTTCAGTGTTTTTCTGATGACAGCTATGGGCCTCGACCGAGGTATAGAGCACCATGCGCGGTTGACCACTTTGGAGACCGACCTTACGCATATCGACTGGCGATTTGGTATTGCGAGCGACGGTAAAGCCGATCAAATTCGCCAGCGAAGCGCCACCGATGAGCAGACCACTGGCGCTGGCGGGGAAACCCATGATCTGCTTGAGCCAGTCGAGTACCTGTAATTCGACATACGTGCCGATATGCTCGCCGCCGCCGACCTGCGCGGAAATGGCACCTTGCAATAACTCAGCCAGCATGCCAAGCGGTGTGCCAGTACCAATCACCCAACCCCAAAAGCGTGGATGGGTATTGCCAAGTGGATAAGGCAATATCGTTTCCTTAAAATCGGCATAAACATCAGCTTCGGACATACCCGACACCGGAAGCGATTCCTTGAATTGATCTTTGATATCCAAAGGAATGGGCTGCCAAACAGGTTTCTCACGAAGCGTTCTCAGATGATCGACCATGTCATCCATCATTTGATGGCCTAATTGGCGAAACGCATCCCAATCTTGGGGATCGAGGGTGAATTGATTAGGCTCGGTCATATTGGCTCCTTATCACTAGAGACGAATTGACACGTATCGTATGATATTTGAGTTGGACGAACAATGATTTTGAATACGGAGTTTTTGATTGAGCGTACAGTTTGATGTCTTTGGTGACATTCTGAACATGATTCGTTTGAGTGGAACCATTTATTTTCGCTTGAATATTGGTGTGAATTGGGCGATGGAAGTTGCGTCGTCGCCTTATAAGATGTTCTATATTGTCGAGAGTGGAGATTGCTGGCTAAAGGGTGATTTTGCGCCCTCATCAATCCGATTAATGCCCGGAGACTTGTTAACGTTTCCACATGGGGATTATCATATTTTGAGCAGCACCCCCGATGCACTTAAGCCCCATTCGCACACGGAGATATTGCAACAATATCAAACAGGCGAACAAGAACAAACAGATAATTGCACTTCCGTTTTTTGGGGACATATTGAGTTTCAGAAAAACATCCTTCACCCTTTCTTGAAGCATCTACCTCCGCTCATTCATGTTCGGAGCGCAGAACGCAACGATATGGATTGGTTAAAGTCGATCACTAACAAAATTATTCAGGAATCACAGTCGCCCCAGCCGGGTTCAAATGTGGTAATTGACCGCCTAGCTGAAATTCTTCATCTCTATATGTTGAGGGCTTATATGCTCGAACAGGCTACACCAGACAGTTATTGGCAGGTGTTTGGTGACAGGCCAGTTTATCAGGCATTGCAGCACATCCATAGTTCACCTGCGACGGATTGGACATTAGAGTCATTGGCCTATCAGGTGGGATTATCACGAACCATGTTAGCCGAGCGATTTCGTGAAAAAGTCGGTATGACACCGATGAGTTACATCACACTGTGGCGGATGCAAAAAGCGTTTGACTTATTAGAAACAACCACCCTATCAACTTATGAAATTGCTGAACGAGTTGGCTATGGTTCTGAAGCAGCCTTGACACGCGCCTTTCAAAGGCAGTTTCATATGACGCCCAGTAAAGCACGTCAGGTGAAGTAGATATCTCTCCTTCATTAATTATTCAACTCTTCTCCTCAAACTCAATGCAGCCGAATAATCTGATGCATATATACTATGTATGTGCAGGAGCTTATGGATTAGAAAACGATGACTGATACGCCACAGGATGACATTTCGAAAATCCTTGATTGGGATAATGACGAGCGGCGGCTAGAAATTGAGCGCGAACGGCTGCGCCAACGCGCCCGCCAATATGCGACAAATTCTGGCAACGATGATGTCGCATCCGACCAATTTGAAACGCTGCTGACCTTTAACCTCGGCACAGAACGCTATGGCATCGATGTGATGCTGGTGCGGGGTGTGCGGGCGGAACAGAAGATTACGCCTGTGCCGGGTGTGCCGAGCTTTTATAGGGGTGTGATCAATGTACGAGGGCAAATCGTCACGGTGCTGGATTTACGCTACTTATTGAATGTCGGCAATCCGGAAAGTCATACCCAGCCAACAGAGGTGATGATTACGCAGGCGAATAACCTGCGCTTGGGACTGCTGGCGCACAAAGTCAACGGTGTGGAAAGTATCCCACATAGTGAGATTAACCCAATCGACCATCTGCCCTATTCACAAGGTGTGACGGCTGAGCGTTTGATTGTCCTAAATCTACAACGGCTATTTGAAGACCCGCGATTAATGGTGGGAGTGATGGAAGCATAATGAATGACACAATGAAACCCGCACGGACTGTGACGATGAACCGGATTGTGCTTTCGGCCACGCATGTGATGTCGCTGGCGATGGGGTTGGTGGCAGCTGTGCCGATACTGGTCTTTGGGCTGACCGCGAACGCCAGCATCGAGCCGGGACGCATTATTATATGGGCGATCTTTTCCTTCGTATTTGGTTGGTTGGTGGGCAGCGTAGTTCACTACTTAACGCGACCAACCACTGATCTCGTCCTTGACCAGTTTGTAAAAACACTGGATCTCGTGGTGCTGGGCGATTGGCGGGAGCGCTTGGATGTGAGCGGCCTTTCAACAGCCCGCGATGAAGAACGGATGCTCAAGCGGTTGGGCGAAGCGGTTAACCGTGTGCTGGATCGGCTCCAAGGGATTGTCACGGAAATTAACGACGCAGTGGCGCGAGTTGAAACGGATACACAGGAAATTCTGGCAGCGATGACCCGCCAGATCGCGATGGCGAATGAGCAAGACGCCGTCGTGACCGAAACGACCGCCACCGTGAACGAAGTCCGCGCGACCGTCACCGAAACGGCTGAACGCGCCCAAAGCGTGGCTGAAACGGCGCAAGTATCTGTTGATATTTCACGGACAGGAACGGAGTCGGTTACCCAAACGGTGCTGGGTATGGAAGTCATCCGCCACCGTGTAGAAGACATCGCCGACAACATTCTGGTGCTCTCCGAAAACACGCAGCAGATTGGCGAAATCATCGCCACCGTCAACAGCCTCGCTGACCAGTCACGTATGCTGGCGCTGAATGCCTCGGTGGAAGCAGCACGGGCAGGCGAAGAAGGCAAAGGCTTCGCAGTAGTGGCGTTGGAAGTGCGTAATCTGGCTGACCAGAACCGTGAAGCGACGGTGCAAGTTCGTGAAATCCTCGGTGAAATTCAACGTGCGACTAATGCGGCGGTGATGGTCACAGAGGAAGGCAGCAAGGGTGTCGATCAAGGGCAAAATCTGGTCAATAAAGCGGGTGATTCGATCCGTGACCTGAGCCACGCCATTGAAGAAGCGGCACTGGCGGCTATGCAAATCGCGGCCAGCACACGGCAGCAGACGATTGGTATGGATCAACTGACGCAGGCTATGCGTACGATCAAGAAGGCGACGACCGAAACGCTCAACACGACATTACAGGTCAAGGCCAGCGTCCAGAATTTACGCGACGCTTCCAACCGCATCAATATGGTACTCAGTGGATTGAAGCTGTAATCGTTCACCACAAAAGCATGAAGAACATAAAGAGCAAGTGGTAAAGAATGACAGACCCACAAGATAATGAACTGCTAAATATATTCTGGGTCGAGGTGGGCGATTACCTGCAAAGCCTCAACAGTCTACTGCTGCAAAGTGAGGCTGCGGCACAAGCCAATCCCGAAGTCATACGCGAGATGAACCGCCTTGCCCACAGCATGAAGGGCGCGGCGCGGGCAGTCGGTATTGGCGTCATCGAAACCCTGTCGCACTACATGGAAGATATTTTCGGCGCAGCGCTAAAAAATAAACTGGAACTGACGCCGACCACCTGCGACTTACTCTACGACTCGCTGGATTTGATCCAAAATGTGGTCAACGGTGTCGAAAACAGCACCGATGCCCTCGCAACGACCATCGCGCGCTTGGAACAGACCATTGCATCAGAAGCGGATGCTGGCGAAGAAAATCATACCGAGGTCAAGAAATCGACAGCGCAAACGCCAGCCGTCGAAATCACTGTTGTTAAAGATATACCTGCCCCCGTTCCAACACCTGCACCCAAAGCACCATCGGCTACGACGACCGTTATTAAGGGCACCCATCCATCCGACGATATGATGACAGTGGTGCTGCCGGCATCTGAAGAAAGCGTGCGTGTGCCGGTATCGCGCATGGATCGTCTGATGGGTGAAGTCAGCGAACTACTGGTGGCGCGGATGCACAGCGAAGAACGGGCGCGGGAATTCCAGCGTTTGCAAAAGCTCAACCAACGCTGGCAAAGAGAATGGCGCAGCGTCCGTACAGCCTATATCCGGCTGGCGCGGCGGATGCAGCACGATCAAGGCGAGATGTGGGATGAAGTCGTCACCTTATTTCACTTCCTTGAAGAGAACCAGCGCTATTTACAGGAATCGCAGCGCCAACTAGCGCATTTGGCACGCGAATTAACCCAGTACAACGCCTCGCTGACCATGCTGACCGAGCAGTTACAGGACGACATCAGCGGGATGCGACTGGTGCCCTTCGATACATTAGTCAACAGTTTCCAGCGTTTGATTCGTGACCTCGCGCGGGATATGTCGAAAGAAGTCCATCTGGCGGTTGAAGGATCGATGGTCGAGATGGATAAGAGCGCGCTGGATGCCCTCAAAGAACCGATCATGCACCTTCTGCGGAACTCGGTTGATCATGGCATTGAGACGCCTGCCGAGCGCGAACGGAATGGCAAGCTGCCGATTGGCATGGTGTATATCACCGTCGAACAGCGCGGTAAGGAAATCATCATCCGCCTAAGCGACGATGGACGCGGACTCGATACCAATGCGATTCTCCGCAAAGCACAACAGTTGGGCATCATCAGCCAGCAAGCAGTGGCGGATCTTTCGCCTGACGAGGTTTATAACCTGATTTTCCAACCGGGATTAAGCACCGCCGCTGAGATCACCTCCATCAGTGGACGTGGCATGGGCATGGATATTGTGCGCATCCGCGTGGAGAGTTTGCGCGGGCGCGTCAGCGTACAAAGTGTACAGGGACGCGGCACGACTTTCACCATGCGACTGCCGGTATCCCTCACCCGTATTAGCTGCATTTTGCTGCGGGCGGGCGGGCAAGATTTCGCCGTGCCATCGGTCAGTGTATGGCGGATGCTCAAGCTGCGGCGCGACCAATGGTTTACGGCGGAAGGCCGTGACATGGTGATTATTGAGGAACGTCCTATTCCGGTGATTTCACTGGCGGGAATTCTAGGCAATGCTGCCACACCGGAACCGGAAGAAATCCCGTTGATGGTGCTGGCTTCCGGCGAGAAGTACATCGCCTTCCAAGTCGATGATCTATACAGCGAGCAGGAATTGGTGCTGAAGCCGTTAGGGCCGGAAATCACCAATGCGCCATATATTTCGGGCGGCGCGCTGCTGGGTACGGGCGATGTAATTATTGTGCTTGACCCGAACGACCTGATACGCGGAGCCAGTGGACAGCCACGCATTCCCATCCGGCGAATTGAAAACACGCCTGAACCGGTCGAGGAAACCCGAATCGTTGTGCTGATTGCGGACGACTCAATCACCACGCGGACGCTGGAAAAGCACATTTTAGAAACTGCGGGTTATGAGGTTCATGTGGCAGTGGATGGCATGGAGGCGTGGGAACGGCTGCGCGAAATTCAGCCAGACGTGGTCATTAGCGATGTGGAGATGCCGCGCATGAACGGATTGGAGTTGGCGGCACGTATCAAGGGCGATGAACAAACGCGGCGTATTCCGGTGATTCTGCTGACCTCATTGGGTAAGCCGCAGCAGCAGGAAGCGGGTCTTAAGGCGGGCGCGGATGCCTATCTGGTGAAGTCGCGCTTTGAGCAGGGCGAGTTGCTGCGCGTCATTCGGAGTGTGGTGTAGCTGTGAATCGCCTAAGTGATAACCAAGTTGCAACCCTGTTGAAGAAGAATTGGTCGAACTACTGCTTCAGCATCGTTGCCTTAATTACGATTGCCTATCTCTTTCTCTTTTTTGCGCCACGCTGGTCATCGGGTTCAGTTGTATATTGGCTTGAAACCAACTCGACCCCAGCTCTGTTAGCCGACAGAGTATTTGATTACATCCCCCTATTAGGGATCATTCTCCTCATCACATGGTTCTTGTTTGGAAAGTGGGAGCAAGCATTTTCAAGTCGCGCCCAAAATTTCGTTATCCCCCTGATGATTAGTTTGTTTTGTCTTCTAGCATTTATGTCGATTTACATCTGGGGTGGCGTATCGGTACGGCATTTGAATGAATTGCAATCCGGAAATCATATTTACCGGGTCGCTTACGATTGGACTAGCTCTGACGCCAATTATTTAGTTTTATTTGAATGCGGATCATTTGGGATTTTGTGTAGGAAGCTTTGCCGTGTAGAAACAGATGGGACAAGGCTAGACGCAGCAATTCGAATTGATGAAACCCATCAAAGAATATCAATAATGGATGGCAATAACGAAATATGCCATTCAGGGAATGACTCGTAATGTCTGAACGTGTTTCGGCTCCGATTCGTGTACTGCTAGCGGATGACAGCGCGACTTCTCGCTATTATCTCTCGGCGTTGATTTCGGCTACACCCGGCTTGACAGTCGTTGGGGAAGCCCGCGACGGTGCAGAAGCCGTCGAAATGGTGGAAACGCTGCATCCGGACGTGGTGTCGATGGACATCCGTATGCCACATCTCGACGGACTGGAAGCCACCCGCCAGATCATGGCGCAGCGCCCGACGCCGACGGTCATCGTGAGCGCGATGGTGGAAGAAGATGTTGACCTGTCGTTCAAGGCGATGGAGGCCGGAGCGCTGGCGGTACTGCGGAAGCCGCCCTCACAACGCGATCCGGATTTTGCGTTACTTCAACGCGAGTTCGTCACCACACTCAAAGCGATGGCGGGTGTCACTGTTGTCCGGCGCTGGCAAGATGCGCCAACGGCCAGCAAGCCCGCAACGGGAAACCTCGGTACTGCGGGCAAATATCGTGTCACGGGCACGCTCGTCAGCAAGCCGGAAATCATCGCGATTGGTGCCAGTGCGGGCGGACCGAGCGCCCTCTCAACGTTATTAGCTGGATTACCGGCACGTTTCAATACACCAGTTGTCATCGTCCAGCACATGCCGGATGAGTTCCTGCCGGGGTTGGCACGCTGGCTAGCTAAACATACGCCGCTCAAAGTCGGTATGGCGGAAGATGGACAGGTTTTGGAACCGGGTACGGTTTACCTCGCTCCGGGCGGCGCTCATTTGACTTTAGG
Source organism: Aggregatilineales bacterium (assembly GCA_044226855.1). Lineage (GTDB taxonomy): Bacteria > Chloroflexota > Anaerolineae > Aggregatilineales > Phototrophicaceae > CFX2. The sequence goes on from JBGAGF010000029.1 coordinate 35,166, forward strand.
ACGCAAGGGACGTACGTTGGTGACCAACAAACTCAAGGATAAAGGGGAGTACCGCTACTGCCCTTCGATTGACGTCTTTTTCGCCTCCGTAGCAGAAGTTTGTGGTACAACAGGAGTCGGTATAATTCTGACGGGTATGGGCGATGACGGCGCTAAAGGTTTGTTGAGCATCCGGCAGGCAAAGGGGCGCACCTTTGCCCAGTCAGAGTCAAGCTGTACTGTATTTGGAATGCCGGGGGTCGCGCTGGCCTATGGGGCGGTCGAACAAACCATGAATCCAGAACAAATGGCACAAACATTAAGGCGCCTTACTGAAAATTCATGAAAAACAAAGATTTCGTTTGTTTTTACAAACAAGTGGAATTGCAGGGAATGGACTATAATTTAGAGAAAGGGAGTGTGCGGGTAGAAACAATATCCTTAATGATATGACCGCACAAACAATCATGGCGCTCGACGTACTCTTAATTGAAGATAGTAAAACGCAGGCCGCACAGATTAAAGCGACGCTGGAAAGCCTCGGCCTCGAAGTACGCATTGCTTACGACGGTCTGGATGGCATCCGTTCGGTGATGGAGAAACATCCGGGCTTGATCGTACTGGATGTGAAGCTGCCGGGTATGGACGGCTTCCAAGTGTGCAGGCGGTTGAAACGCTCACCGGACACGGCGTCTATTCCGATTATCATGCTGACCGAACGCGACGAAGCCCAAGCCACGATGTCCGGCTTGCAGGCTGGCGCCGATGATTACATTCCCAAGGATATTTTTGCGACCGAGCACCTGATGACTACCTTACAAGAAATGGGGCTACTGGAATAAGTATGGCACCACACCACAAAAGCCCCTACGCAATGCTGCCACCTGTCCTGAACGTGACGCTCGAGAGCACGATGGACGTAATGATCGCACGCAACACGGCCAGACGAGCCGCCTCTCTGCTGGGGTTCGCACCTGCGCGGCAGGCACAGCTTGCCAGCGTCGCGGCCACGCTGGGGGAATTGGTCTTAAAAACGGGTGCTACCCACATCATGAACTTTAACGGTGTGAGCAACGGAGATAAGACCGGTGTACAGCTTTCGGTTGAGACACCTTGGTTGGCGGGTGTTTCGGTGAGTAATGTGATGATTGCACTACGCTCCAAATTGGGCGATTTGATCGACGAAATTTTACTAGAGGGCGGTGACGACGTTCCGACGATCGTAACGGTTATGTGGCGAAATGAACACGATGCCCACAATGAGTCCTGATGCAGTGCGTCTGCCGATCCTGACCTTCCGGTTAGGAGACAGGCGATACGCAATCCTGATTGAGGACGTGGTGGAAGTGGCGGCGATGGTCGACATGCTCAGCATTCCGGCAGAACGCCCTGAAATTGTGGGATATGTGAACCGCCGGGGCAGCATCCTACCACTACTGGATTTGCGAACCGTGTTCAAGCAGCCGAGCGCCCCGATTACCAGCGCCACCGTATTCATTGTGGTGGCCGGGGGCAACCAGCAAATCGGGCTGATCGTGGATGCAGTGCAGCAGGTTGAATATGTGGACGCGTTACAGATGAGCGATACATTGGCATCTAGCCCATATCTTCACGGAATTATCAGTCACCAAGATGATATGATTTCAATAGTAGCACTACCCTCACTTATGGCCTTAGCGCAGTGATCCGGCAGTGATTGGGTCAGGAAATACATAAACAATGATGGCAGCAGAGATGACTTCAACAAGCGAACACCTCAACGACAACGGCGGCGCACGACGCAGCGACCGGATATTGATTGTGGCGCGGGACACTGAACTTCGCTCCAGTCTGATTGATACCCTTGAATCCGTCGGTGGATACATGGTTAATCAGGCGCGGACGTTTGAAGAAGCGCTCAGCGAAATCCTCCTGACCGATTTCGATCTGATCGTGACCGAAGCCGAACTTCCGGATTTGAGCGGCGTCGATTTGCTGGCGGTGGTCGGCGGGCTGCGCCCTCATGCACGGGTGATCATTATTGATGACGATCTTTCGGCACGGAGCGCGGTGGCGGTTTACCGGCTGGGAGCCGTTGATTATCTGTATAAGCCTCTCAACATGTCGTTCGTTCTGATGCAGATTGAGCGCCAACTGGAACTGGGACGCGCACTTAACAACCGTCCCCAACACGCGGATGCACCGACGGTTAAGGATAACAGTGCTGACCGTGCCAAGCGGCTTGATCCGCAAACGCGTCCGGCGGCGTTGGTACTCGGTCGGGTGCAGTTCAACAAGATCAACGCCGAGCTGAAAGACCTGCTGGACCATGTGAAGGCCAGCTTCGTGGGATTGATCGACGCGGACGGCAATATGGTCGGCGCGGCGGGTACGCTCCAAGAGTATGACCTACAACTGCTGACACGGGCACTGAACATTGACCACAAGGCGCAGAACTCGCTGGCGAGCATTCTGGAAGAGGCCAAGTTCCATTCGACTTACTTCGAGGGCGCACACAACGGTGTGTATATCGTGGAGTTCGGTTCGCCCTATACCGTATCACTGGCGGTAATCTGCCCGACGGATGTGAAGGCGGGTATGGTGTGGTTGTATACCAAGCGCACGGCCAACGTGATTGATGAAGTACTGAAGGCTATCCCGCAGCCCCGGCGTTTTCCAACGTTCTAAAAGCGAATACGTTTAACCACAGAGACACAGAGAAATGCAGAGATCAGATGAGAGTGAGTACACTCTCATTTTTGATTCGCAGATTTTGCATATTTTGCATTAGTTCCGCTGAAATGACTGGCGGGAGGCTCGGCTGATGCCGCTGAATTGACATTTTGTGTCGGCGGGTGTGAGGGAGCAAGGCGCTGAATTGGCACCGTTGCAGCGGATGGCTCGCGTGTGTCCGCCGCGGCACAATTGGCAGTGCCGTCGCAGCGGATACGAGGGAGTGATCCGCTGAATGTGCAAACCAGAAATGCAATTGAACCATCAAGATACCCCTAACCCCAGCCCTTCCTCATAGCAACAGGGGAAGGGAAAAAACATTCCTTCGCAGTTCCAGTATAAAGCATGTGAGGGAGAATAGGGTTACATTTTGGAAGAACATTTTGTAACTGTTTTACAGGGTTGGCGCTAACCATCTTGAGTGAGAAAAGCGGCTAGTAAGGTTGGTAGGCGGTTAGAATTGGGTAGACAAGGTTGATAAATTCTAACCAATAATATTGTGTCAATTAATCTTGGGGTTGGAATGGGAAGTATCAGGGCGTAGGAATGATCATACGCCCTGATGATAGTCATCCGTAAAGATGATTACACGGGATCGAGAACGGAGAATTCGCCTTCCGCGACAATCTGTCCATCCACGTAAATTTCGACAAAATAGAAACCGTTCGTCAAGACAAAGGTTTCACTATAGGAAATGGCTAAGGGGAGAACATAACTGCCTTCCGCGCCAGACTCCCAAGTGACCAGCTTGCGCCACGAGGCATCTTCTTCGCCGTTGATGTAGACCTTGACCAGCAAATCTTGACCGTCTTTCATGCCGCTGTAGTCGAACAAGGCATCCATTTCATTGACGCCATAGGCGAATTCATCAGCTACCTCATGTTCGAGGAAGGTATTGTCTTCGGCATAAACTGGCTTGGCAAAGGTCAAGTTTTCGATCTTGGCGGTGGTCGGCGCGGCAGGTGGACGCCCATAGTATTCAAGTGATACCGCAAGATTACGCAGATCATTGATCAATGCGGGCGCGGCCTGAATAATTGCGTCCTTATTCTGAAGGGCTGAGGCGAACGGCGTGCCTTCGCTGCCGCTGGCAATGGCACTCAAAGCGGCCACATCATCGGAAGCGCCAGTCAGCGACCACAACAGGCTGGATGAAAATTGTTCGTTACGGCTGATGGCATCGGCAACCGCTTGGCTGGCGATGGTCATGCCCTGCTTATACTCGGTCTGAGCGGCTTCCACATCACCTTTGGCAAGCAGCGCGAGGGCGAGATCAAAGCGAATCCATAGTTCCTGCGCACCGGGGTAGCTCTCTAAAGCGGTTCGTCCGGTAGAAATGGATTCGTCAAGGTTCCCTAATTGATATTCCAGCCATGCTTGTCCACCGATGACGCTGGCCGTCTCATTACCGAGGCTGCGTGCCTGCTTCAAATCAGCGATGGCTTTTGCATAATCGCCACTGCCTTCGTAAGCGCCGCTCCGTCCGACGTAGGCCGCCTGATAGTCCGGCACAAAGGCAATGGCGGAATCGAAGGCTTTAACGGCGGCGTCATACTGCTTCGCCTCGTTCGCTATGGAACCCTGAACGAAAGCATCAATCGCTTCAGGCTTATCCCGCAAGTCAAAAACGGGTTCAAGGTAGGTACTGACAGCCCAAACGGTGGCAAAGATCGCCATTCCGAGGCCAGCGACGGTAAAAATATTACGCGGCGTACTGAGTTCGATAGTGGCGGACAGACCTAAAAGAAATAGGGCAACGGCGAGAATGGTCAAATGAACGATATAGGTGTTGGCTTTGGTATCCCAAGCGTCCTTGACTGCCGCCGCAGCCGTGTACTGCTCGTTCATGCGGATGACATCGGTGAGATAGACATCAGCCACATAGCGGTCATAGTCCACTTCTTGAGTCGCGGCATTAAAATAAGGCGGCTGTAGAATGGGGCTGAGCTTGAGGAAGGACTGCTGAAGCACACGATAGCGGTTGCTGGCCACCGAATCACCGCGATTATCCGCCGCGAACGCCAGTGTATCCATCTCCAAGTATTTCTGGTAAGCCTCATCATAATCGAAATTTACCTTGGTTTCGCCATTGATGCGCCGCCCCACTAACTCGACCGCATAGCGGGTGGCATCGCGTCCAGCATGGTCGTCACGATTTCCGGCGTCACTCTGGAGGAAGGCCACAACGGTCGCAATCACGGTGATGACGGCGATGAGAATGGCGAGTAATTTTTTGTAAAGTTCGTCGCTCATGCTCTAAATCACTCCCGTTTCCACCAGATAAGCGCCGATTGTCCCTGCGAGAAAGATGCCTGTTCCGGCAACCAGCAGCAGGTATTTGAGCCTCGTACTATCCACCGCTTCGATGAGGGTGTAAAAGACCAGCGCCACGACCAGCACGGAGAGGGTGATCAAGAGACGATTGGTATGGCTGCGCAGCGCATCGGCCTCATCAAAACTCGGCTGAGGATTGATGTCTTTTTCGCGGGCGGCGTTCGCCACGTATTCACCAGTCTGACGGGACAGGGCGTACGTTCCATCACGGTTGAGGTAGTCGTTTGGGAAAGCCATACTGGACGCGACAGAAAGGTCGTTGGTATCCGCCAATTCATTATTGAGCGCGGCAGCCTGTTCTTGAGTGGCATCTTCGGGCAGTTCAGACAGTTCTTTTTCAAGCTGGGCGGTAGTTTCGCGGTATTTGTAATAATCCACAAAAGAAGCGTAATCGGAATAGCCTTTGACCGACGACAGCGCATTGGTTTCGGTCAGGTTGATGGTGGCACGAACGCCTGCCACATCCGCATCACCCGCACCATCCGCCGACACCGAGGCGCGCCACGTGACGACCGCTCCAGTCACGCTGACTGCCGCAATTAACAGCGCTACGAATGTGCTCAGACGGTTGTTTTCTTTTTCGGACTCCGGTTGTTTGGTCTCTGCCATTGTTTCCCCTTTATTGCGATGTGACAAAAAACATCTCATTATTACGGCACAAATGAGCAATTCCAACGTATCACATTTGGGCGCTGTATAGCCTTGAGTTTTGGAATTAGGGCGATCAGGGACGAGGCAAAGGTAATCTATGAACCTGATTTAGCGTAATCCATTCAAGCTTTGCGTCCCACGATGAGCGCACGGTTGGTTTGGAGGTTAAAGCAGGCGGCGTCAAACCCCGATTGTTTGAGGAGGGTCAAGTGACGTTCCAAGGTTAAGGGGATGTCGCCACGTTCGGGTTCGATGCGCTGATGGTCGGCGAAGGTCAGGCCTTCCCATTCGTGGAGATGCGAACCCTGAAGCGTGTCCTGCCGCGTCCACAAACTTTGATAGATGCTGTAGAGGCTGCCCTTCTCAATCGCCATGCGATCCAACAGCAGGAAGAGGCCGCCAGATTCCAGCGTGTTGTAAATGAATTGATAGGCTACCTGCATCTGCGAGTCGGTCAGATGGTGGAGCGTCTGGACACTGAAGACGATTTGATACTCACTAGGCGGGAGTTGGAGTGTGGTGATGGCGGCGAGGTCGTGGATGAAAGATGTGTATTGATTGGCGTAGGGCTGCAAACGTTTATGCGCCAGTTCGAGCATAGCAGTGGAGGCATCCACACCGATGACCTGTGCCTGTGGAATACGCTGAAAAAGCAAGTCTTCGACGAGACCGGTTCCCATGCCAAGGTCGAGGATGGTTTTGCCCGATTGGTAATGGTCAGCGATGATGGTGAGCAGCATATCGAGCTGTTCGGGGCGCGAGGGGTTGTGGCTGCGAGTGTCAGCATCCCAAATTTGGGCAGTGGTGGGGTCTTTGAAATCTTGGTAAGGCATGGTGAAAAGCTCCAGACCATAAGACGCAAGTCGTTACCAAGAGCATAGCAACCAACCACCTGAGCCACAAGTTTAATGACCAGACCATGCCGTACCGGAATTCTTATGTTAAACGCGGTTTTGTAGGTGCGCCTCGTAGGAAGAGGAAGATGCCGATAATTAGGGCGACAGCCGCGCCGACAATGCCCACGACCGAGAACGTCGCGACCACGGGAATCGTTAGATTCTGGTCAGGCGAATCGGGGTTATACCAGACCGTTTTGTGCCGTCCCATGTAGCTGTTGCGTTGGGATTCAGCTTCATCCTGATAGAGGTTGGTGTCCGCCGAGATTGTGAACTGGTAATTATGTCCGTTCACGGTGTAGGTGTAGGTCGTCCAAATGGTATAGCGCGCATTATGCTTTTCGTTGAAATAGCGTTGAATACTGGTGCTGGTCACGGTGGCATTGGTTGTCGGCCATTCACCACCGGACTGCTGCTTACGCAGTTCGAGGATGCCGAAGATGCCCAATGCAAAAGCACCAATGATGAGGAGCACGCCGATGAGCGTGAGCAGCCATGACGGCGGACGTGATCTGTTCACATCCAACTGACCGGAATCCACTTGATGCCGCAGATGTTCCATTCTGGCGTGTTCGGCTTCTTTGTTCCATGCAGGGGCTGACGTATCCCACTGGTCAAGCGACTTGCGTTTACTGCGGCTGGATGTGTTCCACATGGACGACCTCCGAAAAGTTTCCGATTTGTAGGAAAGCGCTATTCATAGTGTAGGGGAAGAAGTCCACAAAAATGGTTGACAAGTACGAATATTTGTTCCAGAATTCCATTATCAGCCGCCCGGATATTATCAACTGAACATTCTCCAGTCCTGATCAGTATTTTTAAAAAGTCTATTTCAGGGAGCGAAACATGACCTCATCAAACCCCATGACCAAAGCCGAACTCTTGGACAACATCGAGCAAGGGTGGAAGGCTTTCACAACTTATTTAGCGACACTGACACCGGAGCAACTCACTGTGCCGAAGGATGCGGCGGGATGGTCGGCGAAAGATCATGTTATCCATCTGGCGGATTGGGAGCGCAGTTTAATTCCTTTCCTGAACAGGGAAGACCGTTGGCCGATAATGGGCGTGGATGAGGCAACATGGAAGGAGGCTAGTTGGGATAAGATTAACGGCATCTTGCAGCAGCGGAGTAAAGATAAGACTGTTGAAGAAGCGCGCGCCTATGCGGATGCGGCACATCAGCAGTTGGTGGATAAAATCAGGACACTGACTGATGAGGATTTGTACCGTCCTTATCATTATTACCAGACTAATTATTACCAAACCGGTTCGCAGTACGATACCCCTGCGATTAACTTGCTACAGGACGATACCTATCATCATTACGAAGAACATACCCCTTGGATTGCCGCTATTGTGGCGAAAGGTCAACCGATGAGTAAAACAGAACTGTTGGAAAAGATTGATCGGGCCTGGAATGAGTATCAAGCCTATCTCATGAGCGTAATGCCGGGGCAGATGACCATACCGACAGATGCTGCGGGTTGGCGGGCGCTGGATCATGTGATACATCTGGCGGATTGGGAAAAAGGTGTGCTGGGGATGCTCAACATGCAAGACCGAGCCGCTGCGATGGGCGTAGACGGCGCAATCTGGGACAAACAGGACTTTGACGAGATCAACGCGATTTTGCAAAAGCGCAGCAAGGACAAGACCTTAGATCAAGCGCGGACGTATGTGATGGATGTTCACCAGAAGTTGGTGGACAAGGTCAAGTCGATGACGGACGAGGAACTGCAGCGGCCTTATAAGTATTACCAGCCAAAGTCCGACCGTGAAGCACCGGTTATCAACTGGGTTCAGATGAATACCTATAACCACTACGCTGAACACCGGCCGTGGATCGCCGCGATTGTTGAGGACAAAGCCCAGATCACCAAGGCGGCGCTTCTTGGCAAAATCCAAGCCAGTTGGGAGGCGCTGAACCAATACTTTGACAGCTTAAACGCTCAGCAAAAGGCCGATTTCAGGGATGCCGCTGGCTGGACGGTGAAAGATCACGTCATTCATATGGCGATCTGGGAAGACGGATTGACCGCCCTGCTCGATAAGCAAGATCGACGCGCGCACATGGATATCGATGAGGAGACTTGGAAGAGCGGAGACGATCCGATTAACGCAATGATCCAGCAGCGCTATAAGGATTTGACATGGGATGAAGTAGAGGAGAAACGGCAGGCGATCCACAACAAGCTGCTGTCACAGATTAATGCAATGAGTGAGGAAACGCTGCATCAAGCCTATGGCGAGTACAATCCGAAGTCATCCAGCAAGTATCCGGTTTATGAATACATCCTCTCCACAACATACGAGCATTATGGAGATCATACGCCTTGGATGGAAGCGATTGCTGCGGGCGGAGCGCAATGAACAAGACCGAATTGCTGGAGAAGACATACATCAGTTGGGATCGGCTGAACGCCTATATTGCAACACTGACCGAGCCGCAGCGAACTCAATTGACTGACGCAGCGGGTTGGACCGTAAAAGATCATCTCATTCATCTGGCGGTGTGGGAAGACGGCGTGTGTGCACTGCTCAACAAACAGAATCGGGCAGCGGCGATGGGGGTGGATGCGGAAACGTGGTCGCGCTGGGATTTTGATGAGATTAATGCCGTCATCCAGCAGCAGCATAAAGATGAGTCATGGGCAGCAATCGAAGCAAAACGGCGTGCCAGCCACAAGCGGTTTGTCGAACAAATCGAGGCGACCAGCGAAGCGGACTTGGCACGTCCGGTTAAAGATTTTCAAGCGAATTCCAGCAGCAAGACGCCTGTAATCGAGGTTGTGGAGGGAGATGCCTTCTCCCACTACGACAGTCACCTGCCGTGGATCAAGGCGATTGCTGAGGGTGAGAAGCGAGAGTAGATCAGCGAGGAACAAAGTACCCCAACCCCTCCCCAAAACACAGGGAGGGGCTTCAGACATACTTCTACTACACCATTCGAATAGGAAATAGTGGCTATTTTTCGCCATGCATAGCCACTTTGCCCTTCCCCGCCTCTACAACCCATACTACGATCGGTTTGCCAGTCAACCGAGTATGAGGTAAAGCACTCTATTTGACACATCCCATTGAGCCGCCTACAAACAAACATTATGCCTTCCTGTATTGGTTGGGAATCGCCGCAGCAGTGATTGTCCTCACTTTTGGCACTGTCACGATGCAAGTGTGGCAATATGGGAACACCAATGCCGCACGTATTGATCGCATTGAAGATTTCCAAGGTGAACGAGACCGCGCCGTACTCGAACGGCGAGCGGGTGACACATGGAGTTACCGTGTTTTACCCGTTTATCTGGTGGAAGGTCTGCTCAAGCTGAGCCGACAGGCCGGATTTGAGGGCAGTTCGAGTTTCATCTACATTGGCTTCCGGCTATTGCAGAATATGGTCGTGTTCGCCTTATTGTTCATCTATTTGAGGCGGCTGGAACTTTCAACTTACGCAGCCCTGTTCGGGATGACGATTTTCGCGTGGGCAACCTCCCATAGCAATTATGGCAGCGACCTCAGCTTCAACACCTATTTCGATGTGATCTTCTACCTGATGGCGGCTTTTGCCGTTCTGACCAAACGCTATGAGTGGATTATTCCCATCATTTTCCTAGCCGCACTCAACCGCGAGACCAGCGCACTCATTCCGGTGATGGTCGTCGGGGCATGGTGGATCGATAAAGAACACCGCGCCAACCGAACACCGCTCTGGATCGCCGTGTTGAGTCTGGTGATCTTTTGTGTGGTGTACTTGACGCTTCGTAAGTTGATCGGTCAGCAACCGACATCGATCAGTTCACCAGCGGAGATGTTCAGCAGAAACTTATTGGAACCACAACCCTATTTCCTGCTGATTATGACGTTTGGTCTGCTGCCGATATTGGCATTGGCAGCGTGGCGACACTGGCCGCCTGTAATCTTGATGTTTGGAATTGTCATCGTCCCCATTTGGATGCTAATTCATCTATTTTTGGGGGCATTTATCGAAACGCGTCTCTTTCTAGTTCCTTATGCGCTAGTTTTTATTCCCGGCGTCCTGTTCGGTATGCCGCGCATTGTAAATCTTCATCCTGAGAAACAGCCGATCTAAACATGGAGCAGGCCGGATTATGCTTTATCCAGCCTGCCCATTCATAAGCTAAGACTGCTTGAGTTGAACCACAACCAAATTGAATTTGGGACCCTGACTCAGGAGCAACGTATCGTTGGCTGCCCATGTAATCGGTAAACGCATGCGCGGTACCGGTACGATATAGCGCCCCGGCAGTACCAGTTCACCAGCCTGCCCCGGCGCGCTGGATATGTACAGACCTTCATTCTCCGGATGAAGCTGGTCAACGGTTGTGTAAGCTAATGTGGTATCTTTTTGCCCCCAACCTGCCCCAAACACATAAACGTCTTTGTTCAGGTTTTGCTGGCGACCACCGGAAATAGGAAGGGTGTAATATGGGCTGTACTGTGGTTCGCGAATGCCTACGCCGTTCTTTATATCAACACCAATGACCAGCAGTTGATTGCCATCCGGCGAGTACTGGTAAGCCCAAGGCGCTGTGTCTTCGGTCGCCGCAGCAGCGAATTTGCTCTCACCACTAGTCATATCCAAGAACCACGTTCCATCTTTTTCCTTGTTGCGCGAATCAAGGTTATAAGCAATCTGCGTTTCGTCATGATTGAGCGCAAAGCCGTAGACCGAGAATGGCGTCATGGTTTGAGGTGTGGCCACTTTCTCCGGTTGAGCGTCGCCCAGCTTAAGACGATAAAAACTCGGCTGCGCTTCGGCTGATTTACTGAAACTGTAGCGGATGAAATACATGGACTGGCTGTCGGCTGACCACTGGGGAGCCACGTCAACAGTATAGATGATGTTCGGATCGGTATTCGACATCAGGTTCAGTTTGCGATTTTCCATCGGCGTCAAATCCTTGAGCGTATTGGATTCGACGTCATACATCCAAATGTCCGAATCGCGGAACGTGAGAAAGAAATTCTCAGAAAAGGCGAGTTTGGTGCTATCCGGCGACCACCTGACCGTTTCTTGGTCAGGGTGAATATCCCCTTCAAGCGCGACACAGTTGCCTTTTTCACCCGCGAGGGAATACATACAAAGCGATTTCCCGTCAAGGTAAGCGAAGCCACTGCCATCCGGCGCAAGGTAAGCGGCAGTACCGACGACTCCGCCTTTCAAATCCAACTGGGTTGCTTCGGCTGTCCATGTGGCGGCACGGGTGGGGCTGATTAGGAGTAAGGCGCTAACCATAAACAACAAAGAAACAATCGATAAGCGGCGCATCATAAACCTCCTATGGTTTGATCCGTAGATTCCACTGTAGTAACGTTGGAGAAAAGGCGCAAGTTACATTAGGCGGAGATTCTGTTCCGACTTTCGAGGAGGTGAATGTAAAGATCAACCACTTCATCCATCATGGCAGGCCATGACTGCGTTTCGGCAAAGGCACGGGCGGTCTGTCCCATTGCAATCAGATGATCACGACTGCTAACCGCCAAACGCACCCCTTCGACCAAACCGCGAGTATCGCCCACATCAAAGGTATAGCCGGTGCGTCCGGTGTCCACCACATCCGGAATACCGCCGACACGGGACGCCACAACTGGCAGTCCAGCGGCCATCGCTTCAACCACGACCAAGCCGAAGGTTTCCATGGCTGAGGGAAAGACAAACAAATCAGCGCTGGCATAAGCCTGAGAGAGTTCTTCGCCCTGTAAGTAGCCCATGAACACCGTGTTGGTTCCGGCAAAGACTTTTTGCAGGTCGTCCCGCGCAGGGCCATTACCAACGAGCGCCAAACGCGTACCGGGGATTTGTTCGAGCACAGCACGTAAATCCACAATGCGCTTTTCTGTCGAAAGCCGCCCGACATAGAGCAACACAATGTCATCTGGATGACCGTCACTGAGGCGGTCACGCATCTCAGCCGATTTGTGACGGGGATTGAAGCGTTCGGCATCCACACCACGCCGCCACAGGCCTACTTCGCGTACACCGAGTGCCAACATCTCCCGCTGGATCATCTTGGAGGGCGCGAGGGCGTAATCGGCTTGGTTGTAGATCATGCGCGTGAACCAGTTGGTGAAGGGTTCGATGATGCCGATGTTGAAGTGATGCACCAAGCGCGAGAGATCGAGATGAAAGGATGCGACAGTCGGCACATCCAGCCATTTCGCCATCATCAAGCCTGCGCCACCGACCAGCGCGGGACTGATGGCATGGATGATGTCCGGTTTGAAGTCGCGGACTTGTTTGTAGGTGGCGTAGGTTGGCGGGCCGACCTTGAGTTCGGGATAAGGTGGCAGGGTGACACCGGGAATGCCAATGACAGGGGTGCTGCGGTACTGTTCACAACCCATCTTGGGCGCGACGATGACGGTTTCGATGCCGCGCTTTTCCAGATGGTCGAGCAGCAGGCAGGTCACCGTGACGATGCCATCAATCTTGGGTAAGAAGGTTTCGGTAAAGAAAGCCACGCGCATCTTTGCAGTCCACTAGAATGATACTAACCCAAACACCCAATCCCCATCATGGTGGCGATGCCGTTATTGAGCCGCGTTTATAAACGAGCATCACCACACCATTACTGTAGGTGCTTGTCCTCATCAAATGCAGTTTAAGGCTGTTACTGAGTGGTGGAAATAAGCACAATCCCCCACCCACAACCACAGGATGAATACGCACACGATATTCGTCAATGAGGTTGTTTTCGACAAATGTGGAAATGATGTTCGCGCCTGCGTAAAGAAGCAGGTCTTTCCCCGGTAAAGCCTTCAGCTTGGCGATCTCATCAGGGATATTGGCATGAACAAGCCGCGCATTGTTCCATGTTCCCCATTCGACTTTGTCCAAGGTCTTTGAGAAAATAATTTTGTCGGCATGGTTCAACAGTGATGTGATCTTACTCAGGGTTGTGGGCGCCGTTGTATCGGCGAAAGGCCAGAAAGTAACGAACTGTTGATAGGCGACTCGTCCCAGCAAAATGGTATCGACAGTGCTGAGTAAATCACTGGCTTCTTGATTCATCTCTTCAGTGGACGTAACCCAATCTGTTTCACCTTTGGGGCCTGCAATAAAACCATCGAGTGTGACATCAATTTGTAAAATGACTTTTCGCATGAGCATTTCCATTTACCAAGCTGGGGATACCGATTAAGCATACTTCAAACGTTCTAGATGGTCGACCTATTCAGTTACGAGCTAAATGATTCAAGCATTCAGAGTGTTGCAATTTTGTGTGACGTGTTTTTGAGCGAAAGATATTAAGCATTAAGATGCCTGTTCTTGCCGCCAACGCTTTTGCAATCTACAATAACAGTGATGGCATTATTCCCCTTGATGATCAGGTTTACGAATGACTAATCCGTTAGATGTAATTGTTCGACTCGATGACCGTGTGCGGTTGATGTCGGCTGTGCTGGCGGCAACGGACTGGCCGCCCAAGTCACAGGCCAAGAAACCACATGGTACACATCTGCATGCCCGTTCGACGCGCAAATTCTTGGAAGTGGTAAAAGGTCATCCGGCTGTGCAAGCGATGCAGGGGCTGCTTGACCAGAATGCACCGCTTGAGGCATTTTTTACCTATGCGCTGCAGTTGAATTGGCCGGATTTACAGATTACCGAGTCACCGGGTTGGGCCCCGCCGCGCTGGAACGAACAGTTAGCCGATTTTTATACGCAGGCACGGCTGGCGACATGGTGGAAAAATGAGGACGCCGCGTGGCAGGCTGCTCTGCACGAGTCACAGCGGATGTTCAAGGATGTGGCCTTCAAGCCGATGCTGAAGACCTTCTTCGGCGATGTGCCTGAACAATTGGTATTTATCCCGAACATTTCTTATCCAACGGATGTCGACCTCGCGGTTCGCGCAACCAACGAACTGGTGTGTATCGCGCCACCGCGCTTGGCATGGGGCGACAGTCCGCCTTGGCCGTATGACGAAGACCCCGGTTACATCTACCGCACGGCACTGCAACAATACGGCAAGCTGCTGGTGCATACCTATCTACGCCAACATGCCGACAAATTGGTCACGGTTGTCGAAACACCGCTGCCAATTAGCGACCAATTCCGTGCCCGCTATACCACGTGGCAGGAGCAGTTCACCGTGCTCTTCGTGGCGGCCATTTCAGCGCTATACATGGAAAAACATGTCAGCAAGGCGGAGATCAACGCTTATGTGTTGATGGAACGCAAGATGCACGGCATGACTTCGCTGCCGGGAATGATTAGTGTGCTGCGGCGCTATCTGGCGGCCTACGAAGAAGGCAAATACAAGGAACTGGTGGACTTCCTGCCGTCCTTCCCCAGACAGTTCAAAATCGCTGCCAAGATCGTGTCGTTGTAGATCTCACCAATCCCCTCACCACAAAATGGCGGGGGGAATTCCAACATCAAATTTCAATTTAGCGCACACGACCGTGCGGCAGGATGGCATGGACACCACCCAGTTCATTAACAATTTGGGTGATATGCAAATCAACCGCATGGCTAGAGAGCGCCACCACTTCCCAACGATCCAACTGATAAAGCCGCTCCATTAGTGTGAACATGGATTCGAGCGCCATAAAGGTCGCTTCATTGAGGCTAGCGTTGAAGCCCATCGTCAACCAACCGGCAGGTGTATTGGCAACGGGCGTTGTGACCGGAAAATCATCACGTAGATTAAAGGTGAGTTCTACCAAATCCATTGGACATTCAATGGCCGTGCCGCCGATTTCGCCATCCCCTTGAGCGGCATGCCCATCGCCCGTCGAGAATAGGCCACCCTCCACGGCGATTGGCAGATATAAAGTGCTGCCTGCAACCAGCTCTTTACAGTCGAGGTTACCCCCATAGATACGCGGCGGAATGGTTGAGTGAATACCGGGTTCACGCGGCGGCATCCCCATAATGCCCATGAACGGACGAAGGGCGGTGGTGTGCCCAAGATGATTACGAGCGATCATCCGTTGTTTGTCGAACTTCCAATCATGGACGATACCCCGACTGGTGATGTTCAGACGTCGATTGGTCGCGCTGGGCCAGCCACCACCCAAACAGTAGCCCCACGCACCCAGTTGAATGTCCTTGACGTGGATTTCGAGCGTCATGCCGGGGCGAGCGCCTTCAATATAAACAGGGCCAGTCAGAGCATGACCATCATCCAACTTCGGATCGCGGCCTTCGAATTCACGGCGCGGGGCATATGCGCCGCCGATAAACGGTTCCATTCCCCAATTGGAGTCCAGCGTCGTGAAGCGCACCGTATCACCAGATTGAATGGTCAGTACGGGTTCGAGATCACGCGAGAAATGTCCGTGCAGCGTGCGGCGTTCTGGAAGAAGTTTGTGAATGGTTGGCATAATAGGAACCTTTCCGCAACTCAATTAAAAAACCTCAGCGGGCGGCTGAGGTTCATAAAAGTTCATCTATTCTAGTCAGACAAATGGCTTTATCAAGTGGTATGAATTAATGCGGAGGACCGGGGAAAAACGAATTGGTGCTATCGATATAATCAGCGTACTCCTGTTTGGTCTTTTTGAGGTTTTGTTCAAGCATCGCCACGCCAGAAACCCGCATCAGCAGCACCGTCATTAAGATGGGTGCGAAGATGCTCACCCAGCCATTAGGGACGCTGAGTGCAATAAAGAAGTATCCCCACCACAGGGACGCATCACCGAAGTAATTGGGGTGACGGGTATAGCGCCACAAGCCGCTGCGCATGACTTTGCCTTTGTTCGAGGTATTGGCTTTAAAGCGCTTCAACTGCCAGTCACCCAACGCTTCAAAGGTAAAGCCGATGAGCCAAAGGGCGAGGCCGAATACATCCAACACGGTAAGGGTGGCTGGTTCAGACGCATGTTGAGCCAGCAGCAGAGGCGTGGAGATAATCCACAACAAGACACCTTGCAGCACGAAAACTTTGAAGTAGCTCACCCACCACCACTTCGTGCCATTGGAAGTGCGCCACGCCGCATATCGATAATCTTCCGCGTGACCCAGATTGCGCCGCCCGATATGCCAACCAAGCCGCAAACCCCAAATGGTGACCAATATCGAGATGAGCAGTTTTCGTATGATAAAGCCATCCGGCGACAGCACGAAATAAGCCCATGCCGCCAGGGCGAAGCCCGGCCCCCAGAAAATATCGACGATGCCTGAATTTTTCATACGGAGGCTAACACACCAAATGATTGTCATGTAAATCATGATGATAAGAAGGCCAATCAACATGATTTCAAGCATCTAGTCACTCCATTACGTGATTTGCCCGGGAAATAAGATAAATACCACAGTGAAAGAGTAGCATAAAGATCAGGTGATAGATGCAGGAGCGCTGACTGAGATTCCATGTAGTCTATTCTCGCAGAGTAAAAATAATGTCCTGCGCGCCCTGCCACAAGACCAAGCGTCCCAGTTCGGCCAATTGGTCTTGGCCTTCAATGATGGTCAGAAAGTGATTACCGGCCAACTGCCCGACCTTGCTGGCGAAATAACTATGTCCGTAAGGGAATAGAATCTCCGTTTCGCTGATGCCGCCGGGATACAGCAGGATTTCCCCGCGCGAGGGATGGCTGGTGGCGTTTTCATAGCCGACGCCAAATTGAAAGTCACCCAGAGGAATCCATGCGGCTTCCCCGCTCCAACGGGCTTGAATGATCTTTTGATGATATGGCAGCAGTTTGAGAAAAGCCGCGCAGGTGGCAGGCGCAAGTGCTTCTTCAAGACGTGCGATAAAATTTAAACTTCCAAGTGTGATCCGAATCAGCGACGACATGGCTTATAAATCCCGCAATTGCATGAATAGGGCGCGTTTTTCACCGGGGAGGGTGTAATCAAAGCCGCAGGACATGAAGAAACTATCGGCGGAGGTGATCGCCATCACTTCGAGGATATTGGCGTCACGCGCACGGTCGATACAGGCATCGACGAGACGCTTGCCGACGCCCTGCCCCTGCATGGCGGGCGATACCGCCAGACTGCGCACTTCCGCCAGCTTCCACGAGTAGATTTCAAGCGCCGCACAGCCGACGATATGCCCATCTGACTCGGCAACAAACAGAGTCGGCAGCAGATCACGCAGTTCATCAAAGGTACGCGGCAGCAGCTTGCCCGCCTCCACAAAAGGCGTCAAAAAGATGGTCAGTGGTTCGAGATCATCTGCGGTCGCCGTACGAATGATGATGCCGGTCATGGTTTTTTCCGTCGCCATACGAAAAGGTTTCCAATCTGCGTGTCACGCTCGTAGTTAAAAATGAGCCAATTATTTAAATCAGTATACTCCTGAAGCAGCGAATTCGAGTCTTCATGACTTCCCGTGACCCAAGGCATATAATCGACCTGAAGCACCAGCACATAAGGTGGCAACGCTGCCCATAGCATATCGACATTTTCTTTACGCCAGCCTTGCGGATACCAGCTTCCAACCAGTGGAAACTGAAAAATGAAGCGCGTCGCCGGATTCAAGCCACTGAGATAATAGACCTCCGGACGGAACCCCCAGATATAGAGCGAGTCACCGGCAGCAACCCGTTCCCGCAACAACTGCGCCACCTTCAGCGATTCGTCGGCCACAAATTCACCTGCCACGAAGTGCCCATAGTAAGCCGATTGATCTTCCTGTCCGGTCAAGTATTTCCATGTGGTCGGCCAGATGCCTGCAATCAGGACAGCCACCAAGATCAAACCAACAATCGCCGTCATGATCATTGGTTTGACCCAACGCGAAATTCGGGATTGTATGGCATCGATACCGAAAGCACCTGATAGAACCAGCGGCGGCAGCATCGGCAGCCAGTGGTAGTCGTAGCCTTTGGCCTGTACCAACATGATGATTAAGCCGGTGATTAGCCACGCAACGAGCAGTGCTAAGTTATGAGTGCCGTATCCCCGGTCTGAAGTCTCGATTTTGCTGACGACTGGTGACTGCCGACTGGCGACCAATCCGACAACAGCCAATACAAGCAGCAGCCCCCAATAATGCCAGCGGTAGCCGATGGCCGTGCTCATCAAATCGCCGAAGTCGTTGAGGTTAAACGTCAGCGCCGTATATTGAGAGGTGACCTGCGCGCTGAGTAAAAACTCGTTCCATGCCCCCTGTGACATCAGGAGCAGCACGCCGCCGCCAACCGTCAACAATCCGCCGAGGATATAGGCGGTAATGATATATAGATCGCGCCTGCCGAATGCCGTTGTGGTTCGCGCCTGCCAGCGCAGCCAGAGATAGACCAGTCCGAGCAGTACACCATGTAAGGCAAATGGGTACTTGTACCAGACAATGTATCCGGCAAGTGCTCCGGCAAGTGCTCCGGCAAGAAAAGAGTAACAGGTCGCCAGTCGCGAGCTTGAGTTCTTCGATTTCTGGCTTGTCAATTGCAGCTTGTCGCTTGCAGCCAATGTTAGAACCATCGCCAGCAGCATTGGCACAAGGACAATGCCGTCATTTTGGCTTAGGGTCCAGAAGGTTTCAGTGAAGTAGAACACGGGGAACAGCAGCGCCGCCCAAAAGCCAATGCGGCGATTTGCCAGATGCCGCCCGATCCAGAACAGACACACACAGCAGATGGGCACGACCACGAAATCAATTGCACGCAGCGCCATCGCTGTTTGACCGAGCAAGCGCATCGCTAATGCATAGACATAAAAAACGGCAGGCGGCTTGGGATTCCAGAGTTCGGTATAGGGCACACGGCCATTGAGAATGCCGCGCCCGATGGTGGCGAACTCACCTTGATCACGGCCTAAGGGATAAGTGATTACAGGCAGCGCAAGGAGGCAGATGACGAAGATCAGCAGCGCAAGCAGCAGTCCATCGCGTTTGAGGAGTCGGTCTAACAAGTCAACTGCTCATTCTGTGACAAGCGATTTGCGCATCCAGACGCCGACGCGACCGGGTTCAATTTCACCACGGTGGGTTTCGACAAAGCCGTTCTTGCGATAATACTCCTGATTGGAGAGCTGCAAGGCGTTAGTCACAAGCGTGAGTTGATCTAACCCGACCTCCCGCGCTTTTTGCTCAGCAAAATTCAGCAATCGTCGCCCTAAGCCGTGCTTCTGATAGGCTGGATTGACGGCAATGGTATCCACGTAGAGCGCATCATCGACCCGATAAATGATCAGTAAACCAGCGACTTTACTCGCTTGATTGCCGTCCATCACATAGGTCACTTTGCGGTCGATGAAGTCGCGATAATCGGCGGTCAAAGCCATCGGCTTCATACCGATGATCGGAATCCACTTGGTAAAAGCCGCTTTGACGCAGGCGACAACCGCATCATAGTCAGCCGACGTTGCTCGACGAATGGTGAAGGTATCAGATGTCACTGGTTTTATCCTTTAGCCACCGCTGACAATTTTGACGATCAGAAATGCGATGACAATCGACAAACCGAGAAGCATAATCAGCCCCAAGCGTCCGGTTTCGAGCGCGGGCGCGGAGTCAGTCTGCTCGACTGTGACGTTACCTAACAGATCGACGTAAAAATCCAGACTCACCTGCCCGCGTGTGAGGCGCGCCATAAAGTTATGTCCGGTGACCTTTGTCCAGCCAGATTCCTCATCATCCCAATTGTCACCTAAGCGTTCACGGATGGTAGCGTCGAGTATTGCCTGCGCGCGCTCACCCGAAATCGGCTCAATCTCGTCAGCCATGCTTTGTTTGTCCCATGATCAATCGATTAGGTTCATTATACTGGTGACAAAGCGCCGCGCTCAATACTGTGCCGTCGCGCCACCGGCTGTGTTGCCGCCGTCGACAATCAGCAGCTGTCCAGTCATGTAGCTGGAGTCGTCACTGGCGAGGAACAGCACCGCTTTGGCGATTTCGTCAACATCGGCGACCCGTCCGAGCGGGAAGTCCTTGCCCATTTCGGCGAACCACTCTTCGCGGGATTGATCGGCTGGCCTACGGTTGTCCCAGCGTTCGACATAAGTATCACCGGGGCACACCACATTGACGCGAATGCCCTGCCGCCCATGATCGAGCGCCATCGCCTTGGTCAACTGAATGACAGCACCCTTGCTGGCACAGTAAGCCGCCGCTTCTTGTCCGCCGACCACACCCCAATCCGAGCCGTTGTTGACAATCACACCACTTTGACGCGTGATCATATGCGGCAGTACCGCTTTACTCGTGTAGAAGGTGCCGCTGACGTTGGTGGCAAATGTGTCCTGCCATGTCTCAAGCGTGGTATCCAGCACCGTCCCGCGTGGAACAATGCCAGCGTTATTAAAAAGGATGTCGATCTGTCCAAACTGGCGCAGCGTCACGTCAACGGCGTGCTGGCAGTCGTCAGCCTTGCGCACATCACAGGCAACGGCTGCGGCACTGCCAGCGTTCGCACCGATCTGTTTAACCACCGTTTGTGCCGATGCGGCGTCCCGCGCGGCGATCATGATTTTCGCCCCTTCACTGGCAAAGAGCAGCGCCACCGCCCGACCAATCCCTTTGTTGCCACCTGTGATTAAAGCGACTTTGCCAGTGAGTTTGCCCATGATCCGTTCCTTAGTGCTACACCATTTTAGGAAGCTACTATATCGCAAGTTCAATCAATTTGGGATATTTGGGATATATGGCGTCAGCAGGTTTGCAAACTGTGACCATTAAGGTGAATCGCAGAGAGAATTAAAGCGAATCGCTTAGTTAATTCTATTTCTCAACTTTGGGATATATATCCCAATCACGAGGAGCCAGCCCCACATTTGATCGGACGTTCGGGCAGACCAGCAATGTTGAGAGACATCCCAAAGTAGGGCGAAGGATCAAGCGTGTTGGCGATGACCGCTTCATTCTTAAACAACCCACCATCGTCGCTAGTGACAATGCTGAAGTGGACATGCATGCCAATCGGCGGGCGGCCTACTCCGGCATACTCGCCTTGGTAACCGAGCAGGTCACCACGTTTCACAGGCATATCGATCGTGCTCGCTGGGAAAGCAGGCGCAATAAACGATCGTGAACCATCGCGCGTCGCCATGTGTGTATAGTAGGTCCAGATGGTACGCCCCGCTTGCAAAGGATCGTCATGCTTAATGATGACCGACGACAGCCAATCGCTGCGACGTGTGAGCAGCCCGTCATAGACCGCATATACCGGCACAGTACCGGGTGCGCCATCACCGAAAACATCGAGGCCAGTATGCGGGTTGAAGATGGTATAGGGCGCTGCCGGGTCATTCCAGAGCAAGCCAATGAGTCCGTCGGACGGCAAACTGAAAGGTGCTCCGGGGCAGGTAACACGGCTCATGGTGGTGGTCAGCCCGGGGCGAGACGACACATCAGTGAACCAGCGTTCGATCACCGGATTGCTGTTACTGAACGAGTCACTATAACGGGGCAGCAGCCAGCGATAAGCAATAAAAGCGAACAGTAAAATGACAACAATGATTACAGCAAGCACACCAAGTCGCCTTTTCAATCCTGTACCTCACCCATTTAGCAGCGCAAGGTTTGAATTATGAAGGCAGAGATGAAGCCCTGCAAGCCTCTTCCTGACGGAGCTTTAAGCGGAAACAGATTGAACTATTCGAAAATGTGTTTATTTTTCCATACCGAGAATCGCCGTTTGCGCTAGAATGGTATAGACGCTAGCCAAAGGAAAGCAATTTTATGACTCAGGTCGCTGCGGCACCGGCCTTATTCGGCAGGCGCTATCAAACGGGCAAGATGCTTGGTCAGGGAGGTATGGGGTCGGTCTATGAAGCGGTGGACCGTCTGACCGGCAAAACAATCGCCCTCAAACGGGTTACGGGACTCACCGAAAATCAGAATTTCAATTCCCCCAATGACAGTCTCAATTTCCGCCTCGCCCTTGCGCGCGAGTTTAAAGTGCTGGCTTCGCTGCGTCACCCGAATATCATCAATGTGTTGGACTACGGCTTTGATGAACAGCGCCAGCCTTACATCACAATGGAGCTGCTTGAAAACGCGACCAACTTTGTCGATGCCGCCCGTTCCAAAACGCCCGACGAGCAAATTAATCTGCTAATTGATCTGCTGCAAGCCTTGGCCTATCTGCACCGCCGGGGCATCTTGCACCATGACCTCAAACCGAGCAACGTGCTGGTCACTAGCGACGGCATAGTCAAAGTTCTCGATTTCGGTTTAGCCATCGAACCCGAAAAAGCGGAAGGCGATGTCGTCGGCACATTGGCCTATATGGCTCCCGAAATCATTCAAGGTCGCGAACCCACCACCGCCATTGACCTGTACGCGGTGGGCGTCATGGCCTACGAAATCTTCTCGGGCAAGCATCCATTTGACATCAATAACGCACAAAAACTGCTGCAAGATGTCTTGTTCAGCGATCCTGACTTAACCACGATCTTTTCCAATACCAGCCAGTTTCCGGCGCGCCCAGTCACCGATACCCAAGTGCTAAACGACGAATTCAAAACGCTGCAGTTGGATAATTTGCAGACCAATGTCATCAACAACTTTGACACTGCTGTCGTCGATACTGATCCGGCGCTGATTACCCAGCCAACCCTGCCCCAAGACGTTATCCAGTTTGATTTCACCGATACGGATGATGTCACGACACTGGCGGGAATCGTCGGCAAACTGCTGGCTAAACAACCCGAAAACCGCTACAGCAACAGTGACCGCGTCATCGCCGACTTGGCCGCCGCAGTCGGCATCAGTGTCCCGCAAGAATCGGCTGCCATCCGCGAGAGTTTCTTGCAGGCAGCGACCTTCGTTGGCCGTGAAGCAGAACTTAAACAATTGGAGCAAGCACTGGCTGAAGCGACCACCGGCAAAGGCGGTGCGTGGCTGATCGCGGGTGAGAGCGGCGTCGGCAAATCCCGT
Source organism: Aggregatilineales bacterium (assembly GCA_044226855.1). Taxonomy (GTDB): domain Bacteria; phylum Chloroflexota; class Anaerolineae; order Aggregatilineales; family Phototrophicaceae; genus CFX2. The sequence continues at coordinate 58,537 of JBGAGF010000029.1, forward strand.
TTGATCGAAGAACTGCGAATCCGCGCGCTGGTTCAGGGCATTACCGTACTGCGCGGCGAGGCAGTCGAAGATGGCGGTCTGCCCTACCAATTGTGGCGTGAACCGCTGCGCCGTTTGGTACTGACCAGCACCATCAGCGACCTTGACGCCAGCATTCTGCGAATCATTATCCCTGATATTGATGATCTGTTGGGACGTACGGTCAGCGATCCTGTGACACTCGACAGCGAGGCTCACCAGCGGCGCTTGATGGGTGCGATTGCCAACCTCTTCCAGAACCAGATTCAGCCCATCATGTTGATTCTCGAAGACCTACAGTGGTCGACTGAAAGTCTGGAAGTGGTCAAACTGCTGTACGGCATGATGAACAACATGCGCTTGCTGATGGTCGGGAATTACCGGCATGAAGAACGTCCCGATCTGCCCAACGAACTACCGGGAATGCAGGTCATGCGTCTGGAACGTTTGGTGCCAACTGAGATCGCAGCCCTCAGTGTATCCATGTTAGGGGAAGCCGGTCGGCAAAGGGACGTACTCGAACTGCTCAAGCGCGAAACCGAAGGCAACGTCTTCTTTCTGGTGGAAGTCGTCCGTGCGCTGGCCGAAGAAGCCGGTGGCTTAGGTCGAGTGGGCAGCATGAGCCTGCCTGCCAATGTGCTGGCCGGTGGCATCCGAACCATCATCCGGCGGCGGTTGGAACACATTCCTGAGAACGGTCAAGCCTTACTGCAACTGGCGGCCATCAGCGGGCGCCAGATTGACTTGAAATTACTGGAACATCTCAAGGGCGATGTTGACCTAACCGACTGGCTGACCACCTGTGTCAACTCGGCGGTCTTTGATGTTCAAGACGGGCAATATCGCTTTGCCCACGACAAACTTCGTGAAGTGACCATCGCCGATCTTTCAACCGATACAGCAGCCGGTCTCCATCGCGAATTGGCCTTGGCGTTAGAACAGGTTTATCCCAACACACCGGAACAAGCGGCCATCATCGCGCAGCATTGGCGGGCGGCAGGCGATCTGGCAAACGAATTCCAATACACGCAGGCTGCAGCGGATTACGCGCTGCGCATCAGCGCCCTCTCCGAAGCCATTACCCATTTCGAACGCTGCCAAGAACTGCTTCCCTCGGTTATTCCAGATACCAACGAGCGCCGCTTCGTGAAAGCTGAACTGTATGTCAAACTGGGCGAAGCGCTGCAATACACAGGCGCATACAGCGAGGCCGCCGTCGAAATCGCGGAAGGTTTAGCGCTCTACGAGATTATTGGCGATCAAGCAGGGGCGGCACGCGCGCTCAGTCTGCAAGGCGATAATTATTGGCGTACGGGTAACTATGAAGCGGCACTCAAGGCCTGTTCCGAAAGTTTCGCGCTCTACCGCGTACTGCATTATCCCGATGGTGAAGCGCGTACGCTCAACCGTCTGGGCATGGTAGCGCTTGAACAAGGCGATTATACGCGTGCCAACGAGCAGATTCAGGCAGCGCTCAAAGTTGCCGAAGCTTCTCAAAATCCGGTAGCCCGCGCTACAAGTCTGAACAACCTCGGTTTGGTCGCGCTGCGTCAAGGGAATTATGCCGACTCCGTACGCTACTTCGAAGAGACACTGGCGCTGCACCGCGAAAATGGTGAACGCTGGAAAGTCGCCAGCACACTCCATAACTTGGGGACACTTTCGGGCGTTCAAGGTGATCTCAACGGTGCAATCCGTAACTTTGAAGAAGCGCTCCAGATGTGCCGATCCATCGGTGACCGGCGCGGAATTTCCTTGGCACTCGAAAACTTAGGTTTCGTGGCGCTGCTAAGAAGCGAATACGAAAAAGCGACCACTTACCTCGAAGAAAGCCTGTCATTGGCTCAAGCCATTGGCAACCGTCCCGGCGCGGCCAACGTACTCATCAATCTGGGACATGCAGCCAGCGCCCAGCGGCATACCACCCGCGCGGCTGACTTTTTCCGACAAGCACTGCAAATTGCGCACGAACTGGATGCCGCCCCAATGATGCTCGAAAGTGTTTGTGGTCTGGCCGGATTGCAGCCGGACGACACCCAAACTCTCGGGTGGTTCGGGATGGTGCTTAAACATCCAGCAGCTTCGCAGGAAACGCGCGATATGGCAACCAAAGCCCTCAACACGCTGAAGGAAACACTTCCGGCTGATGCTGTAGATGCTGCGGTTTCTCAAGGACATGATTTGCGACTTGAACAGGTTGTACAGGAAATTCTGCGTTAAACTGCTACACACATCTCAATTGAATCAAAATGCGGTGACCATCACAGTCACCGCATTTTTGTTTATTGCTATTCCGATAATGGAGCGCTTGGCTGTCGCGCCCCATTCCATTCAGGCATTAGCGCTGAACCTTGAAGCTTCCGACATCGCTCCAAGAACTAAGTGTTGCACTAGAGCAGTCGGAGAAAGCCGCACGCCAGTAGTAAGTGCCATTGCTCAACGAATTGGTCATCATGGACTGTTGATCGACCACAATTGCACCCTGAAGAACACTGCTGAAACCGGCGCTCTTGGAAACTTGGACGACGTAACAGACGTTATCGCCGACTTCCCAGTCTTGGTCGTCCGTCCAAGTCAGTTTCACCTGTCGAGTGTTTACAGTCGCACCATTGGCAGGAGAACTCAAGTGTGGCGCACTCGACGGTACAATCTTGACATTGTCAACACCACGGAAGGCAACACCGAACACCGTCTTACCCAACAGTACCGCTTCAGTTGAGGTCGGCGTTAGCTGCATGTTCTTCGGCTGGAACCACAGGATGCGATCCAGCTTGCCATCACGGTTGAGGTCGAATGTCAGCGTGTAGAACTTACCGAACAGCTTGACAGCCGGTGCCCCAGCCAACGTCACCGTCTTGGGATCAATCGCCGTCGCGTCAAAGGTTGGGCTACCGAAGATGGCGGTGGCAACGAAACCGGGCGAACTCAGGTTAATGCGATTGCCCGATGAATAGGGGCGAATGTCAATCTTAACCGTTACCACATCCGATATAACGGTCCACTTGAAGCTCGTCGAAGCACTGCCCTGCGGCGTGCCATTATCCTTTGCCGTGACAGTGACGTTGTAAATTCCAGCCGAACCAGCAGCGAGCGTGCCGCTGATCAGACCTGAACTGCTGATGGTCACACCCGCCGGTAGCCCTATTGCCGAGAAAGTCAGCGGATTGCTATCAGGATCAGACGCACTCACTTGGAAGGAAACGGCTGTTCCTTCTTTATCGGAACGGTCACTTAGGGCAGAAATCGTGGGGCTGTTGTTCGGCTTGCAGACGAATGGTGTCAGGTCAGCTGTAGCAATAAACGAATTACTGAACACCTTGTTGCCCGCATCATCCAACACCAGCGGCGGATTCTTGCCGTCGAACTGCATAGCCGATGGAACGGTTGAGCACATGCCAACGAGTACGCTAAACGCAGGGGCGGCAAACGATGTACCTGCAGCGAAGCTGTTGCTTCCGGTCGGATAACCCGCACCGGGGGCAACGACATTGGCGTTTTGCGAGAACGACCACAGGTTAGGTTTGTTGTCCAGTGTCGCGCCAACCGCAATGGTTTCTTTCCAACTGCCGGGCGCAAGCGTGATATTTTCCAACCACGGCTTCAGATTACCGGATGAAGCAACCGTCACAACAGTATAGTTCTTGGATGGGTCAGCGCTGTCTCTCAGATACGTGTCGAGCAGCACACGCAGACTTTGGAGTTCATCCGTCGCGACAGGGCTTGCGATTTGATTCCAGTAGCCAGCAACTTTGTCTGCCGGAACACCCAAGTTCTGAGTCAAGTATTGGCTCATGCCGAAGCCTTGTTGTTCAGGACACGCTTTTGTCGTATTCGGGTCGGCTGTAACCGTAAGACTGCCTAACTTCCAGCTTAGTGTGCCACCGGTAAAGGCCACTTTGAACACGTCCGGATGACTCCCCGGCGCGAACGTCGTCAACTGACCACGATCAGCCGGTGTCGGCGTAAATGAATTCTTGGTGCCAACGGGGATATTGCTGCCGACAGCGTTAGGGTTGGTATAACTGAAGTGCGCTTCATAATTACCACTGCCGAGGTTTGCCACACATTCAACCGCAGGCGTAATGGCTTGGGTCGGCGCAGGGGGAGGCGTCGCGCAGGGAGTTGAATACTTGCTGGCGCTCACAGTACGGGTTTGGCCGTCAGGGCCTTTCACTGACCATGTAATCGTGCTGCCGTTGAACTTCACGCCGAACACAAATTTCTGACGTGCCGGTTCAAATTGGGTCGGTTGACCTGAATTTTGGTATATGGGACTGAATTTATTCTTATCCCCGACCGGAATTGTCACCAGTTGATCATTATCGTTCTTATAGCCGAAGTAAGCGATATAACTGTAACTACTACCGGTACGGCCACTGCTGACGCGAGATTTTCCACCGTAATGATCATCGTCGTCAGAATATACCTTGACGACACATTCCAGCACGGGCGTCAGAGCCAAGGTGGGCGCACTCTGGTTATTGGCAGCGATGACCTGAGTAGCATGATTGAAATTGAAAGCGGGAAGCTGTGTACCACCAACCACTGGCCCGGGATTGGTGCAGGAGATCAAGCCGAAGCTCATATTGAGCACAAAATTACGATAGCTCGATTTCAGTTCTGTTACTTTAGAAGAAATCTTGTTGGCGATGGCGTCGGCATTGTACTGCGTATTCGCATCGCTGATGTCCACTGCGAAGCTGTCGATCTTAAGATCGGGAACACGCGTCTTTAGGGCTGCGATAGAGTCATCCACAACCTTCTTGACGATTACACCATGCGGTTCGGTGCCACCTGTGAACTCGTCAACGATGAGAATGGCTGTTGAGTAGGTATTGAAACCCAATTTATTGAGGAAGTAATCAAGGCGATCGTTCACCCATTGGCCCGGCGTAATCGGGTTATCAATGATTTCGTGAGCTACAGTGAGCGGATCGAGGTTAACCGCTTGACCGGAGACGGAGAAGCCTTGCCCCGATACCGAGAAGCCCTGTCCGGAGACGGAGAAGCCTTGTCCCGATACCGAGAAGCCCTGTCCGGAGACGGAGAAGCCTTGTCCCGATACCGAGAAACCCTGTCCGCCTAACAAATTCGGTGTTACCGCGCAAGCCGACGGGCTGGTTGCCTGTTGGGCTTGTATCACACCGCCCGACAAAGACAACAAAACGATAAACAAAAATGCTAGACCAAGAAAACGCTGCTTTCGCTGAGTGAACGGCTGCCTAAACATTTAATCCCCCTGACGGGTACAATAAGGCGGACACGCAAAATTGCTGTCCAAGTTCTTCAGACAATCTTAATAAGTAAAAAACTACACTTTCAGCCTAAATATTACCTAAACGGAAGAGTACTTAGGTAGTTTTTAGGGATAGAATTTTCAAACACTTTCTAACCTTAAGCAAACGATCCAAACCCAATTCTGGCTTGAAAGCCTACTTTCATGAACTTGCGTTAGAAAACTGAAATATGTTTGCAAGTTCAAACTTGCAAGGTCGTAAATTTAAAATCGATTAATGAGGAAAAGGAAATAGCAGGAATTTGATAATTGACTATGCCAACGCTGAGCGGATGGTCTGTGCCATCGTATCAATCGTGACATTCTTGAGCATGTAGGCTTTAGCACCAGCATCGAGGGCTTGCTGAATGATATCCAGTTCAACCGTGCTCGTCAGCACAACCACTTGAACATCGGGGAACTTTTGGCGAATAATACGCGTAGCCGTCACGCCGTCCATGACCGGCATCACCAAATCCATCAGGACAACATTGGGGTGCAGCTTTTCAACCAGCGCAATTGCGTTTTCTCCGTTATCGGCCTCGCCTACAAACACTAAGTCATCCCACAACTCTAGAAATACGGTTAAACCTTGCCGTACTCTAGGGTGGTCATCCACGATCATTACACGAATTACAGGAGAAGGTGTCATAAAGCTTCACTGTGGCTAAAGGATTATTTCATTCTAAATCCAATAAACCGTTGTCATATGGGAATTAAGGACATTTTCAAGAACCAATTTACAATCTATGCTATGAGGCGATGGATACTGCTTGTGGAAGCGGTAAAGAAACCCGAATTTCAGTTCCAATATCCTTTTCGCTCGTCACATGTAGTGTCGCCCCCATCTGGGCTGCGCGTTCACGCATATTCTCCAGTCCGAAGCCCGATATATGCCGCTCAGGGTCAAAGCCAGCGCCATTATCTTGAATATCCAAAATCAGTTTCCCATCTTCAACCGCTAAAGCAATCCTGACTTCCGTCGCCTCACTGTGCTTGGAAATATTATTGAAGGCTTCCTGTACAATTCGGTAGAGGCCAATGTGAATTTCGTCCGGCAGCCCTGTCACATTCTCCACATTTGAGATAATGGTGATATGGCGGCGTCCTTGAATGGCAGAAATCAGTTGGTCAACCAGATCATTAAAGCTCGCTTTCACCAGATTATCCGGTCGCATTTCCAAGAGCAAGGTTCGCATTTCGGACAAAGCGGATCGGCTCAACTGCGCAACCTCATCCAGTTGTTCCAACGCCCGTTCAGGATTGCGCTTTTGAAGCTGCGGGATCGATTGGCTCAACATACTTGCGGAAAATAACATCTGACTAACAGAGTCGTGCAGTTCGCGGGCCAACCGCTGCCGTTCATCTAAGGTCGCCTGTTCCTGTGCACCCTGATAAAGCTCTGCCAATTCGACAGAATAATCATGCGCACGGACCAAGACTTGTACTCGCGCCAGCAGCTCTACACGTTCGATGGGCGCGAAGATAATTTCGTCAATACTCTGCCATAATTGGCGTGTAACTAACCCGATATCCTGTCGCGAGGTCACCAGCAGAACCGGTAAAAAGATATCTGGCCTTGCGTCCCGGTTAGCCACCACCTGTTTTTGTAACCGTCGCAAACACACGCCGTCAAAGATGCCAATGTCAAACGGTTTGTTGAGGTCGGCGTCGGATTCAGCCAGCCTAACCGAATGATACTGCTTCAACGTATCTTGGAGGAGCTGCCCATTCACCTTATTTTCGACTGCAATAAGGATCAACTTTTCGCCCATCTCAGTTCTCCACAATCATACTATTTACCAGATCGACCAATTCCTTAACAACAAGAGGCTTGAATAACACCCCTTGTGCGCCATGCGACATGCTTTCCTGACGAATACTGGACAATTGCTGCGGTGAAATAATTAGGAGGGGAATCCCTTGGTCGGAACATCGTTCACAATATCCCCAGATACTCCTATCAAACCCCGCGATATCCACCAGTGCTATACCAATACGGTTACCACTTGCCAGAACATCTCCAAACGCTGCTAACGTTGCGGCGGCAACTGTCTCATAGCCCTCTTTCTTGAGGAATTGAGCCAGTAATTCTAAATTTCGGGAGTTGCTGCCGACGATCAGAATGGGCAGTGTGGATGGCCCCATGAAACAATCTCCTTACTTTTTGATTTCAGGAACACCGAGTAAGATACCACGTAGATCGGTTAGCGGTTTGCCAACTTTAATGCCATATCGCGTGATCTCGAATTCGCGCATCGTCTTTTGGAAGTCGGAATGCCGTTTCTTTAAAACACCTAATGCACGCCGAAGCTCACCTTGCAGTTCCAGATAGCGCAGGAAAATGATGTTGTCCGCCATGTAGCTGGCAGCAATTTCCGTTGCTTTAAACTGACCAACAATATCATCAACCTCGTTAATCAGAATGACAGCCACATTCTTGCTCTGAAGATATTTAGCGAGAGAATGAATATGCCGCAGAAGATCCTCACCCTGTACGGAGAGCCGATAGCCAGAAATGCTGTCAATCATGACAATTGAAGCGCCATTTTCTTCGACATCTTTGCGCACCATGCGTGCGAACTCATCCGGACTGTAACGCAGCGGCTCAATTTGCACCACTGAAAGCGTACCGCGCTCAACCATAGCCGCAACCGGAATATTAATGTTTCCACTCCGGCGCAGAAGTGTTTCTGCCCATTCCTCAAACGTATAAATGACCGAGCGTTCACCCCGTCCGGCAGCCTCTTTCATGAACTGCATACCCACAGTCGTTTTACCCACGCCTGTTGGCCCTGTGAGGATTGTAACCGTTCCCCGCTCTAATCCCCCGTTGATCAATTCATCGAACTCTGGAATGCCTGACGAAATGAGGCCAGTTGAAAACTCCTGTTTGGTTTCGGTTGATGGAACCAATTTCGGAAAAACTTCCATACCCTTATTGCTTAACCGGAGCGAATGTCGGCCGCCAATGAAATCTGAACCTCTGAACTTGGTGATGCTGATCGTGCGGACATCATTATCGTGATCGAGGCGGATGATGCCATCGCTCATATATTGAAGATCATCATCAGGATGTTGTGCGCTGAATTCAGAAGTAAAGACCACAGTTGCACCGTTGTCCGTCAAGAAGCGCAAAAATGACAGCGTTTGGCGGCGGAACTGTAAATCATCGCTGGAAAGGTAGCGGAAATGGGTCATCGCATCAATGAAGACCCGAATAGGTTTGAACTTTTCGACCTCCGCGGTAATGCGTTCAGTCGTCGGTTCGCGTTCGACATCAGCCGGTGAGAAAATATCATAGCTCTGAAGTTGTGAGAAAAAGTCAGGCGAAGGCGCAAGATCTAGGAATTTGATGCCGCTCAGATTAATGCCAATACTTGCGGCATTATCCCGTATTTGTTGTTCGGTTTCGCCCATCGTGATGTAAAGGGCGTGTTCGCCGAACTTCGCACCAGTCACCAAGAATTGCAACCCGAGCGTTGTCTTGCCGCTGCCGGGATTTCCGTGCAAAAGATAGGCACGTTTTGCGACTAGGCCACCTTTCAACACCTCATCAAGTCCGACAACACCCGTCGGTAAACGCTCAAGGGCTTGCTGCGAAACTGCATCCAAATTACCCGCAACCTGTACCATTATTGGACTCCTGAATACAGCAAACTTCACTGTGTACGAGTATAAATACGCCAAATTGGGGCTTTATCATAGGCAACACCCCGAAAAAAGGTCGGAACCCTCCTTCTAAGTCTATTGTGCATTCTCACATTCGTTAATGCAAATTTTATCTCGAATATAACAGACATTACATCTAATTATTAATCTTCATTAATAACTTGATTCATATAGTTAAAAAATATTTTATACATGTCAATTACCAGAAATGTCTCATGATTGAGTGAACGTGAAGTAGCCAGCTTGATGCTTTGAGACAAAGACATCACATCGAACGCATAGGAGTACACAGCAATGCACTCCTAATTCAAACCGACTGTTTCAAAAGGTCACAAACTTACTCGATCAGTGCGCCAAGACAAGCCAAACAGGCTTCTTGTGTCTTTTGATCCTTGTCGTTAAGCATGTCCCAGACCGTCATCGAAACGGCAGCTACCTTGCCCGTACTGGCCAGATACTTCATCGCCGCTTTCAAAGCCTCCAACGATGGCCCACCCTCAGCCACATAGGCCATTGAAGGCGCATCATTCGGGTTCAGCACATCCGTATCGAAATGCACGTAAATCGGGCGATCACCAAAATCGCGTTTCATCAAATCATCGATATAATTAATATGATGAATCTTGGACGACCGTACTTCAACGCCCTCAACCACATCCAGATTTCGCCCGTCCGATAAAATCACCAGATCTTCAGGCAGCGGCTTGGCTCCTGCCAGTTCCATCAACTTTTGATCGCCACGTCCCACCATCATTGCCAGCGGCATCCCGCCGATAAACCCGCTTGGCGTCGTGTCAGCGGTATTGAAGTCACCATGAGCATCGAACCATACCACCACCGGATCGACCTTCGCACGCTGCAATCCAGCCAGCATCCCGATCGCAATGCAGCAGTCCCCATTAACCGTTACCGGACGTTCACCAGCATTCACTGTCTCAGCCACAAAATCCGCTATATTTCCACTGAGCGCCGCCATCCGCGTGGCTTGGTCATCACCACTCATATCCGGCTGGTTCGGCTTCCAATCGGCTTGCGCCAGCCGCGCGATTTCCGGCGCGGGTTGGTCGATAAAATAAGGCGTGTACATAAATCGGTTTGGCACGTTAATAACCTTTCCGTCGTTCAAGTGAATATAATGTAGGACGATACCAAGTTAGTTGCGTCTAGCTTAACCGATTTCCAGCCGTAACTAATAGGAGCAGTGGCTACGTCTAGAGAAACACGACGTGACTGATCAATGTATATCAAAGGAAACACCCATGTCCGATCATGAAATGTACGACCGTCTCATCGCTTACCTTGACGAAAACCATGTACCCTACCGACTGATCGACCACGAACCCGAAGGCCGCACCGAAATCGTCAGCGTCATTCGCGGTAACCAAATCGCACAGGCGGCGAAGTGCATTGTCTTGATGGTCAAAATCGGCAAAAAAGTGACGCGCTATATTCTGGCGGTTGTCCCCGGCAATGCCCGTGTCGATTTGAATGCAGTCAAAGCCCTGCTTGGCGGAACCTACGCTTCGTTCGCGTAAGATATTGCGGAGCGCCTTGCAGGCAGCGTTGCCGGAACAGTGCTGCCCTTTTCATTTAGCCCAGAACTCGAATTAATTGTCGATCCGTCGCTGCTTGAAAATGAAGACCTGTACTTCAATGCCGCGCGCTTGGATCGCTCGATGGTCTTAAAGGCCAACGACTATGTGAATCTGGTCAAGCCGCGCCTCGAACACATCGCGCAGCTTGATAGCCTGTCTTCAGATAAACCGGAATAAAAACGTGATTAGGCCGTGCGCCAGAACTCAATCGCGCGGGGGAGGTGGCGCAGTTCACTGCGGACGTCCGGCTGCCACTTGGTATAGTTATCCAAGAAGGCGCGGATGGCATCTTTCTCAATCGTGCTGAAAGCGCCGACCCGATTCAGAAAATCCGTGATCTGCGAATGCTTCAGCGGATCGGTTTTCTTATCCAGATATTTTTGCAGCAGGGTTGGATCCGGCGGTGTCAGGCTGTGCATCAGGCCCATCGGCATGGTGCTCACGTGATGATAATAAAGCATGGTCGCCAGCATAAATGCCGGCACATAATACCGGAAAGCTTCCGGCGTCATCAACGGCAAATCGACATGGTAATTGGTAAGGGTGGTCAGTTGCACATCGCGCCAATTCTTACCCCAGAATGCGCGGGTTAAAGCAGCGCCATCCGTATCTGGCTTAGCAATATTGTCATCACCGGGATAAGGCGTCTGGGCAAATGCCGCTTCAATTTGCGCGGCCACACGCTGCCGCATCTCATGAGCGGGGGAAAGTTCGACTTTGGGGAATAGTTCGGTACTGGACATAACAAGCTCCTCACCTTGCACTGCCAGTTGCATATCAATGGGGATTTTGTGCAGTCATGCAACTGTATAACATTTCTGTTATAGCACAATTTTAGTCCAAATAGACTTGTAGAAGCATTAAGCGTAGCGCCAAAACTCAATCGTAGTGCCAACGATGTCGATGTCGTACAGCAAATAACCCAACGGATAAACCGCCGCAAACGTATCGAGGAAGGTTAAGATCGCCGTTTTCTCGGTCGCGTTGAAAGCCGCTGCCCGACGCGAGAAATAATCGTTGTATTCGCCCGCCACATAATTATTGATCTGTTCTTCGGACTGCGGCGTCAAGCAGAAAATCAGATTGTCTGTAACTGTACCGATGTCATCATGTTTGAGCAGCGCCGCCCGCATCATTGCCGGAGCAAAGTAACGGAAGCCGGCTGGCGTCAGCAAGAACATATCCCAACGGTAGTGATACAGAAGTTCGTGGCTCACGTCCTGCCACCGCTGCCTGTTCAAAGCCGCTGCCAATCCTTCGCCGTCTGCCCCTATCAACAATTCATCGGGATAGGGTGCGTCCGCAAATGCCAATTCAATTTGTCGCGCCACGCGCTGCTGTAATGTTAGTGTATCCGCCATGTTTTCCGTCGTTTTCCTAAGAACAATTCTTCTACCCCTAATATTACGATGAGGAGTGTTTTTCATCAATAAGCTGTCGAATTTTCTGCAAAGTTGCTTCGGTACTACTGGCTTGTTTATCCTCAGGCAAATTTCCAGTGCCCAATTCCATACCAAGCTTTAACCGCGTCCGTCGCCAGTATTCAAGTTGAATTTCGAGCCGAGCCAAGCAGCCAAGGCCTCTAGCCGTAAAACTGTTGACCGTTCTCCAAGTCGTTCGATGTAATCAAGCACAAAACTATAATATACCCATGCCTTGGGTTCGTTTAGGCTCGTGATCAAAAAAGCTGGAAAATAGTAATCGTATGCTCGCTCGGATAAGGCGGCCATAAAGTCTACTTCGCTCAGGTAGTAAACAATCTGGGCATGGTTAACCACCTCTTGCCAAGATTTACCTTCAAGTGCCTCTTTGAGTATTCTTGACTCGTATGGATAGCCGCCGCGAGTCAATTTCGCCTTTCCTTTTGTCTGTCTCTCTTTGGGAAAGGCTTTCTCAATTTTGGCTGTAACCACTTCACGCTGCTTATCCAAATCAGCTTGATCCATATCATTCACGACATACCAAAAGGACGCGCCGCAGCACGCCCTTTAAAAGTCTACACCGAGCGTTAATTACCGCTCGGCTTTGAGGTTGCGCTCAATGGCCTCGTAATCCACATCCGACTCATCGTCTGTGATTTCGCCATCGTCCGTCAGGTGCAACCGTTTGGGCTTCTCATAGAAACCTTCAGGCATGGCCTCACGCAGTTTGGCGACTTCTTTCTCAATATCATTCTCTTTGGAATGCGCCATCGTCGTCACAATCGTGTGCAGCACAAAAACGCCACCCCAGCCCATCATCACTGCTGCGGCAATCGTCTCGTAAGGCGTATTGCTCACGAAGATCAGCGCCGCGACCGTCATGATCAACCCCGCCAGATCAATTGCCCATAAAGTCCAGCGCCGGTTGCGGCGGGTAATGCGCTGCTGGGCAATCTCGTATAGGTCCTGATTCGACATAGTGTTCCCTTCCGCAATAGAAATACATGGTCATGTTCTATTACGCAGGGAACACCCGACCGGTTTCGGGCCGCCTACATTTCCAGATAGTCACGCAGTTGGCGGCTGCGTGTCGGATGCCGCAGTTTACGCAGTGCCTTGGCCTCGATCTGGCGGATACGTTCGCGCGTCACGCCCAGATGCTTGCCCACTTCTTCCAGTGTATGGTCTTGACCATCTTGCAAGCCGAAGCGCATCTCCAGCACTTCACGCTCACGTTCGCTCAGCACACCCAGCGCCGAGCGAATCTGCTCTTTTAACAGTTGGCGGCTGGCAGCGTCCACCGGCCCCATAATCTTGTCGTCTTCGATGAAGTCGCCGAGCAGACTGCTGTCTTCCTGACCAATCGGCATTTCAAGGCTCATTGGCTCTTGGCTAATACGCATAATCTTGCGAACTTTTTGCGCCGCCCGCCGCAGCTTACGCAGCAAACCGGGATCAATCTTCTCGCCGTTAGCCCGCAGCATCCGGATCGCTTCGGTTTCATCCTTGGTCAGGAACTCCATTTCCAGCGCGATCTGTTCGGCGCTCGGTTCGCCGCCCAACTCTTGGATCAAGTCACGCTGCACCCGCATCAGACGGTTAATGGTTTCCACCATATGAACCGGAATGCGAATAGTACGGGCTTGGTCAGCAATCGCGCGGCTGATCGCCTGTCGAATCCACCATGTCGCATACGTGCTGAACTTATAGCCCTTGGTATGGTCAAACTTCTCCACCGCTCGTAGCAAACCGATGTTGCCTTCCTGAATCAGATCGAGGAAGTTAATGCCGCGTCCCATATAGCGTTTGGCGACGCTCACCACCAAGCGCAAGTTCGCCCGCGTGAGCGACTCTGCTGCAATTTCAGCACGATTTTCCATCTGCTCGAAAAACTCCGGCAGTTCATTGATGCCTTCTTCATCGGCCATCAAGTTTTCATGGAAAGCTTCTAAGCTCGGCAGGGTTGGATTTTTCTTATACTCGTTGCGGATGAACAGCACCTGATTAAATGGAATCAGATAGAAGCCTTGGAACACGTCAAACAAGCGGCGCGCCAATTCCGTCCACAGTTCATCGCGCCCCCAGTCCCGCTGCCGTAGATAGTCACGGATGTACGAGCGGCCAGTGCTGTCCCAATTATCATTGACCAGCATCACCTCTTCGATGATCTTCCGTAGGTCAGGCGGCTCGACGCCAAACGCTTGAGCACCATCGACCGTTTCATCCCAATTACGGTGGATATGCTGATAGGCCAACTCCACAATTTCACGTGGGCTCGGCAAACCATCAGACGCGCCGTTCTCAACTTTCGACAGCGTGTGAAGGAAATTATCGTACAACTGCTCGGCGGCCACCTGTGTGCTCAGCCATGTTTCGCGGTTGGTATCCAGCAGTGGAACCAACCCGATTTCTTTCAGGTACATCCGCACCGGATCATCAACCAGCGCCGCTGAATCTAACGCCAGACTTTCACTGCTCAGGTCTTCGTCGTCAAACTCTTCGTCGAATTCGTCCGGCTCATCAGCTGGAAATTCGCTGGTATCGGTGATGCCGCCGTCGAACAGACTGTCCTCGTCGTCCATCGGCTCATCGTCCACCTCGAATTCGCCTTCTCCATCCTCGACGCGCACTTTTTCCATTTCCTGCGAATCGTCGCGGTTATCTTTTCTACTGGGTCGTTTTTTTGGCATTCTATCCACCTATTCGTGTACAGAACTCTTGAATTTTTGAAGATTCTTATCCAGCAATTGCTGGGCTTTGTTGAACAGAAAGATCAGTTGACCGTAACGCAGCATCGCATCTTCATCATTATTGGCTTGTGCGTCCATCTGCAAGAAGACCAGTTCTTCCCGTTCCCGCTTCACCCGCCGCGCCCGCAGTTCGAGCGCTTGCATCACTACCGCATCCGTGCTTGTTGCCCCCTCTAGTACACGCCGGTTATGGGAATAGATTCGTTCCAAATCTGCTGTATGACTCTCGCGGACACGTTTCCGCATCCCCGTAATATCATCCGCAAGTATAACATCAAGCTGAGGCTGTAAGGAAATATCAGCTTGCAACCGCAAATAATCCAACGGATCAAGCTCATCTTGGGCCAGCGCGTCTTGAAACGCTTGCATCAACGCCCGTGCATCCACATGCATAAAATCATCGGCGCAGCAGTCGCCCAGCGGCCCATCGATCATCGTCCGGTCGTCGCTTGCCAGTTCGCGCAGCTTACGGTTCACGATATAGTAAGCCATTGGCTGCCGGAATAATCCGCGCAGCACCATCACCTCAATGCTCGACTCTTCGAGCGGTGCAACACGCCTTGCGGTCTGCGCCATCGCCACTTTATAGCTGCCCGCAGCGGGCGCGGGTATTGCCGGTTTGGCAGCGCCATTTCCCTCAACCGGATACGGCTCATCATCAATATACACATCCGGTGGCTCAAGTGCCTCAAAATCTAATGGCGGCAAATCCGGCAGCTCTTGACCATCACCTTTAGGAGTAGCTGCTTGATGCCCACCCTGTGTGCGGGGAGCATTCGATTGAGGCTGCCTTGCAGCGGGTTCAGTCCTCGGCTTTTTCGCTTTCTCGATGCGCTGCTGCTCATCCGCCCACGCCAGCAAATCACGTTCGGCAATGCGCAGCCGCAGAGCCAATTTCTGCACGTTATCGTGGTTATACAGATTGTTCTCGGATGCCACCAGCAGCGGCAGCAAGCTCCGCGCCACAGCCTCGCGTTCCATCAAGCTGGCATTCGTGGGCAGCGCTGCCAATTCCATGTCGATCACGAAATCGGCCACCGGCAGCGCGTTCGCCACCAATTCCGCCCAGCGTTCCGGTGTCTCACGGATTAAATCATCAGGGTCTTTCGCGCCCGGGATTTGCAGCACCCGAATATCAACCGACAGACGCCCGCCAAAATCGGCTTGTAGGGTCGTCCGCGCCGTTTCCAAACTGCGACGGGTTGCGCTTTGTCCCGCCGCGTCCGAGTCCAGCGCCAGAATGATTTTTTTAGCCGAACGGGTCACCAACCGCAGTTGAGTCTCGGTCATGGCCGTACCCATCTGCGCCACCACATTCTTAAATCCGGCTTGATGCGCCTGAATCGCATCCATATAACCTTCGACGATCACCGCCACTTCGGTTTCACGGATTGTCGTCTTTGCCGCGTCCAATCCGAACAGCGTCCGGCTCTTATCAAACAATGATGTTTGTGGTGAATTGAGATATTTGGGATTGTCCTCTGCCGCCAACGCCCGCGCCCCGAAAGCGATCACTCGCCCGCGCTCATCCCGTATCGGGATCATTAGACGGTTGCGGAAACGATCATAAACGCGGCCTGTTTCCTCATTCTTGACCGCCAGCCCGACCTCGATGATCTCCTCTTCGCTGTATTGCAGCGACTTGAGATAGTCGAGCATGTTCGTCCAACCGGGCGGCGCATAGCCAATCTTGAAGGCCGTAATCGTGGTGTCGCTGAAGCCGCGCTTCTCTCGTGTATAGCGCAGCACGTCCGGCTGTCCCTGTACGGTTGGATCGAGCAGGCTGTTATGATAAGTGTCTGCCGCCGTGTGCATCAGGCCGCGCAGCTTATCGAGCCGATCACTGTTCTGGCGCTGTTCAGGGGTCTGCTTCTCGACTTCAATCCCCGCGATTTTGCCCAGTTCACGCAGCGCTTCACTGAATGACCAGCCGTGAAAACGCATAGCGAACCCGACCACGTCGCCACCGGTGGCACATGCCCCGAAGCAGCGCCACGATTGACGCTCCGGACTCACATTGAAGCTTGGAGTGGATTCGTTATGAAATGGGCAACAAGCCTTATACGACTTACCAGCGCGTTTAAGTGGTACATATCTTTGGATGTAATCGACAATGTCGATTCTGGCTTTAATTTCGTCGGCAACCGACATGACTGCACCCCTCAAATCCCGTAGGTGCATTATACGTATGTGTGCTGGCTCATGCAACTCGCAACCGACAGCACCTCAATTAATTCACCATGAGTTGGTAAATCAAAATGCTCGGCCCGCCGCCCGGCCTTTGAATTTCCGTCAGCAGCTTACCGGGAACGGTGTCTGGTACATAAGGAATACGTTGTAGTAGCACAAATACATCGTCGCCGCGTTTTTGGTTCATGAGATCAACCAGTGCCGGAATGCTGGACCCGTTCGGATTTAACGATGGGCACTCCACGTTGTATTGGTTGAGCGTCAAATACCGGAATGCCTGACAATTACTGACGATGCCGACGACCTCGCCTACGTTATAGGATGAGAGAAAAGCCCGCACTTCAGGATAGCCCGTTCCCGCCGCATCCGAATTGATGTACTGTGCCACATCAACCGCTGGCAAAGGCAGCTCATTCGGTCGGCTCAGCGCAGCCGATTCGAATGGCAGCCATTGGACGACTGCCCATACACCAATCAGCGCTACCGTGATTACCTGAACGATCCGATTTTGATGTCGGACGATTTGTGCCAGCACAATCGCGCCGCCCAGCAGCAGCAGCGCCACCGGCACCACCAGAAACCGCGACTCTTGGATCAGACTTGCCCAGATCGCCAGCATCGGCCCGAATAAGCACAGCGCCACATAGAACTGCCACCGGATGAGAAGTACAACTTGCGCCACTAGTAGCGCCAGCAGCATACCGGCTCCGAGATAGCCGCCGACAAGGTCATAACTCTCCTGAATGTTCGCGACAATCCGCCCGACATCAACCATGCCACTAATCGATGCGTTCCCACGATTGGTCAGCGCGTAAGACACCGAGTTGGTCACAAAGTCGTATCCGAAGAAGCGCAGCCCGACCACAAATCCGCCGATGACAACCAACGCCGCGCCTAGCGCCACAACCAACCATATAGCTTGCTTGCGAATACTGACTTTACCGTCGGGATGCAAACATAAAACCGCTGCAATCGGAACACCCAAGAAGGGCGCGACATTGATCTTGGCAATCACCCCTGCCGCCAGCAGCAGTCCCACCATCAGCGCATCAAATAGACTCCGGCGTCGTTTCAAGCGTGCTGCGAAGTAGATCGCCACCAGCACCGCCGACCCCGCTATCGGATCAGCCAGCGCTAACCGCCCAAAGAACATGTGATAGTTACTAAACATGAACAGCAGCCCCGCCAGCGCCGCCCCACAATATCCCGCCGCGAGCCGTGCTGTTGCCAACAACGCCGCGAGCCCCGGCATCAAGACCAATACCGTCGCCACCCGCGCAATCCAGACCGGACTGCCCAAGTGAGCTTGAAACAACATCATCCACCAGATCGTTCCCTGCCGGCCCAAGTCGGCGTTCACCAACGGGCTAACCGAATACCCCAGTTCGCTGCCGTGAACGTGAATCATCTCATCTATAAACGGAGGGAATAAGGCAATACCTATCAATCGGGTGAGCCAGATCAGAAGCAGTAACAGGACACAAATCAATAGTCCATTGGATGAGCGATGAATAGTCAAGTGCATGCTCGAAGCCTTGTCTTAAAGTGTGGCGGTCAATGGGCAGTCAATTACTTTAGTACTCTTCCGACACAAAACGGGCATCCTTTGACCGACGACCACTATCATACAGGACTAATCGCCCATCGTCATCAAAAACATCCTCAATATGATCTACGTCAAAATCAATTCAGTGGATGTAGTATGACCACTAAATCAACACCCTTTCCCAATTACACCCATATGCGTCAGCGTATACCGCAAGTTATATGGAACACCAGCCGCTTCCTAACCGTCGGCGTGGGCTACGGCCTCATCTTGACCTCATTCACACGCCCACAAACAGCCTTATTCATCTTCTGGCGCATGATCGTGCCCATCTTCCCCATTTTGTTCTTTATTGCTCCCGGCATTTGGCGCAATATCTGCCCGATGGCTGCGCTCAACCAAGCCCCGCGTATGTTTAAGTTTGGGCGCTCGCTGCCCCTTCCCAATTGGGTTAGGAACTATGCCTCGCTGATCAGTGTCGTTCTGTTTATACTGATCGTGCCCACCCGCAAAGAACTCTTCAACAGCAGCGGTCCCGCGCTTGGACTACTATTGCTCTTCCTGTTCACCGCCGCCTTATTCGGCGGCTATTTCTTCAAGGGTAAGAGCGGTTGGTGCAGCAGCATTTGCCCGATGCTCTCGGTTGAACGCCTTTACGGTCAAACAGCTTTTGTCACCGTTCCCAACAATTACTGCAAACCCTGTGTCGGCTGCGTCAAGAACTGCTATGATTTCAATCCTGCGCTCGCTAACATTGCCGACAACTACGATACGGACCACCGTAACGGCCTTTACCGTCGCATGTTCGCGGGTGCGTTCCCCGGCCTCATTCTGGCCTTTTACATCCTGCCCGATGCACCGCAGATCAGCCCCGTCACCTTATACAGCGGCGTCGCGTTGTTCATGCTCATCAGCCTCGGCTTCTATCTGCTGCTATCCGCCATGCTCAAGTCATCTGCCTATCGGCTGACTGCCCTCTTCGGCGCGATTGCCCTCAACTACTTCTATATCTTCAACCTGCCGATTGCCGCCGACACCTTACATCAACTCTTCGGCGTGACCTTGCCTTGGCTTGCCGTATGGGGCACATACGTTGCCATCTTCTTGCTCAGTGGCATCTGGCTTTTCCGCACCTACCGCAAAGAAAACCGCTATGCGCCGATTGCCCGTTTGCGCACATCCACCTCGGAGATGCGCCGTGTCAGCAATGTCCGCCTCGCACCCGACATTGACCCCATCATGGACACCAACCCTGCTTCTCTGTAAACAAAATCAACACTTCTCTACCAATCTTCTAATTGACCTTTCGCCCCTCTGCCATGAAATGGCTATCGGCGGAGTGAGCCTGCGAGCATGCCGATGTGGAGTTGGGGGTGAGGATTTTTGTTTCAATTACTGTTATACAAATTGGCATACACCCCATTCAGTTCGATCAACTCTTCGTGCGTCCCCTGCTCCCCAATTCCATTATCCGTCAGCACAACAATCCGTTGAGCATTGCGCACCGTCGATAAGCGGTGGGCGATCACCAGCGTAGTACGGTTGTTAGTCAGCTTCTCCAACGAGTCCTGCACCGCCTTTTCACTCTCATTATCGAGCGCACTGGTCGCTTCATCGAAAATGATAATCGGCGGGTCTTTCAAGAAAACACGTGCGATGCTCAAGCGCTGTTTCTGCCCGCCGGAGAGCTTCACACCCCGCTGACCAATATCCGTATCATAGCCGTCCGGCAGCGCCATAATGAATTCATGGGCGTTGGCTTTCTTCGCCGCCTCGATAATCTCTTCTGGTGTCGCGTCCAGCTTGCCATAGCGGATGTTGTCCGCCACCGTTCCCGCAAACAGATAAATGTCCTGCTGCACGATGCCGATATTCCGCCGCAGCGACTCTAAACATACATCCCGAATATTCTGCCCATCGACCCGTATCTCGCCCTCGGTCACCTCATAGAAGCGTGGGATCAAAGAGCATAGCGTCGTCTTGCCCACACCGGATGAGCCGACGAACGCCACGTATTCACCTGCACAGATATCCAGCGAAATATTCTTGACCACGTAGTTGTGATCTTCCTTATATTTGAAGCTTACGTCCCGAAAGGCCACATTCCCCCGAACCTGATCGAGTTCAATGGCATCCGCCGCGTCTTGAATATCCGGTTCAACCTCCAAAATATCCATGAAACGGTTGAACCCGGTAACCCCTTCCTGATACAACCGTGCGAAGTTCATAAAGCGATGGATCGGCTCGATCAGAATGCCCACGCACAGCAAATACGTCACCAAATCGGCTAGCTCCAACTTCGCATGGACAATCGCCGCCCCGCCGAAAATGATTACCGCAATCGTAATCAGTTGTGTGAAGGCCTCCATCCCGTTCGAGAAATAAGCTTCACTTAAGTAACCCTCGCGTCGGCTCTGCACAAATCGGTCGTTTGCGTAGCCAAATTTTTTCGCTTCTATGTTCTCATTCGTGAACGACTTCACGACGCGAATACCTGCCAGCGTGTCTTCCACTTGGGTGTTAATATCCGCAATCCGCGCCTTACTTTTACCCAGCGCTTTATTCATCCGCCGGTTGAAGTAAACCGCATAAACCGTCATGATCGGCAGAAAGAAAAAAATAATAAGCGTCATTTGAACGTTGATCTGCACGAGGATGATGAACACGCCGGTCCCCTTGACCAGCCCGATCGCAAGGTCTTCCGGCCCGTGATGGTATAGTTCGGACAGCGAGAACAAATCGTTGGTAATCCGGCTCATCAATTGTCCCGTTCGCTGCTCATCATAAAAGCCGAACGACAGCTTTTGATAATGCTCGAACAGTTCCCGCCGCATGTCGCTTTCCATCAGCGCGCCCATCGAGTGTCCCTGATAATCCACGAACGCATTGCATAATGTATGGATCGCCACCAGAACCAGCATGATCACACCCATCAGCACAATCTGGCTCAGTGCATCCGGGCGATCTGTACCCAGCACGTTTTTGGTAATATACGCGCTGCACAGCGGCAAAACCAGCGTAATCCCCGACACGATAAACGCGCATACCAGATTGGCAATGAACAATCGCCGATAGGGTTTGTAGTAAGACATGAATTTCTGAAATCGCAAATTCACAAAATTGCTCCTGAAACGTTCCTGACCTTCATAAATCGAGACAACATCTCTTCCCGTAGGGAAAGGGCTAACACCTTTCCTAAGCTCCCCTCTGCCATGAAATGGAGAGGGGCTGGGGGTGACGATTTTCAACACCCTCTATTTCAGTTTTCATCTCAAATTGGTTTTAACTACACAGCAGAAATCCGCTGAAGGCTCAGAGGGGGCAAAAAGCGTGGCAATGTTTGTGAAAGGGATTTTCGAGGCATCACCAAGCAGCGCAGCACCACCTCACGTCAAGAGGTCGCCTCAGACACGCTTGGTCAGGCTGGAACTTAGGTGAAGATCAAGATACAGAGAGTCGCGAATGGATTCTCGGCAATACCTAAGCGCAGTGGACGACGGAGGTGTCTGTTTCGACCGCGAGTATGAAGAGTTTGTTTGCGGACATGATGAACGCCTCCTTTACGCTGACTTGACGAGATAACCAACATCCTAACATAAACAGATGCTTCTGACAAGCACAAAAGGTCACATGGGGTCAATATAAACCCCGCGTCCGGCCTGCCGTAGCAAACATTTCTAAGTCCCCTCTGCCATGAAATGGAGAGGGGATTTAAGGCTTGTCCGGTACTAGAAAATAAGGGTTGCCAAAGCGCCAAGCGGTCGATTTAAACAACGATTGAGGTACAAACCCAGATTGTAGGCGGCCATGATAGCCGCCAAACGGGTGAGCTTGCCCCAATGGCTATGAGCACGAAGACGCTTAAGACCAAAAATATCGGTTAAACGAGCGAAAACGGTTTCGACAATTTGACGGTGGGTTGCCAACCAGCGCTTATCCGTGTTCGTCCAAATATAAGGGCTGTTGGGTGGTGGAACCGCGATGACGGTCACGTGATACTCACTCGCCCAATGGTTGAGCCAGCGATCACCATTAAATCCTTGATCAACTAAATAGGGTAATGCGCTATCATAGCCTGCACAAATGGCTGGACTGAAAGTATGAACACTGGGTATGAAATGGATTTGGTAGCGTTTCTTGTCCGATAACTGCGGGCCAATGAGTTGCATCCGCTTCTGCCGTGTACTCAGCAATGCTTCCATCATCCAGCGGTCGTCAATTGCTGCCATACCCACCAACCAGCCTCTAATGGCACCGGTCGCACTGACACTGACGAGAAGCTGCTCCCCATAAAACCAACCACCATTGTTGCCGCCACGCCCCAATTCGCCACCCAGCCAATGACCCTCTTGGCTCGCCGCTTGTGCCAAACTACAACTCGGCAATTCCGTACAATCCGCACATTCATACAAGTCATCCGCTGTTTCCAACCATGTCGAACAGCCTTGTTGCAGTCGAACCAATGCGGCCCACAGACAACGAAGACGCACATTGAATTGGCTCTTTTGCAGCATCTGCGGAAACCAACTCCGACCATGTTCAAGCATATAGCGCACCATGCCCCGTTCAGATTGCCACGGTACCCCTATCCGCCACTGTCCCGCAATGGCAAGCGTCAACACCTCACTATCGCTCATTTTGCAGGGTGGCCCTGCGTGCCGCTCCATTTGTTGGGCCATCTCTGCTTTGTACCAGTCATCGATCCATACATATAATTGGGTTATGAAGGTATCCAAATCCATCAGTAAGCTCCTTGGTGTGAGAGCTTTGGATTTTACTGTCTTGGATACCTTCTTCCACTACCGGACAACGCTATTTAGGGTGAGGAGAGTTCACATTTACAAAGCGCTGGCGACGATATTGTCCGGCATGTGTGCCAAAATCTCATCCAGTTCTTTACTGGAGTGATACTTTTTGACCAGTTCCCAATCTTGATGAACCTTGGCCGGTACATGCTCTTGATGGATCAGCGTTTTATCAAGCCAGTCGAAGATAACCGTGCTTGCCGCGTGAACGCCGCCAATCTGGCAGTGACTGGCCGCCCAACCAACTTGATCAATCGCGAACTCGTGGATCGTCGTGGGACAGGTGAGTTCACTGATAAACCGAATCGCGCTCAATGCCGTTTTCTTGTCCGTCTGGGCATATTCGCCTTCCCCTTCGAGGATCAGGGTCGGGCAGTGGATCATCGGCGCAAGTCCCCGAATGCTAAACGGTACAAATGCGTCCAAAACCGCTCGCAAACCCGAAACACCCAACGACCACTCGAAATGATTGACGAACCCGCCAAACTGCGCGTTGTACTTCATGAGGAGGCCGAAAACGAAGTCCCAGACACCCGGTATCGTTTTCTTGACAAATGGAGGCCGCACCGCTTCCCACGCTTCATTGACGTCAACCACCGGCCCGCCGTTAAGCACACAGGCGCTAATGCGCTTTTCGTAGGCAGCAGCCCGCGCAGCCAATTGGCTGGATAATGACAGACCATACAGGGCGATTTTGTCTGGATCAACATCACTTCGTTGGAGGAGATAATCCATGACGGCTGTCACCGGCTTTTCGTACTCAATCGTCATCACCAATCCGGGATTCAATTGCAACGCGCTCCATTGCCCCGGCCCCTCAAATACCAGACAGTTCCAGCCTCTTTCCGCCGCTGCAAAACCAATGAAATGCACCATCTCCTCATTGGTCGAATCGCCCCCGTTGATGACCAGCAGCGTCGGACGTTTGCCCTCACCGCCGGATAAGAAATACCCCGGCAGCCGTGCCTCACCAAATGGAATATTGACAACCTCAATGGCGGGCGAAAACAGCTTCGCAGCCTTATGGAAAAGCGCACGACTTTTCGTCAGATAGATGAAAAGCCGTTCATCAGCGGGCGACAGTGAAAACATCGCCACCTGATAGTAAGCACTGGCACGCAGATATTGCTGCCGCGCGTTCAGTACCTCGCCGGTATCCAGTGAAAGTGTCGCCGCCCGTTCCAGTTTCTCCGCAAGTGTTGCCCATTCTTTGATCCAACTCTGATCATCATTCTGCTTTGTTTTTTCAAGAACGAGGAAGCATTCGTTCGTTTCGCTGCCGCCCGTTCCGGCCAGTGCTAGAATCCGCATAAACCGGAAAGGATAGGTTGCAACGTCCATGTTGCGTCCGCCAAAATCGAGTTTCATGATCGACTCCTTATACGTTTCGTTGGCTGACATCAGCCATCAAACCATGTGTGATAAACGCCACAATAAACGCCCGTGCCTGTGCCACATCTTCTGTGGATTGAGGCAGATAAACTCGCAGCAAAGGCACGAGTCCGAGATAAATCTGGCTGGTAAACAAGGCCGTAATCACCTGCGCCGTCATATCAAAATCCGACCGCAGCCATCCGGCGTCCTTGACCGTTTGCATAACGGTGTTCAACGACGCCATGTCCTCTTGGTCGCGTTCCGAGGTGATCTGCGCGTAGGTCTGCCAGCCTTCCGCCATTTCCCAATTGAGGATCCGCACGAAACGGGGATGCTCAACCAGATAATCAAAATAGCCGCCGATGAATGTCCGCAGCAGAGACTGAAGCTGCTCACCATCTTGAATAACGCTTTCTTGAAGCAGCCCCGCCACCGCCTGATTTTGAAACGCGCTGATTTGCCCGTCTGCCCGCCGGATGACACTCTCATACAGTTTGAGCTTGTCGCCAAAGTATTGAAAAATCAGGCTTTTGTTGTATCCGGCGACCTCAGCAATCGTATCCACCCGTGTGCCGTCAAAACCATGCTCGGCAAAAACCTGCTCCGCTGCATTGAGGATGGCTTCGCGTGCGCCCTCGGCATTATGCGTCCGTCCCCGCTTTGAACTCGCTTCTACCATGCCGTCTCCGTTCTAACCAATCAGTTTTATTTCTAACTAACTGGTTAGATTATTGATCTAAATAGTCTTTCTGTCAAGCAGGAAACACACGCTTCGAAGCCGACAAAGCGAGAATTGCTATTCTCAACAGAACAGCATCATGTATAATGATCCTTAGTGACCACTAATGACCTTTAATCGCAAATCAACTTTGAGAGTAAATTCGACGTGTTGACATCAGAAGAAAAAACCGCCATCAACCAGCGCTTGACCGAAAACAAAGTGAAATCCAAGAAGATTGTCTTTGATCTGATTAACAAGGGCGGCACCTACGAGGAAATTGACGCCCTAGTCAATCAGTTGATTGCGGATCAAGCCGAGAAACAGAAGCCAACCATCCACCGTAATGCCCGATTGGCAGAATACACGGTGTTTGGAAAGCATTTGATTTCCCAAAACGCGATTGATGACATGAATTCCATCATGTCCATGCCCTTTGTCCTTGGTGGCGCGCTCATGCCCGACGGTCATCGTGTCGCGTCCGACAAACCGCCGGTTGGCAGCGTCATCGTTTGTGATGCAGTGGTTCCCGCTTATGTCGGCTCGGATATTTCATGCAGCGTCAATCTGACCATCACCAACATGCTCGTCGACGATGATTGGTTTGATGAAGCGTGGCCGTCCATGCAGTACATCCTCAAGAACAAAGCACGCTTCGGGTTAGAGATTCAGCCTGATCCAGTCGTTTTCAGCATGGATTTCTACAAACAACCGGTCCAGCTTCAGACCGAGTTCGGCAAACGGGTTTACGATCAAGTCAAAAAAATTGCGCGGAACCATTTCGGCACCTGTGGCGATGGCAACCACTTTTTCGAATTTGGCTATGTGCCAACCAACCACAACGGCAAGCATGCCAACAAAGGCCAGTTGGCGATGCTCTCTCATTTCGGCAGCCGTGGCATCGGCAGCACCATTGCCTCTGCTTATGAGGCTTTAGCCAACGATAGGTACGAAATGCCAAAGGGGATTAAAGATGCCCCGCTCGATCCCACCAGTCCCGACGGCAAGGACTACATCGCACTTATGAATTGGGCAGGCGATTTCGCCGAAGCCGGTCACAATTGGCTGCATCAATATCTATTGGAACAGTTGGCCGAACGTGTCGAAATCACCTACAGTGCGCTCGAGAGCATCTTCAGCCGCCATAACAGCATGTGGATTACCAACGATGGCTATGTCCATCGCAAAGGTGCAACACCGGCGGATCTCAATCAAAAGGGTGTAGTTCCGGCGACGATGGGCAGCCCCACCCAAATCATCACCGGACTCGGCAATCCGGATTCCTTTAGCAGCGCGTCGCATGGTGGGGGCCGCACCCACAGTCGTGGACAAGCCTTGCAAGAGTTCAGCAACACTCATGAATATGTCCTGCATGAAGCCGGCGTGCGCCTCATCGGGGGTGACGCCGACGAAGACCCGCGCGCCTATAAGGACATTCACAAGGTTATGGCCGCCCAATCCGACTGTGCCTACACCATCGGCCAGTTTTATCCGAAGGTCGTTCGGATGGCCGACCCGCGTCTCCCTTTCTGGAAAACCAACAAGGGCAAGAAATAAACATCACTGCATCATGTGGTAGGGCTGAGGCGTGAGCCTATTTCAGAATCAACGAAATGCACAATAAGCTACAGGCGATGAGACAAAAGCCATCGAAACAATGCAGGAGGCGTTCATGACGAACCTGCAATCGTCGGGCGTTGAACAGCCAGGCAAA
>JBGAGF010000030.1:0-84094 GCA_044226855.1 Aggregatilineales bacterium
TCCCGTGGTCGCGATGGATCGCGACCACAAAACGCACCCGCAGCCGAAAGGCTCAGGAACCGTGCATGAAGTTGGTTTAGGCCGTTTGCCATCAAGATGTAAGGAATGAGGACAGCATGAATCATCGTCAGACAATCCGGGAGATCAGTAAACGACTGCCACGCCTCAAACGGCGCGATGTCGCCGAGGTTTTAGAAGTGATGACCGAACTCTGGCTGGATGAACTGGCGCAGCCCGGTCAGACCGTGACGGTAGCCGATCTGGGTAAGCTGGTGGTCGAGGTGCAGACCTTCCGTGTTGGTGGTTCCGTCAGACGGCGGCTTGAGCAGCATCGCGGCTCACGATCCCCAAAGACCTTGAAGCGCATTTATGTCCGTTTCCGCCCAACCGCCAAATTCCGTCAGGCAGTTCAAGCTGCCTCTATTGAGGAAGGACTAGCAGAGTGAAAAAGAAACCTAATCCCTACAGTGAGCGCATGACGGTCAATCTGACGCCCAACCAGATGCGGCGCTTGGAGGAACTGAGAAATGTCCGCAGCCGCGTGGGTCACTTTGTAAGTAAGAATGATTTAGTGCGTGACGCAGTCAACTACTATCTGGCAGCACAGGAAGATTTGCCGGGGTCGCGACGGGCGATTGCCAAAGGCATTGAGTCCAAAGTGGATGCACTGGATACCAAAGTGGAAGCCTTGACCACCCAGTTCACCGACTTTGTCAACAGCATCCGCCGCCGCCGTGAGGGGCAGTAAACCGATGGATCGCAAACAGATGTGCGTGGCCAATGTCCAGTACAAAAAACCGTCCAACGATGGCGCCAAACAGTCAAAGAATTTACTGCGGTATTTGACCTATCGAGAGAGCCGCGATGAGGCTGCCCGCTACGCTGCTGGACAGGAACGCTGGGTGGATCATGGGATGGGTGGTTCTGTAGCAGACATTGCTCAACACTGTGATGATCTCAAGAGTGAACATGTGCTGGCTTTCAGTCTCGTCATGAATCCCAACCCGGGTGCGCCACGAGGCGCGTATCTGTAATGTTCAATCGACCCGAAAGGAGTTGAACGAAACCATCTCATACCCCATTGGGATGGAGGTCAAGTCAGCGTGCGAAAGGCCGAGCAGCCGGACGTGCGAAGCCTGACTGGATAAGCGGTGACAGGCGACACACCAATACGACCTGAAGACCGCCGACCTGAGTCTGAGTATGGCTACGTGAGAAATCCTTGTCTGAAGCGCCTAAAGGATTGCCCGCTCAAACATTGGTGATAGGGGCGGCAGTTTCTGGTAGCAAGCACATCTGGGTGTGCCTGCGAAACGGAACATCTGGATATTCCAAACTGGCAACGGCTACAGGGGTGTAAGCCGCGCGGCAGAAACGACGGTATCAGGCGATACCGGATAGGCGTATAGAGGGAGCCTAACCCCAGACAATGACGACAGATACGTGAACGTGGGAAGTCTGACCACTGGCCCACTTTGGGCTGGACTAGCTGCGGTTGAGGAAGTGGTTGGACGGCGGAGCCGCCGTAGTAGTCGGAGATGGGATACAACCCATCACAGGGCAAAGGGCGGCAGCAGATCAAGAGAAGTTTGTGTGTTCAAGGACTCTGGAGACGTATGAGTGACATCTTGAAAACCCAACACAGCTTCGCCCGTAAGGCAGAAGCCCAACCGGAACATCGTTTCGGGGATTTGTATCACCTGATATGCCAGAAGGATTGGCTAGAGACCGCGCTGCGCCATGTGCTATCTAACACAGGAGCACGCACAGCAGGCGTAGACGGCATCGACAAAGATGCTCTGAAAATGGCGGCGGCACGCAAGGCTTTCATTGAGGACTTGCAGAGAGACTTAAAAGCCGGAACGTACCAACCACAGCCGGTTCGCAGAACATGGATTGACAAACCCGGCAAGAAAGAAAAGCGTGGATTGGGTATTCCCACCCTCCGCGACCGGGTTGTGCAAGAGATGCTGCGGATGCTTTTTGAACCCATCTGGGAGAGTGATTTTCTGGATTGTTCAAATGGTTTTCGTCCCGGAAGACGGACGATGGACTGTATCGCCACGTTTTACCGTCGCGTCACAACACAGAACAAGTTCTTCTGGGCAATTGAAGGTGATATTCGCAAATGCTTCGACCGTATTCATCATAGTATCTTGTTGAAGCAGATACGGCGGCGCATCGCCGATGAGCGCATTGTGGCACTGGTGGAAGCCTGTTTAACCGCCGAGGTTATGGAAGGCGCACTCTTTCAGAAAACACGCGAAGGCACTCCACAGGGTGGCATCCTGTCACCACTGCTTGCCAATATCTATCTGCACCAGCTCGATGAGTGGTGGTGGCAGAAATTCGGCAGCCTGACCCCCGGACAGAAAGCCTGTCGGCGTGACAGGGGAGAAGGCAATGCTATTCTGGTGCGGTATGCGGATGATTTTGTCATTCTCTGGAATGGTACGCACCAAGACGCACTGGCACTGAAAGAGGAACTTAAACAGTTCTTGTGGGATGAACTCCATCTGGAACTGTCTGAGGAGAAAACGCAGGTCACACACTTGACCGAAGGCATTGATTTTCTCGGTTTCCACATCCGATACATGCTGCCCAAACAGGGACGCAAACCGTGGTTGCGGATTACCCCTACGAAACAAAACCTTCAACGTTTTCGTGCCAAAATCAAAGCACTCACCGAACGAGGGACAACCTTTGCAACCCCTGAAATGAGGTTCAAGGGGCTAAACCGGGTCATCCGGGGATGGGGCAACTACTATCGTAATGTCAGTTTCACCTCTCATGCTGGCAAACTGGACTTCTGGATTGCTCGGCGCGTTCTGATCTGGTTGAAATGCAAACACCATCACCGCGGAAGCAGGTCGCTGTTGAAGCAGTACCTCCAACGTGAAGTCAACCAACGGTACAACCGTGACAATTTTGGTGTTCAGGCAGTCAGCGGCGAAATGGTTTATATCGCTAAACTGGACGATATTCGGATAAAACAATATCGCCCAACGAAACGTGAGAACCCTTATCTGGTAGTGGAAGACATCCTTGAACCGGAAGCAGTCGAAACACCCTTTCTTGATCCACGCATCGTGAACCTGCCACCAAAAGCACTGGCATGGAAGAAACAACGGGCGCGGGTCTTGAAACGGGACAAAGGCTGTTGTCAGCAGTGTGGCACCAACCGCAGACTGTTAGATGTTCATCACATTATCCCACTTGAACAGGGTGGCACAGATGTGTTGGACAATCTCATCACGCTTTGTCGGGAATGTCATGCGAAGACATTGACCTACGGTTTTAATGCCAAACGGGAGGAAAAGGTCTGATGGAGAGCCGGATGAAGGGAAACTTTCACGTCCGGTTCGGGGAGAGGGACATGGAAACACGCTTGTTGCAAAACGGGCAGGTGCGCTATGTCCCTACTCTACATTTAATGACCATGATTGCATCGGATGAACGGGAGACATTTGTACGCGAATTGACTGAAAGCGTGGTGGATGACTTCTTCGATGCCCGTGGCTTGGATACCGGGGTCGAGATGAGCTATGTGTTGCATCACCGGCTAACGGACGATCCACAAGCGCCGGGGTTACACGACCCACATACCCACGTTGTCCTGCCGGGAACGGTGTATGACGAGGCGCATGGTGAGCGTGTGCCACTGTTCTTCAGCCGCAACCATAAAGAAAATCATGTCGACCTGCTGCATCAGGTCACCGAACAGAACATGACCAACCTGATGGAGCGCTATGTGGGCCTCAACTGGGAGCGACGCTATGACCAACTCGCAGCAGTCCGCGAGCAGGAGCAGCAGATCATCATCGATAAACCCCATGGCGAAGTGGTCGATGAGCAGGGGGAAAGATGGGATCTGTGGTGCGGGACACGGCGAACCGACGAACATACCACGGCGCTCGGATTCTACCGGTTCTATCCAACATCGCCGGAAGCGAATCCCGATGCGATCCAGCTGGAATTTCGCCCACTGGTGTCCGGATTGTCCCATGATCAGGCGGCTTTCTTTGCTGCGTCTTTTGCACAAGAAATGGATGGCGATCTGGACAAACTGAAGACACTCACTGACATGCTCAGTCAGATGAGTGAAGATCAACGCGATGAAGTGATAACGGAACTGGAGCAATCTCCATCATTCGACACCTCACCCAACTTTGAACTTTAGTTAAGCGAGCTTACAGAGCCATACAGCAGCTTTGTGTTCTCTTTGGAGCAAGCAGGAAGAAGGAAGCAAACTCATATGACAGTGAATGAAACGGTTGACCAAGCGAATAATACCACTGTACTCCATGCAGATCGCCGCGCATTTTTGACTGCCCTGTACGAAACGAGTCCGGATGATCTATACCTTGAGCTGCGCTGCATTCACCCGACCACCGGTGAAGTCCGTTCACTGTGGGGACAGAGGGGGAATAAATCTGAGATGGCAGCCATCTTCAAACAGGCTGAACGACTTAATCACGAAGGATATGGGCTGTATTTTGCCCCTTGTCTGCGCAAATCGAAAAAGGGCAAAGCCGAAGCGGCTGCGCTGGTTTCCGCATTGTGGATTGATATCGACTGTGATGGAGATGAGCAGAAGCGTGCAAAAGGTCTATCCGGCCTGAGAGCTTTCGATCCGCTGCCCTCATTCATCGTCGACAGCGGTGGCGGCTGGCACGGCTATTGGCTACTGGAAAAACCGTTTCTACTTGGGAATGACGCAGACCGGCAGAAAGTCGCCAATCTGCTGCGCGGATTATTTGCCATACTCGATGGCGATAGCCAGTATGTGAAATCCACCGCTTCCGTGATGCGCCTGCCCGATTCGATCAATACCAAGCCTGAAAGGGGCGGCGTTGTGGTCACGATGCTCGAATGCCATCCCGACCGGCGGTATGCGCTCGACCAGTTTGGGTGGCTGGAAAGTCAGCCGCCAAAGTCCGAGAAAATCGGCAGCATGGATGTTATTACCCTCAACACAAACGGACGGCATCCACTGCCACCGCGTACCAAACAGTATCTGACCTCCGGCGCCACAGAAGGTAGCCGGAATGCCGAATTATTCGCAGCCGCCTGCCAGCTGCGTGATGCAGGCCACACTGTAGCCGAAGCCGAACAGCTTCTCGTACCCCGGCATGTCGCTGATGGCAGCAGCGAACGAGAAGCGTTGGCGACCATTCGCAGTGCTTACAGCCGCAGTCCACGTGACCCACTCCCCGAACCCCGTGAATCCGCACACCAGAAGGTGGAGGATCTCGTCAGCCGGTTCGGCCAGCAGGAAACGGAACGCGACCGTCCTACCATGGATCAGATCAGCGCGGCAGTCACCGCCTGCGCCCCGCTGAATGCGGTTGAGTGGGCAGTCGAGCGCCAGCGCCTTAAGGTGCTGTGCGGCGATGGCTTGAAACTGGCTGACCTTGACCGGTTGTACCGTCAGGCGAAGCGGGCTTTAGACCGGACAGCTGCACCTGCCGCTGAAGCCTATCTGATGGTCGATGGCAGCATGGTCTTTGAGAAACAAACCGAGCGCGGGACGACCCGTCAAACGATTGCTGGATGGGCGGGAAGGATCCTCGAACGGACTTCTCGTATGGATGATGACGGGCAGATCGAACATCTCACGGCTCTCGAGCTGGTCTGCGGTGAGGAAACCTTGAGCATCACCGTCCCCAGCGAACTCTTTGGCGACCCGAATGCGTTGCAGCGCTTCATCGCCGGACATGCCGGGGAGAGCTTCACCGTCCGGGCGGGTATGAACCGCCATCTGCCCTCCGCTCTTCTGTCACTCTCCGGAACCTATCCACGCCGGAAGACCTACCGCTTCATGGGCTGGACGCAGATCAACAACCAGTGGGTCTATGTGTCACCGGACATGAGCATTAATGCCGGGGGGCAGATCCCTGAGCCGCCCGAAGTCGAACTGGAAAACCGCCTGCGGGATTACCGCATGCGTATGGCCGATTGGGACAGCGGTTTAGCCGCCTTTCAAGCAGCAGTGGCGGTCTTGCCGCCAAGTCTGGCCCCCGCGTTAATCGCCTTTGCGCTGCTGCCCGTCATCCAGCGCTTCTTTCCTGCAGCAGCCACCCGACCGGCTGTACATCTAGTCGGGACATCCGGCAGCGGCAAGTCGGAGATTGCCGCTCTGCTGACCAGCTTCTACGGCAGTTTCACCCGTGACACGCCGCCCGGCCAGTGGGGCGATACGGTCAACACCGTCGAGGTGCTGGGCAACGCACTGGCTGATACCCTGTTCTGGGTCGACGATTACAAGTCGGTCTATGCCGATGAGCGTACTTTTACCCGTTTTCT
The DNA here is from genome assembly GCA_044226855.1 of Aggregatilineales bacterium. Classification (GTDB taxonomy): domain Bacteria; phylum Chloroflexota; class Anaerolineae; order Aggregatilineales; family Phototrophicaceae; genus CFX2. The sequence goes on from JBGAGF010000030.1 coordinate 6,307, forward strand.
CCAGAGTTATTCACGGGGCATGGGGCGGGGTAGGCTGACCCGTGAGGCCAAGCTACGGCATGAAAAACCCTGCCGGGGACTGCTCCTCTCCACCGGCGAAACCACGATGGAAGGTGAAGCGTCTATTCTGTCGCGGATGCTGGTTTTGGAAATTCCACCGTGGGAGAAGCGGGATCCCGGTGGCGCTGCCCTCGCACAGCTCGATATGCTCCGTGACGAACTGCCCACTTTCACCACCCACTTCATCCAGTGGATCGCAAGACAGGCGGATGCCGATACGCTCACTAAAGAATTGGCTTCTCGCTTTGACACCAACGCCAGAGGCTATCGGGTTCAGCTCCAGAGCCAGATGGGGCGGCAGGCGAATACCGGACGCATGGTTCACAACTGGGCCGTGCTGGTGACCACCTACCAGATGCTGCGCAAGTTTATGGCCGAGCACGATTGTGACGATTTGTTACCCCGCTGGCAGGACAACATTGTTGAGACGGTGAAAGGCGTACAGCAGGAGCGTGCCGGTCAGATTTTCATCGACACCCTTGCCCAGCTGCTCGCCAGCGGTGAACTCATGCTGGCCAGCGATATGCGTGACCCGGAAGAGCCGCGACCGGGAACTACGATTGTCGGCTATTTGGATGAAAGCTTCGTTTATCTGCTGCCTGATGTGGCCCATCGCGCTGTGATGCGGGTGCAGCCTATCCGTTTCAACACTCCGGCCATTGGTGCTCAATTGAAAGAAGATGGCTGGTTGATCAGCGGCAGCAGCACGCTGACCGTGCAGCGCCGCGTTCGAGGTATCGCCACACGTTTATGGCAGCTAAAAGCCGAATTCATGGGTTGTGACAGTTGTGACGCTGTGACAACCAGACCCTAACCGCAAAAAATCCGCATCCAAATTCCGAAGAAATGCCTGTGACAGTTGTGACAGTGTGACACTGACTACAGGTATTTTCTTTTGTTTCCCTCAGACCCATCTGCTGCTGTCACAGGTGTCACAGCGTCACAAATTCAAAAACGCCATTTCCAAACAAATCACAAAAAAACACAGGGGATTCAAAACCGCTTTCAAAGTCGTCATTTCGGGGGTGTGACACCTGTGACAGTGTGACAGAAAATCATTACTGCTGGGTTTCAGCGAAGGACTTTGTATCCATTGATGTGACTCATAATCGTGTTAGCGTGTATGCCGCAGACATGCTAATCAAGTTGCTATTAAGCCTTCACGGATGTCGAAATTTTGCTCAACCTGCCCAGCAAACAGGCTTTTTCGGAGATCAATAAAGATAAGCCCTAAGTTGAATGGTGGTAGTCAGTTGGCAAATGATGATGTTATGGTTTCATAAGAGGAACAACGAGTAGGATACAGTTGGCTAGCACAGACAAAACAAAAACAGGAATATGAGCCAACGATAAAGCCGAAGCTTGTTGATGCTTCGCTTTCGGTCCAAAGTGAATTCAAAATTTTATGCAGTACCCATAACTCGAATAAACAACCAATTCATAAAACACCAACTATCAACAATTAATGTTTGTAATAAAAAAATTCAATGCTATACTTACTAAGGCTTAATTATCCATGTTACTCTCTTTTTTTGAGATATTTGATGCATTTACAAAATAAATACCATACATTGACAGCAAATCGAGTACCGCTAAGTGCATCTTGAACGTAAAAGCAGGATACTTTTACTGCCTTTTTTAGTAGTGAGTTTATTCATGTATCGCAAACTAAGACTATTCTTTCGATTTGCTAGTATTGCTTTAATAGCTTTTTTAACTGCAACTTTTTTGATTGTTACCAATCAGGTCTCGGCTCAGGGTTCGGTACTGACAGTAACCCCTTTAACATGGAATATTATTGGTCTCGACAGCAACTCCCCGGCCGCAGGACCACGCGATTTTCCAGTTGGTGCCCACGTCTGCAACACGGGTGCCACCGCTTTAACCAATGTAGCTGTAACTTTCACTTGGACATCTGTGAACGCCTTCGTTGATTTTCGTCCGGGTACTTTGACAACAATCAATATTCCCTCACTAGCAGCGGGTGCCTGTTATGATGCTTATTTCGAAGTAGAAGTTGTGGCTACTGCGGCAGCATACGATACAACCCGTTCATATGTGATTACAGCCACATCCGGCGCCATAACCGGATCATCACCACAACCGCGTCAATTGTATGTTGAGCATCTCATTTCACAGAATCGTAACGCGACCCTTGGCGTGCAGTATGGAACTAGCCTTGCTGCCCTTGCTTCAGTGCCAGCCGGTGGGTCAATGAACTTATTTGTCGGTCAAACCTATTTCATTCGGCTGCTGGGCAGTACAGCTACACAAGGATATGAACAACTTGAATCGTTTTTGACGCTATCAAATACGATTTTCCAGATTTTAGGCGTATCCACTACCTATTCAGCCAATACTTCGGCAACAGTGCCTGCGCCAAATCCCAGTCTTTATGCGAATGGCTGTGTGTGGGAAAACGACCCAAATAGTCCTAATTATCGGGCGTGTTTAAGTAGCGGAAAAGCGGGAGGCAGTGTTACTACAACCTATCAGGTAACTATTCTCAGCGGCGGTGGTACGACCCAAACCCTCAACAGTTTGCTATATGACTTTTCTGGCTCCAGCTTCCACTATAACAGCGATTTTAGTACAGGTGCGCGTTTTGTAGCCATTATTGATCCGACCTCAGCGACTATTAGCAAGCAATTCACGCCAAACTCGATTACCTCTGGTGGCGTTTCAACCCTGATTATCACACTTGGGAATCCGAACGGTGGGGCGTTATCCGGTTACAACTTTGTTGATAATCTACCTGCTGGCCTAACGGTAGCCAATCCTCCACAGGCGTCAACAAGTGGTTGCGGTACACCAACGTTTGCGCCAACTGCAGGGGCAACGTCTCTTAGTTTCTCAAATGGAACGGTTGCTGGAAACGGCACTTGTACCATTTCGGTAAAAGTGACTGCTTCGACGGTTTCGACCTATAATAACACCACTAACAATCTATTTATCGATACGGCTGATACTACAAAAAACGCAAGTGCCTCCCTGACTGTGACGACCGCTCCTGCACCACCCGCATGTATTCCCAACCAACCCATGGCGACATGGAATTTTCTTACAGGAAGTAGTGCGACCAATCCAGTTCCGACATCGTCTAGTGTTACGGCCAGTGCAGCTGCCGGAGCAGGTTTAGTTCCGGTTATTAGTACACGGAATATTGCAGGTGCCTCAGGCTCATGGTCATCAGATAGTATTGCGACCGGGGCGACCTTAACACTCGCCAATGACGAGTATTTCGAGTTTACGCTTAATACAACTGGGTTCTCGTCAGTAACCCTTAATTTTCAAGCTCAACGTAGTGCACAGGGGGCACAGTCCGCTCAACTATATTACGGCGTGACTGCCCCCGGTACAGCATCGAGTGTCTATACGATAACGACTGGATGGACGGCTTTTGGTCCAACCTCATTGAACACAGGCTTGAACCCGAGTGGAAATACAATCTTCCGATTGTATGTGTATAACGCGGGCAACAATAACAGCGGACACACTGTTGATATAGACGGTGTGACTTTCACCGGCTGCGGTACGCCGAGCAATCCAACTTTGACCAAAGCCTTTTCACCGACTTCAATTGGATCAGGTGGTACATCGACCCTCACCTTTACCTTGACCAATCCCAATAATGTTGCCTTAACCGGCGTGAGTTTCAGCGATACACTTCCCACCGGTATGACCATTTCTGCGGCTGCCAGTACAACATGCGGTGGAACTTTGACTGCGGCTGTCGGAACAGGCAGTATAAGTCTGACAGGGGGTACAATTGCACTCAGCAGCAGTTGTACGGTAACCGTGCCCGTGACGAGTTCGAAGGCAGGTCCCAGTACCAACATCAGCGGCTTCATTTCCAGCACCGAAACCGGTCAGAATAACACGGCTACGGGTTCTGCCTCATCAACCTTAACAGTCCTTTCACCACCACAAATCAGTAAATTATTTTCATCCAATCCGATTCTGACGGGCGGTACCTCAACGCTCACGTTTACGATCACCAACCCGAACCAGAATAATGCCATTAGTGGTGTTGCTTTCACCGATACGTTCCCTGTGGCTCCCGGCGCAATGGTTGTGGCTGCCACACCGGGCAGTACCAATACCTGCGGCGGAACGTTCGCGCCATCTGCGGGATCAGGAAGTATCAGCCTAACGAACGGTACAATACCGGCTGGAGGAAGTTGTACCCTCTCAGTTAATGTAACAGCGCCGACGGCTGGCACTTATGCCAACACAAGCGGAAATGTGTCTCATATCGTTAATGCTGTGACATTCAATGGGAATACGGCCAGCAACAGTCTGACCGTAAATGCCGCAAATCCGAGCATCAGTATTCTTAAGCAAGTAGGCTTGAGTGCCACTGGTCCTTGGTCAACTTATACCTCCGTAACAACCGGATCAAACGTTTTCTACTTAATTACAATTGAAAATACAGGTGATGTGCCGCTGAGTCCGGTAACGGCTAGCGATCCGAATGTCAACACTGCTGGATGTACTTGGCCTAATCCTTTACCCGTTGCTGTCGCAGCCAATAATAACCATATCTCGACGTGCGTTGTTGGTCCGGTATCCTCTGTAGCCGGAGTCCATCCAAACACTGCCACAGCCAGTGGTACTTATGCTGGTGTTCCTCATACCGACACATCAACTGCAACCTACGCGACGTCGGCTTTGACAATTGATAAAACAGCTAACACGACGACGTTTACCTCATTGGGTCAGGTTATCACGTATACATTTACGGTAACAAACAGCGGTTCGGCTACCCTGAGTGGTCCTGTCACAATTAACGATGATCGTGCCACTAACGAGACCTGTCCGGCATTAACAACGATTGGCGATGGCGATAACTTCTTTGACCCTAACGAGACCATTATCTGTAGTGCTACTTACGCGATTACTGCCGCCGATATAACCAATAGGAGTGTTACAAACACAGCTACTGCTACCAGCGGCGGTGTGACTTCGCCTCCTGATTCTGTGACGATTACTCTACAGTTGGCCGACCTATCAGTAAGTAAAACGATAAGTAACCCTTCACCGGCACTCGGGAGTAACGTCACCTTTACTGTGACTGTGAACAACGCTGGGCCAGATGCGGCCACTAACGTTGCAGTGCTCGATCAACTACCAGCCGGTTATACATTTGTCTCATCCACTCCGAGTCAAGGTGCATATGTTTCCGGTACAGGTGTCTGGACGGTCGGAACGCTCAACAACGGCGCGAGTGCCACGTTGCAGATTGTCGTTACAGTCAATGCCACTGGCCCATACGCCAATACCGCACAAGTCAGCGCTTCGGATCAGGTCGATCCTGATTCGACACCGAATAACAATGCGGCTGGCGAAGATGACCAATCTACCAATACACCTACCCCGGGTGCTGTGGCAGACTTATCGCTGACGAAGACCGTCAGCAATGCCACACCTAATGTCGGGAGCAACGTCACATTCACGGTCACCGTGAGCAATGCGGGTCCAAACGCGGCCACCAATGTGTCGGTCTTGGATCAACTGCCAGCCGGTTATACATTTGTCTCATCCACTCCGAGTCAAGGAACGTATGTTTCCGGCACGGGCGTGTGGACAGTTGGGACAATCAACAATGGCGCTAATGCGACGTTGCAAATCACCGCCACTGTTTTGGACACCGGCCCTTACCCCAACACAGCGCAAGTTAGTGCTTCGAATCAACCCGATCCCGATTCAACACCCAATAATAGTGTGGCTGGGGAAGATGACCAAGCCACCAATACGCCTGCACCAGTTGCGGTAGCAGATTTGTCGCTAACCAAGTCGGTAAGCAACGCCACGCCGAATGTTGGCAGTAATATCACTTTTACCATTACTGTTACGAACGCAGGCCCAAGTAACGCTACAAATGTAGCTGTGCTCGATCAATTGCCAGTCGGATATACTTACGTCTCTGACACACCCAGCCAAGGCACTTATGTCTCTGGCACCGGTGTCTGGACAGTCGGTACGCTCAATAATGGTGCCAGTACCACCCTACAAATTGTCGTCACAGTCAATGGTGCTGGCCCCTATGCTAATACAGCCCAAGTCAGTGCTTCCGACCAGCTTGACCCTGATTCGACGCCGAATAATGGTGTGGCTGCTGAAGATGACCAAGCCACCAATACGCCTGCACCAGTTGCAGTGGCGGATTTGAGTCTAACTAAAGGTGTGAGCAATGCGACACCCAATGTTGGTAGTAACGTCACCTTTACTTTGACGGTGAGCAACGGTGGTCCAAGTAATGCGACCAATGTCGCTGTCTTGGATCAATTACCGGCGGGATATACCTATGTGTCTAACACACCCAGCCAAGGCACTTATGTCCCCGGCACAGGTGTTTGGACGGTGGGTACGATTAATAATGGCGCAAGTGCCACGCTGCAAATCGTTGTCACAGTCAATGCAACTGGCCCCTACGCCAACACCGCGCAGGTAAGCGCTTCTGACCAGCTTGACCCTGATTCGACGCCGAATAATAGTGTGGCTGCTGAAGATGACCAATCAACCAATACGCCTGCACCGGTTGCAGTGGCGGACTTGTCGCTGACCAAGACAGTTAGTAATGCCACACCGAATGTTGGCAGTAATGTCACCTTCACGGTTACCGTGAGCAATGCTGGCCCTAGTAATGCAACCAATGTTGCCGTTTTGGATCAACTGCCAACCGGATTCACCTATGTATCTGATACACCCAGCCAAGGCACTTATGTCTCCGGCACAGGTGTTTGGACCGTGGGTACGATTAACAATGGTGGAAGCGCCACATTGCAAATCGTCGCTACAGTCAATGCAACTGGTCCTTACGCCAACACCGCGCAGGTCAGCGCTTCGGATCAGATTGACCCTGATTCGACGCCCAATAACAGTGTGGCTGCTGAAGATGACCAAGCCACCAATACGCCTGCACCGGTTGCAGTGGCAGACTTGTCGCTGACCAAAACCGTCAGCAACGCGACACCGAATGTTGGGAACAACATCACCTTCACGCTCACCGTGAGCAATGCTGGCCCTAGTAATGCTACAAATATAGCTGTGCTCGATCAATTGCCAGCTGGGTATACCTACGTCTCAGATACACCGAGTCAAGGGGCGTATGTCTCTGGCACCGGTGTCTGGACGGTCGGTACGCTCAATAATGGTGCGAGTGCCACGCTGCAAATCGTCGTTACAGTCAATGCTGCTGGCCCCTATGCTAATACAGCCCAAGTCAGCGCTTCTGACCAGCTTGACCCTGATTCGACGCCGAATAACAGTGTCGCTGGGGAAGACGACCAAGCCACCAACACGCCCACTCCCACATCTATCGCAGATTTAAGCTTAACGAAAGTTGTGAGCAACGCGACGCCGAATGTCGGCAGCAATATCACGTTCACCGTGACGGTCAGCAATGCAGGTCCAAGTAATGCCACCAATGTGGCTGTGCTCGATCAACTGCCAGCGGGTTTCACATTTGTATCATCTACTCCGAGTCAAGGAACGTATGTTTCCGGCACAGGTGTCTGGACCGTTGGTACTATCAACAATGGTGCGAACGCTACGCTGCAAATTGTCGCCACGGTCAATGCGACTGGTTCCTACGCCAATACCGCTCAGGTTAGTGCTTCCGACCAGCTTGATACGGATTCAACACCCAATAATAGTGTAGCTGCTGAAGATGACCAAGCCACCAATACGCCTGCACCGGTTGCGATAGCAGACTTGTCACTGACCAAAACTGTCACCAACGCGACACCAAATGTTGGCAGCAATATCACGTTCACAGTGACGGTCAACAATGCTGGCCCAAGTAATGCAACCAATGTTGCCGTTTTGGATCAACTGCCAGCCGGATTCACCTATGTATCTGATACACCCAGCCAAGGAAATTATGTCTCTGGAACGGGGGTTTGGACAGTCGGGGCGCTCAACAATGGCGCGAATGCCACACTCCAAATTGTCGTTACGGTCAATGCGGCTGGACCTTACTCTAATACCGCACAGGTCAGCGCTTCCGACCAGCTTGACACCGATTCGACGCCCAATAACAGTGTGGCTGCTGAAGATGACCAAGCCACCAATACGCCTGCACCAGTTGCGGTTGCGGATTTGTCAGTCACTAAGACGGCCAGTAATTCGACACCGAATGTTGGCAGTAACATTACCTTCACGGTTACCGTGAGCAATACTGGCCCAAGTAACGCGACTAATGTGGCTGTGCTCGATCAACTGCCAGCCGGATTCACCTATGTATCCGATACACCAAGTCAAGGGAATTATGTCTCTGGCACCGGTGTCTGGACGGTCGGTACGCTCAATAACGGTGCGAGCGCCACATTGCAAATCGTCGTTACGGTCAATGCCACCGGTCCCTACGCCAACACCGCACAGGTCAGCGTTTCCGATCAGCTTGATACCGATTCGACGCCGAATAACAACACGGCTGGTGAGGACGATCAAGCAACGAATACACCGACACCAATCGGAGTGGCGGATTTGTCCCTGACCAAGACAGCCAGTAACGCGACACCGAATGTTGGCAGCAATGTCACCTTTACGGTGACGGTCAGCAATGCAGGTCCAAGTAATGCCACCAATGTGGCTGTGCTCGATCAACTGCCAGCTGGTTATACCTATGTCTCAGATACACCAAGTCAAGGGGCGTATGTCTCCGGCACAGGCGTTTGGACGGTAGGAACGCTCAATAATGGTGCGAACGTCACGTTGCAAATCGTTGCTACGGTCAACGCCGCTGGCCCCTACGCCAACACCGCCCAAGTCAGTGCTTCTGACCAAACGGATCCCGACTCCACGCCGAATAACAGCGCGGCTGGTGAAGACGACCAAGCCACTAATACGCCTGCACCAGTTGCAGTGGCGGACTTGTCGCTGACGAAGACAGTGAGCAACGCGACACCTAATGTCGGCAGTAACATTACCTTCACTATTACCGTAAGCAATGCAGGTCCAAGTAATGCCACCAATGTGGCTGTGCTCGATCAACTGCCAGCTGGTTATACCTATGTCTCAGATACACCAAGTCAAGGGGCGTATGTCTCCGGCACAGGTGTCTGGACGGTTGGTGCGCTCAATAATGGTGCGAGCGCCACGCTACAAATCATCGTCACAGTCAATGCTGCTGGCCTCTATGCCAACACCGCGCAGGTCAGCGCTTCTGACCAGATTGATCCTGATTCGACGCCCAATAACAGTGTGGCTGGTGAAGATGATCAAGCGACGAACACGCCTGCACCGGTTGCAGTGGCGGATTTGTCACTTACAAAGACGGCCAATAACGCGACACCCAGTGTCGGCAGTAATATCACTTTCACTATTACTGTAACAAATTCAGGCCCAAGCGCTGCCACTAATGTGGCTGTGCTCGATCAACTGCCAGCTGGTTATGCCTATGTATCCGATACACCAAGTCAAGGCGCCTATGTCTCCGGCACAGGCATTTGGGCGGTCGGTGCGCTCAATAACGGTGTGAGCGCCACACTGCAAATCGTCGTTACGGTCAATGCCGCTGGCCCCTACGCTAATACCGCTCAGGTTAGTGCTTCTGACCAGATTGATCCTGATTCGACGCCCAATAACAGTGTGGCTGGTGAAGATGATCAAGCGACGAATACACCCACGCCGAACGCGGTGGCGGATTTATCACTGACCAAGACGGTCAGTAATGCGACACCCAATGTCGGTAGCAATGTCACCTTCACGGTGACGGTCAGCAATGCCGGTCCTAGTAACGCCACAAATGTCACGGTCGAAGATATCATTCCGGTTGGATACACACTTGTGTCGGCTACGCCCTCACAAGGAACGTATAGTACACTGACAAGTTTGTGGACAGTCGGAACGATCAACAATGGCGCCAACGCCACCTTACAAATCGTCGCTGCTGTCAATGCCACTGGCCCCTATGCCAACACAGCCCAAGTCAGTGCTTCTGACCAAACGGATCCCGACTCCACGCCGAATAACAGCGCGGCTGGTGAAGACGACCAAGCAAGCATTGCAACAACGCCTGTCGCGGTTGCTGATCTTTTCATTGCAAAATCGGTTGATACCCCTAACCCAACTGTCGGGAATAATATCACTTACACAATCACCGTTGGAAACACTGGACCAAGCAACTCAACCGGCGTACAGGTCCTTGATCAACTCCCTGCCGGAGTGACCTTTGTTTCCTCAAATACGAGCCAAGGAAACTACGACAATATCACGGGCATATGGACAGTTGGAGCAATCAATAACGGGGCTAATGCGATACTGCAAATTGTTGTCACGGTCAATAACGCCGGGATCATTACCAACAGCGCTCAAGTGTCCGCTTCTGATCAAATCGATTCTGACTCGACCCCCAACAATGGGATTGGAAATGGTGAAGATGACCAAGCCAGCGTAAGCACTCCTCAAGGCGTCGCTGACTTATCCCTTACAAAAGCGGTTAATAACCCGACACCAAATGTTGGCAGCAACGTGATATTTACGCTAACTGTAAGCAACGCTGGGCCAGATACTGCAACGAATGTCATTGTGCTCGATCAACTACCTGCTGGATATACCTTTGTATCAGCAACCCCATCCCAAGGAACCTACAATAATCTTTCAGGCAACTGGGGGATTGGAACGATCAATAACGGCGCAAACGCGACTCTACAAATCACTGCTCGAGTTAATACTGCTGGCCCCTATGCCAACACCGCACAGATCAGAGCGGCAGATCAATTTGATCCCGATTCAACGCCAAACAACAACGCTACCGGAGAAGATGATCAGGCAACCAATACGCCTGTTCCAGTAGCCGTTGCTGATCTAAACTTGGCAAAAACTATTGATAATCCTAATCCCAATATTGGCGCGAACATTACATATACCCTCACCGTTAGCAATGCTGGCCCCAGCGACGCTACAGGTGTTGAAGTCGTTGATCTCTTACCTGCCGGGTTAACTTATGTCTCTTCAATTCCCAGTCAAGGAAACTATACGGATACCACTGGCTTGTGGGTTGTCGGAACTATTAATAACGGCGCTAATGCCACGCTCCAAATTACAGCGACAGTCAATGTGGCGACGCCCATCACCAACAGTGCACAAGTGACTGCGGCTGATCAACCTGATCCTGATTCGCCGCATAACAATGGTGTTGGAAATGGGGAAGATGATCAGGCTAGTATTTCTACCCAGCAAGGAACTGCTGATTTGTCGCTGACGAAGACAGTGAACAATGCCACCCCGAATGTCGGCAGCAATATCACCTTCACAGTGACAATTGCAAACGCTGGCCCCAATAATGCGACTAATGTCTCAGCCGCCGATCAATTGCCAACCGGATACACATTTGTATCATCAGCTCCGAGCCAAGGCGCCTACGATAACGCCACGGGAATATGGACAGTGGGTACGGTTAATAATGGCGCAAATGCAACACTCCAAATCGTTGCAACGGTTAACGCCTCTGGTCCGTATGGCAATACGGCCCAACTAAGAGCTTCAGATCAGTTTGATCCCGACTCCACGCCCAACAACAATGCTGCAGGAGAGGATGATCAGGCTACTAATACACCAACACCCGTTGATGTTGCGGATCTGGCGCTTGCAAAGGTCGTTAGTAACCCTAATCCGACTGTTGGCGGCAATTTCGACTACAATCTCACGGTCAGTAATACCGGCCCAAGTACCGCCACGAATGTAGTTATACAAGATCAACTGCCGGCTGGTGTAACATTTGTATCATCAACACCGAGCCAAGGCACCTATGATAACGCGACCGGACTGTGGACGATTGGAACTATTCCTGCGAACGCGAACGCAACACTACAAATTACGGTAACGCTCAATGCCGCAGGAACAATCACCAACAGCGCACAAGTAATCGCGTCTGATCAAGTTGATCTGGACTCAACGCCTAATAATGGTATTGGAAATGCGGAAGATGATCAGGCTAGCGTTACCACACCACAAGGTATTGCCGATTTAAGTGTCACCAATATTGTAAATAATCCCTCGCCAGTTGTTGGGGGGACGGTCATTTTTACCGTCACACTCAATAACGCCGGGCCGGATAACGCAACGAATGTAGCCATTCAAGATCAACTTCCTGCAGGCTACACGTTTGTATCCGCAACCCCGAGTCAGGGAGCGTACGATCCCGTTTTGGGAGTATGGACAGTCGGTACGGTCAATAACGGTGCAACTGCGACTTTACAGATTACGGTAATCGTTAATGCAGTTGGCCCTTACAACTCGATTGCTCAAGTGATGACCTCTGATCAATTTGACCCCGACTCGGTACCCAATAACAACGTCGGTAATGAAGATGATGAGAGTGCAGCATCCGTAACACTTGCCGGGAGTCCGACGCCGCCACCAGTCCTGCCAACTTCCGTGCCATCAACTCAGCCAACGCCTGCTCCGACCCCAACACTGGTCATTTTTGACCCCGTCGTGACCAAGTCGGTCGATCCAGCATTCGCTCAGCCCGGTGAGATAGTCACGTGGACAATTACCGTCAGCAATCCCGGCAGCATTGCATCTACAAACATTGTCATTACCGATAACATGCCTGCTGAAGTTCAGATACTTTCGGTTACACTGTCCGCTGGTAACGCTACGGTAAGCGGACAAGTCGTCAGCTTTAATATGCCGACTCTAGCAGGCGGCCAATCGGCTATCATCACCATCAAAACGCGGGTACGTTCGAATGTAAAACCGCCATTTTTTATCGTCAATCAGGCGAGTCTGTCCAACGCTGAAAATCTAAATCTCCGTTATGCACAAGCAACATTGGTCAGTGTGAGCAATTTGCCGGACACCGGTGAAACGCCTTGGTGGCGAACACCTCTTTTGGTGACCGTCGTAGTGATCATTTCGGGGATCATCATGGCAATTCCTGTTCGGATTTGGCGAAACCAGAAAACGAGGTATTAATTGTATTTGTTGAGTGTGATGCATAGCTTGTAAACGCTATTATCGAACGCAGAAACCCTGTTCCTGACTAGGAAACGGGACGAAGTCCCTCGGATCCATAAACGAGAAAAAGCGACTCAAAAGTAAGTCGTTTTTTTCATTCTCGAACCTAAGCAAGGTTCGATTTCCTTTGGGATAGCAGCAAAAAAATATACTGTTATCCTAGGTGAACGCTGAATATGGTTCCACCTAATAAATCGCCCAATCATTATTGTCCAACACGTCTCTGATGGCTGCGCATCCATGCCAGCAGGTCATTTATCTGTGCGGTAGAAATGACACCCCGATAGGAGCGCATAAACGGTTTGGTAAACCCTTGGTAAATGATCAACGCAATCTGGGAGTCCGACACCGTCTTCAACCAATTTGGATCAATGACCGCAATGTGATCTGGCCCCATCGGAAGTCCACCGTCTTGACCATGACAGCTCGAACAAGCAAAGGTGTTGAAATACATTGAGCCACGTTCAACATTTCCTTTGGCTGCAGATACTTCATCGGCTTCACTGCTGTTCGGTGAACCTGCGCTGGCAGCAACAGGCGGATTGGTTTGCCAGCTTCGAATATAGCCCACAAGAAGGTCAATCTTATCGGTGTCCAATGGACCGCCATTTTGCAACCCGAAGGCTGCCATGCCGCTATCCGGCAAGCCGTTCGATACAATGTTAAACAATGTTTCGTCAGTGAAGTTCGTCAGAAACGCATGACTGCTGATGGGAGGAATAATACTGCCGGGACGGTTGGGATTCGGACCGCCCTCCCCATATTGACCATGACAGCCTGAACACTGGTTGAGAAAAAGGGCTTGTCCTGCGCTGGCCTGCTGCTGGTTAACCCCTGCCACAGCGGCCACCGTTTCGGTTTGGGGTGGCGCAGAGACAAAGGCCAAAACCGTAAAACCGATAATGATTGTCCACGAAAAAGTCAGCAAGGCCATGATGCCCCGGCGTTTTCGGGGATGCCGTTCTTTGCCGCGATCCAGCCATGGCAGTAAAAACAGGATCAGAAAGACGACCGCCGGCAGGACAATTACGCCGAGGACGATTAAGTTGCCGGGGAAGAACTTCAGGATCTCGTAAAGAAATAGGAAATACCATTCCGGACGAGGCACATAGGATGCATCTGCCGGATTAGCAGGTGGTTGAAGGTCCGCCTTAAAAAATGCCGAAAGCCCTACGAGGATGAGGAAAATCACTAAAGTGACGAATGCGTCTTTAACGACAGCGTTCGGGTAAAACCATTCACCGCGCTGCTTAGCTTCCTCGTAAATGCGATCTTGTTCGCGCTTTTCCTGTTCGTTCATTCGACTGTCTCAGCGTTTTTGTCAGCGGCTTCTTGTTGACGTTTAGACTGCCAAGGCGGCGCGGAAATTCCGAGGCGGATGACCAGAAAAAGATGGATCGAGACGAGCAGCAGTAAACTGGCTGGCAAAATCCAAAGGTGAGTACCAAAGAACCGAGCCAGCGTGACGGCAGACAACGTTTGCCCACCTTGTACGACTGTCAGCAGCCAATTGCCAACGACAGGCGTGGTACGCACGAACTGTGTTCCGACGGTCGTTGCCCAGTAGGCCTTTTGATCCCAAGGCAGCAAATAGCCGGTGAAGGCAAAGGCCATCGTCACGATCAGCAGCAAGACGCCAGTGAGCCACGTCACTTCACGCGGATATTTATACGCACCATAGATGACGACCCGAATCATATGTAATCCGACGAGGATGACCATTGCGCTAGCCCCGTAATGGTGAATGCCGCGAATCAGCCAACCAAACCAGACTTGATTCTGGATGTAATTGACACTGCTCCACGCATGGTCAGGTGTTGGAACATAATAAATGGAGAGCAAAATGCCGGTGAACATTTGAAGAGCCGCGACAAATAGGGTTGCGCTGCCAAGTGTATAAGCCCAGCCCGTGCGCGGAATCTTGCGCTCAAGAACAACATGTGCGACATCTTTGATTCCGGTTCGCTCGTTTAGCCACTGTCCGAGTCCCACCTTACACCTCCCGGCTCAAGATATTGCCGCTGTCATCCAACTTGAAGTCAACGCGCTTGAGCGGTCGCGGCGGTGGTCCACCAATCACATTCCCTACAGCGTCAAACTGTCCACCGTGGCATGGGCACTCGATAAGCCCCTCGACTTCATTCCAATGAGTCTGGCAGCCAAGATGCGTGCAGATATTGGACATGACACTAAAGTTTTTGCCGTCATTCGTGTACACGAAATAGGCGAGTTGCGTCTCGGCTTCAACCCAACCCGTCGTTTGCTTGATCGTCACCGTAAACAACGTGGGAACACCGGGTTCAACCTGACTGACTCGGCCTAATTTCACCCATTGATTCTCTTGCTGCTGCAAGGCAGGGGAGATCAAATACCCGATAGCTGGTACTCCAAGTGATATGCTGATGAATGCAGCAATCGCCTTGACCGAGCGATCCATAAACGCTCGGCGGGAAAGTTCGGTTTCATCGTGGCTTTCCCTGTCGGGATGAGAGGCTTGCATGGGCGTTCTTTCTGTCCTGATTTATCCGCGTTTCAGTCCAAAAAAGACGGCGAAGGCCAGTATTATACCCAGCGCGATAATGACGACTGCGTATAGCGTAGCGCCCTTGTCGCCCTGTCCGGCTTCCAGTTGATCTTGCAACGCCTTAATCTGAGCCTGCTGGTTGGTGATTGTCGCCATCGCGTCGGATGCACTGAGCGCGGGAGGACTCGCTGTGACTTCGGTTGTTGGAACTTCGGTTGTTGCTGTTACCGAAAGTGTCGGCCCTTCAGTTGCTGTTGGTGCTGCCATAAGGGTCAAGGCATTTTGAAAGGGTTGGGATGGTATTTCAGTTGTTGCTTCGGCGTTTCCTTGCGCCTGCACTCTATCTGTATGGATAATCAATGAAACACTAAGTAGCGCTAACAAAATAATTACAACAGCGCTTATCGAAATCTTCAAAAAGGCATGAGCCTTAATCCCTCTAAACCACATAATCGATGAACCGTTTCCCGAACTTGAAAGCCGATTTTCTAATAATTTAATAATGGAAGTGACAGACTTTTCAACCCTACTTTTCTTATTAGCCCTATTGTAACTTGATCGATCTGAAACTTAAACACTGCTCCGATACATTTGGGGATAAAATCTTTCCTATGAATCCCCTTCTGTAGAGCGGGATTCATTTTGTCAGGAGTTTATCCGCTATCGAGTATAGATACGGGTATTCGGGGAAACTCAACAAGGAAAACAACTTCACTCTGAGATGACTCAACCCATATCTTTCCGTTGTGCAGGTCAATCAACTGCTTGGAGATAGCCAGTCCCAAGCCACTGCCAGCCGAGTCGTGCTCACGCGAGGCTGAAGCACGCCAAAAGGGCAAAAAGACGTTCTTGGCTTCTTCAGCCGTAAGCTGGTTCCCCGTGTTCCGAACACTGAGCCGGATGCTCTGCTGATATTGTTCAACCGAAACGGTAATTTCTCCGCCCGGCTGTGTGTGTCGAAGCGCATTCGTGAGTAAGTTGCCCATGACCTGCTGCAAACGCTGGCTATCGCCTTGTAGCAGTATGTGGGATGCAGAAGTGGAAAAATCAAGCTGAACATCGGCATCCATTGCCAGCGGGCGAAAGCGTTCAACCAGATTCTGTGCCAAATCCGAAAGCACCACAGGCGTCATATTCAACGGAAGATGTTTGGCTTCTGCCAGAGTCAGCACTCGCAAATCATCGACGAGCCGACCGAGATAGAGGGTCTGGTCATGCGCAACTGCTAAATGTTCCTGATCAAGCGCAAAAATACCATCGCGCATGGCTTCGAGATGACCGCGCAAGACACTCACCGGGGTGCGGAGTTCATGGGCAATATCGGCGGCCATCCGCTGCCGTAAGGCCTCGGCTTCCGCAAGTTGGGACGACATGGCATTGAAGGCCAGTGCTAAAGCCTGCGTTTCAGTTGTGCCGCTGACTTGAACCTGCTGCCCTAACTGCTTTACGGGAAGGTCATGAATGACACTGGTCAAGTTCTTTAGCGGGCGGGCCAACAGCCATGACAAACCGATCCCGATGAGGACAGCCAAGATCGAAACCACGATTCCAGTAATAGCTAGCGTGCGGTTGGCCTCACTAAGGAACGCCATTTCGGCACTGCCTAGTGCTTGTTCGCCCGGTGTCCGACGATACAGAAGTCCAACCGGCTGCCCAGCAACTTGAAGTTGAGCAGACTGTGAACGCACATTTGCGGGGATTTCTGTACCCACGAGTGTCGGGTCAGTTGAGGCGACTATTATCCCGTCCATGCCTGCGATACTGAACACCGCACCGCGTCCGCCACCTTCACCCCGCTGTCCAAACATCGACTCAGCACCAACCCAAGATTGATGTTCAGCATAATAGCTTTCGAGACGGTCGATTTGCTGCTGACTATTGGCCGAAACATTGCGCTGATTGATGTATTGGCGAAAGTCGATTTCCGTGGTTCGCTGGACGACCAGTGCCATGGCCGCGATGCTCAACCATTCAATCAACAGAAAAGCGAGTGTAAGCCGAACCCAGAGTCTATTCATGATCGGGGCGCATTCGGTAACCCACACCATAAACGGTTTCGATATATTCCGGATTTTTGGTATCCGGTTCAATTTTGATGCGCAGGTTTTTGACATGCACATCAATCGTGCGTTCGTAACCGGCAAAAGCTTCGCCCTGAATATGGTCGAGCAGTTCCATACGGGTATAAACCCGCCCGGGTCGTGTAATCAGGGCTTTGAGAATGCCAAACTCGCTGGGCGTAAGATCAACCCGTCGACCGGATACGCTCACCAGATGGCTTTCTGTATCGAGTTCAATCGTGCCAATCCTAAAGGAGGTTCGCTCTGTCACCTGTTCGCCATAGGCCCGCCGCAGCAGCGCTCGAACCCGTGCCACCACCATTCGAGGGCTGAAGGGCTTGGTAAGATATTCATCTGCGCCAATTTCCAGTCCCCGTATCTGGTCGATTTCTTCGACGCGAGCGGTGAGGAATAACAGCGGCACACTACTCTCTTTACGGATGAGACGCGCGGCATCCCATCCGTCCATTTCGGGCATCATCACGTCCAAAATTACCAGATTAGGCTTTTCATGACGAAAGACGAACAGCGCTTCTCGCCCGTTGCGGGCAGTCACCACTTGAAAACCATCCTCTTTAAGATAAGAGCCAACACTTTCCAGAATGTGCTGTTCATCGTCCGCGATGAGAATTTTGCGCGCCATGATTATCCCTTAGTCGAATATTCAAACAGTCTGATTATGGCTTACCCTTAGTCGTGTTGGCTACAACCGGTGCTGTCGGGAGGCTGAGGACGACTGCGCCGCCTACGGTTAGAACTAGCACAGCGATGAAAATTTTCTTGAACATGAGATTTGCTCCTTATGAATTTCAACGGTATGCCGACAGTGTGCCGGGAACTTGTGTTGAAATTGTGAAGCAAATACAAGGGGATTATGTTGATTGTGAATGACTGAAAACCGGCGTTGAAAGGAATGCAAAATGGGGCGAAAATGCTCGCCCCATGTCGAATTGAGTTGCTTACAGCTATTTGCTTGACTTATCCACTGCACTGTTGAAAAGCAGATAGATGATTAAGCTCGGATGCATTACGTAGGTTTTGTGCGACCTGATGAATGTCTGGATAGGGATCGAAGGTGCTGAGCATCGTGTCGTACAGATCAAAGTTAGCGACTTCTGCCTGTGCGCCTAGCTGGCAAGCTTCGGTAATACTGGCAAACGTTGGAACTTCGAAAGTCGGGATTTTAGGTACGGGAATCCCATAACGTGCGAATAAGAATTCCCAAGCGCTGACGTGCTGTGCTTCTGCCCGTTGAATATTGGTGAATGGGCGGACATTACCAAACTGTTCAATAACCGTTTGATACACCGCGTAAGCATGTTGTTCATCTGTCCACCCGCTGATCATCAAATCAATCACGTCTTGTGGCAGTTCAGCAGCGGATGCAGATGGGATATTCTGGAACGAATTCATGTTGTTTGGCCCTGTTCCCTGTCCCATTTGACCACGTCCACGTCCGTTTGAGTTCCCGTTGGTCTGCATATTTCCCATTCCCATTTGGCCACTGCCATTATTGCCCTGAGGACTGTTTGGACAAGTTGTCTGCTGAAGACCACAACCCCCATTTCGATTGCCGTTGCCTTGGGCACCCACAACGCTCGCACTGATGATTAAAACAGTGACGACAGCTAGTAATACGATGAATTTCTTGCTCATGATGTTCTCCTTGTTGAGCCTCTTTCGATTTGCTCACAGGATGCATCTGACTTATGTCGATATTGTGAAGATAACATGTCGAAATGGTGTCTTTTTCAATCCATAAAATAAGAATTTCTCACATAGTTCTTTCCACGCCTTAGCAAGATAGTAGCACTTGCTTATACCACCTCATAAGCTATTAGCTGTACCCCACATCCCCCACAAGCAATACAATAAAATTATACTGTGTTAAGGAGTGATATATATAACATATTATCACATGGATTCCATGATCTATCTCACTAACCGTCACACACTCTGCATAGGAAAATGATGCAGTCTATTAATAGAATCGAGGAGTTCACATGGATGCATTAACGTTAGCTCGATTGCAGTTTGGAATAACCACTGTCTATCATTTCTTTTTTGTCCCCCTTAGCTTGGGGCTTTCCATCAGCGTCGCCTTGATGCAAACCATTTACGTCGTCAAACACGACGAAAAATATAAACAGATGGCGAAATTCTGGGGCAAACTCTTGCTCATCAATTTCGCGATGGGCGTGGTCACCGGTATTGTCCAAGAATTTCAGTTCGGCATGAATTGGTCAGAATATTCGCGCTTTGTGGGCGATATTTTCGGCGCACCGCTGGCCGTTGAAGCCTTGGTCGCGTTCTTCATTGAGTCGACATTCTTGGGAGTCTGGATCTTCGGTTGGGACAAAGTTCCTAAGAAGATGCATCTGGCAGCTATCTGGCTCGTTGCTCTCGCCGCCAACACGTCAGCTTTTTGGATTTTGGTCGCCAACTCCTTCATGCAAAACCCGGTCGGCTACAAGATTGCTGAGAGTGGCCGTGCTGAAATGGTGGATTTCTTCGCGCTCATCAAAAACCCGAATGTATGGCTTCAGTTCCCACATGTTGCCCTCGGCGGGTTGACGACGGGAGCTTTTTTCATTGTCGGAATTAGTGCTTTCCACTTGCTCAGAAACAAATCAGGCAACCTAGACGCTTTCCGTGCCTCGATGCGTTTAGGCTTAGTCATCGGTACAGCAGCCGTTCTTATAACAATGGGGTTCGGTCATTTACAAGGGCAGCGCATGGCCGATACGCAGCCGATGAAATTGGCGGCGGCGGAAGGCCTTTGGAATGCCGAAGATCCTGCTGGCTTGTCCATGTTCCAGATTGGGAATGAGGCAGATCGCACCTCGATTATCAACATACGAATACCTTCGCTGCTCAGCTTCCTGTCTTACAACACACCTAATGGTAAGGTGCAAGGCATTAATGATCTAGAAGCGCAGTATATCCAGAAATATGGCCCCGGAGACTACGTTCCTCCGGCAATCTGGCTGACCTATTGGAGCTTCCGTGCAATGGTCGGTGCTGGATCATTGATGTTTGTGCTGGGCTTTGTGGGACTGTTCGTCGCTTTCAGAAGTGGACTCGCCAGCGGCAAAGGAAAATGGCTGCTTCGGCTGCTCATTCCCGCAATACTTCTCCCCTATTTGGCCAACTCAACCGGCTGGATTTTGACTGAAGTCGGTCGTCAGCCCTGGATTGTTCAAGGACTAATGACCATCGACAAAGCGGTTTCGCCCAATGTTACGGTGGAAATGCTGCTCATTTCGCTGATCGGATTCACGTTGATCTATGGGCTGCTGATGATTGCCGACATCTATTTGCTGCAAAAGTTCGCCCGCCAAAACATGGACGGCAGCGGTGACCTCATCCCTTGGCTCAAGAAGGATGAATCCACATCCACCACGAAACAACCGCGCTACGAAGGCGCATACTAAGGAGCTTATCATGGACTTACAAACCCTGTGGTTTATCCTGATCGCCATTCTCTTCACGGGCTTCCTGTTCCTAGAAGGCTTCGACTATGGCGTCGGCATCATGCTGCCCATCGTAGCAAAAAAAGATAACGAACGCCGGATGGTCGTCAACAGCATCGGCCCGGTTTGGGATGGTAACGAAGTATGGCTGCTCACAGCAGGTGGAGCGATGTTTGCCGCCTTTCCCAATTGGTATGCCACCCTCTTTAGCGGCTTCTACTTGGCGCTGTTCCTGATCCTCATCGCACTCATCATTCGGGGTGTCGCCTTCGAATTCCGCAGCAAGGACAACCATCCACGTTGGCGTGCCTTATGGGATATCTGTATCTTCACCGGCAGTTTGCTGCCCGCCCTACTGTGGGGTGTCGCCTTTGGCAACATTCTGCGCGGCGTGGCGATTGACGCCAAGATGACCTACGTGGGTTCATTCTTCGACCTGCTCAATCCCTATGCGCTGGTCGGTGGCTTGGTTACACTCACATTGTTCATTTTGCATGGGGCGCTGTTCTTGGAACTCAAAACAGACGGTGTCATTCAAGAACGTGCAGCCCGTGTCAGCCGACGGATGTGGCTGCCGGTCACCCTCATCGCGGTAGTCTTTGTCGTCTTCACAGCCTTCCAGACCGATATTCTGGCGCATCTTAATCCGGTTAACGTGCTTGGATTGATCGTCGCAGTCGGTGCATTGCTTGTCACAGGCTACTCGATATTTAAAGCCCATTATGGTCGTGCTTTCGCTGGAACAGGGCTGACCATTGTTGGGGTTGTCGCGCTGATCTTTGGGACACTTTTCCCGCGCGTCATGCCCTCAAGCTTGGGATATGACCTGACGATTTACAATGCTTCGTCCAGTCACTACACCCTTCAAGTGATGACCGTCATTGCGCTCACGGTCGTCCCAATTGTGCTGATCTATCAAGGCTGGACGTACTGGGTTTTCCGCAAGCGCCTCACGGCTCAAAGTCACCTCGAGTACTAAACCATTTCCGCAGGTAGGGTCATTCCTGTCCAATACAGTGTTGGACAGGAATGACCTGAGTTTTGCAAACCGCATCTCATGTCCACTTTGACGTCTATCCGCAAACCAAGTTTGGATCAACGCTTGCTGCGCGAAGCCAACACCGCGCGTCCAAACCTATTTGGCAGCCTTTTCGCAAATGGGTTCTTGAGCATCGTAATTGTGGTGCAGGCCAAACTGTTGAGCCAAGTGATCAGTGGTGTGTTTCTCAACCGGCAGACCCTAAGCGACGTTTCAGGTCAATTGTGGCTGCTGCTCGTTGTGATCGCGCTGAGAGGAGTAACCACCTATTTCGGTTCACGAGCATCGGCGCAGCTTGCCACACAAGTCAAGCAAAACCTACGCGAACGACTGCTTGCCCATCTCTATCGCTTAGGGCCGATCCATCACCGCAATGAACAAAGTGGTGATCTGGTACTCACAGCGACCGAAGGCGTCGAGAAACTCGACGGTTATTATCGAGACTATCTGCCGGGACTCTTCACGGCGTTATTTTTACCGTTCCTTATGCTTCTTGTTGTTTTGCCGATCGATTTATTGACCTTTAGTGTGCTGCTCATTACCGCGCCGCTGATCCCGTTCTTCATGGCGCTCATCGGCATGGCGGCGGGCGCATTAGCCAAGCGTCAGTTCTTAGGCATGCGTACCTTGAGCACCTACTTTGTGGACGTGATGCAAGGACTGACCACGCTCAAACTATTCAACCGCAGCCAATATCAGGTCGAGAGCATTGGCCGCATGACGGATCAGTTTCGGAAAGCCACCATGCGTGTTCTGCGTGTCGCCTTCATATCAGCGCTGACCCTCGAAATGTTGGCGACTCTCAGTGTCGCGATTGTGGCGGTTGAGATTGGTGTACGGCTGCTCAACGGTGGTATTGGCTTTCAAAACGCGTTGTTCTTGCTCGTTATAGCACCTGAATTTTATCTCCCGCTGCGAGCCTTGGGGGCGAAGTTCCACAACGCCACCGAAGGCAAAGCTGCTGCTGAACGGGTATTCAGCCTCTTGGATACTGCATCGTCATCTACAGAGCAAACTTCACAGCTAAAAACTGTCCCCACACACATGCACATCCGGTTTGAGGATGTGTCTTTAACTTATGCCGAAAATGCTGCATCATCACTCGATCACCTATCTTTCGAAATCAAACCCGGCCAATTCGTGGCCTTGGTCGGGATCAGCGGAAGTGGCAAAACAAGTCTCACTAATCTCCTTCTGCGTTTCTTATCGCCCACTTCAGGACGCATTACGATTAATGGACATGATTTAGGGGCCATACCAACAGAGATATGGCGGGAAAATATCGCATGGGTATCGCAGTCCCCTTATTTGTTCAACATTACTCTTTCCGAAAACATTCGCTTTGGGCGTCCGGATGCCACCGAAGCCGAACTCATCGCCGCAGCCCAATCAGCAGGCGCACATGACTTCATCCTAAAGCTGCCGGATGGTTATCAAACGATTTGCGGAGAACGCGGCCTACGCTTGAGTGGCGGACAAGCACAGCGTATTGCTTTAGCACGGGCACTGCTTCGCAAAGCACCGTTGCTCATTCTGGATGAACCGACATCTAGCCTCGACCCAGACAGCGAATCGGCTGTCCTGCGCGGCCTTAAAGAAGTTGCCTCAGATCGCACAATTTTGTTGATCACACACCGCCTGAGTATGGCCGTTTCAGCCGATCAAATAATCGTGCTCGAAAAAGGCAAGATTGTCGAACAGGGAACGCATACTCAATTGATGACTGCCGACGGTTTATATACACAGCTTTTTAGCAAGTTCAGGAACAACCGCCATGAAGACTAATCCGCTGCTGCGTGCCCTGCGCTTCGCGCTGCCTTTCTGGCGAGGAATGTTGTTGGCCGCTTTGCTGGGGACACTGACCATCGCCAGCAGTATTAGTCTGATGTCCACCTCGGCGTGGCTCATCTCGAAAGCTGCGCTTCAACCGTCCATTGCTGAACTGAGCGTCGCGGTTGTGGGTGTGCGCTTCTTCGGTATCGCCCGCGGCGTTTTCCGCTATCTGGAACGCCTTGTTTCCCATGAAACCACGTTCCGCCTGCTGGCTCATCTGCGCGTGGAATTCTACAAGCGCCTCGAACCCCTAGCACCTGCGCGATTGGTTTCATTACGGACAGGCGATTTATTAAGCCGTGTGATCGAGGACATCGAAAGCCTACAGAATCTCTATCTACGAGCTATCGCACCACCGATGGTCGCCTTGATTATCGCGCTGCTTTTTACCCTATTTCTGAACCTTTTTCATCCCCTTATAGCTATCGTAGCGCTTGTGTTTATGTTGACATCTGGCATTGGCGTTCCACTGTTAGCGTGGTGGGGAAATGATCAATCGGGAGCGGATAAGGTTGCGCTTCGGGCTGAATTGGATGCGAACCTGGTCGATAGCATTCAGGGGATGGCCGAAACGCTCGTCTATGGACAGGCGCAGAACCAATTCCATAAACTGTATACACTGAATCAACAAATAGCTCTCAAAGATCGGCGTATTGCTCATTTTGATGCATTACAACTAGCGCTGACCGTTTTTCTGACCAGCGCTGCGGCTCTGGCCGTGCTGGTGGTTGCCGTTCCCCGTATTGATGGGATTTATCTGGCGACAGTGACGCTGGCGACCGTCGCGGTATTCGAAGCCTTTTCGCCTTTAGCACAGGCCGCCGTGCAGCTTGGCACGACAGCACAGGCCGCTCGCCAGCTCTTTGAAATTACCGACTTGTCACCTGTGATTACGGCTTCGATTGAACCTGCCAATCCACCACCAAACTCTGATCTCGACATACATGATTTGTCATTTCGATACACGCCCGATTCCCCGCTGGTTCTGCATCACCTATCTTTGAAGCTCAATGCCGGACAGCACATTGCAATCCTCGGCGACAGTGGTTCGGGCAAATCAACCCTCGTCAATTTGTTGGTTCGCTTCTGGGATTATGACAGCGGCAATATCACGCTTGGTGGACACGATCTACGTAGCTACAACCTTGTTGACATCCGAAATCAGTTCGGGGTCATGTCGCAGCGCACGCACATCTTCAACACGACTATTCGCGAAAATATTCTGATCGCCCGCAAAGACGCCACACAGGACGAACTCGAAACCGCTGCTCAACAAGCGCAAATCCACGACTTTATTCAGTCTTTACCTGACGGTTATGATACCTATATCGGAGAAGGCGGGCGGCAGCTCAGCGGTGGTGAACGTCAGCGCATTGCCTTAGCGCGGGTTTTACTCAAGCAAACTCCGACCATCCTGCTGGATGAAGCCACTGCCAACTTGGATGCCGACACTGAATATGCAGTGATGCAAACCGTCTTGCGTGTGGCGATAGGCCGAAGCCTGCTGATCTTTACCCACCGCCGCATTTTCCTCGACCATATGGATCAGGTCTATGTGCTCAAGGATCAGCAATTGCAGCCCTACGATCTCAACCAACTTGCTTCAGGTTAATGACGCAACTGGCTCAACGAGGGTTTTCAGGGCCGGATAAGTGCTGCTCAATTCCAGTAAGAATGCATTGGTAATTGGCGACAGTGGTACCGTTTTATCCCAGATCAGTTTGAGACTGCGAACAAAGGGCTTCGCTTCGACTTGATCGACTCCAAATTGTCAAACTCCGCGCCGATGACCGGATCAATGTGGTTTAAGTGTAAGGTATCTTCTAGCCAGATGCGGGATTGGCTGTTGACCTCGCGCACGATCAGCGATTGATTGTGCAGATCGTTGACCTGAATTGTCTCACACTCCCAGAACGGATGCTTAAAGCCGACCACGACCTGCTGCTCAACTTCTTCGAGCACCAGTGCCGCTAACTGCGGCGGCGTATGGCCCTCCAACTCCCCTTCGATGAACCCGATGTCGAGCTGACGACCGAGCACATGAGCAACGACCTCTGATGTCACGGCGGTTTGCAGCGCCACAGTTAAATGGGGATATGTGCCTCGAAAGCGCTGCACCCAATCCGGCGCGAGATAGACCCCGATCCCCGGTGTCGCACCAATGCTGATCCGTCCGCTGGTCAATTGGTTTACGTCAACCAGCGCATTTTCCGCTTTCCCTACCAATTCAAAGATTTGATTGGTGTATTGATTGAGAATTTCGCCATGAGGTGTCAAGCTCACACCGCGCCAACCCCGCTGAAATAACTGCCTGCCTAAGCCCGCTTCCAGTTCCTTGATGTGTTGGCTCACCGCCGACTGGGTCATATACAGACGCTCGGCTGCTGCGCTAAAGCTACCCTCTTGAACCACTGTCGAAAAAATCTGCAACTTATAAAGATCCAGCATCCTCATCTCACCATGCCATAAGTTTTCACTTATACCCCATTATAAGCCTTTCGCTCTAACCCTGCACTTTTGAGTCCGGTTACAGTATGACCATTCACTGTTCACAAGGACATCCAGCAATGTCGAAGCACAAACCTACACAACAAACCAACAAGCAGAATACATACCTGATGATCGCAGGTGTGGTGATCATCCTTCTGATTGCTGCCGTCGCCTTCGTGACCTCACAGAGAACGACGTCCGCTGCGAAAAAGATTTCACCAACCGACTATCAAACCAAATTTGCTGCGTCATCCGCTCCTTATCTCCTAATCGACGTGCGGACGCCAGATGAATTCGCAACCGGTCACATCCATAACGCGGTCAATATCCCGCTGGATAGTATCGAAGCGCGCCTGAATGAAATCCCACGCACCGAACCGGTTGTCGTTTACTGCCACAGTGGCAATCGCAGTGGCAAAGCTTCCCAAATCTTAGCCAGTGCCGGTTACACACAGATTTACGATCTCGGCGGCATTAACGCATGGACGGATCAGGGTTTCCCGATTGAATAATCTCTAAGTACAAGGAACAGACATGAACATTTTCAAATCCCTCTTTGGCAGCAGCACCAATACCCTCACAACTGAGGAAGCAAAAGCCCGTATCGATAGCAAAGAACCGCTGCTCGTTCTGGATGTTCGCCAGCCGGATGAATACCGCGCTGGACACATCGCCGGAGCCAAGCTCATCCCCTTGAACGAACTCGGACGCCGCATCGATGAACTGCCCAAAGATAAAGAAATCCTATGCGTATGTGCATCCGGAGCACGCAGCAGCACGGCCACTGGACAGCTCGCAGGTGCAGGCTTCAACGTGATCAATCTGCGCGGGGGCATGTCGGGCTGGCAGCGTGCCGGTTATCCTGTCAAAAAGGGCAAGTAATGCCAAGTTTGCTGCTGGATCTCCTGCTGGGTTTTGGCATCGGTGGTTCACTCGGGCTGCTGGGCGGTGGCGGCTCGATCCTCACCGTTCCAGCGCTGGTCTACCTCATCGGGCAAACCCCGCAAGTAGCCGTGACCACTTCACTCGCCATCGTTGGCGCGAACAGTGCTATCGGCGCATTTTTCCACCGTTCACAGGGAACACTGAACTGGCGAGTAGCCCTCATTTTTGGTGGAGTCGGCATGATTGCCTCATACCTCGCCGCAGGAGTCTCCAAGCAGTTTTCACCCAATGTCCTCATGGTAGCTTTTGCCGCGCTCATGCTCGTGGTCGGTACGGTGCTGGTTCGGCAGAAGTTAGTTTCGCAACACCTTCATCAGACTGATGATTTGAAACTTTGGAAGGTATTGGTCGGCGGCCTCAGCGTCGGCTTACTGACAGGCATTTTGGGTGTCGGTGGTGGCTTCTTGATTGTCCCGGCGCTGGTGATCTTGGTGGGCATGCCGATGCATCAGGCCGTTGGCACATCGCTGGTCGTCATTACCATGAACAGTATTTCCGGTTTCCTCGGTCATATTACCGGTATGACGTTGGATGTATCGCTGATTGCAGTCTTCATCGCAGCAGGTCTGATCGGCACATTTGTCGGTTCGCGTCTGAGTAAACGGCTGGATGCGGTCATGCTCCGTAAAGCCTTCGCCCTCTTCGTAATTGGGTTGGCGCTTTTTCTGTTGTACGACAACCTCCCTAAACTCATGTAACGTAGGAGTCACTGGAATGTATTTGGAACAGTTCTTTATCGACGGTTTAGGCTGCGCATCTTATCTGGTGGGATGCGAGGGCGCAGGCGTGGCCGCAGTCATTGACCCTGACCGTGACATTCAAAAGTACGTAGATGCCGCTGCGTCCCGCAGTATGAAGATTACCCATATCATTGAAACCCATCTTCATGCCGATCATGTCTCCGGCAATACCGACTTGGCCGTGCAAACCGGTGCGAATATCTACGTTCACGAAGCTGCCCAAGCCCAATTTGACCATCAACCGCTTAAAGGTGGTGATGTCATTACGCTGGGCAACGTGGAACTGCAAGTTCGGTTTACACCCGGTCATACCCCTGAGGTGATACCCTGTTCGTGGGTGACGCTGGACGCCCCGACTTGGTTGGTATCGAAGCGGCGCGTGAGCTTGCCGGACACATGCACGATTCCCTTCACAACGAATACCTTATACTTGCTGACGGCGTGATGATTTTGCCCGGACATGGTGCAGGATCACTCTGCGGTAAATCCATTGGAGCCGTGCTGAGTTCAAAGCTAGGCTTTGAACGTCATCACAATCCGGCACTGCAAGTCCATGACCGCGAGGCCTATATTGAATTCGCGACCTCCGATCTACGCGAACAACCCGGTAATCACAAGCGCATTAAACAGATCAACCGGCAGGGACCGCGTCCATTAGGCGAAGTGAAACCTCGTGCGCTCGGCATTCAGGAAGCCGTACAAGAATTCCGTCGTGGTGTGGCACTGCTCGACACGCGATCCAAGGCCAATTACAAACTCAAGCACATTCCGGGCGCGGTCCATCTCGAAGCCGATGATCAACTCAGCAATCGCGTAGGCCTTGTCCTACCTTCAGATTTACCTGTCATCTTAATGTTGGCCGATGCCAGCGAATACCGTCGAGTGGTATACAGCTTGGCGCGGGTCGGTTACGACAATGTCGTGGGTTATCTCGCTGACTCGCTGCAAAAGTGGGAAGCCCTCGGATTGCCTGTCACCAGCGGTGATGTCCGTGACATAGAGCCAATCGAGTTGAAGCAGCTATTAGACAAACCCAGCGAACAACCACCGGTCATCGATGTCCGCGAAAGCTGGGAATGTGCGCAGGGGCACGTTCCCGGCGCACGCTTGATTTCGTTAGGAGAATTTTCACAGCAGTCTGTTGAACTGGATCCAAAACAACCTGTTGCGGTCATTTGCGCCAGTGGTGGACGCAGCCAATCTGCCGCAGCATTACTCGGACAAAAAGGATTTGACACCGTCTATAACGTCATTGGCGGCACATTCAATTGGGCGAAGCATGGTCTGCCCTTAGAGCGGAACGAGGGATAAACATGTTAGAATCACAAACAACGGCACTGCAAATGGGGATCGTTGACAGTTCAAAGTGGGCGCGCGCACCGAACGGCCACAGATTTCGCCAAATATTGCGACGACAAAGACAGCATTTCGCCAATACCGCACAAGAAACGAGACGAGCCGAATGTATGGCCTAAATTCCCCCATTTTGCATACCTATCGCTTCTTGCAGGGCGCTACTCTAGAGGTGGAGGGTATCCATGTTCACAGTCACATTGGAAGGGGATTCTCATGACCGACAACAACAGACCACAGCAGATTGACACTAACAAACAGGCGGCTCCAAAAGGGCAAGTCGTTCATCCGACGCCGGTGACCGGGCACTCCAAGCACAAGCCGAAAGGCAATTCAAACGCCAACCCAGCCGGTCAAGGCAATGAAGGCGATAACGTCATGATGGCAGGCCGCGAAACATCCGGTTAAAAACCACAACCTTGTTCAACCAAGCGGCAGATCATGTGCAGCAATGGATTGTCGCGGCATATTCAGATGATCGTGGGAGCGTATGAAACGCCTCCCACCTGTTTGATTCACCGTAATGGCGAGATGAGTCCTACCTTAGTGAGTATCGGATGAGGCTGTTCAAGGAAGATGAGTGTATTGAAATAAGGGAAGTCTGAATTGACCAGCGGTAACGATTCTGAACGCATTTTCCAGTATAGTAGGTGTAACAGGCAGTGTCATTTAGGGAGGTTAGGTTTATGGCAAATGGTGAAGAAAAATTCGTTTTGACGCAGGAAGGGTACGACAACATTCGGCGTCAACTGGAACTCCTCGAACATGACGACAAAGAAAAGCGGGAAATGCTGTCTGATTCCTTAAATGATAAAGCAGGCGGCGATGACGATGATGCCGATGTGGCGGTGGAGTTCGAAGCGCGTACCCGTAAGGAACGCACCGACGAGAAAATTGGGCATTTACGGTACATTCTCGAACGTGCTGAAATTTATGAAGACCCTGACCCTGAACGAATCAATATTGGGGAGCGGGTGACGCTTTGGGATTTTGAAGACAAGCGTGAAATCCAATTGGATGTGGTATCCAGTGCGGAAGTGACCACGCACACCGATCACGGTTCGCCGGTCAAAGATGCGTCTGATGATTCACCAATCGGGAAGGCGCTGCTTAACCGGCGCGTCGGGGACATCATCGAGGTGGAAGTGCCGGACGGTCGCATCCGTTATGCTGTGCGGAAGATCGAGCCGATTCCAGCTACATAATCATTCCTACGGCGTTCACGGTATCCGGCTCGTGTACCGGATACCGTTTCAAGAGATTTATTTCACTTCATAGCCGCGAATGACATCGGCGTATTCACGCTGCAAATCTGACCAGTGATCGCCACGACTGGGCACACTAATCAACTTGAAGTCCGGCAGGAACAGTCCGGTGAGTGTGCCCCCATAAACACAGCGCGTATCAATACCCCAGACACGGTCTCTGTAATTGAGCACCTGCATTTTATCGGTGTAGTCCCGATGCCCCATAATCAGCGGTTTTTCACCGTCATAGCGTTCATACCACGGCCATGAAAAACGCTTGCGCAGATATTCTTCGCCGCTCATGGTGCCGACGAGCACGGTTTCGCGCTGGTCTTCGAGGATGACGCCCGGTTCGTAGAAGCCATGCACAAGCAGCGCATCCGGCAAATCCATGTAGAGGGGTAAGTCGCTCATAAAGCCGATGACTTCGGGGTAAATGTCCTCGGTAATTTGCTTGCGGGTGATAATCTGCGAGGCGGCGGGTTCGACTTGATCATCAAACCAGCGGATGTGCTTGCGTTCGTGGTTGCCCATGATGGCGCTGGCGTTGGGCGTGTCCCGGAAAAATTCGACGACACTGGCCGAGTCATCGCCACGATCTACCAGATCCCCGATGGAGATAATCTGATCATCACTGTTGAGGGCGGCTTTATCCAGCAAGTCCTGTAGTTCGGCGTAGCAGCCGTGAATATCACCAATGACGAAGTAGCGCATGAGAAGGGCTATCCTTTCAGGTTGGCTTTCACAAGGGGGATTAAGGCGTCAATGCTGGTCACGATGTAAGCGCCATCATTGCAGACTCCCCAGACCATGTTGTTCAACCAACGGCGGTCATCGGTCAGGCCAAAGCAGGGCTTGTGGTGGGCAAACATATAGCCGAGTTCGACGCAGGTGCCGGAGTCGTGGTCGGGGCCAGTGAGCAGCGCCACACAGGCATCACACTCATTGAGCGCAGCGAGATCGGCCTCAAAGACCCGATCACGGGCTTCGTGGGTCGGCTCGCCGAGATCACCCGCGTCACGGTGCGGGAGGAAGGTGCTATATCCGACGGCTTCCAACGCGGATGCCATTTGTTCCAGATACCATCGTTCATGGGTGTTGAATAAGGGTCCGGCGACGTATATTTTGGTCACGGCAAACTCCTGCGCGATTTGAGTATAATCATGCTATGTATACCCCCTCACCCCAATTCCTCTCCCCCAAAGCACAAGGGAGAGGGGCTTTCAGAGGCTGTATCTAGGTGAAGTAGTCTCCATGAAAGGCTGCACCAATCAATCATGCTGATTATGGAATAAGAAGGACGAATATGACAGAGCAATCTCTCCCACACGAAGACCCAACCGCCGGACTCACTTTGTTAGGGCAAACCCAGAACTTTCCGTCAAAGGTGCTGGAGACATTCCCGAACCAACATCCGGGGCGGCATTATACGGTGACGCTGGTATGTCCGGAGTTTACCTGTGTGTGCCCGATGACCGGACAGCCGGACTTCGCGACCATCACCATCCGGTATGTCCCTGACCAGCGGATTGTCGAGTCTAAGTCGCTGAAGCTGTACCTGTGGTCATACCGGAACGAGGGCGTGTTCCACGAGCATGTGACCAACCGCATTCTGGATGATCTGGTGGCGGCACTCGACCCGATTGAATGCCATGTAACTGGCGCGTTCGCGGTGCGCGGTGGTATCGCCCTGACGGTGGATGCACATCATCAGAAGCAGGCCGCCCATGTTCAAGGGTGAAAAACCGACTCCACTGCTGCCGGGTGGCGGCTGGAACCGCACCTATGTTTTGGGGCGTGTACTGGGGCTGAAAGTCACGGCGGAGACATCGGCTTTCGCTGCGGGGTTTGTGCTGTGGGCGATACTGGCGGTCTTCGGCAAGAACTACCTGCGGCTGACAGGGCCGGATGTGGTGGTGGGCGGCGGGCTGCTGGTGCTGCTGCATTATGTTTCGGGATTCGTGCACCAATTCGGTCACGCGCTGGCGGCTGCCCAAACGGGGTATGAGATGACCGGCGTCCATTTCTGGCTGCTGCTGACACGCTCGATCTATCCGCCGCGTGAGCCGAAATTATCAGGCAAAATTCATATCCAGCGGGCGAAGGGTGGGCCGATTGCCAGCGCGATTCTATCGGGTGTGCTGGGGGTGCTGGCGCTGCTGCTGATTCCGGTGGGCGGGCTGGTACTGGAGATTGTGGCGTTCCTGTTTCTGGATAATTTTCTGGTGTTTACGCTGGGGGCATTTTTGCCGCTGCCGTTTACGGATGGTGGGACGATCAAGTATTGGCGGGGGAAACCATGAACTCACAAGGAAACAAAATGGAAGAGTATCTGCGGGCGACGGATATCATTGACTGGGATCATCCAGCGGTGCAGCAATTGGCGAAAGAGCTTGGAAACGGCACAACCTTAGAGGTTGCGCAGCGGTGTTATGAATGGGTGCGGGATAACGTGCGGCACAGCTACGACTACAAGATGAATCCGGTGACGTGCTCAGCCTCGGAAGTGCTGGCAGCGCGAACGGGGTACTGCTATGCCAAGAGTCACCTGCTGGCGGCGCTGCTGCGGGCGAACGGCATCCCTGCCGGGTTCAGCTACCAGCGCACTACTGCCTATGATGATTACACGTTTTGCCTGCATGGCTTAAACAGCGTCTATCTGCCGGAGTTCGGATGGTATCGGGTGGATGCGCGGGGGAACAAAGAGGGTGTGAACGCCCAGTTTGTGCCGCCGGTTGAGCAACTGGCTTTCAAACCAACGATTGAAGGCGAGAAGGATTTCACTGAAATCTGGGCTGATCCGCTGCCGGAAGTAGTCAAAGCACTGCGGACGTACCCGACTTATGAAACCCTCTCTGAGCATCTACCGGATAGAGTGTAGGCTGATTAAGCGTGTGCCGTGGGATGTGGTGTTTGACTGTATGACGGTGCGTGGGTTCGGCGCTGCAGCAGGACACAGACCCCGATGCCAACGACCAAGGTTAAAACCGCGCGCAAGATTTCGATATTATTGGACACAGGCAGCACCAAGTTCGCGAGAAAATTGACCGCGAAATGCAGACATATGGCCGACAGAATACTGCGGTTGGTGCTCCTGTAAACCCATGTCATGATCATGGCTAAACCGACGTTCTCGGCTGTGAATGCCCAGAACCCAGCTAGTTGGAAACCCATTTGTGAATGCCAAGTGGCCGACATAAAGTACAAGGGTAGATGCCAAACTGCCCAGATTAAGCCCAAAATCAGCGATCCCGACAGCGTGCCAAAACGCTCGTGGATGGGATCAAGCGCATAACCGCGCCAGCCAAACTCTTCTGAGAGTGGGCCTGATAAGAACCACAGCACAATGGTCATTGGCAGAGACAGGGGATTCAGGAGCAGACTTTGTAACTGCTTGAGACCGGGCATTGTGCCGCCAAGCGCCTGATCGATGACCACACTTAGAATCAGTATGGCAGGGAAAATCAGGGCGACCACACCCCACCAGAACCACGAAATCTGTTTGACCGAGAAGCTGCGCCGAAGGTAATCACGACGGCGCTCTTTATCGTAGGTTCGCATGACGAGTGCAAGTCCGATGATGGACGGTCCAGCGCCGCCTGCGATCAGCAGTATCATCCAAGGCATCTGATATGGACTATTACCTGTAATGACCAACGGTGCGTAAAAGGCCCACGTCCAAATAAAGGTCAATAGAAAAAAGATTATTAGATTGCGGGATTCTTTACGCATCGGTATACCTTTACAGCAAATTACCGACTATAGACGGTCAGATGCCGGAGATTGTATACCGTTCATCAATAGACTGAAGTAGTCAAAGCGCTTTAAAATGGGTGACGTTCGTAAGGTTTTAGATTAGTGCCAGCCGATGGCTTCACCTACGGTTTATGAGCCAGATTGTTTTCCGTCGACAGCCGGCGGATGAACCGGAATGGTCACCGAAATGATTGTGCCCTGATTCAGGACGCTTTCGATGCCTATAGTGCCACCATACAGTTCGAGCGCCCGGTTCACAATGGCCAAACCCAATCCGGTGCCGGTAATGTCGCCTACATTTTTGCCACGTTCGAAGGCATCGAACAGACGCTTTTGGTCTTCTGCGGAGATGCCGATGCCTTGATCTTGAATGGTCAGCAGATAATTGCCGTCTTTGAGATCAAAGGTAATGCGCACGCTCGTACCGTGAGGAGAATATTTGATGGCATTCGATATCAGGTTGGAGATGATCTGACGCAGGAGGCGCGTATCCGCCATTGAAGAAGTTTTGACATGGTTTTCAAAAATAAGGGTGTGGCTTTCGCCACAATTGGCTTGGAATTCGTCGACAACCTGCTGGAAAAACGCTCCGACATCCAAGCGTTCCGCTTTTAAGTTGAGATGTCCGGTTTCCATCTGTGACACGATCAGCATGTCATCTAGCATCTGGACCAGCTGCTTGACCGATGTTTCGATGCGATTGAAGTGGGTTTCCCGCCGTTCCGCGTCCATACGGTCAGCATAATCCCGCAGTAGATTATTGGAGGACATAATGGTGGACAACGGATTGCGAAAGTCATGCGAGAACATGGCGACCATACGGGCTTTGAGCAAGCGTTGTTCCTGCTCGACTGCCAGCGCCTCTTGCAATTGATTGAGTTCCTGTTCATAAAGCTGTTCCCGCGCGGCGTATTTTCCCAAACGGCTTTGAATGGCCTCTAAAAGCTGGAGGCGGGTAAACGGTTTGGTAATGTAATCATCCGCACCCAAGTTCATGCCATGCCGAACATCGTCGTGGGCGGCGCGAGCGGTAACAAAGATAAATGGAATATGGGTCGTAGCGGGGTTGGAATGGACTTCAAGCAAAACGCCAAAGCCATCCAAGTAAGGCATGGTCACATCACAAACGATTAAGTCAGGTAGATGCTTGACGGCTTGATTGACGCCAGCAATCCCATTTTCGGCGCTGACAACCTCATAATCCTCAAATGTAAGCCAATCAACCATTTCATTACGGAGTATGGCTTCATCGTCAATTATTAGTATCTTGGTCACGCTCATTTTCCTTTGAGGAATCCATCGGTATTTCTATTGTGATGGTCGTGCCAGAGTCGACCCGACTTTGAATAGAGATCGTCCCGCCATGCAACTCGACGGCTTCCCGCGTAATAATTAACCCTAGTCCCGTTCCTGAGATCGTCCCTACATTCGTGGCGCGGTGGAAGGGTTCAAATAAGTGTTTAAGATCCGCTTCAGGGATACCAATACCCTGATCAACGATTCTTAAGTTACATATATTATCCACGCAATTGAGATCAATGTGTACTGCTTTGTCTGCGGCGGAATATTTCACGGCATTGGAAATCAAATTGTTGATAATCTGCCGCATCAACTTTCGGTCGAGGTTGATGATCGCCGGCACATCTTGAGCAGAGAAAATCAGCGGATTCTGGATATCCGAGCGTGCCCGAAATTCACCGACAATTTCACGGCAGAGCGCCTCAAGATTAACGGGTTGGGGATTAAACTCGACCCGCTTGGCCTGAATACGGGAAAGCTGCAAGACATCGTCCATAATATCCTTGAGATGATCGACCTGTCCCCGCACGTTATTGAGGCGGTCTTCAATTTGCTGATCGGACATTTTTTGCCGGTAGCTACTCAAGGTTTCGGTGGTCGCCATAATATTTGCAAGCGGCGTACGGAATTCATGCGAGGCCATTGAGACAAAGCGGGACTTGAGTTCTCCCAGTTCTTTTTCTTTGGCCAGTGCCAAGCGGACCGCTTCTTCTGCCTGTTTGCGTTCGCTAATGTCCCGCATCGAGGCGACGAATTCTATCAGTTCACCTGACTCTGGAGACATAATCATCTGCCCTGTGGCCTCAATCCAAATCAGATGTCCTTGCTTATGTTGAAAACGGAATAGCAACGAGTCTGTTGGCGCTGTCCCATCCGTCGCATGGGTAATACGAGACATGGCCGTCTCTAGATCATTCGGATTGAGAAATTCTAAGCCATCTCGCCCAACCATTTCTTCAGGCAGATAGCCGAGCATTCGTTGGCTGGAAGGCGAAACATAGAGAATCTTCCCGACCGGATTCAAACGAACGATGACATCGCTGATATTCTGGGCGAGGAGACGGTAGCGGGATTCGCTTTCGCGCATGGCGGCATCAGACTGCTTACGCGCCAACAACGTGCCGATGGACATGGCGTATAAGGCCAGCGTGTCGAGGAGTGCCTTTGAGGCGGGACGATGTTGAATTAAGTTATCAGCAACTAACCAACCAAGGCTCTGTGTACCGTTCCAAAGTGCGGCCGAAGCATTCCACCCCTTTCCGGTTGCCTCTAAGGCCGTGTGAAGATCCGTATCCTCATCAAAACAGAACCTTTCAGACCGCCGAAGGGCGCGCATCATAGAACCCTCGTTCCCCGGCACAAAACGAATGTGGTGTTCGTCAGTGATACTGCCTTTCGTATCCGTACCATAGGTGCCAATGGCAAGGTTGGTTTCGGGTTCGTACAAGAACAGCGCTATTCGATCAAATCCAAGCTGTTCTAATCCGAATTCCACTGTTTTGCGGTAGAAATCATCCAGTTGATCTACCTGAGTTAGAGCGATGGTGATATCGTGGAGAGCCTTAAGGTAAATTTGGAATTCGAGTTCATCTTCAATCTTCATCTGCAAGGCTTCATCGGCCTGTTTACGGGCGGTGATGTCATGGTTTACGCCGACTGTGCCAATCGGATTGTCATGCTCGTCTTTCAGCACATTAATCGACGTGAGAACATAGACTTCTGTGCCATCCTTACACTGGTGGATCACTTCGCGCTGCCATTTACCTTTCATAAGTAGATCGTTTTCGAAATTCTGAAGGGGATAATCCAACTCGGATCGTGTCTTAAGCACATCAGTGACGTTTTTCCCGATAACTTCATCAGCACGCCAGCCATAGATGCGTTCAGCAGCTTTATTCCAGCTTTGAATGGTAAATTTCATATCTGTTGAGACAACTGCATCAGTCACGCTCTCTTGCAGGCTGGCGTTAAAGCGCAGTTGGCGTTCCTGTTCCTTGCGCTCACTGATGTCCATGATGAAGCTCATGATCAGCATCCCTGCTTGGGTTTCAATCCGGCTGAGTTCAATTTCAACCGGATGGGCGCTCCCATCTTTACGGATCGCGGTTAATTCTCTTGCGACCTGCGCAGGCGTGGAGGGCGGGTTTGAATTGACAAATGATTCCTGTTTGCCGACATGTCCATGCCGCATTGATTGTGGCAGCAATATCTCAATCGGCTGACCAACGAGTTCGTCCTGCTCGTAGCTAAAGAGCCACTCACTCTGCCTATTTGCCAACAGGATTTTTCCCGATTGGTCGGTAATCACAATCGCCAGAGGGGCCGATTCGATCATCATACGGAATTTCTCTTCGCTTTCGCGCAGCGCTCTTTCAACCTGTTTGACTTGGGTAATGTCATAAAGCGTTGCACGACTCATGACATAGTTACCGTCGTCGTCACTCATGACTGTGGCGTTGGTCAGTATTGTTTTAATACTGCCATCTTTGCAGATGAGATTTAATTCCACATCTGTGATCGAACCCAGTCGCTTGAATTCCGGGAAGCAAAGATTGAAATATTCTCTGCTTTCGTCAGTTAAGATGTCGGACAGCTTCAGCTTACCGACAACCTCCGCGTAGGAGTAGCCAATCCAGCGCAAGGCAATGTCATTGATACGGACGAAGACGCCATCCGCGTCCAACGAGTAATAGCCACAGGGCGCATTGTTGTACAATTCACGCAGTTCGTCAGCCGATTTGAATAGGACATCTTCGGCGTTCTTGCGTTCGGAAATGTCGCGGTTAATTCCTACTAAGCCGATGAGTTCGCCTTTGGTGTTGGTCAGCGGCACTTTGCTCGACCACGTCCACCAAGAACGACCATCCTCATTCACGACGAACTCCTCACGGTCGACCACTGGTTTGCGAGAGGCGAACAGTTCCTTCTCTTCTGCCTGAAATCTCTCAGCCTGTTCAGAGGGAAGAAAATCAAAGTCTGTTTTACCAATTAGTTCATCAGCGGTTTGTGAACGATTGTTGTTGTTGTTGGCAAGCACGAAACGGTGTTGGAGGTCTTTGATGTAGATGAAATCAGGGATGCTATCAATGAGCGTACGTAGCCGATTTCGTTCTTCTGCGAGATCGTTTTCGGTACGTTTGCGCTTACTAATATCGCGAATGGTGCAAACGAAACTGGCTTCTCCATCATTGTCCTGAATGTAACCAATGCCGACTTCCGCATCGAACTTAATGTCATTGGCGCGGCAAACCTGAAGTTCAATAATTTTCCCTTGTTGGCTGGTTAAGACGGATTGAAGGGTCGATTCAAATAGGTCTTCATATCCGTCGCACACAAAACTATTGAGCGGTTTGCCAAAATACGCATCACTGCTGCAATCAAACAGGCTGTTGAAGGTCGAATTGACCTGCTGGATACCCCGGTTCAAGTAGGCGAGGACAATTCCTTCGGTACTGTTGCGGTACGTTCACTGACTGTCTGTTCAAGACGCGCTTTGTCGTAGGCATTTTTGAGCGCCAAGGCAGCATAGCCTGCAAAGCCAACGAGCTTCTCAACATCCGTTTGGCTGTATTGATTCGGCACCGCACTATCAATAGCCAACAAACCGATGACCGTTCCCTGCATGATCATGGGGACGCCAATCGAAGAGCGAATCCAATTCGTGATCGGAAAGGAAATCCAATCAGCAGCGGATTGGGTATCGGTAATCAGATACGGCTGACCATTTTCGATCAAGGCACAGTCACGGGGGTTATCGGTAGAATAATAAAAATCCTTGAGCGCGATTTGCGCTTCTGGCGAAAAACCCCGGCTGTAGGTTATGTGTGCCATGCCGTCGGCATACTGCGTGATACTGGCTGAGTCGTAAGGCACAACATGCTCGGCGTATTCAAGGATGTGCTGCATTACCGTATCGATATCCAGCGATGTGGTGAGCGCGACAAGGCTATCGCGAAGCGCTTCGGCTAAGCGGCGCTGCTCCTGTTCAGCCTGTTCAGCCAGTTTTCGCTGGGTGATATCGCGCCCTACACCCTGATATTCAACGATTTGATGATTTTCATCAAGGATGACACGGTCTGTCCACTGCATCCAGCGAATGCTGCCATCTGGCAAAAGCGAACGGTGTTCTGAAGAGGCAATCGGGTTGGCCGGACTGAGTTTGGCAATGTATGCTCGCGAATATTCACGGTCTTCGGGAGGCATTAATTTGAAGAAGTTTTCCCCGATCAATTCTTCAGGGGATTTGTTATATATCCCGCTGTAAGCACGGTTCACAAAGGTGAGTGTAAAATCGGGACGGTAGCGGCAGATCAGATCTGTTTGGTCTTCAATGAGGCTGCGATAACGCGACTCCCGCTGCCGGAGCAGTTCTTCATGATGGTCGATAGAGACCGCAGTTGATGTCGTAATTTCAATTCGACGGGCAAGCGCTTCGGCTAAATCGATTTGAGAAACAAGGTTAGCAAAGTGGTTTGCAGCCCATTCTATGGTTCCGTGAGGATTGCCAAAAGAATTAGCCGACGTGATTCCCAAGTCTAACGGCGATTGAGCGGCTTCTGATACGAACAATCCCTTTTGAAGCGCCGCCAATTCTTGCCGAATATTCGTCAATGCCTCCAATAAGCTTGACCCTGTTTCAACCATGACCTACACCTTCGACTCTAGCGACCAACTTACTGTAATATTCAACAATACTTGTTTTAGTATAAACCCAAACCTGTGTTGCAATCAGTAATACTTTCTTTCTTAATGAACGAAACGCATATCGGGACATGAGTAAACAAAATAGAGCGATGAAAATCGCTCTATGACATACCGGGTTTTGCTTTGGAAACGGCAACGAAATTTAGGCCATAACGGTCGAGGTATTGACGGGGTGGGCAATCATGGTGACTTCGATGGTGGTTCCCTCACCCAGAATACTATACAGTTGGACATCGCCACCATGAATGGTCACGGCCTGTTTGACAATCGCCAAGCCTAGACCGGTGCCGCTGATCTTGCCGACATTCGATCCACGTTGGAAGGCGGTGAATAAGCGTTCTTGATCTTCAGCTTGAATACCAATGCCGTGATCTTGTACAGTCAGTGTGTACTTTTCATTCTCTGCTCTCAGCGTTACGAGTATCTCTCCACCTAGGGGCGAATACTTGACTGCATTCGAGATCAGGTTGGATGCGATTTGGCGAATTAAGCGAATATCAGCTAAAGCCAA
This sequence comes from Aggregatilineales bacterium, assembly GCA_044226855.1. Classification (GTDB taxonomy): domain Bacteria; phylum Chloroflexota; class Anaerolineae; order Aggregatilineales; family Phototrophicaceae; genus CFX2. Next base: position 47,310 of record JBGAGF010000030.1, read on the forward strand.
ACCACTGACATTCGTTTCGTACATAATGGTACAGACTTCGCTGTTAATGGCTTGGAATTCTTCAACGATGCCTTGAATGATACTGCTTACATTGATCGGCTCCGGCTTGAATTGTAAGCTGCCCACTTCCATCTGCGTGACGACCAACATGTCATCCAGCATTTGCAGCAGTTGGCGGACTGACGCTTCAATCCGGTTGAGATGGGTTAGGCGTCTTTGCTCATCCATGCGGTCCGCGTAATCCCGCAGCAGACTATTCGATGACAGAATGGTGGCTAGCGGATTACGGAAGTCGTGCGAGAACATGCCCACTAACTTGGCTTTGATAATACGCTGTTCATGTTCTTGGTTCAGGGCTTGCTGCAACTGCAGCATCTCGTTTTCGTGCCACTGTTCGCGCGCTAAGCGTTTTTCCAACTGGCGTTGAATGGCGCTGAGCAGTTCTTGGCGTGTAAATGGCTTGGTGATGTAATCATCCGCACCGGATGTCATACCACCGCGTAAATCTTCGTGCGAGGCTTTGGCCGTCAAGAAGATAAAGGGCGTGGCGACGGTTGATGGGTTGGCGTTGATTTCTAACAACACACCGTAGCCATCCAAGCGCGGCATCATGATATCGCAGAGAATTAAGTCGGGCGGATTGGCAAAGGCCGCTTCGGTGCCGGCGACTCCGTCTTCGGCTTGAGCAACATCATATCCTTCAAAGCTCAACCATTCTGCGACTTCAGCACGCAGCGGTGCTTCGTCTTCGATAAGTAGGATTTTAACCATTTTGTTCTCCTGTTCCCTCTCCAAACGGGATTGTAATCGTAAAGGTTGTCCCGACTCCTAATTCACTTTCGACATTGATAAAACCGCCATGTAGTTCAACGGATTCTTTCGTGATGACCAATCCCAGTCCAGTTCCGGGAATTGTGCCGACGTTCGCAGCGCGATGGAACGGTTCGAAAAGATGTTTTAAGTCGGCTTCGGGTATGCCGATTCCTTCATCTTTTACCTTAAGCAATAGTGCTTCTTGCAGATGCTGGAGGCTGATTGTGATGTCTTTATGGGGCGGCGAATACTTCACCGCATTGGAAACCAAGTTGCTGATGATTTGTCGCATCAGTTTTCGGTCAAGGGATACCTGATGCAAGGCATCATCGCAGCTATACACAAAGTTCTGCGTGATATCCGCACGGCTTTCGAATTCGTCGATGACGCTCTTGCACACCGCGTCCAGATTCAAATTCACCGGATTATGCTTGGCTTTGGGATCTTGCAAGCGGACGACCTGCAACATGTCCTCAATAATCGTCTTGAGATAGGACACTTGATCGCCAATCTTGGATAATTTGTCGTCAATTTGAGTCTCATCCAATTTCTTACGGTAGGCGGTTAATGTTTCCACCACAGCAAGAATGGTCGCCAGCGGCGTACGGAACTCGTGCGAGGCAGTCGATAGGAAGCGAGACTTGAGTTCGCTAAGTTCTTTTTCTTTTTCGAGCGCGTTCTTCAGGGCTTCTTCAGCGCGTTTACGCACGGATACATCGCGGGCTGATGTGACGTATTCCAGTACTGTCTTGCCATCTTGGGAAAGGATGAACTTGCGAGCAACTTCCAACCAGATGTAATGTCCCTTACGATGGCGGAAACGGTAGGTGATAGGCACTTCATTCCGCTGCTCAAAATCCGATTGACGTTTTTGCAGCATCGCGTCGCGATCATCAGGATGAAGGAATTCGGCACCGTTGTGACCAATCATCTCTTGAGGTTTATAACCGAGTACCGTCGTGCATGACTGAGACACATCTTTATAAACCCCTTCAGGCGTCACACGGGAAATAATGTCCGTGATGTTTTCGGCCAGCAGGCGATACCGTTCCTCGCTTTGGCGGAGTTTCTCTTCGGATTTTCGACGCTCGCTGAGATCACGCGTCACCTTGGCATAAGCGAACAGTTTGCCTTGATTATCTCTGAGTGCGGTCACAGCCGTTTCTGCCCAGAAGCGGCTGCCATCTTTACGGACACGCTCCCCCTCGCCGGTGTAGTGGCCTTCTTTTGTAGCGACTTCTAGAATTCGCTGAGGGTCATTCTGTGCGATAGCTTCCGGCGGATAGAAGAATGAAAAATGCTTCCCAATGACTTCATCAGCGCTGTAGCCCTTAATGCGTTCCGCACCTTGATTCCAAGTGATAATCTTCCCCTCAGTATCCAGCAGATACATGGCATAATCGTGAACGCCATTCACCAGCAAGCCAAAGCGCAGTTCGCTTTCGCGCAGCGCTTGCTCCGCCTGCTTGCGTTCAGTGATGTCGGCAATAAAACTCATCACCAACATACCCTGCTGCGTATTCACATAGCTCAGCTCAATCTCGACAGGAAACTCAGACCCATCTTTACGTAGGGCACTGAGTTCCCGGGTTGTTCCCATATGCCGGATGCGAGGGGCAACCATATAGCTCGCACGAAGTGCAGGATGTTGGCTGCGGTTGGCAAGTGGCATCAGGATTTCGACTGTTTTCCCGACCAATTCTTCGCTTGTGTAACCAAAAATCCCCTCCGCTTGATGGTTGATGAGGGTGATCTGCCCCTGTTCGTTGGCAATCACCGTGGCGATAGGGGCTGCTTCGATCAAGGAGCGGAAACGGTTTTCACTTTCACGGAGCGCTTTTTCAATCTGCTTGCGTTCAGTGATGTCGTGGTTGACAATGACTGCACCCACGATTTCCCCATTATCCCGCAGGGGTACTGCTGAATTGAGAATGAACTTGTGAGCGCCATCAAAGGCCTCAATTTCCAAATCTTCATTCAGGGTCGTTTCACCCGCAGCGACAGCGCGTGCGGCTGCCCACTCGTGTGCCTCAAAGTATTTACCGGTCTCGACACTTCGTGCTTTGAAGACGCCATAGTTCTCCGGGCCGACATAGTGTGCGCCTGCCCAAATTTGCTGGGCTGCCGGATTACCATAAGTGATTGTTCCGGACTTATTGAGTATCCATATGCCAACCGGCAGAATTTCAAGGACGGTGCGCAGCAGTTGTTCACTTTGGCGAAGGGCCTCTTCAACCCGTTTCCGTTCGGTAATGTCACGGTTGACAGACACCACGCCAATCGGAGTGCCGCTTTCATCTTTGATGACCGAGGTGGATGCTTGAATATTGACTTCACTGCCGTCTTTCCGGAGTTGGATAAACTCGTCTTGCCAGTGGCCCTCGGATATAAAGCGTGCACGCGTTTGCGCCGCTGCTTCTTCTGACATGAAGCGTGTCTGCAAAATAGTTATGGTTTTGCCTATTACTTCGGCAGCAGTCCAACCATAAATGGCTTCAGCAGCTTTGTTCCAACTCTGGATATGAAACTCCATGTCCGTCACAATAACCGCGTCACTAACGCTGGCTTGAATACCGGCGTCAAAGCGTAGTTGACGCTCACGCTGTTTTTGTTCGGTGATGTCGCGCGTGACACCGACCAAACCGATTAGCTCACCATTCAAATTGTGGAGCGGCACTTTGGTAGTGGATGCCCAGATAACGTCACCGTTCATGCCTATGGTGGGTTCTTCACGGTCGATCAGAGGCTTCAAGGTCTTGAACAACTGATCTTCATCGGCATGAAATTGTTCTGCCATCTCAGGCGGAACAAAATCGTAATCGTCTTTACCGAGGGTTTCATCCGGTGATGTTAAGCCGAAGGAACGGGTGCGGGCAAGATTACTCAGTAAGGTGCGATGCTGAGTATCCTTGACATAGATGTAATCCGGCAGGGAGTCGATGAGCGTGCGTAGGAGGTTCCGCTCTTCAGCAACCGCCTTTTCCGCGCGCTTGCGTTCGGTGATGTCATGGATGACACAGACAAGCCCATCATTCTTCAAAAAGCCAATGCCAAATTCAGCATCAAAGGTCGTGCCATTTTTGCGATGCGCCGTGACTTCAAGACGTCTTACGGTGCGATCAACCAGTAATTGTTGAACGGCTTCGGCATCTTTCACGCTCAGCAACTCAGCAAGCGATTTTTCGAAGTAGGTGTCAGGCTGGACCTCAAACAGCTGATTAAAGGCGATGTTGGTTTGTTGAATGAGCAGATTGGAATCCGTCAATAAGATGCCGTCAATGCTGTGATTGAGGATGGCTTCGGCGCGTTCTTTCGAGTGATTGAGTTCAACGGTTCTCTGGGCAACCCGCCACTCGAGATCAGCCGCATGACGGTTGATTTCTTCGTAGAGCTGCATGATTTCAATCGCGGGAGCAGCCCGTTCAGCGTAAGCCATCAAAACACGACGGTCACGCTCACTAAAAGCGTTCTTATCAGCCCGTTGAAGGTCTAAAGCGCCAATAATCCCCTTAACTGTTTTTAGAGGAATGACGAATTCGGACTGCGTCCGCTCGTCACTTGCGACGTAGTTGGCGTCTTGCGTAACATCTGGTACATAGATGACCTCGCCTGTTCGCAGGGCAAGTGGGACGAGACCCTTTCCATCGAGTGTCAAGTCGGAGTCGGGCTGGATGTCAAATTGGCCGCTGCGAGCAAGCCGCAAAATCTTACTTTGGGATTTATCGAGGAGCAGCAAACCGCAATCGGCATGTTCAAACTCATGGATCACGGCGGCCACGATTTGATGACCCAAATTCAGCAGGCTATCCGCTTTAAACAAATACGAGGTCGCGTCATACAGTGATTGGAGTTCCTGCTCGGCCAACTTGCGTTCAGTGACATCACGAACAATGGCGAGTACTTCGCCATTACCCACCGGCACCAATCGCGATTCAAAATCCCGCGTACCGGACAGTACGTTCAAGGTGTACTCGAATTGAATGACTTCCTTGGTCGTGAGGCTGCGTTGAATCCGAGTTTCAAGCTGTTGGGCGAATTCCAAGGGGAAGACGTCATGGGGCTTCTTACCTAAGAACGATTCGGGCTGATATGCCAACAATTCGTGATTGGGTGCATGGAAATCAAGGTACGTACCATCGGCAGCAAAACGGAACATGATGTCCGGTATGGCGGATAAGATAGCGCGCTGCTGTGCCTCACTCCTGAGAAGTGCTTCTTCCATCTGTTTGCGCTCGGTGATGTCACGCCCTACACCCTGATACTCGGTGACCTTGCCTGTTTCATCGATTAAGGCCCGATCTGTCCATTGAATCCAGCGGATGCTGCCATCCGGCAGTAGAGAAGCATGTTCGGTGGTGGCTAACGGTTTAGACGACGTTAACTGGTCGATATGAGCAATGCCACCTGCCCGTTCAGACTCTGGCATCAAATCGAAGAAGTTCGTCCCAATGAGATCTTCGGGGTGTTTGCCATAGAGTGAGGCATAAGACTGATTGACGAACGTCAGGATGTAATCGGAGTTGTAGCGGCAGATGAGGTCCGTCTGGTCTTCGACTACGCGTCGATATCGTTCTTGACTTTCGTGGAGGGCTAATTCGGCCTGTACGCGATCAGTAATCAATTCAGATAGGATGAAAATACCACCAACATCCCCATTAAATCGATACCAAGGGCAGATTTCCCAACGCAGGTAGTCAACCGTGCCGTCGGCCCTTGGGAATGCATCCGCATCACTGCTTTCGGTATTGCCCGCAAGGCAGCGCTGGTGAATGACTTTCCAACGGTCGGGAATATCCGGGAAAACTTCGTAGTGGGATTTCCCGATGACGTCCGTATCTTGTAAACGATAATCACTGAGCCAGCGGTCGCTGACGAGGATGTAACGCATATTGCGATCAAGCATGGCGATGGCGGCTGGCGCATGTTCCACAAAGAGGCGTAGGCGTTGTTCACTTTCATGCAGAGCTTCTTCGGCGCGTTTGCGTTCGGTGATGTCCTGACTCGTTCCAAAACCATGAACCGGATGCCGGTCACTCCCCTGACCCTCGAAGTAAATATGGGCAAGGGCTGAGAGCCAACGCACTGAACCGTTTGGCAATATAATCCGGTATTCCATCGCGCTTTTTGGACTGCCTGAAGGATCAAGCGTAACGTTCAATTCTTGGCCGAAGCGTTCTACATCTTCAGGATGAACGCGCGCTAGTACATCACTTACATTGACCGTGCTGTGATCAAAGCCATAATGTTCTCGGGCACGTTCATCAAAACGAATGACGCCTTCTCCAATGTTGTAGCGCCATTTGCCCAGATCGCTGGCTTCCATTGACAAGCGTATCCACTCTTCGCGCTCGCGGACTTCCGCCTCGGCCTGTCTGCGTTCGGTGATGTTGCGCGTCACGCCGAGGATATTGATCGCACCGTTATCGCCTTTCAAAATGGTGGTGACGACTTCTGTCCAGACGGTTGAGCCATCTTTACGGGGCTGTTCAACCTCATGCGTTTGCGAGACCGCCGCCGGATCACCTGCGAAGAAGGCGGCGATACGCTCAGGCAAACTTTCACTCACGAGTTCTAGTGAAGCTGGTGTCAGCGCATCGGCCATTGTCTGGTTGAGCACTTCTTCCGGCGTGTAACCGCGTAACTGTTCTACTGATGGGCTGACATAGGTAAACTTGCCGGTTGCTGTGTCGAGAACCCATACCACATCAGCCATATTTTCAGCCAGCAGACGGTATTGGGCTTCACTTTCACGGATCTCGTTTGACAACCTCAACTGCCGGACAGCAATCGAGAGTTGACCGGCGATATCAACCGCAATGTCCTGATAATCCGCGTTGAAGAAATGCGTGGTATCCGCCACGAGCACCAGAGAACCAATCGGCTCGTCCTTGATTTTAAGGAATACACTCAGCAGCGAGAGATGCCCTTCCTCAACGAGGCGCTTAGCGCGTGGGCTGGACTCTTGCAGTAGACGTATGTCATCAAAGATACGGACACCGCGCTCGTCATAACCATCATAGACATCGGGTGGAAGAGGGAAGCGCGCACCCGCGCCAAAGAAAGTGTCGTCGGTGAAATCTAGTGCGTAGATTTGGCCCTCATGCGCAGCACGGTCAATCATCGTGACATTCGCGCCCTGGCAGGGGATAATCTCACGCAGGTGCCCGAGTGTGGTTTGAATCAGTTCCGGTATGGATGTGCCTTGTATGAGTCCCATGTCAAGGTTGTGCAGCACTTCCAGACGCTTGGCATAACGTTTGAGCGCCAATTCAGACTGCTTGCGTTCGGTGATATCCAACGAGAGGATGAGAATGCCTTCGGGGACGGGCTGGATACGCAGTTCAAACCATGATTTACGGCCATCGGCATAATCAAATTCATTCTCGATCTGACGTATTTCACGGGTTTCAATGCACTGGCGCAAGACCCTGAACATCTCGCTATTCTCGATACCGGGATAACATTCCATCATGGTATGGTTGAGCAGTTGTTCCCTTGTCAACTGCCCTTGTTCGAGAACAGCGTCATTGACATAGACGTAATGCCACGTGGAATTAATGATCTGGCAGCCTTCGAGCATCGTATCAAGGACACGATGATAACGCCGTTCACTTTCCAGCAGGGCGGCTTCTGCCTGCTTACGATTTAGTTCTTGCTCGGCAAATTCCATGGCGAAGGACAGGTCGCCTGCCATTTCATCGACCAGTCGAAGTTCCTGCTCATCAAAGAAATCGACATCCTCAGCGCTGAGGGCCAACAGACCGCGCGCCTCGTTGTTGATAATCAGAGGCAGCGCAACTGCGGAATTGTAACCCAAGCGCTTCGCGTCGTTGTGCCAAGGCTCCATAATCGGATCATTCAGGACATCGTTTACGACAACGCGTTTCCCGGATCGAAGAGCCTTACCGGTCGGGCCGCTCGATTTCAGTTCATCATCAAGCGAGATATTGAGTTGTTCCACATAATCGGCACCGACACCCGCATGTCCCACGGGTATAACCTGCTTTGTTTTCGCATCTAGCAGGCCGATCCACGCCATCTTGAAAGCGCCTTTTTCAACGGCGATCCGACAGGTTTCTTTAAATAAGTCAGGAATGTGGCGAACACGGACAATGGCTTGATTGATATCGTTGAGAACGGCCAGAGTACGATTGAGGTTTTTGATCTTCTCGACAGATCGTTTTTGCTCGGTAATGAGATGGATATGCAAAATGAGCATCGATTGTCCGGTCGGATCGCTCACGTTGAGGCAGTTAATTTCGACCGTTTCCCAATCTTGATCGGCTCGCTGCATTTGGCATTCAAACGTCCGCTGGGAGTCGGGCGTTTGTAGGACGGTCTGCAAAATCTCGCTAATATCGGCTTTTTCGTCGAGTTGTAACAGCGCAGCGATGGGCTTGCCGATGACATCCGATATATGCAAGCCCATGAGGCGGGTCAGCGTATCGCGGTTGGCATAGCGAACGACCTGATATTGATCGATAAACAGGATCAGGTCATTGAAGTTTTCGATAACAGAACGGAAACGGGCATCGTTGCGCGCAAAAGCAACCGTTGGATTATGGGAAATATCGCTCGCGTCTCCGTTATGCGATGGTTCTAAAGGGTTACGGCGTGCCTCGCGGCGGAGGATAAAGGGCAGACGGTCAAGCTGCCGCTGCGTAATGATGTCGATGACAGAAGGGGTAGTCAGTTGATAAGCGCTGGTCGCTTCAGCTTGGTTTGTACAAAAGAGGATCGTGGGGATTGGGTGTTGATCCGAGGCGATGATGTGCTGCACTTCATCATAGGCGGCATAACTTACCAACAGCATATCCCAACGGGCTGTCGATAAAGCATCTTCAAACGCCTGTACATTGGCCACTGAACGAACTTCTGCCGCCAAGTTTTGATCTTGTAAGGCGTTATGAAGGATGCGTTCGTGGCTTTCACTAGGGTCGTAAAACAGTAACCGTAGCGAGGTAGGTTTTACTGGAGTCAACATATGTAAGGACCCATTCAAATGGAGCGGTCAGGAATGAACTGCTGAATGGCACTTAAAACTTCATCCGGCGCGCTTAAGTGTGGCAAGTGCCCTTCAGCATTCAAGAAGATGAGTTTGTTACGTGGAATTCGCGCGGCGAGATAATCCCCAACTGCCGCAGGTACGACAATATCACGCTGCGCTTGCAAAAGAAGAACCGGCTGTTGAATAGAGGAGAGCTGGCTGCGAAAGTCCGATTCAAAAATGACTCGAGCGATCGACTGCGCAATATCCGGACGCATGGAAGAAAGCGTCCGCACAAATTCTTGCGCCAATTCCGGGCGATGCGGGTTCGCGATGGCTAAAGGAGCAAAACCGCTGCTCCAGTCGAGATAATTGACAGCCATCGTTTCGTATAAACTATTCAGATCAGACTGGTTAAATCCACCGACATAACCGTCGTCATTCAGATAACGCGGTGACGCGCCCACAAAAACCAATTTTGTGAATCGTTCGGGCTGCGCCGACGCCGCTAACATGCCAATCATGGCGCTCATGGAATGACCGATAAAGATGGTACCGGTTAAATCCAGCGCATCATAAATTTCAAGCACATCATCGCGGTAACTTTCCACGCTGTTATAACGCAGTGGAGAATAAGTGCTGATGTCTGACTTGCCATAGCCAATATAATCGAAGAGGACAATGCGGTACTGTGAACAGAGGGCTTTAGTCTGATATCGCCAAGCCGTTTGATCAGAACCAAACCCGTGTGCCATAACCAGCGTTTGGTCGCCGGTCCCGAAAATGTGGATATTAAACTTTTGCATGACGCGCGTTTCTATCATGCTACCCTCAAACTTAAAAACGATATTCTATGTGGCGATCGTGTCGTACCCTTGTATACAGCACTCCTGCACTAACTTTGGAGTTTAACTAGTGATGTCAAAAGACATTACTTCCAATTGTTACATTATAGCTTCAATTCGGTATTTAAGGCCTTACGAAAACTATATAAATTACATCATTCGCGAATCAATTACATTCTTCCTCTCGTATATCATACTTCTATCATCTGAATTTACAAGCAATGAGCAGCAAATCTAAATTAAACAACAACTATATTGAAATAAAACTGGCAGACCAATTGATCTGCCAGTTTTGAATCTGTGATCGAGAATTATTTATTCGAGCGGCACGTCTAAAATTCGGCTTAACTTGACCACGCTAAAACGGTTGCGTAGATAATGACCATAATCAAGGCCGGGTTGAAGTTCACCGGGTGCGAGTCCCAATTCCTCAGACGTGGATGGTGCACCGACCTGCTGCAAATAGCCTTTAATCACTTCCGGTGTGGGTACGCTGGCCGCGATGGCTTGAATATCGTCCCAGTGGTCGGCAATACGCCGTTTGAGCGCATCAAATCCTTCTTCGGTCAAATCAAGGAATGCGGCATGGCTTTTAGCGATGTCAGCGGCCATCTCGCCATAGCCTGCGCGAATGAGGGTCATTTCATCGTCCCGCTTGGGCAGTGTCGCGCCTTCCAAGCGGTTCAGGGCGTCGGCACGGCTGATCTCACGGATCTTGGCGTACTGTTCAGCAATCAGCGTCAAGGCATATCCGACCTGTGCGCCGTGCAGCATGGTGTGACCATGTTCCTTGAGGCGCTGCATCTCCCAATAGTGCGAGGCATGATGCTCCGCGCCGGATGCCGGATAGGATGAGCCGAATTCCATCATACATAAACCGGACTCAATCAAGGCGTCGATCAAGGCGCGTACGCCATCCGGTGTATGCTGACCAATCGCGTCTGCGTTCTGGACAACGCTGTCAACAGCGGCTTTTGTGCGGCGGGCAATCTCGGTGTCGTAAGGCTCATTCCAAACAAGCTTGCCCATGTTCCAATCCGCCAATGAGGTGAATTTGCCGATCATATCGCCAAAGCCAGCTGCGATCAGGCGCTGCGGCGCGTCCGCCAAGACATCAATATCGGCAAAGACGGCAATCGGCGCTTGGCAGGTGAGCGTGGTTTTGACGCCCGCCAGAATAATCGGCGCGCCAATCGAAGCGAAACCATCCACAGAAGGCGCGGTCGGCAGGCTGATGAACTGGCGTCCGCTGCGATGGCTGACGAAGCGCGTAATATCCGTGATCGAACCGGAACCCGCCGCAATGAAAGTCACATCTCCCAATGGAGCTTCCACAAAAGTCTTGACGAGATAATGCTCGTCAGGGTGAATTTCTTCCCCTTCCAAGACAATCGATGTGACTTCGAAACCTTTGCCCTTTAAGGCGGCCTCGGCACGCTGCCCCAGCGCTTGATAGGTGTTGGTATCAGCAACAAGGGCAAAACGGCGCAATCCTTTTTCAGCCGCGTAATCTAGCAGTTTGCTCACCGCATCATGGCCCACATAAATGGGATCAATTTTCTTCATCGTTGAAATTCCTCTTTGGAAATAAACTATCGATCAACATGCCTTCCATCATAACGCGAATTGACAGCTTATGAACCCCCGTCATGAAGTTGGGGAGTCAGACGTGTGCAGCGCAATATTGGTCGGCAGTCGATTGGTTAGGAGCGGTGTTGATGAGCCTATCGACTCATTACGGAATTCCTCAAAGTTCGTCCATATATACTTCTGGCCTGCGATGGTCGCATTTCCAATCGTGGGTGATTTGCCAGATAAGGCGCGGGCGACCTGTGCTGCGTTAGCACTGTTACTGAAGCGGAAAATAAGCACATCGTAACCACTACCGCCTTCTAAGACCAGCGTGTTATCTGAACCCCCGCTGCTGCCGTCGATGATAATGACTGTGTCATTACCGCCCTCCCCGTTGATCGTACCCTCTACAGTGCCGCCATTGGTGATGATGTCGTTACCGCCTGCGCCAGTGGATTCATCGCCCATGATGTTTTTTTGAATGTCACCATAGTTGGTGATGATATCTGCGCCGCCCGGCCCATCGTTCCAATCGCCCGCGATACTGGCAGTCACCGTGCCGTAGTTGGTGATGGTGTCGTTACCACCTTTTCCTTTACCGCGATCATCGTGTTTGGCGCTGCCATCACCATCAATATCGACAGTGAAAACCCCAACTGTTTGTACCATCACGTCATCCCCGAGATCGCCATCAAACTGGTCATCGTCGTTTCCGGTCACAGGTGGCGTTACATTACAGGTCAGCGAGTTATTGCGTGCATTTCCGTCCGCGCAGCCAACCGCACTCACTACCTTGATAGCGGGTGGGATGAGCACGAAAGCAAAAGCCATAATCCAATACAGGCATGTCATATCGTTTCAACCTCTAGTTGATAATATCAACCGTCTTTGCGGCAGATCGATGATTCGCTGTTGTTCGAACACGATTGTTGAATCTTATGCCAATACCGTATTTCGCGCTCAAGTTATTTATAGCGATGAGACTTAGGAGAGAAATGAACATTAACGCGATGATTGACCTTTGCATACCTTGCTGGACGATAACGACTTGACGTATCAGCGAAGCATTGGCGAACGATAGGCCTATGCTTGATGGGGAAGGTTATAGACAGTGCGAAACAGGTTCAGTACACTCACTCAATCGGGTTCAGTACTGTGGTTTGATTACTTAGATGAAAGGCTTTTTGATGGCAAATAAACCGCTCGAATTATGGGCATTTTTGGAAAACTCGGACTTTCAACGACGCAAAGCCAGCGGCTTCTACCGGCAGGATGAGGTCAAGCTGATCCGGCACGACGAGTTCCTTGAAACCGATTATCAGCTGATGGTGGATATTGGCTGCGTGGGCATTCGTGATGCGGCGCGCTGGTATGTGTCCCATCCCAAGCCGTACGGCTTTGACTGGAGGTGGCTTGACCGTGTGGTGAAGGCTGCAGAAAAGTATAAGCTGACGCTGTATCTCGACCTGTGGCATTACGGTTATCCCGATTGGCTGGATTTGATGAGCGACGATGCACCAGCGCACTTTGCTGAGTTCTCGGAACAAATCGCCAAGCGCTACCCGACGCTGACTCACTGGTGCATCTGCAACGAGCCGACGCTGATGGTCGAGCGAGCGGGGCAGAAAGGAAGCTGGCGGCCATTCCTGCGCCAGAAAGACCCGACAGCCTTCCGGCAGCAAATTTGCCGCTGCATCATCGCGGCGTCACAGGTGGTTTTGAAGGTGCGGCCAGATGCCAATCTGATCCTGCCCGATCCTTGGCACGCGACCGATGTGTTCTCGGAAGACCATCAAGCGGCGGTTATCGATACGGTGCTGGGGCGGCGTGATCCTGAACTCGGCGGGAGCAGTGAACTCATCAGCGTCATCGGGTTAAATCACTACCGCGACTCCACGCTGCCGCCCTTTCATAAGTTGATCTTGAATGCCAAGAAGCGCTGGTCGGATAAGCCGCTGTGGTTCACCGAGACTTCCGGCCCGCCGGTTGGCTGGCGACAAACCGAGTGGTTCTGGTGGATGATGGCCGAAACGCAACTTGCAAACCATGCGGGCGCGGACGTTTCGGTGTTCACATGGGCACCCGCCATTTCGATGTACGACTGGGTGGATGAGACTAAGCATCTGGCGAACGGCATCTGGGTGCTGGAAAAGGACGGCAAGCGCGTTCCCAACGGCAACATGTTGGAAGCTGTCGAACTGGCGCGGAGCTACGGTTATTTGAAGTAGGACGCTGAAGCGCTCACTTCGTCATAAAGTCATCGAGCGTGGGCAAGCCGGTAAACGTCAGCGTGCGCCAGTAGCGGCGATATTCCTTTGTTTCCTTGGCGATGGCCTGCACACGTTCAGTATGGCCATTGTCCGCAGCTTGAGCGGATGCATGATTGTCGGTGATTTGGTACTGATCCTCTGAAAATGCTTTAACCGCGAATTCGGTGTGGACGTTGAACCACTTGAGGCAGGCGCGAATCATCTGATCAGTTTGTCCGGTGAGGGCGGCCAATTCACTGGCTGTAATCATGCCGCCCTTATGGTTGAATGCATACTTGAGCAATCCCCCGATTTGAGCCAGTAAATCTTTAGGGGATTCAAAGGGCGCATGCTGGCCGAACACGATGAGAGTCTGTGGTTGGACGATGGTCAGAACGGCATTCCAGATGAAGGGATCAGGCGGGACAGACCAGACAATCAGCGTTTGTGCTTCGCTTAAGTGAAAGCGGTCAAATCCTTTGACGTCGGTTGTGCCTTCGCGCCAGACCAGTGCATCAGGATAATCGGCCTGAACTTGAGCCAGCCGTTCAAGTGGATCAACCTCTTGGCGATAGTCGAGCACTGTAAGTGTTGGCTTGCTTTCGAGGGCCAGCGCCGACTCGGAGATGCGCGCATCCAGCCATTCGATGAGGGCTTCACGCTTGCCGTTGAAGACGTTGGCACGGACGGTGTAGGCCAGATCGAACTTGGTGTCCGGTATGGCGTTCATATCCCCGAACCACCAGATGACACGCTGTTCATTACCGTCGTCATCGACAAGTCGCAGATCAAGATGATCGCCGCGACTGCCAAGGGTTCTGCGGCTCTTGACGTGCAGATTGCGGGTGGCGAGGGTCAGCGGCGCATTCCCATTTCCGAAGGGCGCGAGGCGCGCAATATCCTCTGCAAAAGGCAGATTGACTTCAGGGAAATCGACATAAGCGTCGATGGTCAACAGCGGTTCAACCCCGGTTGTGCCCAACGACTCGCGGATGTAGCCGGAAAGTCCACGCCGGAATTCAAACAGTTTATCGGTGAGAAGGCTGAGGCCGGCAGCCATGTTATGCCCGCCGTAGGTCTTGAGCAGCGCCGACTGTGCCGTGATGGCTTCGATGATGTTACAGCCAGCGACCGAACGGGCAGAGCCACTGAGCAGACCGTCATTTTCTGAGAGCAGCACCACCGGAGCGTTGTATTCCTCGGCCAAGCGGCTGGCGACGATACCGACAACTCCCGTATGCCAGCCTTCTCCGGCAATGACTAAGGCAGCATACTTGAGCAGTGAAGGATCATTTTCAATTTTTTGCTTCGCACCCTGATAAACCTGATTGGTCAGGAAACGCCGTTTCTGATTCAGCCCTTCCAGTTCGTTGACGCGCTCGATAATGATGGCTTTGTCGGATGTGGTGAGCAGTTCCACCGCCGGATTAGCATCTCCCAAGCGACCCAGCGCGTTCAGGCGGGGTGCTAGCGAGAAACCGAGATCACTTTCGGTGAGGTCAGCCGGATTAATTTCGGCACGTTCCAGTATGGCTTGAATGCCGGGACGCGGTGCATTCCGCAGCACATCCAGACCGCGTTGAATCCAGTAACGCGTATCATCGACCTGCACCATGACATCAGCAACAAGACCGAGCGCCAGTAGATCAAGCAGGTGATCGGTGGGCTGATCCCCATAAAGGGCACGAACCAGTTGATAAGCTGTACCTACGCCGGAAAGCTCACGCATGGCATGGCCTTCGGGCAGGCGCATGGGATTGACAACGGCTTCGGCTTCGGGAAGCAGGAAGGGCAGCACATGATGATCGGTAATAACCACATCGACGCGGTGCATATGGGCGAGATGCACACTGGAATGCGCAGTGATACCCGTGTCACAGGTCAGGAGAAGGTCAACGCCATCGCTTATCAACGCTGTGAGCGTGGGCAGGTGAACACCATGCCCCTCGGTGAAGCGGTTGGGGATGTGATAGGTGACACGTGCTCCGAGATCACGCAAAGCCGAGACGAGTAAGGCAGTAGAGGTCTGTCCATCGACATCGAAGTCGCCCCAGACGAGGATGGCTTCCTGCTGGGCAATTGCGCGTCGAATGCGGGTGACGGCGCGATCCATATCGGGAAGATCGTAGGGCGAAGCCGGAACATAAGCAGCAGGTGCGAGAAAACGCTCGGCAGCCTGCGGCGTAATGATGCCCTGCCGAACCAGACGCTGGGCTACAACCGGATGCCCCCCAACAGCCTGCTGGAGATCGTCGGGAACGGTGGTGAATTCGGGGTCGAGCCAACGTTTCATAAGTGGCTTATTTCATGTTATATAACAATTTGTTTCCTTGTATAAGTTTACAGTTAATAGATATGAATGGCTAGTCACACAGGCTTGGCAATTGGACTTTTGGGCTGCCTCAAGCGAGTCACTAAAAATGAGTAAATACCCGTTTTTCACAAGCAGCGCAGCCAGAATATGTAGTTGCCTGCATCACGGGAGTCATATTCCGCTCATATTTTTAGCCACTGAGCATGAACCTTAATCATGGTTTTAGCTTGTGGCATAGGCAGAAGCGGACAATTCTCAGTAGAATGACACCTTTCGCGAATCACAACAGGAACGACACGAACTTATGGAACTGTTCATCATCCGGCACGGCCAATCCACCAACAACGTATCCATGATCTACGACGCCAAGGACCGTGAGGCCGATCCCCCGTTGACCGAATTAGGACAAAAGCAGGCGGAAAAAGTCGCGGCTTACCTTGCCGGAGGGGAAAACTTCGACCATTGGGTTGACCGGAAATTGGAAGACCGCGAAGTCATGCAGGGCTTCGGAATCACTCGCTTGTACTGCAGCCCGATGCTAAGGACGTTACAAACCACGCTGCCCATTAGCAAAGCGACAGGCATTTCCCCCGAAGTTTGGACGGATTTGCATGAACATGGTGGGTTGCACCTCGATCATGGCGACGAACGGGGTATCGAGGGCTTTCCCGGTTTGGGACGCAGCGCTATGCTCCAGCAGTTCCCCGGTTATGTCGTGCCCGAAACCATCAGCGATGCAGGTTGGTATGACTACTCAAAAGGGGTTGAGGATATTGCCGGAGCCATGTCACGTGCTATTCGGGTCGCGGCTGTGCTCCGTACAAAGGCCGCCAGCCAAGAACGGATTGGGCTGGTCATTCACGGCACGTTTGCTGATGCGCTCATCAAGGCGCTGTTGAATATGCTGCCCAACCATGAGGTCTATTTCTTGATGTACAACACCGGCATCACCCGCATCGACTTCCGGCGGGATGGCAAAACGGTTCCACGTTATATGAACCGCGTCGCCCATCTCGCGCCAGATGAGGTGAGTTAAGCAGGTTGGGTGCGCTGCGCCAACCGGTGACTGCCCACCGCATAAGCCGTACTGCCGATAAAAATGAGGATGGCGATCACGTTCAGCATCCCACCCCATTGGCGTAACATCAGCCAACTGCCGAAATCACCTGCCAAGCGCAGTATCAGCGAGGCGTGAAGCAGGAGCAAATGGGCGTAAAACAGGCGCTTGAAGGGTAAGGGCTGCCGGGCAACCGCCGGTAGAATAATCAGCGCATGGCCGAAGATCATCGAGAAGGCGAAGCCCAACAAAACACTGTGGAGTAAGCCGTCATAAATCGGGCCAGCAGGCATCGTGCCCACCAGCAAACGCAGCACGCCTCCGGTGAGCAGCCATGCATAACCCGCCAGCAAACACGAACCGATGTAACGCGTCATGCCTGCCAGCTTGACCGTGCGCCGTGCAATGTCGTAGCGCAGCAGCCACAAGCCCAGCCCAATTTGTCCAATGCCTTCCAGCCGCACGCCCCATTCAAGGTTCGCCTGCGTGAGGGCGAGACTGGCAACCAACCAAGCGACCATCACCATAAACAGGGTGTGCGTATAGCGCGGATGCCTGAGGATGCGCGTCAGTTCCAACCGCTCACCGGCGATGGTCAGTACCAGAAAATCCACCCACCAGTAAACGATCTGGAAAATCGGCTGCCCAGAAAGCCACAGCAGGTTGCCGATGAGCCAGCATCCCGCTCCAATCGCCATCGTGACCGTGAATAAGGCCGGTTGGTGATAGACGATGATGGCGAACACGATCACAAGTGCGAGGCTGCCGAGTGTGATCAAGGTCAGAGCGAAGGGACGCGGCATTCCTATAAGCAAGGCCACTGCGCCCAGTATCGAAAGCAGCGGCGCACTGTAAGCCCAATAACCTTTTTTGAGCAAGGCCGACAGCGCGACCGCCCGTTCCAACGTGATCAGCGTTCCAAGGAAGCCGGAAATCATCAACGGCCCATGATCAGCGACGGCGAAAGGCTTCATCGCCCAGCCCATGCGGACGAGGCCGCCCCAGCCTGCGATGATTAATGTGACAAGAGCCGACAGCAGTAAAAGACGCGGAAGCTGATCACGGATGGTCATAATGAATCCTTAGTTCGAAGCCGTTTTACCAACGATGACCTGCCAGACCTGCGGCCCGCTTTCCACGTATTCCCATGTAAACTGCCCTTCAAGCTCGAACTTGAACTGGTAGTAGAGCGGCTTCGGGTCGTGGTCATTGATCAGCCGGAAAGCCTCACCGGCTTGCAGATCATGAAAGGTTTGGAAGATCATGGGATGACGCTGTGGTGGCGGAACCTGCCGCACGTCAATGATAGTCTTTACCGCGGGTTGGTTTGTGCCTGATTCGTGCATGTCGTTCAAGATTCGCTCCTGTTCTTCTTGTGGAACATATTGATTAAACAGCGGAAGGTAGATTCGTTCTTCTTTTTCCAGATGCAGCAGGAATATTGCCTGCAGTTGAAGGGCAAACTGCTGTAGACGCTGGCGTAAGGCGGCCTTATCGCCATTGGACGTGCGCTCTAAGGCAGCAGTGGTGGACTCAATCTCGCGCACATAGTTACCGATAAACTCCGGATCAACCGCCGGATAAAGATGCGCCTCTTCCCCTTCGGCATGGGGCATCAGCTCGTTATTTAAGAAATCCACAAGCGCCATTGGATTGGCAGCTTGGGATGCTTCAAGCAAGCTGGTAACCAGCTTGTCTAAAGTGGTGACCATCACTTGATGGTGGTTGTGCATCGCTTCTTGCACGGTAGGCATGGATAAAATTCCTTTCATCTCATTTGAACGGGTTTACCAACCAAGCTGCGCCTGTGCATCCCACTACATCATCATGGGATTCCATTCTGGTTCCCACACCAATTTGATGGACACAGCATTGAGCGTGGGCAGACTCCGGCGGAGGCACATTTCAACCTGATCGGTCAGGTGTTTGGAAAGCGGGCAAGCGGGGGTTGTCATGGTCATGCTGATGAGCACATTGCTGCCGTCAACAGCAGCTTCATACACCAAGCCGAGATCAACAATGTTGATCCCGATTTCCGGATCCATGACTTGACGCAGGATTTGCAGCACTTCATCCGTTGTGACCATAATACGTCCTCGTTTACTCGCACTCATGCTTCACAATAAGCGAGTTCCGATTGGGACGCCTTGATCTAAATCAAGTCGAGTCATATTGATGAATGTGGGGAATGAGCAGGGTATGTCACGGTGACATGCCCTGCTCGATTTAAGAATTTAAACTACGGCGAAACAACCGGTAAACCTTTACAGTTACCGCTGACTTTGGCTTCATGTCCGAAGTGACTGGTTTCAATCCATGAGCCGTTATAGCTGGTCTTCCACCACGAGTTATTTTGCAGCTTACCGACAGGTGTCAGTTGATAGCCCTGTTGAACCTGATCAAAAATGTAGTCCGGGATCGCATTGGGCTGGGTGTAAACCAGCATTTTATCCGTGATGGTAATCAAGCACGGGCCAGTCGGCTCTGGCTGCTTGGTGGGCGGAATGGGTGTCGGTGGAACGGGAGTCGGTGTGGGAACGAATACCGGCGGATTGACCACCGGAACACCACTGCAATCGCCGTTTGTACCGACTGCAACTTTGGATACCCAGCCATTGACGTTCTTGTAGCTGACCTTATAGAAATTCCCGGCAGGTGAGATGCCGATCACCGCAGCCACTTCGCTATTGGGCAGCCCAACCAAAACTGGTGAGGCGGTATCCGCCGTTTTGCGGATATTGGCGCCGTTGGCATTCAGCGGCGTGACCGTGCAGGCCGAGGGGTTGGAAACATCCGGTGTCGGCGCAGAGACATCCCCTGTTGTGTTGGTTTGTGGGACACTTCCAGCTTCACATGAACTGGCGCTGACCAGCGTCAAGCAGAGCGTAAAGGTCTGTGGTTGATCGGTTCCGGTGAAGGTCACATCCACTTCATAAGCGGTGCTGCCTGCTGGAATGCGGAAGCGTGTCCCGCTCACATCCGCGCCGTTGATGACACTCTCGGTGCCAGCAGCGGTGTTTTTCAAATGAACAGTAGCCCCACCGGTCGGCAGTGTACTTTCAAAATAGAGGAAGGCTGCTTCAGGCAGAGCCGTGAAATTATAAGTGGCTGTCGCAATCTCTGCGGTCACCTGTCCCGAAACCACGCTGGCAATCGGCAACTGTCCGGTGGTGACCGGCGTGGCGCTTTGTACCACCACGATGACACTGCCAACGGTGTTGTTGACTGTCCCGACTTGGATGCTGTAGGAACCCGCGTCCAGCAGCGCGGTCAAGGAGATAATTTTGCTGCCCTCGGCGTTGGGCTGGCTGGCAACCGGCTTCCCATCTTTGAGGATGGTAATGGTCGGCTGTGCGACTTCGCCAATGATTTGGAGCGTCACTGCCCGCGAATCACTAAGGTTGTAGGTATAGGTCAGGGTTGTACCTGCCGCAGCGATGTTGCCGAAAGCGGGCTGTCCAACAGTTAGTTCCCCGCCGTCCGTTTGCCACGCATGAACGCTCACCACACCCACAATCAACAAGAGGCTCGATATGAAAAGGATCATGATCGCAGGCACTCGAAGAATCAGTCTTTGGCGCATGAAGGATTTCCTTTACTGCTGAGTTGACGTTTTTTGATTGTACACAGATTACGATTTGGAGGTCGTTCCTATTTGTATTTATACTGTATATAGAAATCATTTCAACAAAGGCAGGATGGCATGTACGATGTGGTGACGCTGGGCGAAACAATGGTGCGGTTTACCCCGCCGGGAACGCTCCGCTTGGAACAGGCTCAGGCGCTTGAAGTTTATGTCGGTGGCAGCGAATCCAATACGGCGGTCGGATTGGCGCGTTTAGGGCTGCGGGTGTGCTGGCTCTCGCGCTTGACCGATAACCCGATGGGACATGTCATCGCCAACACCATTCGGGCGCAGGGCGTCGATACATCGCACATCCTGTGGACAGATGCCGACCGCGTGGGCCTGTATTTTCTCGAAGAAGCGGCGACTCCCCGCGAAAGCCGTGTGATCTATGACCGGCGTGACAGTGCGATCAGCCGGATACAACCGGAGCAGCTTCCCATTGATGTATTCCAGCGCGGTGAGGGACAAGTTCTCCATCTGACGGGTATCACCTTGGCACTGAGTCCGACGGCTTATGAAACGGCGCAGCGGGCGATGGAATTGGCGCGGGAAGCGGGCTGGCGCTTGAGCTTTGATGTCAATTATCGCGGCAAGCTGTGGTCGATGGATACGGCACGGGCTGGTTGTACCCCCTTTATGCAGAACGCCGATGTGTTGTTTATGCCCCTGCGGGATGCGCGCCCCTTGTTCAAGTTGGGCGAGAGCATGAGCGCTGAGGACGTGATGGGGGAACTCCGAAAGCTGTATCCCCAAGCGACGATTGTGATGACGCTGGGAGCAGAGGGCGCGATTGCCAGCGGGACGAACGGCGTGATCGTGCGGCATACAGCTTTTCCAGCGGCGCCGGTTTGCCGGTTGGGACGGGGCGATGCCTTTACAGCAGGCTTCCTCTACCGCTGGTTAAGCGACGCCAATGATCTGCAAATGGCGCTGCGTTACGGGACAGCGATGGCTGCACTCAAATACGGCATCACCGGTGATATGCCATTGGTGGAACCCCATGAAGTGCAAACGCTGGTAGCAGGTGGCAGCGCGATGGGAGGCATTGCCCGTTAGTCGACGGTCAGCATCTTAACGAAGTCATGCACGAGGCCGAGTGACTTCAAGATAGAACGCTGCGGCTGCGGGAACAGCGGAATCGCGTTGGCTGGCTCAACCGGTTCGAGTCGGTTGACAATAAATTCGTGGTTGTGAAAGACTAGCTTGCAGCCACCCGCAGCCTGCACATTTTTATACCAATCGACCTGCGGCCCGTAGGTCAGGGCGATCAGAAAGCCGTCCGGAATAGGGAAGGCCATGATCGGCGTTTCATAGGGCTTGCCACTTTTGCGCCCCACATGCCGAACCAAAGCGAACGGCCCAAAGCTCCAGTGGGCGAATCCGCGCAGCAGTTTGTTCAAGAAATGCTTATTAAAATGACGAATACGATCCTTCATGAGGTTTGTCCTTTCACTTAAAGTATAACTCTGAAAGTGGATACCATTTCAGGACAGGAAGTTAGACGTTGCGGGAGCGGCATCTTTGTGGCAGCATACGGACGATGAAGATTGACCGTTTTTCCCCACGACAGATTGGCTTATGGGCAGCTTTTGGAGCGTCAGTGCTCACGCTCCTTCTGCTGGTGGCAGCTGTCCAGACCATCCTAAATCCGCGCCCTCAAATCTTGCAAACAACGGATGGCACCTCGGAAATCTACATTTCGATTGACCGCACGGCGCTGGTCTTTCCATCCACCTGTTCAACCGTCACATGGAACGTCAGCCACATCAAAGAAGTCTACGTGCTGGATCGGGGTGTAATCGGTGAGGGCACGCTAGAAGTGTGCAGTGGGAATGCCCCTTATCTGCGGGTGATATTGGAAGATGGAACACCCCGCATCTACACCCTGAACCATGATGTTTTGATGGTGCAACCACTGGCGGCCACAGCCGGACTTCTGGCGGTTGGACTGTGGGGACTGGCGGCCTATGGGCTGGGCATCAGCCGGTGGCTCACAACTCGGCGAAATCAATATTTAGCCGTGATCCTGCTGGCTATCGGGCTGGTGAGCGTCATGAGCCTGTATACCCGCTCGGATTACACGGTGGTGGACGGGATGCTTGATCCGGCGCGTACGTTGGCGATTGCCCGTGACGGTTGGTTGGGCAACCCCAATTTGATTGCGCCTTGGGCGTACCGGCCTTTGACCCCGCTGGCAGCTAGAGCGATCGGTGATGGGCTGAGGCAGCCACTGGAAACGGGATTTGCGATCCTGACCTTGAGCGGGATGGTTGCCCTCTTGACACTGGTTTACGTCTACGCACGGTCGTTTGGCGCAAGTGTCCGGGCAGGCGTGATGATCATGCTGGTGGTGTGGCTCTCCTACTATAACGTGCGCTTTTCACTGGCCGATATTTACCGGCCTGACAGCTGGGCTTACGCTCTGGTGGTGCTGGCTTTACTGTTCCTCCAGCGCAGACAGTTCGGATGGTGCTTAGTGGTGTGCGCGGTGGGCACGCTGGTCAGGGAATTCGTGGTCGTTCCGGCGATCCTGCTGGCGCTGACCCTGTTTATAACGATGATCCGCGAGCGTTCGCTGTGGGTGGCGAGTTGGCTGGTGATCACGGGTATCGTGATTGGAGCGGTGATTATTCTGCCCCGCGCCTTAATCCCGGTGGTTTCATCGGCGCAGGTTTTTGACCCCCAGCATAATCCGCAGGGTACGATTTATGGCCTGTACCAACCGCTTATCAACTGGCCGAGAAATACGGAACTCCTGACAGCGCTTGTGATGTACCTCCTGCCCGTGCTCCTGTTGATGACTCCGGTGCGAGTGAGGCGGGTGTGGAAGGCGGTTGAGCAGCAGCGCGGGGTGTTGTTCCTGTATATTGCCCTGACCTTTTTACTGACGATGTACGGCGGGAGCGGCGTTTACCGTTACATCAGCTACCTGTTTGTGATCCAGACGGTGGTGCTGGCGGCGTGGTTGAACGACGTGACATGGCCGGAGATGATCTGGATGCTGGTGGTGGTGGCGCTGTGTAACCGACTGTTGTGGACAGCGCTCGATCCGTTTTCGGCCGAGATGCTGGTGACGGAAGCCCCGAAGCCCGCCGATTATCTACCCCGACTGCTGGAACTGGCGCTGTACGTGGGGGTGACGTGGGGCGCACGGCTGGTGATCAGCTTGATTCCCCGTAAGCGTCCGGTGGTTGAAGACAACCTCTCAGCAACGTGATTTGCCAATTTCGCCAAAAAATGATTGGCGGTTTTGGCAAATTTTGTGACAATCCGGCGGGTGGCTCGGCTGGAGTCGCGGCAATTGGCTGCTGGTATGTCCGCCGCCAAGATTGCCATAACAGCAGCCTACATCAAGTACCCCTAATGCTAATTCGGGGGCAAAGGTTGGAATATATTGCGCTTTCAACCCTCACCCCCAGCCCCTCTCCCTCAGGGCGAGGGGAGAAAGATTCAAACTCTGTGTTCCGAACTAGCACTAACCCCAACCCTTCCCCCAAAACACAGGGGAAGGGAGTTAAATGCTGCAAAAACCACAAATTCTGCAAATTCCAAGCGCCTTCGATATTGCAAATGGCGGTGGCGGCGGAGGGAAAATGGCGGCGGCGATGGCGGCAATCCAAACTCAATACATTTTCACCACAAAGACACCAAGAAAGAGAAGAAAAAGACATTTGAACCGCAGAGCATACCCCTAACCCCAGCCCTTCCCCCATAGCATTCACCACACGACAGTTTTGAAGTTTCTCGGTCAAATCCTCACCCCCTAACCCCCTCTCCATTACATGGCAGAGGGGGAACTTAGACAGAAAAGACAGCACTTTTCAAAAGTGTCGTCTCCTGAACCCCATAGCAACAGGGGAAGGGAGTAATACGATGTATTTGATACGTTACTTTCAGTGATGGCACGAGATTTCACTCAGGCCAAGAGAATACAGAGATAGTTTTATTTTAAGGGAAAATGGAGCCGAATGGGTTACCAAAATGTAACTCTTTCGCGACCAATCCACCAACCGTTTTGAGGGAGAGATGGGGTTCGTGCGGTTGATGGATGGTTGGGAAATGGTTTGGGGCGATATTTTGCGCGTTCATGGCCGAAGTTCTAGACCTTGCGCAAGACCTTCTCCATCGTTTTGCCCTTGGCCAAATCATCGACTAATTTGTCGAGATAGCGAATTTCCCGCATGGTGGTTTCTTGGATTTCCTCGATGCGGACACCGCAAATCATGCCTTTGATTAAAGACCGCGACGGGTTGAGCTGGGGCGCTTCTGCAAAGAAGGTTTCAAAGTCGGTTTGTTTTTCGATTTGTGCTTCGAGTTCGCCCTGAGTATAGCCGGTCAACCAGCGCACTACTTCATCGACTTCGGCTTTGGTGCGGCCTTTTCGCTCGACCTTGGTGATGTAAAGAGGATAGACGCTGGCGAAAGTCATCGTGTAAATCCGGTGTTTCTGCATGGTACCACCTTATTTATATTGGTTACTGGTATTTTAGCACAAATATGCGAACTCGTGTTCGGGGCGGGGTAGTAAGGTTGATGGACGGTTGAAAAATGGCTTGAGGGGCTATTTAAGCTGGTGCTCGTGTGATAGGAACACACAAGTTCAAAGAATTACACTAAAAGTCGAAATGATCTGCACTAATTTCCCATCCGAGATTGGAGAGGTAAAAGAGTGTCTGACTATACTTTAGATCAATTAAATGAAATGCTTCATGATAAGCGAGATTGGCGAGTTCGAGACGAGGCAATAACGGAATATGTAAACTTGGGTACTCCGGAAACCTTGGATGCAGTTATCTCTGCTTTATATGATGAGAGTCCTCATGTTATGCAACATGCGTGTCGAGCTTTGTCGCAATTGGGGAAAGCAGCTATATCGGGACTGTTAGAGGCTTTGTATTCTGAAAAAGAAATTGCGTCTCGCCGCTACATTATTTTGACGCTCGATGATTTTCACGATCCCGAACTTATTCCTCATTTCATTCATTTTCTAGAAAGCAATGACGAAGAGTTGGTTTCTGCGGCAGCAGTAGCGTTGAATGGCAATCCTGATAAACGGGCACTACCATACCTACTAAGAGCCTTGAAAAACCCTACCACTCCCAAAGTTACTATTGTTGAAGCACTGAGCAAAATTGGTGACGCTGATATCGCTCCTGATCTGTATCCACTTTTGTTTGTGGATGACTATAACGCTACGAGTCGATTCACGGCAATTACGCTTGGAAAATATAAGACACAGCAGACTCTTGAAATGCTGCTTGAGGCATCAAGATATGAAGCGTCTACCGTTCGCTCTGCTGCAGCAGAGGGATTGGGCATCGATAACAGTGATACAGCTTGCCAAAGGCTTTTAGAAATGCTCGGTGACCCTGATAATTGGGTTCGAAGTGCAGTTGTACACGCACTCGGTAGTACAAAACGTCCTGAAGTCGTTCCGACTTTGATCAAGCTCTTAAATGCTAATGAACCTCACATCGCATCGTCCCTACGCGTTGGATTGGGTGAAACAGGTGATCTTCGTGTTGTACCCGCTTTATTGGGATATTTTCGAAGTACTTATGACCATGACTCATATGGACTTTCAGGGCTAGCGGAAACGTTCTGGAATCATCGTAAACGTAAGGCCGAAGTATTCCAAGAGATACTCCAAGCTATTCATAGTACTGATTTAAACCTACAAATTTGCTCTTTATTTGTCTTCCACGATATTAGCTTCAAATATGCCGAGTCCTCTCAGAAAGAGCATATTCAATTTCAACTTGATCACTTGGTAGCGTTCACAGATCTCCTGAAAAGTGATAATCCTGATATTCGACTATCGGCTTTAGTATCACTATCGCATGAGGCCGTGCGGCGGGCCGAGGCTGAAATCATTCAATGTCTCGATGACGATGATCTCCTTATTGCAGAAATGGCTGCGAATGCGTTGGGATATATCAATACAGAGTCCAGTATTAACGCACTCATCAACACTACCCTACGTCAAGAAAGCAAAATTCGTCGTCAGGCTATTCACTCTTTGATGCTGTTGAGGAATGAAAAAGCTATTGAGTGCCTCATTGAACTGCTCCATCACGAAGATGAAGGGACAAGAAGTCAAGCAGCATGGGCGTTACAGATTTTTAAAGGTAGGCACATTGTAAAAGCATTACTCAATCGACTACATGAAGAATCAGATAACAACGCCAAATCCTCTATTATTTTGGCGTTAGGTCGGTTAGGTGATGATTTGGTTGTTTCTGAAATACTCCCATTACTTGAAAAAGAGGATAGCGACCCGCTCCATCGTAGCTCATTCGATGATGCCCTATTTGCACTGAGTAACCTCAAAAGTGAACTCGCATTGCCAGCACTTTATCGCATTGTCAATGAAGGCAGTACTTGGCCTCGCCGAATGCAAGCCGTTGGTGCAATTGGTCAAGTCGGCACTGAACGCGAAATTGCCGACCGCATGTTTGAATTATTAGGACACGAAAACGATACGGTGCGAACGACTGCATCCCAAAGATTGGGTTATCTAGGAGCGCAGTCAAAGGATCTCGATTTACGTGATTACATTGTCAGTAATCTTATTGATCGTTTGTATGATAAAGGTGCTGGTTATCACTACAGTCCAACGGTTGCTCACATGGCTGCAAAATCGCTTTATTATGTTGGGACTACAGAGGCAATCGAAGCGCTCAAACGCTGGAAACCTGAGACATTGTTCGAGCGGGACGAGGACGGCGACCAATCAACAACGCTATCAAGCTGATTGTGTTATCGAAATATTCAAGACTACCCCACCCAAACCCTCCCCGTAGTAACAGTGAGGGCTTTAATGCTGTGCTACTTGTCGTGGTGCTCGGTGGCTTCGTGATGTTCTTCTTCGTGCATCATTTCGTCGATGGCGACGGCGAGCGCGATCATCAGGGCGCTCTGGGGTTCGTCAAAGACTTCGATGCCGTAGCTTTCACGGATGGTCAGCCACGCTTTAGAGATGTGAGCGACGGACTGTCCGCCGCGGGTGATGCTGTACTCGTGGTTGAGGATGTCGCCCTGCGCCACCAAGTCCTCGCCACCGGGAATCTGGATATTCCACTTGTCGCGCAAAATGGTGAGCCATGCCTTCTGCACCTGAGCGATTTCCTTCCCCTGATGCTCAACGGTGATGGTTTTGTGCAGGTGCAGCGGTTGGCGCTGGATTTTGAGCACCTCGTTATGCTGCATGTCGTACATGATAAAGGTTTTGCGGAGCGCGACAGTTTTGTTGTCGATCAGGAACACTTTCTCGCCGTGTTCATCCATCACCCACATGTCGTGACCAATGGCGAAGATGATCTGCTGAAGCATAAACCGACGGGACATGATGCTATCCTTTCCGCAAAGCGGCATCGCTTGATAAGCTGCTGTTATTGTAATCCGATTGCGGGAATTTGGCTGTGAGGGTTTGATGTGGATTTAAGAGAAATGCGGGCGCAAGCCTTGCGCCCCTACAACATGACGAATTAGATTAGGTGGAGAGCTTGCCAATGACGACAATCGGGCCGGTGGGCTGTGCGCTACCATCGGCGGGTTCGTCGGTAATGCGTGCCCACGTGAATTCGTCAATCGGGGTTTCGCTCTTAAAGAGGAACGCGCCCTTGCCTTCTTCATCCACGGTGAAGGTGCCGACACTCTTGCGGGTTTCGCCACGCGTCAGCCACAGTTGATAAGTCTTGCCGACCGAGAGTTTGGGAAAGCCGTGGGCATAGAGCAGGCCGATTTTGCTTTCGGCGTTCCACATCAGGAAGGCGGAGGTATCGGCGTTTTCTTCGGCAGGGGGCAGGCGTACCCAACGCAAGCCGCTGGTGCTGGTTAGGACAAAGGCTGGATTGTCGCCCACCGTAGTGGTTTGGGCGATGAGTTCGGCCTGCTTCTGGTTGACGGTGTTCAGGTCATTGACGCGGGTTAACCAGTAGCCGTTGGTCACGAGCAGCACGATGATCGCGGCAGCCGCCACCAGCCATCCGACGGGAATGGAACGGCGGCGCGGCAGAACGACCGGCTCAGCTCGGGCAGGCTGCTGCGGAAGGGGTTCAGCGATGGCCGCCATCAACTTGCTTTCGAGGCTCAAGGGGGGTTCGATCTGGGCAACGTCGGCACGCATCTCGGCCTGCAGACGTTGAAAATCCGCCAATTCGGCAGCGGCGTCGGCGCAGTTGGCAAGGTTCGACTCGACAAAGCGCGTTTGCTCTGCGTCAGTTAGTCCAAAAGCATATTCTGGAATTAACTCTCGAATGGCATCGCAGCGGTTGGCGGCTGCGACGGTGATCTTAGAACTCATACGCCCCTACTCGAACTCGCTTCCTACAGTATTATACGATCAATTACCCTGATTTAGATGTTTGCTGCACCGATTCGATCCATAATTCACGCAATTTTTGTAATCCGGTTCGCAATCGGGTCTTCACTGTGCCTAATGGGATATGCGTCACCTCGGCGATGTCACCATGACTCATACCCTTAAAAAAGGCGAGGCCGATGAGCTGGGCTTGCTCTTCAGGGAGCTGCTGCACCAGTAGGCGCAGGGTCGTGCCATCCCGCCAGAGCGACTCGCTGGCATAAGCCGGAATTTCCTCGGCCATCTCGTCAATCGACTCAGGGTGCAGATCCGGTTGGCGGCGTTCCTGCCGCAGACGGTCAATGGCTGTGAATTGGGTAATGGTCAGCAGCCAGTTTTTGAGTTTGCCCTTGGCTGGATCCCACTGGCTTTTGCTCTGCCAGACTTTGATAAACGTATCCTGCGCGACCTCTTCAGCAAGGGTCGAATTTTGCAGCATATGGTAGGCCAGACTGTAAACAGCCTTCCCATATTCTTGATATAACGCCCGGAACGCCTGCTGGTCACGGGCGGCGATGCGCTTCATTGTATCCAAATCGTCAAATTGAAACTGCATGAGTCCTCGCTCCACACCAACAGTCTAACAGTTTCCGCCGCTTGCTGTAAAGAGATTGCCAAACATCCGCAATCCAAAATGCAAAATCCTGACGATTAACATGTTAGGTGGGCGACAAACAGCCCCCCAATCGCATATACCGTTATGGAGGGTAAAATGGTTAAGTCTCGTCGTATCGTATTATTTTTACTGGCAGTCCTATTGATCAGCGTCATTCCGGCGATGGCGCAGGATGAGTATACCGTTAGTCTTGCCAAGTCGGAAACGCGCGGTGAGTACATGGTCGGCGCTAAGGGCATGACCCTGTACACCTATCCAGCCGACACACTCAATAAGAGCGTCTGCAACGGCAAGTGCGCCGAAGCATGGCCACCACTGACCGTTGACAGCGCTGATGCCGTCAAAGCTGACGAAGCGATTCCCGGTGTCTTCGGAACTACCACCCGCGACGACGGCAAGCTACAGGTGACCTATAACGGTCAACCGCTTTACTACTGGTTCAAGGACGAGAAGGCTGGCGATATGACCGGCGACCGCGTGGGCCACATTTGGTGGATTGTTCCTCCGGCGACCGTCGCGGCCATCAAGCTGCCCACCGTCGGCACTGTGTTGACTGGCCCCAAGGGCATGACCCTCTACATGTTCACCAAAGATACCCCTGACACCAGCACCTGCGTCGATAAGTGCGCCACCAACTGGCCGCCCCTGACTGTTGAGAGCGCGGACGCGATTGTCCCCGGCGTCAACCTGCAAGGCAAGTGGGGTACATTCACCCGCGCTGATGGCACCATTCAGGTGACCTATAATGGTTGGCCGCTGTACTATTATGTTAAGGATGCTGCTATCGGTGACGCGACCGGTGAAGGCGTGGGCGATGTGTGGTACACCGTTGCTCCTGAGACTGTCGCAGTGAGTAAGACCGATGCTCTGGGCGAATTCCTCGTCTCAAATGACGGCGGCACGCTCTACACCTTCAAGAATGACACCGCTGGCGTCAGCACCTGCACCGGCGACTGCGCCAAGGCGTGGCCTGCCTATACTGTCGGCGCGGAAGACAAACTGGTCGCGGGCGCTGGCCTGACCGGCAAGCTCGGCACCATCAAGCTGGAAAGCGGCAAGCTTCAGGTGACCTACAACGATATGCCACTGTACTACTTCAAGGACGATCATGTCCCCGGTGATACGGCTGGTGAAGGCGTCGGTGGTGTGTGGAACGTCGCCAAGGGCTAAACGGTCATTAGTCGATAGTTCGACCCCTAACCCTAGCCCTTCCCCTGTTACTATGGGGGAAGGGAATCCATTCATATTGATAGAGGGTTTTCGGGAGATATTCGACCATTCACTAGGCCAATAGAAAACACAAAACGGGGCGAGTCACTCACCCCGTTTTGATTCCTATCCGATAACGATCAATGCGCGTGAAACACCACTTTTCACGCGGGCTTGGAGAAGCGTAAGGCGTTTAGGCCTTATCTTTTTGGAGATTATAGGCGGCGGCACATACGGGGCAGGCGATTATTTCCCTGACGGTTTCATAGCCGCTGGGATTTGGCAGATCAGACCAATCCTTCTTGATCTTAATCCATTTATTGTTTGCGAGACGCGTTTCTGGCGGCTTCTTATAGGTGCGGGGCCGTATTTCGAGCACGATCCGCTGGGCTTTGGTTCTAGTGGGTGTAACCTGCTTGCAAAGTTGACATTTAAACATTGCTCCTTTCAGCCAATGGTTATTCTTCCACGCTGGCTAATGTCATGGAAGGCTGTGCGCCATGTTGATTGAGGGCGCGTTGATACAGGAAATAAAAACAAACTCGCCGTGGTTTAGGCGAACGATAAAAACAGTGAATTGAGGAATTAATGGAGGCGCGCGGACGGGCGGGTGAAGGTGTAGTTTGTGCAAACAGATCAGCCAGTTTGGTGGACGGTTCCCCCTAACCTCCAGTTCGGCTTGGACTGGAGCATACATCGGACGAGAAGATGGAGATGAGTATAGCGCGTTTATCGGTGAAGGCAAGGCTAGAGGACAGGGTTTATGTCCTGTCCTCTACGACGTTGATCACTTCGGTTTCCACAGTGGCACATAGACCTTACCGTCAATGTCGGTGAAGCCGTACTCGCTGGCGAGGTCAGATACCCACCACGAACGGCCTGACTTCTTGAGCGCATCAGTATCAGCCGCCAGTGCGGCCACCGCACGACCTGTAAACTGCGGCGACTCACTGTTGGACAAATCCATATACTTCTCATGAAGCATGATGCCTTCGGTTCGCACCAGTCCCGGCCAGAGCGAGACGACCGTGACGTGGTTCGCGCGCAGTTCATCAGCCAGATCGGCAGTTAAAATATGCAGGCTGTGCTTGGCATTGTAGTAGGCGGCACTGCGGTCGCCCGGCTGGCGTTGATCGACATTGTTGGAAATATTGACGATTAGCCCGCTGTCCTGCTTGACCATGATGCGGGCGGCGAGGGCGCTGGCGATATAAGCGGCGCGGGTGGCGAACAGATTGTCATCCCAATAGGATAAACGGCGTTCCCAGAAGGGCTGGTTAAGGGGGAAATCCGACATATCATGTAGCCCTTCATAGCCTGCCCATGCTGAATTCACCAGAATATCAAGCCGTCCCTGTTCGGATTGCACCCGCTGGAACAGCGCTTCGGTCTGGGCATCATCCCGCAGATCGGCACGGGCAGCGATGCCGACACCGCCCGTTGCTGTGACTTCCTTGGCCGTATCCTCGACTGTTCCAGACAGCGGCACTGTCGCTTTGTGGGTGGCGTCGGTTCGCCCGACGACATACACCGTCGCGCCTGCTTCGCCCAAACTGAGGGCAATTCCCTTGCCCACACCGCGGCTGGAACCGGTCACCACCGCCACTTTGCCCTTCAAATCAAAGCTCATCTTGATCCCCTTTCGAGACTCAATGTCATGCAATCGAGCGCCTATTGTTTCATGTTATCGGCAAAACAACTCCCCCAATTTATAGCGCGTTGGGGCGGCGCACGATATAATATCTTTCTTGAATATAAGCCTTATTGGTTCGCGCGTTAGCATACCGCCTTCTCAGTTTTAATCCATCCAAGCGGTCAATTGTGGTTGTTTTTTGATTCTTAAGCGCATATCTAACGTGCTGCGTTTCCGTGCTTCACGCACGACTTGAGTGAGGCCGAAAATGAAAAAGCCTGCGGTGTGCAGGCTCTTCCAAGTTGGTTAGGTTGATCTGAGGGTCAGATCAATTAAGAGTAGGGTTGAGAAGGGAGAAAGCTGTATATGAAACAAGAACTTGCACTTCAAATATCATATCAGGGATTCAACCAAGTCCCATAGTTCCGCATTGGCCCTTGAGAATGTTTCTTTATCCGGCAAATTATGTTTCTCAGAATGCTGTGTCACACTTTGCAATAATGTGGCAATATAGAATAAACTACCTGCCACACGACGATTAATACAATCTTCCCCAATTATAGCATCCCGATAGATTTGAATAGCATCGATCAACTTTTTGAGTCGGTAAGAATCAAACTCTCTCTTAGCACGTAGCTTGACGAAGAAACCACCTAATTCTTGGCATTCATATATAATAACTTGAATAGCTTGATCTTTGTCCATATCACTTTCCTTATCTCTATTGGATCAATTCTTTTATCGCGAATGTCGGTATTCAGCCTGCGACCAAAACCTCTCAGAGTAAGCGATTAGCTCTATCCCAGATACAGTGTTGTTTGTCAAGCAGCAGCGGGTTCCGGCGAGAGGTTACGCCCGAAAGAGGGATCAAACATGCGTTTCTTGGTGACCAATGTCCAAGCAAGACAGAGGAGTTTCCGGGCGACCGCACACAACGCTACTTTGGTTTTCTTGCCTGTGGCCTTCAAGCGCTGGTAAAAGTCCCTGAATACAGGATCGACGCGGGCTGCCGTAATGGCAGCCATATAGAGCTTGCGCCGCAGGTGCCCATGACCAGCATGACCAATTCGGTTGCGCCTGCGAACACTACTCCCTGACTGGTGCGGATAGGGTGCTAACCCGGCGTAGGCACTGAGTTGTTTTGCATTTTCACACAGTGTGAAGTTCAAGGTGCTCACCAGCAGCCACGCGGTTGTAACCGCTCCAATACTAGGGATACTCAACAACCGTTGGGCCGCCTCTGCCCAATCGTGGTCTTGACGCAGTGCCGCAGCAATCTCGCGTTCCAACTCTTTTATTTGGGCATCAAGATAAGCAATCAGATCTTTCGTGCGTTGACGCACCGGCTCAATCACCGTCGAACGCTGTTTCAGAGCATGGAGTCGGTTGGATTCTTGTACGCGCATATCCAAAAAGGCATCGCGCTGGATGAGCCGCTGCCGCAGTTCTTCGTAGATCGGCGGTGGCGGTGTCCAAGGAGTTGGCTGCAAAACGGCTGCGAGTTGCGTCAAAGTTTGCGCGTCAATCGCGTCGGTTTTACCCCGTTTGAGCAGAGCACGCGCAAAACCGTGCGCTTGAAGTGGGTTAATCACACTCACATGGAAACCGGCTTCATGCAGAACCAGCGCCAAATTCATCCAATAACTGCCCGTCGCCTCAACAACCACCAATGTTTGCTCCGGCAGATGACCGGTTGCCCGTAGTTTCTTTTGCAGTTCACGCCAACCAGTTTTGGTTTGAGCGATCTCCAGCGGTGGACACGGCGCACTGTCGAGCGTTTGCCACGACACGCTGGCACTCGCCGCCGCGATGTCCACCCCGACGAATAATGTGTATAAGGAAGGAATCATGATTTGTCCTTTGGGGCAAAAAACGGACAAAAGGGGTTCTACAGCGGGCGAACCGCGCCTGACCTCGTGTTACGTGCTCGCTGGCACTGGATACAGTACAGGGTCAGTCCTGCCCACCGTGCGGGTGGCTCATCTGGGATACGTGGTCAGTGCCACTTGTGTAGCTCCAGCCTGTCCCGCACGGCAGTAGAACCGGTTAAATTACGGGAAAAACATACTTCAAAAACCGGTAAATTACTATACTATAAATTTCGCAATAAATTATTTATCGTTTTTGATTAATTCTAATAACATTTGGGCGCGAGTATGTATGTCTTGGTCTTGAGAATAGCGTGTATTATTAACAACAAATTCGCTTGAATTTATTAATTGGCGGATGGTTTCTGTTTTTTCCAGACTGACTTCTTTGGCTTCATCCGTAAGTGCAAAATTATACATATCCCATAATAAGCCTAAGGCGCAATATTTCGACAATGAATTAAATGTGTCTTCGGAGATTATATGAATTAGTATGGGGATTACCTGTAAGATTAGATCATTTTCGAGAAGAATTTTAGGATCTCCATAATTTTCAGGTCGATCAGCGCCAACATTTAGTAATGAATAGTCTAATGCTTCATTAGCTGCCTTCTGTAGTTTTTCATCATCATCAACAAGCGTCAGAAGCAAACTTGCTGTGTTTGTACCTTCCAATTTTTTCCACTCATCAAGATTATTTAGCATGAGACTCCTCTATATGAGAATTAACTAGACAATTTTGGTCGATCAAGTTGGTTTGATCGACCAAAATCGAATAGGATACTATCGAAAGATTAACGGCCCAACAACATGTGCTATTCCTTCATTATCTCTTTCTACATCATAATAGGCGAGAGTTGTATTCTTCCAACTACTACGAATACGCGACGAGCATGTAGCCTGATTTTCCCTCCATCTGGTTGATTTAAGCCACATGGCGCTTGTGTAACTCCCATTGCACGGGGTTTAATAAGCAAATTATTGTATAAATTCATTTCCGCATGTCCTTGCACACCCGGATCATACGTCACTATGCCTTGACTCCCAAAAACTGGTGCTGCTCCGTAACTCTCAGCAATTGCAACAATTTTACTACTTGCAGTTGCCCACACTGCTCGTCTCTCAGCATTCCATTTTTTGCCGTCCGCATTACTTATTCCAACATATTCACGACATTTTCCACTGCCATCTTTCATGCGCGTTACCGCTACAGCTATATATATATTCCCGTCTTTAGTAGCTGTTCCGATGCTGGCAGGTAGATAGTATTTCTCCCTTGCAATTGTAGCGTACTTAATTGCAGCACTTGTATTGTCAAGATTATCATCACAATCGTCTTCATTTTCTCTTGTTTTAGTTTGCGTATCGGTATTAGTTTGTGTTTGAGTATTGCCACCTATGAAGGTGTTTAGGAGATACTTAAGTCCTGCACCGCACAAACCCGTACTACATATTTCAGCTACCTTTCTTTGCTCGTCAAATTTACCTTTTATACTATCCGCATTTTCTGCAAAATCTCTCAAGATCAAATCTAAATTTGATGGTCCTCCGCCAAACTGACCTCCCGAGCTGATATTAGAGTCATCGTATCCAGTAGTTGCAGAGGGGTGGAGACCACTAGTTAATTTGTTTATACCGACTATTATCCCACCGATTATGCCTCCAAACAGGAGGTCTAGCGCCGATCCAATGATGTCTTCACCGCCACCTAATCCCCCTACACCGGGTGCATAACCAGCGGCATCACCGCCCGGTGTACGTCCAATGGGTTGTGTTTGCAGGCCATTTTTATCCACCCAATTGATTGGATTCCCATTGGCGTACCAGTACCGATTACTACCCTCTAAGAAATCCTGACTAATGAACTGCCCCAACGCTGTACTCATATAGCGATTCCGCAAATACACCAGTCCACTCACATCGACCATCTCACCCATCGCCCCGAATGGCATCCCGAAGCTGCCCTGCTCGTCAAACGGAGGCAGGAACGGTTCGTAACTCCGTACGCCGTTTACTGCAAGCCCATCGCTCAACTCTTGGCGCACGTTGCCCAAGCCATCTTGCGTCGTCCAAATCCACGCTCCGGCGTTGTTTTTCATAGCGTGAATACCTCGTGGCGTGTGCACGTAGCGGTCGGTGCTGCCTCCGGTTGTCGCGGCGATCACCTGCGTCAGTCCCGGCTGCATGTCGAGCAGATAGCGGGTGAGTAGTCCATTGACATCCTGACTGATCCGGTTTCCGAGACCATCATAACTGTGGGTCGTCGTGTTCGTGCCATCTGTGACTTGTAGTAACCTATTTGCCCTATCATACGATGTGTAGCTGTTTACTCCATCGCTGGTCATGTTGCCGTTGTTGTCGTAAGTCAGCGTGTTCGTGCCGTCGCTGACAAGCTGGTTGGCAGCGTTGTAGCGTTTCTATTGTTCTTTATCACTCAATCACTACCCTAACCGCGACAATCCGTCCAACCCTCACGCAACACAGACCCGCTTTGTCGTGTGCAAGGACATCGTCCCACATTCTGTACCACGAACATCGTCCTACACCTCACAAAAAACAGTATCCTTTTGACGAACTAGTCCCCATCACCTGACTTGCGCCAAAGGTTTTGATAACGCAGTTCCAAAGTTCG